>JAZQLF010000022.1:0-4170 GCA_045542535.1 Acutalibacteraceae bacterium | reverse complement strand
AATTTTGTGTACGAAAATTTTGCCCCCTCATTTGCAAACGATAGTCATATAGCATTTTAAAGCGAGAAGCAGCAAAACTTTTTATCAGATGGTGTTGATTACTTTTTGGTGCTAAAAAACATTTAATTTTTTAACCCTGACATTAGTTGTCAGGGTTATTTTTTATACTATGATTGCAGCTGCGAAAATAATTCAATTTAAAAAAGGAGAATACAAAATGCAAACAGCAATAATTATTATCAATTTAATTTTGTCAGTGATTGGGTTGGTTTGTATACATTTAAAAACTCATACTAAAGAGAAGCACATCGTAAACGCAGTAAAACAGGTTATTGTTCCTGGTGCAGTGGTAGGCGCTTTGGCTTCTGCTTTGGTTATAACACCTATTACAATTGCTAATGTATTAACAGGGCTGCTTTTGGGTGTGCTGTGCGGAGAGATTCTGTACATTCTTTACCTGATTGCTAAAAGCACATGGAAAGAGGAAAAAGCAACTTCGTACTACGATGACGGTACACCGGCAAAATATTTTATTACGGGAGATAAGCATCGTAATTTTCAGTATGTGAAGGATTTTTGTCGTGAGATGAATACCCGAAGGAAAGACGTATTAATCATTCTTGGCGATACCGGTTTTAACTATTATGAGGATGTTCGGGATGATAAACTCAAAAAGGAGATTTCCAATTTGAACATTACTCTGTTCTGTCTTCACGGGAATAAGGAAAACCGACCGCAGAACGTCGGAACATACGGAATCAGAAGTTTTTGCGGCGGAAAAGTGTATTATGAGCCTAAATATCCTAATATTTATTTTGCCATTGATGGAGAGATTTACAACTTTGAAGGCAAGAAGTATATGGTAGTAGGCGGTGCACATAGTGTAGATAAGATGCGCTGCTTGGAGGAAGACAAACCGTTCTGGGAAGATGAAATGCCCGATGATACTATCAAGGCAAAAGTGGAAGAGAAACTATCTGCGGAGGATAATAAAATTTATGGTATGATGACTCACACTTGTCCGATTGATTATCTTCCTACCGAGATGTTTATGTCAACCCGTCAAAATGCCGCAATTAAAAGAAAGCCCCGAAAAGCAAAATCCAAAAAGCTTTTTAAACCAGATATCGATAGATCTACTGAAGAATGGCTTGGAAAACTTGAAAAAGAAATAGATTACGAGATTTGGTATTGCGGGCATTACCATATTGACAAACAAATTGATAAGATTAATATGATGTGTCACGAAATCAGACCGTTACACATGCAGTTGTTCGGTGATGAATAATGGCGGCGCTGAGTAATCTATTATCGCCTTTGTCGGTAACATTCATTGTTATAATTTTGGGCTATCTCATAGGGAAAATAAAATTTGCTAAAATATCATTAGACTTATCCGGCGTTTTAATTGTTGCTGTATTAACAGGGTGGATACTTTCGGCTATTGCCTTACATTCATCCGTGGTAAATGTGATAGAGTATGAAACCAATATGAAATTCTTTTCCTCGTTTGGTACAGCGTTGTTTGTTTCTTCAATAGGTCTTTCTACTGGAGGAATACTTGATTTTCGGAATAAAAAAGATATGAAGGCTATTGCAATAGGTTCCTTAATGGTCTGCTCAGCATTTGTTGCGATGAAAATTATTTCTGTGGTTGATAAGAATGTGTCCGAGTCAAAACTATTAGGTGCTTTATGCGGAGCATTAACTACTACTCCAGGATTGTCTGCTGCTTGCGAATTAGAAAATGTTGTGACTAACGATATTGTTTTAGGATATGGCTGTGCCTACCTTTTTGGTGTTATAGCAACCGTTCTTTTTGTTCAGGTAATAAGCAACAAGGCTATGGATACTTCAAATATGGGAAGCAAGGTTGAGAAACTGTATGAAAATAAAGCAGCGTTATATGGTTTGCTTCAAATTGGTTGCGTAGTTGTAGTAGGGAGAATAATTGGTAATATTGAAATCGCAAATTTTTCGTTAGGAAATTCTGGTGGAATGTTATGTGTCGGAATTGTGGTAGGTATAATTGTTAAAAAGATGAACTCTTTAAAATCGTTAACAACAAAGATGTTGGCGCCTTTCAGGAATATGGGATTGGTGCTATTCTTTGTGGGGAACGGTATTCCTGCCGGTATGCAACTTACTAATGGTGTTGAGCTAAAAGTAATTTTCTACGGTGTCTTGATGACTATGGTTCCGATAATTTCAGGGACATTTCTTTACAAATTTTTCTTTAAAGATAGATTACCGGCTACTACGATTGCCGGCGGAATGACGAGCACACCGGCAATTGGAGTTCTTACAGAGAAGCATAACAATATTTCTTTGAGCAAGTATGCATTGGCATATTTCGGTGCATTGATTACAATAGTTTGCTTGATTAGAATTAATGTTATATAATGTTACATTGTCAAAATATAATCAAACAAAGGTTTTGCTATTCTGTGTTGAATATGTTTGCTTTTTTACAAAAAATGCTTGATAATTAAAATGTTAACAAGTATAATGAAGTTGTAAACATAATTAACGAAGTGAGAATATGGCAGATACATCAACAATTGCTTTCCGCGTTGACGCGGAGCTTCATCGAAAGTTAAAGGCATATATTGCTAATAATGGTATATCTCTCAGCGAGTACTTCATACCTAAGATTGAAGCTGATTTGAACATGGAGGAACAAGGAATATCTTCGCAGCAGGCAGTTCGTGAAGAATTACGAGAGTGCGTAAGTGTTCTTGGTGAACAAATTCAACGTATGACGAGTATATTAGATCAACAAATTTAATATACAGATATGTGTTGCAATTTTACGAAACTTGACATGTTTGTGGTAGGTACAAGTGTATTAAAATGTAGCCGGAGATTGACAAAAGTTAATCTCCGGCTTATCAATATAATAGATGTTATTTTAGATGTAATAGTATCTTTAGCTCGAGAATTACGTTCGGAATAGTAGATTTAAAATCGTCAAAACGGTGTATTTTTACGTGTTTTTTTATCCAAAAGGCCAAATTAGCATATTTAAAATCGCTATTTTTTAAAACGGGCAAATTATTACACTTTTATACTTGACACTTGGAAAATTATATGCTAAAACAAATTCAAACTTAATAACATATTGCTTTTTGAGTTATGCAAGCTGAGGGTATATGTATTTAGTTACATATTGATGGGTAAGCAATACCGTTGATAGGATGTAACTATACATATTGTCTGTTAGCACAAGAACAGTAAATGTCAAACACCTATCTCCGGATGGGTGCTTTTGTTATTTCATAGGGGCCGCGAAAGTGGAGAAGAGTGCGAAGCAGTAGCAAATAGGGAAGTCTTGTTTCCGTGCGCAGGAAACAGTCTGTTTGATTCCGGATTTTGATGTTGTAATAGTGCTTTTCTTTTGCAACGCAGTTTTAGGGTGGACTATGCGTTAATAGGGAAGAGAAGTATTTTATCAACTAAATATATTATTTGATAACGGTTGTAGTTTTGCAGGCGTTTGCTTTGCATTGCCGTTATAAATTTCAAGGGAACTTTCTGCATTTTTGTATTGCAGAGAGTGCTTTTTTATGTTATAATAAAAATGTAAAGAAAAATCAGTAAAATTCAGGCGTTTTGAATTCGTGTCATTAAGTTCAAAACTCCCAGAAAAAAGGACTTCACGAAAGTGAACTCCTTTTTTCAATGATATCCGTTCCTTACGGAACGGGTGATATACCTTTAGTATGATATCCACCTGCGGTGGATGATATATGCTACGCATATGAAGGAACGGATATTATATCATATTTGCAACGCAAATATATCATACGGCGCAAGTCGTATATCATATCGCGTTAGCGATATATCATTATCCCTTGCACCATCACCATCGGTGTGTTATAATACACACAAGGCGGTGAGTCAAATGAAAGAGAAAAGAAACAAAGGTGATATATTTATATCTTTGTGGATTATCTTTGGCGTCATAGTTATTTTAGGTTTTTTTGTGTTTTCTATGATAATTGGTGGAAGTGCAGGCCTCGGTTATCAGTGTGCAGCCCCAATTTGTACGGACAGCACAAAAAAGACCCCTGTGGCAGGAAAGATTAAATTTTAAGCAACAAACTGACTTCGTTTTTCCAGCGGAGTCAGTTTTGTTTTTAATTGGATGCGCTGATGGTTGTAGAAATA
>JAZQLF010000021.1:0-9757 GCA_045542535.1 Acutalibacteraceae bacterium | reverse complement strand
CCATGGATTCGTAAACGCCACCATTATTGAGTATTGTTTTCTCACTGCCTATATTGTCGTCAATACAGGTTATAAGAATTTTATCAAGATTGAGGTCCTTGCAATACGGGAGAATGGCACGGAGCATTGATGTTGCATAGCCTTTTCTTCTTTCGCTTGGTTTTATTGAATACCCGATATGACCGCCAAACTTTGAAAGCCAATCATTGAAATAATGGCGCACCTGTATCATACCCACAAGTCGATTGTCAGTCTTGCGGATGTAGAAAAACTGCGTTGATATAACCCACCCGTCAGGAAGTGTTTCGGGTGATGTGTATTTTCTGCACTCTGAAATATATGTAAGTGGGTCCTCGCATCTGCGAAGACGACCGCAACCATCCATTGAGGAATCTGCATCCAGAAAAGCCTGCTTATATTCAGCAATCTGCTCTGCATATTCTTCGCTAGGCTCAACCAGGAAGAAATCCCCTGCATCTATTTTAATCATTATTCGTCACCTTGTTTTATACTTTGTAATATATTTCTTTATCGCAGGTAAATTGGGTTTGAAAATGTTATCAGGTAAAGCAGAAATATCAAAGAACTTCAGGTTCTCCACCTCGCCTGCCTGACATTTCAATTCACCCTCGTAGCTTTTGCAGATATAAACAATATCTACATTAGATACTTCATCGCCATTGGGATAAATGTTGTGCATACATTCGCCTGAAAACACACCTAAAAGAGTTAATTCTTTAGCAATCAAGCCTGTTTCTTCATACAACTCTCTCTTGGCTGCATCTTCAACATTTTCGTCTATTTCTACCGAACCACCGGCATAACCCCAAGTGTTATTATCACTGCGTAATTGAAGCAAAACGCGACCACATGCATCAACCACAATAACACTTGCACCAACCTGCAATAAAGGTCTGTGCCCAACCACTTTTCTCAAATCCATTATGTAGCTCATTTGGTTTATCCTCTACTATCTAAATACATTATCCCATATAAATTTCTGTTTTAAAGTATTTTTCCTGAAACTGATTTTCTCATTTCGATTTACTATAATAAACGACGCCGGAATATTTCCCATCTTTATTTAATCGTCTGTTAGAAATATATCCATCTTTTATAAATCCCGCTTTTTCCATTACTCTAAATGATTGCACATTAAGTTCGTTACACGAACATTCAACCAAATAATAATCACGATTATTCAACAAGTGATCTGCAACCGCTTTTAATGCTTCGGCAGCGTAACCATTGCCCCAAAATTGATACCTTACCGTATATCCAACGTTACAATAATTATGCTTTTTTACAACGGTATTCACATCGATATTACCGACAACTTCGCCCGTGGATTTCAATTCCATAACCCACTTTTCATATTTGTTTTCGTCAGCTTCGCTTATCCATTTTTTAATACATTCCAATTCTTCGTCTTTTGTCAAATTGGGATATTTAATATATTTAGCCAATCTTTCATCTGTGATGATTTCATAAATGGCATCAATATCGCTTTCTTTATATCGTCTTAAAATAAGTCGATCTGTTTCTATTCTTGGACTTAACATTTTAATTACTCCATATCACTATAAAATATAATATCTTTACCTAAGCTTTTCCAATTCTGTGAGAAGTTTTGTTTTCATTTTTTCCAAATCTTCAGGAGAAGGTTTGTTATTTTCTGCCCACATTATTTCTTTAGGCAACCACCAAACAGGACCTTTACCATTATTGCCATAGTCCAACAAATCTCCGCTTTTTCTGGGGAAGATATGCCAATGTAAATGAATATCACCATTACCGAGACATTCATAATTAATCTTTTCTGCACCGAAGGCATTTTTTACAGCTTCAGAAACCATCGTCATTTCAAGCAAATATTTAGTTCTGAAATCAACATCCAAATCGAAAAGTTCAACAACGTGCTGTTTGCAGATAAATAATGAATAGCCATAAAAATGCTGATTCCAACCTAATATAACATAGCCTGTTTCAAGCTCTTTCACAAACCAAGGGTTTTCACCGTTTTTGATTTGTTCAATAACCTTGCACATATCACAGTTCATTTCTGTTCACCTTTATATCTCTCAAAAGTTCTTCGTGTTGCTTGCAAAACAGTTCGGGCATATCGTCTAATGAGAAGTATTTGAGTTCCAATGTTTCGTCCTTGTCGCAGACCAACTCTCCACCGATAATAGCCATTTCGTATCCGATGCAAATACTTTGAACTTCATCTCCGTTAGCACACACAACATCACAGTCAGTGTAAATACCAATGAGATTGCCAACTTCAACATCTAAGCCTGTTTCTTCTTTAACCTCTCGTTTGGCTGCCATTTCGGGTGTTTCACCAAGCTCAAGAGCACCGCCGGGAAATCCCCACTTATTACAGTCGGCTCGTTTTTGAAGAAGCACTTCACCCTTTTCATTGAAGATGCAACCGCCTGCATAGACAATTATAATTTTCTCGTGACCAACCTTGCCACGAATCCATTTTATGTAATCCTTCTTCTCCAACCGAATCACCACCAAATCGTACTACCACAATTTTACCATTGATATAAAAGAAATGCAACACGAGAGATTTCAGGTTGCATTAAAGCATTTTTAATTATTAGCAATCGAATCATTATTTATGTTTTCAAAAAATTCCAAAAACTTTTAAAATCGGGTTGAAATCTTCAAAAACTTGTGTTACAATACCACCAACAGAACAAATGTTCTGTGCAGCTACAAAAAACAAAAAACTATAAAACAAATTTGATTAATATGCGAAAGGATGATATATTGATAACACCACCCGATAAAAATTTGAAAGGCGATAGTATAAATTGGCGCAATCATGAATCAAGATGGTTGTTCACAACTTGTAAGGATTGCAAAGAAATTCATGGTAAAATATATAAGCCCGAAATCAAACCAATAGAGTACGAACAACATCCTAACTGTCAATGTGTGGCTCCCGCGATGCGAACAAAACGCGCCGGAACAGCTACTCAAAAAGGTACAGATGGTGCTGATTTTTACTTAAAATATCTGAAAAAGCTACCGGATTATTATGTGTTGAAAGCTTTTGCGCTTTCAGAAGGTTGGAAAAACACTTATAAGTTCATTGAAAACGCAGTCCCCGGCAAAATGATTGGTTGGGATTTGTACAAAAACAAGAATGGAAAACTGCCCCAAAAAGAAAAGTGGTATGAAGCAGATTTAGATTACACGAAAGGATACCGTAATTCAAAACGAATTTTATGGAGTAATGACGGCTTGATATTTGTTTCTTATGACCATTACCAAACATTTTATGAAATAACCGAAGCAAAAGGATGAGATTATGGATAATAATACAAATAAATATGTGATTGATTTTAAAAATGTAAAGGGTATATATGATATGTTCGAAATCATTTCGACAGCTATGGATTTTCCCGATTATTTTGGCAATAACTGGGATGCATTTTGGGATTGCATAACTGATATCAACGGAGTACCATTGTATATTGAAATACATAACCTTAATGTACTTGAGGAAAAACTTTCTAAAGAATCAGAATATCTTGTTAACAGTTTAAAAAGACTTAAGCATTATGGTAACGATAAATATTACGATATTACCGTTATAAAAGTACATAATGGCGAAAACGAATATTATATCGAGTGAATGCGAAAGGTTTGTATATGGATAATCAACAACAAAAATATATAATTGATTTTAAAGACGTTAAAAACCGTTATGATATGTTTGAAACCATTTCAACGGCTATGGATTTCCCTGATTATTTTGGCAATAATTGGGATGCTTTTTGGGATTGTATAACGGATATGGCAAATTTAAAAATGAAAATTGATGTGCTGAATTTTGATGTTTTGAAAAAGGTATCAGAAAAAGATTCTGCTATATTTATTGAACTTCTGACAGACTTTAAATATTACTATGATGGTAAATGGGCAGATTTGAAGGAAATAACCGTCCACGATGAAGATAGTGTAATGTGTATTTAGTAATTTGTTTTATCTTCGAACATACTATTCAAGGCACAAAAGCAATGCCTTCAAAAAGTCTGCATCGTTTTGGTCGGTGCGCTTTTTGGGGCCTTTTGTTCTTTTGCCTGCCATACGCTCCTTTTTGCCTATAAAACGGGTGAAAAGGAGATTTTCTATATTGCTGTCGGTGTAAATAAGTCCGTTCTGATTAAGTGCCTTAGCGCCCTTACCGAGCACAAGTGCCGCAAGACCGTAGTCCTGAGTGATAATTACATCACCAATTTCGGTAAGATTTGCAATACAGCAATCGGCAGAATCTGCGCCCTTATCAACGACGATAGTTTTTGCCCCGTCTTTTTCAATGGTGTGGGTATTGTCGCAGACAATGATACACGGGAGTCCTCGCTCTCTGGCTGTATTGACGGTAATATCTACAACGGGACATGCATCAGCATCAATTATTATTTTCATTAAATCAACACCCCATCACAATGGTCGATTTCGTGTTGGATAATTTGTGCAGTCCAGCCGGTGAAGGTTTTGATTCGGGTTTGGAATTCGGCTGTTTGCCACTGCACTTTTATACTCTTAAAACGCTTACATTTACGAGGACCACCGAGCAATGAAAGACACCCTTCTTCAGTTTGGTATGGGTCTGATTTTTTGATAATTTCAGGGTTGAACATTGTCATATATGTACCGTCATTATCGAAACAGATAATGCGCTTATGCACACCAATCATATTGGCAGCCATACCAACACAACCAACCTTATTGGCAATAAGCGTGTCCAACAAATCCTTCGCCACCTGCAAATCTTCAAATGTAGCCTTCTCCGATTTCATTGCCAACAAAATCGGGTCATGAATAACTTCTTTAACCATATATTTCACCTTAATTTCACAATCAATTGAGTTAATTATACCACCCTCACAAACAAAAAAGCAACAGTGAAAATACTGTTGCTCTTGTTTGTTAAATTGAAATTTAAAGTTGAATTTCTAATTCTATTCTTTTGTTTCTTTTTGAAACAAAATCAAGTTGTTTTTCAATCCACATTAAATATTCATCAACTGTTTTTGGCATTGGATTTTTTGATAAATCTCCGTCACCAATCCAGAAAATTACTGATTGATAATCTGTTGACACACAATCTTGAAGATAGAAGAAATCAACATATCCTTTAAAGTCTATAAATAAATCGAAAAACTCTTTGTTCTTTATCAAAGTTTCATAAAGTGGGCTGGTTTCATTTTTGTAATATCTTCTTATACACTCCAATGTTAAATCCCACCTATCCTTGATAAACGGATTAACCCCTCGTGCTCTATTGATGCTGTTTTCTTTTGGAAATATAATACTGCCACCAATGGTATATGTTCTATGTATAAAGTCTTCAATAAAATTCTGATAGTTCGGAATTGTTTTTGAAACTTCTTCTAACATTTTTCGGTATCCGATATAGCGAAAACTCGCAAGTATAGAATCACTTCCAAATCTAAAGTTTTTCCATGTTAAATAGTCATAACCCTTGCCAATTGACAGATTTATTTGTTCTCCGTTAGGTAATGGTTTGCTCCATAGAAATTGATGATAAGTTTGTAATGTTTTGCTTACAGCATCTGGGTCGGCACCGCCTCCGCCAAGAATACTGTCATTCCAAAAATTATTCCAATAGTTTGGGGTATCAGATGTGAAATCAAAAGCGACATCAATGTTCATTTTAACACCTCGGCAAATTCTTATTTGTCATTTCATAAAGCATAGCTTTATCGGATGTTTTGGGTTAGTTTGTATTGTGTTTTCATTTAAAACAACATTTTCTGCATTTACCTCAACCTTGGGATAAATGATTTTATCTGCTTGCGGTACGATATCAAAACAAAGCTTTGAGTTTTTGAAATCTATATTTTTCAGTGTTATATTTTCAGTGGGATAATTTGAATGAAACAGAATATCAACATCATTTTCTAAAGCGATATTTTCGAGAGTGATTTCACCTTGAGGAACGCATACACAACCGGGATAGAAGCTTCGTGCATATGTGTCATAATTAAGACTTACGGCAATTCCTATATTACGCTTTTTCTGAAGTCTGCAATTTCGTATTATTATGTTGCGACAACCGCAGTCAAGCTCTTCCGTATTGCGCACAACAACCCAATTTATACCGTCATATTCCTTAATTCCTTTTTCATGGCAAGGCGGTGTATTGGAGGTATATAATTTTCCATCCTTCGGATTCATCAGAACACGATATGTTTTACCATTAACCGCAACGGTATCCGAGTGCTGAACCTGCATTCCTTTGTGCCATCTGCACCAGGCACCACCAAGAATCCTACAGAAAAAGCCGGTTGTTGAGTTATCATCCAAATCAATACAGTTTTCGATTATACCGTTTTCAATCCAACCTATATGAGTATTTGAGGTTGCGTAATCAAAGGCGTTGAGTGCTATTGGGTCATCAAATGTGCGGAACCTGCCGTTTCTTATAACAAATCCGTCGCCCCAACCAAGATGAACACCATCTTTATTTCCTGTTATATATAAATCATTAAGACTAATATTTTTAAACGCACTTATCTGAATTGCATAATCCTTTTCAAGTAATCCATGGCACTCAAAACCATGGATTTTTAAATTTTCAACATAAATCATTGCAACCTGTGCCCGTAATCCCGCAATCCGACTGTTCACGCCAAAGTCGTTGCTTTCAATACCGTTACATTCAAGATGCAATCCGATAATTTCAATATTACGATTATATTCTCCCTTAAGCGCACCTTTATTTATAAAAGCATTACCATTAACGCCACTAAGACATTCTTCCCGTTGAAGAATCACACCTTCACAGAACACAAGCTTTGTATTATCACCGATTTCAATTTGCCGGGAAATTTTATAAATACCGGGAACAGTAACTTGAACTATTCCGCCCTTATCAACCGCTTTTTGAAAAGCTTCGGAGTTTTTATGTGGGTTATTTTCAGGCAAAAAACCATATTCATCTGCATTGATTACTACATTTTTCAAGTTATCCACCACACAAATTCAAGTTTATAGAACTCATTATACCACACATTTATGAAAAATTCCATCATAACAAAAGGAGTGCCACCAAAGTGACACCCCATAGCAAACATATTCAGTTCGCTAAATTGAATTTGTTTATTTCTTCGATTTTATTAACTCACCTATCATTGCACCGCCTATAATACAAACTGCACCGATAATTTGAATCATAGTCATTTTTTCACCAAGCAAGACTGTAGCGAAAACAACTGCCGAAAGTGGCTCAAGATAACCGCATACAGCTACTGTTTGTACGGGTAATTTTGAAAGTGGTGAAAAATACAGATAACAACCTATTCCCGTATTCACAATACCAAGTATAAGAATCCAACCCCAAGCGCCTGTTGGAATATTTATAATAAAACCTTGTTTTACCCCAACAAAAACTGCAACCGTCAGAAAACTGACAACAAGCTGAATTACCGAATTTTCCATTCCCGTAATGTTTTTTGATTGCTTATTTAGTGTTACCATAAAGAAATACATAACTGCAGACAGTACACCACAGAGCAATCCCCAACTATTTCCGTTACCATTAGTAGCATTACCATTTACAAGCACAATGCCAACAAGAACCGTCGCAAACCCTATTATTTTAGGGACAGTGAACTTTTCCTTAAAAATCAACGGTGATAATATCATCACGATAACAGGACCGCAATAGTATAACAATGATGCTAAACTTACACCGATTTGTTGATATGCCTCATACAAAAACATCCAACTTGTCCCCATTGCAACACCTGACAAGGCAATGAAAACGGTGTCTTTTTTATATTCTTTTATATGAAATTTGCCTTTGCCAATTAAAAACAAGGCAATCAAAAGAATACTACCGATTAATGTTCTCAAAAATACGATTTCATAGCTATTCAGCGGTATATGACTTGCAACAATACCGTTAACTCCGAACAACAGCAGTGCAGATATATATTTTAAAAATGCTTCCTTGTCCATATTCTACTCCTTGATTTTAGGTTTGAAATATTGTATCATAAACCAAAGTATAACAAAAGCAAATATTTGTTATACTTAAAATCGCAATATGGAATGGTAGTTATATGGATATGAATTTACAAAAATATCTTTCCTTTGTTAAAACTGTGGAATACGGAAGTTTTACAAAGGCTGCAGAGATACTAAACTATACACAATCAGGTATCAGCAGAATGATAGCTGACCTTGAAAAAGAATGGGGAGTAACACTGCTTGAGAGAAATAAAAACGGTGTAAAACCAACCAGTGATGGAATGAAACTCCTGCCATATGCACAAAACCTTTGTGCTGATTTTGATAAACTGAAAATGCAGGTAGATGAATTAAACGGTCTGCAGTCAGGACTAATTCGTATCGGCACATTTTCCAGTGTGGCTACCCATTGGCTTCCGAACATCATAAAGGAGTTTCAGAAAGATTATCCGAACATTGACTATGAACTTCTGCTGGGTGACTATACCGAAATTGAAGAATGGATACATACGGGTAGAGTTGACTGTGGATTTTTAAGATTACCGACCCATCCTGAATTTGAAACCATCTTCCTGGAAGAAGACAAGCTTATGGCAATAATCCCTGAAAATCATCCGTTGAAAGATTGCAATAAGTTCCCTGTAACTTCTCTTTGCAATGAACCTTTTATGCTTCTTGAAAAAGGTGCAAAAGCAGAAATTTCAGAAATATTTGAGCGTAATAATTTAACACCAAATGTAAAATTTACTACTTGGGACGATTACGCTGTAATGTCTATGGTAGAAAGCGGACTTGGTATTGCCATACTTCCCGAACTGATCTTAAAGCGTGTCCCCTATCGTATCATAGCAAAAGAACTTGATGTTCCTGCATATCGAAACATAGGACTTGCTTTGAGAGATAAGAAAACTGCTTCTCTTGCAGTAAAACGATTTATTGAATATTTACAATACAGATAAGTTATAACAACTCCCACGCACTGAAACAAAGGTGAGTGGGAGTTGGTATTTAATATGCTTTATTTCACAGATAAGATACTGAAACCAAGGTGAAGTTTTCTTCTACAGGTTCGTCTGCTTCAAGTGTTTCATAGGTGATTGAACGCTTGTCCGATTTCATTGCCAACAAAATCGGGTCGTGTATTACTTCTTTAACCATATTATTTCACCTTAGTTCCGCAATCAATTGAGCTAATTATACCACCCTGACAAACAAAAAAGCAACAGTGAAAAATACATTCAATACTGTTGCTCTTGTTCGTTAAATTGAAATGATTGCTTTCACAAACTGGTTTGCCTTTTCTGTATGAATACCGTGTCCACAATCAAATTGCTTGATTTTCATATTTTCAATCAAGGCATTGACTCTCTGCAAATCTTCATCAGACAATGCGCCTTGCAACAAACCATTCTCACCAATCGTTGTCTTTGCTTTCATAAACAGAGTGTTGCATTTGATTTTAGAAAGAAGGTCATTGTAATCAACAGTGTCATTGAACGAATCGTTATAAAAGGCTTCTCCAAAATGAGGGTCATAATATTGCAGGCCATTGAAGCCTTCTAAAAACTTTTTAGGCCAAAACAGAACTTTCAGATTTTTGTCGGGATGTTTGGTTCGGTATTTCAATGCAAAACTACTCAATTTTTCTCTGACAGTTTCTCTGGATTCATCGGGAAAGAAATTCCAGCAATATTGATTCTTGAAATAATAATAGACGAAATCCTTTTCCACATCCTGT
>JAZQLF010000020.1:0-6205 GCA_045542535.1 Acutalibacteraceae bacterium | reverse complement strand
GTAAATTCCTATTGACGGAATACCCATACCGCTTGCCATTACCGAAACAGGAACACCCTTGTATGTGCCTGTGTAGCCCTGCACACCGCGTACATTGTTCACAAGCCTCGGATTTTCAAGAAAATTCTCGGCAATATGCTTAGCTCTGAGCGGATCACCGGGCATAAGCACGGTTTTCGCAAAATCCTCAGGCTTTGCGTTTATGTGAGGGGTTGGGTAGGTCATAGTGAGTCCTCCTTGTATTTTTAGATAGCTACCAGTCGCCAGTCACCAGTCGCCAGCGTGATAGTGGAAATTTGAAAATGGCAAGTGGAAAGTTTCGGGACCTGCGGTCGGCTATTATAAAAACTCCAGAAAAAACAACTTTATTGTTCTGTATTTTTAATTCTTAAAACTAAACTAATTAAATCAGAATAAGTTCGGTTAAGAATTTTCTAATATGATGTTTGGAAGCGGAGCTTCCCCTAAACTTTCCACTTTCCACTTTCAACTTGCCACTTAAATTCTATACATTTTATACATCGTCGAATAAAGTCCGTTCTGTGCCACGAGCTCTTCGTGGCTGCCGCTTTCGGCGATGCCGTCCTTTGTAACAACAAGGATTTTGTCGGCATTTTTTATTGTTGTCAGTCTGTGAGCAACGGTTATTGTTGTTCTGCCCGATGCCAGTCTTTCCAAAGACTGCTGAACAAGATATTCACTTTCGTTATCGAGAGCGCTTGTTGCCTCGTCAAGAATAAGTATTTTCGGATTTTTAAGGAATACTCTCGCAATACTGATTCTCTGCTTCTGACCGCCTGAAAGTTTAACTCCGCGTTCGCCTACATAGGTATCAAAACCATCAGGAAGCTTGTCAATAAACTCTTCTGCACCTGCAAGACGTGCGGCTTCTCTTATTTCTTCTTCAGTAGCACCGGGTCTGCCGTATTCAATATTTTCTCTTACAGTACCGGAGAACAAATAAACATCCTGCTGAACAACACCTATATTTTCACGAAGGCTTTTAAGTGTAACATCACGAATATCTGTTCCGTCAATTTTTATGCTACCCTCTGTAAGCTCATAAAAACGGGGTATAAGATTGCAAATTGTTGTTTTACCGCCACCTGACGGACCAACGAGGGCAAAGCTTTCACCGCTACCGATATGAATATTTATATTATCAAGAATTTCGTCTGTGTCTTCGGAATATTTAAAGGTCACGTTCTGAAAATCAATTGTACCCTCTTTAACAACAAGCTCTTTTGCATTTTCTTTGTCTTTTATAGTAGGCTCTGTGTCCATAATTTCCGCAAAGCGCTCGATACCCGTCATACCTCTCTGGAACTGCTCTGCAAAGTCGATGATTTTTCTTATGGATGTGAGAAGAGTTGAGATATAAAGAAGGTATGCAATATAGTCCGCAGCGTTGATTTTTCCTCCAACGAGGGCGAACGCACCTGCAACAACTATGAGAATATACATTACACCCTCAAAAACTCTGTTAATAGAGCTGTGAGAGCCCATATATTTATAAACTTTAGACTTGATTTCAAGGAATTTTTCATTACCCTTTTTGAATTTCTTCTCTTCGATATTTTCGTTTGCAAAGGATTTTACAACACGAACACCCAAAAGAGAATCTTCAATTTGTGAATTAAGTTCACCCACTACTACACGGGATTCACGGAAGCCGTCCTTCATACGCTTTCTGAAATATCTTAGACAAACTGCCATAACGGGAATAACCGCAAAGAGAAGAAGTGTTAAAGGAAGATTTATAAAGCTTAAAATTGTAAAGGAAACAACAATTTTAATTCCTGCAATAAAAAACTCTTCAGGGCAATGGTGGGCAAACTCCGTAACATCAAATAAATCGCTTGTTATACGGGACATTATTGTACCCACTTTTGTATTGTCATAGTAGGAATAGGAAAGCTTCTGAAGATGCTCAAACAAATCCTTTCGCATTTTCGTTTCCATTTTTGTACCCATAATATGACCCACGGATGCCATATAATAGTTTGCCACCGCGTCAATTATTCTCATAACAAGATATGCGCCACCAACGCCAAGAATAATTGCAGGGGTCAGAAGAGAAATATCTGTTGTAACCGCATTGGTTATATAGCGCACTATCATAGGAAGCGCAAGCTCACAAACTGTAGTAAGCGATGCACAGAATAAATCGAATATAAGGGTTTTTATATGTAATTTATAATAAGGCAAAAAGCGTTTTATAAGCTTCCCGTTGCCTGTCTTTTTTTCTTTAGCCATATTTTCTCCAACCAAAATTTAATAAAAAGCTATTGCAAAACAGTTGCTGTCTTGCAATAGCTTAATTAATTACATTTTCTCAACAACTGTTTTAACAGCATTCACAAAGATTTCGAGACCTTTTTTGAGAGTTTCGTCATCTGCAAGAAGGCAGGGCATAAGCTTAACAACGTCGTTGTTTCGTCCTGCTCTTTCAACAATAAGACCATTGTCGAAGCACTCTCTTACAATTGCTCTTGAAACTGCATCGGGTTTGACCTTATTACAGTCAACGCCCCACATAAAGCCGATACCGCGAACATCAAAGTTCTCGTTGATATCTTTAACCTTTGAGAGATATTCTTTGATAATTTCGCCTTTTCTTTGAACCTCTTTTTCAACATTGTCTTTGAGCATTATCTCAAGACCTGCTTTTGCCGCAACAATTGAAAGCTGACTGCCTCTGAAAGTACCGTTATGCTCACCGGGTTTCCAGATATCAAGCTCGGGTTTGAAGAGAACGAGAGCAAAAGGCATACCATAACCGCCGATAGACTTTGAAAGGGTAACGATATCGGGAGTAATTCCTGCTCTTTCAAAGGAGAAAAATGTTCCTGTTCTTGCTGAACCAACCTGAATATCGTCGCAAACTAAAAGAATATCGTTTCTTGTGCAGAATTCTCGAAGCCCTTTAAGGAATTCTACGCTGAAAACGTGAATACCGCCATCTGCCTGAACGGGCTCAATGAACACTGCCGCAGGCTTTGAGATACCTGAATGGTCGTCATCAAGAAGAGTCTGCATATATTCTAAAACATCAAGCTCAGGGAACATATAGGGAGTAGGAATATGAGTAACGTCTGTAAGAACAACTCCTGCGCCCTCTCTTGAATCTCTGTCAGTAGTCATTGAAAGTGAGCCGAGAGTCATTCCGTGGAAAGCGCCCATAAATGCGAAAATATTATTTCTCTTTTTAACCTTTCTTGCAAGCTTAAGAGCCGCTTCAACAGCATTTGTTCCTGTTGGACCGGGGAATTGAATTTTATAATCAAATCCACGGGGTTCAAGAATATTTTTCTCAAAATACTCAATAAAATCTCTTTTTGCAGATGTGAACATATCAAGAGAATGGATTATTCCGTCGCTCTCAAGATAGCTGATAATCTGCTCTTTAATATAATCATTGTTATGACCGTAGTTAAGAGCACCTGCACCGCAGAAAAAGTCGATATATTCTTTTCCGTCCTCAGCAGTAATAATTGAACCCTTTGCTTTTGTAAAAACTGCGGGGAAATTACGGCAATAGGAACGGACTTCTGATTCGTATTTGTCAAAAACAGATGTATTCATAAGCATTTTCCTTTCAAATGCACCAAATTATTCCATTATTGGATTTATTATATCACTTTGTTGTAAATATTCCAATAGATATTTTAAATTTTTAATATATATATTTTTACCTAATATATTGAAATTTGCGTTTGATTTTGTTATGATTTATGATGTATAAATTTGGATTTAAAATGCCAATGTAACTTGTAAAGGAGTGTTCAGATGGCACAACCTATTAAACTTTACCCCCAGCTTACAAGGGTATCGAGCCATTTTAAAAAGTACGATATTGAAGTACCAAAGGCTCTTTTAGAGGTTCGTCCTCAAAAACCTGATTTAACCGATTTCCCATATCCCCTTCCCCAGAAAAAGAAGGACTACACCTGCTTTTGCGAAGGCAAAAACGGTGTTATGTGGTACGGTTCAAGCAGTGGTGTTACCCGCTTTGACCCCAATGCTGAAAGCATTTATGATATTGTTATGTATTTCAGCGCAAGGCGTGACCTTTTAGATAACAATGTCAGCGCACTTGTACCCGATGACGGTGACGGAGTATGGGTTCTCACCGATAAAGGCGCTACTCATATTGCTATGATAAAAATGTCTATGGAAGAAAAAGCTGATATGCTTCTTGAGGAAACTCTTACTTATGTTCAGCGTCATGGAATGGTAAGTCAGAAGCACCTTGCAGAAGCAGGAAACCTCAAATCTGCACTTCCTTACGGACACTCCGATAATGACGGTAGCTTCTCTTCAGCTTATGCAATGGGTGCAATTTTCCGCTATGCAACTCTTAAAAGAGAAAAGGGTGACTACGCTCACGAAACTCTTGAAGCCCGTGATGTTGCTATGAGAGCAAGTGAAGCAAACCTTCTTCTTATGTATATTGCAGGTCGTGGTGACGGCTTCGTTGCAAGAACATATCTTACAAAGGACGAGCCCGTGCCCGATGACGGTCTTTTCTACAAGAAAAACGGTGCTACCGCTTCTTGTATAAGCACTACAGATTCAAGAAATAAGAATATTGTAGGTCTTGAGGTTAAGGCAGATGCCCCAATTCCCGAAAGACTTCGCAAATATTATACTTGCGACGGTTATGAAGATACTGATATTACATATAAAGGTGATACAAGCAGTGACGAAATCACTCACCACTATCTTCATCTCCTTGTAGCTCACGAATTCTTAGGTTGCGAAGACCCCGAATATGATGAGCTTCTCAAAACAGCCGCAAGAAACACAATGAACCATATCATTGACAACGGCTTCCAGCTTCGCGAAGCAAACGGCAAGCCTACCACCTGGGCAAAATGGAATGAAGATTATTTCAACTCCGGTATGGGTTGGGCAGATGCTTGTCTTAATGCTGCAGAGCTTCTTATGTTCTTAAGAGTTACAATGCACATTACCGGCGAAAGCGGTAAATGGCAGGAAACTTATGATATGCTCTGCGAAAGAGGTTACGATAAATTAACCACCGGTCACTTTGACCGTTTCCATCAGGTATGTCTTCAGGGAGGAATTGATGACCGCGAAGACATTATGTACGGTGACCATAACCTTGCAGTTCTTGCTCTTTGGGGTCTTGCAACTCTTGAGCCCGATGAAGAAAGAAAGAAGCTCTTCCTGGAAGGCTTCAGAAGCTGGAGATATTCTCTTGCTCCTGAATACAATCCCTGCTACGATTTCCCTTATTTCCTCTCGGATCCTGAGGCAGAACCCAATCCAGAAAGAGTTAGAACCTGGTTCTACCGTTTCAATGCTTCCCGTCTTGCAAGTGCAGTTTCTCTTACATCAAGACGCGATTACCCCGTTCGTACATATATGGGCGGTTATAAAGAAGTTTCCGCTCTTCCCACTAACGACGAAAGATTCATTGCAAAGCTTGACAGAAACCCCCTTGAATACAAAAATGAAGACAGCGGCGGTGCACTCTGTGTTGAAAGCTGTTATGTTTTCACTTTCGGTTATTGGTTAGGAAGATATTTCGGATTTATTGAGGAGGGTGAAGAATAATGGATAAAACAATCAAGCTTATCGGCAACGCTCATCTTGACCCTATCTGGCTCTGGCGTTGGCAAGAGGGTTGCGGCGAAGTTCTTCAGACCTTCCGCAGTGCTCTCGACAGATTAAAAGAATATAAAGACTTCGTTTTCACCTGCTCTTCTGCAGCATACTATCAGTGGGTTGAAGAAATTGACCCCGAAATGTTTGAAGAAATTAAAGCTATGGTGAAAAAAGGCAGATGGGTACCCGTTAACGGTTGGTGGGTTCAGCCCGACTGCAATATGCCGAGCGGCGAAAGCTTTGCACGTCAGGCGCTTTACAGCCAGCTTTACTATTATGAAAAATTCGGCAAAATCTGCAAAACAGGCTACAATGTAGATTCCTTCGGACATAGTGCATTTTTACCTCAATTCCTTAAAAAATCGGGAATGACCGGTTATGTAATGCATCGCCCCGGAACACACGAAAATAAAGAAATTCCTGAAAACCTTTTCTGGTGGGACAGTGCTGACGGCTCACGCGTTATGACCTTCAAAATTCCCGACAGCTATTGTGCTGATGGCAAAAACGCTTTGGATTATAAAATGGACGATATCAACAGACGTGCCGAGGAAACAGGCCACGGTATGAT
>JAZQLF010000019.1:0-31843 GCA_045542535.1 Acutalibacteraceae bacterium | reverse complement strand
AGCTCATTTTCGATACTCTAGCGTATCGCTTTCAAACTTCTTTCGAAGCCCGAATTTTACTGTCGCAAATTATCATTTACGCTCAAAAAAATCTCAAGGGTTTCTTTTTTCTCGTTGTTTAATTTTCAAGGTTCGTTTGCTACTCTCGAGGCTCGGAAGTTTGTCCTCAACTCGCGAGTGCCTGAACATAATATCATGTTCAACTTCATTTGTCAACAACTTTTTTAAGATTTTTTAGCGAATTATCAACCCACCCGGGTGTTTCGCTTTCTCTCATCTTAAAGAGCTTTTATTCAGTTTTCCAACCGGCTCTCTTGTCGCCAACGAGACAGAATTATATCACTACAATATAGAAATGTCAATACCTAATTTTAAATTTTTTCAACTTTTTTCGCGGTAGTTTTTTCAGCTATATTTTCATACTGATTTATATAGGAAAAGCCTAACACATTCATATCGTCATACAGTTCTTTCAAGGGTACGAGAACAAAGTCACGCTCCCCTATTCTTGAATGAGGAACTGTAATATCAGAAGAATCGTTCTGATAGTTTTCATAAACCAACAAATCCAAATCAATTACCCTTGGTCCGTTTTTAAATTCTCTGATTCTACCCATTCCTGCTTCGATACCAAGACAAGCACCTAAAAGCATTTCGGGTGAAATGCTTGTTTCCACTTCTACAACTGTATTATAAAATGCTCTCTGCTCAGTATAACCCCAAGGGTCAGTTTCATAAACCGAGGCGCATCTTAAAACATTTACATTCGGTAACAAATCAAGAGCCTCAACTGCGGTTCTGATATTTTCTATTCTGTCCCCGATATTTGTACCTATTCCGATTACCGCTTTCATTCTCCGACAATCTCCATATATTCTTCTCTTGTTATTGTTTCTTCTACTGCTACATAATCAAAGTCAGCACTTATTGGCGCTTCAGGCTTTTTCAAAAGCACGGTAACACTTTTAAGCTTGGGGTATGCTTTCATTATTTCCATACCAACTTTATTTGCGGCATATTCAATAAGGTTATAGCTTTCCGCAGTAAACACCGTTCTTGTGGTTTTAATAATCTTTGCATAGCTGACAGTATCATCAAGCTCGTCACTTGCATTAGCGTTTTTTGCATCAATAAGCGCAGTAATATCAAGCTCAAACATCTGACCGTTTACTTTTTCTTCAGGGTTAACACCATGATAGGCTTTTAACCTTAAGCCTTTTACAATTATCTTTTCCATTTTTTACCGATTTTCTCCTATATTATAATAGTATATTAGCAATCTTCAAAGCATCGACTGTTTCTTTAACATCATGAACACGCAGAACACCTGCACCGTTAACAGCGCAAATTACTGCCGCTGCCACGCTTCCCGCTACTCTGTCCTTGGGATTTTCTTCCCCGGTGATTTCGCCGATTACCCTTTTTCTTGAAACACCTATAAGTAAGGGTGAATATTCAGAAAGAGTTTTGGAATTCTTCAAAAGCTCAATATCATCATTTCGTGATTTTCCGAAGCCGATACCGCAATCATAACAAAGGCAATCTTCGTTAATACCAAAATCGACTGCTTTAGTTTTCATTTGTTCAAAGAAACTAAGAACATCTGCTGTAACACCATTTTCATACACGCTTACTTCTTTTGATGATTTTCCGCCCGTGTGCATAAAAATCCAACCTGCGTTATATTCTTTTACTGCTTTTGCCATTTCAACATTAAAAGAACCACTTTCATCGTTAATGATGCTGACACCATTTTCAAGGGCGAATCTTGCAACCTGGGGTCTGAATGTATCTATAGATAATGGCACTTTTGAACTTTTTACAAGCTCGGGAAGAAACTCCAGACGTTTCAGTTCTTCTTCAACAGATATTATTTTGTTTTTGGGTGCTGTGGAACAAGCGCCGATATCAACAATATCTGCGCCTTCTTCATAAAGTTTATTAAGCCTTTCGAGAGCACTCGAAAGGCCATTGAATTCTCCACCGTCAGAAAATGAATCCGGAGTTATGTTTAAAACCCCCATAACAAGAGGAGTTTTTTTCTTTTCAATTAAAGCTTTAAAAGAAAACATTATCTTCCACCCGTCAATAATGACATAACTTCCGAACGGGTTCTTGCGTCACTTCTTGCAGTTCCGCGAAGAGCAGAAGTCTGTGTAACTGCACCTGCCGCCTTTGCACCGCGCATTGTCATACAAAGATGCTCCGCTTCAATAATAACCGCAACACTTTTTGCACCTAATTCATCATAAAGGAAATCTGCGATTTGTGTTGTAAGACGTTCCTGAACCTGAGGACGCTTGGCATATACATTTACAATACGGGCAAGTTTTGAAAGACCTATAATTCTTCCGTCTGCAGGAATATACGCAATATGGGCTTTACCTACAAATGGTAATAAATGATGTTCGCACATTGAATATAATGGTATATCGCGAACAACAACCATTTCGTCATTACCCGGTTCATTGAAAAGCTTAAGATGGGCATGAGCATCCTCAGAAAGACCTGAGAATACTTCTTCATACATTCTTGCAACTCTGTTAGGAGTTTCTTTGAGCCCCTCTCTGTCCGGGTCTTCCCCTATTGCTTCGAGAATATCCCGCACCGCTCTTTCGATTTTTTCTATATCCATTTAATTCACCTCAAAAGAAAAGACAAAGAGCATTCATCTTTTCATCAGTACTGTAATAAACCTTGGCACCGGTAAAATCTTCTATAAGACCTACATCATGATAAATTGTATATATAACACCGGTGTTAAAAAGGGTGTCCTTTGCTTGTTGAAGGGATGCGGCATCGTTGAAACGAAGTTCTACGCATTTATACCCTCTTCCACTTGCATTAATAACAGCGTTTTCAACAGCAACCTCAAGCTGCTCTGTTGCAACATTATTTATAAATGCATTTTCATATACGAAATAATTATATTTTTTAGCTGTGCACAAAGGAAGGGTTTGTTCTATATTTCTATGCTCTAAAAGAATGTCATTTGTTGTTACATTGAAAAAAGTGTGACGAAGAACCTGAGTTGCGGTTTTTGGGTCATCCCATGTTACATCAACAAAATAGCCCTCGCCGTCAAGCACAACATAGTTCCACATATGACCGATATAGTTTTCGCCGTCCTCAGTCGATTCGCCGGTCACAAGTCTGTTATCAATATTCAATTTGCTTAAAAGATACTGAAAGGCTCTTGCGTAGCCTTCACAGGATGCTTTCCCGTTAACAATACAACCGTATGCAGTATTGGCTGCTGCGCTTGTTTCGGGAGAAACATAAACACAATTTGTTATGAGATAATCGTGTATATAAAGCTCCTTTTCATACAAAGATGTGAATTTTTCCGCACCCTTTAAAATAGCTGGAACTACCGCTTCCAATTCAGTCTTTTGCTTTTTATAGGTTTCTGAATCCAATGAATATGTGGGCTCAAAATATGTTTTTAAACCTTCAGTATAAACCTTGCAATTAAGTCCTAAACAAAAAAGGTCGGGATTATCGTAAGAAAGGGCAGTAAAAATCCTATTAAGATTCCCTGTACTCATTTTAGGTATTTCTATTCTTTCGGGCATATCATAAATGCTTTCCAATACCACAGTATAAACCGTTTGCTCTTCTGCTGTCAGTTCATAATAGCAATGTCTGTAATAACCCGAGTCAACACCTGATGCAGGAGCCTTCAAATTTTCGAACTCTGCAGGTTTAAGAGTTGTATCATATATTACATAAAGAAGAATACCGCTAACAGCTACAGCTACAAAAAAGACCACAATCAATGCAGCAAGTATTTTTACTTTTTTATCAATTTTCTTCATTATTAATCTCCTTTTCGGAAACATATACTTTAAGCTTTTCTTTTGATGTTTTAGGAATCAAATATTCTATCTTGTCTTTGTTATCTGTATAATCCACAATGGAAATATCGCTTTTGCAATAATTTATAAGCTTGGAAAAAAGTGTATCGGCAGAATTAAACTTTTCAATATTATAAAAGGCTTCAAAAGCAGAAACGATAATCTCTCCGTTAAGCCTTGAACACTCGTAGCCTTTTTCGGTTTCGCAGATATATTTCATATACTTGAAAACCTTTTCGGGAGCTATTGTATTCTCTCCCCTTTTAAGCTCTAAAAACATATCGGGAGTATCATACTCAATATCTTTATTAACCCTGACAGTTACATCACCCAAGGCTCTGAAAACTGATTTATACCCGGTATCTGTAAAAAGAGCGTATCTGTCAATATCAATATTCAATTCTTCTTCAACGCAAGACACAAGCTCCTTGACGCCATTGGTATTTAATATTTTTTCAAAAGTAAGTTTTGTCTGCTTCTCTTTTGCAGTATGGTCAAAAGGAATAACCCTGACGGTTTTATCGCCCAAATTAACATCAATAAGATTAATAAACCGAACTTGCTTACCGTCATCGGAAGTAACAGCAACAAGGAACAGAGCCTCACCCTCGTAAACGATATCGTCTTTTTTTACAGTTGTAGGCGGAGCAGTTGTGCTCTCATCATCCGTTACGACAAAAATATTGTTAAAATCATAATTCAAAGAACGCCACAATAAAAAAGTTGAAACGCTTCCTAAAAGAATTACAAAGCAAATAAATGAAACTATCAAAGCTGTGGTTTTTCTTTTTTTATTTTTACGTTGCAAGTCAAAGCCGTATTTAGCCAAACTAACACCTCGTTAATTAATTCATAGATATACATTGTAATTATACTAAATCAATATAAAAAAAACAATACCAAAAGAAAATTTCACATTTCCTTTTGGTATTGTTCATATTTATTTCTCTCTACCGTAATGAGTAGGGTTTAAGATTTTCCCAACTCGTGGAACGAGAAAATCAATCCACCAATGGAACCACTTACCTATTAAAATACACTTAAGCTTCTCCCCTACTTTTTTCGCTTTTTCATCAGTTCCGGGAATATAACTGGGGTACATCTTTATTTTCTTCCCGTTGAACTCAAATTTAAGCACTCTTTCTGCCACGGTTGCCAAAGGGCGAATTCTCATAACAAGAGTTTTTTCATTTTCCCAATATGCATAAGAGCGAACTTTCATTTTAAGTTCACCGATAACAACTTCATCCAAACTTGCTTCGCCGTTCATTGAAAGAAAAATCCGATTTTCAAAACCCCCATCCTCTTCCCAGGAAAAAGTGCAACCACTCTTTGAAAACTCAAATTTCAGATTATTCATATTACCGCCTCTGTCTTTAGCAAAAAAGACAATAGGCATAGGCAATACACTTATAGGAAAGCCGATAAAATTAATAAACCTGCATTTTCTCAAAGAATATGTTTTACCATTTATAATTTTTTCTGTTTTCGAACGAGCTTTATTAATAACAATTGTTTTATCGGGTAAAGTTATTTCTTGAGTTTCTTTTTTAAAATCAGGTTCAATAAATGCGTCGGGCATATATTTCCATATAACATCAAGAGTTTCCTGCAAATCACTATGTTCCGAGGTCATTATAAGAGAGGCCCCATAATCCTCAAAAGAAACACCATATTGGCAAAACATTCCCTCGCATCTGTATGCATCAGGCATACCTGCACACCGCCAGAAACCGCAACCATAACCGGCACTTGCATCCGCAGCCTTTTCGCTTACGGAGTTATCGCTTATAAAAGCAGTTGCTTCTTTTGTCCACCATTCTGGAATAACCTGTATTCCGTCAAAGACGCCTTTATTCTGATAGCAAAGAATCAGTTTTGCGATATCTTCTGTTTTGAGCATCAAGCCCCAACCGCCTGCTTCAACCCCATCAGGTGAATGTTCCCAGAAAGGAACCTCTATTCCGAGAGGCTCGTAAAGACGGGGTGTAAGGTAATCTGTAATTGACTCACCTAAAACTTTGCAAAGCATTTTTGATGCGATATAGTAATTATCATTTACGTATCGCCAACTTGTGCCCGGTTCAAAAATCCATTTCGCATCAACAAAGAGCTTTAGCCAATCATCACTTTTGCTACCGCGTATAGAAGTCTGCTTTCCTGCAGTCATACACAAAAGTTGATGTATAGTCAATTTTTCTAAATAAGGGTCTTTCTTTTTAGGGCGGAGCTCAGGAAAAACCTCAAGAAGTTTTGTACCTCTTGTAACCTTCCCCTCGTTCAAAGCAAAGCCATAAGCAGTAGCAAGAAAGCTTTTGCTGATAGAATAAACCATATGGGGCATTTCAGGAGTAAGGGGGTTACTCCACGCTTCACAAGCAACTTTATTGTTACGCAATATCATTAAACTGTGAACATTTATGCCGCGATATGACATTTCCTCGGTCATCTTCAAGATAACCGAGGAGTCTATACCTACTGATTCGGGAGTTTTCGCTCTTTGAATTGATTTATTCAAATTCTTCATAATCCTTTATATGCTCTGCTTCATAGTCTTTATAAATATCAACGCTACGAATATGCCACTGAACAAAGCCGTGCTCTTCTGCCATTTTATCAGCAGTTTCTTTCCACTTACGTGCAACATCCATTGTTTTACCGATTAAATCTTCAATCTTTTCGGGTGATTGAAGGTCGGTAGATTTAGCACCGGATTCTTCAACAATTCTTTTAATTGCACCGGGATTATCCACAATAGGACAAGCACGAAGCATATTATCTGAGAATGGCTGACGAGCTTTGTATGCCATAAAAATCGGGCTCTTAAGTGCATCAATAAAATGAGTGTCGGGGTCTTTGATATTAACATTAGAGTAGTGAGCAAATACGCAAGGCTCACAGTCGCCATTTGCACTGATATGGAAATACTGTTTACCACCTGCAACACAACCGCCAACATACTCACCATCGTTAAAGAAGTCGATCATGACAAGAGGTTTAACTTCTTTGAAACGCCATTTACGAACCTGGTCATACATATGCTTTCTCTGCTCTGCTGTTGCCATAAGCTCAGATGTAGCACCACAACCAACAGGCACAAAAGAGAACAACCATGCGAAAACTGCACCCTGTTCAATAAGGAAATCTACATATTCATCAGTAGAAATAACATCTGCATTTTCTTTTGTATAACACAAGGATGTACCAAAGGGAATGCCATTTGCTTTCAAACGAGCCATAGCTTCAATGGTAGCTTTATATGTACCCTGTCCTCTTCGGGAATCAGTTGTTTCTTCATTGCCTTCAATAGAAATTGTTACAAGCAAGTTACCTACTTCTTTTATGCTCTGAACAAATGCATCATCGCAAAGAGTACCATTAGTAAATGCATGGAAAAGGCAATCGGGGTTTTCTTTACAAAGTCTTATGATATCATTTTTACGAACGAGCGGTTCACCGCCTGTGTAAAGATACACATAAGTACCAACAGCTTTACCCTCCTGAATAATTTTATTCAAATCATCGTAACTCATATTGAGCTTGTCGCCATATTCAGCAGCCCAACAACCTTTGCACTTAAGGTTACAAGCAGTGGTAATATCAATAAGCACTGCCCAGGGAATGTTGCAACCATGCTCTTCCATTGCTTTTTTTCTTATATCGTAACTCTTTACAACTGCATTAACAAATGGTGGTACAAGTTTAAGAATAATGTTTGTGTCAGTATTCATTATAACCCTTTTCACATAGTCAGCATAAACATTTGTAGGGTCACTTAATCTCTCCTCTAACTTTGTGAGAATTTTAAGATGAAGTTCATCCTTAACCATTTTCTTACCCCATGAGATAAGTTTGAAAAGGTTTGTGTCATAATCCTTTTTTACATATTCAACGCCTTGTTTGATTGCTGTATTAAGTGCTGCCTTTTTTAAATCCATATTCAATACATCCTTTCTTACCAATCTAATCTCCACTCTTCAGTTTGTTCACCCTCGAAAGTGGCTGAACCACTTATAGAACCCTTATGGGCAGAACCATCAATATGAAGAGGGATTTTATAGTTTGCATAGGTTACAAAACCTTCTGCATTTATTCTCAGTTCAATACTTGAACCTTTATAAACAATGTCTGCGGAATCTACTTCCATAAAGCTTATGTCAAAACTTGCTACATCGAGATAGCCCACGGCTGAAGCATTGTGTTCAGGAACATCATACATTCCCACGCTCTCTTCAACAAGGTTGATTTTTACAACATATTCATTTCCCGAACGCTTTACCGAGGCAGACTTAACACCACTTTCCCTCAAAGAAAAATTGCCTCTTTTGGGAAGAATTATCGGTACTGTTTCGCCCTCGGTATTCACTGCTTTTCCGTTCTGGAAAACAAGTGTTTCTTCAACAGGCTTTACAACCCAGCCTATCATTAAATTAACAACAGTTTTTACAATTTCTCCGCCTGTACATTCCGTAACATCGGCAGTAAAGCCTTCGCTATGACTGACTGTTAAATTGCCTGTGTAAGCTTTGGTTTTATTTACGGCATCTTTGGCCCTTGAAATAATCTGAGCAGTAGTCCAACCTGACGGGTCGGGAAGTGTTTTATCGCTATTATTCTGAACCGGAGAACCGCCGTTGTTTACCGCCTCATCCGAATTGTTTACAACAATTTCCTTTTCATCTTCTTCATCGTCGTTATTTTTATCTTTTTCGGTAGGCGCGAAGGTTAAGCCCTCTTTATAAACAATATTGTTTTTAGTTGTATCGTTAATGATATATTTTGTTGTTTCAGGGGATTTGAGAGAAATATCACCTTTAACAACAAGACATATAAGCACAACTATGGTAACAAGAAGAGCAATTTCCGATACAATTAAAGCATTTTTCTTAATATTAAAATCAAAAGCTTTTTTCTTTTTAATCTCTCTCACCACCAAATAAAAAATCTTAACAACAGCATTTTAAACCACTGTTGTTAAGATTATGTTAACCTCATATTATTACTGTAAATTCTGCTCCCTTATCTAAAACACTTTCAACTTGAATTTCACCATCAAGCATATTCACAACTTGCTTTACCAATGCAAGACCCAAACCGTTTCCCTCTTGGGAATGGGAAGCATCTCCCTGGTAGAACTTTTCGAAGCAATGTTTAAGGGTTTCCGCTGACATTCCGCAACCATTGTCCGAAATCTTTACTATTGTTTTACCTTTTTCTTTTTTCAACTTTACGATAATTTCATCACCGTAAGCGGTGTATTTAATGGCATTTGAAATAAGGTTATTCCAGACTATTTCCAAAAGAGCTTTATCACTTTTAATGAAAACCTCTTCCAAATCTACATCAATCGTCAATTTTTTCTCATCGATTTTGTCTTCAAACGAAAGAATACAACAACGAATCTGTTCATCCAAAGAAAACCTTTCTTTTTGAAAAATTCCTTGATTTTCGATTTTATTAAGTTTTAAAATGTTTGTTACAAGATTTGTAAGAGATTCAATTGCCTGAGAAAGTCTGTGGGTATATTCCGCCCTTTTTTCACTGCTCAAATCTTTATTCTGTAATAAATCCGCGTAACCCTGAATTACACTTAAAGGGGTTTTTATTTCATGGGAAACATCTGCTACGAAATTATTTCTCATATTTTCAAGAGAAGAAATTTCCGTAAGCATTTTATTAAAGTTCACTGCAAGATAATCCATTTCGCTTTTGGGTCTATCAAAATATATAGGAACTCTGACATCAAAATCCCCTTTTGCAACCTTACTTGCAACATCACAAAATTTCTTTATCTTGTTGTGGTAAACTCTGCCTTTCACAAAATAAATAAGAGTTGTTGAAATCAAGCAACCGAACATAAGATACAGGAAACAAAATAAAGACATCTGATAAACACTTGCATTTTTATCTATAAGTGTTGTTAAAATCAAAACCAAAAATGTTCCGTTTAAAGCAATTATTGAAAATACAGCTATAAACTCAAGTATATAGCTACGTAATCTACTGGCAAAATCCTTCTGACTTTCAATACTCTTTTTCAAACAAGAATCACCGCCTTGTAGCCAAGACCGTGAACAGTTACTATTTCAATATCTTTGCACTTCGAAATTTTAGCACGAAGTTTTGTTATGCAAACATCAACTGTTCGAGGTGCACTTTCACTGTCATATCCCCAGAATTCATTCATAAGCTGCGTCCTTGTAAAGGTTCTTTTGGGGTAAGATAAAAACTTAAAAAGAATATTAAATTCTTTAACAGAAAGTCCTAAATCCTCGCCCTCAAAATAGGCAGCACTTTCTGTGGAATTCAATTCCAAACCGCCAACAACAATCTTCTTTTTATTGGCAATATTAGCTCTTCGGAGAATGGCTTCGATTCTGAAAACCATTTCTTTCATTTCAACGGGTTTAACAATATAATCGTCAATGCCCATTCTGTAGCCTTTTTCTTTTGACTGCAAATCATCCCTTGCGGTCAAAAACAAAATTGGTATGTCTTTATTGACAGAGCGCACCTGCTCCGCAAATTCAAAGCCGTCAACATCTTTCATCATAATATCAGAAATAATCATATCAAAAGAAAGCTTGTCCATTTGGTCAAGTGCCTCGGCAGCACTATGGCACCCTACAACACTGTATCCGTTATCGTTAAGATACGAACAAACAATTCTATTGAATTGAATATCGTCTTCCACAAGCAAAATGCAAACCATTTTACAACCTCCATAGAGTTAAAAGATTTGTAGTTTGATGTTACACTAATAATATTAACATTTTGTTAAACTCAGGTCAAATAAAAAAACTCCAAAGAACTTTAGAAATTCTTTGAAGCTTTATTTGACTTTATTAACTTTTCAACAGGAAGCTGGGCAAGTATTATAGCAATGAATACGAGAGCGCAACCGAAGATTTCGCTTCCTGTCAGCCTTTCACCGAAGAATGCACCTGCTAAAGCGGCGAAAACTGATTCAAGGCTCATTAAAAGACTTGCAACTGTTGGATTGAGATTTTTCTGTGCCACAATCTGAAGGGTAAAAGCAATACCCGATGACATTACACCTGCATAGAAAACTGCAAACCAGGCTTTTGAAATTGCATCCGGATCAGGATTTTCAAAAAGGAACATTCCTATTGCGGAAATAATTGCAGAAATGAAAAACTGAACAAGAGAAAGACGAACACCATCAACAGTCTGAACAAAGTGGTCAACTATCATAATCTGCACAGCAAAAAGGAAGGCACAAAGAATGAGAAGAAAATCTCCGATACTTATACCGCCCACGTCTGTTACACAGAGGAAATACATTCCGCAGGTGGCTATAACTATACAAACCCAAAGAATAGGTTTTACTTTTCTTTTGAGGAACAGCCCTAAAAGCGGAACTATGAGAATGTAAAGGGTTGTTAAAAACCCTGCTTTACCTACGCTTGAAGACATAATTCCGTACTGCTGCACCAAAGATGCAAGGCAAACAGAGCCTCCGCAAAGGACACCGCCTAAAATGAGGCGCTTTGAAAAAAATGTTTTATTCTCGTTATGCGGTCCGTTACCGATTGTTTTTTTATTTCTTTTAAATATTGCCAATGATACGGGAGTTAAAACTACTACCGCAAGACAAGACCTTAAACATAAAAATGTAAAGTTTCCGATTTGCTCCAGACCTTTGCTCTGAGCTACAAAAGCAGTACCCCAGATGAATGCCGCAATTGTCAGAAGCAAAGAAGAAACCAACGCTTTGGATTTAGTGACTTTTTCTTCCATAAATACCCCTAAATTTAAAATAACGAAAAGTATAATATCACACAAATATATATAATTCAACAAAAAATTAACTGCCGAACAGAAATAGTTTCGGCAGTAATTTTTAATTTATTAACCCAAATTCTGTCTCACGAGCTGTGCGCGTAATTTATCTCTTTCGATTCTGTCCAGGGGTCTGTCAACAGAAAGAGAAATTGTTGCAGGTTGCATATGAATCATAAGCGCTTCAATCTGGGCGCAATCCATATTGATTATACCCTTTACCGCACCAAGTCGAACGAGAGAGATAAGCTCCATAAACTCGCTGCTATCAATCATTCGGGCATATTTGAGAACACCGTACGCTCTGAAAATTCTGTCTTCAGTAATGGGGGCTTTGAAAATTTCTTCTCTGGCAACGCGCTCCTGCGCCGCAATCTGAAGAGCAATAGATTTAAGGTTTTCGATAGCTGCTTTCTCGGAAATGCCGAGAGTAATTGTATTACTCAAACGGAACAAATCCCCTTTTGCTGCGGCACCTTCACCATAAGAACCACGAAGAGAAAGACCAAGCTTTGAAACGGTTGTTATAAGCTTTGTAATCTGGGAAGATGAAACGAGAGCAGGAAGATGAAGCACAACGGAAGCTTTCATACCCGTTCCCAAAGCAGTTGGGTCCTGAGTAAGATAACCTAATCTGTCATCAAAAGCAAACTGAAGCTTTTCACTTAACTGAGTGTCAATTCTGTCAGCAGTTCTGTAAGCCTCATCAAGAGCAAATCCTGCATACATAACCTGAAGTCTTATATGGTCTTCCTCATTAAGCATTATGCTGACCGCTTCATCATCCGTAAGAAGAAGGGCTCTGCCGTCACGGGAAGATGCAAATTCAGGACTTACAAGATGCCTTTCTGCCAAGGAAACAACCTCTGCTTGAGAAAGGGTTTTCATTTCATAATGATTGAAAGAATAATCCTTTATATCTTCTGCGGCAGTTTTTATAACGGAATTAACCTTTAATTTATCTTGCATCGAAAGACTTGCAGGGAAAGGAAACTGCTTTATGTTACGGGCAAGGTGAATACTCGTACTGATAACAACATCATTCTGAGCACCTGTACCAAGATACCATTTTGCGCTCATTGTACATCCCCTCCTGCCATAAGAATTGCATTGATTTCATCACGGATTTTAACGGCAGATTCAAAATCCTGCTCACGAACTGCATTCTCCAACTGTTCTTTAAGAAACTCCAATTTGTTTGAGGGATTAAGAGAATCTGCAGGTCTTTTACCCATATGGGTGCTTTTGCCGTGAATACGCTGCAACGAAGGAAGGAGCTTGTCATAAAAGGCAGTATAACATTCAGCGCAACCCATTTTACCATCTTTTGCAATTTCTTCGAAGCTTTTATTGCAGAATGGGCAACGAGCGGCATTTGAAGAATGCTCCCCTTTCAAGAGGAAATCGCTCAAAAAATCGGAAAAGCCCAGACCCAAACCGGAGAAAGCTTCTCCATAGCCTAAAGAACGTGCGCAATCAGAGCAAAGGTGCACCTCTGCTGCTCTTCCGTTTATAATACGCTTCATATGCATATTTGCTTCATTTTTATTACAATGTTGACAAAGCATAGCGTTCACCTCTGTTACCTTTGATAATATAACAGTATTATACGACAAATTTTCAAACAATTCAATAACAGTATTTAAACTATTTAAAACTCGCTGTCATCAAAATCGTCGAAATCGTCAAATACATAGTCAAAATCATCTGCATATTCGTAATCGTATTCATCCGCCAACAAATCGCGAAGGTCTGCAGGATTGTGTTTTTTGTATTTATCATAATCGAATCCGAAGCCCATCTTCAAACCACCTTTCAATGATATTTCGCTCTTATTCTGTTCCTTAAATAATTATATATTCCTTTTGTAACAAAAAATTCGAAATAACATATTATGCATTGAAAGGGGGTTAAGAGAATGGGTTGCTTCTTCAATAACAACAACAGCTGCTCTTGGATTATCATCCTTATAATCCTCGTTTTGTTCTGCGGTAATGGTAACGGTTGCGGTTCTTACAACAACGGTTGCGGTAACGACTGCGGCTGCAACAACAACTGCGGTTGCTGCTAATTGATTTTAAAAAATCAACTCCTCGTCGCATAAGCGGTGGGGAGTTGGTCTTTTACTTTTTACAAAACTACACTGAATATTACAGATACTACACCTAATACCATAAGTCCTGCCATAACAGCGCATATAACTCTTTTCATTTTATCTGAAAACATTATTCAATACCAAGGAGAGTTTTAACACTTTCAGAAATAACTGAAAGCTTATTCTCTGCTTCCTCTCTTGAAGATGCTTTAGCAGTGATGTAAATCTTGATTTTCGGCTCTGTACCTGAAGGTCTGACAATTACTGTGTCGCCACTTTCCATTCTGTAGGAAAGAACGTTTGATTTGGGAAGACCTGTTTCGCCGTCTGTGGTGATACCTGTTTTATAGTCACCAACCCAGACAACCTTACTGCCGTTGATTTCTTTCGGAGGCTCGTTACGAAGAGATTCCATCATATCTGCCATTTTCTGCATACCTGCAGCACCTTCGAAAGCGTAGTTGTCAAGCTGATTGAAGAAATAGCCGTATTTCTCATAAACGCTGTCCATAAACTGCCAGAGTGTAATGCCCTGTGCTTTATAGAATGCAGCCATTTCGCAGATAATCATTGCGGCATTAACACCGTCTTTATCACGGGCATGAGCACCTGTAAGATAACCATAGCTCTCTTCAAGTCCGAGAACATAGCGGTCTGCTTCGCCTTTTTCATCAAGCTCGGTAACAAGCTCACCGATATACTTGAAGCCTGTGAGAAGATCTGCCATTTCTGCGCCGTATTCTTTACAGATAGCAGAAATGAGAGGTGTTGTAACAATAGTTTTAACAATAACAGGATTTTCGGGAAGCTTACCCTTTTCTTTAAGCTGAGAAAGAAGGTATTCGCAAAGCATTGCGCCAACCTCGTTACCTGTCATAAGCTTATATTCGCCGTTGTCACGAACTGCAATACCAACGCGGTCGCAGTCAGGGTCAGTTGCAAGCATAAGGTCTGCAGGGAATTCCTCTGTCATTTTAAGACCCTCTTCAAATACCTGACGGATTTCGGGGTTCGGGTAAGGACAAGTGGGGAAATTGCCATCGGGCTTTTCCTGAGCTTTTACAACTCTTAAATCCTCAACACCTAATTTTTTGAGAACGCGACGAACAGGCTTGTTACCTGTACCGTTAAGAGGTGTATAAAGAACCTTAAGACCTGATTTTCTTACAACATCGGAGTTAACTGAACAAGCGAGAACCTGTTCAATGAATTCATCCTTAAGCCAATCTTCGATATAGTCAACCATATCTTCGGCAAGAGCATCTTCAAAAGCCATACGTTTAACGCCGTCAAACATATCAACTTTTTTCATATACTCATAAGTTTTTGCAGCACCTTCGTCGGTCATCTGGAAACCGCGGGGGTCATAGCATTTAAAGCCATTGTATTTTGAGGGGTTGTGACTTGCTGTAAGCACAATACCTGAAGAACAACCGAGTCTTCTTACTGCAAATGAAAGCATAGGAGTGGGCATAAGCTCAGGGTAAATATAAACCTTGATGCCGTTTGCCGCAAGAACTCCTGCAGCACACTCTGCGAAAACATCGGATTTAATACGGGAGTCGTAAGCAATAGCAACACTGGGCTCTTCGAACTCTTCGTTAAGATAGTCAGCAAGACCCTGAGTTGCCTGAGCAACTGTATAAACATTCATTCTGTTTGTACCTGCGCCGATAACACCGCGAAGTCCGCCTGTGCCGAATTCGAGATTTTTGTAGAATCGGTCAAGTATAGCTTCTTCGTCACCCTCGATGGATTTGAGTTCATCCTGCAAATCGCTGTCAAGAACTGCTTTTTCCTTCCAAAGAGCGTAAAGAGCATTTATATCATTCATCGGAATCTCTCCTTAATTAAAAATCTTTTACTTTTTAGAGTATATCATTAATATCTCACAAAATCAATTATCTGATAAAATTGGTACGAATTTTCTGCTCACCTGCAGGGCGGTCAATTCCGTTCTGCTTTCCAAGGTCAATACATTTAAGAAGCCATGCCATATTTTTGCCGAGAGTTCTCATAACCTGCAAGCCTTCAAGGTCCTGAAGAACATCTTCCGCCTTTGAGCCGTGAACCATATTCCAATAGCCCGAAGAAACAATGGGCATATTATTAATAGTAAAATACTTATTAAGAACATCAAAAGCTGCAGTTGAACCTGCACGGCGGCAGCTTAAAATTGCTGCAGCAGGTTTATATTTAAACTTTCTGCCTCCTGCATAGAAAGCTCTGTCAAGAACTGCGCAAATTGTTCCCGAGGGTGCGGCATAGTGAACGGGAGAACCGAAAATAATGCCGTCTGCCTCTGCGGCTTTATCAATAAGAGTATTTGCAATATCGTCATCAAATACACAGTGACCGTCATTTTTTACGCAACCGCCACAACCGATACAACCTCTTACGGGCTTATTGCCAAGCCAGAATATTTCTGTATCAACACCTTGAGTATTAAGCTCTTTCTGAATTTCACAAAGGGCGGTATATGTACAACCTTTTTCGTGAGGTCCGCCGTTTACAAGTAAAACTTTCATTTACATACCTCTTTCTATTATATCTAAAATTTCTTTCGGACTATCTACAATATATTCGGGGTTAAGACTTTTTAAAACCTCTTTATCACGAAAACCCCAGGTTACCGCAATGCAAGGAAGACTTGCATTTTTGGAGGTTTCAATATCAACCTCGGAATCACCTATGTAAACAGTATTTTCTGTTTCGGCACCCATTTCAGAAATTGCGCCAAAAACACCGTCGGGTGCAGGTTTTCTCTCCACCCCTGCCCTTTCGCCATAAGCACAGTCATAAAGACCGCTGAAATAATCTTCCATAAGAGTTTTAACCGCAAAATCTGCCTTATTGGAAACAACGGCGATTTTAACGCCTTTTGATTTTAATGTATGAAGTAAATCAATGATACCATCATAAGCCTTTGTGAGAATTGCAGAGTGGTCTTTATAATACGTCTTAAAATCAGAAAAGCATTTATCAACGGTTTCTATGGGTGTATTTTCGGGAACGGAGCGCTCAATTAAAAGGCGGATTCCGTTGCCCACAAATGAGCGGATTTCTTCTGTTGTGCGCTTTGGCAAATTATTCTTTTCAAGGGCGAAATTCACGCTATCGCGTAAATCTCCCAAAGTATCAAGAAGAGTTCCGTCAAGGTCAAAAACAACTGAATTAAACTTCATCCTCGGGACACTCCAAATCAACAACTGTATAGGTTCTGCCTAATGCAGGTAAAAACTTTTCTTTCAAATCCTCTGTTGAGAATTTCACAGTTGCGGTATTTACACAAGGATGACAAGCAAAAAACTCATCCTTAAAAACATTCTTTTCAATAAGAAGCTCAACATTTTCTTCCTTATCAAACATCAGAGAAAGAACGGTCAAAGAACCGGGAGAAACATTGAGAAGCTCTTCCATCTTTTCACCACTGCCGAAAGAAAGGCGTGATGAATTTATCTGGGCTGAAAGGTACTTTGTTTTAAAGGGCATATCGCCAGGTATGAGAAGCAAATAAAACTTTGTCTGCTGACGGTTGCAAAGAAGAAGATTTTTACAGATTTTTGCATCAATAATCTTCTCAACGCCCTCGCAAAGCTCAATTGTTGCCGCCTCATCGTGCTCGGCTCTTATATATTCCACTCCGTTTTCTTCAAGAAAAAGGTAGCTCTGCATTTCCTTTTCTGTCGCAGTTGTTTCGGGGTGGATGTTATAGGTTTCGGGATTTATGTACATAGTTTTTTCTCCGTATCAATATAAGCTTAAGGTTTTCTCTGCTGCTTCTCTGAGGCAGAAGCCGGTGAGGATTGTTCCGTCGGCATTATATTTTTCTGTTAAGTCTTTGAGGATTGTAAATTTTTCTTCTGTGGGATTTTCCCAAGTTTTATATATTGCATCAAGCAAGTCGCAACACATTGAGAATTTATTCACCCATTTTTGCATTTCTTCGAAGAGAGAAACACTTGTATCTCGAAGCATCCGGAGACATTCTCTCATCTTTCCGTTATACTCTTTAAATTCTTTAAGTGCGCCCTCTCTATCGCCACTTGACATAAGGAAATTAATGCGTGCGAGAGTGTCGCTCATTAAAGCAGAGCTGTATTTTGAAAGGCAGGAAACGCCTAAATGGTCCGCAAAGTAGCCGAATAATTCTGCCTTTTCACCCAAAAGCTCTTTATGGGCATTTTTTAGAGATTTCTCGGGATTATATGCAGTAGAATTCCAGAGATAATCCGCAATTGTCATAAGGGGAATCTTTGAACATTCTGCATATTCCATAACATTGGAAATAAGACCTTCGCAATGTTTATAAAGTTCTCTGTCTCTGCCGATAATTGCACCCAAATGCATTTCCTGGAACATTTCGCAGTCATTAACGGGGAAATTGTCCCAGAAAAGAGGCTTGTGGTTTGTTGAACGGAAAAGCTCATCTGATTCTCTTACTGTGAGAACTCTCGAACAAATCTCCGCACCTGTCCAGAACATCTTAACATCAGTAGGAATACCCTGACCGAATTTGGAGATATAGTAACCCTTTTCGTCACCGCTGTACTGTGTCGGGCAAACTGTAAGATAAATTGTATTATCAAGCTCTTTAAGAGCTTTATATGTCTTATTTATAAGATAGATATGGGCATCAACTATGCCGTCAAATCTTGCTTTGTCTTCCTCATACTGAAATTCCCAGGGAATATCGTCAAGAAGAAGACCAAAGGTTCTGACACCGATATTATAAATGCTCTTAATTTTTTCAATAAGCAAATTGAAATCCTCTTCCGAGGTATATTTATATGTAAGCCCGGGTCCTATGCACCAAGCAAAATCAAGCTGATTATCTGTTGCAAAGTCATAAAGACTTTTTAAATTTTCAAGTTCATTTTCAGGGTAAAGCTCACGCCATTTTTCACGATGATAAATATCGTCTTTGGGAGCATAGTAGAAAGTATTCATTCCGTATTTTGCCATAAGACTCATAACGGAAAGACGCTTTTCATTACTCCAGGTTTTACCGTAAAAGCCCTCAATATAACCGCGAGTTTCAAAAAGCGGGTAGTCCATGAGTTCCCCTGTTTTAAGCTCGTCATTCTCAATGAGCTTACAGAGGGTATGAACACCTCTGAAAGCACCGCGTTTTGAAGATGCTTCAATAACTACCTTTTCTTCCGTTACTGTTATAAAATATTTTTCGTCTGTAAGGCGGGAAAGTTTATCTATATATGTAGTCTTTTTACTATCAGTAGCTTTAATTTCAACATTAAAGCCATCTTTCATTTCTATTTTATATGAAGAAAGAATCTTTTCTGCCAAATCTTTAAAATCACCGCTGACAGAAACAGATTTAATATTTACTTTTTCACCATTAAGGTTGTTTTTTTGAGGAATGGGGTAAATCATAAATGCTTAACCTCCGATTTGTATTTTTCAACAAGTTTATCGTTAATTTCATCTCCGCCGTCAACATTTGAGCTGGCAAAATGCTCGGGTACAAAACCACACTTTGCGCAAATATCAACAGCTTCTGCCACAACTGCATTTAGAATGAGAGCACCGCTTACTGTGGATGTGGGGCAGATTTTGCCCTCAACTCCCGAAACCTCTACACAAGCATCGCCCACGCAACCGAAATTATCAAGAACAACATCGGCGATTTCGCAAAGTCGTTTACCGCTTTTGTGTCGGGAGTCACCTGAATATGTATGCTGAAGATTTGTGAGAGCTACAACTTTAACGCCCTTTTCTTTACAAAGAAGCGCCATGTCAACTATAACGCCGTTTCTTCCCGAATTGGAAATGATAACAATTACATCGTTTTCTTTAATTCCATATTCATTGAAAAGGTTTTGAGCAACGCCCTCAACACGCTCCGCTTTTGTACTTTCCGATGCGGAAACGTGGAGCATTAAAGGTGGGTCTAAAATCGGTTGGATTTTAACAAGTCCCCCTGCTCTGTAAAAAAGCTCTTCGGAAAGCATATGGGAATGCCCTGTACCGAAAAGAAAGATTTTTTTATCATTCATAAGCGCATGGCTGAAAAGCTCCGCAGTTTGTTCTATTGCCTCTGCACCCTCTGTGGCAATACGCTCGATAATTTTTTCATTTGTCTTTATATATTCAAGGTATTTTTTCACTGCATTTCCCTCGCGATTTTTAAAGCACCCTCTTCAGGTGGCAATGTAAGAAGCTCTATTTTTAAATCTGAATGAAATTCTTTAATATCGTCAATAAAAGAAGCTTTGAAAAGCTCATTATGCTGAAAAACTCCACCGTAAAGAGAAAGCAATGTGCAATTCCTCATTTCATTAAGAAGAGCTAAAACTGTTTTTGCGAAATAATGAGCCTCGTTAAGAATTACAGTTTTTGCAACAAAATCTTCTTTAGCTATTTCCGCAACTTTTTTTGCAAAATCTGCTAAAACATCTTTGGTTGTTTCCTGAGAATAGATTTTATCTATTGCTTTTCTTAAATCCTCAACGCCAAAATATTCTTCGGCGCACTTAACAAGGGGCGTTTTCTGCCCTTCGTCATAAAGCATTGCCGAGGCTTTTAAGGAATTAACTGCAATAGAATAGGCAGAGCCCTCGTCACCGATAATATGACCCCAACCGCCTTTGGTTTTCACATTGCCGTTCTCGTCAATTCCCGTAACTATTGACCCCGTTCCGCAAATTGCAACAATTCGGCACTTGTCCTCTCCCGAGGAAGCGAGAGCAACGAAAACGTCGCTATTCATACCGATTTTTTCTGAATTTATAATACCGTCACAAAGAGCATTAATTGTTTTTTCATCTGCCTCATCATCCAAAGCAGAACAACCGATAAAAGAAGATTTAAACTTTATTTCACCAAGTTTTTTATGAATCTCATTAATAACGTCAGAAAGGTTTTCTCGCGCCTTTTCCATACCGACTGAATAAAAATTGATGCTTTTACCCTCTGCTTTAAGAAGCACATTACCCTTTTCATCGGAAACTGCCGCAGTTGTCCGCGTTCCGCCTCCGTCAATACCCAGATAATAAGCCACAAGAAAACCTCCTTTGTTTTTGAATTTTATTTTTTTATTCTTTAATATTTAACTCTTTAGCCATTTCAACAAAGCCCTTCATAACGGAGGAACCTGTTTTACAGCCGAGAGAAACAAGCTCGTGATAATGGTTCATTGGGTCGCCCATTGTATAATCATTATCGGGAACAATATAACCGATTGCATCATTCGCAAGACCGAAAACCATTGTATCTTCGCCGAAAATCTCACGAAGTGAGGGAATACCGAAATCTGTGTGAGTAACAGAGCCATCTGCATAAAGAGATGCACCGCCTGTTAACAAATCGCAGCAGAATTCACCGGGAACCATGCAGATTTTAAGTTCTTTACCAATTTCAAGATAACCGATTTCGGAATACACCGCATACTGCTGTTTACCCTCAACAAGAACCTTATAGTTGGCAAGTTTCAATTTACCTGCTGCCGCCATAAGAGGATTCATAATTGGTATTTTAACCTCTTTAAGACGAATATTAAGAAGCGGTTTAACTATTTTTTCTTCGACCGGCTCCCAATCCTTGCACCAGAGGGTATATTCTCCTCCGTTCTGAGCGGAAATTGCAGATTCTTCCGCGATTTCTTTTTCATCGTAAAGAAGCTTGTCTTTCTTTATTTCATCAAGAGTCTTTGTAAGAGCGAGAGTAATTCTGCCGATTTCTCTGCCAAAACGCACAGACATTTCATATCTGTGGTTAAGCTTAACTCCGTCATTTGTAACTCCGCAAGCCATATAAATAGCACAGATTGCGCCGTTGAAGAACATAAAGTTATAGCCTGCTTTGTTTATTATTTCACCCATATAGTGAACATATTCACCGCAAAGGCGACGACCTGAACCCTCTTCGTCTTTAACCGGAAGGCCTGCAACATCGGGATGGGCAGGAAGATTAACGATAATAGTAGGTGTTTTATTTTTATCATCGGGAGTGAAGGTAAGTCTTGTAATATCAGTAACAACGCTTGGTGCAGAAGGTCTGTTTTTATTTTTGAAATAATCCTCTGTAATGTCCTTTTGGGCAATAGTCATTTCACCCTCACACATATCTGCAACGGCTCTTATAAGAGCATCGCTTACGCCTTCGCACAAGAAGCGCATATACTGCTCATCCGCACCGCGTTCAAGAACACCTTTACCCGTATATTTTCTTTTAAGGTTTCTTAAAAGCTTACCGGGGAAATCTGTCCATATACCCTCAGTATCAACACAGCTGTGAGCGTGAGTTGAGAAAACATTTATTGATGCAATTTTCTTTTCAGGGAAAAGCTTTTCGAATTTCTCTTTAAACTTTTTTCTGATAACTCTGATATCACCGTTGGTTGTACCGATACAGTCGATAGTGCAGAAAACAGAAACTCCTCTACCCGAACCGTCATCAAGAGCGATTGCTCTGCCTTGCATATCGTCAACAACCTCTTCAATAAGGTTTTTAAACTTATTTTCAGGGGCAATATAACCGCCCATATAATATGCGCGTTTGGCATAGTCAACGGGAGTTAAATTAACATTTGCATAACCCAAGCTCCATTTTCCGTTTTTGGAAGGATTTTTGAGAAATTTCTCTGTTCCTTTATAGAAATTTTCGGGAACGTAAGAGTTAACGGGAATATAATCACTGCCATCTTTAATTGAATTTGAAAAAGCTTTTAATACACCGTGTATGGTTTTGTGGAGCAATTCCACTTGTTTTTCTTTTTCCATATAAATCACCGAAAAGGGAGATATAAAATCCCCCTTTTCCTTTCTTGTTTAATTTTTTACTCTCTTCATAATATCGGCAACATTTTCTGCCATTGTTTCGTTTGTTAAATAACCGAGAGAGTTTGTTTCGTGGTAATGTCTTCTGTCAAACACATCTTTACCCTGCTCAATGTAAGCCTGAGTGGGATGAAGAATATAATCGTTAGGTGTTACGCAGTAGCCTGTCATATCGTTGGTAACGCAGAAAACAAGAAGGTCTTTATCACCAACAATATCAATAAGAGGTGTGGGGTTAATGTCTGTTCCCTTACCTGTTGCAGACGTTTCTGCAGGAGCAGCACCGCCATAAACAACCTCTGGGAATGGTTCACCGGGAAGCATAAGAATCTGCTGTGTACCAAGCTTTATGTAGACCATTTCTGTTAAAAGAGCAAGACCGAGGTCACCCTTTTCGCAGGGGTAACGCTGAGAAGAACAGGCCTTAATTGATGCCATAAGAGCAAGAAGTCCGTTATCAACGGGTGAATAATATTTATGCTGAAGAACGCTGATTTCAACGGGCATTTCTTTTTCATTATCAATACCGAGAGCTGCTTTACCGAGAGTTTCGCCCTGAATACGAGTTCTTTCGAGCTTATCTTCGCAGAAATCACCGGGGTCAACTGCACCGATAGCGCCAACGCCATAAAGAACGTGAACTCTCTTTTCGTCCTTGATTGTTTTTCTGAGCCAATATGGGTAGTCTGCGCTACATTCTCTGTTGTCACCACCAAGAGTGTTGGGGTGAGCAGCATAGTTGAGGAACCACATTTCTGTACTGCCGTTATCGGGAACAAAACGGATTCTTGTAAGAACATCGTGCATAGCATTGGGTTCTCTCTTGCAGAACTGTGCTTCAGGAACCCTAACAGTACCAACATAGAGTTTACCTGCTTTACGCTTCTGATAAGCTTCTCTTGCAACCTCTTCGAGAGATTTTAAAAGCAAATCCATATATTCACGGTCTTTACCGCTCTGGAGTTTGTAAAGCTGACCCCAATAGCCTACTGTATCAAAACCTGCGTGGGTATGAGTGCAAGAAACAAAAACGCCTGCGCATTTGCTTTCTTCCATTAAATCTTTAAGGTTAGCACGAACAAGGTTGAGCTCAAAGTTTGTAAGACCGATAATATCGGCGCTGATGTGAATGTAACCACCGTTATCATCCGCACCAATCCACATTGCGCTAACAGTAATATTGTCGTGAATCTTTTCGATTACGTGACCCATACCGTGACCTGCAATCCAATATTTTTTAGCGTGTATGTCTTTAGGCATAACAATTTTTGAAGAATAACCGCAGACATAGCTTTCACCCTTGATAACTGTTGGCATAGGACGAGGAAGAGCCTCCGCCTTAACACCTTTTCTTATAAGCTTTTTTGAGCTTCTTTTGCCGATAACGCGAACGGCTTTAGCTGCAAATTCATTAACACCCATTTAAAACACTCCTTTGGGATTAAGATTCCGAGTTATAAATATACATATATATTGTAACAAATTATATATTATAAAGTCAACGAAATTACTTACTAAATAGAGAGGCAAGAAATTGTATAAAAACACAAAAAAAGACTGTTGAATCAAGCATTTTGCTTAACTCAACAGTCTTAACTTAAAAAATTAATAGTTTTCTTTTCTTACTTCAAAGTAGCTCTGAGGATGAGCGCATACGGGACAAACCTCGGGAGCTTTTTTACCCATTACGAGATGACCACAGTTACGGCATTCCCACATTGTTTCCTCTGCCTTTTCAAATACCTGCTGCATCTCAACATTTGAAAGAAGCTTTCTGTATCTTTCCTCGTGAGATTTTTCAATTTTAGCTACTGCTCGGAATTTTGCTGCAAGCTCTGTGAAGCCCTCTTCCTCAGCTTCATCAGCAAATGTAGCATACATATCTGTCCATTCGTAGTTTTCACCTGCAGCCGCTGCTTCAAGATTTTCTGCAGTGTTGCCGAGAGCTTTGAGCTCTTTAAACCACATTTTTGCGTGTTCCTTTTCGTTATTAGCAGTTTCTTCAAAAATTGCAGCTATCTGCTGAAAGCCCTCTTTCTTTGCAACAGATGCAAAATATGTGTATTTGTTTCTTGCTTCACTTTCTCCTGAAAATGCTGCGCGAAGATTCATTTCGGTTTTTGAACCTTTAAGTTCCATTGTAACCACCCTTTCAAAAGTATATCATTAGTAATATTTCCCTATGGGAATTAATTATACTATAAGACAACAACTGTTTTTTGTCAATGAATGAATTGTAAAAAAATTGTCAAATCCGTTTTGTACTTTTCAACAAAGAAAAGTTTTTATTTGTTGACTTATTTTTTCAAATATGGTACAATTTTTTTAAACTCATTTAAAAGGAGATATTTGTTATGGCAAAATTAAAAGACATTGACAAAGCTGCTGAATCCAAGGGTTCAATTCTTGTTACTATCTGGCAGTTTGTTAAATTCATCGTTGTAAGTCTTCTTGCAATGATTGTTCAGTTCGTTCTTCTCAACACACTTCAGCTCATCCCTGCAATTCAGGAGCTTTACACAGAGCCTTTCAGCTGGTGGGTTTTCGTTTACCCCGTTGCAGTTGGCGGTTTAGGTTACTTTATTGTTAGCAACGTTGCAAACATCATCGCTCAGATCGTTGCTTTCTTCGTAAACAAAGAAAAGACCTTCAACTCCGGTGCAAATATTGCTATTGCTCTTCCTATCTACATAGTTTTCACAATCGGTCTCATCCTCTTCTCAGCTTGGCTTAACCCCACTCTTAAGGATGTTTTCCTTGGCTTTGATTGGTGCAACGAAACTGCTGCAAAAAACATTGCTACAATGATTTGCTCCGCACTTCAGTTCTTCCTCTACTTCCCTGTTGATAAAATTCTTTTCCACAAGAAGAAAGAAGAGAAATAATTCCAAAAACATTTTAAAATCCCTTGACTTTCGATTGGAAAGTCAAGGGATTTTTTATATTTATATATTTAGAAATTACTACCATTCCAACCCCAGTCATTATAGCCGGTGTATTTGACATATATTCTGTCGGGTGAAATCCCAAGCTCACGCTCCAAAGTATCACAAACTACTGCTGTCATTTTTTCACTTGCAGAGGAATTAACCTGACCGAGTAAATCCACGTCAACTATTGCGCTATCTTCAGAATTGTCACCTTTGAACCAAAGCTTTACTCCGTCTTCGATACCAACCATAAGCCAGGCTTCTGTTTTACCGGGAAAGCTTTCAATAGCTTTTCCGAAAGCCGCTTTTAAGCTTTCGCATTTCTCGGGTGCAACGGTTTTTGTTGTTTTGAGATTAATATAAGGCATATTTATTCCTCCAAAATCTTATTTATAAATTTATAATACCACACAACTAAAAGTATTTCAATGATTTTGGAGCCAGGAAAATGCACCGTGAGCCAAAACCGCGCTCCCTATGGGCAAAACTTTTTCGTCAAACTTGACTTTCGGGTGATGTTGAGGAAACTTATACCCCTCTTCGGAATTTCCTGCAGCGAGAGCCAACATCAAAGACGGAACTTCCTGACTTATATATGAAAAGTCCTCGCTACCGCCACTTTTATTTGTTCTCCCACCCATTTTCTCTGTGTTCAGAACATTTTCTTCACCTAAAAGGGACGTTAAATATTTTTCAATTTCCTCGGAAAGTTCTCTATCGTTTTTAAGCGCAGGACAGCCGTTGCCAAAATCGGCAGACCCTTTTCCGCGAAAAGTATCCGCAATCCCCTCCGTGATTTCAGAAGTCCGTTTTTTAATATATTCGCGTATTTTTTCGTCATAGGCGCGTAATGTACCCTCCAGAATAGTTTTATCTGCAATAACATTACCTGTTGTTCCTCCATTCATTTTTCCTATTGTCAAAGTTGCCTCATCGGAAACCCCTAACTCTCTTGCGAGAATTTCTTGTAAGGCTATAAGAGTATGAGCACCGATAGTAAGGGAATCAACGCCTTGTTGAGGCGTGGAGCCATGGCAACCTTTACCTTGAATATTAATTGTAAAATAATCTGCCGCAGGGGCGCTTACACCATTTGCAACAATAACCGTTCCTGTTTTCAAGGGTAGTCCTGCCATAACGTGAAGCATTAAAGCGGCATCCACTTTTGGGTTTTCAAGGACACCATTTTCAATCATATTTTTAGCACCCGAAAGAATCTCTTCTGCAGGTTGAAACATCAGCTTAACAGTACCGTTTATTTCATTTTCATGGCTTTTAAGAAGCTTTGCTGTGCCTAAAAGTATGGCTGTGTGGAAATCGTGACCGCAAGCGTGCATATTACCGCTTTCACAAGCGAAGTCAAGTTCTGCCTCCTCTTTTACGGGTAAAGCATCCATATCTGCTCTTAAAAGAAAGGTTTTTCCTTGACAATTTCCAATAGTTGTAACTATACCGCATTTACCGCAAGGAGTAACCTTGCATCCGATTTCTTCTAACTTACTTTTAACAAATTCAGCAGTTTTCGGAAGGTCAAAACCCACCTCTGCATTTTTGTGTAAATATCTTCTGCTTTCGGTTATTTCTTCTTCAATTTGTTTCGCTTCACTGAGGAAATCTATATTACTCATTTTGACCTCTTACTTCGCTTTTGGTTTTGTGATACAGGACATAATAAGACCAGCCAGAACCGCCGCCATAATACCACCTGCGCCCGAGGTCAACGGTCCTGTTAAAATACCGATCCAGCCGTCCTGGTCAATAACTTCTTTAGTCCCATTAACAAGAGCTGCACCGAAACCTAAAAGTGGTACAGTTGCACCTGAACCGGCAAATTTTTCCAAAGGCTCAAACCAACCTAAAGCGCCGATTACCACACCTGCTACAACAAAACCCACAAGAATACGACCTGCGGTAAGCTTTGTTTTATCAATAAGAATCTGACCTATTACGCATATTAAACCGCCTACTACAAAGGCTTTTAAAAACATCATAAAACGCACCTCAAAAGATAAATTGCGTTTCTATTTTCTGTAAAAAAAATAAATATATACATAAAAAAAGAGCAGAAAGGGAGCGTAAAATAGGGATTTATTAGCCTTAAATCATTAACTTTGGCGCATAGCTGCGTTAAAATGCTTGAAACCCGTCAGGGTTTCTGCACATTTGTGCCTTGCTCTGCATCCAAATTTAAAAGATTTAAGGTGCGAAGCAGTTTTAATCTAAATAGTTTTCGTTCAGACAAAATGACAAAAACACCGCAAGGCTAACGCCTTACGGTGTTTTTTCATAAAGTATTAACGGAAAATATTAGATTAAAACCTAATAAACCCCTAATTTACACTCCCTAACGGACTGCTCAAAATTTTTAAATTTATTCTGCAACTGTTTCGCTAACGAAATCTTCGTCAAGGCAAGAGCAGGAAACATAGTTATCTTCATCATAGCCGTGAGGAGCGTTTTTAGCTTTGATTTTCTCGATGATAACATAAACTGCTGCTGCAGCTGCTGCGATTGCTGCGATAATACCTACGATTTTTAAAACTTTTTTCATATTAAAAATCCTCCTAAACATTTTAAAATATGTTACATTAATTATATCATAGTAAACAAGAATGTCAAGTAGAACAAGGTGAACAATTATTAAAAATTGGTGAACCGAATAATGATTACCAATCAGTTTTTCGGCAATACTCTTTTTATCGGCTTACATAAAAACCAAAAGGAGTGCCGATATGTATTTTAACAAAGTCGAAATCTGTGGAATTGATACCTCTACTTTAAAAGTTATACCCGAAAAGGAGAAAAATATATTATTAGAAAAAGCCAAAAATGGCGATAAAATAGCGCGAGAAAAGCTTGTAACAGGAAATCTGCGCCTTGTTCTCAGCGTTATTCAGAGATTTTCAAACCGCGGAGAAAATCTCGATGACCTTTTTCAAGTTGGTTGCATCGGACTTATGAAAGCTATTGATAATTTCGATACAAGTCATGACGTAAGATTTTCAACTTATGCCGTTCCTATGATTATCGGCGAGGTTCGAAGATATTTACGAGATAACAACCCCGTAAGAGTAAGCCGTTCAATGCGCGACACCGCCTACCACGCCATGCAGGCACGAGAAAAATTAAGTAACGAGCTTGACCGCGAACCAACCGTTGAGGAAATTGCAAAAGAGCTTGGGAAAGAAAAAAGCGAGGTAGTAATCGCCCTTGAAGCAATAGTTGAACCGGTTTCATTTTATGAGCCTGTTTTCTCCAATGGCGGTGACACAATTTTCCTTATGGACCAATTAGGTTCAGACGAAAGCGACGGCGACTGGATTGACGAAATCTCAATTAAAGAAGCAATCAAAAATCTTCCAAAAAGAGAGAAAAAAATCCTCTCAATGCGCTTTATGAGAGGAATGACCCAAACAGAAGTAGCTGAAGAAATCGGCATATCACAAGCCCAGGTTTCAAGGCTGGAGAAAAGCGCAATAAACACAATTAAAGGAACCAGGTAACACAAATACTATTTGTCCATATAATGTAACGAGCGGACTTACGCTCCAACTCTTTAAAAGGAGAATCATAATGGACAAATACAACTTTAATATGGTTGATACGGCAATGCGTATGTCTTCAATGGCAGATTGCCCCTGCAACTGTGTTACAACGGAGTTCCCCAATGACACAGTTGTAGCAATGGCTTACGTGCCGTTTCAACTTGACAAAACAAGTTATTCTGCGGAGAAAGCCTTGTGCGAAGGCACTCTTTTCCCCATGCTTAACAAACCTTTTTGCGGAAGAAGTGTTTTAAATGGTTGAAAGAAATAAACTTCTCCGCAAACTCCAAGCAGCTAAATTCGCCGCTTGGGAATTGCATTTATATCTTGACACACACCCTTGTGACAAGGCAGCAAACGAAATGTTCAGAAAATACACAAACGAAGCCAAAATGCTCAAAAAAGAGTTTGAGGAAAGATTCGGACCTCTTACGGTTACAAGCTCAAACGAAGCAGATTGGCTCTGCGACCCATGGCCATGGGAAAATCAAGGGAGTTGTGACTGATTTATGTTTAGCTATGAGAAAAAATTACAATATCCGGTAAATATCAAAAACCCGAACCCCAAACTCGCCCAGATCATTATTACCCAATACGGCGGTCCAGATGGCGAGCTCGGTGCATCACTCCGCTACCTCTCTCAACGCTTCGCCATGCCCTACCCCGAACTAAAAGGTCTTTTGACAGACATAGGTAAACGGCAGTTAGAGGAGGCCAAAACGCAAGGGGTCCTCTGACTTTCGGCGTTATTTATGCTCACAATTACAAATTTCCATTTGTCAGGTATCAGCCGTAGCTTTACCTCTATGGTTTTATCCTTGTGTATCACCATTTCATCAAGTATTTCCTTTATAAAATCCTCAGTGGGCTCGCAATTCTGAAGCCTTTCCCGAGCAAATCCCAAGCACTCTGCAATCACCGAAGCCGAGTCCTTTTTCTCAATATTCCGCTTGCTCAACTCTGCTAATTCAACCCTCATATCCTCAATCTTCCGGTCAAGCTCATGGCATTTATTCTTGAATTCATCCTTTGTAAGGCACTTATCAAGGTATAAATCCACAAGGCTTTCACGCTGCTCCTTGACCCTTTCATATTGCTTTAATTTGGTCTCATAATCCTCAAACTCACTCATATCAATGACCGATTTCAGTTGAGTCTCAAGAGTGTTCAGAACCGACTCCTTGTTGATTTCAAGGTTCTCTATTATGCTATACATAATCGCCTTCAGGTCCTTATCCATAACGGGCTTTACATCACATCCTACCCATTCCTCCTTTAACTCATCAAACCGTTTTTTTGAGCCGTATTTCTTCTTATTGTAGCACTCCCATATCTGTCGTCTTTTGCCGTTAGGTTGGATTTTATCGTGGAAAACATAGCTTCGTCCACACTCACCGCAGGTGATTTTTCCCGAGAAGCAATGCTTTCTCCCAAGCCTTGCCTTTCTGTCATTGGCAGTTGACCTGAATTTCAATTCCTCCTGCGCCTTCTCAAAAAGCTCCCGAGAAATAATAGGTTCGTGGTGATCACGTATCACCACGAACTCTTCTTGTCCTTTATTTCTTACTGCCTCATGTGTTAAATAATCGGGAGTAATTGTCTTTTTCTGAATTAAATCGCCACAATATTTTTCATTGTGGAGTGTTCTGAGTATTACGGTTGCAGTCCACTTAGAATTAGTAAAGCTTGGCATACCCTCTGCTGCCAATTCCTTTGCAATAGTGCCTGTACCCTTTCGTTCATTAACATATTTGTGAAAAATTCTTCGTACAACCTCAGCACCCTCAGGATTAACATAAATCTTGCCATCCCGGACGTCATAGCCAAGCATACTGCACCCGAAGACCACGCCATCCTCCATTCTGCGCTTCTGACCCCATTTAACTCGCTCCGAGGTTTTTCTGCTCTCCTCCTGAGCGATTGAAGCCATAATAGTCAGGCGAAGCTCTGCATCAGGGTCAAGGGTGTATAGGTTGTCATTAGCAAACCTGACCCCCACACCAAAGCTCTTCAGCTTTCGTGTGTAATAGATGCTGTCCAAGGTATTTCTTGCAAATCGGCTTATCTCCTTACTGATAATCATATCAAATTTGCCAAGCTCGGCATCCACCATCATTTTGTTAAATGCCTTTCGTTTTTTAGTGCTTGTTCCCGAAATTCCCTCGTCAACATATATCTCGCAAAGCTCCCACATAGGATTGCGCTCTACGTATTCCTTGAAATATTTCTGCTGACTTTCAAGAGAATTGGCTTGGTCATCCTTGTCCGTAGAAACACGGCAATAAACTGCAACTCTTAAGATTTTATCAGGCGTTATATCCACCATCAAAACCTCCTTGTCAATGTATTTGCGAGTATTTTCGCAACCCAAACATATCACAAGCCCTCGCCAATATCTATCACCATAATCACCAAGAAAGCTGGTTCATATTCTCCAAATATTTCAACTGTTCAATAGTTATCCTCCCCGCCTCATACATAGCCTTGTATAAGGACAACACCAACGCTTTTTCATACATCCTCTGCTCTTTTTTGTTAAGCTTATAACCACTTTCCTCAACCATAAAAATCTCACGCTTACTCATATAATCACCACTGAATTATATGAAATCCCCACGATAAATAGACGTAAAAACAGCTATACCAAAGGCATAACTGTTGTCTAACTCTTTTTCTGTTGCTTTTTGTGTTATGGGTGGTATAATTATCATAAATCTAAGATACGGGGTGTTTTAGTTGAGCAAAACTACTATGGACTTTACTCAGGAAATCGGTACAATCAAGCCTATGCACGGTGTGGGTCAGCCACCATTTA
>JAZQLF010000018.1:0-93484 GCA_045542535.1 Acutalibacteraceae bacterium | reverse complement strand
CCTCCCCGCCGTGGGCAACCAGCACGCACCAACGGCATTTGGATTTGATTTCATTTATAGTGTTCTGAATAGCGTCAAGGTCACTCCAGCTATAGCAACCGGGTACTTCAACATCTGCTTTTCTGCAAGCACGCTGATAACCAACACCGAAAAGACCGATGCCACCTGCTTCATCAATAATAACAGGTTTTCTTGCCTCTTCAATATTCATTCCTGCGCCAATAGTCTGTGCACCGAATTTTTCTGCTTCTTTAAGGGTGCTTTCAATACCATAAGGGCCTGCATCCATAATATGATTATTGCAGATGTTCCAGATGTCTGCACCCATTTTCTTTAAAACCTTTACGGCTTTCGGGTCAATGGTATGAAGAAGCTGCTGAACACCGCTTTGGGTTGTGTTTTGCTCTGCATTTGCAACAGGTCCTTCAACATTGGGAATAACGTGGTCGGCACTATGAAGAAAATCAAGAATTTCTTTGGAAATTAATTCTTCATCATCCCATTTGCCGTAGAAATAGCGGTCAAAGCCTATATCACCTGTGAAAACTAAAGAAGTTTTTTCTTTCATAAATTATCTCTTTTCTTCAAGTTCAAATCCGTAAAGTTCACCATTAACAGTTGAGAGCTTTCCTACTTGACCGATTTCAAAACCATCATAGCATTCGTGGGGAACTGCTAACTCAAAAATGTTTCCGTCAGGTTCTTCAAAGGTTATAATAAATTGTTCAACTGCTTTGGGACGTTTTGTTCCGACAACCTTTGCACAGCAGCTTTGGTCAATTACCTTTACGGTTCGTACTATTGGTTCTGTTGGTGGTTCGTCCAAATCAATTACTTTGGGCGTTTCGTTTTTCATTTCTTCTCGTTGCTTTTTTGTGTTTTTTGCAATCCATATACCAATAGAAGCAGCAAAAATAATAATTAATATAAAAGCACCTATAAATAATATATCATCCATAATTAATCACCAATAAGTAGTTTGTATAAAGTGGGTTCAATATTAAATTCTTCTATTGCATTCTTTACCTCGCGAAGTGCTTTCTCTTTAACTGCTTTTGGGTTTGAGTTCTTAAGAACTGCACGAATGAGAATGTTTTTCGGGGTATGGTCAAAATCAATGAACTCTAAGAGTTGAGTTTTGTAACCGCAGTATTCAAGAAGATTTCCTCTTATACTGTCTGTAAGCAAGGCAGAAACACGCTCCTGAATTATACCGTAGCGAGTTAAAACTGAAAGATTTTCTGTTTTTATTTGCTTATTTAACTCGTGTTGACAGCAGGGTACGGAGAAAATCATTTTTGCACCCCAATTGATGGCATTATAAAGTGCAAAGTCCGTTGCGGTATCGCAAGCGTGAAGAGTGATTACCATATCAACATCGAAGGGACATTTGTAGCCGTTAATGTCACCGAGCTCAAAACGAAGATTTTTATAACCGTATTTTTCTGCGGCTTTATTGCACTTTTCTATAACATCTTTTTTTAAATCCAAGCCGATTATATTGGTTTCGATTTTCTTGATTTCGGTCAAATAATAGTAAACAATAAAGGTTAAATATGATTTACCGCAACCGAAATCAATAATGTTAAGCTTTTTCAAATCCTGCTGACGAACACCGTCATCGATTATTTCAATAAGGCGGTTAATCTGCTTATATTTGTCATACATAGAGTTAACAATCTTGCCCTCTTTTGTGAAAATGCCCATATCAACAAGTGGCTCAATAACCTGACCCTCGGGGAGAAGGTATTGCTTCTGGCGGTTATGCTGAACGGGGGCAACAGGTGTATCATTACCTGTATTTCTTGTTTTATAAAAAAGCTTTCCGTTTTTGGATGTTATATAAAATTCTTTATCATTACCCCAGGCATTGAACTGCAAAAAATCATTTTCCATAAGTTCAGAAGCACGATTTGAAACCTCGTCAAATTGCACATTTTCGTGAAAAACCTGCTTTTCGGTATGCTTTGCAATCTGAAAAAATTTCGGCATTCTGCTTATGGTGATTTTTTTAAATTCACCTTGCTTTGAAACGGGTTTACTGATAACCGCTTTTTTTATATCATTTTGGAATATTTTATTTATTAATTCTTTTAATTCTGACATAAATCGTCCTCCGAATTGTCAGTTAGTAAGTTCTATTGTTTCTCCTGCAGAAAGCTCTGCTTTCAGGCAGTTGTCCTCAATGGTGAAAGACTTATCTGCTTTAAGATTTTTTGTTTTATCATTTAATTTAATAATAAGAGTGCAGTCCTTTGAAGCAGTAACAGTTGCTTTTTCAAGAAGGGAATTGCTCCAGACTAAATCAAAGGTTAAATTGCCTCTTGCTCTGACACCCTTAACAGAACCCTTGCTCCATTCATCAGGCAATGCAGGTAAAAGCTCTGCAATTCTATTGTCGGGAGAACCTAAATGGCTTTGAAGAAGCATTTCTGTAATAGCTGCAACACCGCCGAAGTTTCCGTCAATCTGGAATGGGGGATGAATGTCAAAAAGGTTGTTGGCAGTACATTTTTTAAGCAAATATCTAAGGTGGTTGTATGCGTTTTCGCCGTCTTTAAGTCGGGTATAGAAGCAAATTGTCCAGGCTCTTGACCAACCTGTTGAACCGCCACCGTTTTCGATTCTGCGAGCGATAGTTCTTTTTGCCGCTTCGTAGATTTCGGGGTCGCTTTCGTTAATCTGGTCACCGGGGAAAAGTCCGATAAGGTGAGAAATATGGCGGTGGCCGGGCTCGGTTTCTTCGTAGTCCTTAATCCATTCGCGGATTGTGCCGTAACGTTCGCTTATTTCCATAGGGGGAAGCTTTTCTAAAACATCAAAAAGCGTTTTTGAAAAGTCTTCATCAATGTTCAGCACCTTACAAGCGTGAGCAGTACGGGTGAAAAGAGTATAGATAATCTGGAAATCTATTGTTGCGCCCTCGGTAAACATACTTTCTTGCTTTTCTCCGTTAGCGTCAATGAAGTAAAATTCATTTTCAGGAGAGTTTGAGGGAGAGGAGATAAGCTGACCCTTTTCATTCTCTGTTAAATAGTCCTGAACGAATTCGCAAGAACCTTTTAAAATGGGGTAAATCTCTTCAAGATATTCTTTAGAATTTGTGTATTCATAATGCTCCCAAAGGTTAAGGCAAAGCCAGGGACCTGCCATTGGGAAAAATCCGCAGTCAACGCTGTCGTGAACACCGGTTCTGCCGAAAGCGTCGGTAGTATGGTTAATAACCCAACCTCTTGCGCCGAAAAGCTCTTTTGCGGTTGCAGAACCGAATTTGCTTACCATTTTCATAAAATGTATGAAAGGAGAAGTCGTTTCGGAAAGGTTAGCGCTTTCACTGGGCCAATAGTTCATCTGAAGATTAATATTGGTGTGGAAATCGCTTCCCCAAGGGGGATTGAAATCGTGACACCAGATACCCTGCAGGTTGGCAGGAAGACGAGCATTTTTGCCGGAGCTTTCAATTAAAAGATATCTTCCGAAATTGTAGTAAAGAGCGAATAAGTCGGGGTCATATTCATCCCATTTAAGTTCTTTAAGTCTCTGATTTGTGGGAAGAGCACTTATTTCACTTTCGGGGAGAGTGAATTGGACATTAGAGAACCATTCTTTGTGAGCAGAAATATGCATTTCTTTTATTTCTTCATAATCTGCATTACAAAGTTTTTCAATAGTAGCATTTAATTTGCTTTTGAAATCAATGCTTTCGTCGATATCATATTTTTCTACATCGTAGTTTGTTTCGAATGCGGAGTAAACAATAACATAGGTCGCATCGGTAACGGTTATTGTGCTGTGGTCGGTTGAAAGCTCACCATCAGTTTTTACCTTTAATTTAGCACCGAAGCTCATACCTTCACCACCCTCACCATAGTAGTGGTGGGTGTTGTATGTAACTCTGCCGTTCATAATGATTGTATCGGGGTTTATGCAAGAACTGTAAGCATCCTGCTTTCTTTTGATACTTACATTGCAGGAAAAAGGCTTGTTATCAGTTTCAACCTTATATACAAAGCCGTCAAAATCTTCACTGATAAAGCATTCGCTTTTATAATTAACCTTGCTTTTTGTCCAGAAAACTCGTGCAATAGCCTCGCTTAATTCCAATTCCTTGCGATAGTTTGAGTAGGGGGATTTATCAAGGAAATCTATAAAAATCTCCCCGAAGCTTTCGTAAGAACGAACTACGGGTGGGTCAGATAAAAAGGTTTCTCTTGCAAGTTGAGCCGCTTCTTTCAGCTTTTCGTCATGTATCAAACGGCGGATTTCAGAGAGTGCTTCGGGAGAGGCGTGATATTTCTCCTGAATCTGCCTGCCACTCCAAAGAGATTCTTCATTTATTTCAATCTGTTCGCAGTGGGGATTACCATATTGCATAGCACCTACTCTGCCGTTACCCAAAGGCAACGCCCACATCCAGTCATTTATAAATTCATTGTACCAAAGTTTTGTTGACATATTTTCACAACCTAAATTAATTTTCTATATGTGTTTCATTATACCACATATCTATATCACATTATTTTTTGCTAAAATTGATGTTTTGCCTTCAAAAGAAAGAGGTGCGCCATCAAGAGTGGTAACAACTCCACCTGCTTCTTCAATAAGTAGCTTACCTGCGGCAAAATCCCAGGGGGAAACCTGTAATTCAAAATAAAGATCTGCTCTGCCACAAGCAACTGAACATAAATCCAATGCAGCAGAACCGCATCTTCGTATATCTAAAGCCTTGTAGAAATAGTCCGAAAGTATTTCAAGTGTTTCTTTAAAGAGCTGCTTGTCATAAGGTGATGAGCCAAAAAGAACAAGAGCATTGCTGAGGGGCTGAGAAGATACGCTTATTTTCTTGCCGTTGCAAAAAGCACCTTGACCCTTTATTGCGTGGAAAGTTTCATCAAGATAGGGGTTATAAACAACGCCTGCAACAACCTCTTTGCCCTTTAACAAGGCAACAGAAATTGCGCTTATATGATAATCTTTAACAAAGTTTGTTGTGCCGTCAATTGGGTCAACAACAAATGCGTAACCGTCTTCGGTTAATTCGTCACTTGAACCCTCTTCACCGATGAATTTTGCTTCAGGTAAAATCTTTTTTAAACCGATTTCAAGCTGTTCCTGAATTTTTTTGTCATATTCAGTAACTAAATCTGCAACACCCGATTTTATGTCAATAGCCATTTTCTCTCTGTCTGCATTAAAAATTACCTTTCCGCATTCCTTTACCAGCAAAGAAATTTCGTTAATTAAATCTGTCAAACCAATCACCAACATCTGCTATTTAATATGCTGGTGATATTATAGCAACTAATGACTTGCTTTGCAATATAAAGGGTATATATAAATAAAAAAGAGCCACAAAAGAAACTCTTTCGTTATTGGTGCGGGTGATGGGAATCTAACCTGTGGTACCGAAGCTCCAAGGTAGAATTAATTTTGTTATATTGATTGTGCATTACTATTGACTTTTATAAAAAAACTGATGTATATTTTATTTATTACTGCAAAGGAGGTTTTTGTATGACAAAAGCACAAGCAAGGCAGAAAGCAAAAGAAATCGTATCAAAAATGACGGTTGAGGAAAAAATTTCTCAGCTTATATATACTGCACCCGCAATCGAAAGACTCGGTATCGATGAATATAACTGGTGGAACGAAGGGTCCCACGGCGTCGCAAGATCAGGTACAGCAACCGTGTTCCCTCACGCAATTGCAATGGCATCCACCTTTGATCCGGACCTTATAGGCCAGGTTGCAGATGCAATTTCAACAGAGGGACGTGCAAAGTATAACAAGCATGTAAAATACGGCGACCACGATATTTTCAAGGGCCTTACCTTCTGGGCTCCCAATATCAATATTTTCCGTGACCCCCGTTGGGGCAGAGGTCAGGAAACCTTCGGTGAAGACCCCTTCCTCACCGCTCAGATGGGTGTTTCATTCATCAAAGGTATTCAGGGTGAGGGCGAATTTTTCAAGGCAGCTGCCTGCTCGAAGCATTATGCTGTGCATTCAGGTCCCGAAAAGAACCGATATGGCTTCAACGCTATAACAGATATGCACGACCTGTGGGAAACCTATCTTCCTGCTTTTGAGAAGACTGTAAAAGCAGGTGTTGCAGGCGTTATGGGTGCATACAACAGTATGAATGATGAACCCTGCTCTGCTCATTCGTATCTTCTTGTTGATGTTCTTCGCAAGAAGTGGAATTTTGACGGCTATGTTGTTTCCGACTGTGACGCAGTTGGTGATATTTATAAATTCCATAAGTTTGTTGAAACAGAAGCGGAGGCGGCAGCTGTTTCCCTTAAGAATACCTGCGACCTCAACTGCGGAAAAACCTACGAGTTGCTTGTTGATGCATATGAGATGGACCTTGTAACAGAGGATGAAATTACCGCAGCGGCAGAAAATCTTTTCACAATCCGTTATCTTCTGGGTGAATTTGAAGAAACAAGACCTTATTCGGATATCGGTTTAGATAGGCTTGACAGCAAGGAGCACAAGGCGCTCAACCTCAGAACTGCAGAGCAGTGCATCACTCTCCTCGATAATAAGGATAATTTCCTTCCTCTTGATAAGAATACGGATAAGAAAATTGCAATTATCGGTCCTAATGCTCTCTCTGTTACAGCTCTCGAAGGTAACTACAACGCCTATGCTTCCGAATATGTGACTGTTGCCGATGGTATCAGAAGAATATTCAAGGATGCTCAAATTTCGGTTGAAAAGGGCTGCAACTACTGCAAAGAACGACTCAACTACTGTGGTGGCTTCGGGAATATGATAAGTGACGGTATCGCAACCGCTGCCGAAGCTGATATAACAATCCTGGCCCTTGGTCTTGACTGCTCAATCGAGGGTGAGGACACAGGTTTTGACGATGATTATACAGCCAGTGGCGATAAGCGTACTCTATATCTTCCTGCAACTCAGCAGAAGCTTGCAGAGGCAGTATGCGATGTTTGCGAAAATGTCATTGTTGTGCTTATGTGCGGTAGCTCCATTGACGTTGGCGAAAAGGTGAGAAATCACGCAAAGGCATTTATTCACGCATGGTATCCCGGCTCTCTGGGCGGACTTGCTCTTGCAGAGATTCTTGCAGGTGAAGTAAATCCTTCAGCAAAGCTTCCCATTACAATCTACAGAGGCGACCACAATATTCCCGATTTCGAGGATTACAATATGAAGGGCAGAACCTACAGATACATTGATGGGGATGCGCTCTATCCCTTCGGCTTCGGTCTTTCATACACAAAATATGCTTATGAAAACGCAAAGCTTGTTGCCGAAGACGGCGAAAAGATAACCGTCAGCGCAGAGGTTCGAAATATCGGTGGCATTAAGGGTAAGGAAATTGTTCAGGTTTACGCCGCTTATACCGACAGCCGTGTTGCGACTCCTCATTGGCAGCTTTGCTCGGTAAAGCCCGTTGTGCTTGAAGCAGGTGAAAAAGCAGAGGTAACTCTTGATATTGACAGATACTGGGTGAAAGCAGTTACCATGGACGGTGAAAGAATTGACCCCGACGGAAAGATTACGCTTTATATCGGCGGACATCAGCCCGACAGCGTAAGCGATAAGCTTCACGGTTATTCTTGTCTTAAAATTGAACTTTAAAATATAACTTAAAAGCTCCGACCACAATGGTCGGAGCTTTGGTTTTTGGTGATCAACAGTTTTCTATTTTTTAATATATCGTTGGTTCCTGCTATTAGGTTTGTCGGGTTCAGTCATAATAACAAAACCATCACTGATTGCAGGATTAAGGTAATTCTTCCTCAACGCTTCTTTTGATTTCAGTCCCAAAAGGGAGAGAATTTCATTGGAAGTATATGGTGTGTCAAACTCCATTACATTCAAGAGTCTTGCAACATATTCAGAAATGTTACTTCCCGGTGAAGTGATGGAGTTACCAACTTCATCAAGAATTGAATTTATCTGTTCCAATATAAATTCGATAAAAGCGGAGCTTGTTCCGTCTATATGGCATTTTGAAATAGCATCATAATAACCGCTTTGAAACTTTTCTATCTGACTTTCGATAGGAATGAATTCAAAAATCGGTTGCCACTTTGAAAGAATCGCAGAATGCCAAAGTCTTGCCATTCTTCCGTTACCATCTGTAAAGGGATGGATAAATACAAATTCATAATGGAAAACTGCAGCAAGAATTAAAGGATGAACGGTATCTTTGTTTTTTCTCATCCAACTGAATAAGCTTTCCATTTGTTCTGGAACAAATTTTGCAGGTGGTGCCATAAATATGCATTTATCCCCTGCAAAAACACCTTCTTCACCAAGACGAAAATTACCACTCATATCTACAAGATATTTTGTCATAACCCCGTGAAGGCGTTTCAATTCTTTTATGCTATACACATCAACTGTAGAAATTTCCTCATAAGCGGCATAAGCATTTTTTACTTCTTGGATTTCTTTTTCTGCACCAAGAACAGTCTTGCCGTTGATAACATCCTTAACCTCACCCAAGGAAAGCGAGTTAGCCTCAATAGCAAGGGATGAGTGGATTGATTTGATTTTATTGTTTTTTCTCAAATGTGGCTTTGAGTCAAGATTACTGCGTTCTGTAACCCTGCCGATTTTTTCTGAAATGGAGGCAACAAGGCTCAGAATTTTATCTGTAATCTCGTATGGTGGTGTATAACCTGACATAAAAACACTCCAATTAACTTGCTTATTATCTTGCTTATCATCTTACCACATTTGGTGCGAAATATCAATAATTTATTAGATAATATCAAAAAAATTGGTAGTGCAGGTTCAAGTCCTATTATATTTTTAAACCGAAAAATCACTCTTCGATATTCTCTTTTATCTCTTATCTGGAAAAGTCGCAGAATTAAAGATAAAAGAGAAGAGTGAAAAGATAAAAGTGAAGAGAACAAAAAGAAAAAGCCGCTCAAAAGCGACTTTTCTTTTTGGTGCGGGTAGCAGGGGTCGAACCTGTACACCTCTCGGCACAAGAACCTAAATCTTGCGTGTCTGCCAATTCCACCATACCCGCATATTAAGTTAAGAAGTAAGAGTGAATAGTGAAGAGGTGGACTTTTGTTATGTCACTCATCAACTATATCAAAAAAAGAACTTGATGGGAAGGACTCTTGCGGTGCCCAAAATTGTTTGCTCGTTATTCACTTCGCACAATTTTGACCGCTGCGCCATTTCGCCCTTACTGCATCCGCCACAGGCGGCGTGCGGGCTCAATGCTACCAATTCCACCATACCCGTATATTAAGTTAAGAAGTAAGAGTGAATAGTGAAGAGGTGGATTTCTCACTTGGGAATTGTATCACAACGGGAATGAAAATTCAAGGGTATTATATTGGGGAGTGTTATAAAACAGTTAAAATTTTGTAGAAAGTTTAGAAAAATTATTTTTTAAAAGAAAATTACTGACAAAATTTTACAAAAAAATTTGAAATTCGTACTCATTTTTTCTTGACTAATAGTGGTTAATTTATTATAATATACGAGATGATGTGTTATTTTTTTGAATAATGCACTATCCGTATGATATGATAATCGTTTTGTTATTTATATTTTTATATATTTTTCTTAATAAATATTCTGAAAATTACATAAAAAGTCTGTTTTTGTGATTAATTTTTGCATATTTATTAGTTGTTTTTATATTATTTATAGATATGTCCCGCACGCATGTGAATGCCTGTGACAAAACTTTTATTATAGGCGATAATTGGGTTTTTATTTCATTTATCGCATTTTCGGTGACGGAAAGTGCTTTTGCATTTTCGTCGCTTTTTGTTTTTATTTTAATTTATTTATGAAAGGAGCACCGATAAAATGGAACCCATTGCAATAGTTCTTATTATTGTAGCTGCCGTTGTTTTCGGCGTTGTGGGATTTGTTGTCGGCGGCGCTCACCGTAAAAAAGTTGCGGAGGCTGCCATTGGCTCTGCTACAGAAGAAGCCGCTCGCATTGTTAACAATGCAATGACAGAGGCTGAGCAGAAAAAGAAAGAAACAATTCTTGAAGCCAAAGATGAAATTCACAAATTAAGAAGCGAAACTGAACAGGATTTGCGCGAAAGACGTGCAGAAGTTCAGCGTCAGGAAAGAAGACTCATTCAGAAAGAGGAGAGTCTTGACAAGAAAATTGAAAATCAGGAAAAGAAAGAGGAGGCTTTAGCTCAGAAGGTTAAAGACCTTGAAGCTAAAGAGCTTGAGGTTGAATCTCTTAAAAAGAGTCAGCTTGAAATCCTCGAAAGAATTTCCGGTTACACAAAAGAGCAGGCTAAAGAGGTTATTCTTAAAACTCTTGAGGAACAGCTTACTCACGAAAAAGCCGCTAAAATCTTCGACTATGAGCAGCAGCTCAAGGACGATATGGACAATCTCGCAGGGGAGATTATCTCCGGAGCAATTCAGCGCTGTGCTGCTGACCATGCTGCAGAAGCAACTGTTTCCGTTGTTACAATCCCCAATGACGAAATGAAAGGTCGTATCATCGGCCGTGAGGGTAGAAATATCCGTACTATCGAAACAATTACAGGCGTTGACCTTATTATTGACGATACTCCCGAAGCAATTACTGTTTCCTGCTTCGAGCCTGTAAGACGTGAAATTGCAAGACTCACTCTTGAAAAGCTTGTTTCCGACGGCAGAATTCACCCTGCACGTGTTGAGGAAATGTACGAAAAATCAAAACGTGAGGTTGAAAACACTATCAGACAGACCGGTGAAAAGGCTGTTATTGATGCAGGTGTAAATGGTCTTCACGGTGAACTTGTTAAGCTTCTCGGTAAGCTTAAATACCGTACAAGTTACGGTCAGAATGTTCTTAACCACTCTCTTGAGGTTTCTTACCTTGCAGGTCTTATGGCGGCTGAAATGGGCGCGGATGTTAAACTTGCAAAGCGTGCAGGTCTTCTCCACGATATCGGTAAAGCTCTTGACCACGAAAAAGAGGGTACTCACATCGAGCTTGGTGTTGAGGTTGCTAAAAAGAACAGAGAAAATGACCAGGTTATTCACGCTATTCAGGCTCACCATGGTGATGTTGAAGCAAAAACAGTTATCGCTTGTCTTGTTCAGGCGGCTGACGCCATTTCTGCTGCTCGTCCCGGTGCAAGACGTGAAAACATTGAATCCTACATTCAGCGTTTGCAGAAGCTTGAAGAGATTACAAACTCCTTCCCCGGTGTTGACAATTCCTTCGCTATTCAGGCAGGTCGTGAGGTTCGCATTATGGTTAAGCCCGATGCAGTTACTGATGACCAGATGGTTCTTCTTGCAAGAGATATTGTTAAGAAAATTGAAAGCGACCTTGAATACCCCGGACAGATTAAGGTTAACGTAATCAGAGAAAGCAGAGCAATTGAATTTGCGAAATAATTAGACACAGAAATCGCGAAACCCTTCCGTTATGGTGAGTTTCGCGATTTGTAATCTTAATATATAGAAACGATGGTAAACTTATGCGCTTACTTTTTTTAGGCGATGTTGTTGGTCAGGGCGGTTGCGAATTTCTAATGAAAAAGCTTCCCGACTACAAAAGAAAAAATAATATTGATGTGTGCATTGCTAATGCTGAAAATTCTGCGCAAGGTAATGGTGTTACACCCAAATCCTGCGAAATGGTTTTTTCAAGCGGAGTGGATTTTATAACTTTAGGTAATCACACATTCAAAAGACCCGAAGTTATGGAATATCTCGACAAAAATATTCCTGTAATTCGCCCCTATAATTTCCCCAAGGGTGCACCCGGCAGGGGTGTTGGCATAATTGACAAGGGCAGATTTCGCATTGCAGTTATAAATATGCAGGGTACAGTTTTCTCCGAGCCTTTAGGAAATCCTTTCTGGGAAATTGACAAGGCTTTAGAAGAGGTTGACGGATGCAAAACTGTAATTGTTGATTTTCACGCGGAAGCAACTGCAGAAAAACGGGCGATGGGCTTTTATCTTGACGGAAAAGTTACAGCAGTTGTGGGAACTCACACCCATGTCCAGACTGCTGATGAACAGATTTTACCGAAAGGTACAGCATATATTACTGATTTAGGTATGACGGGGCCCGTTCAGTCGGTTCTCGGCATTGAACCGGAGCTTACTATAAGAAAATTCAAAAGTAATTTGCCTGTCAGATTTGAAAATGCAAAAGGTGAATATTCTATGGATGGTTGCCTTTTGGAAATTGACGAAAAAACAGGTAAAGCAATATCAATAGAAAGGGTGGCGGTAAGATGAGAAAATTTATTTCAATATTTCTTATTCTTTCCCTTTTATTTGCTTTTTGCTCTTGTGACGGTAAAACTGACGATGAAGAAACAACAACCGGTGAGGAGTATGTTTTGCCCACACCCGTTGTTATATCAAACATCTCTTTGCCATATACAAGCGCGGCAGACTTTAACCCTTTTAAAACAGAAAGCTCTCTTAACAGAGATTTGTTGCCTGTAATGTATGAAAGCCTTTATATTCCCACAGAAGACGGAAAAGGTTCGCCTCAACTTGCTACAAGCGGTGAGATTGACGGAAAGACCGTTACTGTTAAGCTCTCTCAGGGAATTAAATTCAGCGACGGAGGAGAGTTCATTTCTTCCCACGTTAAATCTTCTTACGAAAAGGCAAAAAACAGCCCCTATTATGAAGCTCAGCTTTCAAATATCAATTCAATTACTCTTATTGATAATTTTACTGTTAAGTTTACCCTTGAAAGTGCAGACCCTATGGCGCTTAATGTTCTCAATTTCCCCATTGCAAAAAGCAGTGATGGAGGTTATATCGGAACGGGTAAATACACCTTGGAAAAAGCTACCAATCAATTATATTTTCAGGTTAATAAAAATCACAGAGATTATAAAGAGAGCTGGAACAAGCAAATCGCTCTCTATGATATGGCAGGTATATCAAGCCCCATTTACCCATTTAAAGCTAATAAAATCAGCGTATTTAAAAATGATTTAAGCTCTGAAGAATATATAAATCTTTCTTCAAAAACTATTTCCGTAGGGCTTAATAATTTAGTTTATGTAGGTGTTAATTCCAAATGGGCAGGGTCAGTTACCTCAATTGATTGGGTGCGCCAGGCAGTTAATATCGGTATTGACAGAAATATAATTGCATCTTCCTCTTTTTTAGGTCAGGGTACAGCTACCGTTACTCCATTTAAAAAAGGCTTTTACGAGTTGGAAAAAATGGAGCTTATAGGGGAAAGCGGTAATCTTGAAAAAGCAATAAATATTCTCGAACGTCACGGCTACGACAGCTTTAACGGTGACGGAGTCCGTACGAATGGTTCTGCTGCTTTGAGAGTTGATATTCTCGTTTGTACGGAAAATTCTTATAAGCTGACAGTTGCCGAAAATTTTAAAGCCCAGCTTGAGAAATTAGGCTTTGGCGTTAAAATCCGTGAATATGAAAAGAGCGAAGATTTTATTTTAGCTCTTGAAGAGGGGCATTACAGCTTCTATATCGGCGAAACAAAGCTTACAAATAACTGTGACCTTTCTGAATTTTTCTCTGAAGAGGGAAAACTCAATTACGGAATAAATGAAGAAATGTATGAAATTTATTCTATTTATAAAAAAGGTGAAACCAATACAACAGTATTTGTTGAGAATTTCAGCGCCAATATACCCTTCCTTCCCTTGTTTTACAGAAAAGCGGTTGTGTCCGTAAATCCCAATATTTCGGGACTTGGCGACAGTAGCAGCCTTTATTCTTCCGTTTCCGATTGGAAAATGCCCGAAGAACAATAATATATTAACAAAATAGCACTTGTATTTAACATTACGATAGTATATAATTATTATTTGTAATTCATTAAATAAATTCTTTTAAGGAGTTGTCACAATGGATCCTATTAAAGTGGATTTTTCCGGTAAGGGCAGACCCAAAGAGGTTGTTATTCCTCCGGACAAAAAAGTTCTTAAAATCATAATCAGCCTTATTGTAACAATCATCGGCGGCGGAATTGCATATTACATTATGCTTCCTGCACTCAACTTCAAATCCCTTGATTTTTACTATTTTATTGCAGTTGTTATTGCAATTTACATTGGTATGATTTTCCTTACCTCAAAGGCTTTCATCAAGCCTGAATATATTACCTATGTTAAAAGACAGTCAATTGTTCCTTTAGCAATCGGTCTTGTGTTTGCGCTTGTTCTCGGCGTTGGTTATCTTACATCTGCTGCACTTTTCCGTGCAAGAGATTACAGCGAGATTATTGAGGTTAAAACTGAAGATTTCGGTGAAAGTGAAGAGAGTATCACAACAATTACAAGTCTTAAGGATTTCAGCAGCGTTCCTATGATTGATAAGAATGTTGCTCTCAACCTTGCAAACAAAAAGCTCGGTGACCTTTCAGAATGGGTTTCTCAGTTCGTTATTGACGAAACATATTCAACTCAGATAAACTATGAGGGTAATCCTTACAGAATCTTCCCTCTTAAATACGGCGACGTGTTCAAATGGGTTAAGAATACCCGTGACGGTCTTCCTGCTTACCTTGCAGTTAATATGTATACTCAGGAAGCAAATGCAGTTGTTCTCAGTGATATGGGTCTTCCCAATATCAAGGTTTCAACAAGCGAGTATTTCAACGAAAAGCTTGCTCGTGTGCTTCGTTTCTATGAGCCCACATATATGTACGGCACACCCTCTCTCGAAATTGACGAAAATGGTCATCCCTGGTGGGTTTGCGAAAGAGTTGATAAAACAGTAGGCCTTATCGGCGGTACAGATGTTATCGGTGTTGTTCTTGTTGACGCTTGTGATAAGAATAATATTAAATATTACGATATTGAAGAAGTTAAAACCAATGAAGAAATTCAGTGGATTGACCAGATTTATTCTGATGACCTTCTTGTTCAGCAGTATAACTACTACGGTAAATATTCCGGTGGTTTCATCAACGGCTATATCGGTCAGAGCGGTGTTGTTTCCACAACAGACGGCTCAAGCTACATTGCAAGCGGTGATGACGTTTGGCTTTATACCGGTGTTACATCCGTTACAAACGACGACTCTATCGTAGGTTTTGCAATTATCAACCAGCGTACAAAGGAAGCTGTGTTCCAGAGAATTTCAGGTACAACTGAAAGAGGTGCGCAGACTTCTGCAGAGGGTATCGTTTCCGATAAGGGCTGGAAAGCAACATTCCCCGTTCTCCTTAACCTTGACGGCGAAGCAACCTACTTTATGGCGCTTAAGGACAACGATGTTGTTAAGAGCTATGCAATGGTAAGCGTTGAACGTGTTCAGGACGCTGTAAGAAGTGAGGACGACGCTAACCCCGACCTTGAAGCTTGTCTTAAAGCTTATGTAAGCAAGGTTAAAGCAAGTACAAAGAAAGTTCTTGAAATCACCTATGACGCAGTTCTTCCCGATGCCTTGTCAGGCGGTGAATCAAGCGGTGAAACAGAAAACAAAGAACCTGCAAAGCTTGAAACAGTAAGCGGTGTTATTACAGACATTCGCTCTGCAGTTGTTAACGGCAACAGTATTTATTACATTGCTCTTGACGGCAACAAGACTTACTATTCAATTTCCGCTTCTGATGATGATTCAGTTGTAATCCTCAACACAGGCGATAAGGTTAAAATTTCTTATAAATCCGCAGAGGGTAATATAATTACCGCAAAATCTGTTGAAAGATAATATGATAACTCCCTTGAATTTTCTTTGGAAATTCAAGGGAGTTATATTTTTTTATTTTTCTAATGCTTTTTGGTTCTGAATGGGTATTGGTCTGTGTTTTGCAGTGTATTCTGTTACATCAATTTTTATAACTGCAACGGCACTTACCATTCTTTCATTAAACTGGAAATCAAGTCCCGTCTGGGATTTCATAAACAAGGAAAGACCCTTCATTTTGTCTTCGGGGTTTTCGAGAATTTCAGCAGTACCCTTACCCATAATTGAAGAATAAGATGTGCCATATTGACAAGCAATATTACCACCTGAAAAAGCGGTAATGCCACTTTCAATTGAAAAGAAAACCTTGGGGTTAGCTCTCATTAAGTCAAGCTTTTTGCCTTCTGTTGCACCGTGAAGATAGATAGTTAATTTACCATCCTCCATTGTAAAACCATAGTTCATAGGCACAACATAGGGCTCGTCACCATCAACAAGACCGATATGTATAATATTTTCTTTTTCAAGAATTTTTGTAATTTGTTCTAAATCTGTAATTTCACGCTCACGGCGTGTAAGTCCTTGTACCATAATTATTTCCTTTCTTAATTAACAATGCAACTGACTCCACATGGCTCGTTCTCGGGAACATATCAACAGGCGTAACCTCTTGTACTACATAACCTAAATCTAAAAGCCTTGCGCAGTCGCGGGCAAGTGTTGCAGGGTCGCAGGAAACGTACACAATTTTCTGTGGATTAATTTCTGCAACTGTTTTTAAAAGCTCTTCTGCGCAACCCTTTCTTGGTGGGTCGAGAATAACTGTATCGGGTTTGATGCCCTCGTTTTTAAGCTCTTCTGCCGCAACGCTTGCATCACCGCAAATAAAACGGGCATTTTCAATTCCGTTAAGCTTTGCATTTACCTTTGCATCTTCAATAGCCTCGGGTATGATTTCAACGCCAACTAATGATTTGACATTTTTTGCCATTGAAAGACCGATTGTACCTGTGCCACAGTAAAGGTCGAGAATGGTCTGGTCGGGAGTTGGTGCAACATATTCGGCAGCTTTCTTATAAAGTAACTCTGCACCATTTCTGTTAACCTGATAGAAAGAAAGGGGAGAAAGCTTGATTTTCACACTGCAGAGAATATCGGTAATATAGCCGTCGCCATAAAGGTTAAGGCATTTTTCGCCTAAAACCACATTGGTTTTCTCTCGGTTAATATTTACAACCAAGGTTTTAAATCCGTCAACGGATTTAAGCTTTTCTAAAAGCTCTTCGCTTTTGGGAAGAGTAACACCGTTAATTACGGCGCAAACCATAATTTCTCCTGTTGCAAAGGCTTTTCTTAAATAAATATGGCGAAGAAGACCTATTCCGATTTCTTCGTTATAAACTGTAATATTATTTTCATTAATCCAAGCTTTAAAAATTTCAATAATTTTTGTGAAATCCTCCGGCTGTAAAAGGCAATCACCACCGTCAATAACACGGTGGCTCTTTTTTGCATAAAAGCCAATATTTAAAATTCCGTTTTCTCTCCTTGCGGGGTACTGAGCTTTGTTGCGGTAGCGAGTGGTTTCGGGTGAAGAAATAATTGGCTTGAAAGCAGGGGAAAGGCCGCCTATTCTTTTGAAAGCATCTTCAACCTTTTGTGCTTTATATTTAAGCTCTTCTTCATATTTTATATGACCGAATGAGCAACCGCCGCAGCTTTTGAAAGCATCGCATTCGGGTTCTATTCTGCTTTTTGAGGGTTTTATTATTTTAACGGCTTTACCAATGGCATAGGTTTTCTTTGCCTTTATAATATGGCAGAGAATTTCGTCACCAATGGCGGTATTTTCAACGAAAATTGCTTGTCCGTCGAATTTACCTACACCGCCACCCTCGGAGGTGTAGCCGGTTATATTCAGTTTAAATTCATCGTTTTTGTTAACCATTGTTTTTTATTTCCTCAATAGTTTTCTTGTATTCTTCAAAGGTTAAAAATGTGTTGAGAATTTGCACAAGAGCATTTGATGTTAGCCTTTCGGGCAAATCTAAATGTTTTAGAAGTTTTTTTCTCAAGGCATCGCTGTCAGGCTTTCCTGATATTCCGTCTTCATATAAATCAAGCTTGGTGATTTCTCTGCGCTCTGTGTTTTCTGTTTCTTCGCAGAGAACACCTGCTTTTTCTAAAGCATCAATTATAACCTGAACCTTTACGCCCTCAACACCTAATTTTCCCTCTTTCGATGGCTCTGTTTTTCGCTTTTCCTTGCCGAAAATATCGGGTATGTAGGCGTGTTTAATTTGCTCATTGGGTACAATTCCACGAATAAAGGAACGGATTTTAAATCCTGCAGAATCGCTGTCCGTTAATATTAAAAGACCTTTAGTTTCCGCAAGCTTTCTGATTAGCTTTTGTTTTTCTTTATCATTAAAAATACCGAAACCGTCTGTTTCTATAATAACTGCGTCAAGAATAGAGGAAAGCTTTATTTTATCATAGCGCCCCTCTACAATGACAACTCTGTCAATTTTTATCATTAAACTCTCAACAACCTTAATATAAGCTCTTCAAGGACTGTTTTGCCGTCCTCACCTGTGGATTTCAAACGGCGGTCTGTGTCCGAAAGAATAGTAAGTGCATTCTTTAATTGAGTTACGGAGTAGTTTGCGCCGTCACGGGCGGCATTGTCAAGAATAAAGGTTTTTCCTTTGTAAGCAGAGGGGAAAGAATCTGCAAGAGCAGTGTATGAAATCCCTTTTTCCTTTGCAGCTTTAACCCTGTACATATCAACAAAGGCTTTGGAAAGTACACCTAAAATCATAACGGGCTCTTCTCGGAGCTTGAAAAGATTTCCGAGAGTTTCAAATGCCTGGTCTGCTTCGCCTTTGGCTATCATTCTTGAAAGGTTGAAGATTTTTGCTTCAACGCTAACGATAACTGTTTCGTCAATGTGCTTTTTCGTGATCTCGCCTGAACCTGCAAATGCACAGACTTTATTGAGCTCATTCTGGAGCGTACTCATATCTTCGCCAACAAGGTTTATCATATACCCTGCAGTGTCGCGGGAAAGAGTGCAATCCTTTTTGGAGGCAGAGGTAACGAGAAGCTTTTCAAGGGCAGAACGGGTTCGTTTGTCGATTTTGGCACAAGCACCTGCTTCGTCAAAGGTTTTTACTATCTTTGCCCATTTACTGTTTTTTTCATCAACCTCAATAGTGTCCATCCAGAAGATGAGAATTGAGGTTTCGGGAATATCGGAGATAATTGTGTGGAGCTCTTCGTCCATTTTCCCTCGGTCGCCAACATAGGTATTTAAAGGGAAATCTTTAACAAGGGTGCAGGTGTAGTTGTCCATCATAGGAAAAGAGGTAGTGCAGTCATAAATCTCGTTAAGATTTGTGTCTTTTCCGTCAAGCTTTCTGAGATTGAAATCCGCAAAGTCCTTACTGACGGATTTCTGGCAAATCTGATTAGCATAAAATTGCTTTAAATACCCCTCGTTACCGTAAAGGAGATAGAGGTTAGAAAATTCACCGCTTTTTATTTGTTTTTTCAAGGTTTCTTCGGTTAAAAGCATTTTTATTCTCCTTTACAGAATTATCTTAATATCACCATTTTCGGCGGTGGTGTAATATTTTTTACATTGAGTTTTTAGCGTTGGGATGTTTTTGTTTAATATAACATCGCTGTCACTACTGATTATTAATGTATGAATATTCTCGGGAAGTCTTTCAGGTATGTTTCCCGAAAGTACAAGAATATCGGGAGAACCATAATTTTCGAAAAGATAGTCTATATCTGAATTACTACCGTATAAAACTGCAATCGTCTTTTCATACCCTTTTATTATAACACAACTTACAGGGTATGTGTCAACGGTTTCGATAGTTATTTCATTATTAAACTTATGAGTATATGAATTTGAAATAAGAGTGTTTTCTTCTAAAATAATATTACTTTCATTTAAAGTGTCTTTAGAATATTCTGTAACTACTGTTGTATTGGGAAAAAGTGTTAATAAAGCCTTGGTAAGTTCATTTGTTGTTTCGTCCGCTTTCCCGATATAAAGAAAATCCAGCTCTTCGCATTTGGCAGAAGGGAGAGAGTATTTGGGAATGGCTTCTAATGATGTGCCACAGTTAAAATATGCATATTTAAGCCCTTGACGAAGACTTATATTAACCCCGTTTCCTGCATTTATAAAAGAAACTGTTGCAGGGGTGATTTGTGTGCATGGGAGAATGATATTTAAGCTCATTACAAGAACACTCGTAAATGCAGAAATTTTCAATATTTTATCATTGTTTTTCTTTTTGCTGATTAAAAATCCTGTAAAAGAAACTATGGTGACTATAATAATTCCAAGAATAAAATATTCTTTGTGAGTGGGGAGTGTGCAGAATCTTAGCTTTTCTAAAGCGTTTGCAAAACCTGTGACAAAGTTTGTAAACAGCTTTGATATATCAAAAAGGAAAATTGAGATTAACTGAACAATATTCTGCGGAATGAATGAAACAACTGTGGCAACAACAGCGAAAAGCATACTCCAGAAGGCAGGCTTTACGCATAAAATATTGGTTAAGGGTGACACAACACTGAACACTCCGAAAAAATATGAAGATACAGGGAGAGTGAAAAGTCCTGCAAAGGTTGTTGTAATTAAACTGCTGAAAAAATATTCGGTGAATTTTCGTAAAGGCTTAATTTTAATTTTTGAAATTCTATATCTTATTTTATTGAAAGCTTTAAGTGAAAGGAGAACACCCAAAGTGGCAGAAACCGAGAGGAGAAAGCTTGGAGAGGTTATTATATAGGGTTTGTTTAAGGTGAGAACTGCTACTGCAAAGCCTAAAGAGTTTAAAGGGTCTTGCTCTTCTTTGAAAAAAGGTGCAAAGAGAACTACCGCCATCATTATTGAGGCTCTCATAACTGAGGGCGTAAAGGCAGAAACAATACAAAGTCCCGAAAGGAACAAAAGGCAAACGATATTGCGGAGCTTTTCTTTCCTTTTGAACAGCTTTAAAAATGCTATTATATAACCGCACCAGGTGCTTGTGTGAAGTCCTGATACTGCAAGTAAATGGGCAATTCCCGTTGCCTGAAAATCATTTACTATATCGCTGTCAAGCTCTGTTTTGTCGCCGAAAAGCATACCTGAAATAAAACCTGCTTCATATTTTGGAAGATATGCTTTTATTTGCTCTGTTACTATTTCTTTAAATCTCAGGCAGTAATAATATGGCGTTTTCTCACTTTCCCAAAGAACCTTAATGTCATTTGCTTGGGTTTCAAAAATTATTCCGTCACCAATAGAATCTGCATCGGGCTTGTTGTATTCATTACGGACAATAGTCAGTTTTGTGTCGGGGAGAGATATGTAATCATAGAGCTTAAAGTCTATGTTGTATTCGGAAGAGAGATAGACCTGGATTTTAGTTGTTTTATTGTCATTTCCGATATGGTCGGTTTTTAAAATGAACTTTGTTCCGTAGGCGGTTTCTTGAGGAGTGGTGATAATTTTACCGGAAATATAGGTTACTACGTTATCAAGCTTTGTTGCAGGAGCGATTTTTGTAAAATGATAAGCTCCGAAGAAAATGCAACTTAAAATTACTGAAACACAAATAGCAGGAATAATGATTTTGTCCCTTGATTTAAGGGGCTTTATGAGATACAAAACAAAGACCGACACTGCGCCCAGGAGCAAAAAGGGGAGAGCCTTGATTCCCATTAAAATGAGAAAAGCGCAACTTAACCCAATTGCTGTACCTGAAACGAGCATCGGTCTTTTCATTTTATAAAATCCTTTCGATGAGTTTGTTGTGAAGATTTACAATGTTTGGAAGCGAAGCTTCCCCAAAACTCTTCACTCTTCACTCTTCACTGATAAAATCACTCGCGATTTTATCAACCTGCCGGCCAAGTGAATTTTCTTCCTGACATAACATGGAAATGAATGTGCTTAACAGTCTGACCTGCAGAATCACCGCAGTTGTTAACAACGCGGAAGCCGTTTGTCATCTGGAGCTCTTTTGAAAGCTTTGAAATAACCTCAAAAATATGAGCAATTACTGCGCTATTCTCTTCATTTACCTCTGCGGCGGAAGAAATGTGCGCCTTGGGTATTACGAGAATATGTGTGGGTGCCTGAGGCTCAAGGTCGTTGAAAGCAACAACTGTATCATCTTCATAAACCTTTGTTGCAGGGATTTCGCCATTAGCTATTTTGCAAAAAATACAATCCATAAAAACACTTCCTTAAAATTATTAGTGTAGATATAATATATCTGTTTTCAGTTTTTTTCATATAGTATCTGTAAGTTCGAGAATATAATCAGTTGTTGTGTTATAGTATTTTGCTAAAGCAATTAAAATATCAGTAGGAATATCACGAGTCCCTGTTTCGTATCTGTGGTATTGGGGTTGCTTCATACCGAGATATTCTGCAACTTCTAATTGCGTTTTATCGTTATCTTCTCTTAAATCCCTTATTCTTCGATAATGTGCCATAGAAACACCTCTATAACTGAATGGTTATTTGTATCGTATCATTATTATGAGATTGTTCTTGTCAAATATAATCATTTGGTTATAAAGCGCTTTTAAAATGCGAATGTGAAAAGAAAAAACCGATTGGTGTACTGTTTTGAGTACATCAATCGGTTTGTTTTTTGTTTTGAATATTATTTTATGAATGTTTTTATAATATTTTCTGCTTGTGTAAGTGCATCGGGGATTTTTGCGATTTCTTTACCGCCTGCCATAGCTGAATCAGGCTTACCGCCGCCGGCACCGCCTGCAACCTTGGCAACTTCTCTTACGATGTTACCTGCATGAGCGCCTTTTGCAATAGCATCTTTTCCGCAGAAGCAACCAAAAGAGCAAGTTCCTTTTTCATTCTGCTCTGCTGCAAGAATAACGATAATATCGTCACCCTTGTCCTTTGAAGAGTCGAGCATTGAACGAAGCTCTTTTGCATCTGCTTCACCTAAAGATGCGGTGATAAGTTTAACGCCGTTAATCTCGATGAATTTATCGAAAAGTTCTCCTGCCTTTGCTTTTGAAATTTCTGCTTTAAGGTCAGAGAGCTCTTTTTCTTTTTCTTTAAGCTCTGCTGCAACTGCAGTTGCTTTGTTGCAAAGGTCATTGACATTTGCAAGCTTGAGAGCATTTGCAGTATCGTGAATAAGCTTTTCCTGTTTATCAAGGTGAGCGAGAACGCCAAGTCCTGTTACACCTTCAATTCTTCTTACACCTGCTGCAACGGAAGATTCGGAAATAATGCGGAAAAGACCGATGTTACCGGTGTTAGAAACGTGAGTACCGCCGCAAAGCTCTGTGGAGAAATCACCTGCAGAAACAACGCGGACTGTATCGCCATATTTTTCACCGAAGAGAGCCATTGCGCCTTTTTTCTTTGCATCGTCAATGCTCATTTCCTCTGTAGCAACAGGAAGAGCGGAAAGAATAATTTCGTTTACTCTGTTTTCGATTTTCACAATTTCTTCTGCAGTAAGAGCTGAGAAATGGGAGAAGTCGAAACGAACTGCGCTGTCATTTACAAGCTGACCTGCCTGTTCAACATGAGTGCCGAGAGCCTCACGAAGTGCCGCTTGAAGAAGGTGAGCGGCGGTGTGGTTTCTCATAATAGCCTGACGGCGAGTTTTATTAACCTGACCGCTTACAGTATCGCCAACGTTAATTGCATCGCCCTCTGTGAGAGTACCGTGATGAAGAATTGCGCCCTCTGCGGTTTTTGTTGTATTTGTAACTGTAAATACAGAGCCGTTAACAGTAAGTGTACCTGTGTCACCAACCTGACCACCGCTTTCTGCATAGAAACCAGATTTGTCAAGAACGATTACAGCATCTGTGTCAATACCGATAAAGTCAACCTTTTCACCATTTGCAGCAATAGCGAGAACTTTACCTTCCTGCTCTGTTACTGCGTAACCTGTGAATTCAGTAGTACCGCATTCCTTGAAAGAAATATCAGAAGATTTCCAGCCTTCAGTACCTGCAACCTTACGTGAGGATTTTGCAAGAGCTTTAGCATCTGCAAGATATTTTTCGAATTCTTCGTTGTTAACTGTGTAGCCGTTTTCTTCTGCGATTTCGCGGGTTAAGTCAATGGGGAAACCGTAAGTGTCCTGAAGCTTGAAAGCATCTGCGCCTGAAAGAACTGTGCCTTCTGTTTTCTTAATCATTTCGTTAAGAAGCTCAAGACCGCTGTCGATAGTTTTATAGAAGCTGTTTTCTTCCATTGAAATAACTTTGATAATGTAATCCTGCTTCTCGCGAAGAACAGGGTAAGCGTTTTCATTTTCTTTAATAACAGTTTCGCAAACTTCAGCAAGGAAGGGTCTGTCGATACCTAAAAGTCTGCCGTGACGAGCAGCTCTTCTGAGAAGTCGGCGAAGAACATAACCTCTACCAACGTTTGAGGGGATAACACCGTCACCAATCATAAAGGTTGTTGAACGGATATGGTCGGTAATAACACGAAGAGAAATGTCGCTCTTCTCATTTTCGTGGTATTTAACACCTGCAATTTCCATTATGTGTTTCATAATGTTCTGAACTGTGTCAACCTCGAAAATATTGTTAACATCCTGAGCGATACAAGCAAGTCTTTCAAGACCCATACCTGTGTCAATATTAGGATTAGCAAGAGGAGTGTAGTTATTCTTACCGTCGTTTTCAAACTGGGTGAAAACAAGGTTCCAGAATTCAACGTAACGGTCACATTCGCAACCTACCTTACAATCGGGGCTACCGCAACCATATTTCTCACCGCGGTCATAGTAGAGCTCTGAACAAGGACCGCAAGGACCTTGACCGTGCTCCCAGAAGTTATCTTCCTTGCCGAAGCGAACCATGTGGTCGGGCTTTACGCCAACATCCTTTGTCCAGATATCGTAAGCCTCGTCATCTTCAAGATAAACGCTGCAGTAGATTTTATCGGGGTCCATTTCCATAACCTTGGTGCAGAATTCCCAAGCCCACGGAATAACCTCTTTTTTGAAATAGTCACCGAAAGAGAAGTTACCGAGCATCTCGAAATATGTTCCGTGACGAGCGGTGATACCAACTCTTTCAATATCGGGTGTACGAATACATTTCTGGCAGGTTGTAACTCTCTTTCTTGGAGGAGTTTCCTCGCCTGTAAAGTATTTTTTCATAGGTGTCATACCTGCATTGATAAGAAGAATACTCTTATCTCCCTGAGGTACGAGGGGGAAGCTGGGAAGTCTTAAATGGTCTTTTGATTCGAAGAATTTAAGGTATTTTTCTCTTAATTCATTAAGTCCTGTCCATTCCATAATTATTTCACTCCGTTCATAATAGTTGCAAGTTGAAAGTGGAAAGTGGAAAGTTTCGGGTCTGCGACGCAATTATAAAAGATGCCAGATACCAGATGCCAGATGCCAGTATAGGGTCTGCGACGCAATTATAAATGTTTGGAAGCGGAGCTTCCCCGAAATTTTGCATTTTCAATTTTCAATTTTGCATTAAAAAAGCGCGCTTTTTTACAAATCGGGACGGAATAACCGCGGTACCACCCGAATTGTGCAAAACGCACCACTCAATTTGACGGTTAACGCCCGTCAACGTACTGTTTTCAGTAAGACTCCGCAAGTAGCAAATTTAAAGGCGGTAAGAAACTTTCAGCAACCGTTTCCTCTCTGAATACCGTGTCTGTAAATCATCTTGCATCACAGTCATATAAAATATATACAATTGTATTATAATGAATTTGTGAAGAATGTCAAGTGGGAATTTGAATTCGTAATGCGTAATGCGGAGTGAGGGGTGTTGGGGAAGCTGCGCTTCCAAACATTTATAATTGCGTCGCAGACCCTATACTGGCATCTGGCATCTGGCATCTTTTATAATTGCGTCGCAGACCCGAAACTTGCCACTTGCCACTTTCAACTTGCCACTTTTCAAATGCGCATTACGCATTTGAAAATATCTCTTGACTTATTGTTTAAAAGGTGTTATAATTCGTAACTGTTGCGGTATGTCCGTAGAGATGTGACTGCATAAATTTCCTTGCTCTCAAATAGGTTAATGGGAGCCGGAGTCCATAAGGAGGTGCAAACGATGTCAAACAGTTATGAGACAATTATCGTCTATTCACTCGCTAAAGGCGAAGAAGCTGCAAAAGAGCTTCATGCAAAATTCCAGGCGATGATGGCAGAGAACGGTACAGTTGACAGCGTTGACGAATGGGGTAAGCGTAAGCTTGCATACCTTATCAACGATGAAGACAACGGTTACTATGTTCTTTACAACCACACTTGTGATGCTGAATTCCCCGCTGAACTCAGCCGTGTTCTCAAAATCACAGATGGTGTTCTTCGTTCTTTGGTTATTAAAAAATAAGAGGTGTGAAAGATGCTTAATTGTGCAGTTATAATGGGTCGTCTTACAGCAGACCCCGAACTTCGCCAGACTCCCTCAGGCGTTGCTGTTACAAGATTTACTGTTGCAGTTGACAGAGGTTATGTTAAACCCGGCGAAGAAAGAAAAGCAGATTTTATTAACGTTGTTGCTTGGAGACAAAGCGCAGAATTCGTTACAAGATATTTTCAGAAGGGCTCAATGATTGCCATTCAGGGTTCAATCCAGACTGGCTCTTATGAAAAAGACGGAGTTAAACGCTCAACATTTGAAATTGTTGCAGATAACATCAGCTTCTGCGGTTCAAAGAGCGAATCCGGCACAAGCGGTGCACCCAGAACAACTACTGCTCCCGCAGCTGCACCGTCTTTCTCCAACGGCGGTATCGACGATTTCGCAGCAATGGCTGACGATGATGACTTGCCGTTCTGATTCTAATAGGAGGTAAATTTACAATGGCATACGATAAAAACGATCGCCGTCCCAACAAAAGAGGCCGCAAAAAAGTTTGCGCTTTCTGCGTTGAGAAGGTTGAAGCAATTGATTACAAAGATACAGCTAAGCTCAGCAGATACACATCTGACAGAGCAAAGATTCTTCCCCGCCGTGTAACCGGTACTTGCGCTTATCATCAGAGAGAGCTTACTACCGCTATCAAGAGAGCAAGACAGATTGCCCTCCTTCCTTATACTGCGGATTAATTGAGGAAAAAGGTTGTCGAGTTTACTCGGCAACCTTTTTAATTGTTAAATTAAAGTTACATTTTGTCGAAAGGCTTGAAAGAGTGCTCTTGTTGTGGTATCATACAAGAGCATTAATTTTTGTTTGTTAGGACTTTTTATATATGAAAAAAATAAGGCACTCTTTTTTTGTTGTGTTGTTTTTAGGGCTTGTTCACGCTCTTTTGTGCGCCCTTTATAACTATACATACTTTTCAGCAGAGTTTAATTTTCAAGAGAAATTCCAAGGTGTTTTATATTGGGTAATGCTTATGGCATCATTCCTTACAGGGCCCTTTGTTTATTATGTTGCAGGGCGACTTACTAAAGGTAAGGGTAGTAAAAAACTTATTCTTATTTCATTACTTGTAATGAATATAGCGGTAAGTATTTTGGGGATTGTTTCATTCTTTTCTGCAGATTTGCTTGAAACCTACCGACTTATAAATGCTCCCTCTTACCTTTATTATTCGTTGTTTTCAGATAGTGTAATGTATTTAGCAGTTCCCGCTATGATAATTTCTTCTTTGTTCCCTGTGTTCTTCTTTAAAATCGGTTATGTTAATAAGCCAAGAACAAATAATGAAATAAAAATGGAAGATATTGAAATAAAAGAAGAAAAAGAGTTATAAAAACAACCGACAGTATCTTAAAAATACTGTCGGTACTTTTTATATAGTTCCGTCATAGAATGCTTTTTTAAACCAAACATCCTCAACCTCGAATTCTTTCTGGTTGAGATAGTTAAGTATTCCTGCGTCACTCCGGAAATCGAATTTTAATTTGTAGGAATATAAAAATTGCTTTTTATAACCGCCGAAGCTTTTGTTCTGGGCATTTGTTCCGTATTTCCCGTCACCTAAAAGGGGATGACCGAGATAAGAAAAATGTGCTCTTATCTGGTGAGTTCTGCCGGTTAAAAGCTCGACCTCTAAAAGTGAAAGTCCGTCTTTATAGCCTAAAACCTTATATTTTGTGGAAATGTGCTTTGTTTTGTCATTTCCTTTTTCGCTGACATAAACCTTATTCTGCTTTTCGTTCTTTTCAAGATAGCCCTCAATGATACCACTTTCTTGCTTAAGCTTTCCTATAACAACGCATAAGTAAAGCTTGTGCATTTCGCGGTTTTTAAGCTTTTCGTTAAGAATTCGAAGAGATTCTGCATTCTTTGCACCGATTATAATACCGCTTGTGTTTCGGTCAATTCGGTTTACAAGAGCAGGGGCGAAAGAGTTTTCCTCATCGGGCTTGTAATCGCCTTTTTCATAAAGATAACGCTTAACTCTCGTAATAGCGGTGTCGGTATAATTTCCCTCATCAGGGTGGGAGAGAAGTCCTGTAGGCTTATCTATGAGAATAATATTTTCATCCTCGTAAACAATATTAAGACTTTTTCCTGCATTGAGAAAGTCGTATTTAGGCTTAACTTCCTCAAAAAATTCATCGTTAATATACATTGAAACAAGGTCGTTTTCTTTAAGTCTGTAAGAAATCTCCGACCTTTTGTTATTAACCTTAATTCTTTTACTTCTTATGTATTTATACATAAGTGATTGGGGGAGCAAGGGTACTGATTTTGTAATGTACTTATCAAGTCTTTGTCCTGCATCATTTTTATTTATATAAAATTCTTTCACTTTGTTTTCAACTCCGCGGCGATTTTTTCCAGTTTCTTAAAACGTCTGCTGACCGCAGAGCGTGAAAGCTCAGGAGTCATCATTTTACCAAGCTCGTCCAAGGAAATGTCGGGATTTTCAAGCCTTAGTGAACAAAGCTCACCTAAATCCTTTGTCATATCGGAAAGCTTGATTTTTGAAAGTACCTCTTCAATGAGCGTTACTTGCTTGAGCCCTGCTTCAATAGAACGGCTCATATTTGCCGATTCGAAATTCGAACGGCGGTTAATCTGATTTTTAATATCTTTCATTGCACGGGTCTGCATAACCTCTAAAAAGGCGTTATTTGCACCCATTGTACCAATATAATCTTCAATGGATTCGGCTTCCTTGGCATAAACCACATAACTGTTATTACGGATTATTTTTTTTGCGCGAAGTCCTAAATCGCCGATTATCTGCATTAAATCCTCGCAAAGCTTTGCTTTTGCAACGCTGAATTCGATGTGATAATCTTTCTGGGGGTCTGTAACACTTCCGCAAACAAGGAAAGCACCACGGAGAAATGCCTTTGAGCAACAATCTTCGTTTGATTGTTCCAGGTTTGAAAGGTTTACTCGTAAAGTGATTTCTTTACCTGTATAACCGAAAAATTCTAAAATTTTAAGTCTTTCAGCTCTTGTTGGTATATTTATTTTATAGTTACCGGCTTTTGAACAAGTGAGCTCGGGTGTAACTCCCGTAAGGTCACGTATGCTGGTGCAGTAATGCTCCGCAACAGCCTGTATTTCCGTCATAAGAGAAATTTCAGTTGCCGAGAATGCACGACCGAAAATGAGCATACCGAAAGCCTCCGCCTTTGAGCAACAGGCGGAGGGAATAAGTCCGGTTAATTCTGTTTTAACGTCCGAAGAGAATGACATAATTACCTCAGTATAATAACTTCCGGTTCCAATGTTACACCGGTTTCTTTTTTTACGGTTTCTTGTGTAAGGTCTATAAGGTCGAGAATATCTTTAGCGGTAGCGTTGTTTTTGTTTATAAGAAAACCTGCATGTTTATCGCTGATTTGCGCTCCACCTAAAGTTTTTCCTTTAAAACCGCATTGTTCAATAAGCGCACCTGCAAAATAACCCTCGGGGCGTTTAAAGGTGCTACCTGCACTTGGGTATTCAAGGGGTTGCTTATCTTTTCTGCGAGAGAGAAAATCGTTCATTGCTGCTTTGATTTCCTCTTTGGAGGCTTTCCTCATTTTGAATTTTGCAGAAACTACAATGCAACCATTTTCTTTGAAAACAGAATGACGATAAGAAAGCTTAGCTTCCTCTACAGGCATTGTTTTAAGTTCCAATTGGGGAGTGAGGTATGTTATTTCAGAAATAACATCTTTTACCTCGCCGCCGTAAGCACCGGCATTCATAAATACCGCGCCACCGCAAGTACCGGGGATTCCGTAAGCAAATTCAAGACCCGAAAGGGAGTTTTCCAAAGCGAATTTGCAAAGGGTGACAACCTTTGTTCCTGCAGAGCTACAAATAACATCTTCGCCCTCAAGAGTGAGCTTTGTCATTTCGTCACCGATTTTAACAACAACCTTGTCAATACCCTCGTCAAGCACAAGGACATTGGTGCCGTTACCGAGAATTGTATATGGTACGTCAAATTCTTTTATTAATTTGAGAACTTCTGTTAATTGCTCTTCATTTTTCGGCTCTATTAAGAGGGGGCAAGGTCCGCCTACTTTAAAGGAAATATGGTTGCAAAGTTTTTCGTTTTTATATGCTTTGCAACCCATTTCAATGGCTGAATTAAAAAGCAAATTAATATTTTCAGTGTTTATTTTAATCACCGTCAATCATCAAGTAATGCAGCACCGATGATACCTGCATCGTTGCCTAAAGCAGCGGGAATGATAGTCGCTTGTTTATCTGCATAAACGCTGTAACGTTCAGCCTTTACCATATCACGGATAGGTTTAAGAATTTTTTCGCCCTGACCGCTGATACCACCACCGATGCAAACAGCTTCAGGCTGAAGAGCGTTAATAACGTTAGCAAGACCAACAGAAACATAGTAAAGGTATCTGTCAACAACTGCTTTTGCAATGGGGTCACCCATATCAAGAGCATCGAAAATTGATTTACCATCAACTTTGTTAAGGTCGCCTTCGCAAGTTTTCCAGAGAAGACTGTCACGGTTTCCTTCCATTGCTTCAACTGCCTGAGAAACAAGTGCAGTTGCAGATGCATATTTTTCCCAACAACCCTTTCTACCGCAGTTGCAGGGGATACCATCTACATTAATAACCATATGACCCATTTCACCGCCACAGAAGTTGCTGCCGCGATAAATTTTGCCGTCAATGATAATACCGCTACCAACACCTGTTCCGAGAGTTACTGCAACAAAGTCTTTAACACCGTTTCCGCAACCTGCAACTGCCTCACCGAGAGCAGCGGCATTTGCATCATTTTCAAGATAAACGGGTTTGCCGAATCTTTCTTCGAGCATCTGCTTTGCAGGAACGTTGTGGAATTTAAGGTTATTTGAAAATTCAATTGCGCCTGTTTCCTTATTAACGGAACCGGGAGTACCGATACCGATTGAAGCAATATCATCGTAAGAAATACCTGCATCAGCAATAGCTAAATCTGCAGCTTCTTTGATTGAGTCAAAAATTTCTTCAGCAGGTCGAGGAGCGTTAGTTTTTACTTTACCTCTACCGATTATTTTATAATTTTCATCAATTACACCTACGGCAATATTTGTGCCGCCAAGGTCAACACCGATTCTGTACATAATTTAATATCTCCTTTTATGTAAAATTTATTTTAAGTTAGGAGTGAGGAGTTAGGAGTGAGGAATGTCGGGTCTGCGACGCTGTTTTATAATGCTAACGCAGTTCCGCAACTCTTCACTATTCACTTTTAACTATTAACTGTGAGCGTAGCGAACTTAGTTCCAAAAATCAACTTCCTTGGCTTGCGCATCATTCTTCCATACCAAGCTGCTGCATAAGTTCTCTTGCAGCATTATAACCGAGTTTTTTCTGACGGTTATTCATAGCAGCAATTTCAATAATAATTGCAAGGTTTCGTCCGGGTTTAACAGGAACAGTTGTTGTGGGAACTTTAATTCCAAGAATAGACATGTATTCATCATCAAGACCAAGGCGGTCATAAGATTTCTGAGGATCCCAATGCTCAAGCTGAATAACCATATCGATTTTTTCTGTAAGCTTAACTGCACCAACACCGAAGATGTTACGGGCATTTACGATACCGATACCACGAAGTTCCATAAAGTGACGGATGTTGTCAGGCGAGCTACCAACCAATGTTTTTGAAGAAACCTTTTTGATTTCAACGGCATCATCTGCAATAAGGCGGTGACCTCTTTTGATAAGCTCAACAGCAGTTTCACTTTTACCGACACCGCTGTCGCCAAGAATGAGAATACCTTCACCATAAACCTCAACCATAACACCGTGGCGGGTTATACGCTCTGCAAGTTCAGTTCCTAAATATGAAATAAGAGTTGCAGTAATCTGAGAAGTGATTTCAGCAGTTCTTAAAAGAGGAACTTCATATTTCTTTGCAAGCTCAAGCATAACATCGGGATAATCAATGTTACGGGTGATTATAGCTGCAGGGGGCTTAAGTGAAAAGAAAAGCTCAAGACGTTCTTTTTGTGTCTGCTCATCAAGTTCTTCAAGATAACTCATTTCTGCAAGTCCGATAAACTCAACTCTTTCAGGGTCGAAGTATTTTTCGTACCCTGCGAAAAGAAGACCGGGTCTGTTAACGTCCTGAGAACGAATAACAAGCTCGGAATCGGGCTTGTCGGGCATATATATTGTTTCAAAAGAATGGGTTTTAATAACCTTTCTGAGAGGGACGGAATATTTACCGCTCAAAAGAACTCCTCCTTTGCATATATGAAATATAATTACATTCATTATAGAACAAATTTTATAATATGCCAATAGGAAAATAAAAAAATAGTTGGTATAAAAGCAAAAAACATCCTCAAAAATTGTTTTTACAAAAAGTTAACTGTTTACACCTGCTTTTAACTATTGCGTTAATAAAAAATATGTGTTAAAATTAATTTATCTTATTGCGAGGTGATTTTTGTGTTCAGATTTTTGACATCAAAAAAAGGTTTTTCTTTAGTTGAGATTTTCATAGTTGTAATTATTTTAGGTATTTTAACAGCAGTTGGCGTTCCTGTGTTTGGTGCAGGTATTAAAAAACAAAGACAGAATGAATGCAGTAATCAGAGAATTATAATTGCAACTGCTGTTCAGCAGGTTATGTACGGAATGGTTGATAACGGCAAAAAGCAGAGTACCGTAAAAGATGCAGATAATAATGTTATCAGATATGCTCTGGATTTTACAAATGTAACTCACAAAGTTACTTACGAGGGACATGAAAGCTTTAAACTTACTTATACTAATCCTTTTACAATCGGAGAAATCAGAGGCGGTTACCGAGCTGCAGGTGTTGAGGATTATAAGGACGGTTGCGAAGCGGGTAACTATTTGAAAAAACAATCCCTTAAAGACACACCTTTCTATACTGTTCTTGATAACCAGGAAATTCCCGTTTGTCCCTTTGCAGATTACGATGATACTGACACTACAAACGATTATTACTATTATATCTATTGGGACCAGACAAATGATGCTCTTGAGGTTGTTTGCTCCTGTCCTGATTGCAATGAGGCAGATTAATTTAACCTTTGGAGATTTTTATGAAATTAAATGAAAATTATATTTTGAAAACCGTTGCAGGTATGCCTGTAGTTGTTCCGGTTGGTGATGCGGTTAATAATATTCACGGCATGATTACCCTTAACGGACCTGCGGAGATTATCTGGAAAGCTCTTGAAAACGGCGAAGGCTATGATGAAATAGTTAAGAAAATCAAGAGTGAGTACGATGCACCTGAAGATGTTATTAAAGCTGATCTGGATGCATTTATTGAAAAGTTGAAAAATTACAATATTTTGGAGTAATCAATTGAAAATTAAAGTTGCAGATTTGATTGTTGAGCTGGATGTCAGCAGCGATTTTCTTGTTTCTCGCCTCGGTCCTTATTATTGCGATGAGGCAGAGGAAAATGATATAACAATCAAAGTTTCAAAACAATTTTATATAGACAGGCAAAAAGAAAATCCCCAAATGACTCTGGGTGAGTGCGAATGCCTTTGGAGCGGTAGTTATTTTTATGAACAGTTGACTCGTTTCAATGGGATTATGCTTCACGCTTCCTGCGTGGAGTATGAGGGGAAGGCATATTTATTCTCTGCCCGTTCGGGCACGGGTAAATCCACCCATACTCATTTATGGCTGAAATATTTGCCCGGTTCGCGAATTATAAACGACGATAAACCTGCTATAAGGTGCATTGACGGAGTTTATTATGCCTATGGCACACCCTGGAGCGGTAAGACAGACGAAAGTGTCAATATCGGCGTTCCCATTGCCGGTATTGCTTTCCTTTCAAGAGGAGAAAACGCTATAAAAAGAATTCCCGGAATAAAGGCTTTAAAGCTCTTTATGGACCAAACGGTCAGACCCTCTGATAAAGAGCTTATGAGCAATACCCTTGAGATTCTCAACGGTGTTTTAACCAATATTCCTATTTATGAAATGTCCTGCGATATGTCAGAAGAAGCGGTTATGACCGCCTATAGCGGGATGAGAGGTTAATTAAATGGCGAAAAAAAACAAAAAAAATAAAAAGGGTAAGAAGATTGCTCTTGGAATACTTTGCTTCTTGCTTGTGCTTTGTATCGGGCTTTTTGCAGTTGGTTTTAATTATTATGAAAGTCTGAAAGAGGCTCCGCCACCGGTGGAAGATACTCTTACATACGACTTTGATGATGAAACTCAGCCTGAAGTTCTTGAAGATGACCCTGAATTTGATGATATCTTCGAGGGTGATGCAACGGAATTTAAAACTGCCCTTAAGGAATGGGCAACCAATGATGGAGACATAATGTATAGCAAGGATGTTATTAACGTTCTTTGCGTTGGTGTTGATACCCGAAATAAAAATACAATTTCAGGTCTTTCTGATTCAATGATTATCGTTTCTATAAATCAAAAGTTGGGAACAATAACATTGACATCAATTATGCGTGATAGCTTCGCTTATCTTGAATCCCCCGAAGGTGTGGGTAGCTTTAATAAAATCAACTCCGCATTCCCATTTTACGGAATAGATAACCTTATAAATACTCTTCAGAATCATTTCAAAATAAGAATTGACGGGTATGCTATGATTAACTTCGCTTTCTTTAAGGCAGTTATAGATGAATTAGGTGGGGTTAATGTTCCCGTTCAGGAGTATGAGGCTAACTATATAAATAAAGGTTATGGTTTTGATATCGTTGCCGGTCAGTCAGTTAACCTCAATGGTGACGAAGCTCTTGCTTTCTGTCGAAGCAGAAATTGCGATTCTGATGGTGACGTTAGCAGAACAAGAAGACAACGTCAGGTTATGGTTGGTCTTCTTCAAAAGGTTGCTACCATACAAACTTCGGAAATTACAGGCTACATTAAAACATTTTTACCTTATCTGAAAACAAGCTATGAGGAAACTGAAATTATTTCCCTTGCAACAAAAGCCGTTGTGGAAGGTTGGGCTAATTTCAGCGTTCAGCAAATTGTAATGCCCGACGAGGCTTCTCGAGAGGCTCATTCCGGTTCTGTTTGGTACTGGGCAGTTGATTACCCATTGGCTGCACAAACTCTTCAAACAAAGATTTACGGTTATTCAAATATAAAACTTGAAGAAGACAGAGTTTCACCTCTCGATATAAATTAAATAAAAAGAAAGTGACCGAAACAGAATTTTGAATTCTGCTTCGGTCATAATTTTTATTTGAATTAATATTCGGGAATTTCGATTGTAACTTCTCTGCCAAGGTCGGAAGAACGAGCGATACCGTCAATAATTGCCTGGTTATAAATAATCTGGCTTGAGGGAACGGGTGCAGGAAGATTGAATTCGATTGCATCAATGAAGGAACGGATCTTCTTATCAAAGTTGTCACCGTCATTGTTGCATTCGGGGATAACTGTTTCAACACATTCGCCTGCGATGTTGTGGTAAATTGTCATAGGTCCGCCGATTGAACCGTTCCAGCATTCTGTTGAGGGAATTCTAAGACCGCCTTCGGTACCCATGATGATTGTGTCACCGGGAGTGTCGCAGTGCATTGCCCATGCAATACGGAAGTCGAGAACGATATCGTTTTCAAGACGAATATATGCAGCTGCAAAGTCATCAACACCGAAAACTTCAGTGTATTCAGGTTTCTGGAGATATTCGGGCTTTTTGCCGAAAAGACCTGCTTTGAAGCCTGTTACTGTAAGGGGCTTCGGATAGCCGATAGCATTGAGAACCATATCAAGAGAATAGCAACCAATGTCACCGAGAGCACCAAGACCTGCTGTATCTTCCTGAATGAAGGATGTGCCGAAGGGAGTGGGAATACCCATTCTTCTGCCGCCACCGGTCTGGATGTAGTAAATCTTACCGAGAACACCGCTTTCGCAGATTTTCTTAACCATTTTCATATTCTCGTCAAAACGAGGCTGGAAGCCGATGGAAAGAATTTTACCGCTTTTCTTTTCTGCTTTGCAGATATCAACTGCTTCTTCAAGAGTTACGCACATGGGCTTTTCAAGAAGAACGTGAACACCGTGCTCAAGAGCGTAGATAGCGCAGGGAGCGTGCTCGCGGTTATATGTACAAATTGAAACTGCGTCAAGGTCTTTTTCGTTGTCGATAAGCTCTTTATCACTTAAATAGTAGTTACCTTCAACGCCGTTCTGCTTTGCAAAAGCTTCAGCTTTGCCGGGAACAAGGTCTGCAAAAGCAACAACCTCAACATCATCGCATTTTAAATAGCTTTTAAGGTGAGCTTCAGCAATCCAACCGCAACCGATAATACCGACTTTAATCTTTTTGCCGTCATACACCTTTTTTTCTGTTTGCTTTTCTTTGAAAGCATCAAGAATGTTTGACATAATATACCTCCGTTCCGCTTTCGCGGGTCTTATATATAATACAATATAAGATTAACATATTCCGAAAATTCTTTCAATAATCGAGGTGGATTTTTCTCGGAAAACTGCCTCAAAAAACTGCACAAAATCTATGTTTAATATATAGTGCAAATTACCAAAGACTTGCTCGAATGTATATTAAACGACAAAACGTTCACAATTTGTTCATATTTACACAACAAGAAAACAACATAAAAAAGTTATTATATATATGCCAATACGATACGCAGGAAATGAAAATTTCTCGTTCAAGAAAAGACCATCGCAATAGACGCGGTGGTCTTTTCTTGTGCTTGTAAAATTTTTACATATTATTTTGTAGGATTTACAATATTGCTTTTTGAAGAGGGGTATTGTAATATATAATTGTATATTTTATCTGAGGTGTTAATGTGGTTATCTACCCCGAATCTTTCAGCGTTAAGCCCAATACAGAGGCTACGGTGGCTTTTAGAAATCTTTTTAATACATCTGCTCAGACTGCAGTAGGAAAAAACCTTACTCTTCCCAAGGGTAAGTATGTTTTTATGAGCAAAAATGCAGAAAAAAGAGAGATTTTTATTTCTAATACTGTAGCAGAGGATGAATATAAAAATGGCGAAACGCCAAATATGAGAAAAATCGGTTTTGCTATAGAAAATGTCAGAAATATGGAAATCGATTGTAACGACTCCGTTTTTATAATTGACGGCAATATGACCAATGTTTTTATAAATAACTGCGAAAATATTGTCCTTAAAAATCTGACAATTGTTACGGTTAAACCCAATGTTCATAAAATTACAGTTGTTAAAGCTTCGCCTTTTTATGTTACATTTAAAATAGATGAATCAAGCGATTTTATTGAAGAGAACGGCGAATATTATTGGTACGGAACTGATTATAAAATGAAGTTCACCGAGTTTAAAAACAGCGGTTGGTGGATGCCTACGGCAAAGCCTGATAACTATTTTCATATTAAGCGAAGCGGTGCCCATCCTTTTCAAGGGGCATCCAATATTCGTCAGGTTTCCGACAGAGTTTTTAATGTAAGATATCTTCTTCCTAAAAATTATGTTGAAGGACAAGTGTTTTATATCTTTCCCGTTATTCGCGACCAGGTTGGAATTTTAATTGATTCTTCAAAGAAAATTACTTTAAAGAATGTTAAGCAGCATTATAATCCTGCTTTGGCACTTATAGCCCAGAACAGCGAAGGTATAACTTTGGAAAATCTCGATTTTTCTCCCGAAAAGGAAAGTGAAATCGATTTTTGTTCCCGGGCAGACTTTTTGCAGTTCAGTATGTGCAGAGGGAAAATTGCGGTAAGAGATTGCAATTTTGACGGAGCAGGGGATGATGTTTGCAATGTTCACGGAATACATTTTAAGATAACAGAAAGTAATAAAGATAAAATAACAGTCAAATTTCCTCACCCTCAAAGCTACGGCTTTAATTGTATCAAAGAGGGGGATGTGCTCGCCTTTATTGACCCAAAAACTCTTTTAGAGGTAGGCAGAACAAAGGTTTTAAAGGCAACTCTTCGTGATAAATATTATTATGATTTAGTCATTTCTACCTACGAGGCTCCTTTGGGCGAAGGCGGCGTGATTGAGAATGTTTCTGCAAATTCCGATTTTGAATTCAGCGGAAATACAATAAACCGAATTGTCACAAGAGGCGTTCTTGCCACAACCCGCGGTAAAATAAGAATTGAAAACAATAAATTTTTAAACACAGGTATGAGTGGTGTTCTGATTTCCGATGATGCTTCAAGCTGGTACGAAAGCGGATGCGTCTGCGATGCGGTTATCAGAGGAAATGCTTTTATGAATTGCGAAGAAAATGCGATTCTCATTAAGCCTGAAAATAAAAAATACGGTGGCGCGGTTCATAGAAATGTATTAATTGAAAATAACCTTTTTGTTTTGAATGATACCCACGCGGTTAATGTTTCCTGCAGTTCGGATGTGATTTTACGAGGTAATACTTATGCAGGAAATCCGAAGAATGATAAATGGATTGTTGCTGACAGAGTTGAAAATTTTGTGACGGACGAGCCTGAATAAAAGTAAAATCCCGTCCAAATCGGACGGGATTTTCTGCATTGGAAGTTATTTTACTTTGAAAGATTGGCAACAAGTTGCATCAACTGATTTTGCTTCGCAATTGCAAGCTCCTACTTCAATAGCGTTTTTGGTGCAGTAGTTTGCATCTTTAGCGTGGTAAACGCAAGAATCAACTGTGCAACCGATGCTGTTGTTTTTCTGTTCGTTCATTATTTGCATCCTCCTTTTGATATAGGTGAATTAAATCACCTATATTATTATGAGCAGATTTTAGAAACTTAATCAGAGGTATTAAAATGAAAAAAGAAAATGTTATAAAAAGTTGTTATTCGGTTCTAAGAAAAACTACACCTTTGAATTTCGATTGTGGAAAAATTTGTAATGGTAAATGTTGTAAGGGTGATGACAAAACCGGAATGCTTCTTTTTCCCGGAGAAGAAAATTTTATTGACCCTGATATAAACGTAATAGAAACTAAAAACGGAGATAAATTGGCTGTGTGTGACGGGACTTGCGACAGAAACCGCCGTCCTCTTTCCTGTAGAATTTACCCTTTGTTTCCCGTTGTGATTGAGGAAGCGGGAGCAAATAAAGTAAAGGTTTGCTTTGATTACAGAGCAGATTGCCCTCTGTATATTCCCAAGCCTGAACATGAATTCAATAAACGCTTTTTAAAAGGCGTAAGGCGAGTTGGGGAATACCTTTTACTTAATGAAGAAACAAAAGAATTACTTCTTGATCTTTCTGATATGCAAAAGGAATATTATGATTTACTGGAAAAATTAAAATAATTTAAAAAAAGTGTTGACAAAGGCGAAAGTGTCTGTTATATTATAAGTGCAAATAGTAATTGTTACTATTTAATAAAAACAGATGGGAGATGGTAATATGAGAAGTTCAAGACAGAGAGATGCAGTTCTTGATGTTCTTAAAATTTCCTGCGACCATCCAACCGCAGATGTTATTTATGAACGTGTTAAAGAGAAAATTCCCAATATCAGTTTAGGAACTGTTTACAGGAATTTGGGTCAGCTTCACGATGAGGGTCTTATAACCGTCATTGAAAGTAGCGATAAAAAAGTTCACTATGAGGGAAATCTCGAAGACCACATTCATTTTTTATGTAAAAAATGTGATGTTATTACAGACATTTTTTGTAAAAACGAGGTTCCGAAAGTATTTGACAATTTAGGTCATCTGGTAGAATCTCAAAAAACGGTTTATTACGGTATCTGTAAAAAATGCCGCGATAATATATGAAATGTATTAAATTAAAGTTTATTTAAAGGAGTTTTATGTTATGAAAAAATGGAAATGCTTAGTTTGCGGTCAAATCGTTGAAGGCGAAAATCCCCCTGCAGCTTGCCCTCTTTGCAAAGCACCCGCAGAAAAATTTGTTGAGGTTAAAGAAGAGGAAATGACTTGGGCAGCAGAGCACGTTCTCGGTGTTGCTAAAGGCGTTAGCGATGAAATTATTGCAGGTCTTCGCGCAAACTTTGAAGGCGAATGCACAGAGGTTGGTATGTATCTTGCAATGGCAAGAGTTGCTCATAGAGAAGGCTATCGCGAAACCCGTGTTTATTGGGAAAAAGCTGCTTACGAAGAGGCTGAACACGCAGCAAAATTTGCTGAACTTCTCGGTGAACTTGTAACAGATTCAACAAAGAAAAACCTTGAAATGAGAGTTGCAGCTGAAAACGGTGCAACTGCAGGTAAATTCGAACTTGCTAAAATGGCTAAGGAGCAGAATCTCGACGCTATCCATGATACTGTTCACGAAATGGCTCGCGACGAAGCAAGACACGGCAAAGCATTCGAAGGTCTTCTTAAGAGATATTTCGGTGAATAATTAACCTGGTTTTTCCTATAATATAGGAAAAACGTATAGGAGTTGATTGTAATGAAATATGAATGCCCTTGCGGCTATGTTTACGACCCTGAAATAGGCGACCCTGAAAATGGTGTTGCTCCCGGCACAGCTTGGGAGGATGTACCCGATGATTGGGTTTGTCCCGTATGCAGTCTTGGTAAAGACGTTTTCAGCGAAGTATAACTAAAAGTAGTAAACCCAACGAAATATTTTTCGTTGGGTTTATGTAAATAGGAGGTAAAAGTATGGATAAGACGGCACTTTTTAATTTATCTTACGGTGTTTACGTAGTAACAACCTGGGCAAAGGGTAAAGCTACCGGTTGCACCGCTAATTCTGCTATGCAGATAACATCAACACCTGCAACTGTTGCAGTTTCAATAAACCACGATAATTACACAAATGAATGTATCAAAGATACAGGCGTGTTCGCAATTAATATTTTAGGTGAAAATGTTGACCCTATGATTATAGGCTCATTTGGTTTCAGAAGCGGTAGAGATACGGACAAGTTTGAAGGAATCGAACCTCTTGTTAAAGGGTATCTTCCCGTTTTACCTGATGCTATGAGTTACGTAACCTGCAAGGTTATTGATACAATGGAAACTGCTACCCATACTGTTTTCTTAGGTGAGGTTACTGATGCCGGAAATCTTAAAAAAGATACTCCTATGACATATTCTTATTATCACAATGTTATCAAGGGTACATCTCCTAAAAATGCGCCTACCTACCGCGGAGATTAATATGAAAAATATTGTTTTAATCGGTATGCCCGGGGCAGGGAAAAGCACCATTGGCGTTATACTAGCAAAGAGTTTGCTCTTTGGTTTCTGCGATACGGATTTGAGTATTCAGAAGGCTACGGGTGAAAGTCTTTGTGATACAATTTCGAAAATCGGAATTGAAGAGTTTATTAAATTGGAAGATGAAATAATACGTCAGCAGGAATTCGTGAATTCTGTTGTTGCAACAGGTGGAAGCGCCGTTTATGGTGAAAAGGCTATGATGAAGCTTAAAGAAAACGGAATTATCGTTTATCTTAAAGTAAGTCCGGCAGAGCTTGAAAAAAGAATTAAGAATATACATACTCGCGGTATTGCTATGAAAGTGGGGACAACAATTTCGGAACTTTATGAAGAAAGAGCACCTCTTTACGAAAAATATGCAGATTTTATAGTTGAGTGTGGCGGAAAAACTGCTGAAGAATGTGTTGATTTAATAATTGAAAAGATATAAAAAAGAAAAAATGAACCTATCTGAATTTTTTGAAATTCAGATAGGTTCATAAAATTTTATTTTCCCCAAATTAACCAGAGGAGAGCATAGCCCGTAATAACTGCAGCAAGGGTAAAAGGTACGCCGTATTTCATAAAGGTTGTGCTTTTTACCTCGTAGCCCTCTTTACGAAGAATGCCGATAGCAGTGATGTTTGCACTTGCACCGATGGGGGTGAGATTACCACCCAGAGTTGCACCGCAAAGAAGACCGTAATAGAGAAGCTTTGGTTCCATACCTACACCTGCAGCAATAACGGGAACAATTGAAAGCATTGTTGCGGTATAAGGAATGTTATCTATAAATGCGGAAAGGATTACGGACATCCATACAATTATTGTGAAAACAACAAAGGGGGAGCCTGAGCCTAACTTTGCAATTGCTCCACCGATGATATCAATAACACCCGCTGCTTTAATACCGCCGATAACTATGAAAAGGCAGGTCAGAAGAACAATTGTATAATAGTCGATTTCTTTGATGTCTTTTTTTACAATTTCTTTATTTTTCTTTATAAAGATTTCTCTTAATGCGCCGATTACAAAGAAGGCGATACAAATAAGTCCGTTTGTAATATCGGGTTTATAAAATGCACCGGGAGCAGCGGCGTCTTTGTAGGGTATAAAGGAAACGGCGATAAGGGCAACAACTGTACCAACGAGAAGATATGTAGGAACATAGTCCTCAACCTTTGTTTTTGCTTCAAAGGAAATAGGCTCTTTGTCTTTACGGAACATAAACAGGATTATCAAAGCGCTTACAACTGCACCTGCTTCAACAACCCAGAACATACCCGGCTTTCCGCTATCAACAAAGAAATCAGAAAAGTCAAGGTTTGCTGCTTTGCCTAAAAGAATTGATGTTGTATCACCAACGAGTGTTGCAGCACCTTGAAGGTTTGAAGAAACTGCAATACAAATGATTGAGGGAACAGGTGAAATGTTAAGCTTTTTGCAGAATGCAAGGGCAACGGGAGCTATCATAAGAACTGTTGCAACATTGTCAACAAATGCGGAAACAATACCTGCAAAAAGAGAAATTATAACAACAACCCATTTCATATTAGGCATTTTGGAAATTAAAAGGTCCGAAAGAAGCTGGGGCATTTTTGACTCAATGAAAAGGTAAACCGTTCCCATTGTACCTGCAATCATCATAATTACATTCCAGTCAATTTCTGCTAAGGCTTGGGAGATATTATAGCTGTATGTACCCGTTGCGGTTACGAAAAAATCGGGGCCGAATAAATCCGGCTTAACGGAAGCGATAATTCCTAACCCTACAAAAATCAGGGCAGATACTGCAACAATGTGAGGGCGTATCTTTTGAAAAATCATCATCAAAAGATAGGTGATTGCAAAAATTACTAATGCAACGATTGTGATTTGACTCATAAAAAACTCCATTCCGGTGGACAAAAAAACCGCCTTAATGCAATGGTATGCATTAAAGACGGTGGAAAGCTTGATTTTATACCTGTAAATATAAAAAGAAACCCGTAACCTCATAAATAATCCGCTTTGCGAACTATGACAGACTCCACCACTTATTTTGGCTACGAAACGATTATATAATACCCGTAGAATAATGTCAACAAATGTTATTTTTTAGACAATTTTCGTTGATTTTATGGAAAGATAATAATATAATTGTTTATGTAATTATATTTTTACCTTGGTGATTTTATGTGTAATGAAAATAAAAATTTTGTTCCCCAATGGATTTTAGACAGCAAAACTGCACCCGATGAAGTGAATAAGGATGTTGATAAAATTGTTGGTGGTTACGTTGCGAGCTTTATGAAAAGAGGCTTCTCGCAAAAGCAGATAGGCTCTCTTATGGTACAAGCCTTTACACTTTCTCTTGAAGAAATAGAAAAGAGAATAGATTGCGTTCTTTCTTGCGGTAATGAAGGCGAGGAAGAAAGTGCAAGAAATCTTTGTGTTTTTGCCGCATCAAAAGGCTTTTTGTTTTCGGGTGAAGATAGTGACCCTTGTGAGATAATTGAACTTTTAAAAGAAAAGTTCGGCAAAACTGCTGCCTTTGAAACTATACTCACTTTTCCCGAAATACTTTCTGTATGGAAAAATGAGAGTGTAAGAGACGAGGCAAAATATAAAAAGGAAAAGCAACAAGCGGAATATATTTTAAATGAAGTTGCAAGTGTATTTAAAGAATTATAAGATTAATTACCCCATTGATTTTTTTGAATGAAAAATCAATGGGGTATATTGTATTTATTTTAATAATTCATCTGCTAATGCTTCAAGTTGTTTGAGGTTGTCCTCGTTCATTGCAGATTTAATTGTTACTGTTGTATCTGTAAAAGTGATGTCCTTGGATTTTTCGAACATACCTTTAATAATCTTTGCGGCGGTGGGGAACCATGTGCCGTTTTCAATAATACCGATAGTTCTTTTCTGATAGAGTCTTTCTGTTAAAGCATCAACAAAGGTTCTCATAAAGGGGAAAATGTCGGAGTTGTAAGTAGTTGTTGCAAGAACGATTTTGCCGTAGCGGAAAGCGTCTTCAACTGCTTCTGCCATATCGTCACGGGCAAGGTCTGTAACAGCAACCTTGGGGCAGCCTTTTTCTTTCAAAATATCTGCAAGCTTAAGAACTGCTTTTTTAGTATTGCCGTAAACAGATGTATAAGCGATTACAACGCCTTCGCTTTCAACACCGTAGGAAGACCAGGTGTTGTAAAGGTCGAGATAATAACCTAAGTTTTCTGTGAGAATGGGTCCGTGAAGAGGACAGATTTTTTCGATTTCAAGTGTTGCCGCTTTTTTGAGAAGATTCTGAACAGGTGTGCCGTATTTACCAACAATACCGAAATAATATCTTCTTGCTTCACAAGCCCAGTCTTCATCTGCATCAAGTGCGCCGAATTTGCCGAAGCCGTCTGCAGAGAAAAGGATTTTATCTTTTGAATCGTAGGTAACAATAACCTCGGGCCAATGCACCATTGAAGCGGTAACAAAGGTGAGAGTACGAGAACCTAAATCAAGAGTATCATTTTCACCAACGATAATTTGTCTTTCTTTATAATCTGTTCCAAAGAAAGCGCTCATCATTGTGAATGCCTGCTTTGAAGCAACGATTTTTGTTTCGGGGTAGGCATTCATAAAAATATCAATACTTGCAGAGTGGTCGGGCTCCATGTGCTGAACAACAAGATAGTCGGGAGCTTTATCACCTAAAACGGCCTTGATATTATCAAGCCATCCGCTTGAGAAGTTGATGTCAACGCTGTCCATAACAACAGTCTTTTCATCTTTAATAACATAAGAGTTGTATGCCATACCGTTGGGTACTACATACTGGCCCTCAAATAAATCAATATCGTGGTCATTTACACCAACATAAAAAACTGTATCTGTAATTTTCATATTCTTTCTCCATTGCTAAAATTTATATACTATATATTACACTTTTTCTCTTGGTTTTTCAATGGTAAACTGTTGAAATACCATGAATTTATGCTATAATTCAACAAAAGAGGTGGTTTTATGACAAATAAAGAAAAAATGCACTCGGGGATGATATATTATCCCAGCGGTGACGATATTATGATTGAACAGTTGGGCTATGTTAATAAGCTTTATGATTTTAATATGACAAGACCAACAGAACTCCATAAAAGAGCCGAAATGCTCAAGGAGATGTTTGCGGAAATCGGTGAGGACTGTTACATAGAACCGCCATTCCACGCTAATTGGGGCGGTCACCACGTTCATTTCGGCAAATCCGTTTACGCTAATTTCGGTCTTACAATGGTTGATGATACCCATATATATGTTGGTGATTACACAATGTTCGGCCCCAATGTTGTTGTGGCAACGGCAGGGCATCCGATACTTCCCGAGCTTCGCGAAAAAGCATATCAGTATAATATGCCCGTTCACATCGGCAGAAACTGTTGGATTGGCGCAGGTGCGGTTATTCTTCCTGGTGTTACAATAGGTGATAATACAGTTATCGGCGCAGGTAGCGTTGTTACAAAAGATATACCATCCAATGTTGTTGCTGTTGGAAATCCCTGTAAGGTGCTTCGTGAAATCAGCGACCACGATAGAGAGTTTTATTTTAAAGATAGAAAGATAGATTATAACAACTTGTAAAAGTTGTTAGATGCCAGTCGCCAGATGCCAGATGCCAGTGTCGGGGCAAAGCCGATTATAATATTTGTTGACGAACTCTGTAGAATGATGTATAATATTTTTGACCTTTGAAAAGGTGAAAGGAGAATAAATATGGCATTATTTAAGAATAATACAAAAAATCAGAATATGTCCGAAAGACAGAAGCTTACTGCAAGATATAATGGTGCAAGAAACAATATTTTACTTGTTGTTGCATTTACCTTGGTAAACAGCGTTTTGCTTGTTGCAGGTAGTGATTCTTATTTCCTTTTTTCAGCGGCAATACCTTATTATTTAACTATGTTCGGTATGGTTTATACAGGAAGAATGCCTGATGAATATTATGTGGGTTGGGAAGATTTTTCTCCTGTTGCTGACAGTTTCTTTATTGTAACTCTTGTTGTTGCTGTTGTTATTGTGGCTTTTTATGCGCTTACCTGGTTCCTTTCAAAGAAGCACGGCTATGGTTGGCTTATTGCGGCTCTCTTGATATTTGTTGCTGACACTTTTGCAATGTTCTATTTCACAGGGTTTACAGCCGATATGATTATGGATTTTGTTTTCCATGCTTGGGTTCTCATTTCTCTTACAAGCGGTGTTATTGCGGCAATCAATCTTAAAAAATTGCCTGAAGAAGAGCCTTACCTTGCACAAGAGGGTCAGACTTACAGCTACATTACTCAAGCAGAAATGCCCGTTGAAAACGCTGAAGTTGCAGCTCCCGTTGAAGCGCCTGTTGAAACTATTGTTAACGAAGAAGTTCAACAATAATTTATTAACAAAAATAAAAGCAAGTTCATCGAAAAATTCGATGAACTTGTTTTTTATATTTCTTCAATATCATAAGGTGTTGTCTGGTAAACGAAGTAGTTTAACCAGTTGGAATAGAGAAGGTTTGCATGAGAACGCCAGGTGTTTAAGGGTTGTTTTGTGATATCGTCATTGGGGAAATAGTTTTTTGGCATTTTGATATCAAGCCCTGCATCCTTATCACGAAGAAATTCGTTTTTAAGGGTTTCTGTGTCATATTCGGAGTGACCTGTAACAAAAATCTGTTTTCCGTTTTCCGTTGTAACGATATACACTCCTGCTTCATCGGAAGAAGCGAGGATTTTAAGCTCTGGAACTTTTTCAATCTCTTCTCTGCTTACGGTTGTGTAGCGAGAATGGGGGACTTTAAATTCATCATCAAAGCCTCTTAAAAGAATGGATTGCTTATAATCTGCTGTGTGATTATAAATTCCCGAAAGCTTTTCAGGAAGTGGGTATTTCTTTATGCCGTGATGGTAATAAAGACCTGCCTGAGCACCCCAACAGATGTGGAAGGTGCTTGTAACATGGGTTTTTGACCACTCCATTATTTCACAAAGCTCTTCCCAATAAGTTACCTCTTCGAACTCCATTTTTTCAACGGGAGCGCCGGTGATTATAAGTCCGTCAAACTTTTGATGCTTAATATCATCAAAGGTTTTGTAGAAAGCTAAAAGGTATTCCTTTGGAGTGTGCTTCGGAACGTGGGATTTTGTATGAATAAGCTCAAATTCAACCTGCAAGGGAGAGTTTCCCAAAAGGCGTGAAAGCTGAGTTTCTGTTTCCGTTTTTTTCGGCATGAGGTTGAGAACCAGAATTTTTAACGGACGAATATCTTGAGTTATAGCGCGAGTGTCAGTCATAACGAATATATTCTCTTTTTCGAGAATTTCAACTGCAGGTAACTCGCTATTTAATTTAATAGGCATGCCTCATACCTCCTTTATTAAAGTTAATAGTTGAAAGTGGAAAGTTGCAAGTTTCGGGGCGCGGAAATGCGCCAAAATATAATGCGTCGCAGATCCTTAATTTGCCACTTGCCACTTGAAATTTGCTATTTATTCTCCCAGTGCTTGTTTGATATCAGCAATAAGGTCTTCGGAGTTTTCAAGACCGCAAGAAAGACGAACAAGGTTAGCTGTAATTCCGCAAGCCTCGAGCTCTGCATCGTTCATCTGACGATGAGTTGCGCTTGCAGGATGTAAGCAACAGCTTCTTGCATCAGCAACGTGAGTTTCAATAGCAATAAGTTTAAGCTTTTTCATAAACTCTTCTGCAGCTTTTCTTCCGCCCTTAACTCCGAATGAAACAACACCGCAAGTGCCGTTGGGAAGGTATTTCTGAGCTAATTTATAATATTTATCATTTTCAAGACCTGCATAGGTAACCCATTCGATTTTATCATTTGCTTCAAGGAATTTTGCAACTGCAAGACCATTTTCGCAATGACGTTTCATTCTTACATGAAGACTTTCAAGACCTAAGTTGAGGTAGAAAGCATTCTGGGGGGATTGGATTGAGCCGAAATCTCTCATAAGCTGAGCTGTAGCCTTTGTGATAAATGCGCCCTCTTTACCGAAACGCTCTGCATAGGTGATGCCGTGATAGCTGTCATCGGGAGTGCAAAGTCCGGGGAATTTATCAGCGTGAGCCATCCAGTCAAATTTACCTGAATCAACAATGCATCCGCCGACTGCGGCTCCGTGACCGTCCATATATTTTGTTGTGGAATGAGTAACAATATCTGCGCCCCATTCAAAAGGACGGCAACCTACGGGAGTTGCAAATGTGTTATCAATAATAAGCGGAACGCCATGAGCGTGAGCTGCATTTGCAAATTTTTCAATATCAAGAACAGTGAGAGCAGGGTTTGCGATTGTTTCGCCGAAAACTGCTTTTGTGTTAGGTTGGAAAGCAGCGTTAAGCTCTTCTTCAGAACAGTCGGGTGAAACGAAAGTGAATTCGATACCCATTCTTTTCATTGTTACTGCAAAAAGGTTATATGTTCCACCGTAAATTGTGGCGGAAGAAACGATATGGTCACCGCAGGAAGCGATGTTGAAAATTGCATAGAAAGAAGCTGCCTGACCTGAAGAGGTGAGCATTGCTGCAGTACCACCTTCAAGTTCGCAGATTTTTGCTGCAACGGAGTCGTTTGTGGGGTTCTGAAGACGGGTGTAGAAATAACCGTTTGCTTCAAGGTCGAAAAGCTTACCCATATCTTCGCTTGTTGCATATTTAAAGGTTGTGCTCTGAATGATGGGGATCTGGCGGGGCTCACCGTTACCGGGAGTGTAGCCACCCTGAACACATTTGGTTTCTATTTTGTAATCACTCATTTTTATCATCCTTTCGAGTGTAGTGTTTTAGTGTAGTTTAATCTGTAAGGAAAATGCACCAATAGAAAGTATGACCATCTTTGGTGTATGCTCCTACGCCGAATTTCTTGAAATTCTTGCTGAGAAGAGCTTTTTTGCTCTGTTGTACTTTTACAAGTTCGTCAAATGTTTCTTTATAGCCGAAAGAGGCAGGAATTATTATTTTATCTGCGAAAGTGTAGCTTATGCCTTTTTCGTCAAGAAGTTTGTAGTAATATGAACCGTCTTTGCGGGTGAAAGCTGTACCTGTTTCTGTAGCATATTCTTCTGCGGCTACTCTTGCAGCATTGCAAAGGTCGTTTGAAAGTTTTAATGTTGAAACGCCTTCGTTAACTCGCATTTCATTGACTTTTTTAAGGAATAAGTCTGCATTTTCGTCAAATTCATAGCCTTCCATCTGGCGTTTGAGCTCCTGACCTGCGGCAGTTTTTAAAATAAGACGGGCATCATAAGTAGAGATGGAATTATCGTCATCCATATCGGTTGCTTCAAAATCCATTCCTGTAAGGTCATCGTCATAAATTCCTGCGGCAACGGAAAGAGCGATTATGGCATCCTGAGTTGTAACATAGGAATCATTGTTTATATCACCGTAATATCGTTTGATTTCCACAGCCCCAAAGGGCATAACGGTCAGAACTATGACAGCAGTTATAACAACAGCAATAACAAGAATTTTTAATGCTTTTTTCATAGAACCACCTTTCCAAAAGGCATAATCGCCTAATTTAGTATATTGATAGTTTATTATACTATATATAAAAAGAAAATGCAACGAATAATTTGTGAATAAATTGCTCGTTGCATTTTGAATGCGGAATGCGGAATGTAGGGGCGCGGTGATGCGCCTAAATATAGTTTATTCTCCTATCAAGTTGCATTCGGTAAGATTTTTGCTATCAAATTTAAATCCTTTTGCTTCAAAGGGTGTGAATTTAATTTCAAGCTCTTTGCCGTTTATAAAAATAACAGTGGTTTCTTCGTTTTCAGAGGTGTTGAAAAGGCGAAGAAGGTATTCATCATTATTCAACTTTTTATAAGAAGAAAGAAGAATTTTATTGTTGTTTATTCTGAATTCAGCTTCTTTCTTTTCTCCGTTGCCGGATGGGAAGAATGATAAAACAAAGGGCGGTTGATTAAAAATCTCTGCTTCCATATCTATGGTATCAAATTCGGGAGTTAATCTGTAAGAGAAATCCCTTTCGCCCATATCGATATGGTTATGGAATCTGTCATCATCGGTAATAGGTCTTTGGTTAATGGGATGAGCAGAATAAACAGGTGTTCTCATAAGAGTGATGTTGAGAGTGTTGTCCTTTGCGCTACCGCCATAAGTGCTGCTGTTTATAACCGCAAAGGTTTTGCTTTCATCTTTGAAAGCGCACCATTTCTGATATGTAACTTCTTTTTCTTTTTTCAGAAGCTCCTCTCTGCCGTAAGCGGTCTGACCTATAAATTTCGGGTTTTCGAAGTTTGTGTCAAAGGAAAGCTTGTAAAGAGTGTTTACATCATTTGCAAGGATTTTTACATCTATGTCAACGTAAACGTCTTGTTTGGAAAGAGAATATGTGACAATGGCAAAGGAATTACGGTTTTTGAAGGTTGCCTGAATTTTTGCTCTTGTATCACCATTTTCAATTACGTGAACATTTTCGCAATCTGCGTTGGGATATCCTGCGAATTGATTTGCTTCTTCTTTTGAAAGGAGCGTGAATTCGCCGATTTTGTCATAGAAACCGTCGTTGGTCATACCCCAAGGGTCTTCATTGTCTTTATAAACGAGGATTTTACCGCTGTTCTCTTTTAAGAGGTTTTTACCCTCAATTTCATATTTATCAATAAGTCCTGTTTCTTTGTTGATGAGAGCGGAAATTTTTTCGTTTTCAAAAACGAAGTGAGTATCAGTTTCCTTTAAAGGTGCAATAGGTCTTTTGTTAATTTTTTCAACATACAATTCGCAATCGAAGCGATTGATACTGAATGGCTTTAATTCTGCTCTGAAGCAAATTCGTTTTCTCCAGTCCATAGTTAAACTGCTTGATTCTTTTTCGTTCTGGCAGGGGAGATAGTTCCCGTTTTCATCACAGATTTTAACAAGTGTTGTTTCGCCCTCGTTCCAATTCTGGTCGGCAAGCTGGAATTCTGCTTGAATTTCTCTTGTAACAGAATAGGGGTGAGGGTTGAAAACAATAACGGGAATTTCGCCGTCAATTGCTTTTTTCTGACCCTCGCAAAGCTTGAAAAAGGCTTTTGCAGTAAGGCGAGCAACAATTTCTCTACCGTAGCCTAAAAGGCGGAGAACCTCATTTTCACCATCTTTAATCATAGTGCCGGGGAGAATATCGTGGAATTGACTGAAAAGTAAAGCTTTTTCTGCGGATTTAAGTTCATTTTCGTCATAATCAACACCGCTTATTGCTAGCATTTTTTCGCAGGTAACAAGCTCGTTTTCAAGGGCTCTGTAATTCTTTTTTATTTGCGCCATTGTGGTATAGCAACCAACCATACAATGAACGAGAGATTTAGAATAAGTGGTCAGTTCTTTTGTATCAACCTCGGAAAAATAGTTTTCGCAATAGGAATGTTCAACAATTATGTCGGGGTGCGTTTTTATATATTCTTCAATGTTGTCAAGGTCGATTTTTGATGGTCCGCCACCATGGTTTCCTACACCCCAGAGCATAAGGTTTGCGCCATCGTGGGCATCTTCTACGATTCTATCAATCTTCTGTGTAACTTCGCCTCTTGCGCAGTTATAGCCACCCCACATTGAATGACCGATAATTTCACTACCATCATAGCCTTTCCAGATGAAATCGGTATCGTCACCCACAATGTTGTGAGGGCGCATAAATAAATATGAATGATAGCCTGTTTTCTTTAAAATCTGAACAAGACCACGAGTGTGACCGAAGGGGTCGAAATTTATGGCGGTAGTAGGCTTAATACCAAATTTTTCTTTGAAATAACTGTTTCCTACTTCAATTTGGCGTAAGAAACCTTCGGCAGAGGGCATCGTGCAGTCCGGCTGGAGATACCAACCGCCCATAATACGCCATTTACCTTTTTTTACAAGCTCTTGAATTCTTTTGAAAAGCTCAGGCTCATTTTCTTCAACCCATTCATAGAGAACGGATTCGTTGTGGTTGAAAATAAAATTATCATATTTTTCGCAGAAGTCTGCGGCAACGCGGAAGGTTGAGATTGCTTCTGCTATGCCTTCATTTTTCGCCCAAAGCCAGATTGGGTCAAGGTGAGCGTTACATAATAAGTGGATTTTTTTCATAAGTGTACCTCGGGAAATTTATTGGAATATTTAAAAACCTTTGCATTGGAAATCGCTCCAGGAAGAGTCGGAAGCGAGAGCACCATTACTGCTGAAGGTATAAAGAGCTTTTGCATCGTTTTTGAGCCAGGCGTCACACCAATCAATAATATATGAAGAGTATTTGCCCGGGTCGGAGCAACAGGTAGTGTGGATTGCACCGTTTAAAGAAGCGTAAACCGCAGGGCCTTTTGCAACGTCGTAGGCAGGTTGAATCCATTTTGACGGTGAAACAATCATATCTTTTCCACCTGCAATAAAGAGGGTGGGAGTTGAGTTGGGTTCTGCTTCTTCAAGGTAGTTACTACCTGCCAAAGAGACAACGCATTTGATTCGTGAATCCTTAACCGCTGCATTAACAGAGCTTCTACCACCCTGAGAATGACCGATAACACCTAGTTTACTTGTGTTAACCTTTTTATGAGCGAGGCTTGAAGAATTGTTATTGAGAGAAATGACAAAATCAAGGGCAGCAATCTGAGCAGAACCGTCTGCAGACATTGTTTCACTACTTGCTATAACAATGTAACCGCCTTTTGCCAACTCTGCAAACATACCTGTATACATAGAGGGTTGACAAGCTGTTCCGTTTGCCCAGGAAAGAACGGGATAAGTTTTCTTTGAGGATTTTATATTTTCGGGGTAATATACATAATAAGTTCTGCCGTCAGCTTCATGAATTTCTTGATTTGAGGTTGTTGACGGTGGAGTTGTACTTGGAGTTTGCTGTGATGCTTGAGTTTCAGGTGCGTTGGTTTGGGGTTCTTGCTGAGCAGAACCGTTACCACTTTGGGTTGCAGGTGCTTGAGTTTCAACAGGAGTTGTACCGCTGTTTGTTGTATCAGGTATAACTGCAGTTGTAGCAGAAGAATCAGCTACTGTATCGGAATATGTAACACCTGAATTATCGGTTTCATTTGGTGCAATGTATTGCTGTGTTGTAGTCGTAGTGGTTTCGTCAGTAGTATCTTTACCGCAAGATGCCACAGAAAAAAGAAAAACACATACTAACAATAATGCAGTTATTGATTTAAACTTTTTCATTTTACATTCTCCTCAAATATTTTATATAGGTATTATAGCAAATAAACAGGACGGGTTCAAGAATAAAACAAAAAACCACCCGATTGGGTGGTTTCGTTTTTGGCAGCGGGATAGGGATTCGAACCCCAACAAACAGAGTCAGAGTCTGTCGTGCTACCGTTACACTATCCCGCTAAGACGAACGTTATTATACTCTTACATTTTCCAATTGTCAAGGGTTTATTCAAAAATTTTTGGAAAAACTTTTTATAATCATAATCAAAAAAACTGTTGACAATTTGAACTTTGTGTGATAATATATCAAGGCTAACATATGCAGAGATACCGAAGTGGTTATAACGGAACGGTCTTGAAAACCGTCGTACGGCAACGTACCGTGGGTTCGAATCCCACTCTCTGCGCCACCTCTTTTGAGGACAATTAAATAACTGATTTTCAGTTACCAATGCAGAAGTACTCAAGTTGGTGACGAGGCGCCCCTGCTAAGGGCGTAGGTCGGGAAACCGGCGCGAGAGTTCGAGTCTCTCCTTCTGCGCCAAACAAGAAAGATATCCGAGAGGGTATCTTTTTTTGTTTTGTTTCAATTAGTGGGTGGAGAGACTCGAACTCCCTCGGCGAAGCCGAACACAATCGGTTGTTCGCGAAGTGAATGCAAGGCAGAGCCTTGCGAGTCTCTCCTTCTGCGCCAAACAAATCCATACACCTAACAAGGTGTGTGGATTTATTTTTTGCATAAAATTAACATTCATTCACAAACTATTTACAAAAAACTTTGCAAAAGTAGTTGACAAATGCTACTTGCGGGAGTATATTATTAACAGAGTTAGCACTCACTCGACGAGAGTGCTAATGGTGATAAAAACCAAAAAAGAGGTGAGGTCGTGGCAGAACTTACAGGACGTAAGCAACACATTCTTGCAATTATTATAGAACGCTTTATTGCCACGGGTGAACCTGTTGGCTCAAAAGCTATATGCAACGAAATGGGTAATGCGGTTTCTTCTGCTACCATTCGTAACGATATGGCGGATTTGGTTGAAATGGGTCTTTTAGAACAGCCCCATACTTCCGCAGGTCGCGTACCATCTCAACTGGGTTACAGATATTATGTTGATAACTTAATGTCAACTTATGAATTAGGTATAGAAGAGCAGGAACGTATTAAAATATGGTTGCAGTCCTTCGCAGGTGAGCCAGATAAGCTCCTTGAAAAAGCAGGAAGCATTTTAGCAGAGCTTACAGACTGCGTTGCAGTTTCCTCTTCACCTGCTGATGCGGATGCGAAAATCAAACGAATTGAGCTTGTTCCATTAAGCAGGCACACGGCTATGATAGTTCTCCTTGCAACCTCAGGTATTCTTAAAAGCTCGGTTGTAAGAAGTGACGCGGAAATCAATGTAGATATCGCTGAGGTTTTCTATAATATCTGCCAAAGCTATTTCATAGGAAAATCTGTTTCCGATATAAATATAATGTTTATACAAACTCTTGTTGCTTCCCTTGGGGACAGAGTTTTCATAATGTCACCGTTTTTATGCGCAATCTCGGACCTTTGCGAAGCAGTTAAAACAACAGAGCTTCATTTAAAAGGTCAGTCAAACATACTTAACCACGAAGAGCTTTCCGAAGATGCTTTCAGGCTTATGGATTTTCTTCACAGAGGAACACCTCTTGAAAATATGCTTGGCTCACATAAGAAACAGTTAAATGTGGCAATCGGTACGGAAAACCTTTACAGAGAGTTGAAAAATTCTTCAACAATTTTCTCAAAATACTCTGTAGGCGAAAAAGACAGCGGTTCAATCGGAATAATCGGTCCTACGAGACTTGATTATGCAAGGCTTATTCCGAGTATTAAATATTTAGCATCGGTTATCGGGAATCTCCTTTCCGAAACTTTAGACGAAGAGTGAGGGTGAATAAAATGGCAAATGAAGAAAACAAGGCAGTAGAAACCGAAGAAACTGCTGAAGTGAAAAAGGAAACTAAAAAGGAAAAGAAATCAAAGAAAAATGCAGAGGTTGATGCCCTCAAGGCTGAAATTGAGAAACTCTCAACTGACCTTGCGGCTCTTAAGGATTCACATCTTCGCACTCTTGCAGAATATGACAACTACCGCAAACGCTCTCAAAGAGAGAAAGAAGCAACTTACGGTGATGCTAAAGCAAATACTCTTAAAGCTTTGCTTCCTGTAATTGATAATTTTGACAGAGCTTTGGACAACACAACTGACGATGTTGAGGTTTACAGAAAAGGCGTTGAAATGACCGTTACTCAGCTTAAAGAAATTCTCAAAAATATGGAGGTTGAGAGCTTCGGTGCTGTAGGCGACGAATTTGACCCCAATATTCACAGCGCGGTTATGACCGTTGAAAATGACGAGCTTCCCGAAAATTCAATCGCGGCAGTTTTTGAAAAAGGTTATAAAATGGGTGACAGAATATTGCGTTTCGCAACTGTTCAGGTTACCAATTAACAAATATATAAACAAATACATTATAAAATAAATTCGGAGGTAATTAAAATGGCAAAAACAATTGGTATTGACTTAGGTACAACTAACTCTTGCGTAGCAGTTATCGAAGGCGGCGAGCCCGTAGTTATTGCTAACGTTGAAGGTAACAGAACAACTCCCTCTGTTGTAGGTTTCTCTAAATCCGGCGAAAGACTCGTTGGTCAGGTTGCAAAACGTCAGGCAGTTCAGAACCCCGACAGAACTATCGCATCTATCAAAAGACAGATGGGTACAGATTACAAGGTTCAGATTGATGACAAATCCTACACACCTCAGCAGATTTCTGCAATGATTCTTTCTAAGCTTAAAGCTGATGCAGAAAGCTACCTTGGTGACAAAGTTACAGAAGCAGTTATCACAGTTCCTGCTTACTTTACAGACTCTCAGCGTCAGGCAACTAAAGACGCTGGTAAAATTGCAGGTCTTGAAGTAAAGAGAATTATCAACGAGCCCACAGCAGCTGCTCTTGCTTACGGTATTGATAAAGAAAACGACCAGAAGGTTATGGTTTATGACCTTGGCGGTGGTACATTCGACGTTTCTATTATCGAAATGGGCGAGGGTGTTCAGGAGGTTCTTGCAACTGCAGGTAACAACCGTCTCGGCGGTGACGACTTCGACCAGAGAATTATCGACTGGCTTGTAACCGAATTCAAGAAAGAAACAGGCACAGACCTTTCTAAAGATAAAATGGCTATGCAGAGACTTAAAGAAGCTGCAGAAAAAGCTAAAATCGAGCTTTCAGGTGTTACATCTTCCGCAATTAACCTTCCTTTCATCACAATGACAGAAGCAGGCGGTCCTCTTCACCTTGACACAACTCTTACAAGAGCAAAGTTCAACGAGCTTACAGTTGACCTTGTTGAAGCAACAATGGCTCCTGTTCGTCAGGCTATTTCTGACTCAGGTCTTAAAGTTTCCGAAATTGACAAAGTTCTTATGGTTGGTGGTTCTTCAAGAATCCCTGCTGTTCAGGATGCAGTTAAAAACTACACAGGCAAAGAACCTTACAAGGGCATCAACCCCGACGAATGTGTTGCAATGGGCGCAGCTCTTCAGGCAGGTGTTCTCGGCGGCGATGTAGAAGGCCTTCTTCTCCTTGACGTTACACCCCTTTCACTCGGTATTGAAACACTTGGTGGCGTTTGCACAAAGATTATTGAAAGAAACACAACAATCCCCACAAAGAAGAGCCAGGTATTCTCAACTGCAGCTGACAACCAGACATCAGTTGAAATCCACGTTCTTCAGGGCGAAAGAGAATTCGCAAGAGATAACAAAACTCTCGGTATGTTCCACCTTGACGGTATTCTTCCTGCTCGTCGCGGTACTCCCCAGATTGAAGTTACTTTCGACATTGACGCAAATGGTATTGTTCACGTTTCTGCAAAAGACCTTGGTACAGGTAAAGAACAGTCTATCTCTATCACAGCTTCTTCCAATATGAGCAAGGACGATATCGACCGCGCAGTTAGAGAAGCAGAGCAGTTTGCAGAGGAAGATAAGAAACGTAAAGAAGCAGTTGATATTCGCAACGGCGCAGACCAGATGGTATTTGAATGCGAAAAACTCGTTTCCGAAAACGGCGATAAATTCGACGAAGCAGATAAGAACGATATCAATGCAAAAGTTGAAGAACTTAAAGAAGCTCTCAAGGGCGAAGATATTGAGCTTATCAAATCAAAGCAGGAAGCTCTTCAGGCAAAATTCTATGAGATTTCTGAAAAGCTTTACAAAGCAGCAGGTGGCGCACAGGGCTTCGACCCCAATAATATGGGCGCAGGCTTTGACCCCAACGCAGCAGGTGCACAGGGTGGAGATAACTACACAGAAGCACCTTTCACAGATGTTGACTAATTATTGATTAAATTATCGAAGACGGTTCTCAAAAGGAACCGTCTTCGGTGAGTGAATTCCTAAAGAAAGGAATCAATTATGGCAGATAAAAGAGATTATTACGAGGTGCTTGGCGTTTCCAAGAGTGCCACACCAGACGAAATAAAAAAAGCATATCGCCAGCTTGCGAAAAAATATCACCCCGACCTTAACCCCGATAATAAAGAGGCAGAAGCAAAGTTCAAGGAAGCAAACGAAGCTTATGAAATTCTTTCCGATTCTGACAAGAAAGAAAAATATGATCGCTTCGGCTTTGCAGGAGTTGACCCCAGCTACGGCGCAGGTCAAGGTGGCGGATTCGGTGGCTTCGGCGGATTTGACGGCGGAATGGAGTTCGATTTGGGTGACCTTTTCGGTTCATTCTTCGGCGGATTCGGTGGTGGCGGTTCACGCTCCAATCCTAACGCTCCCCGTCGCGGTAGCGATATTCAGACTAACATATATCTTGAATTTGAAGAGGCTGCAAAGGGTTGCAAAAAAACTGTTGAATTCCAGAGAATCGAAGTCTGCGACGAATGTGCCGGCAGCGGCGCTGCCAAGGGCTCTTCACCCCAGACTTGCCCCGACTGTAACGGTAGGGGACAGATTAATGTTCAGCAGAGAACACCTTTCGGCACTATCAGTACATCAAAGCCCTGTCAACGCTGTGGCGGCAAGGGTACATTCAACCCCAATCCCTGCACAAGATGTAAGGGCGCAGGACGAATCAGAAGAACTGTTAAGCAGGAAATTACCATTCCTGCAGGTATTGACGATGGTCAGATTTTCACAGTTCGCAACGAGGGTAACCGCGGTGTGAACGGCGGTCCTGCAGGTGATTTAAGAGTTGGAGTTGTTGTTAAACCCCATCCCTTCTTCGAACGTGACGGTTACAACGTTTGGTACGATGTTAAGGTTAGCTTCGTTCAGGCAGCTCTCGGTGATAAGCTCCGAGTTCCTACTATTGACGGTCAGGTTGAATATATTCTTCCTGCAGGAACTCAACCCGGTGACATCTTTAAGTTAAAGGGCAGAGGTATTCAGGTTCTCAACTCCACAAGACGCGGTGACCAGCTTATCAGAGTTACCGTCGATGTTCCGAAAAACCTTAACGAAAAGCAAAAAGAAGCACTCCTCAATTTCAACACAACAATGGGTGGAAACCCTGTTGACCCGGAAGAGAAGAAAGGCTTCTTCGGTAAAAAGAAAAAATAAGCTATTATCTTTAGCGCATAAGCCGATTTTTATTAACAAAAATATAAAGTTAAACCCCAATGAATTTGTTTTGACAAACTCATTGGGGTTAATTGTTGTTTTAAGCTATTTCGTATAGTGCAGATGTGTCAATTGTTGTGTTATCAACATACCAAGTTGAATTAATTTTAACAACACGTATTCTTTGATCCATAACTTTTTCGCCATTGGCTTTAACCACCAATGAAACACTGTATATTTTATCGATTTCATCGATGTTGATTTTGTATGTTTCAAGTAGTTTAGTTGAGATATCGTCATATGAATAGTCAAAAATTGTAATATCTTTAACACTTATTTCTTCATAAGTAAATTTGTAATCCTCACCAAAAGCTTTTTCGTAAGCACCTGTGGTTTTAACACTTGTCTGAATACCTGTGTTAGCATCGAATTCGTCCTCTGTACCTGTAAGGCTTTCGCCGTAGGTTCTTACATTGGATTCAAGAGCGGTGAACATTATTTCATCAGTCATATATTTGTCACCGAAAACATCTTCACGAACCTTGCAAAGCTTCTTGAAATAATCAGTGAAAACTCCGTCGTAATTGTCCCAACCCTTGTACTTTTCTATAAGTGAAACATAGTATCCGTACATTGTGTCAATTACCTGACCGGAAAGCGTACCATCATCGTTAAGAGTTTTTTCGCCTTTGTAGGAATCGTCATTGTAGCCTTTGAGGTTATCTCTGTCGTCACCGGGTTTGTAGTCACATTCGGCATAAATTACGGGGTACATATAATATTCTCTTATAAAGTCGCCGTATTTATAGTTTTTGCTGACAAGTGTGTTTTTATAGGCATTGTAGCCGTCACCGGTTTCAACAATGCTCTGTACGAAAGCTACTGCAGTTTTTTCGGGACTAAAGCCGTTGTATCTGCTTTTATAGGTTGTAACTGTTATTGTTGCAAGAAGTCCTGCTATTACAAAGAAGGTGATAGCGGCATATACTTTTAAATTAAAACCTTTTTTCATAAATATGCCACCTCCTTAATTTTCTGCAGACGCTGTGTCTGCAAGAGCTTTTTCTTCACGGCGTTTTATAAGCTCTTTTGTAATGCTTTCTTTCTTGTCGCCAACCATATCATAGAAGAAAATGGGAACTGCCTGAAGAACAACGAAAATAGCAGGAATGATTGTGTAAATCATAAGGATTTTATTGAGTGTGGCATCAGTCTGCTCGGCGTAAGCCACGTTTGCATTTGTTGATGCAAGGTAGCCCGACCAGGTGTAAAGAAGCCAAGGTCCGAGAGCTTTTGTGAAAGCAGATGCGATTTTTGAGAATAGACCGTAACCGGCATAGGCAAGACCTTCCTGGCGTTTGCCTGTTTTATACTCAATTTCGTCAACACAGTCTGCAATCATAATGTTGGGAGTAACGTTTGTGTTACCGTGCTGAAGACCGCAGAAGAAGTTGAGAATAAGGAAAGGAATAATAAGGCCGTCATTAAAGCCAATTCCCTTTGAAACAAGGAAAAGGATTGCAAGAGATGATGCACCGTAGAAGCAGAAAAGAATAAATGTCTTTTTAGTAGAGAATTTCTTGAGAACAATGTTAACAAGAAGAGTACCCACCGCAGTACCTATACCCATAGGAAGTAAAAGACCGAGTTTAAGGTCTTTTGAACCTAAAAGATAAATTGCTATGTAAAGGGAAACGGTTCCATATACACCACGACCGAAACCGCAGAGCTTTGTCAGAGATACCATAAGGAGATTTTTATGAGTGAAAACAACTTTAACGGCATCTTTGAGAGAAACTTTTTCTTGTGTGAAAGGAACGCGCTCTTTGTTATTTGTAAAGAAAATCATAACAAAGAGAATAAGTCCCAAAGCACAAACTGCAGTTGAAATTATAAGGTCAAGACCTTGTGCTTCTGCGTTTTTAAACTGCTGTTGACCCATAATAGCTTTCATTACAAGACCAACAACGAGAATAACAACCATACCGCCTGACTGACCAACGGAACGAAGGAAAGAAGCTATTGAAATAGCACTTGAACGTTCGCTTGGGTTAGGAGAACAGAGAGAGCCGAAGCAGTTTGCAGGGCTTTCAACTGCGCAGCAGAAAGCGGTATAAAGAGAAAAGATAACAAACATCCAGGCGATTGCTACGTTTTGATTATCTGTGTTAGGTGCTACGAAAACAAGCATTGAAATAAGTGCAAGAGGAATAACACCAAAACCAATCCAGGGTTTTACTTTACCTAATTTTGTACGGGTGTTATCTACAAGGTAGCCGATAACGAGCTCACAAACTGCGCCTACAATACCTGCTACAAGGAAAACAACCGAAAGAGCATTTGCCATTGTGTCAGGGTCAAATCCTTTGCCCTTGAAAGCGAAGTCTGCAAAGAATGTTGCAGTGTAGTCGGGCATCCAACCGGTGAGAAGTGCCACACCGAAAAGACCGATACCAAAGGTGGCAATTTCCGACTTTTTCATATATTTTTTCATAGGTTTGTCTGACATTTTATTACTCCTTTTCTATAGTCATGAAGTGATTATATCATTTATATTGCTTTTTTACAACAAAATTATGTTTTATGAACTTTTGCTTATATATTTGATTTTTTCTTTTCATATGATATAATCACTTCATAATATTAAGGAGTAAACTTTATGAAAATTATGATAGCATCTGATATTCACGGTTCTTTAAAATACTGCCGTGAATTAGTGGAAAAATACAGAGAAGAAAAATGCGAAAAATTAGTGCTTTTAGGTGATGTTCTCTATCACGGTCCTCGTAACGATTTACCCGATGAATATAATCCTAAAGGAGTTATTGCACTTTTAAATGATATGGCGGAGGAAATTCTTTGCGTAAGAGGTAACTGCGAGGCAGAAGTTGACGAAATGGTCCTTTCTTTCCCCGTTCTTGCGGAATACGCTTTCTTTTATCACAAAGGAAGAATGTTCTTCCTTACCCATGGTCACAAAATGAACCCCCAAAATCTTCCTAAAATTAAAAAGGGCGACATTCTTTTCAATGGTCATACCCATGTAAGTAAGATTGAAGAGTTAGAGGGTGGCTATATTTACGCAAACCCAGGTTCTGTTTCTATTCCTAAAGAAAATACACCAAGAGGGTATATGATTGTTGATGATACTGCTATTACTCACAAGACACTTCAAGGTGAAAAGGTTCAGGAGTATATTCTTTAATTCGGAATGTGTGGCGAAGCCACATCGATATAAATCCTGACGGATTTTCGATATATCTTACGATTCGATATACCTGCGGTTCGATATGTGCCTGTCGGCACGAGTTAAAAAGGATTTATATCATATCGAATTGAGCATAGCGAAATATATCGAATTTTGTGAAGCAAAATATATCGAACAAGCTTGCTTGTATATCGATAATATATGCAAGTTATTATATGAGGTGAGATTGTGGCGGAATTTATTTTTGAGTTTATATTTGAGGTTGTTGGTGAAGCTGTTTTTGAGTCTTTTGACCGAAGTAAATCTAAAAAAGTTAATGTTATTATATGTGTGCTTCAATATGGTTTCTTAATTGGTCTTTTTTTGTTTTTATTTTTCCTTGCAAAAGATTATGCTGTTGAAGTAAGTGAAACGAGAACAATTTTTTATATAATTTCTGGTTTGTTATTACTTTTTGTAATATTGTTTTTTGTTTTATTCGTTGTGGAAATGTGGTACGTTGTAAATCAAAAATACACAAAAAAGGTAACTGAAAGAATTGTAAAACAATATGACCGCATAATTGAAAAAGCTACTAAATTAGGAATGGACAGATACATAATTTTGCCTGATTATAAAGGTGTAGCTTTTGCAGGAACTCAAGAAGAGCCAAAACTCATAGTCAGAGTGTATCCACGTAATTATGGAATGAAGAACAATTTACATATTTCTGTTTCTTATTCTGATAAAGATAAGTGTTCAGAACATTTTGATGAGGATAATTACGACAATATTGAAATTGCCACGAAAAAAGCAGTTGAGTTTGTAAAGAAATATTATGACAAAAAAGTAAAATTTACATTTGAACAGGTTGAACATCAATATATATTTGAAAAAGAAGAAGTTTTTAATGAAGAAAACGGAAATTGGGACGTTTTAAAAGAAGAAAAGGATGACAGTAAACTTACAAAACTATTTGTCTTTAAAAATAAATCAGAAGTAAAAGAATTTGATTTCAGGAGATAACAATGAGACGAGATAAAATAAATTATTATTTGGATATAGCTCAGACAGTTTCACAAAGATGCACTTGTCTGAGAAGGCATTACGGTGCTGTAATTGTTAAAGATGATGAGATTATTTCAACAGGCTATGTAGGCGCACCGAGAGGCAGGCAGAATTGCACTGATATGGGCGTTTGTATCAGAGAAAAGTTGAATATTGCTCGTGGAGAAAGATATGAACTTTGCAGAAGTGTTCATGCGGAAGCAAATGCAATTATAAGCGCTTCAAGAAAAGATATGATAGGAAGCACAATTTTCCTTGTGGGAACAGATGTTAAAACAGGTGAATATGTAAAAGACGCCTGCTGCTGTTCAATGTGTAAGAGAATGGTAATAAACGCAGGAATTGAAGAAGTTATAATTCGTGACGATAAAGATACATATAGAATTATAAAAGTTTCCGATTGGATTGAAAATGATGAGTCCGTTGAGGGTGTACTCGGATATTAATAAAATTAAAAACCATCGAAAGTTTTTTGCTTTCGATGGTTTTATGTTTCTTATAATTCTATTTTCTCACATTCGTAACCGAGTAATTCGTTACTTACTTTATCGGGCTGATGTCCGCCTACATAAAGTGTGATTTTGCCGTCGGGGGTAACTCTTTCGCCGTTTTCAAGAACTGCTTTGAGCCAATATGTATCAATATCAATTGTTACATTTGTGCTTTCGCCGGCTTCGAGTTTTGTAGATTTAATACCGCAAAGCTGGAAGTGGGGAGTGTAGGTTCTTGAATCGGAATATTGAGCATAAATCTGTGTTTTTTCAATACCTGCTCTGTCGCCGATATTCTTAACATTAACGCTAACTTTTATAGTATCGTCAGTCTTTTCAAGAACCTTTGCATCGGTATATTCAAACTTTGTATATGAAAGACCATAGCCGAAGGGGTAAAGTGCATCACCCTCAATGAAACGGTAGGTTTTGCCCTGCATATTATAATCTGTGAAATCGGGGAGAGGATGCTCACCATCATAGATTGTTACGGGAAGCTTACCGCAGGGGTTGTTTTCACCTGAAATTGTTTTTGCAATTGCAAGACCGCCCTGGGAACCGGGGTACCAAGCGTGGGTGATTGCTTTTGCGTGGTTTCTTACCTTTTCACCAAGGTCAACTGAGCTACCGCACATAATAACCACAATAACATTTTCACAAGCATCGCAAACCATTTCTGCAAGCTTCTGCTGAGTTTTGGGAAGATAGATGTTTTTCTTATCGCCACAAGCGGTGTAGTCGTTGTCATAGCCTGTGTCTTCACCTTCAATTGAGCAGTCAAGGCCAAGAGCAAGAATTGCAATATCTGCTTCTGCAGCTGCTGCAGCGCCATCGCTGAGCATATTACCGAAGCCACTCCACTCGTTGATTTTTTCGTGGCAGTAATTACATCCTCTTTCAACAGAAATAGCTGCATTGGTGAATACTCTTCTTACACCATCTGCAACTGTGATGTATTCGGAAGCGTATGCATTGTAGTTGCCCTCGAGAGCAGTAACAGAAAGCGCGTTAGGACCGATAACTGCAATTTTCTTATCTGTGTTTTTATCAAGGGGTAAATAATTATCGTTTTTAAGAAGAGTTACGCAGTTTTCAGCAGCTCTTAAATTAAGCTCTCTGTGTTCTTTACAGTCAAGCTTTGAATAAGGAATGTCGGAATAAGGTCTTACTTCTTCGAATTCGCCTAAAAGGAAACGAATCATATAAAGTCTTTCTGCTGCTTCTGTAATCTGCTCCTCTGTAATAAGGTCTTCTTCGTAAGCATCAACGAGAGCATCATAAGTCTGACCGCAGTTAAGGTCGCAGGAATTTTTAAGCGCAACTGCCGCTGCTTCTGCTCTTGTTTCAACGAATTTATGGAATTCATAAATATCCTGCAATGCGCCACAGTCGGAAACAAAGTAACCGTCAAAGCCCCAGTTTTTACGGAGAACCTCACCCATAAGGTATGAATGAGCGCAGCAAGGTTCACCATTGGTGCGGTTATATGCACCCATAACGCCTGCAACACCTGCTTTTACTGTTTTTTCAAATGCAGGAAGATAGGTTTCATACATATCATGGAGAGTTGCTACAGCATCAAAGCCGTGACGGTCTTTTTCGGGGCCTGAATGAACAGCAAAGTGCTTTGAACAAGCAGCACCCTTTAAGAATTCACCGTCACCCTGAATACCTTTAATAAAAGAAGTACCAAGAGTAGCAGTAAGATAAGGGTCTTCACCAAAGGTTTCCTGACCACGTCCCCAACGAGGGTCACGGAAAATGTTGATATTGGGTGCCCAATAGGTGATACCTTTAAAAATATCGTGGTCGCCATATTCAACGTGCTTGTTATATTTAATTCTGCCCTCTGTTGAAATAACATCTGCGATTTCGTTAATAAGCTCACCATCAAATGTTGCCGCCATAGCGATTGTATGAGGGAAGACTGTTGCTGTACCTGCTCTTGCAACGCCGTGAGCACCTTCGTTCCACCAGTTGTACGCTTTAATTCCAAGTCTTTCAATAGCAGGAGATGTGTAAAGAAGCTGAGTCATTTTTTCCTCAACTGTCATCTTTGCCACAAGCTCTTTTGCTTTAAGTTTTGCTTCGTTTTTTGTCATCTGGATTTCTCCTTTTGGAAAATTGTATAATGTAAATATAAACTAAATAATGTATATAGTCAATAAAGAAAGTAAATAAAAAGAAACAGGCCGCCTATTTTTAGGCGGCTTGTTTCTTATGGCTTTATGAAACATTTTTATATATCAACCTCGGAGTCTGCTTTAGCGATAAATATGGGTAAAACAGATGTCCGTGTGGTATATCGGAGAAGAAGAAAGCAGGATTACTGCATTTCTCTGAGAATCCCGTTAAGACCGATGATTTTAACGAGTTTCTTGAATGAGAAGCCCTTTTCTTCTTCGATTTCTTTGAGAAGTTTCATTTCGATAGCTCTGTTATTAAACATTTGTCAGGACTCCTTTCGTTTGATTACAATGTCATTATACTCAAATTTTTAAGAAAGTCAAGTGAAAGTGCACAAAGCAAGGATGTGACATTTGTGTAAAATGCACAACGATATAAAAGAGACTAATGTGCTTGTCTTACACAAAAGCATTTTAAAAGGTCAAAATCTTTTGTTAGTTTTGCACAATGGCTGTGTTAATATTTAACACATTATGCCGAAAAAGTTGAATTTCTTTTTTGGAACATAAAAAAAGTTTGTGAATGTTTTTTCAAACAAATCACAAACTTTTCTGAATTATAATAGTTCTCTGTTATAGAGTCCGTTGGTTTTTTTGCCGTCAATGGTTTTGCCGTTTGAATAAGCCTCATAGATTTTTTCGCATTCTTTTTTCGTTTCGATAGTAAAGTAGAATGTTACAAAATCAAGGTTTGAAAGGTTTTTGTCGCCTATATAAAGGGGAACACTGTTATAAAGAACAGAATATTTTTTATTGTGGCACAAAAGAGGAAAATCAATTCCTTTTCTGTCGGTAAGAGCAGTTTTACCGTTGCAGTCAAGGCAACCGTCAACGCTTTTTTGAGGACAGGCTCGCAGTAACATAATCGGCAAATAACCATAAATATACGCGCTTTTTTCTATATCTGTGCTGATGTTTTTAACTGCTTTTTCGGAAAGCTCAAAAGAAAGGGTGATGTCTGTAAGCCCCATTTCTTTATAGACTTGGGCAGAGAGGGTGTTGGTTATGTTCAGTCCGTGTGACCCGTGAATTCTGAAACCTGCTTTTTTAAGAAGAGCAATTCCACCTATGTTGCCGGTTACACCTCTCACTATACCCATTTTTTTAATTGTTGAAAGTTTTTTGAGAATGTCTTTCTCGTCCTCCGGGTAAATGAGTTGGGGAAGCTCTGTGGCGATTTTTACAGGTAAACATTCGATTTCTTCTTGGTTTTCAAGAATTTCATCAATGGGAAGAATTATTAAATCTGCTTTTTCAAAATCTTCGCTATATTGAGAAAAACTTTCAATACGGATTCGTGTTTTGGGTTTTGTAAAATTGCCTTTGGTTTTTGGTATATTGGGTATAACTTGGTTTATTGTATATTCTTTAGTTGAGAGTTTTTCTTCCAGTAGATTTGCTGCATCGCGCCTTAATGCATTTATGGCAGAGGCAGGGAGTGTAAGAAATTCAGGGTTTTCAAATCCCAGAGAGTCTAAATAAAAAGGTGTTTCCCCTAATTTAGCAAGGTTTCTGAACGCGATTTCTTCAGAGAGAGGAGCGGTGCGGGGCTCTTGGGGGATTTCTCCCTTTACTTCAACGGTTACACCCTTTGAAGAGAAGAAAAGCGTGGTGGGCTCGTCTTTCTTCAGGATAAGCTTTGCTGTCGCTTTGTTAGGGTGGATTTCGTCTTTATAGGAGTTTTCAAGTTCTTTTAAAACACCACTTGCAGAGGTTACATCCTCTTTAACTCTGTAGCCGAACATATCAACTGTTCTTCTGCCTTTTAAATAGCCGTCTGTAAAACCGCTACGGGAGAAAACGGAACGAAGAGTTCCTTTGTCATAAAGCTCGTTATTTATTGCTTTTTTAAGACTTGTTACTGCGGCAGCAACATACTCGGGGCGTTTCATTCTGCCCTCGATTTTAAAAGAATCAATACCTATGTCTATAAGGTCTTTTATATTGTCAAGGTAGGACATATCTTTAAGGGAAAGAGCATATTCTCTGCCGTGAGCATTAGTCCAATTAAGGCGGCAACCCTGGGCGCAAAGACCTCTGTTACCGCTTCTTTCACCCAGCATAGCAGAAAGATAGCAGTTACCCGATGTGCTCATACAATGGGCACCGTGAACGAAAACCTCAAGCTCTGTGTTGACCGCCTCTCGTATCAGTTTCATTTCGTTTAATGAAAGCTCACGGGCGAGAACAATTCTTGAAAATCCCATTTCTTCAAGAAGTTTTGCACCTGCAACATTGTGAACCGCCATTTGAGTTGAGGCGTGAAGAGGCATATCAGGGCAGATTTCTTTAACTGCTTTTACTGTTGCAAAATCCTGAACAATTACCGCATCTGCACCACTTTTGGCAATGGCTTTAACAGTTTTATAAAGCTCGTCAATTTCCTTGTCGAAAATCAAGGTGTTGAGGGTGACGTAAACGTTTACATTACGAAGACGGCAGTATTTTACTGTATCTTTTAAATTTTCAGTTGTGAAATTGTCAGCATTACGCCGGGCGTTGAAATTATCAACACCAAGATATACTGCATTTGCACCGCTTCTTACAGCGGCTTTTAACTGTTCTTGTGCTCCAACAGGAGCGAGGATTTCAGAATGCATAGTTTATTCCTTCGTTTTAGTTTGAAGTGAAAATGCGGAGTGAGGAATTCGGAATGCGGAATGTTGGGGAAGCTTCGCTTCTGAACAGTGTGTTAGATTATTGGAATTGAAACTTATTCTTACTGCTTTTTGTTTTTTTAAAACAGTCAGAAGAATAGGGGTTTCAGTATTATTTCAAATTATAATAGCGTTGCAGACCCGATAATTCCGAATTCCGAATTACCGTAGTTGCCACTTCCAACTTGCCACTTAATTAAATATCTGTAATAATTTCCTTTTTCTCAGTTCTTACCCTCAAAATATCACCCTTTTTAACATCTGCGGTGCAGTCGAGAGTGAGGAATTCCTGGGGATGACAAGCGCTTTCGCATTCTTCACCTTTTTCGTTGACGATTTTTGTTGCGGTGAATTTCATACCAAAGGTTTCGGGTGAGAGTACCTCGATTGTATCGCCCAATTTAAAGAAGTTTCTTTGTTGAATTTTTAATTTTCCGTCTTTGCAATCTTCCAGGGCAACACCTGCAAAGGTGCAGTCCCAATGGTAAAGACCATCGTTTTTATGTCCTTGAACAAGATTTCCGAAATAGAAACCACTGTTGTAGGGGCGGTGGCTGATAGCGTTAAGCTCATCATCTAAAAGTTCAAGGGGAGAAGATTTATCAATGGCTCTTCTATAAGCATTAACAACGTGGGAAACGTAGTATTCTGTTTTCATTCTGCCCTCGATTTTAAATGAGTCAATACCTGCATCTGCCAGTTTATCTAAAAAGCCGATGGCTTTCATATCATGGGATGAAAGAAGAGCGGAATGATCGGGGTATTCTTCCAATTTCATATATTCATTGGGTCGATTTCTTTCAACAAGATAATATTCCCAACGGCAAGGTTGAGTGCATTCACCTCTGTTACCGCTTCTGCCGTTCATATATGAAGATATAAGGCATCTGCCGGAGTACGCCATGCACATTGCTCCGTGAACAAAGGCTTCAAGCTCAAGCTCCTCGGGAATTTTAGCGTGCATTTCGGCAATTTCGTCAATGGTCATTTCACGGGCAATAACAATTCTTGATGCACCCATTTCGTAATAAGCGAGAGCGGATGCATAGTTACAGCAGTTTGCTTGCGTGCTTATATGCACTTCAAGGTTTGGCTCTGCCTGTTTAATTGTTCTTACCGCACCCAAATCTGACACGATAACCGCATCAACACCTAAACCGTAAAGGGTACGGGCGTAGGATTTGAGAGGCTCAATTTCACTATTTTTTGTAAAACTGTTTACAGTAACATAAAGCTTTTTGTTTTTTGAATGTAAAAGCTTTACTGCAGAGTCAATATTCTCTTCGGTAAAGGCAGATTTTTCTGCTCTTAACTGAAGAAGAGGACCGCCGATATATACTGCGTCTGCGCCGAAACGGTCAGCAGCAATAAGGCAATTCATATCTCCTGCAGGAGCGAGAAGTTCTGGCTTTTTATTGGGGTTAATCATATTAAAATACCTCGTTATTTAAGTTCGGAATGCGGAATACGAAATGCGGAATGTTGGGGAAGCTTCGCTTCCAAACATTATAAGTTTCGCAATACTGTTGCTTGTTCTTTTGGCGCATTTTCGCGCCCCGAAACTTTCCATTTTCCACTTTCAATTTTCAACTCTTAATTCTACACTATTTTTCCATAAAAAACAAGACAAAACTATATATAAAACATTATATATACACTTGATTTTTTTGTGTTTCCTGTGCTATAATATTTTTCTATTATAGGTTACTATGTTCAATTCACGAGGAGATGTTAGAATGAAATACGATGTTGCTGTCATTGGTGCAGGTGTTGTAGGCTCTCTTATTACGAGAGAACTCTCAAAATACAACATTAAAGTTGCACTTCTTGAAAGATGCAACGACTGTGCAATGGGTGCTACAAAGGCAAACTCTGCAATTGTTCACGCAGGCTTTGATGCTGTGCCCGGAACACTTAAAGCAAAGCTCAATGTTCGCGGCGTTGAACTTATGAAAAAAGTTTGTAAGGAGCTTAACGTTCCTCTTAAAAATAATGAGGCTCTTGTTGTTGCTTTCTCTGAAGAAGAGATGCCCCACCTTGAAGTTCTTAAAGACAGAGGCGAAAAGAACGGTGTTCCCGGTCTTCGTATTGTTGGAAGAGAAGAGCTTGTTAAGTTAGAACCCAATATTGGCGATACTGCTGTTGGTGCTCTTGTTGCTCCCACATCTTCAATAGTTTGCCCCTATGAGCTTACAATTGCAGGTGTTGAAAATGCAGTTACAAATGGCGCAGAGTTTTTAAGAAACTGCGAAGTTACTGGAATTGACTATGCAGACGATGAATTTAAACTCACCACATCTCTCGGTGAAATTACTGCAGAATATGTTATTAACGCCGCAGGTGTTCATTCCGGTGAAATTGCATCACTTATAGGTGACAATTCAATAGAAATCGTTGTTCGCCACGGTGACTATTATCTCCTTGATAAATCCCAGGGCTCACTTGTTTCAAGAACAATTTTCCAATGTCCCACAAAAATGGGTAAAGGCGTTCTTGTTTCTCCCACAGTTGACGGTAACCTTATTGTTGGTCCCTCTGCAGAAGACATTGACAATGGTGACGATGTTGCTACAACATCAATTGGTCTTGACAAGATTTATGTTAACGCGATAAAGAGCGTTCCTGCGGTTTCTTTGAGAAATGCAATTACCTCTTTCAGCGGTAACCGTGCTCACCCCACAAGCGATGATTTCATTATCGGTTCATCCGATGTTAATAAGAAATTCATTAATGCGGCGGGTATTGAATCTCCTGGTCTTTCTTCCGCTCCTGCAATTGCAGAAATGGTTGACGGCATTATAAACGAGCTTTCAGGTGGATTCCCCAAGAAAGCGGATTTTGACCCCGTTCGTCCCGAGCCTGTTCGCTTCCGTCATATGAGCACAGAAGAAAGAGCAAAGCTTATAGAGAAAAATAAAGCATACGGCAGAATCGTTTGCCGTTGTGAAACAATAACAGAGGGCGAAATCCTTGATGCTATTCACGCTCCTGCAGGCGCTCGTGACGTTGACGGCGTTAAGAGAAGAACAAGAGCAGGTATGGGCAGATGCCAGGGCGGCTTCTGCGGAAGCAAGGTAGTTGAAATTCTTGCAAGAGAATTGAATGTGCCTATGAATGAAATTACAAAATTCGGCGGCGAGTCGAAAATTATGTATCACAAAACAAAGTAAGGAGGTAGGGCAGAATGTTGAATTATGATTTAGTTGTAGTCGGCGGCGGCCCTGCCGGTATGGCTGCGGCTCTCAAAGCAAAAGAAGAGGGCGTAGAAAAAATAGTTATTCTCGAGAGAGCGGAAACGCTCGGCGGTATTCTTGAACAATGTATTCACACAGGCTTCGGTCTTCATTATTTTGGTGAAGAACTTTCAGGCCCTGAATATGCAGGAAGATTTATCGAGCAGGTTGAGAAAACTGATATTGATGTTTACACAGACACAATGGTTCTCAATATTTCCGATGATAATGTTGTTACAGCGGTTAACAATAATGAAGGTCTTATGCAGTTTAAGGCAATTGCAGTTGTTCTTGCAATGGGTTGCCGTGAAAGACCTCGCGGAGCTCTTTCTATTGCAGGTTCAAGACCCGCAGGTATTATGACTGCAGGTACTGCACAGAAATATGTTAACATTGATGGTTATATGCCCGGTAAGAAAGTTGTTATTCTCGGTTCAGGTGACATCGGTCTTATTATGGCAAGAAGAATGACCCTTGAAGGTGCAGAGGTTAAGGTTGTTTGCGAACTTATGCCTTACTCCGGCGGTCTTACAAGAAATATTGTTCAGTGTCTTGACGATTTCGGTATTCCCCTTCGTTTGAGCTGTACCGTTGTTAAGACTCACGGTAAAGACAGACTCGAAGGCGTTACAATCGCAAATGTTGACGAAAAGCTTCAACCTATTCCCGGAACTGAAGAATACATTGAATGTGACACACTTCTTCTTTCAGTTGGTCTTATTCCCGAAAATGAGCTTTCAAAGGATGTGGGTGTAGAGCTTGACAGAGTTACAAGCGGTCCCATCGTTGACGAATACAGAGAAACTCTTCATCCCGGTATTTTCGCTTGCGGTAATGTTCTTCAGGTTCACGACCTTGTTGACTACGTTACAGAGGAAAGCCAGATTGCAGGTAAAGGTGCTGCTGACTATATTTTTGGCAAGAAAAAAGGCGGTACATTTATTAACACAAAGGGTGTTAACGGCGTTCGTTATATCGTTCCCCAGAGAGTTAATATTGAGGGAGAAGAAAACCTTAAGCTCTATTTCAGAGTTGGTCAGGTTTACAAAGGTGCAAAGGTTGTTGTTGAATGCGACGGCAAAATCCTTTCCTCAAAGAAGAAGGTTAAACTCGCTCCCGGTGAAATGGAAAATGTTGTAATTACAACTGAAATGTTAAAAGATATGAACAAAGACAGCGAAATCGTTGTCAGAATCGAAGAATAAGGAGGACAAGGTAAAATGAAAAAAAGTCTTATTTGTGTGTCTTGTCCTTTAGGTTGCCCTATTGAAGTGGAAATCGAAAACGGTGAAGTTATTTCCGTTAGCGGTAACACCTGCAAACGCGGTGACTCTTACGCCAGAACTGAAATCACCAACCCCATGAGAAGCCTTACAACAAGCGTTAAGGTTGAGGGTGGCGTTCATCCTGTTGTTCCTGTAAAGAGCGCAGGTCCTGTACCCAAGGGCAAAATGTTTGACTGCATGGAAGAAATCAATAAAGCAGTTATTAAAGCTCCCGTTAAAATCGGTGATGTGGTTATTGAAAATATCTGCGGTTTGGGTATCGATATTGTTGCAACAAACTGCGACCCCGGTAAATAAAAAAATTAGAAATAAAAGGATTACGTAATGAAACCCTATGAAATTGCGGCGGAGGTAAAGCCCTCCGAAAGACAACTTAATTGGCAGAAGACAGAGTTTTATGGTTTTATAAACTTCGGTCTTGCTACAGTTTTAAACAGAGAATGGACTGACGGTTCTGTTAACCCTGTTAACTTTAATCCCGAGGAATTCAGCGCTCAGGAATGGGTGCAGTTCTTTAAGGATGCAGGTTTTAAGGGTATGGTTCTCAATGTTAAGCACCACGATGGTTTTTGCCTTTGGTGCTCGGAATACACCAATTATTCCGTTGAAAGTGCAACGGAATGGGATGTAGAAAACCGCGACATTGTCGAGCTTTTAAGTAAGGAATGTAAAGAACAGGGGCTTAAATTCGGTATTGCCATTTCACCCCTTGACCGAAACTCTTCCCTTTACGGAAGCGGCGAGAAATATAATATTTATTTCAAGGCACTTCTTAAAGAGGTTCTTACCAAATACGGCGATATTTTCTACGTTCGTTTTGATGGTGCGGCAGAGCCCGATAAAAACGGTAATATTCAGGAATACGATTGGGAAGGCTATTATGAAATAGTAAGAGAATGCCAGCCCGATGCAGTAATTGCTCTTGTTGGTCCTGATGTTCGTTGGTACGGCAATGAATGGGGCGTAATTCGTGAAAACGAATGGAGCGTTGTTCCAGAAAAATATAGCATTTATAACGCTATTGAGAAAAGCAAAAAGCCTCAGAAAAAACGTCAGAAAGAGGAAAAGTTTGAGCTTGATTTAGGTTCCCGTAAGGCTATAAAAAAGGAAAATGATTTCATTTGGTATCCCTGTGAGGTAAGTATGTCCATCCGTGACAGATGGTATTATCACAAGGATGACGAATATACAGCCAAAACCAAGGACAGACTCCAGAAGATTTACCTTACCACAGTTGGTGCAAACTGCGCCTGGATGCTTGGGGTTCCCCCAATGAAAAACGGTAAATTCGCCGAAATGGATACTCAGATTCTTAAAGCCTTTGGCTATGACCTTAAGAGAATGTTTAATTATAAAGTTTCACAGATTGGTACTGTGGAGGTAAGCTCTTCTCTTTCTCCTGAATTTGACGGCGCAAATCTTCTCGACGAGGACGAAAGCAAAACCTGGCGTCCCGCTCCTAATGATAAAGAGCCTGAAATTACAATAAACCTTTCTCAAAAAGATATGTTTGACAAGGTTGTTATGATGGAAAACATCATCAACGGTCAGCATGTTGAGGAATACGAGGTTTACATAGATAACGGTAGCGGAAAATTCAAGAGAGTTGCCAAGGGTGGAGTTGTTGGTTACAAGAGAATTGTAAAAATCACTCCCGAAGAGGTTACGAGGGTTAAAATCAAAATCAAATCCTACAGAGGCAATCTTGAAATGCAGTCCGTGACTTTATATTAATTTATGAAGAAAATTGCAATATACGGCGGTTCCTTTGACCCGCCCCACAAAGGACACAAGCTTTTAGCAGAAAATCTCGCAAGTGTATGCGGTGCAGGAAAGGTTATAATAATACCGACGGCTTTATCACCTTTTAAAAATTCAAGCTCTGCTTTAGCAGAGGACAGACTCAATATGTGCAAACTCTTTTTTAAAGAGGATTTGTTTCAAATCAGCGATATTGAAATCAAAAGAGGCGGAAAAAGCTACACCGTTGATACATTAAGGCAAATAAAAGAAGAAAATCCCGATGCAGAGTTATTTCTGTTTATGGGGGATGATATGATTTTGTCCTTTGACAAATGGTATAAGTATGAAGAGATTTTGAAGCTTTGTACCATTGTCTGCGCTTGCAGAACTGAAAATCTTAAAGAACTCGATAATATGAAAGAGTTTGTGAAAAATGTTCTTAAAGCTGAGGATAGAGTTGTTATCTGCGAAAGTGTGCCCTTTGAAATCAGTTCTACCGAAATTCGTTCTTCTTTGAAAGACGGAGAAAACAAAGGTCTTTCGGAAGATGTGTATGACTATATAGTCCAAAGGGGGTTGTATCAATGAACAGAAATGCAGAATATACCAAGGTTTTAAAAGAGAAATTGACAGAGAAAAGATTTATTCATTCTCTTAATGTGGCAGACTCTGCAAAAGAACTTGCAAAAATCTATGGCTATGATGAAGAAACTGCATATACTGCAGGACTTATTCACGACTGTTGCAAAGATACACCTGCAGGACTGCAGCTTTCATATATGCTTGAAAATGGTGCGGAGCTTACGGAAATTGAAATAAGTACTGCAAAGCTTTACCACGCTATGTGCGGTAGCATTTATGTAAAAAAAGAATTCGGAATAGAAGACGAAGATATGATTAATGCCGTTCGTTATCACACAACAGGAAGAAGGAATATGTCACTTCTTGAAAAAATTGTGTTTATTGCGGATTTCATAAGTGCTGAAAGAGATTATGACGGCGTTGAGATTATGAGAGAAAAAGCAGTAAGGTCACTTGACGAAGCTATTGTTGAGGGACTTGGCTTTACAATAAAAGACCTCATAGACAGAGAGAGGGTTATTCATCCTGATACGATGGATGCCTATAACGAAGCTATGATGAACATATTAAAACAAAAACAGGAGATATAAAATGAGTCTTGATATTGTTAAGAAAATCGTAAAAGCCCTTGATGATAAAAAGGGTAACGATATTCAGGTTATTAAAATCGAAGAGCTTACAATTGTTGCAGATTACTTCGTAATTTGTACCGCAAACTCAAACACTCACGTTCGCTCTCTTGCAGACGAGGTTGAATATCAGCTTGAAGAAGCTGGTATTAAAGCCGACCACATCGAAGGCAGAGCAACAGGTTGGGTGCTTCTTGAGTACAGAGGCGTTGTTGTTCACATTTTCCTTGAGGAAGCGAGAAACTATTATAATCTTGAAAGACTTTGGGAAGATGCAAAGAAAATTGACGTTAATCAATTTTTAGCTTGATAGTGCTTAAATGCAAAGTGCCAAGCGCAAAGTGTAGGGGCGCAAAAATGCACCATATATAATTGCTGTGCGCAGCACCCGACACTGGCATCTGGCATCTGGCGACTGGCATCTAAAAAAATGGTAAATTACGACTGAGAAAGCCGATCTCAGTTTTACATACAGAAAGGATAGGATTTTATGAAATACGATTTTTCAGCCGTTGAACAAAAATGGCAGAAAAAGTGGGAAGACGAAGGTGTTTTCCACGCACAAGATAATTCTGACAAGCCTAAATTCTATGGCCTTGTTGAATTCCCTTACCCCAGCGGTGCAGGTATGCACGTTGGTCACATTAAAGCATATTCAGGTCTTGAAGTAATTTCAAGAAAGAGAAGAATGCAGGGCTACAACGTTCTTTTCCCCATTGGCTTTGATGCTTATGGTCTTCCTACTGAAAACTATGCTATTAAAACAGGTATTCATCCCCGTAAGGTTACAGATATGAATATCGAAAAATTCTCTTCCCAGCTTAAGAAGGTTGGCTTCTCTTTTGACTGGAACAGAGTTGTTGACACAACTGAAGAGAGCTACTATAAATGGACACAGTGGATTTTCCTTAAAATGTTTGAAAAGGGTCTTGTTTTCCGTGACAAAACTCTTGTTAACTACTGCCCCTCTTGTAAGGTTGTTCTTTCTAATGAGGACTCTCAGGGCGGTAAATGTGACATTTGCCACAGCGACATCGTTCAGAAATCAAAGGATGTTTGGTATCTTCGTATTACTGAATATGCAGATAAACTTCTTGAAGGTCTTGAAAAGGTAGATTATCTTCCCAATATCAAGCTTCAGCAGGTTAACTGGATTGGTAAATCAACAGGTGCTTTCGTTAACTTCGAAATCGACGGCACAGATGAAAAAATGAAGATTTACACAACCCGTCCCGACACTCTCTTCGGTGTTACCTTTATGGTTATGGCTCCCGAGCATCCTCTTATTGACAAATATGCAGAAAAAATCGGCAATATGGCTGATATAGAAGGCTACAGAGCAGAGTGTGCAAAGAAAACAGAGTTCGAAAGAACACAGCTCGTTAAAGAGAAAACTGGTGTAAGAATCGAAGGTCTTGAAGCTGTTAACCCCGTTAACGGCAAGAAAATCCCCATTTACATATCTGACTATGTAATGATGGGTTACGGTACAGGCGCTATTATGGCTGTTCCTGCTCACGACCAGCGTGACTACGAATTTGCAAAGAAATTCGGTATTGATATTATTGAGGTTATCAAGGGTGGCGACATTTCTGTTGAAGCTTACACAGGCGACGGCGAAATGGTTAACTCCGATTTCCTTAACGGTATGACAAAGAAAGTGGACTCTATCGAAAAAATGGCAGAGTTTCTTGCTGAAAAGGGTATCGGCGAAAAGGGTGTTCAGTACAAAATGAAGGACTGGGCATTCAACCGTCAGAGATATTGGGGCGAACCCATTCCGATTGTTCATTGTGACAAATGCGGAATTGTTCCCGTTCCCTATGAAGAGCTTCCCTTAAGACTTCCCGAGGTTGATAATTTCCAACCCGGTTCAGACGGCGAAAGCCCCCTTGCAAAAATTGACAGCTACGTTAACTGCACTTGCCCCAAATGTGGTGCTCCTGCAAAACGTGAAACTGACACAATGCCTCAGTGGGCAGGTTCTTCCTGGTATTTCTTAAGATACATTGACCCCCACAATACAGAAGCTTTTGCTGATAAAGAAAAATTAGCTTATTGGGGACCCATTGACTGGTACAATGGTGGTATGGAGCACGTTACACGTCACCTTATCTACTCTCGTTTCTGGCACAAGTTCCTTTATGATTTAGGCGAAGTTCCTTTCGATGAGCCCTACGCAAAGAGAACAGCTCAGGGTCTTATTCTCGGACCTGACGGCGATAAGATGAGTAAATCCAAGGGTAACGTTGTTGACCCCAACGAAGTTGTTGATTCTCTCGGTGCAGACGTTCTTCGTACTTACGTTCTCTTTATGGGTGACTACGAAAAAGCTGCTCCCTGGAGCGAAAGCAGTGTTAAGGGCTGTAAGCGTTTTGTAGATAGAGTATGGAATCTTCTTGAAATTGTTAAAGACGGCGAAGATTATTCAAAAGAGCTTGAGGTTTCTTTCCATAAGACAATTAAGAAGGTTTCAGAAGATATTGAAAATATGAAGTTCAATACTGCGATTGCTACTCTTATGACTCTTCTTAACGAAATTTATGAGGTTGGCTCAATTACAAAGGGTGAACTTAAAACATTCGTTAAGCTTCTTGACCCCTTTGCACCTCACGTTGCAGAAGAGGTTTGGGAACAGCTTGGTGGAGAAGGCTTACTTGCAATAGCAGAGTGGCCCTCATTTGACGAAGCAAAAACTGTTGACTCAACAATTGAAGTTCCCGTTCAGATTTGCGGTAAGCTCAGAGCAACAATTACAATTGCTAAGGATTCAACTGCTGAAGAAGCTATTGCAGCTGCAAAAGCAGACGAAAAGGTAAAAGAATTCCTTGATGGTAAAACAATCATTAAAGAAATCTATGTACCCGGAAAGATCATTAATATTGTTGCGAAGTAAGAAAAATTCCCTTATCAGTTTAGGCTGATAAGGGAGTGTTTTTTTTGTTTAGTGGCAAGTTGTAAGTGGCAAGTTTCGGGGAAGCTTCGCTTCCAAACATTGTAATGTTGCAATACTTTTATTTGTTCTGAAATATTGTACCACCCACCACCTGCGGTGGTCCCCCCTCCTTTTTGCAAGCAAAAAAGAGGGATAGGCTTCGCATTACTTTTACTAATTGCTAACTGCTATCCGCTATTTGCTAAACTGGTGGCTGGCGACTGGAAGCTTTTTATTCAATCGGCAGATTGAAGCAATGGGAATGTAATTTATTCTGTAATCGTAACACTTCGGCGGCTTTGTAGTCTGTGCCCTGTGCAAAATATTGGTCTTGAATATGAAGTGCTGCATTGAGAGCTACATCCTTTTGAGATTCGTGGCAATTTATTGCTTCAAATTTTAAATCTTCATAATCACTTATATCAACAATTGTGTTAGGTGTGTCGGTGTAGTAAAAACCGATAGTGAAAACTCCGTGAGTGTCCTTTCTGGGTTTGCCGTTATCAAACTCGGGAACAAAGTCAAAGCCTGCATCCAAAAAGGCGAATTTTACAGCGTTACCGACTTTAATATGGTCTTCGTGGCATTCACTTGCAAGGTTGGGGTCAACTGTGAAAATTGCATCGGGTTTTATTTCTCTTATAATTGGAGTGATTTTATCAGCAATTTCCCTTGAGGTGGCTCTTGTTCTGTCACCAAAGCCAAGAAAACCAGCATTCTTCATACCTAATTTTTCCTGGGCGGCAAGTGCTTCCTTTTGGCGAACTGTATAGCCTTCACCTGAATATGTAAGGTCGGTGTATCTATCGTCAAGAACAGTAAGTTCATAAACCTCTACACCTTTATTCACAAGGTAAGCAATAGTACCACCTGCACCAATCTGATTATCATCGGGATGGGGCTGAATGAACAAAGCTCTTTTTATATGTTCAATTTTCGGCGGAGCACAAAGGACCTGTAAAGCAGGCATTGCCGCTTTTGTTGCAGTGCGAATGAATTTGGTTCTTACAGATGTTTTCTTTTTCATAAAATCACCTACAATCTTAATATGAGTTTAATATACCATAATATATATGAGCATTCAAGTTTAAAAATTTTATAAACTTAATTGCAATTCGGTTGACAAAAAGGGAGCGCTGTGATAAATTTTATCATTAGTTGAAAAACAATCTTTTTAAAGAGGTGCATTTTTTTGAAAAGAAAAAATAAGAAGAAAAGTCTTCCTAAAAGAATTGCAAAAACTTTTTTGAAAATTCTTTGTGCTATTCTTGCTTTAGGTATTGTTGTTATAGTAGTTCCTTCAGTAATTGGTAAAATTTCTGATGGCAAAGCTATAGATAAAAGCCAGATAACAAACCCTTACATAACAGAAGAAAAGGCTCTTGTTTCTGCTCACCGTTCCGGTGGTGACATTGCTCCCGAAAACACAATGGCAGCTTTTATAAACTGCATTGAAAGTGAAGATTTCCATGTAGATATTTTTGAGTTTGATTTACATATCACAAAAGACGGAAAACTCATTCTTCTCCACGACAGTACACTTGACAGAACTACAAACTCTGTTGAACATTTCGGAGAAGAAGGTGTTAAACCCTCTCAGAAAACCTATGAAGAACTTCGCGAACTCAATTTCGGAGAAAATTTTGAGAATGCAGAGGGCGAGTACCCTTACAGAGGATTAAGAGGGGATGACATTCCCGAAGAGCTTCATGCAGTTCTTCTTGAAGACGTTCTCGATTACCTTGAAGATAACGGAGATTTTCAATACATAATTGAAATCAAGGATTCAGGCATAAACGGTAAAAATGCTTGTGATGAGCTTTACAGAATTCTCAAAGAAAAAGACCTTTTAGAAGATGTTGTTTTCGGAACATTCAATCCCGATGTTACCGCTTATGCAGATAAGAACTACCCCGATATGCTTCGTTCCGCAAGTATTATTGAAACTGTTGTTTTCTATGTTCTTTGCGGTTATGGAATTGATGTCGATGCTGATTTCTTTAAATATGAAGCTTTGCAGATTCCTTCAGAACGCGCAATTATATATCTGAATACACCCCGAGTTATAAATTATGCTCACAGACATAATGTTGCAGTTCAGTATTGGACAATAAATGATGCAGAAGAAGTAGAATTTCTTGACTCAATCGGCGCAGACTGCATTATGAGTGATGACCCCAGTATGGCATATGATGTTATACACGAGGAATGAAAGATAACTTTTTATGGCTAAAGTAAAAGATATGACCGTGGGAAGTCCCACGAAAAATATATTAAAGTTTTGTTTACCTTTGATGGTAGGAAATCTTTTTCAGCAGTTCTATAATATGGCTGATACCATTATAGTAGGGCAGTTTGTAGGCAAAAATGCACTTTCTGCAGTTGGTTCGGTAGGGTCACTTAACTTTCTTATAGTTGGTTCTGTTATTGGTCTGTGTTCAGGCTTCGCAATTCCTATTGCTCAAAGGTTTGGTGCACAAGACATTAAGAATTTAAAAAAGTATGTTGCAAACATTGTCTATACCTCAATGATTGTTGCAATTATATTTACTTCGGCGGCGGTACTTTTAACACATCCGCTCTTAAGACTTCTTAATACACCAGAAGAAATATATACCGATGCATATAATTATATTGTGATAATCTTCGCCGGTATTGGTGCCACAATGTTTTATAACCTTCTGGCAAGTATTGTCCGCGCATTAGGAGATAGTAAGACACCTCTTTATTTCCTTTTGTTTTCCTCGTTTTTGAATATAGGACTTGACCTTTTATTGATTATTGTTTTCAATATGGGGGTACGCGGTGCGGCGGTTGCAACAGTTGTTTCCCAGCTTGTTTCCGGTATTCTTTGTTTCATCTATGTAAAAAGAAGCTTTAGCATTCTTCATATAACAAAGGAAACCCGAGAACTTGATTTTAAATTCGTCAAAGAGCTTCTGAGGAATGGTCTTCCTCTTGCTTTGCAGTTTTCAATAACCGCAATAGGCTCGGTTATGCTTTCTTCTTGTATTAACAGCTTGGGTGCTGACATTATTGCGGCATTCACAATAGGCGGAAAAACTCAGCTTATGATTGTGCTTCCTGCGGAAACAATCGGTATTACTATGGCAACCTACTGCGCACAGAATCTGGGGGCTGGTAAATACGACAGAATCACAAAGGGCGTAAAAAGAGCAATTGTTGTTGCGTTTGTTTATTCGGTAATAGGTTTTATCGTTGCAAGATTCTTTGGACCGTACATTTCACTTATGTTCATTGACAAGGGTGAAACAGAGGTTATAGCTCTTGCTCAACAATATATAAATATGGGTAGCTATTTCTACCCCATTCTTGCAGTGCTCTTCGTTCTGAGAAATTCAATTCAAGGTGTAGGGTACAGTATGACCGCTATGACTACGGGTGCATTTGAGCTTGTGGCAAGAGCGGGTATGGGCTTCGGTTTTGTAAACAGACTTGGCTACGATGCGGTTTGCGTTGCAAACCCTGTTGCCTGGGCGACGGCGGACTTGTTCCTGATTCCCGCATATCTGATTGTAATGAAAAAAGTTAAGAAAAAATTAAATTCAGAAAACAACGGTTTTACAAGTTAAAACCGTTGTTTTCTGTTATTTAAAAATATTTTTTATTTTCTTCTTGACAATTGAAAAGCATTGAGTTATAATGTAAACTCCTATAAAGTGGAATATTATGAATTAGTGCGTTTTGACGTAACTTTTTTTACAACAAAATGTTCCAAAATTTGACAGTTAATTATTTCTTTTTTTAGCCGATTTCACTCGGTAAAAAGGGAATTTAAAATAGAACGGAGTGATGTGTCTTATGGCGAATGTAAAACCCGTAAAGCTCGGAAAGAACACTCGAATGAGTTTCGCCGGAATCAATGAAGTTATGCAGATGCCCAACCTCATTGAAGTACAGAAGAACTCATACAAGTGGTTTCTTGATGTAGGGCTTAGAGAGGTTTTCCGTGATATCGATGAAATTACGGATTACTCGGGTAACCTTGTCCTTACGTTTATTGATTATCGTATGGACGAGAAGCCTAAATACACTGTTCAGGAGTGCAAGGAAAGAGATGCAACTTATTCTGCGCCCCTTCGTGTATTAGTGCGTCTTTATAACAAGGAAACAGGAGAAATCAAAGAAAACGAAGTTTTCATGGGTGATTTCCCCATAATGACCGACAGCGGGACTTTCGTTATTAACGGTGCCGAGCGTGTTATTATTTCTCAGCTTGTTCGTTCTCCCGGTGTTTACTACGGTTTCACCTATGATAAGAACGGTAAAAAGCTTTTCACATCTACTGTTATTCCTAACAGAGGTGCTTGGCTCGAATATGAAACTGACCAGAACGATATCTTCAATGTAAGAATCGATAAGAACAGAAAGTTACCTATCACAACTTTCATCCGTGCTCTTGGTCTTTCTTCAAACAATGATATTCGTGAATTCTTCGGTGACGATGACAGAATCGAAGCAACTCTTGAAAAAGATACTACCAAAAATACAGAAGAGGCATTGCTCGAGGTTTACAGAAAGCTTCGTCCCGGTGAACCGCCCACACTTGAATCTGCGGAAACACATGTCAATAACCTTTTCTTTGACCCCCACAGATATGATATCTCAAGAGTCGGCAGATACAAATATAATAAGAAACTTGCCCTTACAGACCGTATTTCAGGCGGTGTTGCGGCTGAAGATGTTTTCAGCCCCTTTACAGGTGAATTGCTTATAACTGCAGGTGAAAAGATTACTGCAGAAGCAGCAGAAGCAATTAGCCGTTCAGGCGTTAAAGAGGTTGTTCTTGATGTTGAAGGTAAACGCGTTAAGGTTATCTCCAACAACATGGTTGATCCTCTTGATTTCATTGACTGCGTTACAAGAGAAGAACTTGAAGAAATCGCAATCAATGAAATGGTTCGTTTCACAGTTCTTAAAGAAATCATTGACGAATGCGGTGACGATAAGGAAGCTCTTCTCGAAACTATGAAGCTCCGTTGCGATGACCTCATTCCCAAACACATTATCATTGACGATATCTTTGCATCAATCAACTATCTCAACTGTCTCGGCAACGAGCTTGGTAATGTTGATGATATCGACCACCTCGGTAACAGACGTATCCGTTCCGTAGGTGAACTTCTTCAGAACCAGTTCAGAATTGGTTTCACAAGAATGGAAAGAGTTGTTCGTGAGAGAATGAGCCTTCAGGCACAAGAGCCCGAAAAGGCAACTCCCGCTGCTCTTATCAATATCAGACCTGTTATGGCGGCAATTAAAGAATTCTTCGGTTCTTCGCCACTTTCACAGTTCATGGATCAGACAAACCCCCTTGCTGAGCTTACTCACAAGAGACGTCTTTCTGCCCTCGGTCCCGGCGGTCTTTCCCGTGACAGAGCAGGTTTCGAAGTTCGTGACGTTCACTACAGCCACTACGGCAGAATGTGTCCCATTGAAACTCCTGAAGGTCCTAACATCGGTCTTATTTCCTACCTTGCAACATTTGCAAGAATTAACAAATACGGCTTCATTGAAGCACCTTTCCGTAAAATCGATAAGAAAACAGGTAAGGTTCTTGACGAAGTTGAATATATGACAGCAGACGTAGAAGATAATTACTGCGTTGCTCAGGCTAACGAGCCTCTTGATGAGAATAACTTCTTTATGAACGACCGTGTAACAGTTCGTTACCGTGACGAGTTCCGCGAAGTTGCACCCTCATACGCTGACTATATGGACGTTTCTCCCAAAATGGTTGTTTCAGTCGCAACATCAATGATTCCTTTCCTTGAGAACGACGACGCCAACCGTGCACTTATGGGTTCAAACATGCAGCGTCAGGCAGTTCCGCTTCTTAAAACTGACTCTCCCATCGTTGGTACAGGTATGGAATACAAAGCAGCTGTTGACAGTGGCGTTGTTGTACTTGCAAAACGCGGTGGTATTGTAAATAAAGTAAGCGCTAAAAAGGTTGAGGTTATCGCTGATAACGGCGAAACAGACGTTTACGAGCTTATTAAGTTTATGCGTTCCAACCAGGGTACTTGTATTAACCAGCGTCCTGTTGTTGAAGTTGGCGAAAGAGTTGAAGAGGGTAGCGTTATCGCAGACGGTCCCGCAACCTCTCAAGGTGAAATTTCCCTTGGTAAAAATGCTCTCGTTGGCTTCATGACATGGGAAGGCTATAACTACGAAGACGCGGTTCTTCTTAATGAAAAAATGGTTCGTGATGATGTTTATACATCTATTCACATTGAAGAACACGAGGTTGAAGCAAGAGATACTAAACTCGGACCGGAAGAAATCACAAGAGATATTCCCAACGTTGGTGAAGATGCACTTGCAAACCTCGACGAAAACGGTATTATCAGAATCGGTGCCGAGGTTCACTCCGGCGATATTCTTGTTGGTAAAGTTACACCCAAGGGTGAAACAGAATGCACTCCCGAAGAAAGACTTCTTCGTGCTATCTTCGGTGAAAAGGCAAGAGAAGTTAGAGACTCTTCTCTTCGTGTGCCTCACGGTGAATACGGCGTTGTTGTTCAGGTTGAAGTATTTACAAGACAGAACAGCGATGAGCTTAACCCCGGTGTTAATAAAGTAGTTCGCTGCTACATCGCTCAGAAGCGTAAAATCAGCGTCGGCGATAAGATGGCTGGTCGTCATGGTAACAAGGGTGTTGTTTCAAGAATTCTTCCCCAGGAAGATATGCCCTTCCTTCCCGATGGTACTCCTCTTGATATCGTTCTTAATCCCCTCGGTGTTCCCTCACGTATGAACATCGGTCAGGTTCTTGAAGTTCATTTAGGTTATGCTGCAAGAGCTCTCGGCTACAAGGTTATGACACCTGTATTCGATGGTGCTCACGAAAGCGACATCCGCGATATGCTCGCTGAAGCAAACCTTTCAACAGACGGTAAAACATGGCTTACAGACGGCCGTACAGGTAGAAAGTTCGATAACCCTGTTACAGTCGGCATAATGTATTACCTTAAGCTCCATCATCTTGTTGATGATAAGATTCACGCACGTTCTACAGGTCCTTACTCACTTGTTACTCAGCAGCCCCTTGGTGGTAAAGCTCAGTTCGGTGGTCAGCGTTTCGGTGAAATGGAAGTTTGGGCACTTGAAGCATACGGTGCAGCTTATACTCTTCAAGAGATTCTTACAGTTAAATCAGACGACGTTGTTGGTAGAGTTAAGACCTACGAATCCATCGTTAAAGGTTATAACATTCCCAAACCCGGCGTTCCCGAATCATTTAAGGTTCTTATTAAAGAACTTCAATCTCTCGGTCTTGACGTTCGTGTTCTTGACAAAGAAAATAACGAAATCGACCTCAGACAGAACTTCGATGACGAAGTGGTTATTCCTGTTGTTGATAATTCCGATTACGACGATGCGTTCTCAAACGTTAACGATACAGAGGATGCAGCAGGTTGGTCTGTAACTGACGAAGAATCAAAAGACGATTTGTTCTATGAAGACAGCGGCGCAGAAGATTTCAGCGACGACTACAGCGACGATTTCGGCGGAGACTTTTCCGACGAAGAGTTTTAATGAACAAACCACTGACATCATTGAATAGGAAGAAGGGTTAATCATATATGGCATACGATTCAGTTAACGTACCTGTTGAAGATAACAACATTGATTTTGAATCGATAAAAATAGGACTCGCTTCTCCGGACCTTGTCAGAGAATGGTCTTATGGTGAGGTTAAAAAACCCGAAACCATTAACTACCGTACTCTCAAACCCGAGAAAGAAGGTCTTTTCTGCGAGAAAATTTTCGGACCTACAAAGGACTGGGAATGTCATTGCGGAAAATATAAGAAAATTCGTTTTAAAGGCAAAGTCTGCGAACGCTGCGGTGTTGAAATCACCAAGGCTAAAGTAAGACGTGAGCGTATGGGTCACATTGAACTTGCTGCTCCCGTATCACATATCTGGTACTTTAAGGGCACACCTTCAAGAATGGGACTTATGCTCGATATTTCACACCGTGACCTTGAAAAAGTACTTTATTTTGCAAAGTACATCGTTGTTGATCCCGGCGATACTCCTCTTGAGAAAAAGCAGATCCTCAGCGAAAAAGATTATGAGGAAATGGTTGAAAGATACGACCGCGACTCTTTCAAAGCTGCTATGGGTGCAGAAGCTATTAAAGAGCTTCTCTCCGAAATTGATGTTGATGTTCTTTGCGAAGAACTTCACAAAGAGCTTGAAACTGCTGCAGGTCAGAAGAAAATCCGTATTCTCAAAAGACTTGAGGTTGCAGAGGCATTTAAGAACTCCGGCAACCGTCCCGAATGGATGATTCTTGACGTTATTCCGGTTATTCCTCCGGATATTCGTCCTATGGTTCAGCTTGACGGTGGACGTTTCGCAACCTCTGACCTTAATGACCTTTACAGAAGAGTTATTAACAGAAACAACCGTCTTCAGAAGCTTCTCGAACTTGGTGCTCCCGGCATCATCGTTAACAACGAAAAGAGAATGCTTCAGGAAGCAGTTGACGCTCTTATTGATAATGGTCGTCGCGGCAGACCTGTTACAGGTCCTAACAACCGCGCACTTAAATCACTTTCCGATATGCTTAAAGGTAAGCAGGGTCGTTTCCGTCAGAACCTCCTCGGTAAACGTGTTGACTATTCAGGTCGTTCCGTTATCGTTGTTGGTCCCGAGCTTAAGCTCTATCAGTGCGGTCTTCCCAAAGAAATGGCAATTGAGCTTTTCAAGCCCTTTGTTATGAAACGCCTTTGCGAACTCGGCAAAGCAAATAACATTAAATCTGCAAGAAAAATGGTTGAAAGAGCAAGTGTTGAAGTTTGGGATGCTCTCGAAGTTGTTATTAAAGATCACCCCGTAATGCTCAACCGTGCTCCTACTCTTCACAGACTTGGTATTCAGGCTTTCGAGCCCGTACTTGTTGAAGGTAGAGCTATTAAGCTTCATCCCCTTGTATGTACAGCTTTCAACGCCGACTTCGACGGTGACCAGATGGCTGTTCACGTACCCCTTTCTGCAGAAGCACAGTCTGAAGCAAGATTCCTTATGCTTGCTGCAAACAACCTTCTTAAACCCTCTGACGGTAAGCCCGTTGTTGTTCCTACACAGGATATGATCCTCGGTTCTTACTACCTTACACTTGTTAAGCCCGAAGAAAAGGGTAACGGCAAGGTATTCAGAAATGTTGACGAGGCTATGATGGCTTATGATGAAGGCGATTTAGGTCTTCACGCTCCCATCAAAATCCGTATGTCAAAAGAGGTTGACGGTAAGGTTTATACAGAGCTTCTTGAAACAACTCTCGGTAAAGTTATCTTCAACACTCCCGTTCCTCAGGACCTTGGATTCGTTGACAGAAGCAAACCCGAAAATATGTTCAAGCTTGAAATCAATGAGCTTGTTAATAAGAAAGTTCTCGGTAAGATTATTGAACGTTGTATCAGAGTTCACGGTACTGCAAAGTCTTCAGTTGTTCTTGATAACATTAAGAAACAAGGTTACAACTACTCAACACGAAGCGGTATTACCGTTGCTGTTTGCGATGCAACAATCCCCGAAAAGAAGAAACAGTTCCTTGCAGAAACCGAAGCTCTTATCGATACTATTGAAGAAGATTATCAGATGGGTCTTCTCAGTGAACAGGATCGTTCACGTAGCAAGATTAAAGCTTGGGAAATCTGTACAAAGAATGTTTCTGCAGAACTTCGTAACGCAATGGATCCCTACAACCCCATCTTTATGATGCTTGACTCCGGTGCCCGTGGTTCCGACTCACAGCTTCGTCAGTTGGCAGGTATGCGTGGTCTTATTGCCAATACTGCAGGTAAAACTATCGAAATCCCCATCAGAGCTAACTACCGTGAAGGTCTTAATATTATCGAATACTTCATTTCTTCCCGTGGTGCTCGTAAAGGTCTTGCCGATACAGCGCTTCGTACTGCTGACTCAGGTTATCTTACCAGACGTCTTGTTGACGTTTCTCAGGAAGTTATCATTCGTGAGGAAGATTGCCATTGCAGCGACGGTCTTGAGGTTTACGACATTAAAGACGGTAACGATATTATCGAACCCTTAAGCGAACGTCTTACAGGTAGATATCTTCTTGAAAACTTCTGCGACGATGCTACCGGCGAAATCATTTGTGACACAGACACAATGATTGACGATGAGTTGGCAAAGAAAATTGCTTCTATGGTTAACGCTCGTCCAAATGAAGCAGACAGAAAAATCAAAATCCGTTCACTTCTTACTTGCGAATGTGACCACGGTGTATGTATCAAGTGTTACGGTTCAAACCTTGCAACAGCAGGTCCTGTTACAGTTGGTGAAGCAGTTGGTATTATCGCTGCTCAGTCCATCGGTGAACCCGGTACACAGCTTACAATGAGAACCTTCCACACCGGTGGTGTTGCTTCTCAGGCCGACATCACACAGGGTCTTCCCCGTGTTGAAGAACTCTTTGAAGGTAGAAAACCCAAAACACTTGCAATGCTCAGCGAAATCGACGGTAAGGTTTCATTCGAAGAAATTAAGAAGAGCAACTACGTTGTTATTACTAACGACGAAGATGTTAAGAAATATCTTATTCCCTTCGATGCAAGACTTTGCCAGGAAATCCAGGACGGTGCATACGTTAAGAAGGGTCAGCATCTTACAGAAGGTGCAGTTAACCCCCACGACGTTCTTGCAGTTCTCGGTGTTGACGCTGTTCATAACTACCTCATTAAAGAAGTTCAGATGACATATCGTATGCAGGGTGTTGATATCAACGACAAGCATATCGAGGTTATCGTTCGTCAGATGATGAGAAAAGTTAAGGTTGAAGACCCCGGTTCAACAACTCTTCTTCAGGGTACTTCAATTGAAAAACGTGAGCTTAACCATGCTAACGCAGAAGCAAAAGCACGTTGCGAAGCAGAGGGTATGCCCTTCGTTCCTGCAACAGCTTCTCCTGTTCTTCTCGGTATTACAAAAGCATCTCTTGCAACAGAATCATTCCTTTCAGCAGCATCCTTCCAGGAAACAACTAAAGTTCTTACAGATGCAGCTATCAAGGGTAAGGTTGATCCGCTTCTCGGTCTTAAAGAGAACGTTATTATCGGTAAACTCCTTCCCTCTGGTACAGGTATGAAATGCTACAGCGATGTTGATGTTGTTTCAACTCAGGTTCCCGAGGAAACATTCAATTCAATAGAAATTCCTATGGAATAAAATAAAAAATGCTCTTGCGAAAGCAAGAGCATTTTTTAGTGAAGAGTTAAAAGTGAAGAGTGAAGAGGTGAGGGGAAGCTTCGCTTCCAAACATTATATTATTGTTATTTATGAATTGAAAAAATATTTTTGTGAATTTCAATGAATTTTTATAAAAAACTTTGGTAAAACTGTTGACAAAAGGTTTGTAAAATGGTAAATTATTATTCGGTGCGTATGGGATAGGTATGCCCTGTTCTGTATTTAACCTATATTTATATCGGAGGTGAAAATACTTGCCAACATTTAATCAGCTCGTTCGCAGCGGTAGATCAACTCTTGAAAAGAAGTCAAAAGCTCCTGCTCTCGGTAAAGGTCTCAACTCTAAGAAGAATGTTTTAACTAATAACAATTCTCCTCAGAAACGTGGTGTTTGTACAGTTGTTAAGACTGATACACCTAAGAAACCTAACTCAGCTCTCAGAAAGCTCGCCAGAGTTCGTCTCACAAACGGAATCGAAGTTTCTGCTTACATTCCCGGCGTGGGTCACAATCTTCAGGAGCACAGCGTGGTTCTTATCCGTGGTGGTCGTGTAAAAGACCTTCCTGGTGTACGTTACCACATCATCCGAGGCACACTTGATGCCCAGGGCGTTGCTAACAGAATGCAGAGCCGTTCAAAATACGGTGCAAAACGTCCCAAAGCCGGTAAAAAATAATTTTACCAAAAACTAATTATTCAAGGACAAATCTTCTTGCAGGCTGAATTTAATTCAACCAATGGTGAGTATTTTTATGACTATACAGAGTTGTAAAAGGCCCATTGGCGCCACGGGAAGCATAGTCACTCGAGTACCTACGATATCATTAATATGAAGGAGGGAAGCGAAGTGCCAAGAAGAGGCAAGATAGCAAAACGTGATGTTTTGCCCGATCCGCTTTACAACTCAAAGCTTGTTACAAGGCTTATTAACAATGTAATGTTAGATGGTAAGAAAGGTGTCGCACAGAAAATTGTTTACGACGCATTCGATATCATCAAAGAACAGACAGGCAAAGAACCCCTTGAAGTTTTCGAAGCTGCAATGGAAAATGTTATGCCCGTTCTCGAGGTAAAGGCTCGTCGTATCGGCGGTGCTACTTACCAGGTTCCGATCGATGTTCGTCCCGAAAGACGTGAAACACTCGGTCTCCGTTGGATCACAGTTTATTCTCGTTTGCGTTCAGAAAGAACTGCAAAAGAAAGACTTGCTAACGAAATTTTAGACGCTACAAATTCTGTTGGTGCTGCATTCAAGAAAAAAGAAGACATGCACAAAAACGCAGAAGCAAACAAAGCATTTGCACATTTCAGATGGTAATTTTAACTATTTGAATATTCTAACTATAATTCGGAGGATATTATGCCAAGACAGGTATCTTTACAGCAGACCAGAAATATCGGTATCATGGCTCACATTGACGCTGGTAAAACCACAACAACTGAGCGTATCCTTTTCTATACCGGTGTTAACCACAAATTAGGTGAAACACATGACGGTGCTGCTACAATGGACTGGATGGCACAGGAACAGGAAAGAGGTATTACAATTACTTCTGCTGCAACAACTTGTTTCTGGAACGGCAACAGAATTAACATCATCGACACTCCCGGTCACGTTGACTTCACAGTTGAAGTTGAGCGTTCACTTCGTGTTCTTGACGGTTCTGTTACAGTTCTTTGTGCTAAAGGTGGCGTTGAGCCCCAGTCAGAAACTGTTTGGAGACAGGCTGATAAATACAGAGTTCCCCGTATGATATACATCAACAAGATGGATATCCTCGGTGCTGACTTCTACAATGTTCTTAACATGGTAAAAGACAGACTTAAATGTAACGCTGTTCCGATTCAGCTTCCCATCGGTGTTGAATCTTCTTTCAGAGGAATTATCGACCTCGTTGAAATGAACGCGGTTATGTACTATGATGACCTTGGTAAAGACATCAGAGTAGAAGAAATTCCCGAAGATATGAAGGAACTTGCAGAAAAATATCGTGCCGAACTCATCGAGCATGTTGCTGAGCAGGACGATGAGCTTATGATGAAGTATTTCGAAGGTGAAGAACTCACTATCGACGAAATCAAAACTTGCATCAGAAAAGCTACTATTGCTAACGACATGGTTCCGATTGTTTGCGGTACATCTTACAAAAACAAAGGTGTTCAGAAGCTTCTTGACGCGGTTGTAGACTATATGCCTGCTCCCACAGATATCGAAGCTATCAAGGGTGTAAACCCCGATACTGAAGAGGAAGAAATTCGCGAATCAACCGATAACGGTCCTTTCGCAGCTCTTGCTTTCAAAATTGCAACTGACCCCTTTGTTGGTAAACTTTGCTATTTCAGAGTTTATTCCGGTAAAATCGAAACAGGTTCTACCGTTTATAACTCAGTAAAAGACGATAACGAAAGAATCGGTAGAATTCTTCAGATGCACGCTAACGACCGTAAAGATATCGACTGCTGCTATGCAGGTGATATCGCTGCAGCTGTTGGTATCAAGAGAACAACAACAGGTGACACTCTTTGCGATAAGAACCACCCCGTTATTCTCGAATCTATGGAATTCCCCGAGCCCGTTATCCGTGTTGCTATTGAACCCAAGACCAAAGCTGGTCAGGAAAAAATGGGTATCGCTCTTGCAAAACTTGCAGAAGAAGATCCCACATTCAAATGCTACACTGATGAAGAAACAGGCCAGACTATTATCGCTGGTATGGGTGAGCTTCACCTTGAAATCATCGTTGACAGACTTCTTCGTGAATTCAGAGTTGAAGCTAACGTAGGTAAACCTCAGGTTGCTTACAGAGAAACAATCACTCAGGAAGCTGCAGCAGACACCAAGTTTGCTCGTCAGTCCGGTGGTCACGGTCAGTACGGTCATGTTAAGATTCGTATCGAGCCCAACGAAGGCAAAGGTTACGAATTCGTTAACTCCATCGTCGGCGGTGCTATTCCGAAAGAATTCATCGGTCCTGCTGAAGCAGGTATCAAAGGCGCTATGCTTTCTGGTGTTCTTGCAGGTTACAACGTTGTTGACGTTAAGGTTACACTTTACGATGGTTCATACCACGAGGTTGACTCATCAGAAATGGCCTTCAAAACTGCTGGTTCTATGGCTTTCAAAGAAGCTATGGCTAAGGCATCTCCAGTTCTTATGGAGCCAATTATGAAAGTTACAGTTGTTGTTCCAAGTGAATACATCGGTGACGTTCTTGGTGACCTTACATCTCGTCGTGGCCTTCCACAAGGTCAGGAAGACAGAAACGGTGCAGCAGAACTTATTGCTCAC
>JAZQLF010000017.1:0-6457 GCA_045542535.1 Acutalibacteraceae bacterium | reverse complement strand
TAGTAATTGGTGTTATTTCCGGCGTTATTATTCAGAACTGGAAAACCCGTTGGGGCAGATACCGTCATTGGTATATCATATGCCTTATTCCCATATTCACCCTTACCGCGTTATACTTTTATGTTCCCGAGGGCTGGACTGTTGAGCAGATGACGCTTTTCCGTTATGGTATAGCTTGCTGTCAGACTGTGTTCAACGCCTTCAATAACGCAGGTCAGAATATTGTTCAGGTTATCTCTCCAAACCATAAGGAAAAGAAAACTGTTGCAACAATATGGCAGTTATCTTATTATATCGGATACGGTGCGGCTTATCTCGGCACATTTGTTTACGGTATTTTCAGCGATGACAAAAACCAAATGTATATGACTCTTGCAATTGTTGCCGCTACCGTTACTGCGTTCGGTAATCTTATGTGTGGCCTTTTCTGCAAAGAAAGAATTGAGCTTCCTAAGAAAAAGAAGGTAAAGGTAACAAAAGCCGTTTTCTCTCTTTTCAAATACAAAAATTACCGCGCATACCATGCAATCCAATGGTCCCATACTTTTGCTATGCTTGGTAAGATGTCAACATATCTTGCTGCTATCACAGTCGGCTCCTCAAAGAACCTTTTACTTACTCTTCCCACAGCAATTGGTACCGTTGTTGGTAATCTTATTACAACAAAGCTTTCAAAGAAATACGAGCCAACCAAGCTTCTTAAAATCTGCGGACCGTATTCTATTATCTCGGCAGGTATTCTTTTTGGTATCTGTTTTATTGAAGCACAGTTTGACATTATGTTCTTTAGTGGCTGGAACAGTATTTTCTTCTATGTTTTCTATTTCATTTTCGGCGTAGGTATTGGTATTCAGGAGCTTTCAACCTCACATCTTAATGTTGAGTTCTATGATTATCTTGAATGGGAAACAGGAGAGAGAATGGAGGCTATTCAGGGTATTGTACCGGGCTGGGTTCAAACTGCTCTTAATTACTTGAAGGAAATTGCTATTCCGTTTATGATTGCATGGGCAGGTTATCAGTCCTCTGCAGAAGGAGACCTTGTTGCTACAATGCAGGCTCAACCTACATATCTTAAAACATGCTTGTGGCTTCTTGCATTCCTTGTCTTCGGTTATGCTTTGGCCAATGTTCTTAAGTCTCTTATCCTTAAATTCTTCTATGATATAGAAGGTGAAAAGAAAGAGCAGATGTATCGTGACCTTAAAAAAATGCGTGAAGAACGCCATAAGGAAAACGAAACTGCTTAAAGATTATTGTTGTCATTGAGTTTTAAAAGCAGAAATAATTAAAGATGTTAGAACACATAAAAACAGGAAATTAAATTACCACTTCCGTTTCTTTAAAAATATAAAAACAATTAGTCAACCGAGAAAGGTCGGCTAATTGTTTTTTGTTTTAATACTATGTATAAAATGACAACTAGAATAAAATAGCTTTTTACTTCCCACAGAAAGCCATATAACGAGAGTTGTGGTAAGAGAGGAGAAACTAACCACCAAAGATGTTGTGCGTTTATTTTAGCCTTTCTTTCCTTTTGTTGATATAAAAATTTTTACTGCATAATTCAAAGAATAGAGAACAGCTTTGAAAACAAAAAAATTTCCACTTGTGGAGTGGAAAATATGTTGCACATTATAATTTTTGAAAGTTATTTAAAATATGAAAACCCTTGTAAACCTTTAGTTTACAAGGGTTTTCGTGGTCGGAGTGAAGGGATTTGAACCCCCGACATCTTGCTCCCAAATATCGCAATATGTTTACATTGAGTGCTAACCACTACATATTGTGCTGTTTGCTTTTTGTCTATTATATTTTGTTGGGAATTTCAGGATTTTTTATCTAAAATTTTCAAAAATTATGGAAAAACATGCGGTCGTAAAAAGTTGCAAGCTTTGAATCTGAGTCAATCAGTGTATGAACTGTTCTGCCCGTAATTGCTTCTGAATTTTGAAGGAGATATTCCGCAAAGTGATTTGAACCATGAGGAAAAATACTGTTGGTCAGAAAAAGACATTTTTTCTGCAATTTCAGAAAAAGAGTAGTTTGTATTTATTAGATACATTTTAACGGTTTCCATCTTTTTTGTAGTGTAATACTGATAAGGCGTAATATCAAATTTTTCGGAAAACTTGTTAATTATATGATTTTTTGAGTAGCCGAATTTTTTGCACATATCATTAAGCGAAAAACTTTGCATTATCTGTGAGTCAAGATATTCTCTCATTAAATAGGCAAGATCTTTATGTTCGCTTGATGCATAATTACGCAGGGCTATAATGAGCTTTATAAGTTCGGGTGTCATTTCAGCGACAAAAAGAGAATAATCATCGCCGTATACTTTTTTAGCTTTTTCATATATTTCCCTGAAAAGCTCTTCAAGCTCACAGTTGTGAAAGACATAATCATGACCAGGTAAATACTGATTAAGCAATATCTCGGCTAACTCGCCGGATAAAGTAATAAAAAATTTATGAAGCGTACTGTTTTTGGCATTGTAATACTTGTGATTAGTGCCCTTTCTTAATAAGAAAACATCTTTGGGACCAAGATAATACTTTTGACCATTGTTTTCGAGAACACCGTTTCCGCTGACAACAAACTCGATCGCAGTAATTTGTGAAGAGCTTCTTTCAAAAAAGCAATTGTCACACCAGAAACTTTCTCCCACAGCGGTAATATTAAGAGGATTTTTATCGTTCATGTGAGAATAATATTCGCAAACATTTTCATATCTTTTCAAATTCAAATAAATACTCTCCTGTCAATGTTTAGAATAACGGTGAACAATGTGATAATTCGTAATTTAATTGTATCATTATTTGGTATGAGATACAATAAAAAATCTGTAAAAATAGTGATCAACATAAACTTTTTGTGATTATTTTAAAAACAAATAGAATGTTTTTGATTATTTTTGTGAATTTCATAAATATTAAAGTGACAACTGTTGTTTGTGATAATTCACAAATGTTGCTGTGATTTATTATATTGGAACTTCAAATAAAATATGTTAATCTTTATTTGTATACAGGAAACATCAACGTTGGAATCTGTTAAGGAGTGATTAATAATGAAAACCTGGCAAAAAGCTACATTTATCATTGTTCTGGTATTATTCATAGCGGCTTCCGTTACCATTTCATTTCTTTCAATGGCGCGAGCACCTTTTGAATATGAATATCAGACAGAAATTGCTGATACTCCCGGTAATGAAGGTTGGGTGCTGTTCGGCTTCAATGGTAACAATAACACTAAAGAAGTGTTTATTGACTTTGTCCGTGACGAAGACGGTAACAATCCTGACAAATCAAAGCCTGTTTCGGCAGTTGGTGACTTTACTATGAACACCGATGACTATGTTGAGGTTATTTATATCGGCAAGGATGTTAAATACATAGATGAAACTTCATTTTTCTATTGCAAGGAGCTCAGAGCAATAGAGGTTGATGAAGCTAATGAATATTACACTTCTGCTGAAGGTGTGCTTTACACTAAGGATATGAAGACATTAGTAGCTTATCCTCTAAAGAAAGCTGACACAACCTACACTATACCGAAAGGTGTTGAGAGAGTAGGCTCTTGTGCTTTTTATAAAAACGCAACCTTAACAAAAATCGATTTACCCGAAACCTTAAAGGAAATTGGTGATATGGCATTCTTTAAATGCGAAAACATTTCACTTGTTACTCTTCCTGACGGACTTGAAAAAATCGGCTCTGATGCGTTCAGCTATTGCCATAGTATGGAGCCGGTTATATTCATTCCTGAATCTGTTAAAGAAATTGATAGCTTCGCTTTCTACTCCTGCTCAAATCTTAAAGAGTTTTATATGGGTGCAGAAAGCAAAGAGAGTATAACCTTTGGCGATAGCTGGCTTCCAAAAAATATAAAAAAGGCAGTTGTTAATATTGCTCCGGAAGAACAATATGGCATGACACGTGAAGACGCAAATGAAACAATAAACGAGCTGCTCAAGGAAGGAGATGAAAACTGATGGCAAAAGAAAAAGCTAAGAAAAAAGATAATATTTTCAAGGAAATGAAGAAATATTGGAACACTCCTGCTGAGGGAAAGCATGTTCCATATAAAGAATATTTTTCAATTTTTGCCGCAGTTGGTGGCGATTACACCTTAAAATATCTCCAAAGCTTTCTTACCTTTGGTACAGGTTGTTATCTTATTGCACATTATTACGAAATACCTCTTCTTACATTCAGTGCAATTAACGTATTCTTTATTGCATCAACATATTTTTGGAATCTTCTTACAATGGGTGTTGATGCAAACTTAGGATTTCTTCCTAAAAAGATTGAACAAAAATATAATGCGGTGTATCTGATCTTTGCTATGTTAGGCTTATTGATGCTCATATTTGATTTCTCTTTCATTCTTCCTGATGGTGTTGCAAACATTCTTGATACCCGTTGGAAGGGTATAAACAGCTTCAACATTTTCAAAATCTTCGGTGCCCATTTTCTTGCAAACGGTTGGAGCGGATTCAGAAATATTCTTATAAGAAAGAAGCTTCTCAAAAAGCTCGGCAGATACAAAATCTTTGCCTATGCAAATGTTATCCAATGCATTATAGTAGTTATCCTTATATGCGAATTACCGCTTTATAAGCTTCCTCTTACAGACAGAGTATGGACTCTTTATCTTCTTTTCCAGCTTTATACAATATTCAATTACGTAGGCTTTACACAGTCTGTTGCAGATAACATCAGCCCCAACCCCCAGGAAAGACTTTACGTACGTTCATTCCCTGTTAAAATCAGCCACTTTGTTCAGAATATAGTGAATGTTCTTCTTCCCACGATCGCAGGTGTAATGTTCCTTGACGGCGTTAAGGATATCGGCACATTCAGATATCTTATCCCTGTATTTTTTGTGGTTTCATCTGGTGTTATGTTCATAGGTCTTCGTAAAATTAAAGAACGAATTCCTATGCCACCTCTTGAAAATAGAGAGTATCTTTCATTCTGGCATTGTGTTTCAGGTATTTTCAAAAACAAATATCTTTGGATAATTAAAATTGCAGAGCTCCTTGACTCATTGGGCAATGGTATGCTTGATATGAAAAGAATCCTTCTCATTTATACCTGGCGTGAAACAGGACTTTTCTTCTCTATAGCAGAAATCATTTATAAAATGTCCGGTAATCCGGGTCAATTCCTTGCACCTTGGATAAGAAAACGCTTTCAGTATAAGCAGCTGATTGTATTCAAATATATTGTCTTAGCCATGAGAAACGGAGTATATATTCTGGCAATTCTCTTTCTTGGCAATTCTCATTTCCTATGCGGTCTTGCAATTTACATTGCTATGCTTGTTTCCAATACACTTGAAGCTGCGGTTGGTATTGCACAGGATGACACCAAAATCAGAGTTACGGATTATCAGATGTATATTTCAGGCGAAAGACTGGAGGAATATCAGAAAATCATCAGCTGGTTTACAACACCTATTACAACCCTCGTTTCCCTGATTGTTCCGCTTATGTTCTACCGTGTGGGCTTTACCTCCGATTGGGACGTTCTTTATATGGGTGATGTCAGAGTACAATGTATGCTTATCGGTCTTTGTTTTGACCTTGCGGGATACGTACTGATGACCCTGCCATATCTGTTTATGTGGGATTTCACAGACGAAAAGCACGCTCACATTATGGAAGTTCTCAAACAAAGAGCTGAAGAAGGAAATGCTGCAGCAGAAGGCGATGCATGCAAGTTGCAGGATGCAGCGGTTACTGCAGAGGCTGCGGTTATTTCGCAAAACTAATAACGATATGTTCCGAGGCGATTATATGAAATTTATTAATATAAAGCAGAATAAAGATGTTTTCGGTGACGGAATTCACGATGACACTAAAGCCTTGCAGGCTTGCATTGACGAATTGAAGGATGGCGGAACTGTCTATTTCCCCGATGGTACATATCTTATTTCAGGTGCTTTGATTTTCTATTCATATCAGCATCTTAAGTTTTCAGATGATGCAGTTATTCTCAGAAGTGATAAAAGTGAGCCTTTAACAAGATATTTGCTGGCTTCTTATTCCGAGCCGGAATGGGGCGAATACACAGGTACTCACGATGTTGTGATTTCAGGCGGTATCTTTGACGGTAACAAAAATCTTGATGAATGTATTACCCTTGTAAACACAGTTCATTGCAGCAATATCACCATCGAAAACTGCAAATTCCGTCATTGTGCTCATTGGCATTGTATCGAAATTAACGGCACAGAGAACACAACAGTTCAGAACTGTATTTTTGACGGTCCCTCATATACATTCAAAACCGATATTCTTTTTAATGAGCAGATTCAGCTTGATATGTCACGTCACGGATCTTACGGCCCTGTTTATGACTGCAACGGTACGCTGATAGATTTCAAATCCGATGATACAGTTTGCCGTAATATTACCATAAGAAACAACATCTTTAAGTGTGACGGT
>JAZQLF010000016.1:0-84702 GCA_045542535.1 Acutalibacteraceae bacterium | reverse complement strand
AGGGGCACCTGTTCTGTCAGGCTCGTTTTCCTGGGGTATGGTTAATTTATAGAAGCCTGCTCTTATGCAACGGGTTATGTCCTCCGCCGCGTTTCTTCCGGAAACAAGTGCTTCTAAAAGAGAGTTGCTTGCAAGACGGTTTTTACCGTGAACACCTGTACAAGCACATTCACCTGCAGCATAAAGTCTCGGAAGGGTTGTTCTTGCATTCAAATCAACCTCAATACCGCCCATAAGATAATGCTGACAAGGGAAAACGGGAATTAAATCCTTTGAAATATCAACACCCTGACTTAAGCATCCTGCATAAATACCGGGGAAACGTTTTTTAAGATATTCTTCTCCTTTATAGCGAATATCAAGATAGAAATTATTACTACCAAGTCGCCTTGACTCCATAATAACCGAACGGGAAACCACATCTCTGGGGGCTAACTGAAGACGGCTGTCATATCTGTCCATAAACCGCTCTTTGTTGCAGTTGAGAAGATATGCGCCCTCTCCCCTTACGGCTTCGCTTATAAGAAACTGCTCTCTGTTAGCGCCGTTAAAAGCAGTTGGGTGGAACTGAACATAACTTAAATTTTTAATTGCTGCGCCCATTTCGTAAGCAAGGCGTATTCCGTCACCAGTTGCAACGGACGGGTTGGTTGTGTATTTATAAACTCGTCCGATACCGCCTGATGCTAAAAGAACAAAGTCTGCATAAATGGTTTTGAACTCGTTCCCTCTCATTATTTCAACCTTAAAACCATTTTTAATTCGGCTCATTGAGGTTACCATTGTTTCGTCAGAAAGGGTTACATTGGGAAGCTTTTCAACCGCAAGAACTAACTTGTCCACCATTTCTTTACCCGAGGTATCTTTATGGTGAAGAATTCTTCTTCTGCAATGTCCGCCTTCAAGAGTTTTTATTAACTCACCATTTTCGTCGCGGTCATATTCAACGCCGTAATCGATAGTTTTAAGAACATCTCCCGGACCCTCTTCAATAAGCTGAGTTACCGCATCAATGTCATTGGCTCTGCCACCTGCAATAAGAGTATCTTCAATGTGCAAGTCGTAGCTATCGTTTTCCAAATCAAGCACGCAGGCAACACCGCCCTGGGCTAAAGAACTGTTTGACTGATGACGTTCCTTTTTGGAAAGCATAAGCACGTCAACATCAGCAGGGAAATTGAGAGACGCATAAAGTCCCGCAAGTCCACTGCCCACAATAACAACGCTATAATGTTTTTTCAATTCGGAAAGATTCATTTTCTTACCCCAATTCAAGCATTCTGTTTATGCTTTTAAGCGCTTTTTTTCTTAAATCCTCGTCTAATTCTACCTTTTCGCCACCCTCTCCGATTATTGCATTATAAACATCCTCGAGAGTGATTTTTTTCATATCCTCGCAACAGAGTTTTTCGGGAGCAAGTTGAATAAATCTGTCTCCATTTTCTTCGTTAATAGCAAGGTAATCCACAACGCCTCGCTCTGTTCCGATAATCACTTTTCCTTTTTGTGATTTGGCATAGCTGATAATTTCACTTGTTGCCCCTACCATATCTGCAAGCTCAACAACTTCTTTGGGTGATTCGGGATGAACTGCAAAAACTGCATCAGGATGCTCCGCCTTACATTTCAAAACATCTTCTTTTGTAAGCTGAGCGTGAACAGGACAGTAACCGTCCCAAAGAATAAACTTCTTTTCGGGAACACTTTTCTCCACAAAAGAACCTAAATGCTGGTCCGGAATGAAAAGAATTTCATCTGCATCTAATTTCTCGACAATTTTTATTGCAGATGAGCTTGTTACACAAACATCACACTCTGCCTTTAAAGCAGCTGCAGTGTTAATATAAGCAACCACTTCAGTATCAGGGTTTTCTTCTTTAAATTTTCTTACTCTTTCAGGCGCAATCTGCTCTGCCATAGGACAGGTTGCAGTTGCAACGGGGAGAATTGTTTCGGTTTCGGGAGAAAGAATTTTAACGCTTTCTGCCATAAAGCGAACACCGCACATTACAACTCTTTTTGCTTTAATTTCTGCGGCTTTTTTACTTAAAAAGAAGCTATCACCAGTAATATCAGCAATATCAATAATATCGGGTTCCTGATATGTGTGAGCGAGAACAACTGTATCAGTTGCTTTTTTTGCCTCAATGATTTTATTTTTTAATTCCTGTGTGTTCATTACATCACCTCAATAGTTTGCAACTAATTTCATATAATCAAACTACATCAGTTTAATTATACCACTATTTTGTGACTTGGCAATATAAAAAATTCCAAAAAAGTATTTTACTTTTGCTTGGTTTTCGGCTATATCACAGAACTTCTTGTTAAATATTTATTTTAGTTGCAATAAAACTTGTTTTCGGTTATTATATAAACAAGTTATTTATTATATGTTTGAGGAGGATTTCCCCAATGAACAGTTACCTTGAGAAAGATTTCGAGCTTCTTAAAAATGCCGACAGCGAACTTTTCGAAGCATTTGAAAAAGAGCAGGTTCGCCAGAGCAGAAATATTGAGCTTATTGCAAGTGAAAACTACACATCTGCCGCAGTTATGGCTGCAAGCGGTAGCATTTTCACTAATAAATATGCCGAAGGTTACCCTTCACGCAGATATTACGGCGGTTGCGAATATGTTGATATTGCCGAAGACCTTGCAATAGAAAGACTTAAAAAGCTTTTTGGTTGCGAATATGCAAACGTTCAGCCCCATTCAGGCTCTCAGGCAAACTTTGCGGTATATTTTGCACTTCTTCAGCCCGGTGACACTGTTCTCGGTATGAGCCTTGCAGACGGCGGTCATCTTACTCACGGTTCACCCGTAAATGTCAGCGGTTCATATTTCAATTTCCAGAGCTATGGAGTTGACGAGAAAGGCTTCCTTGATTACGATGCTCTTGAAAAGAAAGCAAAAGAATGCAACCCCAAGCTTATCGTTGCAGGTGCTTCTGCTTATTCAAGAATTATCGACTTTAAAAGAATCCGCGAAATTGCAGATTCAGTAGGCGCACTCTTTATGGTAGATATGGCTCATATTGCAGGTCTTGTTGCTTCCGATATGCACCCCTCTCCCGTGCCCTATGCTCACGTTGTAACCTCAACAACTCACAAAACTCTTCGCGGTCCTCGTGGTGGTATCATCCTCACAAACGATGAAGAAATTGCAAAGAAAGTAAACAAGGCTATTTTCCCCGGTATTCAGGGTGGTCCTCTTATGCACATTATCGCTGCTAAAGCAATTTGCTTCGGCGAGGCACTTAAACCCGAATTCAAGGAATACGGCAAAAAAGTTGTTTCCAACTGTAAAGCTCTTGAAAACGCACTTATTGCTCAGGGTGTTGACATCGTTTCCGGCGGTTCTGACAATCACCTTTTACTTCTTGATTTAAGAAGCCTTGGCATTACAGGTAAAGAGCTTGAGCACCGTCTTGACGAGGTTCACATTACAGTTAACAAAAACGCTATCCCCAATGACCCCGAAAAACCCTTCGTAACAAGCGGTATTCGTATCGGTACTGCAGCAGTTACCTCAAGAGGCTTTGAGGCTCAGGATATGGTTGACATTGCAGAATACATCAAGCTTGCAGCAACAGATTTCGAAAACAGCAAAGATTACATCATCGAAAACGTTGCAAGAATCTGCGATAAATACCCCTTATATAACAACTAATTAAAAGCAAAAAAGTTAGTAGAGTTTCGACTCCACTAACTTTTTTTGTTTTAATATAATCACTTTCTAAACACAAACAAATACTCATGTGCAATCAATAAGAAATTGTATTTTACACTGTTTGTTTTCCAATAACCTGTTGCTTTGCAGTTGTGTTGTTCTTTGATTATAAGCTCTTTAAGCTTGAAACCGGCATCCTCAAAGATACGCATAACATCAAAGGACATTGGTATCATATGACCTTTTTGACGAGTATCTCCCATTAGGATTGCACAGAATTTATCGTCTTTAAGAACTCGATAACTCTCGTTTGCAACCTTTTTCATTTCTTCAAGAAAATCTTTGACTTTCAGTAAAGATAAGTCTTCAGGTATGTCTTCACTATACTTGATTATATCTGCATAAGGTGGATGAGTACAAATTAAATCTATACTCCCGTCAGGTATAAATTCAAGATTTCTTGCATCACCTTTACGGATATAAACCTTACCGTCAGCGCCTTCGTGTTCAAAGTTAATTTTGTCTTTGCAGCGTTCTAACGCTACATCATTAACATCAACACCAACTATGTTTCTGTTAAGAAGTTTTGCCTCAACAAGAGTAGTGCCGCCACCTGCAAATTGGTCAAGTACTAAATCGTTTTCCTGAGAGTATCTGAGTATTATGTTGCGAGGAATATATGGCGACCAGTTTCCTCGCCATTTTGCATCGTGAGTAGCCCAGTTACCTCGATTAGGAAAAGACCAATGAGTAGTCATTTCTAATTCAAAGTTTTCAGGTTCCCATTTGGTAATCTTTTTAGCCATTATTTAAAAACCTCGTTGATTATACCGTCTTCTAAATCTTTGATATTGTAAATGTGTTCCAAAACATCGAAGGTTTCTTCAAGGTTGTGTCGAGCGCTTGTCCAGCCTTTGCCATCAGTAAACCAAACAAATGTAAATCCTTCTACAGTATCAGTTTCCATAGCAAGGGTTTTATAACTACGAGCAGTTTCATTCAATTTACTACCACTGCTACCGTAGAAATTGGTTTCAATAGCGTAAATCATATCAGGTGTTTTTATTACAAAATCGAAACGCTTTTCCATCTTTCCTTGATTTGAAATTGCGGATAAATCAATTTTCCACTTTTTTGAAATTTGATGAATGTACATCTCCTTGAAGTAATTTACACCCTTTATAAAACCCGCTCTTTCAATATAGCCTTCAACTAAATCTTCCATTAAGTGTCCGCCACGGTTTTTTCTACCATTTGAATCAAGACCAGTTTCAACTCCTGTTGCATAATCAACAAGATTGCTGATTATATGATTCTCAATCAAATCAAACAAACCTGTTTTTCTCATGAAAATTATATAATGTTCTATTGATAAGTTCTGTCTGAAAAAGTTATATGTAAATGAACCATCTGTATCCATAGCAGAAATTTCATTCGCCCTAACTGCTAAAAGCAAGGGGATGCATCTTAAAACATTAGGATAATCATAAACTATTTTTTCAAAATCTTTTTCTATGTTTTTTGAACCAATAAGAGTATTTAAAATATTAAGTTCAACTTTTATAGAATCTACATTTCTGTGCACTTTTTCAAAATCTATGTAATAGCCATAATCAGCGATACTATCACGAAATCCTGAAAGCCATGTATTAAAATCTCTTGACATAAAAATTTCTCCTTAATAGTTTGTTATCAACAGTTCGTTTATTTTTCCTCTGTTTTTACCATTACTGTTGATTGCTCTGTTTGCAGAAACTCGATTTATATTCAATCCTAAATACAAGTCATCAAAGAAGTTGTCATTTTCATCAACGTTCTTTGGGTCAGAGTTACTTGCCATTACTTTAGCTTCGTTTATTGATTTAATGAATTCGGCTAATTTAATTTGATGTTCATCATTAAAGTCATCTGCGTTATATGAGGTGAATTCTGCAGTTTTAGTTAATGGTCTGTATGGTGGGTCAAAGTACACAAATGTTTTATCATCAACCTTGTCTGATACACAAGAATAGTCGCCCGTTAATATAGTCACATTTTGTAAAAGTTCCGATGCTCTTCTTAAGTTGTCTATATCACATACTGTTGGATTTTTATATGAACCCATAGGCACATTGAAAGCTCCTTTTCGGTTCACTCTGTATAATCCGTTAAAGCAAGTTTTGTTAAGGTATATAAACAACGCAGCTCTTAACAAAGAATTCTCAGAATCTGATTTTTGAATTTCTAAATTATACTTTTCTCTTTGTTGATAATAATATTTTTTTCGTTCTTCATCATTCTTGGTTAAATGCTCGTTTTCAAATTTAGCCAATAACTCAATAAGTTTATCTATATCATCGCGAATAACTTTATATACATTCATCAACTGAATATTAGTATCGCATATATAAACCTCATCCATCTGGTAGGTGTTGAGAATGTCAAATAATACTGCGCCTGCACCAACCATAGGTTCAACATATTTTTTTATTGTTGTTCCCATACCGCTAGGATAGAACTTTCTTATAGTGGGGAGAAGCTGTCCTTTACCGCCCGCCCATTTTATAAATGGTTTAGTTGGATTTTTCTTATCATATCTGATTGTTCTGCCATCAACCGGCTTTGTAGCATTTTTAGGTATTAGCCACATCTTACCTAACATGGCTGCATCGGGAACTCTGTTTTCCTGACAGAGCGTAATAACACGTCTGTGAGAAATATTCCATTTTTCAGCTGCTTCACCAGCGGTCATATATGCAAGCATCTTATCACCTCACATTTTGTTGCTTTCATTATATTCCAAATCGGGAACAATAGCAATATCATTTTGAAAACCACAAAAAATAATTCCTATTTATTTTACATAGAGTTAACAATTTTTATTGACAATAAATACCTGAAAATATATACTCAACCTATAGGCAGGTGTTATTTATGAGTGATAAAAAATTATACATACTTACTTATGAGCACGGCGGTTATGTACTTTGGAAAGACGAAGTAAAACCCCGTCTTAAAAAGCTTTTTGAGTGGTTGGAGAAATACCCAACATTAAAAATCGGTCTTGATTATGAATCCTTCACTTTTGATGAGTTTTCAAAGGAAGACCCTGAAGTTGTTGAGCTTATAGGAAAGCTTCTGGAAAAATACCCTGACCGAGTTGGTTTAGGTGCAACTACCTATGGTCAGCCTCTTGCTCTGACTATTTCTGAAGAGTCAAATGCTCGTCAGCTTCTTTACGCAGTAAGAACAAATTTAGATTATTACGGCAAAACCCCATCGGTTTATGCAATTTCTGAATTCGCGCTTCACAACCAGACACCCCAATTAATTTCTCAATGCGGTTATGATGCTGCTATCTTGCGTTCTCATGTTATGGGTTACGGTTACCCCAGAACCTTTGACTGTGCTTGGGGCAAATGGATTGGTAAAGACGGTACTTCAATTCCTGCAGTTCCTACATACGAAAAGCAAGGTCGCGGTTTCAACTGCACAACTGTTGATAACTGGATTCTTTCCCGTTGGCCCGTTGATTCTGACCTTTATTCACTTGAAGATTTTGAAGAAATGTTCGAGAAATACGAGCCTCTTTTAGCTTCAAGATATGACGATTTGACTCAACCTGTTGAATCTGTTATTGAACATACTCAAAGTAAAGAAAATTATCAATATGTTCTTCTTGAAGAGCTTCCCGAGATTTACGGTGAAGCAAAAGAAGAAATGCCCACAACAGACAATGATTTCCACGTGCAGATGCCTTGGGGCTATTGCGGAAACGAAATTTTCAACGGTTGCCGTGAAGGCGAGGTAGAAGCTGTTCAAGGCGAAAAGCTCAATGCTCTTTCAGTTATGTTGGGCGGTAAATCATTACAGGAAAAATCCGAGTATGCTTGGAAATACATTCTCGCCGCAGAGCATCATGACGTTACAATTTGCGGTCTTCTTGACCTTTCAAGAAGATTTATTCCCACATCTCTTGAAGCTTCAAAATCTGTTAAAGAAGAGTCTTTGAAGTTTATTGCTTCAAAATTTGCTCACAAAGACGGTGAAAGCTTACTTGTTATAAACAACCATTCTTTCCCTATTGATGAGTGGATTGAAATCAACGCAGAAAAAGATTTCTCTGTTTTCGACGGTGATAAGGAAATCGAAAGCGAAATTGTTAATACCGAAAAAGGAAAAATCCTTCGTGCCCGTATTCAATTAGCACCCTTTACTGCAAAAAGCTTTGCTCTCACTCAGAAAAAATCAACAGCAAAGGCTCTTTTCTCCTGGTCAGAAAATGACGGTATTCTCACAACCCCCAATTTCAGTATTAAACTGACAGAAAGCGGCATCGCATATATCAAAGATGTTAAAACCGGAAAAATCCTTTGCGACAATGGCAATGGTGAGCTTTTAAGAGGTTTTGTTGAAGATATCGACTACGGTTCAAAAGGCTCTTGGGATGTAAAAGTTTCTGATTTCGGTGCAGTTGCAACCCAAAAAGGCAAAATGGGCTCTGTTCCCTATGAATTCCAAATGAAATTTAACGGAACAGAAAAGAGAATTGACTGCAAAACAAAATTTGAAATGCACGGAGAGCGTGTTGGCCGCACAGATATTACCCACGGTAAACCTGCAACCCTTACAGTAAACGGTCACCACCACGAAGACAAAATCTGCTTCGTTATGAATCCCTGCCTTTCAAAAGACAGAAAGATGTTCCGCGATTTGCCCTATTCAATTTCCGAATGGAACGGTGCTTTGCGTAAGACAGAGGAATATTGGTACCCCGATGACCGAATTATTCTTGATGTTGATGCAACACCCGAAGAATCCTTCAATTCAACAACCTATTATCACGGTATTTATTGGGTATCTCTTAAAGACAAGGAAAATGGTCTTGGGGTTTTCAATAAAGGTTGTATGGGTGCAGCTGTTACAGGAAACAGAATTCATATTCCTCTTTTGTATTCCAACGAATATTTATGCGGAACAAGAATTCTCGAGGGTGTTTTTGAAGACGAATTCTCAATTTTACCCTTTGAAAGTGACCTTTCCGAAGCAGAACTTCATAAGAAAGCCCTTTCTTATGCTTATTCTCCCTCTGTGGCTCTTCTTCCCCAGGGCAACGGAGAATTAAAAGAATTTTCTTATGCTACTTTCAAAGCAGAAAACGAGAATGTTATTCTTACAGCTCTTTACCCTGAAGAAAATCATATTCTGGCACGTTTCTGTAATTTCTCCGATACAGACGATGTAATAGAATTAAATATGAGTTTAGGAAAAACAACTTTCGAAACAGATTTACTCGGTAAAGAAACCTCCCCGGTTACAAACGGAAAAATTTCGTTCAAACCTTGGGAAATCAAAACTATAAAAATCGAAAAATAAATTTTAAGAAACAGTCTGAAAAAGACTGTTTCTTTTTTTGTCAATTTTTGTATTTTATGACACTTATTAGTGAATAGTAACTCTATTCAGTGTCACAGGTTAACCTTTATCACAATAAAATGTCATTTGAACTCCAAGGTTACAAAATCGCCCTAAATTATTACAAACGACTAATTTCTATTGTTTTAGACCCCGAAATGTGATAATGTGAAACTGAACCACAAAAATAAAAAGGAGTGGAAAATATGAAAAAGTTTTTAAGTCTGCTTTTAGCGGTGCTTTTCGTTTTCTCCGTTATGGCTCCCATAACAGTATTTGCAGAAAACGGACCGTACCCTTATGACCCCGATAACGAGGATGTCAATTTAGATGAATTTTCAACCATCATGTTTATGGATATCCTTGCTGATTTAGCTGACTATGATGATCCTATGGATGCCATTGGTATGCTTTATCCCTACGAAGAAGGATATGTTCTTCCCAAAGCTTTCAAAGGTGCATCCTATGACCTTGAAACCAACACCCTCACTTTAAATAACGTAAATTTAAATACTGTTGCACTTTACGTTACAGAAATGGGCGATGATTTCAAAATCAACCTTAAAGGTTATAATGAACTGGCTACTATTGTATCATCTGCTTCCAAAAGAGGTGCTTCAATCACCATCACAGGTGACGGTGAGCTTGTTGTAAACCGACTTAACGAAATGAGCGGAATCTGTATTGATGCAGGTGAAACTGCTTCCGTTTTCCACGTTGAAGATTCTGCAAAACTCAAAGTATATTCCGACCCTGAAATTAACCAACCCTCTATTACTGTTTATTCTTCAACCGTACTGGATTCTGCAGAGATTATTAAGCTTGGCGGAGAAGTAGTTGCGGATGAACCTAAGTTCGAAAGATATACTCTTGATATTTTAGAACAATTGGATGCTTATGATTTGGAAATGAACGACATCGGTTATTACGAGGTTGGATTAGAAAAAGACGGTGCTTATTATATTGCAGACGAATATTTTGACCCGGAAATCTACGATTACTCCGGAAAATACATCGTTTATTCCGTTGCTTATGATGAAATTCTCGGCTGCTATACTGCAACTAAATATGCAAATGGTGAGCCTGTTGCCATTGATGATTTCACAATCCTTACAGAATTTGATGCAATTTATGACAAAGCAAGAGGCTATTACATAGGATACGTTTATTATTCAGAGGATGAAACATCCTCTGCCTATAAGAGTGTTTTCTATCCCGAAGAAAAAGAGCCCTTTGACCTTTGTGTTGATGAAAACGGAACAAAATACGGCTTCTGGCAATATACTTATGAATATAATGACGGAACATCCGAAACAGAAACCTATGTATATAATTTTATTAACCACCCCACATACGGCTATGTTGCTATTGAAGATATCTCAAAGTCAACATTAGACGGTCTTACTCCACTGAAAATCGGCGAAAAAGAACTTGCGGACAGCTATGTTTCTTCAGATTTGGTTATCAACAACGGCGGTGCGATTATCGAGCCCGAAAAAATTAAGAATATCAAAGCAACCAATACTAACCAAGGTGTTAAAATCACCTGGAATGCAGATCCTGTTGCAGAAAAATACCGAATTTACAGAAAAGTTCCCAACGGAAATTGGAAAGTTCTTGATACAGTAGCTGCTTCTCAAACATCTTTCATAGACAAAACTGCAAAGAGCGGCAAAGAATATATATACACAGTAAAGGGCTATAACTTCGTAGGTTGGGGTACTCCTAACCAAACTGGCGTTACCCACACATTTATTGATGCTCCCGATGCAACAATTAAAACCGTTTCAAGCGGTGTTAAATTAAATTGGGCAAAGGTTGCAGGTGCAACAAAATACAGAATTTACCGCCAGACAGAAGGTTCATCAAAATGGACTCGTCTGGACACAGTAAAAGGTACATCATTTACCGACAAAACCGCAAAAAGCGGTAAAAAATATTACTATAGAGTAAGAGCCGCAAAGGGCGATGTTATGAGCGGCTACAATGTAGTAAGCAAATATTTCCTCTCCGCTCCCAAGCTTTCCTCTGTTAAAAACTCTGCTTCGGGTGTTAAAGTAACCTGGGAAAAAGTAACCGGTGCAGAAGGCTACAAGATTTATAGAAAATCCGGTAGCGGAAGCTTCAAGCTTATCGGTACAACAACTAATAACAAGACTTTCTCCTACACCGACAAAACCGCAAAATCCGGCACAACCTATACTTACACCGTAAAGGCATATAAGAGCAAAACTAACAGCGCATACAACAAAACAGGTCTTAAATTAAAATATCTTGCTGCGCCTAAAGCTCAAGCAAAGATATATACAAGTTCTATCAACATTTCCTGGGACAAAGTTGTAGGTGCAAAAGAATACGCTGTTTACAGAAAAGCAGATGGTGAATCCAAATGGACAAAGCTCACCACAACAGAAAAGCTTTCCTATAAAGACTCTTCTGTTAAGAATAACAAAACATATTCCTACCGCGTAAAAGCAATTAACGGAAAGACTGTAAGCAGTTATAAAACCGTTAAATGTCCTTTCCTTAAAACACCTTCCGTAACCTCTATAACTAACACCGGTTACGGTCAAAAAATCACTTGGAATAAAACCCCAGGCGCAGACGGCTATAAAATTTATGTAAAAGTTGACGATGATTCATCTTGGACACTTTTAAAAACAATAACCGACCCATCCAAAACATCTTATAAGAATGACAAATTGAGGTATGGTTTGGTTTATAAATATACTGTTAGAGCCTACAACGACAATGTTACAAGTGCGCTTGATAAAAAAGGTGACAATTTAAGATATATCGCCCCTGTTCCTTTCTATATGGAATCAACCAAAAAAGGCGTTAGTTTAGGTTGGGGAAATATGGCGCGTATTGACCAATATAAAATTTACAGAAAAGCCGAAGGCGAAAGTAAATGGTCTGTTATTGCAACAATCACCTCTGACGATGAATATACTCCCCACTTTGAATACATTGACACCAATGTAAAAAAAGGAAAAGACTATTCTTACCGAGTTGTTGCTTTGGACCACGATGAAAACAACAAAGGCGGTTACCAAACTCAAACAATCACATACAAATAAAACACAACCCCTCGATGAGTTTTTCTCATCGAGGGGTTTCTCTGATCTTATTCTTTTTCAGTTGTAACAGTTTCTTTTTCTTCAACTGCTTCCGAATTTTCTTTATCTTTTTTCTTTTCAAACATACGGTAATTTACTTTACCGATTTTTGTTGTGGGTAATGCATCTGTAAATTCAATTTCCTTGAACTGTGCATTTTTTGCAATATTCTTTTTGCAGAAATCCTTGATTTCCTTTTCGATTTCTGCAGTACGCTGAACACCATTTTTAAGAACGATAACCGCTTTGGGTGCTTCCTCGCGAACCTTATCTTTAATACCAACAACAACGCTTGATGCAACATATTTACATTTATTGAGAATGTTTTCAAGCTCTGTGGGGTAAATGTTATAGCCGTTAGAGATAATCATTCTCTTAAGACGGGATGTGAAATGAAGAATACCATTTTCAAGATAACCAAGGTCACCTGTATGGAGCCACTGTGTGCCGTCTGCGTGAGTTCTTATAGCGTTATCTGTTTCTTCCTTATCGTTAACATAACCAAGCATAACTGTGGGGCCGTTAACGCAGATTTCACCGATTTCCCCATCGGGAAGCTTTTCATTTGTAACAGGGTCGCAAACTCTGATATATGTATCCGGATTAGGAATACCAATATTATCAATATCTTCTGCGCCATATGCAGTTGCAGTAAAGAAAGCGGTTGCTTCTGAAAGACCGTAACCGATTCTTATGTGAGCCTTTGAACCGCAGGAACGGAAATAATCAATAACCTTTGCTCTTAAATCATCACTTAAATAGTCACCGCCGCTGAGAATAACCTTAACACTCTTGAAGCTGTCGGGACCAAGATTTTTGTTATTGGTAATAGCCTTGAGCATTGTAGGAACTGCGGGAACAATAGTGGGTTTTTTCTTTTTAATTGTTTCGTTAAGCTTCTTAATATCAATTTTGGGAATAAGAATACATTTCATACCCAGACAAAGAGGCGCATGAACCGCAACGCAAAGACCAAAACCATGGAAAATTGGAAGAGCGGACATCATTGACGCACCGGGTCTTGCCTCAGGGCAAACATCAATACACTGAATTGCAAGTGCATTAAAGCAAAGGTTTGAAAGAACAATACCTTTAGACTTACCTGTTGTACCGCCACTGTAAATGAGAACTGCTGCATCATCTCTGTTTCTCTTAACGGAAGGAGCAATTGTACCCATTCCCGAAACAAATTTTTTCCAGGTAATTGTATCGGAGCTGTATTTCATATTCTTTCTGCTCTTAATATTATAAAGTGTTTTGAGAACAGGAGGCATACTCATACTTACTTCACAAACAACAACCTTGTCAACACAAGCATCTTGAACAGTTTTATAGGAAACATCTGTTGTGAAAATAAGGCTTGAATTTGTAAGTGAAACTGCATTTCTGATTTCATTTACATCACTTAAAGGATGAATAACATTTGCAACCGCACCAATTTTATTAATAGCATAAATAAGGAAAATTGCCTCAGGCATATTGGGCATACAAATTGTTACGCTTTCGTCCTCAACAACACCCATTTTTATAAGAGCATTGGCAACAATATTGATATTTTCATCCATTGCTTCAAAGCTATAAACTGTGTCAAAGAATTCAAGTGCAGGTGCATCAGGCTGTTTATCCACCATTTCCTTGAGAAGCTCATAAATTGAACCCTCACGGTAGCACATATGCTCATGCATATTGCCGTAATGCTGAAGCCAGGTTTTTTCTTCAACAGGTAAATCTATCAAAGATATGGCTTTCATTTTTGAAAAATAATCACATTTTGTACCCATCGGGACCTCTTTCTGTCCTCTTTGAGAGAACAATATTTATGTAAAAACGATAATATATGAACCTGTATAAAATTCAAAAATTACACTGTTTCGACTAACTATAATCGTTATGATATAGGTTTTTTCCGACAAAGTCAAGCAATTTTGTAAAAAAACTCCCATTTTCCGAAACATTAAACACTTGTTGAATTAAATGTCGCTTTTACATCAAAGTTTGTGAACAAACCGTAAACAAAACTAACGGTATTGTACTTTCTTGCTCGTAACAAAAGCCGTTTCTTTATTGACACTAAAAAATATCTGTGGTAAAATACATCTCGCGTGAAAATGTGAAGTATATATATTTTACTTCTTCACTTTTCACTCTTACTTCTTACTTCTAAATATGCGGGGATGGCGAAACTGGCAGACGCGTATGATTCAGGTTCATATGAACGTAAGTTCTTGAGGGTTCAAGTCCCTTTTCCCGCACCAAATAACAGAAATCCGATTTTTCGGGTTTCTGTTTTTTTATCTTTATGAGATTGATATATTTTTATTTTTACTATATAATTGTAGCAAATATTTTTGATTCGGTTTCCGGAGGTTTTATGGCTTTTTTATTGGTTGTTATATATATTGCATTTATAGGTCTTGGAGTCCCTGATTCTCTCATTGGCTCTGCCTGGCCTGCTATTCATACAGAATTGGACATCCCTGTTGAAGCGGTAAGTGTTATCACCTTCCTGATTTCCGGTTGCACCGTGTTATCAAGCATGTTCAGTGCGAGAATTCTCAATAAATTGGGAACGGCAAAAGTTACGGCTTTCAGTACAGCTTTAACTGCGGCGGCTTTGTTCGGATTTTCTGTAGCGCCGTCTTTTTGGTTTATGATACCATTGGCTATTTTCCTTGGACTTGGTGCCGGTGCCATTGATTCCGGACTTAATAATTATGTAGCTCTTCATTGTAAAGCAAGTCATATGAATTTCTTGCATTGTTTTTATGGTGTGGGAGTAACTCTCAGTCCTTACCTTATGTCACAGGCGCTGAGTGATGTAGGTTGGCGAGGCGGTTACCGCTATGCTTTTTATGTGCAGACAGTTATTACATTGCTCTTGATTGTGTCTCTTCCTCTGTGGAAGAAGACTGCCTCTGCTGAACAAGCAGAAGAGGAAAAGGGTGTGAACCTCACTCTTTTGCAGATGGCAAAAAAGGCTGAAGTGCGACAGGTATGGCTTATTATGCTTGCCACAAACGCTATTGAATATGCCTGCGGAGTCTGGGGAAGTACATATCTTGTAGCAGAAAAAGGATTCGAGACAGAACATGGCGCACTTGCCCTGACTATATATTATGCAGGAATGTCCATCGGACGTTTTGTTTCCGGTTTGCTTTCTGATAAAATCAACACATGGAAACGTATCGGTATTGGGGCTGCTATTCTTGCTCCTGCCATTGCAATTATGCTTCTTCCCCTGCCCGGTGCAGTTACTGTAGTCGGTTTGTTCTTTGTGGGCTTGGGTAATGGATCTATCTACCCCAACATGATACACCTGACACCACACAACTTCGGCAAAGAAGTATCACAATCCATTATGGGTTCACAGATAGCGTTTGCTTACATCGGTGTTATGCTGGCTCCTCCCATGGTCAGTCTTATAAGCGGAGTGTTTGGCATAAAGGTATATCCTGTTTTGCTTGCTGTACTCTATGTAATAATGGTTGTAGCTTTGAAGTTCTTTATAAATCGCTTGAAAAAGCAAGGTAGATACGATAGAAATGTCTGAAATTTCAAGGAAGTTCCAATATGAAAAATAATGATAAATTTGAAATAAATAGGTTCATCACGCCTGATGTTTCTTGTGCTCCTGTATATATCTGGGTATGGAATGATATCTGCACTCGCGAAATTATAGACCTTCAGCTTGCTGAAATGCTCAAGCTCGGCATAAGAGCATTCTACATTCTTCCTGAACCGAAGGAATTCCGCCCTGACAGTATGCCAACTAACCTTACCCCTGACTATCTCTCGCCAGAATACTTTGAGCTTTGTGATTATGCCACCCAAAAAGGGAAAGCTCTTGGTATGCAGTGTTGGATTTATGATGAAGGTGGTTGGCCGTCCGGTGGTGCATGCGGAAAAGTTCTGAAAGATCATCCGGAATATGCGCGACAGACTTTAGAGTTTTCAGAACACTCTTTTTCTGCAGGAGATGTGTATAATAAAACAACACCTGATATTCTTGCGGCTTTTTTGAGTGACAACGAAATCATTGAAGAGGGTTACATATTTACTGAAGATACTGTTGTAACGGAGTATTTTATAGAAAAAGAAATTAGCGGGAATTACCCCGATTTACTGAATAAAGATGCAACGGATTACTTTATAAATATCACTCACGAAAAATATGTGCTCCATGAAAACGTTACCACCGTATTTACAGATGAGCCAAAAGCACCTGCAGGAGCATTCAATAAAGAGTTAGCGGAAAAATATGAAGCTATGTATGGTGAGTCAATTTTACCCCATCTGCCATTGCTTGCAGAAAGGGTAGCCGTAACAGAAGAGAATATTCATATATTGCACCGTTGGTATGATTTGTGCAGTCAGATGTTCTGTGATAATTTTCTTCTCCCCTGCAAAAATTGGGCTAATGAGCATGGTATGGCTTTTACCGGACACATGGATAAGGATCACGAACCTCTTGGTTGTATTAATGGGGGTGGGAACTTCAACCTGATGCGCGCTCTCAGGTGTTTTGATATCCCGGGAGTTGATGTTATCTGGAGGCAACTCTACCCGGAAAACAGAACAACAAACAAGGACGACTTAACCGCTTATAACGGATATTTCCCCCGATATGCTTCATCTGCTGCCGCACAGAACGGCACAAAGCTTGCAATGAGCGAAATCTTTGGAGTAGCCGGACCCGGACTGACTTACGATATAATGCGCTATACCGTAGGCTACCAGGCTGTACGCGGAATAAACATCTTCAATCTGTTTAATTTTCCTCTTGGACGCAAGGGTGCGCTTCTTGCACAGGAATTGCCTGTTTTTACGGAAAATCAGGTGTATTATGGTGACCTTTCTCAGTTCAATCGTTATATGGAACGGTTGTCATATATCTCTGCTCTCGGGGAACGCGTCTGCGAAACGGGACTTTATTATCCTGTTCACGATTTTCATGGCGGTTTGAAAGCAGAGGTAATAGCAAAAGAGTTCGACTCTCTCGGCAGAACCCTTGAAGATATGATGGTGGATTTTGATATTGTTGACGATGATGTTTTGAAAGCTTCAGAAGGAATTGAAGATGGCTTTATATGCATCGGAAATGCATCGTATAAAAACATCATCATTCCTGAAAATGCCTTTATTCCTAAAGATACCCAAAAGGTGCTGGATCAGTTTATCAAAGGTGGCGGCAGAGTTTCACACTGTCTTTCAGATCTCCCTCCGGTAATTAAAGTTGAGGGTACAGGCTTACGTGCAATGCACAGAAAGACGAAAAATGCGCAAATTTTCTGTCTGTTCCGAGAAGCAGGTGAAAATGGAGATTATCAGATTCATCTGCCTATCTCAAAGGGCTATCTCCTTGATTTAGAAAATGGTGCATTACAGCGCCTTGAAACTGAAAACAACATTCTTAAGCTTTCTCTTGCCATAGGTGAAACAGCTGTAATATTGCTTACAGATGAAGTTCTGGATGCAGAAACAAAAAAGAAATTTAGCAATAAATTCCACATTACAAATGAGTTCCTGTTCCGCAAAGAACTTGAACTTTCCTGTGACGAAAGCGGCTTCCAAAATATAAAACATTCTGACAAAGCAATTCCCGTTAGCCTTGGTGATTGGTCAGGTTTGATTGGTAGCGCTTACTCGGGAAGCGGTGTTTATGAAACATCATTTACACTCCCCGCCGAAAAGGTGGGAAAAGAAGGAGCGCTTGACCTGGGAGACGTTCGTTTCACCGCCCAAGTATATCTCAATGGGAAGCTCTTAGGAGCATCTTTGATGCCACCATACAGATTAGCAATACCTGCAGATGTACTTGATAAAGAGAACAAACTGAAAATAGTTGTGACTAATACATCCGCTAACTGGTATGTTAACACCGATTACTTTGACAAGTGGAAAACAGAAGAATTATCGCCCTATTTTGAGGCGGAGTTGGATTTCGCAAAAGACTTTGTATCAGGTGGATTGTATGGCCCTGTTACACTATTTACAGAATGATATTTAACCCTTGTAAACCCATGAATAAAAATCACTCGGTAGATTACATCCGCCGAGTGATTTCTTTTATACCAAACTATTCACGTACTGCTGCATTTCGTCTTTTGAATGCATATTATGCGTTCCCTCTATAATTTGACGTTTTTGAGCTTCGCTGAGGTTTGAAAATTTTTGCATCGCTTTGGGATTTTGAGCAAGAGCCATAGCAAAACCTAAAGGTAATTCGTTATATTCCATTTTTGCACCTCCAAAAATCAATATTATTATTTTTCTTTAAACAACAAGTATTCCTTTTTGCTATTGCATAAATTTTCTAATTTTCCAAATGCTATAACGAGGTGATTATTTGAGCAACCGTTTAAAAAATGAAAGTAGCCCTTATCTTTTGCAACACAAAGACAACCCTGTTGACTGGTTTCCTTGGTGTAAAGAGGCTTTTGACAAAGCAAAAGAGGAAGATAAACCTATATTTTTAAGCATTGGCTACAGCTCTTGTCATTGGTGCCACGTTTTAGCCCACGAAAGCTTTGAAGATGAAGAAATTGCCAATATTTTAAACCGTTATTTCATTTCAATAAAAGTTGACAAGGAAGAGAGACCCGACATAGATAACGTTTATATGTCTGTATGTCAGGCTTTTACGGGAAGCGGCGGTTGGCCCACAAGCATTTTTATGACCCCTGACCAAAAGCCTTTTTTCGCAGGAACTTATTTTCCAAAAAACACCCGTGGCGGTATGATAGGTCTTCGTGAACTTCTTCTGGCTATAAATGAAAAATGGGAAACCGACCGCTCCGCTTTATTGGAACAGTCGGAAAAAATTATAAAACATCTCAATACAACTAACTCCACAACCGAAACTGCTGATTTAGATTTAGCACATTCTGCTATTGATATATATGAGCGTATTTTCGATGAGCAATACGGGGGTTTTGGAAGAGCACCCAAGTTTCCTACCCCTCATAACCTTTTATTTCTTCTTTCCTACTACCAACGTTACAAAAAAGAAGAATGTCTTAAAATGGCAGAGCATACTCTCATAGGAATGTACCGAGGCGGTATGTTTGACCATATTGGCTTCGGCTTTTGCCGCTACTCCACCGATAAAAAATGGCTTGTTCCCCATTTTGAAAAAATGCTATATGACAACGCCCTTTTAATACTGGCTTACTGCAAAGCGTATTCTGTCACAAATAAAGCTTTATATCTTGAAATTGCAGAAAAAACTGCAGACTATATTCTTCGGGAAATGACTTCCTCAGAAGGTGGTTTTTTCAGTGCACAAGACGCAGACAGCGAGGGCGAAGAGGGCAAGTTTTATCTTTTCACTCCCGACGAAGTTATAAATATGCTCGGAAAAGCTGACGGCGAAGCCTTTAATAAACATTTCGACATAACCGAAAAAGGAAATTTCGAAGGTAAAAATATTCCCAATCTTCTTAAAAGTGATATTGAAAACAAAGATTTTGATAGATTATTTTCGCAGATAAAGGATTATCGAAAAAAGCGAGTTGCACTTCATTTGGATGATAAAGTTCTCACATCTTGGAACTCACTTATGATTGCGGCAATGTGTGAATTATATCTTGTCAGCAAAAATGAACTTTATCTGGTTGCTGCAAAAAAAGCCGATGAATTCATACAGAAATATATGTACGAAAATAACACTCTGTATGTCAGCTTCAGAGAGAAAAAACGGAGTGTTACGGGCTTTTTGGACGATTATGCATCATATATTTTCGCCCAACTCGCTCTTTATAAAGTAACCTTTGACAATAAATATACAGAAAGAGCAAAAACTCTTTGCGATAAAGTTATTTCGGATTTCAGTGATAATTCCGGTGGATTTTATTTATATTCAAATAGTAGCGAAGAATTGATTTTGCGCCCCAAAGAAACTTATGACGGTGCGATTCCCAGTGGTAATTCTTTGATGGCTTTTAACTTTGTCAGACTATCCCTTTTAACGTCCGATGACAAATATATAAAACCGACAGAAGCACAGCTGGATTTCCTTGCGGGAGAAGCAGCTCACTATCCTATTGGGTATGGGATGTTTTTAACCGCACTTTTAGAATACAACGAGCCGCCTTTGAAAATAACGATTGCTCTTGATAAAAATACCGATATCAACGATTTACTTTTTTCCTTGCCCGAAGAAGCGATTACAAAAGTATTACCCCAACCCACTGATGAATACACTCTCAAGGACGGAAAAACAACCTACTATATTTGCACAAAAAACAGTTGTCTTCCCCCCACGAATAATTTAAACGAAATAATATAAAAATCAAAAGCCGAACCTTAAAGATTCGGCTTTTGATTTTTATATTCAAGAACTTTATTAAGAACTGTATATTCCCGAAGATACAGACTTGCGTGGTCAACAGTTTTGGTATCGTATTCTCCGAAAATTTCTATTGCTTTTTCAATTTCAATCCAGACCGGTTTAACCCTGTTATAAATTTCGCTTTCAGTTAAATGCCTGTCACACTCGCCCTCTATTTCGCAAATAAAATAATTATTCACCCAAAGAGTTTCATAGCAATATTCATTAACCTTAACAAAAGGCTTTATGGGTTTAACCTTGTAGCCTGCTTCCTCCTGTAGCTCTCTGATAACACATTCTTCAAGGCTTTCGCTACCTTCAACTCCGCCACCGGGACTCATATATACATCCTTTCTCTCTTCCCAGGACAAAAGAACTTTATTATCTTTAACAATTATTGCTCTGCATCCCTCCCGCTCTCTTTCGGGCGGGTCGGAATATATTTTTGCATATTGTATTATTTCTTCGAATTTATTTTCTTTCATTTTATCACCCATTTATAATGATATTTTTAATTATACTTTTTAGTTTTTATAAAATCAAGCACATTCTACGATTCATAGGTTGACTATTTAAATTGTTTTTATCTATAATTAAAGCAAGGCGGTGATATAATGACATCAAAAGATTGTGGTAAGTTTATTTCTGATTTAAGAAAAGAAAAAAAACTGACTCAAAAAGAATTGGCAGAAAAATTGAATGTTTCCGATAAAGCAATTTCGCGTTGGGAAACCGGTAAAGGTTTTCCCGATGTCAACTCTCTTGTTTCATTAAGCGAGTTTTTTGAGGTGAGCGTTAACGAGCTTTTGGCAGGAAAACAAGTGGAAAGCGAAAACATAAGCGAAATTGCCGACAAAAATGTTATAGTTGCCTTTGAAAACAAAGAAAAGGAAGTAAAGAAAAAGAAATTCCAGACTGTACTTTGCATAATTCTGCTGTCTGTAATTTTACTTCCACCCGCCATTCCGACTTTTATGTATCTCACAGACAATATCATTTTATTTATAAAAAATTATATGTCCTTTGACAACTTGAGTGAGTTTATAGTTGCCGTAACAGTTTCTGTTCTTTTGACTGCAACGGGATTTGTTGTTCGCAAGGGACACATTTCAATTTTTCATTCCTATCATTACAAGAATGTTGTTGACAAAGAGGGCTACTGTAAAGCGATGGGCAAAACCTTTATGTTAATGGGAATTCCCGCTTTCATCAGCAGTTTTTCATTCTTATTTCCAGCAATTCATTTTGTAGAAGTTCTTGGAACTGCAGTTTTATTGATAGGTTTTATGATAGGAATAGTCTTTATTTTTAAATATCAGTATAAGTATAACGGTGGGTTGTTTTGAGCACCCACCATTTTCTTTGTTCTTTCTTTATCTTTTGCTAAGTTCATTTCGTACTCCGCTTTTCATATTGAAACCCCTCCCCAAAAATGATAGAATAACCATAAAATAAATTTATTCTTCGAGGTGTATTTATGTACCCCAATCCATTTATAACAGAACGTGCCGACCCGTATATTGTTAAAGGTCCTGACGGATTTTATTATTTTACTGCATCGTACCCGGCATTTTATAATGTTGACAGCGGTTATGACAGAATAATTTTACGAAAAAGCGAAACTGTCCTGGGTCTTAAAGATGCGGTTGAGCACACAATCTGGAAGGCGCATAAAAACGGCAATATGGCAAAGCATATCTGGGCGCCCGAAATCCATTTTATCGGTGGAAAATGGTATATTTTCTTTGCCTCAGGCGACTCTGATAACGTCTGGAACATTCGCCCTTATGTTTTAATGTGCATGGGAAATGACCCCATTAATGATTCCTGGGAAGAAAAAGGTAAAATGCAAGCTTCTGCAGATGATAATACTTCCTTTACTGATTTTTCTCTTGATATGACTTACTTTGAAAATAATGGGAAACACTATCTTATCTGGGCAGAAAAGCATGGGGATTCTTCTCTTTTTATGGCAGAAATCAACCCCGATGAACCTTGGAAACTGATTTCCAGACCCATACTTTTAACAAAACCCGAATACACATGGGAAAAGGTGCGCCACGCGGTAAACGAAGGTCCGTCAGTTCTTAAAGCAGACGATAAAATTTATATATTCTTTTCCGCCTCAGGAACGGGAGAGGAATACTGTATGGGTATGCTTTATGCAGACAAAAACGCAGATTTGATGAGCGTTTCTTCCTGGAAAAAGCTCCCCCACCCTGTTCTCGAAACAAAGGATTTAATCGGTGAGGTGGGCCCCGGTCATAACAGCTTTGTTGTTGACGAAAAGGGGAAACTTTTATTGATTTATCACGCCAGACCTTCTTCCCATTTAGAAGAAAAATGCGGAACTTTTTGCAACGAGGTTTTATATGACCCCTGCCGTCATGCAAGAATAAAAGAAGTAAAATTCGATAAAAATAATATACCCATTTTAAAATGATTTTGAAAAGCATCTTTTAGAGGTGCTTTTCTTTTGTTTTTGCGAAATTTTCTTATAATTTTATTGTCTTAATACTTATATAGTGGTATAATAAAGATTAGTAATAAAAATTTTTCGGAGGTGTATTCCGTGAAAAAAATCGACCCAACGGTTTTAAAAGAAACAGGTTATATCGGTGCAATGGTTTTTATATTCAGTTTAGCCTTGCAATCTGTATTTTTAATTATCGGCAAATGGGATTACACCGTGCTTTTAGGCAACCTTTTAGGCTTTGTTGCCGCTGTGGGAAATTTCTTTCTTATGGGTCTTTCCGTTCAGTCCTCTCTGGGAAAAGAAGAAAAGGATGCAAAGAGCTTAATGAAGCTTTCCCAATCCTTGCGACTTCTCCTTATTTTTGTAATTGCACTTATAGGTTATCTTGTTCCTGTTTTTAATACAATTGCGGTGCTTATACCTCTGCTTTTCCCGAGAATTGCAGTAGCATTAAGACCCGTTTTTATGAAAAAGAAATAATTTTATTCAAGGTATAAAGAGGTGATGCGTTTGCAAACTTCAAAACTTAAATTCAAAATAGTAGATATATTCTACATTGTTATGATGATTCTTCCCATTGTCTGCGGTATAGTTCTCCAGGTTTTAACAGAACCCCCCTCAACGGAAATCACCATAACGGGTGCAAGAATTTTCTTCACCATTCCAATGCCCTTGCAGGATTTTCCCGTTACGGAATCTCAGATTAACTCTGCTTTGGTGCTTATTACACTATTTTTCTTCTGCCGTTTTATTACTCACGGCATAAGCGAAAAGGCAGACCTTAAAAGGCAACATATTGCAGAGCTTGCCGTTGAAAAAATAGACGGTATGGTGCTTGAAAATATGGGAGAATATTTCAAAGGCTATTCCCCTTTCATTCTTGCCATACTTCTTCTTTCTGCCTGTTCGAGCCTATTGTCACTTTTCGGACTTTTTCCGCCAACATCAGATATTAACATTGTCGGCGGTTGGGCAATTCTTGTTTTCTTTATTATAACCTACTACAAATTGAAATGCGGACCTGTGAACTATCTTAAAGGATTCACTCAGCCGGTTGCATTTTTAGCACCCATTAACTTTATCAGCGAATTTGCAACTCCCATTTCAATGTCCTTCCGTCATTACGGAAACGTGCTTTCGGGTACGGTTATTTCAACACTTTTGGCATTTGCTCTCGGCAGTCTTTCAAACAAACTTCTGGGTTCTTTACCCGGATTTTTAGCAGATATTCCTATTTTCCAGGTAGGTATTCCTGCAGTACTGTCCGTTTACTTTGATGTTTTCAGCGGATGTCTTCAGGCATTCATTTTCGCAATGCTTACAATGCTCAATGTTTCGGGAGCATTTGATTTCGAGCTTTATGAAAAAAGAAGGCAGAAAAAGCTTTCAAAGAATAAAAAATAATTTTTGGAGGAAATATTATGGAACTCGCACTCGGTATTATTTTAGGATGTTGCGCTCTCGGCGCAGGTTTGGCAATGATTGCAGGTATCGGCCCTGGTATCGGTGAAGGTAACGCAGTTGCAAAAGCTTGTGAAGCTATCGGCCGTCAGCCCGAAAGCAAAGGTGCTGTTACAACAACAATGCTTATGGGTTGTGCTGTTGCAGAAACAACAGGTCTTTATGCTCTTGTTATTGCAATTCTTCTTATTTTCGTTGCACCCAGACTTCTCGTTAACATTCTTGTTGAAACAATTCAATCTCTTTAATTTTCAGAATAAAGAGCAAATTGGAGTAAAGCAATATGCAAACATTAGACGTTATTTCAATAAATATATGGCAAATGCTTGTTTCTCTTGCTAATCTTGCACTTCTTTTCTGGGGCGTTAAGAAATTTCTCTACAAGCCCGTTAAGAAAATGCTCAAAGCCCGTCAGGATGCTATTGATGTGCAGTACAGCGATGCAGAAAACGCCAAAAATGAAGCTTTGTCAGAGAAAAAAGCATATGAAGAAAAGCTGTCAGGCGCGAAAGCAGAGGCTGACGGTATAATTCAGTCTGCAGTAAATCTTGCTAAAGCGAGAGAAAACGAAATTCTCGAAAAAGCAAAAAATGATGCAGATGTTATTGTGCGCCAGGCAAAAGAGGATGCACAATTAGAAATGACAAAAGCAGAAGAAAGCATCAAACGCGAAATTGTTGATGTGAGTACAATTCTTACAGAAAAGCTCTTGGAACGCGAAATCAATTCCGAAGACCATAAACAGATTATCGATTCCTTTATTGAGGAAATAGGTGACGGCTATGACACAAATTAATAAAGAGTATGCAACTGCTCTTTTTACTCTCGCAGTAGAGCATAATGCCGTCACAGAATACGAAAAGAATCTTAAAGAGATACAAAAAGTATTCAATGAAAATCCCGATTATATAAAGGTCTTGGAATCCCCTGCAATACCCTTGTCCAAAAGAATTACTTTCATTGACGAGGCTTTCGCAAGTTCCTATACAGAATACCTTGTTTCCTTTATAAAGGTACTCTGCGAAAATGGTCATATTGCAGAAATTTGCAGTTGTATCGACGAATTCGTTGACCTTGTAAGAATTTATAAAAACCGTACCGTTGCTTTCATTTACTATGTTGAACCTCTCACCGACGAACAAAAAAAGGCTCTTATAGATAAACTTCAAAAAATCAGCGGTAAGGTTATAGAACCTGAATTTATAAAAGATGAAAGCCTTATAGGCGGTATCAAGGTTCAGATTGATGATAAAATTTTCGACGGTAGTGTGAGAAACCGTCTTAACAAAGCAAAGGGAGTGATAAGCGAATGAATAATCCCGGCGAAATCAGCAGTATTATAAAAAGTCAGATAGAAAATTATAAATCCCGAGTTGAAATGACTGAAACGGGTAAGGTTATTCTTGTTGGTGACGGAATTGCCCGTGTTTACGGTCTCTCCAGTTGTATGGCAAACGAGCTTCTTGAATTTGAGGACGGCTCTTTCGGTATGGCGCAGAACCTGGAAGAAGAAACCGTTTCCGTTGCTGTTCTCTCAAACAAAAATAATATCCGCGAGGGTTCATCCGTAAAAAGAACAGGAAAGGTTCTTTCCGTACCTGTTGGCGAAAAGCTTTTAGGCAGAGTTGTTAACGCTCTCGGCGAACCCATTGACGGCAAAGGACCTATTCAATACAGTGCTACCCGTCCTATTGAATCGGAAGCACCCGGTATCATTGAGCGTGAAAGCGTTAGTGTGCCCTTGCAGACAGGTATCAAGGCTATTGACAGTATGATTCCTATCGGCAGAGGTCAGCGTGAGCTTATTATCGGTGACCGTCAGACAGGTAAAACAGAAATTGCCATTGATACAATTATCAACCAGAAAAACTCTGATGTTATCTGCATCTACGTTGCTATCGGACAGAAGAGTACATCTGTTGCACAGTTGGCAAGTGAGCTTAACAGAAACGGCGCTTTAGGTTATACAATTATCGTTTCCGCTACTGCTTCTGAAAGTGCACCTCTTCAATATATTGCACCCTACAGCGGTTGCGCTATGGCAGAATATTTCCGCGAGCAAGGTAAAGATGTTTTAATTATATATGACGATTTAAGTAAGCACGCAGTTGCGTATCGTGCACTTTCTCTTCTTATTCGTCGTCCTCCCGGACGTGAAGCATACCCCGGTGACGTTTTCTATCTTCATTCACGTCTTCTTGAACGCGCGGCTTGTGTTGCAAAAGAATACGGCGGTGGCTCAATTACCGCTCTTCCAATTATTGAAACCCAATCCGGTGACGTTTCCGCATATATTCCTACCAATGTAATTTCAATTACAGACGGTCAGATATTCCTTGAAACCGAGCTTTTCCATTCGGGTATTATGCCCGCTATCAACCCAGGTATTTCCGTTAGCCGAGTTGGTGGTTCAGCTCAGTTAAAAGCTATGAAAAAAGTTTCAGGTGAACTTAAACCCCTCTATTCACAGTATCGTGAATTGCAGTCCTTTGCTCAGTTCGGAAGTGATTTGGACGCAGATACAAAAGCAAGACTTGCTCTTGGTGAGCGTATTGTTGAAGTTCTCAAGCAAGGCAGAAATAATCCTGTTCGCGTTGGTTGCCAGGTTGCTATTGTTTACGCGGCAATCAAAGGCTATCTTGATTCTGTTCCCGTTTCAAAGGTTCACGAATATGAACACAATCTTTTCTTAAAGCTTGAAAATGAAAAGGGCGAATGGCTTAAGAGAATTGAAGCAGGCTATTATGACCAAGCTGACGAGGAAGAGCTTAAAGCAGTTCTTTCAGAAATGCAGGTGTAAGCTATGGCAGGAAACACAAAAGCGCTTCGAGTAAGAATAAAAAGCGTTAACTCCACCTTACAGCTTACAAAGGCAATGGAGCTTGTGGCATCTTCAAAAATCCGCCGTGCAAACGAGGCAATGCAAAAAGCGAGAGAATACACCGCTTCTTTGGAAAAATCAATTTCTCTTCTCACAAGTGAAAAGGAATGTTTAAAAAGCCCTTATATGCGACAGAGCGAAACCTCTCGCACAAAGATAATTGTTATCGCAGGTGACAGAGGTCTTGCAGGTGGCTATAATGCAAACGTATTCAGACTTTGTGCCTCTTACCCCGATGCAGAATTTATTCCTATCGGTAAAAGAGCTTGTGAGAGATTTGATAAAGAGATTAATTCCTCCGAGCACTTCTCATTTTCAGATGCGGCAGTTCTTGCAGACCAGCTTTGCAAGGATTTTCAGGAAGAGAAATTTGATAAATTAGGGGTTATTTTCACAAGATATAACTCCGTTATGTCCTGGGATGCACAAATAAAATGGCTTCTTCCTTTTGAAAAAAGCGAAAAGGACAGTACAGTAAGTGCCGTCTTTGAGCCTGACCACCTTACAGTTCTCAACCTTACTGTTCGCGAATATGTGGCAGGTATTTTAATCGCTTGTTTAAGAGAAAGCTTTGCTTGTGAGGTTGCTTCAAGACGAATTGCAATGGACTCTGCAGGTAAAAACGCAAAACAAATGATAGACGACTTAGGTCTTCAATACAATCGTGCCCGTCAAGGCGCAATTACTCAGGAAATTACAGAAATTGTTGCCGGTAGCGGTAACTAAACAAATTTAATTCACAGAGGTGAATACATTGGAAAAATTAACTGTGGGTAAGGTTGTTCAGGTCATGGGCCCCGTTGTTGACGTTAGATTCAACGAGGGAGAGCTTCCTGAAATTCTTAACGCACTTACTATACCCGTTGGGGACAGAACTTTGACTGTTGAGGTTGCACAGCACATTGGTGATAACACCGCAAGATGTATTGCTATGGCATCTACTGATGGTCTGCAGAGAGGTACTCCCGTTACTGATACCGGCGCACCTATTTCCGTTCCCGTTGGCCGCGAAACCTTAGGACGTATTTTTAACGTTTTAGGTGATGCGGTTGACAATATTCCCAACCCCGAAACTGCAGAAAAATGGAGCATTCACCGTTCTGCTCCCGCTTATGACGAGCTCTCAACAAGTGCAGAAATCTTTGAAACTGGTATCAAGGTTATTGACCTTGTTTGCCCCTATTCAAAGGGCGGTAAAATCGGTCTTTTCGGCGGTGCAGGTGTTGGTAAAACTGTTCTTATTATGGAGCTCATCAACAATATCGCAAAGGAGCACGGCGGTATTTCCGTTTTCTCCGGCGTTGGTGAACGTACCCGTGAGGGTAACGACTTATACTGTGAAATGAAAGAGTCCGGAGTTATTAACAACACCGCCCTCGTTTACGGACAGATGAATGAACCTCCGGGAGCACGTATGAGAGTTGCTCTTTCAGGTCTTACAATGGCAGAATATTTCCGTGACACAGAAGGTCAGGACGTTCTTCTCTTCATTGACAACATTTTCCGTTTCACTCAGGCAGGCTCAGAGGTTTCTGCGCTTCTCGGCAGAATGCCCTCCGCCGTTGGTTATCAGCCCACTCTTGCAACAGAAATGGGTGCTTTGCAGGAAAGAATCACATCTACTAAAAAAGGCTCTATTACATCTATTCAGGCAGTTTATGTTCCTGCGGATGACCTTACAGACCCTGCTCCTGCAACAACCTTCGCTCACCTTGATGCAACAACGGTTCTCGCAAGAAACATTGCTTCTCAGGGCATTTACCCTGCAGTTGACCCCCTTGAATCTTCAAGCCGTATTCTCTCCCCTGAAATCGTGGGCGAAGAGCATTACTATGTTGCAAAAGAGGTTCAGAGAATTCTTCAGAGATATAACGAGCTTATGGACATTATCGCAATTATGGGTATGGATGAGCTTTCCGATGAAGATAAGCTTCTTGTTCAGAGAGCAAGAAAAATTCAGCGTTTCCTTTCCCAACCCTTTGATGTTTCCGAAAAATTCACAGGTATCAAGGGTAAATATGTTCCCATAAGTGAAACTGTTCGTGGTTTCAAAGAAATCATTGAGGGTAAACACGATGATTTACCCGAATCCGCATTCCTTTTTGTTGGTACAATTGAGGAAGCTGTTGAAAAAGCAAAGAAGGTGCAGAAGTGAGCACTTTCCACTTAACTGTATCTTCCCCTGACGGAAACAAATTTGATGGCGAGGTTTTTAAATTTGATGTTCGCGGGGTTGAGGGTGAGCTTGCAGTTATGGCAGGTCACATCCCTTTTATCACATCCGTTATCAAAGCACCTTGCGTAATTTGGTTAGACGAAGACAAAAAGAAAACGGCAGTATCAGACGGCGGTTTGCTTACCGTTGATACTGACCGGGTAACCTTTATTTCTGGTTCATTTGAATTTGATGATTAAACAACAGTTCCCCTAACTTTTTCTGAAAAGTTAGGGGAACTGAACTTTTATTTTAACTTTTCTAATTTTGCTGTATCTGCAATAACAATGAGCTTCATATTAACCTGTAAAGGCATTTCGGGGTCAATGCTTGTAATAACCTCTTCGCCCTTTAAAATTGCAACAACATTAATGGAATATTTCTTTCTTAAATTGAGCTCAATAAGATTTTTACCTACCCATTGAGGCTTAACCTCAAACTCGACCATAGAAACATCCTTTGAAAGCTCTACAATGTCAACAAAACCCGAGCTTAAAAGATTTTTTCCAAGGCGTGTTCCTGCTTCTTTTTCGGGGAAAACAACTCTGTCTGCTCCCACTCTGTAAAAAATCTTACCATGCATTTCTTCAACACATTTTGCAATAACAGTTTTAACTCCTGCTTCTTTGCAAAGTGTTATCGCCATAACCGTTGCTTCAAGGCTATTTGCCATTGCAATAATTACAACATCTACATCTGCAATATCAAGTTTATCAATTACCTCGGGGTCGGTAACATCTGCACATTTGCAAACAGGAATTGTCTGCGCCGCGTCATTTACTAATTCCTCGTCAATATCAACGGCAATGACCTCTGCACCATTTCTTACAAGCTCTTCTGCAACTGCTCTGCCATATCTTCCGAGACCGAAAACTGCATATGTTTTATTTATACTCATAATATCTCTCCTACCCTACACTTATATCTTCAACGGGATTTTTAATTATATTTGATTTTTGTTTTTTCAGGTTAAGTGCCACCGCTAAAGAAATTGGTCCTACGCGACCGAAATACATTGTAGCAATAATTATAATTTTGCCTACTGTATTCAATGATGATGTCAGATTTCTTGTAAGTCCTACTGTTGCCGTTGCGCTTACTGTTTCATAAAGAATATCAATAACACTTGCATCCGTCACCGCCGAAAGAAGAATCGTTGACATAAACATTATAAAAAACGATGTGCATATAACTGCTACGGCTTTGCTTATTGCTTGCTTTGACAAAGTTCTGTTGAACATTGTAACATCATTTTTATTTTTAATAGCAGAAAATGCCGCCGCTATAACAACGGTTATTGTAACAGTTTTTACACCGCCTGCCGTACCTACGGGAGAACCGCCTATAAACATAAGAAGCACTGAAATAAGCGCTGAACCATTTGACAAGTTCTCTTGAGGAACAGTAAAAAAACCTGCGGTTCTTGTGGTTATGGATTGAAAAATAGAAGCCTGAATTTTTTGATATAAGGTAAAATCCTTCATTGTAAGAGGATTATTATACTCAAAAAGGAATATGCACAATGCCCCGCCGGATATCAAAATAAAAGTAGTTACAAGAGCAATTTTACTGTGAAGAGTCAAGGCCTTGAAAATTTTAATATTTTTCTGTTTTTTCATTTTCAGAACTCTTATAACATCCCACCAGACAATATAACCGATACCGCTTAAAAAGATTAAAAGGCAAGTTGTAAAATTGATTATGGGATTATGAACATAACTTGCAAGACTATCTGGTGCAATTATATCAATACCCGCATTGCAAAAGGCTGAAATTGCCGTAAAAACAGAAATCCAGATACCTTTTAATCCAAATTCGGGAACAAATACCATCATATAAAGAAGAGCACCTATACCCTCAACAAGAAATGTCCCCAGAACAACTTTTTTAACAAATTGAGAAAGACCCGAAAGAGTATTCAGGTTGAAAGCATCCTGAAGAAGGAGTCTGTCAGAAAGCCCCATTTTTCTGTGCAACATCATTGCCAGAACGGAAATCACCGTAATGACCCCAAGTCCGCCTATCTGAATCAAGAATAAAATCACAATATGCCCGAAAGTGCTCCAAGCGGAAAAAGTGGGCACAACCACAAGACCTGTTACGCAGGTCGCCGTTGTGGAAGTGAAGAGGGCATCAATAAAAGGAGTCCATTCCCCTGTTGCCGAGCTTATGGGAAGAGAAAGCAAAACACCGCCCAGAAGCACCGCCACAAAAAAGCTTAAAAGAATTATATGAGTTGTAGAAAGAGATAGTTTTGATTTTTTCATAACTGCACCTTTCTTTTTAAATAACCGATTAATTAATTATATCACACAGTTATTTTTTCGCAATATTTTTAAAATAAAATATGACAAATCCCCAATATTATGGTAAACTGTTTTTATAAATCAAAAAACAGGTGATATTATGGCATATTTATTTGTTCATTTTAAAGAGAAAATTACTGTAGATGGCGAAGCAGTTTATTTCGGTATCAGTAAAGATGGCTTTAACTGGGAAAAGGTTAATGATGGTAACCCGATTCTTATGAGCACACTGGGTGACCAAGGTTGCCGCGATATTGAAATTGTAAGGCTTCATACAGGCGGTTTTGTTATTATAACAACCGACCTTTGCATAGTTCGTCAAATGGACGAAAACTACAATGTAGATTGGAAGCATATAAACAGCCACGGCAGTAAAAGGCTTTGTATGTGGAAAACTGATGACCTTGTTAATTTCTCCGAGCAAAAGCTTATTTATTTCGGTAGAGACGATTTCGGTTGTATGTGGGCACCGGAAATTTTCTTTGATGAAATTAATGAAGAATATCTTATTCATTGGGGCTCAACTGTTGCAGAAAGTGATTTTACACATATGTCAATTTACTGCTCTGTTACAAAGGATTTTGAGACTTTTTCAGAACCGAAACTTTATTTTAATAAAGAAAACGAAATTCTCGATTCCCATATTACAAAAGTTGGTGATACATATCACCTTTTCTATAAAAATGCCAATAATCCCGGAATGAATATGCACGCTACTTCAAAGAATCTTTACGGTCTTTTCGAGCATGACCAGGGCTTCCAGGACTATATGGAAAAAGAGATACCCGGCCCGGGAGCTTATGAAGGTCCTACCACCTACACCCTCCCCGACGGCAGATGGTGCTTGATGCTTGACTTTTTCGGGTGCGAGAAAGAGAAAATGGGGTATGTTCCTTTTGTTTCCTCAAAACCGGGTGATATGGATTTCCGGAGAGCAGATGAGGAATTTTCTTTCCCCTACGGCTTTAAACACGGAAAAGTTATCGAAATCACCGATAATGAATACGAAAGATTGAAAAATATATAATAAAAGAGACGGATTTTTCCGTCTCTTTTATTGTATTATCAAATTTAATATGCTAAAATAATTTATATATTGTTCAAAAGAGGTAGTTTTATGAATGCTATTATAACCGTTGTTGGCAAAGACAAAGTCGGTATTATCGCCGGAATTTGCGTTGCCCTGGAGAAAATCAATGTAAATATTCTTGATATCAGCCAGACTGTTATGCAAAATATGTTTACAATGAATATGCTTGTTGATGTAAAAGAAGCAAATGTATCTTACCCTGAAATCGTTGAGGCACTTGACAAAGAAGGCGAGCGTCTTGGTGTCAGCATCCGTATTCAGAGAGAAGATATTTTTGATGCTATGCACAAAATCTGAGGTGACTTATGCTTAATCAACGCGAAATTATTGAGACTCTCAATATGATAGATAATCAGCATCTTGATATCCGTACTATTACTATGGGTATCTCTTTGCGCTCCTGCGGTCATCCCGACCCTAAAATCTGCGCTCAGAAGATGTATGATAAAATTACTAAATACGCTGAAAACCTTGTTAAAACCGGAGAAGACCTTGAAAGAGAAATGGGTATTCCGATTATTAATAAGAGAATTTCAGTTACCCCTATTGCTATTGCCGCAGAAAGCTGTGAAACAGAGGATTACACAATTTTCGCTCAGGCTATGGACAAAGCTGCAAAGGAATGCGGTGTAAACTTTATCGGCGGTTTCTCTGCTCTTGTGCAAAAAGGCTTTACAATCGGTGACAGAAGACTTATAAATTCTATACCCGAAGCACTTGCAACTACTGATTTTGTTTGCTCTTCCGTTAATATCGGTTCAACTCGAGCAGGTATTAATATGGACGCAGTTAAGCTTATGGGTCAGACCATTAAGAAAACTGCAAAAAGAACCGAAGACCGCGACGGCTTCGGTTGCGCAAAGCTTGTTGTTTTCTGCAACGCAGTTGAAGATAATCCCTTTATGGCAGGTGCTTTCCACGGCGTAGGTGAACCCGAATGTGCAATTAACGTTGGCGTTTCCGGTCCCGGTGTTGTTTATAATGCACTTAAACAAATCAAAGGTGAGCCCTTTGACGTTGTTGCTGAAACAATTAAGAAAACCGCATTTAAAATCACAAGAATGGGTCAGCTTATGGCAAGTGAAGCATCAAAACGCTTGGGTGCAGAATTCGGTATCGTTGACTTAAGCCTTGCTCCTACTCCCGCTATCGGCGACTCTGTTGCAAGAATTCTTGAAGAAATCGGTCTTGAAACTTGCGGAACTCACGGAACAACCGCTGCTCTTGCAATGCTTAACGATGCAGTTAAAAAAGGTGGCGTTATGGCATCTTCTCACGTTGGCGGTCTTTCAGGTGCATTCATTCCCGTTTCCGAAGATGAAGGTATGATTGCCGCTGCGGAAAAGGGTGTTCTTACTCTTGATAAATTGGAAGCTATGACTTGCGTTTGCTCCGTTGGTCTTGATATGATTGCCGTTCCCGGTGATACAACTGCAGAAACAATTTCTGCTATTATTGCTGACGAAGCCGCAATCGGTATGATAAACAACAAAACAACCGCTGTGAGAATAATCCCCGCTCCCGGAAAAACCGTTGGCGATTCCATTGAAATGGGCGGTCTTCTCGGTACTGCTCCGGTTATGCCCGTTCACAACGAAGGTTGTGCGGATTTTATAAACAGAGGTGGCAGAATCCCTGCTCCTCTTAACAGCTTAAAAAACTAAAAGGTCGTGTGAAATATGATGATAATACTCAATGAACATTTTAAAGAAGTTGAAAAAAAGCTTGGTCTTCCCCAAGAAGCTATTGAAACATTTGAAAAAGCAGCATTGAAAATTGAAAACACAAAGAGTCTTAATAAAAGATTTGAGGCTATTTTCAATGAATACCTTTTCCCCGAAGCTCACGATTTCGGAGAGTGCTTTGATAAAATTAAACCTCTTGCAATAATTTACGGTATCAAAGAATATACTTTGGACTTCGTTTTCCTTATTCGTGCCGCAGAGGTTATGCACGGACTTTATAAAGAACGCGGTTTAAGTGATGAGCTTTTCTGGAATACAATTATGGACCTTAAATATAAATATGTTGAATGTGTTAACTGCAAGGGAGTTCACGGTACATTTGTTGCTTCCTGGAACACAGGATTCTATGCTCTTACCCGTTTTGCTTTAGGCAGATATCAGTTTGATATGACTACATACGGCGGTGAGGATTTCACCTCTTCTGCAGGTATCACAATCAAAAAAGGTGACAAAACTCTCGGTTTCCATATCCCCTCTTCAGGTGTTCCACTTACCGACGAAGTTCGTCTTGACTCTTTCAAGAAGGCTTATGAATTCTTCCCCGAATACCGCAGAGAAGATGGTCTTATGATTTTTGAGTGCGGTTCCTGGCTCATTTTCGAGGAATATAAGAACTTCCTTCCCGAAAACTCCAACACAATTAAATTCATTAACGACTTTGAAATTATTTCAAGCGAAGCAAAAGACAAGTTCAACGATGCTTGGAGAATATTCAATGCAAGTGGTTTCAAATCACCTAAAAAATGGGATGAAAACACATCAATGCAAAGAGCTTTCAAGAAGCACGTTTTAAGCGGTGGTAAAACAGGTCACGGTCACGGCATTATCGTATTTGACGGTGAAAAGATAATTAGATAAAAAGCAAACGGTATTTCAAGATAATCTTGAAATACCGTTAATTTTTTATACCGTTCCGTTTTTAACTCTCTCCATAAAGTCGGAACAAGCAGGAACAACGAACTTGATACCCTTTTCAATAATTTCGAAGGTACATTCTGTTACATAATCTGTTTCGCCGTCAACGTTCATTGCGGCAGGTTTTTCGCTTGTAATATGAATCTTTTTACCTCTTTTGAAAATTGTTCTGTCCCAATCAAGGTGCTGACCTTTTTTATAAGGGTTAATAAGAGTAAGAAGTTTTATTCTCAAGCAATCTTTTTTAACGATAATAAAATCAAGAAGTCCGTCATAGGTAAGAGCTTTAGGCGCTGCCATATAACCGCCGCCATACCAACGGGAGTTACCTGCAACACAGAAAAGAACGTCACTTGTAAATGGCTCTTCATCATCAATCTGAATTGTAAATCTACTTTTCATTCTGCCGATAAAGCAGTAAAGAAGCGCCGCAGTATATGCCGCCTCACCTGAAAGAAGAGGAAGCTTTTTGAAATCTGCCTGCTTTGCACAAACCTCTGCATCAACACCCATTGAGCATTGATTGATTGCATACTGGTCGCCACATTTAATAAGGTCAAAATCCATTACTGTACCATTTACATGGTCAGCAACATTTCTTAAATCCTTTTTGTTTCCGAAAATACGAATAAAGTCGTTACCGCTACCGAGAGGGAAAGCTGCAACCTCTGCATTTTCATGACAAGCACAAGCATTGACAACCTCGTAAAGAGTACCGTCACCACCGCAAGCATAAACACGAATATGTTCGCCCTTTTCAACCTCTTTTTTAGCATATTCATAACCATCACGAGGAGCGGTTGTAACGTGAATTTCGTAATTGTCTATACCCATTTCGGTCATTGTTTTAACAATTCCTTCGGTACATCTTTCGTGGGAAATACCTTTACCGCAAACGGGATTAACTATAAATAAATGTTTCATATTATTTCACCTTATTTAAAATACATATGCAATCTGCATTTAATCATACCGTTGTAAAGCTTACGGCTCTTATCTGCTTTTCTGCCAAAGCACTCTTCAAACTCCTCATCGGGAGTTATTATATAATAACTCCAACCATGAGCTTTGTCAAATACTCTTCCCATTTCCTTATAAAGACGCTGTGCCTCCTGCAAATCAAGAAGTCTTTCGCCGTAAGGGGGATTGCAGATAACAGTTCCTCTTTCGCTGAGCTTTTTGAAATCTTTTAAATCACGTTTTTCAAAGTTGAGTTTTTTGCCTATGGGAAGTCTTGAAGCATTTTCCATTGCGATTTTTATTGCTTCTGCATCAATATCAGAGCCGTAACCCACAAAGTCTGTATCAACTTTTTCAAGACTTATTGCTCTCTCTTTTTCTTCCTTCCAGATATTCTTGGGAAGAACATCAAATCTCTCTGCCGCAAAGTGACGGTTAAGTCCGGGAGCAATATTATGAGCATACAAAGCGCCCTCTATAAGAAGAGTACCGCTACCGCACATTGGGTCATAAAGAGTATGATAATGGCGAAGCTTTGCAAGAGCGCAAATTGAAGCCGCTAAAGTTTCTTTAATAGGTGCGCCGTTTTGAGAAAGTCTGTAACCGCGCTTGTGAAGACCTGCACCTGTGGTATCAATAAGCATAGTTACCTGGTCATTCATAATAGAAAACTGAATCTGATGAACAGGACCGCTTTCATTAAACCAAGAAATTCCGTACTTTGATTTAAGTCTTTCAACAACTGCTTTTTTAATAATTGCCTGACAGTCGCTTACGCTGAAAAGAGTTGATTTAAGAGAATAGCCTTTTACGGGGAAAGCATCTTCTCTTCCAATCCATTCTTCCCAGGGAAGAGCCTTAACCCCTTGAAAAAGCTCTTCAAAGGTCTTTGCAGTAAATGAGCCCATATTAATCTGAACACGCTCAGCAAAATGAGAGCAAATATTTACTCTCGCAAGCATATTTTCATCGCCTGAAAAAAGTACTCTGCCGTTTTCAGCGCAAACATTTTCTGCACCTAAAAAACGAAGCTCATCAGCAATTATTCCTTCAACGCCTAAAAGGCAGGGTATTACAAAATTAATTTTCATCAGTTTTTCCTTCCATTAAAGTGAACCAGAATGTTACACCATTTTCTTTATTTTCAAAACCGCACTGGCAGCCGTGGTTATCTGTTATAGATTTTACAATAGCAAGACCTAAACCGAATCTGCCCTCGGCTCTTGAATGGGCTTTATCTGCACGATAGAAAGACGTGAAAATTCCGTCTTTATCTTTGTCTTCAACACGACTTCCCGTGTTAAACACATTAACCTTTATTTTATTATCTACTTTCTCTGTGGTAATTTTAATTAGCTTTTCTCCACTTGCATGACTGCAAGCGTTGAGAACGATATTTGAAAGCACCGTTGTCATTTGAGTTTTATCGGCAAAAACCGTAAAGGGCTCACCTTTAATATATTTTGCCGTAACACCCTTTTCTTCAAAAATCGGGGTAATTGTTTTTAATAAATCTTCAATAAATTCGTCAACAGAAAAATCAGTTTTATCCGGTTGTTTCACACCTGAAGAATAAAGGGATTGTTCAAGCATATTAAGAACCAGCACATTCATTCTGTCTGCTTCCCTCATAATTATATCGCAATATTCCGAGGCGCTTTCATTTTCTTCGTTGACATTCATTTTTAATCCTTCCGCATAGCCTCTTATAATGGCAATGGGAGTTTTCAATTCGTGGGATGCGGAAGAAATAAAGTCCGCTCTCATTTGTTCAATGCGTCTTTCTTTTTCAATATCTTCCATAAGCTGTTCGTTTTTCTCGCGAAGCTCTGAAAGAGCAGTATTGAGAGAATCAGAAACAACATTTATACTATCTGCCAGAGCACCAATTTCATCGGCTCTGTTCACATCACATTTTGCGGAAAAATCAAGATTTGCAATTTTATTTGCAACCTCACTCATTTGAATAAGAGGTTTTGTAAAGCGTTTTGAATAGGCAGAAATAAAAACAAGTGCAAAAACAAGAGCAAGAACGGTTATTACTGTAGTTACGCTTGTTGCAAGATCTGCATTTTCCTGAATGGGGTCTTTTTGCGCCGTTATTTCAATATGCCAACCATTTTCAAAATCCTTACCGAAAACAATATACTGGGTTGTACTGCCTTCTTCAGCAACAATATTAAAATAACTGCCGTCTTCATTTTGTGTTCGGCTGATAATGTTTAATTTATTTGAAGAAATAAATTTTATGCTACCCTCATAAAGATAATCATCTGTTTCATCGTAGAGGTCAACGCTTACGCCTTGTTTATTTTCATATTCGGCAATAAGCTGATGGAACTCTGTTCCCGAATCCTCAATAGCCACAGCCATTGTACTGAGAGTGCGCTCCACATTCCAGATATAAACGCTTTCAAGAAGTTGGGAGTTAGCTATGGAGATACCCACAAGACAAACTGCAATAATTGCGCCGATTTCCAAGAAAACTTTAGCGCGAATACCCAAACCTTTGCGCTTCACAGGGATACCTCCTCTTTAAATCAATTTTTGTCGTTAAGCTTATAACCTGTTCCGTAAACGGTTACGATATTTTTAAGTCCCCATTCGCCCAACTTTGTGCGAAGTCGAGCCACATGGGAATCTACAGTTCTTGTATCCCCTGCATAGTCCATTCCCCAGAGTTCATCCAGAAGAGCATCTCTTGTAAAAACTCTTCCGGGGGTTTTACAAAGCTTTGTCAGAATTTTAAACTCTTTAAGAGTTAATTCTATTTTTTCTCCGTCAATTGTAACATCGTGAGATTCCGGCTTGATTATGAGCCCAGCAATAACAATCTCTTCAGAGTTTTTGTCTTTTCTTTTAAGATTTGTTCCCCTTTTCAAAAGAGTGTCAACTCTTTTTGAAAGAATTGCCAGAGAAAAGGGCTTTGTTACATAATCATCTGCGCCCGACTCAAAGCCCATAATCTGATCAAAATCCTGGGAACGAGCAGAAACCAACATTATGGGCATATCGCTTTTTTCTCTGATTCTGCGACAAACCTCCCAACCGTCAATTTCAGGCATCATTATATCAAGCAAAGCTAATTCCAAATCTTTATTTGTTTCAAAAAGGCGCAAAGCAACCTCGCCGTTTTCCGCCTCTAAAATCTCATGCCCTTCTTTTTTCAGGCAATCACCTATAAGCTTTCTTATAAGATGTTCGTCATCTGCAATTAAAATTTTTGCCATATTTATCACCTAACTTATTTACTATAAGTTATTATTGCTTTTTATATACCGGACAAACCTGCATACAAATTCCGCAGACCGCGCCTCTGCCGATTTTTTGATATGCCTTTTTCATATATTCACTGCAAACCGAGGGACTGAACATTTCCTCTCGCTTGATTCCGTCATAATAGCTTACACCCAGAATTGCACCACTGGGACAAGCCTTAACGCATTTATCGCAATTGATACAGGGATTTTCCTTTAAAATTCCATCACCTTTTAATTCACAATCGGTAAACAACGTACCAAGTCTTACTCGTGCACCATATTTTTTATGTAAGAATAAATCGTTTTTACCGATATTTCCAAGACCTGCCTTATGGGCAGCTTCTTTATGGGAATATCTACCGTTAAAGGGTGTTGTTGGCATACTTTGCGAAGCGGCAACGGTTATATATCTGTAGCCCTTACCTTGCAAAAACAATCCCGCTTCTAAAAGACACCTGTCAATAAAAGCATTTACCGTTCTGTAATGATTGAAATATGTGGGAGTTGGCGCACCCTCTATTTCATCAATAATTGCATCGGAAAGCTTTACAACAATACTCACCGCATATTTCAGCTCCCCGGTATCTGCATTGTCTATTTCAGAAAATCCAACATCAGTTACGCCTTTACTAAGTAAAAAATCTTTAAGCTCCTGTTCAAGCATTTTCCACCCTCATTTTTTCCATACAAATAAGAACCTTCTCGTTCATCAACTGACATTCTTTAAGAAATTTGTCAGTTTCTTCTCTTTTAAGAATGAAATCAATAGCACTTTTTGCTTCATTGCCCATAAGATATTTTTTATCAGTTTCGCCATTCAAAAGCTTTTCTTCGCCCTCGTTATTGAAAAACCTTATTCCGTCAAGCTTTGAGATACTGTCAATTGTTACAGTTCCCTCATCACCCATAATTTGTGAAGCTGAACGGCTTTGCCCTACTTTTGAATAAGTAATTGTAACAAGCTTATCTTCATATTCAAAAGCGGCGCTTCCGCTACCATCTGCACCTGTGTGGAGAAAATATTGTACAGGGGTGATTTTTTCGGGTATACCGAATAAATCAATTACAGGGTAAACGCAATATATTCCCAAATCGTTAAGAGCACCCGTTTTCATTTCGGGATTGAAGATATTGGGTAATTCTCCGTTTTTGAGAGCCTGATATTTTGAGGAAAGCTGAGAAAAATCAATAGTTGCGCTTCTTATATTTCCGATTTTTCCAACGGCATCCTTTAAAACTTCTCTCAAAGGAGTGTGCATATACATAATCGCTTCAAAATACACAAGATTCTTTTCATTTGCAATTTCGCAAAGCTCTTTAAATTCTTCTGCAGTAATAGTTATTGGTTTTTCGCAGATTACGTGCTTTCCCTTTAAAAGAAGCTCTTTACATTGCTCATAGTGACAGACATTAGGACTTGCAACATACACTAACTGCATATCTGAAGAAGCAAGGTCATTAAAATCCGTAAAAACTCTTTTTGCACCTGTTTCCTCTGCAAAAGCAGTTCCCTTTTGGAGAGAACGGGAGTAAACTCCGTCAAGGCTCAAATCCTCGTAAAGATTTGCGCCCTCAATAAATGATTTTGTAATCCAGGATGTGCCGATAACGGAATATTTAATCATATCAATTAATCTTTCTTAAAAAAGTTTTTAACAGTTTCGGTGGTAAGAGTGTTTTTGAAAAATCCCACTGTTTTATTTAAACGGGTATGGGGTGCTACATTCCATTCGCTCTTAGGTGCAGGAGTGTGTCCCATTCCCTTTAAAATATCGCAATAAAATTCCGCGCATTTCAAGAAGCTTTGATAGCCTTTGGGATTTGCACCATTCCAACCGGTTTCCGCCACTGCAAGCCAACGGGGGAAACACATATAGCTCATTGTTTCAAAATCTTTTACATATTCAGTCCATATTGGTGACTCAACACCCTTTACAGATGCCGCACCTAAAGAATTAAGTCCTTTAACCTTTCGGGGATTGAACATATAAACATCTCGAAGACTATGCATAACATAGGGGTAATCCGCATAATAAGGGGTAAATTTCTCTATAATGATGGGGTTTCCGCCGTTTGCCCATTCTACGCTCTTATTGGTTTTGTCCATCCAAAAAGCAACCGTAACATTATCTTTATCAAGGTTTCCCCCATTTAAAGATTCGTTCCAACAAATTGCTTTTCTGCCTTTTTTCTTTAAATATGCGCTGACTTCATTTACAAGCCAACCCTGGAGCTCTTCCATTGTATGAAGTCCCAGTTCTTCAAGCTTCGCTTTGCATTTGGGGCAGTTAATCCAACGGGTTTTGGGGGCTTCATCGCCGCCGATATGAATATATTTTGAGGGGAAAATATCGCAAAGTTCGTCAATAACTGCGTATATAAGATTAAGGGTTTCAGGATTTCCCACGCAAAGAATGTCTTTGAAAATACCCGCAGTGGTTTTAAGCTCAATTTTCTCGCCCGTACAACAAAGCTCAGGGTAAGCGGAAATTACCGCTGTTGTGTGACCGGGAAAATCAAATTCGGGAATAACCTCTATATATCTTTCTTTGCAGTATTCAACAATATCTTTTAATTCTTCCTTTGTATAATAACCGCCGTAAGGAGTGTCATCATTTTCTCCCCTGCCGAAATTGGAAGAAGGTCTTACAGAGCCAACGCTTGTAAGCAAGGGATAAGAATCTATTTCGACTCTGAACCCTTGGTCATCGGAAAGATGGAAATGGAATTTATTGAATTTGAAAAGAGCCGCACCATCTATCATTTTCTTTATTTCATCAACAGTAAAGAAATGGCGGCAGGAATCAATCATAAATCCTCTATACGAGAATTCGGGTTCGTCATATATGTAGAGATAAGGAAGACAACCGCGATAATTGAGCATCAATTGTTTAAGAGTAAGCTCACCGTAATACAGACCTTTTTCATCTGCACCCTCGATCAATACACCCTTTTCATTAATATTGATGCGATAACTTTCTTTTTCGGAAAGCTCGGGTGTTTTTTTCTTTTCCACTTGTGGCATTGTGCCCACGGGAAAATACAACATTTCCTTTTTCAGTTCAAGAATTCTGGGTTGGGGGCAAAGATACATTACGTTCACCTCGAGAGTGGGTAAAGCATATCCGAATCAAATTTTGGGATAGTATTTTCCACTCATATTTCGTTAAAATACTCGCCAATCCGTCAGGATTAGCTGCGTTTTTGCCTCATCTGAGTGAAAAATACTTAATCACAAAATTCTCCGACCTTAAACGGATGAGGTTTCGAGGAATTTTGGTCGTATTTGACTGCAGATAGGCTGTCGCCTTTCAAAGACAAATCGGGCAAAAGTACCGAAACCGCACCGTTTAAGGCTGGTTCGGATACGCTTTACCCACTCTACACATAAATATACATATTAATCATACTATTTATACGGTAAAATTGCAAGAAAATTTTGACTAAAAAACAATGTCGCCCATAAGGACGACATTGCTTTCTTTTTAATATTTATCTTTAATTGTCTTTGTATCGGAAAATGCGCTGTTTGTCTTTTTGTAATATGCTCTTACTTTATAGGTGTATTTCTTACCTTTCTGTGCTTTTGTATGAACATATGAAAGATTTTTTACACCTTTTTCAGTTTTAAGCTTTTTGTATTTACCTGAACCTACCTTGTAGTAGATAACATAGCCTTGAGCACCTGTTACCTTTGTCCATTTAAGTGTAACACCTTTTGTTGTGCTCTTGGGTGTTTTCAAGGTTGGGTCTGCAAGATAATATTTGGAAAGTGCGCTTGAACGTGAAGAATTTCCTGCTTCGTTTTTAGCGCGAATAGCATAGTAATATTTCTTTCCTGATTTTGCCTTTTTATCAGTATAATATGCTTTGCTTGTAGAGCCTAAATATTTATATGAACCGCCTTTTACTTTGCGATATACTCTGTATGAGTCTGCACCCTTCACTTTGCTCCAGGTGATTTTTACACCGCTTTGAGTGTTAGAGATTTTCTTGAGCTTGGGTTTGCTGCATTTAAGCTGTTTAATCTTTACGGTTTCGATTGTTTCTTCGCAGCGGATACACTCCTTATGCTTTTTACCTGCTTTATAAACAGTAGCTTTACTGTCGATAATCCAATCTGTTTCAATATGTCCTTTTTCAGGAATAACAACCTCTTTTACATTACCGCAAAGTGTACATTCGCAATGTTTAAGACCTTCTTCAGTACAAGTGGAGCTCTTATCAAATACCCAATCGCCGTAAAGATGGTCTTTTACAGGAATTTCCTGTGTATCAACATATTTACAAACGCTACAGGTTCTGTAATGTGAACCAGTTGAGGAGCAAGTTGATTCCTGTGTAACTGTCCAATCGCCATAATTATGACCTGTTGCAGGAATTGTCTGAGTCTCTACATCGTCACATTCTGTGCAATCTCTGTGCTTTGAACCGGTTTCGGTACAAGTGGGCTCTTTATCAATAACCCAAGCATTGTAACGGTGACTTGCTGTGCCGGTAATTTTAATTGTTACGCGGTCACTCTGAACAGAAAGAGAATCTCCGCTAACCGCCGCAACTGCATAACCGTAGGTTGTTCCCTTGCTTGTAGTTGTATCCTGATACTCTGTGCCTGTAACACCTGATGCAAGAAGAGAAAGTGTTCCGGATGCTGTGCCTCTGTAAATGTTATATGATTTTGCATTGCTTACTGCAGTCCAGGTAAGAGTTGCCTGATTTGCAGTATATTCATCAGCAGAAAGGTTCTGGGGTTTTTCAAGATAAACAATGCTTACACCTGTTGAATCCTTTGAGCTTTCAACATCACCGCGCTTTGCAGAAACTGTGTATTGATATGTTGTTCCGCTTGTGAGAGCACCTACTGAATAAGAATTTGTTGTTACAGTTGCAACCTCAGACCAGGTAAATGTGCTCTTTTTATAAATAACATATTCAGTTGCACCGCCAACTTTAGACCAATTAAGAGTGATACCTGTTTCGGTATTTTTAATTGAAAGGTTTGCAGGCTGACCGAGAGAAACAGTTGTTTCACCGCTTGTAAATGAACCTGTAAAGGGAGAGTTTGCTGTTACTGTAACAGAAATTTTTCCGCCGATATCTTCTGCAGTGATTTTATATGTCTTGCCTGTTGCTTCAGAAATTGCAGTACCATTTTTATTCCATTGATATGAATAGGTTGCACCGCTTTTTCCTGCTGCAAGAGCTGAAGTGTCAACTGTAAGAGTTTCACCGTAAGCACCTGTTCCGCTAACAGAAATTGAACCGCTTACTGCATAGGGGTCATAGCCTTCTTCAAAGGTTGTAATCTCTGTAGCCTCACTGTTTGCACTTGCATTTGTTGTTGCAGATTCGGGAATTCTTACGTAAAGTTTATATTTTGTTGAAGGTGAAAGACCTTCGATTTTATTACTGCTTCCCCAAGTAATTGTACTACCCCAGCTGAGTATGCTGTTTTTTGCATAACCGTATTCTGCACCGCTTACTGCTTTAACAATTACATAAGTATCTGCAAGTTCTTCAACAACGGGTGCTGAAGGAGTTGCAGGAGTAAGCTTTTCAACAAGTGTTCCTGTTGATTCAAGCATACCGCCGTAGGTTAATCTACCGCGAACAACAAGTTTGATATACTTACCGATATCGTCTGCTGTAATTTTATATGTATTTGAAGTTGCTTTGTTAATTGCTGTGTAGCTGATTACTGTCTGATTTGATTCAGTATCAGTTGTTTCGACACCTCTGTACCACTGATATTTAACCTGCTTGATTGTTCCGTTCCATGCCTTTTCGGGTGTAACGCCGGACATATCTGCAGTAAGGGTTTTGCCGTACTGGAATGTACCTGTAACTGCAACTGTACCTGTAATAATTTCGTCTTTATCATAGTGTTTGGGAGTGTTTATAAGCTGAACAATTTCCCACACATTATCGAAGTCAAAGCCTGCGTAGCTTGCTTTTTTCTTTGAGTTTGTAGAAGAAAGGGATGTTGCGGTAGGTGCTGTGTCTGCACTGTAACCGCCGAAAGCTTTTGTTGCGCAACCGCTGAGATAATAGCAGTTTGTTGCTTTGCCTGTTGCATAACCTGCAATAGCACCTGCATTTGCAACAGTTGTACCTGAAGCAGCTATTTCACCTGTGTTATAAGATGTTGCAAAGTTTTTGCCGTAACCTGAAATACCACCTGAATACGCAGTTGTTTCGCCGTTTGAAGCTGTTGCAGTTGCAGTAACATCACCCTTATTATAGCTATCTACGATAGTTGCGCCTGATTTACCTGCAACACCACCTGCATAAGCAAAGGCATTACCTTTATTTGTCATTTTTGCAGTTGCAGTAACTGTACCTGACTTGTGAGAAAGTTCAGAGAACTCATAGAAAGAAGAGCTGCTACCGATAACACCACCTGCATAAACATTGCCTTTCGGTGTGATAAAAGAAGATGATGAGCAACTGAGAGTTGCTGTAACATTACCCTCAGCTGAACAGCTGTCAACAGTACCAAAAAGGCCAACATTACCTGCAACAAGACCTGCATAAATACTTGTGCCGGAAGTAGCTGTAGAGTTTACGGTAACTGTACCTTTTACGTTAAGGTTTTTAACCGTACCGGAAACATTACCGAAAAGACCGCCGTACTGACTTGATGTACTAACGCTTAAGCCTTTGATGGTTTTTCCGTTACCTTCAAATGTACCTGAGAATGCAGTTGAACCGCCGATAGGTGTCCAAGCGCCGTAATCGGAAAGGTCAATGTCATTTCCAAGCTTGTAGCTTCCTGAAAGGTTGTCTGCAATTGCTGCCAACTGAGCAGCAGTTGTAATTGTAGTAACTGATTCTGCGGCAGATACCGTAAGAGGTATTGCAGAAAAAATCATTACAATTGCCAAGGCAAAAGACAAAATTCTTTTCATTAAATCAGCTCCAATAATTTAATTTATATTTTACCATAGTGCATTATACAAAAATTTTTCTTTTTTAGCAATGCACACTCTAAACAAAAACAGATGTTGCAATTTATGCAACATCTGTCAAAAATTTTATATTATTTTAACTTATTCGATATATACTTGAATTTTTGTCGGTTATCATTCACCCCAAACACATAATTGCGTTGTTCCGTCCTTATTGAGATAAACTGTCTGGTCGCCACCCAGATAACCTTCTTTGGAAAAATTCACTTTCCACATTTGCACCTTTTCATCAAATGCTACAGAAACACTGTCATATTCAACAGTTACCTCATTTTTGGCAACTTCTATTGCCTGCTCTTTGTTATTTATAGTGTCATTTGGGGTATTATGAAAATCCTTTATTTTAATACTTCCATCAGTTTCACCAAATTCTGAACGTTCTTCTTCGTAGGAAAATTTCTCAACTTCCACATCAGAATCTTCAATCCAAGCCCACAGAAGAATTTTATCAAATAATTTGAATTCTGCACCGTAGATGTGAGAACCGGGGTAAGCGTTTTCTTCTCCCTCTTCCCCGGAAGCAACTGCTTTTTCGGGGTCGAATTTGTAGGTTACGGTATAGCCCAAGCCTTCACATTTCCAATAATCTTCTCCACGAATTTCGTTTATTGTAATTAAAGGCTTATCGCTTGTTCCCACTCTGCTTAACCTTACACAGTCAACGCAAACATACGCACCGTAAAGAAGTATGGCAGACGAAATTGTTATAATCAAAGCTCTGATAAATTTTTTCATATTATCAGCTCCTTATCGGCTAACATTAAGAGTATCAAGTTGTTTTTGACTACCTTTATCAAAGGAGCAAAGGAGCCCCGTGTATCTTGAATAACCGAAAATCACATTGTTAATATATGTTGCTCTTGTAAATTCATCAGGCTGAGCATAATCGGTTGAATTTGCAATATATTCCCCTGCAGCTTTGAGAGTTTTTTCTGTGTCGTTGACTTTGAGAGCAACTATTCCTGCAGTAGTTTTATTATAATTACCGCCGTCTGAATACGCCCATTGATGCTCATTTTTGCTGTAAGGAACATACATTATCTTGTTTTCTGCGTCCCAGCAAAGCGCTTTGTGGTCATAGTAGGCATCGGAATCCACATAGATTTGTTTATTAGCTGAATAATGACCTGACATTGTGAATTTTCCACATTCAACTGGCTTTGTAGGGTCGCTGACATCAAAGAGAGAAACCTTCATTCCGCCATTTGTACCTGTTTCAGTACCATCAAGACCAACACCCATTACAAGACCATCACCAACCGGGTGAAGATATGCAGAATAACCGGGGATTTTAAGCTCACCTAAAATTTTAGGTGCTTTAACATCGCTTAAATCAATTACAAACAAGGGGTCAGTCTGAATAAAGGTTACAACATAAGCGGTGTTACCTGTGAAACGAACTGATTTTATTCTTTCGCCCTTTGCAATATCTTTCAAAAGACCTGCTGTTTCAAGGTTTTCGTCAAGAACATAAACCTGATTTACAAGGTTTTCGCCCCAATTTCCGCTTGTTGTGGCAATTCTCAAGTAGCCATTAAATTCATCCATACTGAACTGATTCAATGCGCTTCCGTCAACTGCGGCATTTTTAAGATATTTTATATCATAATCTCTGATGTCAAATTTATAAATCTGGGTTTTTTCTGCCCCGGAAAGACCGAAAACCTCTGCTTTACGGGCATCGCCTGAATGGTATTCTGTGCTTGTGGCATAAAGGGTTTCGGTTGTGCAGTAAACATTCTGACCTGCACCTAAAACTGCTTCGGTTTTCAAGGTGTTTTCATCGTCAATATCTAAAACGGAAGCAACGAGATAGCTTGTGTCATATACATCTTCCATTATGCAAATGTCATTGACTAAAACTCTTGAAAACTTTTTACCGTCACAGCTATTTTCGGGAACGCAGTTTTCTTTTACTGTATCAACATCCTGCGTAATATCAACATAATAATTTGAAAGGAGAACAAGCTGGTTGCCTATAAGACGGGAAGAAATATACCCGCCATCCTGGAAAATTCTCCATTCCTCTTTAACATTTTCTCTGTCGGAAATGTCGAAGCATACTGCCATTGTGATGTTTTTTCCACTACTGCCACCATAAAGGCAATCGCAGGAAACTTTTTCATTAGCGTTATTCTCTTCTCTTTTAAGCTGACAATTGAGAATTGCAATAAGGCGGTCATTTAAAACATACATTTCCTGAACATTCATATAGAAAATATCTTCCCTTTCGGGCTTTGCAATTTCTATTTTGTTGATGTTCTTCAATTCGCCTTTTCCATTTGGCTCAACAATGGAAATTTCGCAGGAATACTGGAGCTCGGGAAGCTCTGTAACTTCTTCTGCTTCGGTGGTTTCGGGTTCTTTTTCTGCTGTTTTTCCGTTTTCCAAAACCTCTTCTGCATTGGGGTTATAACCGGGAGTTGACTGAACCCTTGCAGTTGTTTCTTCAAGGCCGTTTTTGTAATTATAATAGAGTGAGCATTCTCTGTAATATGTGTCCCAATTTGCATTTTCGGGGTTTACAATATACAGATATTTTCCATCATTTTTAATAATATCTGCTTCGCTTACACCCTGAACCTGCTCGTTGGTTTCGCCGTGCTGAGTTTTATCAGAAGTAGCATTATCAGATGTTGAATTCTGGACTACAACATTAGTGGTACCTGTATTGCTTGACCCTGCTTCCGCCTGAGGTGCGGCATTCATATCAACCGCATCTTCCATTATTAATGAATCTTCTGTTGCCTTATTACCGAAAATACTGCCGAAGCCCTTAAGTGTAGTATCATTATATACTCTGTAATTTTGATATTTGTCTGCGTATCCTGCAAAGAGGTTTTCAATTTCTGTATAATCCTGTGTCTGCTTGGGAGGGTTTCCTATAACGCTGTCATCCACTTTTGGGGGGACCTTTTCCCAAGGTCTTATAACTGCAACAGATGTTACTGCAACTATAACCGCTGCCGCCGCAGAAATAGAGCTTAAAATAATTTTCTTTTTGTTTCTCTTCTTGGGTTTTGCAGTTTCAATAGAAATTGCATCCTGGGGAACATCTTTGATTAATTTTTCAATATTTTCAGGAGAAAGGCTTTCGGGTAATTCTGTTTTTTCTGCTTTTTTCAAGTTTTCATCTAAAACTTTAAGTTCTTCATCTGTAAGAAATTCAAATTCTTTATTATTCATAAAAATTCTCCTTTCATGAAAGTATTTTTTTGAGCTTTTCGAGAGCCCGTTTTTGTCTTGTGCGGACTGCACCCGGTGTCATATTGTAAATAACACCCAGTTCATAGCTTGTAAAACCGCCTATTATAGACAGTAGAATAATTTGTGCATCCGGCGGAGTAAGAGAAGAGAGCGCATCCTTTAATTCCGCAGAACTTATTAAATTGCCATCCGCCTCATAATCTACGAGGAATTCATATTCTTCAACGGGCAAGGTATCGGGCATTTTGTTTTTCTTCATTAAGATAGTTTTGCATTTATTGGAGAGTATCTTAAAAAGCCAGGCTTTAAAAAGAGAATTGTCCTTTAAACTATGTATGCTTTTCCAGGCAGAAAGTAAAGACTCCTGAACCGCATCCTCGGCATCTTCCTTGTTTCCTGTCATATAAAGGGCAAATCTATAAATTTCCGTGGCATATTGGGAAATTAGCTGCGAAAAGGCAGAGCAATCCCCTTGTTTTGAACGTTCAATTAATAAGGTGTTATCAATAATCATATTTTCACCCCTTCAATTCTACGTAGAATTTTCGCTCTCATATATTAAGACTGTAAATTTTTGCAATTTGTTTCAATATTTTGAAAAAATTTCATTTTTTCATTTTTATGGTATCAATTTTAAGGAAAAATGTAAATAAAAAATTAAATATTATAAATTGTTTGCAATAATTAAACTACTGTGGTAAAATGTTATCTGTATATTTATGTAATGCTACGAAAGGTAGATTTTCAAAATGGGTTTATTTAAAAAACTTTTCGGAGATTATTCTTCGAAAGAAATCAAAAGAATCGGCGGTCTTAAAGACAAGGTTCTTGCTCTTGAAACTGAATATGGAGCTCTTTCAGATGAACAGCTCCAGGGGAAAACCCCTGAATTCAAGGAGCGTCTTGCAAAAGGCGAAACTCTTGACGATATTCTCCCCGAGGCATTTGCCGCTTGTCGCGAGGCAGCTTGGCGTGTTCTCGGTATGAAGCACTACCCCGTTCAGATTCTCGGCGGTATCATTCTCCATCAGGGACGAATTGCAGAAATGAAAACCGGTGAGGGTAAAACTCTTGTGGCTACTCTCCCCGCTTACCTTAACGCTCTTTCAGGCGAGGGCGTTCATATCGTTACTGTTAACGATTATCTTGCAAAGCGTGACTCTGAATGGATGGGTAAAATCTATCGCTTTATGGGTCTTAAAGTGGGGCTTATTATTCACGAAAAGACCAACGAAGAAAGAAAAGAAGCTTATAACGCCGACATCACTTTCGGTACAAACAACGAAATGGGCTTCGACTATCTTCGTGATAATATGGTTATGTATGCTGAGCAGAGAGTTCAGAGAGGTCACAGCTTTGCTATCGTTGACGAGGTTGACTCAATTCTTATTGACGAAGCAAGAACTCCCCTTATTATTTCAGGTATCGGCGAAGCATCAACTGACCTTTACCGCTTAACAAACGACTTCGTAAGACGTCTTAAAATGGTTAAGGTTAAAGAGCTTGACTCCAAGCTTGACGCTGAAGACGTTGTTGCTCAAGAGGGCGGCGATTACCTTGTTGACGAAAAGGCAAAATCTGCAACTCTCACAAAATCAGGTATCGCAAAAGCAGAAGCTGCTTTCAACATTGAAAACCTTATGGATGCTGAAAACCTTACTCTTCAGCACCATATTAACCAGGCTCTTAAAGCACACGGTACAATGATTCGTGACGTTGACTATGTTGTTAAAGATGGTCAGGTTCTTATCGTTGACGAATTCACAGGCCGTATTATGATGGGCAGACGTTACAGCGAGGGTCTTCATCAGGCTATTGAAGCTAAAGAAGGCGTTAAGGTTGAGCACGAAAGCAAAACTCTTGCTACAATCACATTTCAGAACTATTTCCGTCTTTACAAAAAGCTTTCCGGTATGACAGGTACTGCTATGACAGAAAGCTCTGAATTCCAGGAAATCTACAGTCTTGACGTTGTTGAAATCCCCACAAACAAACCTCTTATCAGAAAAGATAACGACGACGTTCTCTACAAAACAGAGGAATCAAAATTCAATGCTATCGTTGAAAAAATCATAGAGTGCCATGAAAAAGGTCAGCCCGTTCTCGTTGGTACAGTTAACATCGAAAAGAGTGAAAAGCTCTCAAAATTCCTTAAAAGACAAGGCATCAAGCACGAAGTTCTCAACGCTAAATTCCACGAAAAAGAAGCTGAAATCGTTGCTCAGGCAGGTAAATTCGGCGCGGTTACAATTGCTACAAATATGGCAGGTCGTGGTACCGACATCATCTTGGGCGGTAACCCGGAATTTATGGCAAAATCCCAGATGAAGAAAATGGACTTCGATGACGAGCTTATTGCAGAAGCAACAGGCTTTGCAGAAACAGATAACGAAGACATTCTTAATGCAAGAAAAACCTTCCGCGAGCTTGAAGCAAAATTCAAAGAAGAAACCTCAAAAGAAGCAGAAAAGGTTCGTGAAGCAGGCGGTCTTTGCATTATCGGTACAGAACGTCACGAATCAAGACGAATTGATAACCAGCTTCGAGGACGTGCAGGTCGTCAGGGTGACCCCGGTGAAAGCCGTTTCTTCCTTTCTGCAGAGGATGACCTTTTAAGACTTTTCGCAGGTGACCGTTTCTATAACACTCTTGACGCTTTCAAGAGCATCGGCGATATGCCCATTGAAGCAAAGCTTTTCACTTCAACTATTGAAAATGCACAGAAAAAGGTTGAGGGCAACAACTTCGCAATTCGCCGTAACGTTCTTAAATACGACGACGTTATGAATAAACAGCGTGAGGTTATTTACGGTCAGCGTAATCAGGTTCTTGACGGTAAAGACATCAGCGCTCTCATTCAGAAAATGATTGTTGACACAATTTCAGAATCTGTTGATTTCTACTGCCCCTCTAATGTTGGCACAGAAGAATGGAACATTTCCGGCCTTCTTGCAAAATACAGATGGCTTATTACCGAAAGCGATATTGACGGTCTCAAGAAAACCGATGCTATCGCAGAAGTTCTTCTTGATAAGGCTCAGGAGCTTTATGACAGTAGAAAAGAAGAGCTCGGTGAAGAAACCGTTAAAGAGCTTGAAAGAGTCGGCCTTCTCCGTAACGTTGACATTCGTTGGATGGAACACATTGACGCTATGGACCAGCTCAAGCGCAGTATGAGCCTTATGGGCTACGGTCAGAAAGACCCCGTTATTGTATTCCGTGACCAAGGTCTTGATATGTTCGAAGAAATGACAAACGGCATCCGCGAGGGTACAGTTGACTTCGTATTACAGTCAAGAGTTCGTAAAGAAGCTCCTATGGAAAGAAAAGAAACTGTAAAAATCACCTCCACCTCAGGTGCTGATGACGGAACAGTTAAAAAAGAGCCTAAAAAGGCAGATAAAAAACCCGGCAGAAATGACCCCTGTCCCTGCGGCAGCGGTAAGAAATATAAAAAGTGCTGCGGAATAAATGAATAAAAAAATGACTCCCGCTCGGGAGTCATTTTTTAGTTAAGAGTGAAAAGGTTTGGGGAAGCTTCGCTTCCAAACATTTAATACTAGTTGCAAGTTGAACGTGGCAAGTGGCAAATTAATGGTCTGCGACGCAATTATTATAGTTATATCTTTCCTTTTTCTCTCTTTTCCGGAGTTCTTATAAATTTCACAATTCCTATGATAATCAACAGAGCAACACCGCCTGCTATGGCATAACCTGAAAGCTTATCAAGATTACTTTCGGTTTCTGCTTCAAAAATATTTATAGAATCAAAAACCTCATTGAGACTGTCTTTTTTATCTTCGTCTGTGGTTGTGTATGTAAAAGTATATTTATAATCCACTCCGCCGAATTCATACATTGTCTGATAATAAACAGTTTCTTTTTTATCTCTTGTTATTGTTGTTTTTGTTTGACAAGCCAGAGCAGTTTTTCCGTTTTTATGCTTGATTTTTTCTCCGCTTAAAAACTTTAATTCAAACTCTTCCGCGTAAGCTTTCATTACATTTTCGGATTCTTCGGAAAGAGCATTTGTATATTCTTCAATATCTTTTTTGCTCATATTAGCAGGGCAGAAAATGTATTCCTCTGAGGTGTTATCATTATAGCTTACGGTAAAGGTGTCACCGTTTTCATTTGCAAAATTAAAATCACTGGCACCGGTTCCCGTTTGCTGAAAATCTTCGGGTAAATTAACTGTAAAAAGGTCTGCACCGTTAAATTCCTCTGCGTTTACGCTAACGGCAAGAGAGCAAAAAATTAATAAAGCAAAAATAAGACTTACTGCCTTTTTCATAAATAATCCTCTTTCAAAAACTGCACCAAAGGAAAGCCTTTGATGCAGAAATTTTTATTTTTCACTTGAATCATCAGAAGCAGTAGCTTCATTATTATTTTCAGGTATATATGCTGTATTTATGGCATTGGCACCTGACTTTTTATCTTTTTTCTTTTTGACAGCAACCAGAATCACCGCAATACAGATACCTACACAAGCACCTCTTATTGCGCCATATAAAGCGTTTGCACCGACATCAATTTTTTGCAATTCATCCTCGTTCATGGTAAATGTTTTTGCAATATCAAGAACTTTCTCTACCTCTTTTTTGTCGGCAGAGGTATAAGTCAATGTATATACATTGTTTTCTCCCATGAACTGATACATTTTCTGATAAAATGATATGTCAGCACCTGTGGTGCGTACTAAGTAAACCAAAGCTGTATAGCCATTATCGACTTCTTCCAGCTTTATATACTCAATATCAACATTCCAATCCAGCTCCATTGATGCATACTGCTCTTTCATCATTTTGGAAAAATTCTTGGAATATTCTTCCAGTTCTTCTTCTGAAGCATCCGCCCAATAGTCATTTTTTGTGCTTGCAACATAGTTTATATTGAATGTGTCTTCACCTTTTCTGAACATAAATATATTATCTGCGCTTTCCTCTTCGGAAAAAACAAAACCATCTTCTATTTCTACCGTAAAATTGCTATCTTTATCAAAAACAAAAGCAGCGCCGGCATTAAATGTCATAATGCAAAGCATAACAGCTGCAAGAGCTAAACTAAAGATTTTTTTCATAATAAAATCCTCGATTATTAATCGTCGTCTTCCTCATCCTCGTCGTCTTCTGGAACAACGGGAGTGATTTCAACCTTGATTTTTTCAATTCGTCTGTCCTCAACCTCGAGAACGGTGAATTTAACATTTTCAAAAACAACCTCATTCATTTCGCCGTTTTTGGGTATACATTGAAGCTCGTCCATAATAAAACCTGCAAGGGTTTCATAATCCCCCTCAGGAAGTTCTTTACCGATAAGCTCGTCAATTTCTTCAATATCAATTGTACCCTCAACGGTGAAGGTGTTTTCGTCAATTTTTGAGATTTCCTCTTCTTCCTCATCATATTCGTCCTGAATATCACCCATAACCGCTTCAACGATGTCTTCGAGGGTAACGATACCTGCTGTTCCGCCGTATTCGTCAACAACAACTGCCATCTGAATACGTTTCTGGCGCATTTCCTTAAAGAGTTCGCCACAAGCTTTTGTTTCGGGAACGAAATAAGGTTCTCTCATTATATTTTTCAAAGTACCTTTGACTTTGACCTCTTTACCAACATATTTGAGCAAGTCTTTAATGTAAACAATACCCACAATATTGTCAATATCTTCGTCATAAAGAGGGATTCTTGACCTGCCATTTTCAATAGCAAGTGCCATAAATTCTTCGAGAGTTGTGTCGTTTACATCGGCAGCAACAACATCGGTACGGTGGGTCATAACGTCACCTGCATCCATATCGTCAAACTCGAAGATATTATTTATCATTTCCTTCTGGTCGTCTTCGATAACGCCCTTTTCGCCGCCAACATCAACCATCATACGAATTTCTTCTTCGGTAACAACCTCTTCATCTGCATTGGGGTCGAAACCGAAAAGACGTACAACACCGTTTGTTGAAAGTGAAAGAAACTTAACAAAAGGTGAGGTGAGTTTTGACATAACATAAAGAGGTTTTGCAACTGCAAAAGCCACTTTTTCAGGAATCTGCATACCGATTCTTTTGGGAACAAGTTCGCCCAAAACGAGAGAGAAGTATGACATAACTAAAGTAATCAATACAACTGAAACAGGAGAAACGATATTTTCGGGAAGCTGGAATTTACCTGTAACTGCATCTGTGAGCATTTCTGCAAAAGAGGTTGCAGCAGAAGCAGATGTCAAAAATCCTGCTAAAGTTATACCGATTTGAATTGTGGAAAGGAATTTTGTCGGATTCTTTGTAAGCTTTAAAACAAGCTTTGCTTTCTTGTGGCCATCCTCTGCCATTTTCTCTATTTTTGCATCATTGAGAGAAATAACAGCAATTTCTGCCATTGCGAAATACGCATTAACAAGAATAAGTACCAGCAGTAAAAGAATTTTTAAAACCAAGCTTCCTCCTGCTGTGTTTTGTGAAAGTTCAATTGCTTGGGCCAAAATGAAATTAGGTCCGGGGTCATCCATAGTTGGATTTACTCCTTTCAAAAATAAAAAAATATTTTGTGGTATGAAAATATAATATACCACATTAGCATATATTATATATTTATTTACACCGATTTGTCAATATTTTAGGTGAATATTTACAATTACCGGTGCTTCAGAAATTCATTTTTTTGGAGTTTGTGAAAAACTACTTAAAATATACAAAATATTGTTAATTTTTCCACGATTTTTTGTTTTTTTACAGTTTACTTTTGAAGAAATAAGTGTTATTATGTTTGATGGTATGTAATGATACCTATTATAGTGTTTTTAAATTGATATTTTTTATAGGAGGAAATACTATGGCTAGAAAAATGAAAACCATGGACGGTAACAATGCCGCTGCTTATGTGTCATATGCGTTCACAGAAGTTGCTGGTATTTACCCCATCACACCTTCCAGCCCCATGGCAGACTATGTTGACCAGTGGTCAGCTCAGGGCGTGAAGAACATCTTCGGTACAACTGTTAAAGTTTCCGAAATGCAATCCGAGGCAGGTGCAGCAGGTACTGTTCACGGTTCACTCGCAGCCGGTGCGCTCACAACAACTTACACAGCTTCTCAGGGTCTTCTTCTTATGATCCCCAACATGTACAAAATCGCAGGTGAACTTCTTCCCAGCGTTTTCCATGTATCAGCTCGTTGTGTTGCTTCACACGCACTTAACATCTTCGGCGACCATTCAGACGTTTACGCTTGCCGTCAGACAGGTTTCGCAATGCTCGCTGAAACAAATACTCAGGAAGTTATGGACCTCGGCGCTGTTGCTCACCTTGCAACAATCAAGAGCAGAGTTCCCTTCATCAACTTCTTCGATGGTTTCCGTACTTCTCACGAAATCCAGAAAATCGCTATCTGGGATTATGAAGATCTCAAGGAAATGTGCGATATGGACGCAGTTGATGCTTTCAGAAAGAGAGCTCTCAACCCTGACCGTCCCGTAATGCGCGGTTCTCATGAAAACGGCGACATCTTCTTCCAGCACAGAGAAGCATGTAACACATACTATGATGCAGTTCCCGCTATCGTTGAAGAATACATGGGCAAAGTTAATGCTAAACTCGGCACTGACTACCAGCTCTTCAACTACTACGGTGCTGCTGATGCAGAAAACGTAATCGTTGCTATGGGTTCAATCTGTGACGTTGCTGAAGAAGTTATCGATTACCTTCTTGCTAAAGGCGAAAAGGTTGGTCTTCTTAAAGTTCGTCTTTACAGACCCTTCGCATCTGAAAAATTCGTTGCAGCTCTTCCTGCAACAGTTAAGAAAATTGCTGTTCTTGACAGAACAAAAGAGCCCGGTTCAATCGGTGAGCCCCTCTACCTTGATGTTGTTGCTGCTCTTGACGCTTGCAACAAATCCGGTATCTTTGTTTCCGGCGGTCGTTACGGTCTTGGTTCAAAAGATACTCCCCCCGCATCAATCTTCGCTATCTTTGCAGACCTTGCAAAAGCAGATTCCAAAAAGCACTTCACTCTCGGTATTAACGACGACGTTACCTACCTTTCACTCCCCGAAGAAGAAGCTCCCAACACAGCTGCTGAAGGCACAATCGAGTGCAAATTCTGGGGTCTTGGCGGTGACGGTACAGTTGGTGCTAACAAAGACTCTATCAAAATCATCGGTGACCACACTGACAAATATGTTCAGGCATACTTCCAGTATGACTCAAAGAAAACCGGTGGTGTTACAATTTCTCACCTTCGTTTCGGTGACAAGCCCATCAAGAGCCCCTACTATGTAAACAAGGCTGACTTCGTTGCATGTCATACTCCTGCTTACATCGAAAAAGGCTTCAAGATTGTTAACGACGTTAAACCCGGCGGTGTATTCCTTATCAACTGCCAGTGGAGCGACGAAGAGCTTGCTTCTAAGCTCAATGCTGAAACAAAGCAGTACATTGCAAAGAACAACATTCAGCTTTACACAGTTAACGCTATTGACCTTGCTGCTGAAATCGGTCTCGGTAAGAGAACAAACACAATTCTTCAGGCATCCTTCTTCGCTCTTGCTAACGTTCTTCCTAAGGATGAAGCAATCGGCTACATGAAGAACGCTGCATTGAAGTTCCTCAAAAAAGGTCAGGAAATCGTTGACATGAACCACAAGGCTATCGACGCAGGTTTCGGTGCATTCAAGAAATTTGATGTTCCTGCTGACTGGGCAAATGCAACTGATGATGCAGCTGCTGTAGCTTCAGAAGGTCCCGCAAAGCTTGTTAAGATGGTTGACAATATCATGAAACCCGTTGGTGCTATGAACGGTGATGCTCTTCCCGTTTCTGTATTTACAGACCACGCTGACGGTACATTCGAGCAGGGTGCATCTGCTTACGAAAAACGCGGTGTTGCAGTTCTCGTTCCCGAATGGGATCCCGCAACTTGCGCAAAATGTAACAAGTGCTCCTATGTATGTCCTCACGCAACAATCCGTCCCTTCGCTCTTGATGCAGACGAAGTTGCAAACGCTCCCGAAGTTCTTAAGAAGGCTCCCAAGCCCGTTGTTAAGACAGACTATATCTACACACTTGCTGTTTCTCCCCTCGATTGTATGGGTTGCGGCGTTTGCGTAGGCGTATGTCCCACAAACTCTCTTAAGATGGTATCTCGTGAGAGCCAGGATGCTCAGCAGGCAGCATTTGATTACTGCGTAGCTAACGTAACAGAAAAAGAAGGTGTTGCAGGTCCTGCAAACATCATCTCCAGCCAGTATAAGAAACCTCTCCTTGAGTTCTCAGGTTCTTGCGCAGGTTGTGCAGAAACTGCTTATGCTCGTCTTGTTACTCAGCTCTTCGGTGACAGAATGTACATCTCTAACGCAACTGGTTGTTCTTCAATCTGGGGCGGTCCTGCTGCTACATCTCCCTACACAACAAACGCTAAGGGTCAGGGTCCTGCTTGGGCTAACTCCCTCTTCGAAGATAACGCAGAACACGGTTTCGGTATGCTTCTCGGTCAGGCAGCTCTTCGTAACAGCCTTATTGCTAAGGTTGAACAGATTGCAGAATCCGACAAGGCTTCCGATGCAGTAAAAGCTGCTGCTAAAGAATATCTTGCAACTGTTAACGACGGCGAAAAGAACAGCGCTGCTACAGACGCTCTTGTTGCTGCTATCGGCGACGGCGCTTGCTGCGACCTTTGCAAATCAGTTGTTGATAACAAAGAATTCCTTTCCAAGAAATCCGTATGGATCTTCGGTGGTGACGGTTGGGCTTATGACATCGGCTTCGGCGGTGTTGACCACGTTCTTGCTTCCGGTGAAGATGTAAACATCATGGTATTCGATACTGAGGTTTACTCCAACACAGGTGGTCAGGCTTCTAAGGCTTCTAACATCGGTCAGGTTGCACAGTTCGCTGCTGCTGGTAAGGCTATCGCTAAGAAGAGCCTTGCTGAAATCGCAATGAGCTATGGCTACGTTTACGTTGCACAGATCGCAATGGGCGCAGACCAGAACCAGACTCTTAAAGCAATCAAAGAAGCAGAAGCTTACAATGGTCCTTCTCTTATCATTGCTTACTCACCCTGCGAAATGCACTCAATCAAGGGTGGTATGATTAACTGCCAGAACGAAATGAAGAAAGCTGTTGAATGCGGTTACTGGAATATGTTCCGTTACAACCCCGCTCTCAAAGCAGAAGGCAAGAATCCCTTCACAATCGATTCCAAACCTGCTACAGGCGATTACAAAGCATTCCTTCTTAACGAGGCACGTTACTCAGCACTTACTCGTTCATTCCCCGAAAGAGCAGAAGCACTCTTCGCACAGTCCGAACAGACAGCTCTCGAAAGATATGAGCATCTTCTCAGACTCCAAGACCTTTACGCTCCCAAGGCTGAATAAGATTAACAACAAAAATTCTCTTGCAGAAATGCAAGAGAATTTTTTCTTTACATACATAAAAGAAATTGTTAAAATATTTTTGAAAAAATTTTTATTTCGTTGCAATAAAATGGCATTTTCGTGCATTAACTATATGAAAGAGGTGGAAAAATGTTTCTCCTTCATCTGACAATTCAAAGCGAAATTGAACATACAGATGCTGAAACTCTTGATGCTTGTATATACCAAGTAGCGCAAAAGAGTGATATCGCTTTTGCAAAGCTTTATAAATTAACAAGTGACGCAGTTTATGGTTTCGCTCTTTCGGTTTTAAAAAACACACACGATGCAGAGGATGTTTTGCAGGATTGTTACATAAGCATCTTTAACGCCGCTCCCAATTACCGCTCCGATGGTAAACCAATGGCGTGGATTCTTACCATAACAAGAAACCTTTGTTACCAAAGACTTCGCAAAAATGCAAAAATTTCTGACATTCCCGAAGAAGATTGGGAACGCTATCTGGACTCAAAAGAAGGCATTTCTGTTGAGGACAAAATGATAATTTCCGCTTGTATGAACATTCTTTCAGACGATGAAAGACAAATTGTTGTTCTTCACGCGGTGGCAGGTTTTAAACACAAAGAAATTGCACACATTCTTGATATGCACCTTTCCACAGTTCTCTCAAAATATAACAGAGCATTAAAGAAACTGAAAACCGAAATCGAAAAGGAGGGCGGAAAAAATGAATAACGATATAAATAAGAAAATCAAAAAAGCTTTTTCCGATGCTACTCCCGACATTTTTGACTCTATTCGCACAAAATGTAACGAACAGAAAGGAAGTGCCGTTATTATGACAACAAACAAACGTAACAATTTTAAAAAATTCGTATCAATCGCCGCTGCTATAGTTTTAATAGTCGCAGGATTAGGTGTATACGGAGCTTATGAATACAATTCTGCAGTAAAAGCAGTTGTAGCTCTTGATGTTAACCCCAGCGTAGAAATTAAGCTCAACGCTAAAGAAAAGGTTGTAGAGGTTGTTCCTCTCAACAAAGAAGCCGAAAAAATAATCGGCACAATGGATTTTAAAAACAGCGATTTAACAGTAACAGTTAATGCCCTTGTTGGCTCAATGCTTCGCAATGGTTATCTCACTGATATTACAAACTCAATCCTTGTTACAGTTGATGGAAAGGACCACGCGAAAAACGCAGAATTACAGACAAAAATTGATGCGGCTATAAATGAAGTTCTTGGTGGTAAAAACCTTGATGGTGCAGTATTACTTCAGGAAAACGAAGCAAACGATGAAATTCTTGCTCTCGCAGACAAATACGGAATTTCTGAAGGTAAAGCACAGCTTGCTCTCAAGCTTTCCAAAGAACTTGAAAATCACACCGCCGATGAACTTGCGGAGCTTTCAATCAACGAGCTCAACATCCTTGCAGAAAAAGCAGAGAATGTAAATTCCAAGGGTACTGCAAGTAAAAAAGCCTATATCGGTGAAGAAAAAGCTCTTGAAATTGCCCTTAACAAAGCAAATGTTAAAAAAGCAGATGCCAAGATAATCAAAACTGAGCTTGACAGCGATGACGGTTTTATGGTTTATGAAATCGAGTTTAATGTTCCGCCTTATGAATATGATGTTGATGTTCACGCAGAAAATGGAAAGATAATTAAATTCGAAAAAGATACAGATGATGATTACAGCCCGGTTACCGAAACTCCCGAATATCCCGTTGAAAACACTGCTCCCGTTGGTACAACTGCAAGTGCTGTAACATATCTCTCCACTGCTAAAATTAAAGCAATCGCTCTTGAAAAAGCAGGCGTTAATGAAAATGAACTTGCAAGATACTATGCAGAGTTTGATATTGACGATGGCGTTGCTTCTTATGAAGTAAGCTTCAGAACAGAAAAATACGAATACGATGTTGATGTTGACGCTGTTACAGGTAAGGTTCTCGACTTCGATAAAGAACTTATTGACGATGATAACGATGACGATTACACCCCCGTCAACAAGCCTACAAATCCTGAACCCACAACCTCTGCCCCCGTCAGCGAAACTCTTATCGGAAAAGATAAAGCTAAAAATATTGCATTGAAGCACGCAGGTGTTCCTGCAAATGAAATTCGCGGTTATTCTTGCGAATACGATGTTGATGACGGAGTTAAGGTTTATGATATTGAATTCGAACACAAAGGTTTTGAATACTCCTACGAAATCAATGCCGTAACAGGAAAAATTATCGACAACGAAAAAGAAGCTGACTAATAAAACAATATACCTCCCCACATATTTTCAAGAAATATGTGGGGAGGTAATCTTTATCTTTTCAATGTTTTTAAATATTCTTTTTGTCCTTTTGTTATTCTGTAGCTTTCAACCGCTTTTTGAATTGTTCTGTTATGAGTCCATTTATCGAGAATACTGTTTTCTAAAATTTTTACAGTAGCATCATATTGCTTTGCAAGAGCAGTAGCAAAATACCAGGCTCTTACCATATTTATGTAATATTCTTGACTTTCGATCTTTGCTACCTTTTGTAAAAATTCAACCTTGAAATCTTCATCAAGATAGTAGTTCATAAGGCAATTGACTGCAAAGCGAACGGCATAAACGTCTTCTGAATCTAACCATCTGTCTATGTCTTTCGCAAGCTCTTCTTTATGATTTTTTAAAATCTTCGGGCGCATCATATCGCAGGTTGCCCAGTTATCTACAAAAGGAAGAAAACTGTTCAATTCTTCGATTAAAATATTATAGTCTTTTATTTGTTCCAACAAAAATGCATGTAAATTATCTTCTTCATAATATTTATGAGGAAGATTTTTTATAAACGCTTTAGCTTCTTTCCTTTTTCCGAAATCCTTTGTAAATTTTCGTAAAACGGGAGTTCGAATACCTATAACCTTATCAGGATTTACAGTAGGCATAAGCTTTTGGTGGAATTCTTTATATTTTAAATCTTGTAATTCAAATAATTGTTTTTGTAACATTTTTCATCATCCTTAAATTAAAAAAGCAGGCTGTCGCCTGCTTTTTGTTCTGCGCTAAAAGCAACAGTCTTTATTCTTTTACATCACTTTCGTTAGGCATAACAAATGCTGCAACGATATAGATAATAAGCCCGCTACCGCCTGCAAGGCAGAAAAGTGCCCAGGCAAGACGAATTAAGGTAGGGTCAATATCAAGATATTCTGCAATACCGCCGCAAACACCTGCAATTTTTTTGCCGTCTTCTTTTTTATATAATCTTTTACCGTTCATATTATCACTCTTTTCTTTTAGAAATGTTTATTTTCTACAAAAATTGTACCATTCTAAAAAAGCAAAGTCAATATTACGGATTTTAATTTAATAAATACTTAATAATCAAAGGTTCAGCAATTTAATTGCATTTCCTGAAAAAATCTGCTCTTCTTCCTGGGGAGTAAGCTCAAGAGTTTTTATCATACCTATGTCCCAAGAGGGTGCGTGCCAGGGTGCATCTGAACCGAAAAGTATTTTTTCAACACCTTTTTTCTCCAAAATTCGTTGAGCGGTTATCTTCGGCATCGAAGCATAACCGAAAGCGGTGTCGAAATAAACGGGAGTATCACAAAGATATTTTAAAACATCCTCCCCCATTCCTGCAGAGCCCCAATGGGCGCAAACCATTGGTGAGTCAATCCATTTTGAAGCCTCGCGAAGTCTTTCGGGAGTTGCGTGGTAAGGCGCAGGGTAACCGAAATCCACTCCTGCGTGAAATACTACTATCAAGCCCAATTCAGAAATCTTTTTATAAATGGGCTTCATTTTGGGGTCATCAACAAAAAACTGCTGATATTCAGGATGAAGCTTAACGCCTTTAAGCCCCATTTCCTTTATGCGCTCCAATTCCTCAAGAGCATTTTCTGCGTGAGGGTAAACAGAGCCTAAAGGAAGAATATCTTCGCTTTCGCAGGATTTAATATAGTCATTAACGGCAGTCTGTTGCTTTTCATTTGTAGCAATTGATAAAATAACGCTTTTATCAACACCATCTGTTTTCATTAAATCTTTAAGCCCTTTTAATGTGCCGTTCGTTTGTGGAATAAGTCCACCTGAAACAAAGCTTAATTTTTCAATTGTTTTTTCTGCAATTTTTTCGGGAAATACATGAGTATGAAAATCTATTATCATATTCTGCGGAAAACCGCCGCCTCACTTTCGTTTTTTACTATTATAACCGATTATATTTAAATCACCCACCAAAAATGGTAGGTGATTTTTGTTTTAATTAAAGATTATAATACTTTTCAAATTCAGCAGGTGTGGGGATTTTTGCCATTTCAGCAAGCTCAGCACGTTTTGATTTGATAAAGTTTTTGATAAGCTCTTCGGGGAATACGCCGCCTGCAGTAAGGTAATCATGGTCTGCTTCAAGAGCATTGAGAGCCTCATCAAGAGTTGTGGGAAGTCCCTGAAGTTTTGCCTTTTCTTCTTCAGGAAGATTGAAAAGGTTAAAGTCATAGGGGCCCCAACCGTTTGCGTGAGGGTCAATTTTATTTTTAACACCGTCAAGACCTGCCATAAGAATAGCTGCAAAGCAGAAATAGGGGTTACAGGTTGCATCGGGGTTACGAAGCTCAAAGCGACGCTTTTCAGGAGCTTTAGCATAAGCAGGAATACGGATAACCGCACTTCTGTTTGATGTTGCGTAACCAACTGTAACAGGTGCTTCAAAGCCGGGAATCAAACGCTTAAAGGAGTTTGTGCTGGGGTTTGTGAGAGCACAGAGTGAGGAAATGTGTTTAAGAAGACCACCCATAAAGTAATGTGCGGTTTCACTAAGATTTGCATAACCGTTATCGTCAGAGAAAACAGGTTTACCGTCTTTAAGAAGAAGCATATGCACGTGCATTCCGCTACCTGCTTCACCGTAAATGGGTTTGGGCATAAATGTAGCAGTTTTGCCGTATTTAAGAGCGGTGTTACGGATAATGTATTTTATCCACATTGTAGCATCTGCCATTGTTGACATTTTGCCAAGCTGAGGTTCAATTTCAAACTGACCTGATGCGGCAACCTCAGGATGATGGTAGTTGATTTCAATACCTGCATCTGCCATATGCATACACATTTCGCTACGGCATTCGTAAGTAACGTCAAAGGGTTTTGCGATGTGATAGTTTTTCTGCTTGGGAACGATAACACCGTCACCTGCAATGTCGCTATTCCAATAAGACTGTTTAGCATCAACGCCTGCGCTGATATTGTCAGGAGAAACATTCCAACCCACTTGGTCAAAGAGATAGAATTCAAATTCGGGAAGAATGAGCATTGTATCTGCAACGCCACGATCTGCCATATATTTTTCTGCTGCAAGAACGATATTTCTGGGGTACTGAGCCAAAGGTCTGTTCTGAGGGTTATCAATAATCATAGCATTACCTGTCATTGATAATGTGGGAATAGAACAGAAGGGGTCAATAACTGCGGTATCGGGATCAGGGATGAACACCATATCGCTTTTTTCAACAACAGCATAGCCGTAGTTTGAAGCATCGAAGCCTATACCGCTTTTCATTGTATCTTCAGAGAAATTTTCTGCAGGGATTGTAACGTGGCGGTACTGACCATTAATATCAACCATTTTAAAGTCAACCATTTTAATGTCTTTTTCTTTAATAAGGTTGATGATGTTTTCAATTTTTTTCTGCATAAAAAACAACCTTTCCTATTAGGATTTACAAATTTTATATTAACACAAGCCCCTTCCAATGTCAATTAATGGAAAGGGCTTTTCTTTGTTATTTCTTAATTCCCGACACCTGATACATTTCATCATCAGAAATTATTATATCAATATTAAAATATGGCTTGAGTATTTCTGCTAAATCATCTGCGGTAGGCAATTCCAAAGAAACATTTGCCGCTCTTTTTCTGTGACGGCTTTGTATTTCTTCTCTGCTCATTGAATGAGCAACAGAAATTCTTCCGCCCTCTTTTAAAAAGTTTGAAAGAGCTTTTATAAGCATTTCGGGATTCGGAAAATGAGGAAAAGCATTGTAAATCATTATTATATCGAACTTTTTATCAAAGCTATATTCTTCTGCATCTCCGCAAATCACCTTGATTTCGGGAAACTTTTCTTTAGCAATTTTCGTCATTTCGGGAGAAATATCTATTCCCGTAACTGAATTTACATCTCTTTTTAAATAAAAAGGAAATAAAATCCCCGTTCCGCAAGCAACATCAAGAACCTCTTTACCCTCTGCAACATGGGCATTATCTAATATTTTTTCAATAATTGCATCCTTGGGAATTTGCTCTTCATCCCAACTCCCTGCCAGATTATCGAAGAAATTTATAACATCTTGCTTGTCCATAACTTACATACCCATAGAATTTTTAAAATGAAGCTCTCTCATGCCCTCAACCTCATCGCAAATGGGCTTCAGGTTACAGGTATCGCAGTCAAAATTCAGATTATTCATAACCTGATTAAGAGTTTCGGTAATTTCGTTATTCTTTTTTGAAAGACTTTCAAGTTTTGAAAAATCAACTGCGCTGTCGGTTACAAAAACAACTTTAACTCCCTTAACTGCAGGGTTTTCTTTATACTTGTTTATAAGAAGAGCGCCGACTTTCTGAAAATCTATTCCGCCTTTAACGGCAATTTTTGAAACGCGAACGCTTTCTTTATGAGCTCGTGAAGAAGTCCTTATCATATAACCATCAGGGAAAAAGTGATATTTAGTATATTCAATTTTTCTTATAAGATTATATGTTTTCTGGGTTTCTTCTCCCTCTTCAATTTCGATAAAGCAAATACGGGCAAATTTTGCATTTTCTTTTAAGTCTTGCAAATCCTTGCCTATTACCACAATACCATCATCAATATGAGAAGAGGTTAAAAGGTTAAATCCCACTCCTTCAAGCTCAAAAAGAGTTTCTCTTTGGAGAATAACCTGGTTATGACCTACGTCATTCCAGGCATTCTCTTTTTTATAGATATACTCCCTTTTATTAAATGGCTCTAAACACCGGGAAACCTCTTTAATTAAAGAATCAAAAATCTCCATTACAGCTTTTTATCTCTTTTCATATTATCGTAATGCTTCTGTAACCAATCATAAACCTTTCTTACAAGCTTCATATCAAGGTTAAACCAATAAATTGCAAAGGTTAAGAGAAAAAGACCTACAATAACTGCCAATATTATTAAAAATACATCCATTTTAATTCTCCTTTGAAAGACCTTTCTGACGAGCATATTCTGCCGCGCCTAAAGCACCCATAAGCTGAGGGTCAGTTGAAAGCTCAACAACCTTGATTTTCAAAACCTTTTCAATAGCTTTTTTAAGACCGTCATTTTTAGCACAACCGCCTGTAAGAGTAATGCTATCTGTTGCACCGGCCTTTTTCGCCATAACAAAGCAACGCTTTGCAACTGCAAGCTGAATGCCTGCTGCAATTTCGTCCATAGGCTTACCCTCACCAACAAGGGAAATAACTTCACTTTCAGCAAAAACAGTACACTGAGCAGTAATCGGAATTGTATTTTTTGCTTCCAAAGAAAGCTTTGAAAACTCGGGAAGAGTCATTTCAAAAGCATTTGCCATTGCTTCATAAAATCTGCCGGTACCTGCGGCGCATTTGTCGTTCATAGCAAAGTTTTTAACTGTACCATCGGTATCAATGGAAATACCCTTAACGTCCTGACCGCCGATGTCGATAATTGCCTTTACCTCGGGATTTGTTACATGAACACCCATAGCGTGACAACTGATTTCAGATATATTTTCATCTGCAAAGGGAACTTTATTTCTTCCGTAGCCTGTACCGATAAGGTAGCTTAACTCTTCTGCTGAATTCAAGCCCTCAACCTGAGCTATTGCATCCCCAAGAGCGATTTCTGCACTTGCAACGGGATTTATTTTACTTCTGTTGGTAACATTTGCAACCATCTTGCCGTTTTCGTCAAGAATAACGCATTTTGTGTATGTAGAGCCTACATCGCATCCGCCGAAATATTTCATAATTATCTATCTCCTTACCAAGCCAAATCGTCTTCAAAATCAAGTAATGAAGCGTCAAGGGGTTCTTCCTGTAAAACTGTCTGCATGTATTTATTAACCTGCTCGCGCATATCTCTTCTTGAAATGGTGCGAGGGTCCATAAGGTCCTGCTTAACCCAGATAAAGTTAATATCTCTTTCTCTTGCCTGGTCATCAAATATACCGGCAAGGCCATCCATACCTTTGCAGGAAATCTGGTCATACATAATAACCGTATCAGCATTATATTCTTCAACAATTCTCCAAAGCTCGTCAACAACGTTGCGATAACCGCCTTTGGTATGCTTTCTCATAATTGAACGCTGATAGGTTTTTGCCAAATCTTTAAGAGATTGTTCTTTATCTTCAGTATCGATTTCAAGATAGGAAATCATTGTTTCCATATCCATAACAACATTCATACCCCAACAGTTTTCAAGCCAGTTTGCAAAGCTTGTGTAATAGTTTGCAGGGCAAGACCAGACAACTGCTCTGTGGCGCATTTCCTTTGATACGGGAATTTTCTTCTCGTAGGCTTTCATCATTATTTTATTAACCTTTTCGTCAATCTTAAGGAACTTTTCATTTGAACCGCCGGAAAGATTGAAATAGAAAATTCTGTAAAGCCAGAAGCAAGCACCTGTCATCTGAGGATAGGGAGTTTTATTGATATCCCATTTCTGACGTTCGTACTCAAGCTGTTTGTTATACTGCTTCATTCTCTTGAAATATGCATCCCAATCGAATTTCTCACCGGTTTGCTCTTCAATGAATTTAATAAGTGCTTTAATTTCGTCAACTGCATATTCCTGAACATCCTCGCCGTCATAACGAAGGGGAACACCGAAACAATGAGTGGGAAGATTGAGTCTTCTGTCAAGGAATGAGGAGTTCATAATTGAACCGTCGCAAGGCATATTAGTGCCAATCATACAACAACCCATTTTGGGGTAATCATCCTCAATAGCAACACCTGCTTCCGCACTGGGAAGAGGGCAAACGTCCGCAGGAACACCGAAGCTTTCGGTAACCTCAAGATAGGGTGGAGTTATCTGCTGGTCAACCATTGAAGAAAGGAAAATGGGTAAAGTCTGCAATGGCATAGGAATCAAATTCGGAAAACCTGTGAAAATTTCATTGGGAACAATTTCATCCATAAGAACAATTCTTTTGGAAAGCTTGTTATTTGGATTGATTTTCTCGTCTGCTCTGAAAGAAATATTAATAAGCTTTGTTGTGTGCTTGACAATCATATTGTAATGAAGGTGAGCCATACGAAGCTGAGGTCCACGAAGACCTGCCACGTGTCTGTCAACAAAGGATGGAGCAGAAAGGTAAGATGCCATCCAACGATATTTCCACAAACCTTTTACAGTGGAAATGGGTGCTTTGAGCACCATTTTAATCATATCTTTCCAGGTGATGAGCCAACGATAGTAGTCATACATTGTGTCTTTGAAGCCGCGCCATTCTCTGTGCTTGAGTATGGCGGTATGCTCTTTGTAAAGCTTGCCGTAATCTTTCATTTATTGCTCATCTCCTTTGCTTTCTGAATTTTCTTGATTTCAAGGCTTTCAACAAAAGCCTGAACTCTTGTTCGAAGCTGTCCTGATGCAGAAGCGGTATATTGGCGGTCAACTGCCGCAGTTGGCACACCGTAATCGCCATTCATAACATAAGACGCCAGGGCTCTTTCATAACCCCAATATTCGCAGAATTTAAGCTGCTCATACATAACGCCGTCTGCATGGTATTCGTCAACAAGCTGTTTTACATAATCTCTGCGTTCCTGAACTTTTTCATGGCTCATAAAACGAGGACATTGGCTTGTTTTAAGGTAATGACGGCATATTTGGGTCAAAACATCTTCGTCTTTATTAATAATAATTTCCTGCCTTCCGGGTAATGCACCGAAACAGTATCTGTCTGCAACAACAAGTGCGCCGCTGTCCTCAATAAGAGCAGTGAAATCCGGGTCATCCATTTCAGAACCTACCACAACAATTTTTGCTCTGTAATTTTTCTTCTGGTCGGGCTCTCTTGTTTTAAGCTCTTCTGCGGTTTCACGAAGAGCAGGAAGAATCAAGGATTTGGGACAACAATATGTAATAAGGTTTAAAATATGATATTCATAACCTGTAATTCGGGGATTTTCTTCTTTTCTGTAATTTCCGATTTCAGTCATAATTCGGCAAACCTCATTATGCTCTTCAACAGCTTTGAGAAGTGCTTCATCGGATGTGTCAACTCCGTAAACCTCTGTTAATTTATCAAGAATTTTAAGTCTTGTTTGTTTAACATAGTGCTTTACTGTATGCTCTTCAATTTTAAAAGGTGCATCCAGAAATGTGAGGAAGAATTTATCATTGGGCACTAAATCTAAAAGCTCAAAATGCTCTGCGGCTCTGTTCATTTCGGAACAAGTTTCAGAAGAAAGCAAAGCATTAAGGAAATTGTAACCGCCCTCAATGGCTCTTTCAAGAATTGCTTTTGAATAGCCGCAAAGGAAATTGCTCATATAATATGTTGCGATGTCCATTGAGCCCGTTCTTGGTGCACGAAGTCTTACGGAAAAACAATTTCCGCAGTTTAAAAGCACTTCGGGAATATGATAGCAAGTGTAGCCTAAGGCAATTCCGCCTTCATCTTTCGCTTTTTTTACAAGGTCATTGTTTGCCTCTTGCAAAAGATTCTCAAATTCATAAAGATGTTTTAAGTCTTTCATACCCTACTCCTTATTCAATGATACCTAATTCTTTGAGAGCTTTTCTCGCGCCCTCAACCACATTTGAGTTATCAGGAAGAGAAATAATATTTTTACCCTCAATATCATATATTGCCAAATTACTGTCGTTTTCAATATATGAAAGAACAGGAATTCCGTTTGTGTTTATATGCTCAATAACGCTTTTATCGGGAAGTCTGTTTATAATTGCGCCGATTTTTTTATACATAACAAGCTCATCAGCAACACTTTTTATTGTTGAGATAACCTGTGTTCCTTTTTTGGAAGCATCGCTTATGAGAAGAAGGTGGGAAACCTTTTCCATAACTCTGCGGTTAATCTGCTCAATTCCTGCTTCACCGTCTATTACTACGTAATCAAATTCCTGAGAAAGTATGCTGATAACCTCTTTAAGATAGGTATTTATCTTGCAGTAGCACCCTGCGCTTTCGGGTCTGCCGACAGCAATAAATGCAAAGCCATCTGTTTCAACAAGTGCATCAAAAATCTTGTACCTCGCCTCGCCTAAAAGCTCGATAGCGGCTTTTACCTCGCCATCCTCAACAGTTTCAACAATTTCTTTTCTTATATCATCAATAGTAGTTTTAACCTCTATACCCAAAGCCGTTGAAAGACCTACCGCAGGGTCTGCATCAATGGCGAGAATTTTTTTATCGGGGTATGCTTCAACAAGAAGCTTTACTATTGCCGCGGAAATTGAAGTTTTACCAACTCCACCTTTTCCTGAAAGAGCAATTATTGCCTTTTTATTTTCCATTTTATCACCTTAAATCAGCATTTTTTTAATTATACCACCCATTTAACTTCTTTTCAATGAAAAGAAAAACAAATTGACATATATACTATAAAAAAGTATAATTTTGTTAATATGTTTTTCGGAGGTTTACTATGGAAAAGCAAAAACCTATTATCGAGCTTGAACTGTTCCTTATTCGCCACGGGCAAAGCCAGGGAAACGTGGGCTATGACAGAGAGGATTTAACTCCCCAAGAGCGCCACGACCCAATTTTAACCGAAAAAGGTGTAAACCAAGCCCATTTAGCAGGAATACATTTAGCAAATATTGATTTTGACAGAGTATATTCAAGCGGACTTCTCAGAGCAGTAAGGACTGCAACAGAAATTCTTAAAGAGCAACCCACCGAAAAGCCCTTATACATATTCCCTCATTTAGCAGAAGCAGGTTTGAGTGCAGAGTACGAAACAACCATAGAAACCATACGTCAAATAAATCCAAACGTAGTTTTATCTCCCGAGCTTGACCCGGTCACACCGCTTCTCATCCCCTCCGACAATAAAGACGATGCCGGACTTTTCAAAAGAGCTGATTTTGTTCTGAAGCATTTAAAAGAAAACTTTTGCAAAGGCGAAAAAATCGCCCTTGTAAGCCACGCAGCATTTTTGACCTTTATTGTTTTTTCTATAATGGGCTTCACCACAGAAACCCCATTTTATGATATAAATTTTTCCAATACGGGTATAACCCGTGTGATATTTTACAAAAAAGGTACAAATCCATACGGTGATGTAGTTTTTGATTACATAAACAATACCGAGCATTTATCTGATATATAAAATTAACCGTCTTGGGAACCAAGACGGTTAATTTTATGCTTTTACTTTTTTCTTTCTGTCATGAACAATCATACCAACAATGGTAAACACAAGGAGAACAACGTGAGTTATGAGTGCGCTGTAGGACTCTGAAAGAAGGTCATAAACACCCCATAAGGTAATGTTGAAAAGTGTCCAGAAGCGGTATTTTGCACCGCTTGACTGGCCAATGCACATAACAAAGGTGAGAGAAGCAACTATGGCAAGAATACCAAGTGGATTAAATCCGCCAACAACAAGATTACATACAATAAATGCAACGCAATATATTGCAATCAACCACTTTGGCAAGGGCTTATTCTTTGAATCAAAGAAATAGTTGATTATTGACTGAATTGCTCCTATGTAGCAGGATGCTGCACCATTCAGACCGCTTCCGTCAAGAAGATAGCTTGTTGCAATAAGGGCATTAGCACAAAAAACAAAGAAAAGAATTTTCTTCATTTTTTCGCCTTTAATAAGCGAAGCGGTAATCATTGAAGCCAAACCCAAAAGGCTCAGAACATAAGATAAAATTTCCATAAAACGTTAAAACCTCTATTTTAATATGTAATTGAGTCCCATCAACAGATAAAGGGGACCCAAGCAATAAACCATAAACATTTCCTGATGGGGCACTTTGGTCTTAAAGCAATCAGTTAAAAGCAAGCATTCAAAAAGATATGCCCCTGCACCGCAAAAATATGCTACTGCTTTAAGATTATGATAATGCTGGTCCAGAAAGAATGAAAGAACAAACAATATTGCCGCCGCTGTTACAAGCAAATTTCTTGCAACAAGCATTATATAGTCAAGCTTTGGGTGATCTTCGTGGGTCAATTCCTTTTTATCGGGAATTGTAGCGTCAACCGTACGCTTGATTTTCTTAATAATTTGTGCCATATTGCACCTCTTTTTAAATTTTTATTTAAGGGGTGTAACAAAAAGAAATTCGTCAGCTATCATAAATTGAGGATATTCCTCGAATGTATCAATTGTAGGCTGATTTTCACTCTCTAAAAGAGTAAATGTAAATTTACTGAAGCCTGTTCTATAATCTGCCGCAACGTGAGGTGCATCCTTAACGAACCAGGTATTGTCCTTGAATACCGCAGTTGAAGCATCAATCACCTTATCGGGAGAAACATATTTGCTATCAGCATTTGCAATATATGCATCAGAAAGGGTTTCACCTAAAGGAGCAATAGTTGCAAAGTTTGAAGTAAGCTCACTTTCAAGAACATTGTCGCCATTAAGGTTTGCTCTCTCGTAAACGGGAACAAGCGTTGAGTTATAGTTACACACAAATGATATTTTAACGCCGTTTTTCTTTGCACCCAAAAGTGTGTCTTCGGTGCTGAAAACAAATTTCTTTATATCATCGAGTTTTTCAAGAAGTACAGGGTATTCTTCCTCGTGACCGCCGAAAATATTTTCAACGCCACTTTCAAAATCTCCGTCGGGACAAAGTGCCCAGAAACCACAGAATGTACCCAAACTGTCACGAAGCATCAAATCATTTCCTCTGTCAAAGCTTCCGGAAACCATATCATTTGCAACATCTGCAATAAAATCAACAACACCAATCATATCAAACACTGCGATAAAAATTTTAAGGAAAAAGTTATCGTCAGTTGCGTTGTTTATGAAATTAACAAGAACATCGCCGTCGAAAACGATTTTTCCGTTAAGAGCATCTCCGCAAACATAAGTGCCGTTCTGAGCACCTGAAAGGAATACTGCAGACTCAACGCTGCGTGTGCCATAGTAATAGAAATATGCGGTTGTTACCATACCGCCCATTGAAGCGCAGATAATATTCACCTTGTTTTTTCCGCTGTTTTTCTTTGCAGTTTCAACAAAGCCGTTAAGCTCGTCCGCTATTTGCTCGGGAGTTTTTCTCCAGTCGTATGTAAAGAAATATGTATTTTCTGCGCCGTATTTTTCAACTGCAGTTTTTACAATGCCCTCTTCTCCGCCATCAGGAAGATTTTTAACAAATTCGGGGTAAGAAGCCATTGATTTGGGGTATTGCTTCATAGAAACGTTTTCAATAGAATTGCCTTCTTTATCGCAGGCTATAGGAGCAAAAATTTCCTTTGCCGCTAAAAATGCACCGTCTAAAAAGGAATCAACCTTTTTAAGCTTCATCATCGCAAAAAAGCCATCCATTAATGCAGAGAATATAACTCCCCCACTTACATTGAGTGCTTTTTCTCCGTTTTCATAGGTAAGACCTGCAAAGTCAATACCTCTTACAATGATAACAGGATTGCCGTCGTAGGAATTTGCAGTCTGGGCGTCACTTTCAGCTGCAAAAGCGGGTACTGTAATTGTAAAAAGCATTACAATTGCTAACAAAACAGAAATTATCTTTTTCATATTTCCATTCCTTTCAAAATTCTCCTATTATAAATCTACAACAAATTATAGGTGTTTGTCAAGTTGACTTTGTATTTCAACCTATTTACTTATTTTAAAAATAGTAGTATAATTATTCCAGTTAAAAACCGAAAGGATTTGATAGAATGAAATACATCGGATTTGCATTGCTTGCAATTCTGGCAATTTTAGTGCTTTTGATTATAGTTGCAGCAATAAAGGCTGTAAAAATCAAAGCAAAACCCAATACAAATGCTCCTGCAATTAACCCAACCGAAGCAGAAGCAAATGACTACGCTCAAAAGCTTTCCGAAATGGTTAAAGTGCCCACAATTTCTTTAAGAGGAAACACAGATTTAACAGAGTTTTATAAGCTTCACGAAGTTATGAAACAGAACTTCCCTCTTATATTCTCAAAACTCGAATGTACAGAAATTGAAGGCAACCTTCTTTTCCGTTGGCCCGGTAAAGACCCCAAAAGAAACGGACTTCTCCTTATGGGACATCAGGACGTTGTTACAGCTGACGAACCCAACTGGGAGCGCGACCCCTTCTCCGGCGAAATTGCTGACGGCAATATTCACGGCAGAGGCTCAATGGACTGCAAATCAACAGTATTTTCAGAATTTCAGGCTATTGAAGAGCTTCTTGGAGAAGGCTTCGAGCCCCCTTGCGATGTTTATCTTGCAACTGCTGTTGACGAAGAAATTTCAGGTGATGGCGCACCCAAGCTTGTTAATTACTTAAAATCAAAAGGTGTTCACCTTGATGTTGCAATGGATGAGGGTGGCGCAATTCTCAAAGACCAGCTTCCCACTATGAAAGGCTGGTGTGCTGCAATCGGTCTTCTTGAAAAAGGCTATATCGACCTTAAGGTTATTGCAAAAGGTAAAGGCGGTCACTCCTCCACACCTAAGAGCAACACTCCCCTTGCAAGACTTTCAAAATTCGTTGCAGACATTGAAAAAGACAAGCCCTTTAAAGCAGAAATATCAGGCGCAGTTTACGCTATGCTTGATGAAGCCGCACCTTTCTTAGGCTTCCCGCTCCGTATGGTTCTCGGTAATATGTGGCTCTTTAAAGGCTTACTTACCAAGGTTCTTCCCATGGTTTCTCCTATGTGCAATGCCTTTGTTAAGACAACCTTCTGTTGCACAATGGCAGAGGGTTCTCATACTCCCAACGTTATTCCCTCAGAAGCTTATATTGTTTGCAACTTGCGTACATCTCCCCACCAGAATGTTGAGGAATCTCTTGCAGTTCTTAAGAAATATGCAGATAAGTATGACCTTGAATTCAAAATTATTCACGCAAGAAACGCTTCTAATACTGTTGATCACAAGGGTGAGGAATTCGGCTATCTTAAAAAATGTCTTAACGAATGCTACCCCGATGCAGGTGTTATTCCCTATCTTATGACAGGCGGTACAGACTGCCGTCACTACGAAGAAATTGCAGATAACTGCTTACGCTTCTGCCCCATCAAAATGAGTAACGAACAGCTTGCAGCTATGCACGCGGCTAACGAAAGCATTGGTGTTTGGGAAGTTGCCAATTGCGTAAAATTCTATAAACATTACATAAAAAATCACAAATAAAAACTTTGGCTACCTGCTCGTTTTTGAACAGGTAGCCGTTTTTTTATTTATTAACTTCTTTTAATATACAACCGCCATCGCGGGTATATTGCACAACAGTCATTGAAATATTGTTCAAAGAGAAGAAAAATTTTCGTGTTTCAATTCCCAAAGCAGTGGGAATGAGATATTCAAGCATACCGTGATGGCTGAAAACCGCAACACGATCGCCATATGTATAGTTTTCTTTTATGTAGTCAATGACCTTTTGAGCGCGAAGATTATTATCCTCAATTGCTTCGCAACCGAATTCATACTTCTCCGTACCAAAAAGCTTTTTACACATTTTTGTGTTTTTATAATATTTCTGCAAATATTCCTCGCTGCAACCGAAATAACCGGGTGTGCAACCGCATTCAACAAGCTCGGGACATATTTCTAAAACAGGATTATCGGACTTTGCCTTGCAAACACCCGTTGCAGTTTTAAATGCTCTGAGAAGTGAACTTGATATGTAGCCATCTATCTGAACATTTTTAAGTTTTTCACCAAGTTCTTCGCATTGCTTTTCACCATTTGGGGTAAGCTCCCCGTCGCTTGGGTCACGGTCGCCGATATCTGTATAATTAGTTTCAGCGTGACGAATAAAAATAATTTCTAAAATATCTTTGTTTTCCATTTTTATCCCCCTTTTTTAGCATTGTAGCATAAAACAAGCCTTTGCACAAGGTTGTAACTTTACTTTGCTGTGTTTTGAGAGTATAATCATTTCGGAGGTGGGTTTATGAAATATGACCTTGTTGTTGCAGGTGGCGGACTTTCGGGAGTTGCAGCTGCGGTAAGTGCTGCCCGTGAAGGACTTAAAGTTTTACTGGTTGAAAAATCCGGTTGTCTTGGGGGTGCTATTTCAAACTGCCTTGTTTACCCCTTTATGCCATATTGGACAAAGCCCTATTGGGGCGAAGCCGCTAAGAATAAAAAATACCTTTCTCAAGGCATTTTTAAAGAAATGAAGCAACGCCACGATAAATATGTTTCCGATTGCAAGGACCATGAATTTAATTCTGAATATTTCAAAATAGTCCTTGATGATATAACCACCGAATCCGGTGTTGATGTGCTTTTTCACGGTGTTGTTTACGATGTAAAAACTAAAGACAGACAAATAACAGAAATTGATATAACAGCAAAAAGTAAAAAAATAACCGTTCAGGCTGATTTCTTCGTTGATGCAACAGGTGACGGTGAACTTTTTTACCTTGCAGGATGCGATTTTCAGCTTGGCAGAGAAAGTGACGGACTTTGCCAACCGATGACCACTTGCTTCAGAATGAGCGGTGTTGACCTTGACCTTTTCACAGAAGAAAGACCCCGTTTGCAAGAGATATATAAAGAAAAGCAGACTAAAGGCGAAATAACAAATCCAAGAGAAAATATACTTGTTTTTTTCGGTGTAGGCGAAGACGTGTTGCATTTCAACACAACTCGTGTTATAAAACTCGACCCCACCAATCCCTTTGATGTCAGTCGTGCGGAGGTTATTGCCCGTCGTCAGATTCACGAGCTTGTGAGCTTTTTGAAGGAACATTCAAAAGCCTTTGATGAAAGCGCTCTTATATCAATAGCAGTTGATATCGGTGTTCGCGAAAGCAGAAAGCTCAAAGGAATTCATATTCTTACTGCCGATGAAATCATAAACTGCACCCTATTTGAAGATTCAATCGCTCTCGGAAATTACGATATTGATATTCATAACCCCTCTGGAACGGGAACAAGCCACAGATTTTTCGGTGACGGAGAATTTTATACTATTCCTTATCGTTCTCTTTTACCTAAGGAATTTGATAACCTGCTCGTTGCAGGCAGATGCCTTTCCGCAACTCACGAAGCACAGGCTTCCGTCAGAATAATGCCTATATGCTGTTGCCTGGGTGAAGCGGCAGGAACTGCTGCAGCAATTGCTTTTAAAACCGGTGTAAATGCCCACACAGTTGATATTCCCAGCCTTCAGAAAAAGCTCTTGGAAAACGGAGCAGTATTATAAAATTAACCTGAGTAAAGATAACTTTACTCAGGTTTTTTCTCGATGCTTTATAAATTCAAATTGGTACTTACACCCCGAATATTACATAATCATCCTCTGTGCATGATTTTGCAATATAATCGCTTTTGTTTAATCCTTTTTTATTTGAATTAAAAAGTTTCATTTTATGACCGGTATCTTGCAAGGAAATTGCTTCCTTTTGCCCAAGTTTTTTGTTTTTCTTCCATGGTTGGAATTACTTTTCCATGTGGAAACCTTTGCTAAACCATTGCCAACAAAATATTTTAGATAAATATCTTTTGCTTCATCAGTCCCGTTGAAAGAATATCCGATAGCCTTGGGAGTTTTATTATTGATTTTATGTTCTCTCAATTCAAAAATGTTTAAAATCTCACCATCATTATCTGTAAAATAAGAGTTAAATGATGGGTCGAGAACTACCCATTTATTGATTTCCGAACAATATACATGTGTAACAAAATGGCACTCGGTTTTTGTTATATTTTCTAAAAGAATCGGGTAAGCCTTAATACCGTGGGCAATAAGTAAATCCGTTAAAACTATAGCTTTATCTCTGCAATTTATAGCACCCTTGAAGCCTTTATCGAAAGAAAATTCTAATATTTTCAGCGTGTCATCGGGTAAAATATGGAACTGCATTCCACAATAATGTGTATGGTCTGTTAACCACTGCATTATTGCTACCGCTTTATCAAAATCATTTGTTTTACTTTCTATATGGGGTATTTTGTATTTTTCTTTTATTATTTTGTATTCGGGTAAGCACCCAAACAAATCCTTTTCAACAGGTTCTTCCTCAAGCTCTTCATCAAGCAGAAAAAATTCTTTCGAATGAATATAATTATTTTCATCCTTAACAAAAGATAAATAATCATTCCAATTTTTAAGCTTTCTTAACTTTATTTTTCTTATTAAAATGTGAATATTCATATTCTTCTCCTCGTTTCGTTAAAAAGATTGAAAAAATATGGGAATATGAGCAAAAACCCATAGAACTCACCTTGAGGAAGCTAAGTTTGTGTCCTGCTGTTCATTGTAAAATTTATGCACGTTTATAAATGCGCAGATCACGCAGTAAAGGGCATAAACGCCATATATAAGATAGGTTGTTTCTTTATAATCATTTGCTACCATCTGAATATTGAGGAAAACACCAACAACCGACTGAATAATCCAGAGATATGTATACTCAATGTAGGCAAGCATTGTAAGGACAGGTGTTATAAATCCGAATAAGAAAGTGCAACTGTCAAGAATTGCATATTCGTAATCAAGGTGCATAAACACCGCCGCCATAACACCCCAAACAACAAGGAAAGCAACAATGCAACCCACTCTCATTTTATTGGACATTTTTCTGAAAACAACTGTTTTTTTATAGGCATTTTTCTTCCATCGGAAAAATGTCATTAATTGTATCGGAAAACTGAAAAGAACCGCTGATGCTGCAGAAGCATAAACTCCCATATATATGTATGCTGCTGTGTATATTAGGGAATTCACCGCTCCTGCCAACGCTCCCAGACGATTCGCCTCGGACTGAAACGCCATAACAAAAAGAGATATAAACAGCGGTATCATAAGAAAAAATTCTTGTTTACACAAAATCCCCGCAACAAGTATGGCAATACCTGTTACCACTATAATAATTATTTTAGTGTTTTTCATTTTGCTTTACTCCAATAAACTATATATCAAGTTCTCTCAAAATGGTTTCGATTTCATCAACTTTAATTTTATTCTTATTACCTTTAATGGCAACTGTCATATTTTTTGTTTTAAAATTTGAAACCTGTTTTCTTATATTATATAGTTTAAATATGTATAAATCAATCAATTTAACTTTGTTTTTCCTGTTTGACATATTAAGTTTTCATATATTATAATTAAAATGCAAAAAACTCTCGGAGGGATTATTTTGACAGTAAAGCTTTCTGACCTGGATACAGAAAAACGAAATCCGCGTACTATGGAAATAGATACATTGTCAACATTTGATATGGTTAATTTAATCAATTCAGAAGACCACCTTTGTGCCAAAGCAGTGGAATCAGTTTTACCCGATATATCAAAAGCTGTTGATGTGATTTATGAAAAACTTCGTCTTGGCGGCAGGCTTTTTTATTGCGGTGCAGGTACGTCAGGTCGTTTAGGTGTGCTTGATGCTTCCGAGTGTCCCCCGACTTTTGGTGTCAGCTCCGATATGGTAATCGGCTTGATTGCAGGTGGCAAAAAAGCTCTTTACGAAGCGGTCGAAGGTGCCGAAGATAATTTTTCTAAGGGTGCAGAGGATTTAAAAGCACATTCTTTTACCTCTGACGATGTTTTGGTCGGTATTGCCGCAAGTGGCAGAACACCTTATGTTATCGGTGCTATGGAATATGCAAAAGAAATAGGTGCCCCGGTAATTGCTCTTGTTTGTTCTGACAACAGTAAAATGTCTGATTATGCCGATATTACCATTGCACCAATTCCCGGTCCTGAAGTTGTTACCGGCTCTTCTCGGATGAAAAGCGGTACTTGTCAGAAAATGGTCCTCAATATAATTTCCACAGCTGTTATGATTAAGTTGGGAAAAGTTTACAGCAATTTAATGGTGGATGTCAAAGCAAGTAACGAAAAGCTTATTAACCGTGCTATATCGATTGTCTGCTCTGCAACAGGTGAAAGTGAAGCCGTCGCCAAAGCTACATTGGAAAAATGCGATTATCATTGCAAAACTGCAATACTTATGATTTTACTTAATTGTGATGCTCAAACTGCAGGAAATATGCTTGATTCTGCAGACGGAAAAATAGCTTCGGCTATAAATAAAAACCAAGGAGAATAATTATGTATTATTGTGGATGGGATGGCGGTGGCAGTAAAACCGAAATCTGCATCATAGATGAACAATGTACTGTTGTTGCAGAAGCAATTTTCGGACCCCTCAATCCAAATGGTGCATCTGTTGAAAATATTATCACCACCATAAAATCTTGTATAAATTTTATGAAATCTGTTATGACTGATTTGAATAACTGCAAAGGTCTTGTTGTTGGTCTTGCGGGTATAAGCAATAAAAACACCGCTACAACAATTGAAAATATCATTCGTAACTGTGGCTATACAGGTAAGCTGAAATTCTTGGGCGACCATGAAATTGCTTTAGAAGGCGCAATAGACGGACAAGGGGCAATTTTAATTGCAGGAACCGGCTCTGTCTGTTTATGTCGTGATGAAAAAGGTCAAATTTTTCGTTGTGGCGGTTATGGGCATATTATTGATGATGAAGGCAGTGGATATGCTATTAGCAGAGATATTCTCAAGGCTGTAATTTACGCTTTTGATGGTCGCAATAAAAAAACAATTCTTACGGAAATGGTGTTTAACCAGCTTAAAATATCGGACCCGGATAGTCTTATTTCCTGGCTGTATTCAGAAAGCACCTATAAAAAAGATATTGCAGCCCTTGCACCATTACTCATTGAAGCCATAAATAAAGGCGACCAGGCTGCAATAAACATTGCTCAAAAGGCTGCCGAAGAACTCGCCTTTCTTGTGATTTCTGCTTTTAAAAATGCTAATATAAGCTATGGCGAAATTGCTTTAATGGGTAGCATTTTTAAATACTTTAATTACATCAAGAAACTCACAATTGATATTTTGATACGGGAACTGCCCCATATTCACATAACTGAGCCACACCACAAAGCATCTAAGGGTGCTGCAAATCTGGCAAAAGAAATTTATAAATTATAAAAACAACAAAGCGTTTTAAAAATGCTTTGTTGTTTTTCTTTAATCTTCATTTTCGCAAACATAGACATAATGTTCATCAAAATCGTCATATTCTTTGTCTTCAAGAAACACACTTGAATCAGTATAATTTTCTACAAGCCAAAGATATTGGTTTCCTTCATCATCTTCAAATAATTGCACCTTGTTATCTTCAACTGCTTGATCAAGTTTTGAAAGTCCGTCTGTACGTGTATCTTCCCATATTGTTGCTCCCAAAAATTCAATAGGCTCAGCATCATCGGGTAATTCGTCAATTCTGACATAAACATCATCATAGTATGTAATTGTTGAATAGTCAGGCGAAAGTAAGTATGGCTGATTGGTGTCAACAAATAAAATGCCTTCTATAACCGTCCATACTAATGCAAACACCAAAACTAAAGGAATAAAAAGCAGGCAACCACTGAAACAACCTAATTTTTTGCCCTTGTTTCGTTTTTCAGTTTTTTGCTTATAATATGCAGCATTTAAAATGTTCTTTTTCAGAATATGAGGTTTGCAAACATGCCTGAAATACAATCCTCTTAAGGGATAGGAAACTATCATCTCAAAAAATCCCAGTCCCAAATCTGACCATAACCCTAATTTTTTATATTCCTTAATTACTGCTTTGCTGTTTTTTCCTTTTGCATAGATTAATTCAATTTGCATTTTTTCATCACAAATAATTTTAGGATAAATAATATCAAAATCCTGAAACATCCATGTTTTATCACCTATATCAAATTCGTCAAACTCCACTGTAACAACTGAATCAGGGGTAATATTTGAAATTTTATAGGTACAGTCAGCCTGCAAAAATAAATTCTTAATCTCTTTGGTTGCTTTTTTTAAAAACTTTAAAGCTATTTTTTCTTTAAAATCCGGTTCATCACTTACTATACCTTCGAAATCCTCTTCTCTTAAAATTTCACCTGTAATTTTAAGAGTAACCGAATCCGCTGTATCTTCAATTTCAATCCATTTGCTTTCATTATGTTCAATTAAATGAGTTTTGCCGTTTATATCAATTTTCATTTCCATACAGAAACTATTTACGATACAAATCCTTTTTACTCCGTCCTTACTTGCAGAAAAAATATCTTCAACTGTTGTATCAAGAGCAACTGCCAATTTTTCAAATGTTTCAATCCTCGGAAACGCCTGTCCGTTTTCCCATTTAGATATAGATTTATCTGAAACGTCTAATTCCTTTGCAAGTTCAGATTGTGTGAGATTCTTTTCTTCTCGCAATTTACAAATATAGTTTCCGAATTTAAACATATTCACGGCAATCACCTCTACAACCATTGTACTTATTTTTCCTCTTTTTGCAAGGAAATGTGGGTAGAATTTAATTAGAAATTATATTTAGATAAAAACTACGACAACTACGGTCAGAAATATGGTCGTCTCTCTCGCTCTTCGCTTCGTGATTCTCCTTGTTTCTTCCTCTCGAAACCTTGCCTGCACCTGCCACCGGCAGCGGCAAGGCTTCGAGCAGTTAACAGCCGGACTCGTCTGTTGTAAACAAATTGTCGTAAATTTAAGTTCTTCTAAAGAGTAAAAAAATAAAGGATACCGGATGGTATCCTTTATTTTTGGCGCCTCAAGTAGGACTCGAACCTACGACAACTCGGTTAACAGCCGAGTGCTCTACCAACTGAGCTATTAAGGCAATTTTGTGTCGGCATCGCCCTATTTTCCCAAGCGGCTTCCCACTAAGTATCTTCGGCGCTGTTGAGCTTAACTACCGTGTTCGGGATGGGAACGGGTGGACCCTCAACGCCATCAACACCGACTATTATATTATAAACAGCTTTTCACCGTTTATTCCTAAAAAATTTGGTGACCCGTACGAGATTCGAACTCGTGTTGCCGGCGTGAGAGGCCGGAGTCTTAGGCCACTTGACCAACGGGCCACATAATCCGTGGATCGTTTCAAGGAATATGGTGCACCTTCAGGGACTCGAACCCTGGACACCCTGATTAAGAGTCAGGTGCTCTACCAACTGAGCTAAAGGTGCGAATAACTCCTGCGTACAAGGCATATACCCTGAAAACTGAATAAAGAATAAGCGAAGAAACAAACGAAATGGTCAAGCCCTCGACCTATTAGTACTGCTTAGCTGAACACGTCACCGTGCTTACACACGCAGCCTATCAACCTCATAGTCCTTGAGGGGTCTT
>JAZQLF010000015.1:0-22609 GCA_045542535.1 Acutalibacteraceae bacterium | reverse complement strand
AGTGCAGACAAGACGAACCGAGGCGAGAACTGTACTAAGTACTGTGAGCCGAGGTTCGTTTTGAACGAAAAAATACAATAATTGAAGAAAATTCGAGGATGAAACTCCTCGAATTTTCTTCTTTATGGGAATGAAATTTTGTTTTTTCGTGTTCTGTGCCTTTGTCAGCGGTCTGAGCTGTTGCGTTTTTTGCAACAGCTTTTTGCTTTATAAATTTGCATTAGGAAAAATACTTATCGGGCACGGCGCTTATTATAGCATTAAAGCCTGTTTCCGCGCCTTCCTCGGTATAGGCTGTGCCGCTAAAGCTGTAACAGGGCTGGATATGCGCCTGCTCCGTTTTGGTTTGAGAATATTTGTCAAAATAAACGATTTCAGCACTTGTTACCTCAAGGCGATTTATCATACCGCTTTTAACCAAATCGTTATCATAATTAATGCTTATAATATCGTTTACAAAGCCTTCAGCCACCTCGTCATAGCCCTTTGAAACGATATCAAACGCCTTTTCCCTATCGTTGTATAGCATACCAATGGAATATACCTCGTTATTGGAAAAGCCCACCTCTATTTTGCTTGCGCCTATAACCTTGTACCCGTCTATCTTTTGGGTATAGTAAAGCTTCTTTAAAAAGCAATTTTCTTCTTCCGTTACCGCCGCGGTTACACCCGAATACTCAAACCCATCAAGGCTGATATTAAGCTCTGCAAGGATAGCCTCCGCCTTCTCCCGAAGCTGTGTATCGGTAAGCGTTACGCTCCCCTGCTGTTTAGCACAGCTATACTCAAAAGCGCCCGTTTTATACACCTTAATAACGGCACCGTCCCCGTTTTTGTATTGCTTATAATCACCGTACCGTAAGCCCAAAGCATCCTCAAGCCCAAACCTCTTTTTAACGGAAGCAAGCTCGTTTGCCTTATGGTCCGCCTTTGAATATATCGTTAGCGTTTTGCCAAAAACATCGTCCTTAACGTTAAACGCAACCTCCACCTTTGATGCAGAGGGTAAATCTTCAACATACGCTATAATTTGTGGTTTTGTAAGCGTTTTTTGCCCGCAAGCGCACAAAAGCGCGCAAAACGCAAGCAGTAACGCCGCCAAGCTGATTTTGGTTATTTTCACGCTATCCCTCCTGCTCTTCGCTTTATTGTACACACATTTTATCATAAAGCCATGCGGCAATCAACCGTTTTTAGCTAACTTTCTGTTTTTTGTGTATTTTTCACATATACCACACAATAAAAAAGCAAGCCGATAAAGGCTAATAAAGCTGCCCAACTTCCTTATGAGAAGCTGGGCAAATCTACTTAATTAATTATATAGTTATCTGCACTAAACCCGCAGGCTTTGCCACCTGCAAGCGCAAATCCGCCGCGAAGGTTTCCCCCGCTATGCTAACGCCGTACTCCTTAAGCTTGTCCCTTGTGGTTTCATACGCAAGCGCAGGGGTGTTATTGGTTTCGCTAAGGTGGGCAAGCACTATGCTTCTTGTACCACAGCGCGCCAAAACGGGCGCCATACAAGAGCAAAGCTCGTTGGAAAGATGCCCGCGTTTGCCCGCTATCCTCCGCTTTAGCATCGCGGGATAAGGCCCGTTTACAAGCATATCCTCGTCGTAATTAGACTCTATAACCACATATTCACAGCCAAAAACTGCATCCTGCACGGCATCGCTTATATGCCCAATGTCCGTTGCGAAGCCCAAGCTTGTGTTCCCCGCCGTTATTCGGTAGCAGAAGGAACGCACGCTATCGTGCGGGGTGGAAAAAAGCTCCACCTTAATGTCGCCTATGTAAACGGTGTCCCCCGCCTCAACGGGTACAAGCATATCGTAAGCGTTAGGACTGCCAACGCCTATAAGCTGCATACAAAGCGGGTCGGTATATATAGGAATACCGTGATTTTTGGATATGGTTTGCAAGCCCTTCGTATGGTCGCTATGCTCGTGGCTTACAAACACGGCGTTTATCTTGCCAAAGCCCGTATCCAAAGCGGAAAGCGCGCTGCCTATCTGCTTTGCGGAAACGCCCGCATCTATCAGCACCCTGTCCGCGCCGTATTCTATATATGTGCTGTTACCCTTGGAGGAAGAAAACAGCGTGTACGCCTTTAGCTTCTTTTCCATACGGATATCCTTGAATTTAGAATTTGCAAGCGCCCACTTGTCTGATATTTACAGGAAGAACACAGCCCTTGCCGAAAAGCGCTTCCATCTTTTCGTAAAACGCATCCTTCATTTCGGGCTTTATGTAGCACTGTATCGCACCGCCAAAGCCGCCGCCGTGTATACGAACTGCCGCCGCGATGTCCTTAAGCTCGGTGGTTGCCTCTATCGCCTCTTGATGCACGTTGCCAAGGTTTGTGCGGGAGGATATGCCCGAACCATTTACTGCATACAGGCAGGTATCCGTTTGCCCAAGTGCGGCACGGCTGCAGAAAAACTCCACACGCTTGTTTTCATCAAAGAAGTGCAACGCGGCACGGTAAACGCTTTCGCTCTTCTTGCTTTTAAGAAGCTCTTCGTTCTTCTTAAACTCCTCGACAGGCACAAGCCCTAACTTTTTCTTGCCGAAAAACGCCGCGGCTTTATCCATATTGGTGGAAATCTGAGAATACTGTGCATCCTTACCGCTGTGGCTGTTACCCGTGTTTACAAGGTAAATGCCATACGGCTGAGCATTAAAGTCCACAGGTGTTGCAACGGGAATCTCGCTGCTAAAATCTATGCAAACTACGCCCCCGTGTGAACAGCTTATCTGGTCCAACAAGCCGCACGCCTTGCCGAAATACTTGTTTTCTGCCACTCTTGCGGCAAGCGACAATGCCATATAATCGGCACTACCGTCACCGTAAAAGCTGTTTGATATCTTGCCGCAAAGCAAAGAGAACGCCGCAGAGGACGAAAGCCCCATACCAAGCGGGATAAGGCTATCGGTAACAGCGTAAAAGCCGCCGCCAAAGCTATCCGCCATGCCGCGTGCCAACGCAGCCGCCTTGCCCTTTTCTTCGGGGTGTACCTCACCGTCAAGCGTTATATCAACGCCCTCTTCACCGCAAATAACAAGGCGATCCTTGCAGGGTGCGGCTACCGCTAAAATGTCCAAATCAATAGCGGCGGCAACGGCTTTGCCAAGCGCGTGGTCGGTATGGTTGCCGATAAGCTCCGTTCTTGCAGGGGCAGAAAACAGCGCAACGCCCTCCATCTCGCCAAAGCGTTCCTCAAAGCGTTCGCAAAGAGCCAATGCGCGGCTTATTGCGGCATCGGTATTGCCGTAAAGCTTTGCAAACATCTCGTTGTAAGCGCCGTTTTTAATTTCGTTGTAAAGTGCTTTTGTGTTCATATAATTCTCCTTATAACGCGTTGTGCCGCGGCAAACAAATCCGCCCTGCACCGCGCCTTTATTTCTTCAAAATCAAGCCCATCGGGTGCCGCCTGCTCCACACAGAAAAGGTTTGCGTTTGCTATCTCCTGCTCCGTTAAGCGCACGCGCCCGCCTATCACCGCAACGCGCTTGCCCTTGGCGCGTGCCGCTATTGCAACGGGAAGCTTGCCGTGCAAGCTTTGACTGTCAAAACAGCCCTCGCCCGTTATGATAATATCCGCATCCTCAGCGTGGGCGGAAAAATTGCAAGCGTCCAGCAACAGCTCCGCGCCCGAAACAAGCCTTGCGCCTAAAAACGCCCAAAGCCCTGCGCCAAGCCCGCCTGCCGCACCGCCGCCCTTTAGGGTGAGCATATCAATGCCAAGCTGTTTTTTTACTACCTCGGCAAGGTGGTGCAAATTACCGTCAAGCTGTTTTACAGCCGCCTCGTCCGCACCCTTCTGGCGTGAAAACACTTCCGCCGCGCCCGTTTTGCCGCAAAGCGGATTGTCCACATCGCAGGCAACAAGTATCTCCGTTTGGGCTATCCTTTCGTCAAGCCCGCTTATATCAACGCTTTCAACAAACGCCAAATTGCCGCCTGTGGGCACAAGTGCCTTACCGTTTTTATCCAAAAACCTAACGCCCAGCGCCGCCGCCATGCCTGCGCCGCCATCGTTTGTTGCGCTGCCGCCTATGCCTATTATTATTCGCCTACAGCCTGCGTTAAGTGCCGCCTTAATAAGCATACCCGTTCCGCGCGTATCCGTATGTAACGGACTGCTTCCCTCGTTTGCTATCAACAGCCCGCTTGCCTTTGCCATCTCTATAACCGCGCTACCGTCCTTAAGCACGGCAAACTGCGCGCTTACCTCCTGCCCGTTGGGGCCAAGCACGGTTTCTTCTTTTTTTTCACCACCAACATTGTCCAAGTACGCCTCAAGAGTGCCCTCCCCGCCATCTGCGGCGGTAAGGCATAAAACACTGCAAGAAGGCACAACCGAAATTATGCCTTCTCTAATTGTTTCTCCTGCTGTGCGGGCATCCATAGTGCCCTTGAACTTATCGGGGATAACTATAGCCTTCAAAAGCCTCACCCCGTGTTTGTACTGTTATTTTGCGTTATCAAGCTTAAAGCTTATCGTGCGGTAACCGCTATCCTCGCCAAGACGGCCTATACGGTAATACTTAAGCGTTACCTTATCGCCAGCGTTGCATTCGCCTATAAGCTCCTTAAGCTGTTCTATACTTTCAACCTTTGTACCGTTGAACTCGGTTATAATATCAAAAATGCTAAGCCCCGCTTCATAAACAGAAGTGCCGCGGTTTACGTTTACAACCAAAACACCGTCCGGACAGTCCTCACCAAGCGAATAAGACTCCCTAACCTCGTCGGTAACGGTTGCGCCTGTAATACCAAGCTGTGCGGTGCCGGAAACAAATCCGCCGCTGTTATCAACAACCTTGCCGTATTCGATAAGGCTGTTTATTATAAAGCTTGCCTCGGTAGAGGGAAGCGCAAAGCCTATCCCCTCATAATCCTGCATAAGCTTCATCGCGTTGATGCCGATTACCTGCCCTGCCATATTGATAAGCGGGCCGCCGGAGTTACCGGGGTTAAGCGTGGCGGTGGTTTGTATAACCTTCATCGTTTTAACAACGGTGCCGCTATCGTTAGCAACGGGAATCTTGCGGTTAAGCCCCGAAATTATACCGTAGGACATAGTGTTTTTAAGCTCCTCGGCAGAGGGGGTGCCTATCGCAACCACCCATTGACCAACCGCTATCTTTGAGCTGTCACCCATAGCTATGGGCGTAACGTCCGTCCTTGTAGTCTGAAGCACCGCTATATCGGAAAGCTCGTCCGACCCAAGAAGCTTTGCTTCAAAAATCTTATCGTCATTATACTTAACGCTTATTTTTTTAGCACCGTCTATAACGTGGTGGTTAGTTACGATATATATGCCCTTTTTACCGTCCTTTGAGCCTTCAATAATAAAGCCGCTGCCAAGGCTTTGCCCCGTTTGCGTGTAAAAGCCGTTATTTACCTCCACCTCGCAAAGTATGGTAACACAGCTTTTTGCACAGTCATTATAAAGAGCAACAAGGCTGTCAAAGCTTTCCTCTGGCACGGGCGCTATCTCCACTATTTCGGGAACGGACACATCCTCCTGTATATAATCCTCGCCATCGTTATCTATAACCATAGAGGTGTTATCATCGGGCTGACTTAAAGAGGGGATGTTATCCATATAACCGTTGGGGAACGCCTTATCAACTATCTGCTTGATACCAAAAATGCTGAAAACACCTATCAAAGCAACAAATAAAATGCTAACTACTATTATGCCGGCTATCAGCCCGCCCTTGGATTTCTTTTTCTTGGGCGGCTCTGTATACCCCGCATTGTCGGGCACAAATCTGCGCGTACCGTCTGCAAAATAAACAAACCTTCCGCCACCCGTTGCACCGTTATACGGCACCTGCGTAGATGCAGGCTCTGCAACAGGCTCTACCACGGGTTCTTCTACAGGCGCGTTTTCAACAGGCTCTGCTTGAGGAATAGGCTCTGCCATACCCTCGCCGTTGTCTATGTTGTTTAAGTTGTTGTTCTCGTCCATACAAACAAATCCTTTCGGTCACGTTTTGGGCTTAACTTTTACTAAATATTATAACACGCTTCTTAAATAAAACTGAATGGTGGTTATTTTTTCAAACAAAACGAAAAGCTTATAAACCCACCGCTGTTTCTAATCTCCAACCGTTCGTTATGAAGCGCAAGCACGGCTGAAACGGTATATAGCCCAAGCCCCGTGCCCTTTTCTCCGCTTTCGGTGGCGTTTTGCGCCCTGTAAAACCTTTCAGTCAAGCGGTTTAGCTCCTCTTGGGTGATTGCTTGGCAGGTGTTTTCAACGGTAAAGCGCACCTTTTCCCCCGCATCGCTAACGCTAACTATTATTTCGCCCCCTGCGGGAGTGTATTTAACAGCGTTTTCCAGCAAATTGGTAATCACGCCGCCGATAAGCGCGCTGTCTGCAAAAGCGCTTGCGTTTGCAAGCTCCGCCTTCACGGAAAGCCGCTTTTCCTCTATAACACGCTCAAACCCCAAAATCGCCCTGCCAACGGCATCGTCCAGCTTAAACAGCGTGGGTGCAACAGCTACCGCCCCCTGCTCAAGCCGCGCGGCGGTAAGCACGCACTCCACCACGTCAGAAAGCCGCTTGGATTCGCTTGCGATTATCTCCATATAATACTTTGTACGCTCAGGCGGAATCGTTCCGTCCAAAACGGCGTTGGCATAGCCGTTTATTACCGCAAGCGGTGCGCGCATATCGTGCGCCAGCTCTGCAAGAAAAATGCCGTTTTGCATTTCGTTTTCAGCCATCCGCCGATCCCCTTCCGCGCATACTTATATTATACTTTATTATACCCTTAATATCCAAACTTTTAAGCACTAATTAAGCGCATATCACGCATTTTTCGGTGCTTAGGTTTTTAAACTCTATCCTCTATCTGCTTTTTAAGCATACAAAGCAGCTCGTCCACAGACATAGTAACGGTCTGGTCCGTCTCACGGTCACGAACGGAAACCACGCCATCCTCTATTTCCTTCTTACCAACTATAACCATATAAGGAACGCGGTCTACCTGCCTTGCTTCTCTAACCTTGTAGCCAATCTTTTCGTTTCTTGCATCCAGCTCAACTCTCACGCGGTTGTCCTTAAGCAGCTTATAGATGTTTTCCGCATGGGTATGGTCGGTACCGGGCAAGGTCATCACCTTAACCTGCAAAGGTGCAAGCCAAAGCGGGAACTTGCCTGCAAAATGCTCGGTAAGTATGCCGATAAAACGCTCTATAGAGCCGTAGCATACGCGGTGTATCATTATAGGCTGTTTTCTGCTGCCGTCCTCATCCACGTACTCAAGCTCGAAGTTGTGGGGAAGCTGGAAGTCAAGCTGTATGGTGCCGCACTGCCAGGTTCTGCCAATGCTGTCACGCAGATGGAAGTCTATCTTCGGGCCGTAGAACGCACCGTCGCCCTCGTTTACGGTGTAGGGGAGGTTAAGCTTATCCAAAGCGGCGCGCAAGCCGTTGGTTGCCGCTTCCCAGTCCTCGTCACTGCCCATACTGCTTTCGGGCCTTGTGGAAAGCTCCACATAATATTCAAAGCCAAACTTTGTATATACCTCGTTAATAAGGTTTACAACGCCGATAATCTCGTCCGTAATCTGCTCACGGGTCATAAAGATGTGAGCATCATCCTGTGTGAAGCAACGAACACGGAAAAGCCCGTGCAAAGCGCCCTTAAGCTCATGCCTGTGAACCAAGCCAAGCTCGCCAACACGCATAGGAAGCTCCCTATAGCTGTGGGGCTGACGGCGATACACAAGCACACCGCCGGGGCAGTTCATAGGCTTAACGCAAAACTCCTCATCGTCTATCTGCGTGCCGTACATATTGTCCTTATAATGGTCCCAATGGCCGCTGGTTTCCCAAAGCTTGCGGCTTAAAATGATGGGGGTAGATACCTCAACGTAGCCGTTCTTAACGTGTATCTCACGCCAGTAGTCTATAAGCGCGTTTCTAAGATCCATACCCTTGGGAAGGAAGAAGGGGAAGCCGGGGCCTTCCTCGGTCATCATAAACAAGCCCATTTCCTTACCGATACGGCGATGGTCGCGCCTTTCAGCCTCCTCCATAAGCGTAACGTACTCGTCAAGCTCCTGCTGGGTGCGGAAAGCGATACCGTTTATACGGGTAAGCATCTTATTGTCCTTATCGTTCTTCCAATACGCGCCGGACTGCTGTGTAACCTTAAACGCCTTTAAAGCCTTGGTGTAGCAAAGGTGCGGGCCGGTACACATATCTATATAGTCCCCCTGCTGATAGAAGCTGATAACAGCATCCTCGTCAAGGTCACCAATATGCTCCTCCTTATACTTTGCGCCGCGCTCCTGCATAAGCTTGATAGCTTCCTCTCTGGGAAGGATAAACGGCTTTATAGGAAGGTTTTCCTTAACTATCTTCTTCATCTCGTTTTCGATAGCAACAAGGTCCTCATCGCTAAGCTTGGTGTTACCAAGATCAACGTCATAGTAAAAGCCCTTTTCGGTAGCGGGGCCGTAGCCGAAATCCGCGTGGGGGTACAAACGCTTGATAGCCTGCGCCATAATGTGCGCCGCACTATGCCTTATAACCTCCTGCTCAAGCTCCTCAGGACACTCAGCAACAACGCCATCTCTGTATATTATCTTCATAAGCCAATCTCCTTTTGCTAAATACATTTTACATCAACTTGTATTTTATAACAGCCTTCCTGCTTTGTCAAGTTTTTTCTGCTATATTTCAGCTTGGTATGCACAAGTGCCAATCCTTATCTTTTCTTTTTGCACACAATAAAAAACCTATGCGTTCTGCCTTCTATCTTGCCGTCCCTCTCCAACAGCCTTTGCGCCTTTTTGAGCTGTTCAAGATTGCCGTCCACAGAAAAATGCGGAAATTCCCACTCGATAATCCGCGCAAACCAAACCAAAGCCCCAACATCGTAAAATCTAATGGTGCCAAAATGCTCGTCCTTTTCAAGTATCTCAAAGCCGCAGTCCAAAAGCTCCTGCGCTATAACGCCAAGATATTGGTCGGGAAACGGCAGCTTTTCGTCCTCTCCGATAAGCAGCTTTACCAGCTCTCTGTCGTTTTCGGCGCCCACCTGCTGGGTTATAAACAGCCCGCCCGTTTTTAAAACGCGGTGTATCTCGCTTATATTCAAATCCCCGTGGCGGTTTATTACTATATCAAAGCTACCACTTTCAAACGGCAAAACGCCCTTGCCGTCCGCCTGCTTAAAAATTATACCGAGGGTGGAAAGCCTTTCCTCGCAAAGCAAAACGTTTGGCGGATAGTTCTCCGTTGCATAGGTTTTGGGGCATACGTGATTAAGTGAAAGCAAAAACTCGCCGCCGCCCGTGTCTATATCCAAAAGCTTCTTGTGCGCGTTTAGGTTTTTAAGGATACACGCCTTGTAATCCCAAGGAAGCGTGTCCTCCTCAGTATATCTGCCCTCTATGTGTGAAAAATCCCAGCCGTGGATGTGCGCGCATTCCTGCTCCGCCCTCCACGTTTTTATAAGCTCTTCCATACGGAAACCCCTTATTCATTTCGAAGACACAACAGCTTCTATGTTGCTTAAATGTCCGCTCTTATAATTAACTTATTAAGAAAAACTTTTCTATAAAGTTTCGCCCTCTATCGCGCTGTAAAGTTCTTTGTATACACAGTCAACCAATTTATAATCGAAGCCTTCATAGGTGAACTTTATATAACTATTGAAAATGAATGAGCTTGTTTTTAGATTTGTTACTTTTTTCAAATCAATAGAATAAAGAAGCTCTCCAACCTCTTGATCAAAGTTAGTATCATAAAGATTTAAAGTGCTGTCCTTAAGACACATAAGGCAAAATCCAAATTCTCCATTAGGAAGCTTTCTTGCGTTAGCTACACCTGCTAATTTACGAATGTCAACTATGCCTTTCGCAAATAAGTTGTCTAAGTATTTTTCCTGTTTCGCGTTTTTCTTCATAATTTTCCTCCTATAAACATTTCGACAGCAGACACACAATTTCTTCTGTTGTCCATTAAGGCTCAAAATCCACCACTAAAATTTGATGGTTTTTCATCTATTATATTCCTAAAATAAAAAAGCCGTTATATTCTTTTGCTTTACTTAGCCATTCAACCAAAAGCTCATATTCCTTGGGTTGAGCTGTGACGAGTTTCTCAATAATGGGATTTATTAATTCCGGCACGAAATAATTCATGCCGAATATATCTAAGTTATCAAAAACGTGGCGGTATTCATTGCAAAACAAATCTACATCATTTACATATAGATATAGCGAATCATTTTGCCAATGATGAATACTGCGCAGTGCTTTACGTTCAGTCACTTTTCTTTTAGAAGATAATTTGCAAAACTGAATCTCAATAAATGCCGAACCTCCATATGCTCTTCTCTCCTCTTGGGAATTAAAAACATGAAATAGCACAATATCACCTCTGATTTACTTTGATTGACTCATCCTATTCAATTTATCCATATTCACATCAAACTTGAAAGGAACCGTATATAGCTTCATTTCGTGCATAGCTCTTTCTCCTTTGTAAAACGAACTTTTAAGTTTTTCTCAAAAATCACTTTTGTACGTTTGCTTTTGATTTAACAGTTGTAATGGAAGCAATCAGCATTCTTCTGATTTTACCACATTTGTTTCGTAAGGATTTGAAAGTAAGCTCGTCAATAATATTGCTTTTACATAAAATGTTAAGCCAAGTTTCGGTTTCGTTTGCTTCCTTTTGGGCAATTTCAAGCTTATGAACAAAGTCGGCATTACTCTCGGCATATTTTGCTTCTGCAATGTTTGCGCTGATTGAGGAAGCGGAACGAATAAGCTGCTTTGTGTATTCGGGTCGTCCTTTTATTTTTGAGCATAATTCGGTAATTTCAACTGCTAATTCGATCGCGAGTTCATGTGAGTTTTTTGCCATAAATACTCCTTTATCCGCTAACGCGGAGTGATATGGACGGCGTTGCCGTCGTGATATAGCGCAACTTCGTCGCGCGTGATATGCTTGGCTGCGCCAAGCGTGATATTGCCTCGCATTGCTCGGCGTGATATGCGCACTTTGTGCGCGTGGAACTCCGCCACCTTACGTCGCGCAAGCGACATATCACGCACCCGAAGGGTGCATATCACGAACGCGGAGCGTTCTATATCACGCGCCGCAAGGCGCTATATCACGTCGCTTTGTCTGACCGTGTCAGACAAACGACACTTTCGACGTGCCCCAGATTGTCCCAACTAATTTCTGTTACCGGTTGGTTATCATATATCAGTGGTAACTTGAATGTTATACGTTTGAGAATCTGCCCTTTGGAAGTGCAATTTTCGTGAATCTCAACGCGCTCAACAAATGTGTTGAAATATTCTTTCTTATCAGCATAAGTCATTTTCGGGTATATCTCACCGAAATGCTCAAGCAATTTGAAAAGCGCCTCTTTATTTAGCCTGTTACTTTTCAAAGTATTTACTCTTGCTTGAAGTGTATCGATTGTTTCCTCAAGCTCGGCTATTCTATCATAAAACATTTCATCTCTTTTTGTCAAGTCGCTATATTTTCTATCATAATGCCTATCTGTGACATCAAGAGAATCCAACTGTTCGTGGAGCTTTTTCTGGGCCTTCTCCTCTTGAAACTTCTGCTTAGAAAGCTTTGCTATCTCTACGTTAATGCTTTCTACATCCGCAGAAGCGTCAAGCAAATCGGATATTCTTTCTGCAAAGCCTTTGTTTTTTCCACACTTTGCAATGACTTCAGCAACTGCGTCATTGATTACATCCTGAGCGTGCTGTCTTGAATAGGTGCAGGTATGACCTGTCTGAGAGCCGCCGTGCTTGCATCGATAGAAAAAATAGTCCGCGTAGTGGTTGCCGTCCGGTTTCTTTTTGCGGCTTACATTTCCGTACATTTTGCCACCGCAAGCGGGGCAAACAAGTATACCCGATAGAGCGTGCTCATGTTCGAGGCTGTAAATCTTTTCACGTCTATACATATCTTTTAGACGCTTTGCGCGAGCACGGTTCCAGTCCTCTTCAGATATGATTGCTTCATGCATGCCGTCATAAACACCATATTTTTCCTGTTTTACAACGTGGGTCTCATTACGAGTACCCTTTTTCTTTTCCGTGCGCCTACGTCCGTAAGCGATTTTTCCGCAGTACACTGGATTGTCGAGTATATCTTTTATAAAATCGCTTGAGAATGCGCTCAAGTGATTTTTTTGTCGCGCTTTTTTCACATACCCCTTTTGGTTAAGATATTTAGCTACGCCCAAAGCACCCATGTCGGTGTTAAGGTATTTGTCAAAAATTATGCGGATGATTTCAGCATCTTCTTCATTGATTACAAGCTCGCCGTCAATCAAATCGTAGCCGTAGGGAGCAAAGCCGCCGTTCCATTTACCTTCACGGGCTTTCTGGTTGCGTCCCTCCATAGTCTGAACGATAATGTTCTCTCGCTCCACCTCCGAAACTGCCGAGAGTATGGTTATCATCAGCTTGCCGCCGGCTTTGGCACTGTCAATATCATCCTCGGAACACGCCAAATTCACCCCATAGTCTTGCATAAGCTGAAGGAAAGATAGAATGTCAGCGGCGTTTCTACCAAAGCGAGAGAGCTTGAAAACAACAACGTAGTCAACCCCATCCTTGTTCGCTTTGATGTCTTCCATCATCTGCATAAACTGCGGTCTGCCTTGCGTGTTTTTGCCCGACTTGCCTTCATCGGAATACTCGCCGCACACTTCCATGCCCTTGTACGTGACGTATTTCATTATGCTGTTCTTCTGAGCATCAAGGCTGTAACCATCCACCTGCATAGCGGTGGAAACGCGGGTATATATATAACATCGCAATTTTTTATCCATAAAAATCCTCAAAAAAATTAAAAAGCTTGTGTATCAGAAATTTCACTCTGTCTTTATTATAGCGTCAGACAAAACTGCTGCCCACGAAGGCACTTCGGACATAACTATACTTACTACAGCCAGAGATTCAGCAGGTTTTCTGCCAATCAATATTTTTGAGAGGTAAAAACCTATGAAAAACACCGTGAATTCCATAACTGACCCCAACGCAAGAGAAATACTTGCCGCTCAGTTCATGCTTCGAATGTTTGAAAAATATGGTGCCGACATACTGGCCTCATTAGAAGACGAAGAAGAGATAGAAACAGAAGAAGAAATATAAAATCCCTTTTAGAGGTAGGTTGCTTTTAATCTTCATCGATTTTTGTTGTCTACATCTTCCCCATAATTGTTAGCAAACTTTGATAGCTATCAACATCATGATACTTAACGTTGCTGGTAGAAATCTCATTGAAGAGTTTCTTCGCACAGGAAATCTTTGCTTGCTCGATAGGTCTCAAATTAAGACTTTCCATTGTTCCCTTGGTCTCGGCAATGAAATAGATATGCTTTACTGCACCCTCGTTGAAGGCGATTGCCCAGTCGGGAGAATAATTACCAACGGGTGTCGGGATATGGAAGCCTCTCGGCAGCTTCGCATAAACGCAAACTTCCTCCGCTGCATCTAAATCTTCAGCAAAGCGCCTTTCGACGCTCTTTTCAGCAGAGCCGTCGGTGAACACATAGTCCTGTATAGCTTTTTTAGCTACAAATGCTTTATCAAAGCTTTGACTGCTTCTTTCTGCAGTAAATATAGCGCTGTCGTAGGTGCCACTGGTTTGGTCGTATGATATGTGGTCAACAATCATCGTTGCCTTCTGCTCGTTTATAAGCTTGACTACCTTGGAGATAAATTCCTCGGGATTGTGCTTGAACATTTCAATTCTACCCACATCAAGACCGGACAAAATTCGTGCAACAGTACGGCGTGTAAGAGTTGTCCCCACGGCAATTTTGCCAATCAAATCATACTTAACACGGCCGGTCTCTGCGTGCCTCAATGTTTGTGTTCTTGTTTTTGCAGTCTTGAAGGATTCTCCGCGCGCAACCTCGTGCTCGTTCATTTCGCTCTTCTGCTGCCCGATAGAGGTTGTATACTGCAGTTGAGAAACAACAAGCTTGGCGTCGATATGGGCGATAGCCTTGCGAATTAATTCCTCGCTGTCAAACTCCACTGTATACGCATATTTGCGGTTGATGTAATTCCATAGGGTTTGAAATTCTTTTTTGAAAAAGTTATCATTCAAGGGATTGCTCTTAACCTTGCTTTCGTTACCGTCGGTAATCATATCATCCAGAACACTTTCGTCAAAGACTGCTTGCACAAGTTTATGCACGCCCTCTGCCATAGGAGCGATGTCTGCAGGAAGAGCAGCCAAAGTGCCTGCCGCCAAATCCATGCGATATTTATCTGTTACCTTGCGGTCCATATCAACGTAACCGCTTGCGATAAGATAAAACTCAATGGCGTTTGCGGTCTTCGCATCAATGGCGGTTTTGACTCCGTCAACCAAAACAAGCTTGCCGGCAAAGTACTCGCTGGTAGCCGCCAACGGACGGTCATAAAGTGTAGCCTTAATATCGGTCTGTAAGGCGCCAACAAAGGATTTGTAGCTTTCGTTTGCAATAACCGTAAGCACGTTTATGTTGTGGACCATATCGCCACATGTTTCAAAGTCCATACGGTTGCCTGTCTGATTTACGCAAAGACGAAGTCCGCGTCCTACCTCTTGCCTTTTAGCGGTAATGCTGTCAGTGTGTCTTAGTGTGCATATCTGGAAAACGTTAGGGTTGTCCCATCCCTCACGCAAGGCAGAGTGGGAGAAAATAAACCTTGTAGGCTCTTCAAAGGAAAGGAGCCTTTCTTTGTTTTTTAATATCAATTCATAGGCAGGAACATCATCAGAGAATTCGCTGCCTCTTTTAAGGGTACTATCTATGCTTCTGCCCGTCTTTTTGTCAATGCTGAAATAGCCTTTGTGTGTAGCTGAAATGTTGCCGCAGGTTGTCCTTAGATATCTTTGATACTCATCATCAAACAGAGTTAAATAATCGTTCAGTACGCTTAGATACTCCTCTTCAAACATAACACCGTATTCGCCAAGAACCTCGTCGCCGTTCTCGTCATACAAACGGTATTTTGCAACCTCGTCAATGAAAAACAGCGATAAGGTCTTTATACCCAACTTGAAAAGCTTTTCTTCCTTCTCAAAGTGAGAGATGATGGTTTCTCTGATTTGGATGCGGCGCATATCTTTTTCGGACACGTCGCCTACCACTTCGCCCGTGCTGATGACCTCGCCGTTGGTAAAGGTCACGGTGTTGTGTATAGGGTCAATCTCGGAAATGGTATAGCCTTTATATTGCTCCATTTCCTGAGACACATAGTAAAGGTTGTCGCCAACGCCAAGCAAACGGGTTTCACGGTTGATGCTCTTGTTGTAGCCGATTTCCAACTCAATTCGTGCCATGGGCGGTCTTTTGCTGGATATTACAATTTGCTCTAAAAAGAGGTACTTGTCCGTACCGCGGAAGTTCCTGACCTCAAAGCCCTTGACTTCTATCTTCTTTACAAGGCGCTGATTAAACGCCTCTAATGCATCCAGCACGTACACAAGGTTGTGCTGGGTCTTGTGGGTTGCCGAGTAGTTAAGACTGAACAGCGGGTTAAAGTTTTTAAGTGCCTTCTGGGTAACGTCGCCACCCATCTTCTGGGGCTCGTCCAGAATGATGATAGGACGGTTCGCCTTGATAACATCAATCGGACGGCGAGAGCCGAACTCATCGCGCTTGGAGTAGATGATTCTTGCTTCCTTGGACTTGCCGTCTTCTTTAAGGGAGGAAGCAAATGCCTGGGTATTGATAATCATTACGTTGATACCCGAACCGGAAGAGAAGCTATCAAGCTGGTTAAGGTTCGAGCTGTTGTAGATAAAGAATCGCGCCTTCTTGCCGTAATGCTCCATAAAGTGGTCTGCAGTAATCTCAAAGGACTTCTTTACACCTTCACGGATAGCAATAGACGGCACAACAACAATAAACTTGCTCCAACCGTATCTCTTGTTTAGCTCAAACATCGTCTTGATATATACATAGGTCTTACCGGTACCGGTTTCCATTTCAATATCAAGAGAGCACCTTCCAAGGTCCTTGACAAGGCTTGATGACAGCTTTATATTGTTATCGCTTTGTATTTGCTGAATGTTGTACAGTAGCTGTTCGTCGGACAGTGTTACGTCATCGTTTTTGTAACCGATGTCGGAGGCAAGGTCGCCATCCTCGTTGTCGAGAAGTTGCCCCATTTGGATTTCCGCATCCACTTCATCACCCTCAAAGGTGAGTCTCTTTTTCTTTTTGCCCAAATCTCTTATGTAACTGATGCTGTTATTAAAACCTTGCCCTACAAACACACGGGCAACAGCTTCAACCGCATCGGTTTGGTATTGTTGTATCTTAAAATTAAACTTCATTTTCTCAACCTACTTTTCAGTTGTTCGTAAAAACCGAACAACTGATTTTTTATCATCTTGCAAGTTACCGGCAAGTTAAATAAGCACAATATTTTTGCAATTTGTTTTGATAAAATCAATATATTGTGTTGTTTTGTGCTTTTCTTCAAGGCTCTGCAAGTTACCGGCAAGTTACCGGCAAGTTAAAATTTAAGCCCATGCAGGAACGTACTTTGTATATCTCGGCGCTGTATCTTCCAATTTTTTAATAAAACCTTTTTCGTAGGCGTCTTTAATTAATCTTGAAACGCTTGCCGAAGAAGAATCCTCAAGACCAAACCTTTCTCTAAGCGAACTGTTTGTTAAAAATTCCCCTTGTATATACTTGATACAAGCGTGCATATAGCAAGCCCAAAGCTTATCATCGGGAGACAAATCAAAGAAATCCTTTTTAGAAAACAAAGACACCTTTGTGTTTTCTTCATATATCCTGATGTGTGGTGTAGGAAGCTGCTGCAGCTCGCATGAAATTACAATTTTATCCCAACCGGTACCAAGCTCTTCACACATCTTTAGTCGTCGCATTAAAGACGCCAATTTTTCATTTCGGGACTTCGGGGGATTATCAATAATTCTTGCCACATCCACTAAAGGTCTACCCGGATTGGTTATCTCGATTCTGTTACTAAAAACCTCAACAACAACACCGGTGCCTGTAATAGAAAAATCCTGGTGTATCAAAGCGTTTGCAATTGCTTCTCTTAAAGCGATACGTGGATATGCTAATTGTTGTTTGCGAACAGCGCCGTCAATTACCTCTTTTGAGGGTAATAATGCTTCTACGTATTTCAAAAGACCTTCAAATCCAACGGCATATCCTTTGTTGCTAACGTCTTCTCTAAGCATTTCAAGTCTGCTGTTATCGCTATATTGAACAACTCTAACCGCTTTTCTTTCAAGCCGAGGAAAGTCTGTTAACTTTTTGGCAAAAAGTATAGCTCCCAAGTTTGTTACAGCAAACAAGCCGTTGTCTTGCTTTACGATAAGCCCTTCTTGCAATAAATAGTGTAGCACGCCATCTGCATCAGTAGGTATAGGTTCCTTCATCAAATCAAAATAAGAGGCGTAGTCCAATAATTGCAACGCTTCGTTTGGTGTTAAATCTCGTTTTGCATATTGTTCTTCAAAACGAGTATTTCTGATTTTATCCCATAGTTGTGCTTGCATTTGAGGATAATCGCTCAATTTCTTTGTGTAGCTCCCAACTCTTATGTAGTCAACCTTTTTAAACGTAACAGTTTGATTGGTTGCCTTATATATTATGAGCACAACTATGTCTTTACCATTCATCTTTATGTTCTTAAATTCAAACTCTGCGTTACTGGACAACAAGTTTCGCAACCAGCTTTCAATTTCTTGGTTGCCCACTTTTAATGTGTATTGATTGAATTCTGTCCCAACGATTTCATGGGTTTTATCGTCTACACCCCATATCATATAGGCGCAAGATTTTTCGGCATAAGCAGCAGCATTTGACAGGGCGCTTATGTCTTCTCCTATCATATCCTCTCTGTAATTGTTGTGCTTGAATTCAAACCAATTTTCTTCACTGTCAAGTGAAATTAAATGTGCAACTAATTTTTCTAAATTTTCCATTATAACACCTTCCTTACAGTGCTGGGGCTATAGGCTTCGAAGATTTGGTCAAAGTTAGTTGCGACGGAGTCAGTTGCCATAGAGCTATCGCGCATTACAAAGTAATAGGGTTGCTTCTTGGCAATCTCGGTAATTACATCCTCGGTAACATTCTCATCGAAGCAGGCATAAAGGAAACCGTCTGCAACATTAAATACTTTCTTGCCACCGATGGTGCTTTCTTCAATTTTGCTGGAAAGAAGCACACCCAGGTCGAGCATTACTTGGAAGAGAAGGTCTTCGGGAGTACGGTCTTCCTTAATATTATCAGCAAGGTTAGCGAACATAGCAGGTTCATAATCAGCGGGATTGTAATAGACATCCTTCATATTGGTACTATCGAGTTTGAGAACACGGAAACCAGTATCAAGGTCAGCGGTTGTCAACGGACTTTCTTCCTTGATTTTTGAACCTGCAATTGTAAGACGTTTTTTGCCAATTTCGGTTATATCACGATAGCCATTTTTATATGCCTCACTTTTTTCATTTATGCTTTCGTTTAATTGAACCATAATGTACTTTCTTTTACCATTATTCTCTGCATTATATTCCATTAGCGCATGGGCAGTTGTAGCAGAGCCAGAAAAGAAATCCATAATGATTGCTTCATTATCGTCATAAGTAATCATTCTTAACATTCTATCAATAAGTTCCAAAGGTTTAGGTGTGTCAAAAGATGCTTCACCCATAAATGTTTTTAATCGTGAAGTCGCAGATGATGTTAATCCAGTATCATCCCACCAAGTGGTAACGGTTCGCCTTGTATTAAAGGCTGTTGATTTAAAGTATTTTTGTTGTAAATTGTTGCCTTTTTTAACAATCAAACCTTGATTATATTTTTCCTGCATAGTTTCTTTTGAATATCGCCAATATCCCTCAACACCAAGAAATTCATAAAAAGGATTTCCTTTTTTTGCACCACCTGGTCCATCAACTGGGACTAAACGATAATCACCGCGTCCATCATTATCATTTAGGTCAAACCCCTCTAATATTGGGTCAATTCCTATCATCTTGCGATTGTTTTCTAACACTAATGCATTTTTAGCATAAAACATTACTGTATTATGACTTTGGGATATTATCTTATCATTTGAAACGGATGCTCTTGCTTTGTGGCAAATAAGAGCAATTCTGTTTTGAGCGCCAAAGATTTCATCGCAAATTTTTGTTAAGTTAGTTACTTCATTATCATCAATACTTATAAATATAACTCCATCTTCGGTCAGTAAATCTTTTGCCAATTTAATACGAGGGTATATCATATTAAGCCAATCGGTGTGATATCTACCGTTACTTTCAGAATTTATAGACAACCGATTACCGTCATCATCAAACTGACCACTATTAGCAAGGTAATCTTCTGCACTCTCTGCAAAATCATCATTGTAAACAAAGTCGTTGCCTGTATTGTAAGGCGGGTCTATGTAAATCATCTTAATTTTGCCGAGATAGGTTTCCTGCAAGAGTTTCAATACATCAAGGTTATCGCCTTCGATATAAAGATTTTCGGTATTATCAAAATCAACACTATCCTCACGGCAGGGACGGAGGGTTTTAGCAATAGGAGCATTAGCAAGAAGAATGGACTTTTTCTTATCGGGCCAAGTAAACTGATAACGCTCTTCGTTGCCTTCTACAACAACATCAGAAAGCTCCTGCCTAAGCATATCAAAGTCAATGGCATACTCCACCGTACCGTCTTCTCTCTTGCGCTCTGTTATACAATTAGGAAACAACGCCCCAATTCTCTTTATATTATCATCTACCTTATTAAGGCTGTGCATTTTCAGTTTTTCCATTAGTTTCTATCCTTTCTATTACTAATTCTCAATATCGCTTTTCAATTTTGGCTTTCCGAAACTATCCAAATGTATAATCATATTAATATTGGTATTGGTGGCAATTTTTCCTGAAGCAATTGCATCGGTTACTTTGCACGAAAACGCATATACATCCCTTGTTTTCATTAGACTATTCGTTATTAAATAACATATGGATTCGAAATGATGTACTCCTATACAATACCCGTTTATTTCTTTGCTAATTTCAAAAGTTTTTAGCCCACCTGGTGCGGAAACGGTAAATCCATCGTCTATATAATATTTCAATAATTTTGCCGGATTAAAAACTGTTGTAATATCCACCTTTGAGAAATAAAGGTCTTTGCAAATATTATCATTTATGTTCCACCAAAGAATTGGTATACTTAATAAATGCATTTTGGGAATTAGTTGTCCAAGTATAATCTTGTCATATTGGCTGGGTTGCTTTGTTAACAATAATACTTTTTCAGAAAAACTAATTGGAACCTTATAATCAGTTTCCTCAACAAAAAGGCGTTCGAACAAATCATTCCCTTTATTCCAGCTGGCAAGCAGTAATAAAGAGTTATCACTATTTATCGTAATAGGGTTATCAGGGGAAATCGTATTGATTAAATCATATTCATATGAGGCATACAGGTCAGATGAATGCTTGGGGTCTTTTATGTTCATAAGCTCAGTATGCGCTTCTAACTGTTTTTTTAGTGGTGGAAAATCTTTTTCCATTTCTTTGATTTTTTCACCACTATGAGATGATTGTTTTTTGATTTCTGTAATATCATATGGAAACGCATCTAATCTTGAAGTAATGTTTGCAGTAATGTTCAGAAAATCTCCATCTTGTTTGGTTTTTAATTCTCCCACGCCCACAATACCGTTGCCATTGTATAATGAAAAATCACCTATTCTCAACATCGTGGTGATGCCGTGATACAAAACATACGAACCATTCAACGTGGGCGTGTGTTTTATAAACTCCAGTTCTCCTAAACCGCCTATACCACCTACAAACAAACCTGTTGGGGCATGATTAAAATGCTTGTCTAATTCAGGTCTATTATCTCTAAAAAAGAACCATACATAAGCATCGCCAAGATTTTTCCCAATCTCTATCGTTTTTCTAACAACTTTTGAAAAAGATGCATTGTCAGACATTATAGCCGAAAACTCTTGCTTATTATATTGCTCTTTTTGAGAGATTAGTTTTTTCTTTTCTTGTTGCAATTCATGATAAAACTGCATCAAATTGTGGAGGCACTCGGCAAGTTTTGGTTGGAAATTTTCAAGAATGTTTCCTAAATCGCCACGCCTATGTTTGAAATCCAACAACATTTCAAAACATTCATCTAAGATGGTTTCTGCAGAAATCACTTTTTCTTTCACAATATCTTTAGTGATAATTTCAAACATGTTTTTCTCCGTTTTCCTTTTGCGTTTAATCTGTTGATTTATCGTTCCAACTTAAGCTTTTTTGGTTGCTTTTCATTCCGCATTTTCGGGGATATACTCAATGATATCACCATAGCTAACGCCTAAAGCCGCACAAATTCTATTAAGTATCGTCATCGATACTTCCTCGCCGCGGCGTAGTTTAGTCATGGTATTTGGCGATATTTCGGCTGCTCTTCTCAAGTCTGCCTTGCTCATGTTTCTATCTACAAGAAGTTTAAAAAGCGGTTTATACGATACCATAATACTGACCCTCCTTGGTGTGTTGCTGGTTTTCTACATTTTACCACAAATTAACCCGCAGTTCAATATACCTTCGCAAACTTTTGCGAAAGTTTCCAAAAAATAAGAAAGCGCCACTTCATTACAAAGTGGCGCTTTCTTGTTAATTTTCAAAAACAATTATGCCAGAACAAACTTAAAAAGGCAGCTCGTCGTCAAAATCATCGCATACTTGCATGTCTGACGCCTCAACCTTGGATAAAAAGCAAGCTGCGGCAGATATAAAATCTTTTGTTACCCCATTAAGTTGGAAAACTACATAAGACGATTTGCCGTCTTTTTTAGGAGCGGCTCTCACTCCAACAAATGAGTGCAAGATTATCTGCTCCGGCTTGTGCACAAGCGCATACTTAGACCAACCACCAAAAAGAGTGAGTCTTACAGTATAGTAGTTATTTCCATCTTTGCCTGTGCACAGCTGAGGTAGCGTTTCCACACGGCCAAAGGTGTAATAGGTCTTGGAATACTTCTTTTGCATTATATTTTGCTTATTCATTGGTTTACTCCTTTCTTATGATATTTGTTATGTATCGAATCTTCTCTTTGTTGTTTTCTTCCCCCCGACGCCGTTCGCCAAGACTGTGCATACAACCATGGCGAAGCCCTTTCGGGGCTAAAGAAAAGCGTTCATTTAACGCTACACCAAGACAACTATAATCAATATGAAAGCTTGAAAAAACATTCACGTCAAGCTGTACTGATGTAGCTATATCCAGCTTTTCGTGGTGTCCATTGTGGCTTCGCAAAAGCAATGCACGAAAACCACACCACCTGTTGCGGGCAAACCGTAATATTCCGGTGGTGAGCTTTTGGAAAACGGCTTATTCCCCCCTGTTTTCTGCTAAAAAAATAAATAAGCAAAAAACAAGGGAGAAATATGCTATTCCGTATGGAGCCACTTTGTGGTATCCGTATCATTACGCACATTACTGTGCGTCAGTTGTTGAGCCATTACGCTCTGCGCCAAGGTCTGGTATCAAACGCGCTCAGGTATCACCTGCCAACTGCCCCCCATCCCAGGACG
>JAZQLF010000014.1:0-11613 GCA_045542535.1 Acutalibacteraceae bacterium | reverse complement strand
AACTCCTTTTTGATACTTTGTTTTGGTGGTACTTAACATTATATCATATTTGGAGTTGTTTTTCTATTCTTTCTGTCAACTATCTATTGTATCATAACAATTCCCGAAATGGACGAGCGAGTTTCTTCTGTATGGGAAACTATTCTTGCTGACAAAAATCATCATATTATTGTTGCCGAATTAAACGGAAAAATCATTTCCTCCTGCGTATGCGTCATAATTCTCAATCTTACGAGAAATCAGCGTCCATATGCCTTTGTGGAAAACGTGGTTACACATTCGGATTTTCGAGGAAAAGGCATAGCCACCGCATGTCTTAACTATGCAAGAGAAATAGCGAAAAGTGAAAATTGCTACAAACTTATGCTTCTCACAGGCTCAAAAAATGAGAATACTTTGAATTTCTACCGCCGTGCAGGATATAACAGCGAGGATAAAACTGCATTTATTCAATGGTTGGAGTGAGTTATGGGAAATATGATAACTTTATGCGGTGACAATTGCAGTAAATGTCCTCGTTTTCTTGCTCAAACGGATGAGGAACTAAAGGCAGTTGCAGAATTATGGTTCAGAGTAGGTTGGCGGAATACCATTGTTTCTGTTGATGAAATCCGCTGCAACGGCTGTACAGCGGATAAAAACTGCACTTATGGTCTTGTAAAATGCACAAAGGAGCAGGGAGTTGAAAAATGCAATCAATGCAAAATGTTCCCGTGTGTAACTATAAAAAATATGCTCAGCCGTACAGAAATGTACAAGGAAATATGTCAAAAAGTCTGCACCACCGAGGAATACAACCTTATTTCAGAGGCATTTTTTAACAAATACGAAAATCTATGCAAAAAGGACGTTCAGTATTGAAATGAACGTCCTTAATGTTTTATTTATACCAATCCCTAAAATGTTACAGGCAGAGAGGGGAGTAAACCTGCATCGAGCATTTGTATACATATAGCATCATCGGGAGTAATGCCGATTTTACCGTTTACATCTGCATTTTTTATTCCCTGTGATGAAATAGGATATTTGTCGGGATTAGCAATATACTGGAATATTGCCGCCGCATCAGCAATTGAAACAATGCCGTCACAGTTGACATCACCATAATTTACAGGGGATAGGGGAGGAGTTGTTGTTATTGGAACTGTAGTTGTAACTATTGTAGTTGTCGTAGTTGTTGTGGTGGTGATAGTAGTCGTTGATGTGGTAGTAGTTGCAGTTGTTGTAAGGCTTTCGGGGGATACAGGCTCAGCTATCCAATTCTGACAGCTTGCTCCGTTAACTTCCCATTGCTGAACATTTGCACCGCTGTCCATTAACGCTGAGATAACCTCAACCGCCGATTTATTACCGCTTATTTTGGTAAGAATTTTATATGAATTATCCTCATTCTTCACAAATCGGAACTGCTGGTTATCTCCCCCGTTTTGGGTGTAAAGTGCGATATTTGCACCATTATCGGATTTTTTAGCCTCTACGTCAAGAACGAATGTGTTGTTTTCATCAAGGGCTGTTGCAATGTAATAATAGCCATTTTCAGCCTCAATCAGCTTCCATACATCGTGAATATAATTTTCAGCTGTACCCCACTGATGAACATTTGAGCCGTTCTGTGCCTTTGCATTTTCAACCTGCATATAAAGTCCTGAATTTACATTTTTGAAACGGAATAATGAGCCGTTTTCAAAAGTTTCGTAACTTGGTGCAGCAGGCTTCATTTCACCATCAGGCAATGCTGTAAAGCCTGCACTTGGCATACCGGGTGCTGAATATCTGATATACATCATATCCTTGTTGGAGTTTTTGCAGCCGCTGTTATATGTACAATAATTCTTTGCATCATCTGCTGAAAGTGCCTTATATGCGTAATTTGAAGCAGGTCGCCAATTGCATACCTTTGCTGAACCCTCAATACCCAATCTGCGACAGTTTACACCTTTGGAGCCTGAATCGGCAAATGAACCCGGATGAGCTACTTCATTCCAATCGCATACTACATTTCCCTTTGTTGATGCACCGTCATAGTAGCAGCTTTCTGCGAAAAGCTTACAATCGGAATGAACTGTGTATGCCATACTGAAATTATAGACAAAGTTATTGAGGGAGTGGAAATATCCATAACGCATAAGACCTGGGGCTCTTGTAAGAGTATCGGTAAATTTATTACCTATAATAGACATTCTTGGGAAATTATTCTTGTTTTTGTAGGAATCCTCAGTATCATCGGGATAGCCGAGAATAAGTCCGTATTCGTGAAGTCCGAATGAACAATCGGAAACTGTGCAGTAATCCGCATCATAGCAGCAAGCAAGGAATTTATCCCAGTCGGGAACATTTTCGCCCTGTGTATTTACTGCATTGTGTCCTACGAATGTAACATGGTCAACCCATAAATTCTGACCTGAGCCAAAATAAACAACAATTGAGTCATTTCCGTTGGATTTTGCATCATGTTTCATCTCAAAATTTCTGATAATTACATTATTGCCAACACCCTTATTTGATGATGTACAGAACTGGACATTGCTGAGAGTATGCTTGCCATAGCTGCCAACAATTGTTTTGTTGCTGCGAACATAAATTCTTCCGTCTGGGCAGTAGAAATGATTTTGAGAATCCATTTTAAGCGTTGTAACTCCGATATTTTCCTTAACAATGATTGTGTAAGGAGCATCAGATTCAGCATATTTTTTCAAATCGTCAAAAGTTGTTACCTCTACAACTTCACCGAATAAACCGCCGATATTTCCAGCTTTTATATTTTTTGTGTTATCATCAAAGCAATAACCTGCAAATCCCTGTAAACCGTCGGCATTTAAAAGCCACAACTGTGAATCTGCACCTGTGAATTTTTGAAGTGTCATACCGTCAGAACCTTGGGTAACAGCAAGTTCGGGGTCAGAATAGTTAACAATTTTATAATAAAGGTCATTTTTGAGTCGATCCTGCTTGACAGGAACAACAAACCAATGCTGACACTGGTGAGATTCGCTGCCAAACATAATCACGCTTGAACCTTCACTTACATTGTAATTATCGGGAGTTATAAGTCTACCTGATTCGCCATTGGTGATTTTGAAAAATGTTCCCACAGAATTTGCACCTACACGGTCAAATCTCCATGTTGCAGAATGAGTTCCGTCAAGTTTTTTAACTGTTAATGATGAACCGTCAGTTGTTCCGTTTTCTGCAAGAACCTTAGAGTTATCCTTGGTTGCAATGTTAATGAATTGTGCGGGATAATCCACAGATGCAGCATTTGTAATCATCATAGCTGATGAAATATCAAATCCGCAGCAAATGAATGAAATGCACATAATTATTGCTGTAACAACTGAAATAAATTTTTTCATAATTAAACCTCCATAAATATAATTTACAGCCTATAAATATTATACTAATTTTTTAGTTTTATTTCAATGGAATATAATATTTTCTTAATAGTTTTTTTGTAACAGAATGAATTGGTTATGCAATATTGTATTTTATGTATAGTGATTTGGCGGATTATTCTATACAGCTGAAATACCTGTTATTTTGTAATTCAGGACTCCCCTGTATTATTTTGCGTTAATAATTGCACCAAACTTATATATAGCACTCTTTTTGTTACAAGTTACGATGTTGAAAAAAGCCTCTGCATAATCGCAAAGGCTTTTTTTATGTTATGTTAAGATAAGTTATGCGAGGGGATCGGGGACACTTCCCCGAACATTGTTGATTGTCTCTTGTTGCTGTTGTGGTAAATGTTGGAAGCTGTTGGAAGTCTTACTTTCAACGGCTTTCAATATTTTCCACGACAAGACACAGACTATCAACAATCTTCAAGGCTCTGCTCTGAGCTCCGTCAAGAGTTCCAGAGAAGTTCTTACTCTGAGCTCGGGTTATTATTCTATGTATAATTTTCTTTCGGTTTTTCCCTCTTTTATTAGTTGGTTATGTTCTCTTTCTATTTTTTTCAATATTTGTGTTATTGGTGAAGTGTTTTTTTCTTTACATTTATCCATAAATTCAGAGTCTTTGGGTATAGTCATTTCAGCTTTTATTATATATTCATTTTCCTTTTCTATTATTTTGTGCTTAAATTTATATGGACCGTTTTTAACTCTACCCGCTACTATTAATTCTTTCATTTTTTTATTTCCTCCTTATTCACATTCTCTTCCGTATCTTCCCGTAAGGTAATCTAATGATATCTTATAGTAATCAGCTATTTCTATAAGCGTATCTATACTTGGTTCTCTACTTCCTGTTTCGTAATTGCTATATGTTCTTTGTGATATGTTTAGAATCTTAGCAATTTCAGTTTGTGTCATATTATTGTTTTTTCTTAATTCCTTTAGAACTAAATGTAGACTGTTTTTCATAATCTCACCCCTTATATTATCCATTATTTTCCATGATTTGTCAATAATGCACATGTTTATTTACTTCAATTTGTACTATTTTATCATTGACAAAGTAGAACGAATTGCACTATAATAGTATTAGGATATTGTTTCCCACATTTCCTACCATTCGCTGAGTGTTGTGAAAGTCATATATCAGCCGAGCCAAGAGAGCCCGTTAGAACTCTGCACAAATATCTCTGGAACTGCTCCGGAACAGTTCCAGAGACACCACCAAGAACGGCTGACCCATTGCCGATAGGGGAGAGGAGTAAAAGAAATGGTAAGATTAATAGGTTTTGAATCACAAAGCGGTCAATTTACCGCAGATTCCACAGGTGAGGTTATTAATTGGAGCAATAGACTGCTCCGCTGCGTAACTGATGAAAGTCTTGGTCAGAGAGAACGAGGCTTGAAAATCTTTGAGCAGAAGCTCAAAACAGATTTTGTTGTTGAATCTCTCGGAATCAATCCTAATGCATCTGAAGATATGATTGACAATGCACTTGCTAATTTACTTAATACTTGTATTGTATTTAAGACAGGTATCGTAAAAGGCAAGTTAGAAGTAAACGGTTTCCAGGTTATTCAGGAGCCGAAAAAATGATAACGGTATACAAAAACTTACATCCGCCTTAGCGGAGTAAGTCCGCACACATTATACTCTCGGAAAGGAGGTTTCATTTATGGAAGCTTGGTCTGTTACTAATCTTTTGACAGATGTTTCTACAATTTTTTCCAATGCAGGCGATTTAATCATGGCTAATCCTGTAGCATCCGCTTTTGTTGGTCTTAGCCTTGCAGCTGCTGGCATCGGTCTTTTCCGTAAAGTTATTCACGTTCGCTGAGAAAAAATAGGCAGGAGGCAAGCTTGCCAATTTTGCTGAGTGCCTTTTCCTCCTGTCTTAATATTTAAGGCAGGAGGTTTTATTTATGTCTAAAAAAATTAAAAAGTATTTTTTTATTATCCCTACATTGATTATAATGCTATTTAACTGCGTTTGTTATGGTCAAGTTGTATTCAGTGTCTCGGCTATTGATTACAATGATTTATTTCATCCTTTCTCGGAATCAGGTCTTGAAGATTACTATAATATCACCGATTCTGATGCAGTTATGAATTATGTTCATAGCCGTACTGGTTCATTTTCTTATTATATTTATACTCTTTATGCTACACCTGATAATTATACTAAACTTTTAAATGGTCAAAAATATACTTTGAATTTTACTTGTGTTCTTTTTAATGACTTATCTGTTGTTAAGCAAAACAATGATTTTATATTTATTGAAAAAGGTGTTCAAAGAATTTGTACTTCAGATTTTGATACTGACTTTTCCAATGTTAATAATATTTTTTCTAATTTTGGTTATGATTCTCATTATGAAATGGGTTTCGGTTATAATAAATTAAATGGTACGTTAAATACTTTTAGGGCGTATTATAATGGTCGTCTTGATGCTTCATATTCTGACGGTTGCCATTATTTTTACCAAGCTTCTAACATTCCCGATTTTCCATTTTTTTATGATTTTGATGCAGCTGCTTCTATTTTAGATGTTCAAGTGCGTTTTTCTCCTGATCTTTCTAGTTCTCTTGACCGATCGTTTACAGATTCAGAAGGTTGTGTTTATTTAAGATCTGATTTATCAATGCGTGTTAATAATTTTAGTAATTTCCCTATTCAATATACTATGGTTATTTCCGCTGCTCTTGCCGATGTTGATAATGTTTTTTGTTATTATTCTAATGATTGGGTTTATTCTCGTTCTCTCGATTCTTATGATGATTATTATAGTGATGTCGCACAGAAACAGCAAAAATCTACTTTTGCTCATTACGTTGGTTCAGGTCAAGTTGATGTTGTAAATTTTAATTTCAATCAAATCAATCTAGTTCAGGGTGGTCTTTATACTGTTCGTGTTTATGCTGGTCGAAATGATTGTGGTTACGCTTCGGAGTTTGTTCTTTCCTCTGATGATTATGCTTTTGAATCTTATCAAATCAATTATTCTGTTGTTTATGAATCTACTTTTTCTGTAGTACAGTACGATGATGTAAAGTATGATCCTAATAATACTTCTAATGGTATTCTTCCGTATAATTATGGTCTTTCTGAAAAGTATACTCATAGCTATAATGCTGTTGAAAAGGAAAACGGCGAAATTGATTATTCAGGAAAAGACGTTTATTCTGATCTTGATAGTTGGTATAATAAGCCTCTTGATGATAATTCTGTATCTTCTTCTATTTCTAGTACTACCTCTTTTTCGAATTTTTCTAAATCTTTTAAAAATTTCTTTGCATTTATAAATTATATGTTTAATTTTCTTCCTAAGGATGCTAAGACCTTATTTACTATTGGTTTCTCAGGTATTACTATTATTGCTCTTGTAAAGGTGTTGTTTAAATCATGAGTGAATTTTTGCAAAAAATTTTTGATAATATTGATATTGAAAATTTACCCTCTTTCTTCGGGGATTTAATTCAAAAATTCTTTGGATTACTTTCTGATTTAGTTTATTCTTTTTTTGATAAGTCTTCTGATTTTTTTGTATCTTATGGTAGTAAATTCTTTGCATTTTTTGGTGATAAATTTTCTTTTGACAATCCTGATTTAATTTTATATTTTCTTGGAGCTCTTATCTGTGTTTTCATTTTTAAGCGTATTTGGCAGTTAATTTGTAACTTATTTTAAGAGGTGTTATCATGTTCGAAATGCTTTTTTCTTTATGCTCTAAGCTTTTTAGCTATCGTCTCACATTCGGTACTTTTTCTTTTACAGCATTTGAAGCTCATTTAGGTTTGGCTTTGCTTGCTATTTTCCTTGGTGCTATTCGCAAATTTTTTGATGATTGAGGTGTAAAATGAAGTCCTTATTTCTTCTTATTCTCCTTATTTTTGTCTTTATATTCGTTATTTCTGCTATTTTTTCAATTCTTGCTTTTCTCATTGACGTTTGTAAATGGCATTTATTGGAGAAAAAAATAATTTTAAAACCGTCTAATGAAAGTGAGGTGAAGTCTGATGAACGAGACAACAACGGAAGTTCTGACCGAAGCAATGACAGAAGTTCCAACGGAACCGATGCAGGAAGTAGTGACGGAGATTGTGACAGAGATAGTGGAAGTAGTTCCGACACTACAACCGAATTCGGAGAACGTGATTCACGATCTATTTGGGATTTTGGGATGTAATTTAGATCATGTTCCTGCAAGTCCCTATGAAGCTTTTACAATGTCTTTACAGTTTTTAGGAGCCCTTTTCTTTCTTATTTGGTTTTGTCGTTTCCTTTGGAGCTTGATGAAGCCTTTTGTTAGGGGGAATTTTTGATGTATTTAATAGTTTTGTTATTCAAAAATCTTTTTGTTCTCCCTGGCTATCTATGTTACCAATTCTTTGACCATTTGATTTATCATTTCTATCGGAAGAAAAAAATATTCAATGGCTGGGGAATTCACCTTTTTACCGGAAAATTCGGTCAAGGTAAAACAATGTTACAAACAATCAAAGCTTACAAGCTCGCCTGCAAGTATCCTCAGCTGACAATTCTTACGAATTATGAATTGAAAAATTTCCCTAAACATACACGAATTTTACCACTTAATACTGCACAAGACATTCTTAATGCTCCGCCTGATACTCTCGTTTTGATTGATGAGATAGGAACACTTTTCAATTCCAGAGATTTCAGCTCTGGAAAAAATTCTGTTCCTAAACCTTTATTTCAGCATCTTTGTCAAGTCAGAAAGCGTAGAATGATGATTTATGCTACCGTGCAGCGTTTTAACCTTTTAGACAAACAGATTAGAGACATTACAGCTTCTGTGACAGAATGTTCTTGTCAAGGCAAACATCCCTTTTCAAGAAAGATAACAGCTCTTACTTACGACATAGATGAGTACGAAGCTCATCAAATGAATCGTATGTATCGAATGATTCCTTTATGTTCTACCGTATGCTTACAAAAAGACTTTTATCGTGAGCTTTACGATACATCAAATCTTATCAAAGGACTTCTTTCAAAAGAATATCTTTCTGATGAAGAAATCCTTAGAAATCAAGGTGTTATCCCAGAATTTATTGACGGAAGTAAAGACGGACAGAAAGCTTTTAAGAAAGCACAAAGACGAAATAGAAGATAGCGAGAGAGGAGGGGGCGGGTCCCTTTGGGTGCCCCTCCTCTCCGCTTAAAAAAAGGCTTATTTTTTTTAGCCTTTACCCACCTCTGCTAATCAGGTGGGTACAACGTACAGAAAAATATCATTATGAAAGTAGGTTATCTATATGGCAAGAATAGATAAAGCAACATGTCCCTCATGTTTAAAAAATCGTGAAATCTGTGATTTTAAGTTTGGCATAATCCGTGCATCTCTTTGTACGTTCTGTTTGGAACGTTATTTGCATACGTCCGTCAATCCTATGCTTTTAAAACAGAACTTATCTGTTGATGAAAATTTAATTGAGGATACAGAACATGAAAATGATTAGTCCAAAAAATCAGATTATTTATGATTGGTTATCCTTTACTACAAAAATACATACTCTTGGTGAAGTCCTTGATTTACTTGATTTCCGTCCCGATACAGTTGTTTTTAAAGAACAAGAGAGAGGTCGTTATTTCTATCGTAAATCTCTCTACTTTGACGGAATCAGTATTTATTATGACGGATTTTCTCAAAAAAATGGTGATATGGGAATTTGTGTAGAAATGTCGGGTAAAGGTTTACGCAACTGGGAAGAATATTCTTCCGCGAACTATGAAAAGATTTTTGACCTGATACGCAAAAATTATCATTTAGACGCTGATAAACGTAAAATGAATCTTACTCGTTTAGACGTAGCGTATGACGATTTTGAAGGACTGCTTGACGGTGAATTGCTTTTCCGTGAATCAGATGACGGTAATTATTGTAGTCGTTTTAATCACCTTGACTTGCACAAAGATAAAGATAATGGTGTTATATCTGGTCTTACTATTGGTCATGGTTCTATTAAGTCAAATGTTTATATACGTATCTACGATAAAAGACTTGAACAGAAAGCAGATGAATTAATTTCTCACTGGGTTCGGTGTGAGCTGCAGCTCCGTCATGAAAATGCTTATGGTTTCATCTGTTTGAAGAATTCTATCGAAAAGAATTATTTTGATGTACTTAATAATTATCTTCGATACATTGTTCCGTCACCAGAAGATTCTAATTTGCGTCGTGCTCAGATAGCTCCTTACTGGCTTGCTTTTATTCAGTCTGCGGAGAGTAAGCGTATTTTCAATAAACCTAAGAATGATTACAAGCTTGAAAATTTGCTTAATTATGTTGATAATCAGCTTTCTGGTGCAATTACTACTTACATTGACATTGTTGGTGTTGATAATTTTCTTAAGAACATTCATCATTCACGTTCTGGTAAGCAACTCAATCCTAAGTACAAATCTCTAAAGGAACAAGCTGATGCTAATGGTTCTGCAATTCTTGAGTATTTAAAGGAGCATAATCTCGAATGACACAAAAAGAAATTTTGCTTGCATACTTTTACAATAACCGCTGTCGGCTTGAAGAAGAAGTTAAGCAGCTACAGTCAAATCTCAGATTTCGCAAAGTTGATATTACTGATTGTGTTGAGCTGATATGTGCTATCCAAAGACTCGATACTTTCTCCGAAGTAACACGTCATGTTATGACTATTCTAAAAATTTGAAATAGCAATTTGCACAAAAGAAAATGAAATAATGATGATGCAGCAGCGTTCATCAGCTTCGATCTGACCCTGAGCTGATGCCGATGAAACGCTATTACAGTTTCTTTTGTTGTTATTATGCACAAATTGACGAATCCAGCAGGGTTCTCAACTGCCCTGTTGAATTTCGCATATTATTGCACCAAACTTGTATATAGCACTCATTTTGTTACAAGTTACGATGTTGAAAAAAGCCTCTGCATAATCGCAAAGGCTTTTTTATGTTATGTTAAGATAAGTTATGTGAGGGGCTCGGGGACACTTCCCCGAACATTGTTGATAGTCTCTTATCGCAGATGTTGGAATTGTCGGAAGTGTTGGAAGCCTCGCTTTCAATGCTTTCGATAATTTCAATATCAAGATACAGACTATCAACAATCTTCAAGGCTCTGCGCTGAGCTAAACTTATTTGTAATAGTTGGTGTTTGTATATAAATTCGGATTATATCCTTTATCTATAAGAGCAGTTCTTACTATTTCTGTATCGCCTTTGGTTCTTACTACAGTATAGCCCGCTTTTATAAGAGCATTATTTACAAAGTTATCTCTTTCAATCGTTTTATTTGCAGAATGACTATAATCATCAAGTTCGATTATAAGTAGAACTTTCATATTATCAGCAATAACAAAATCGACATGCTTAGATTTTATCTTGTTGAAGTAAGTTCCGTGTTCTGATTGACTTAGTCCTGAATTGACTTCTATTAAATCTGCTAATCTTATTTTTGCAAGAATCTGTAAATTGAGGGGATTTGTTATATCAGTCATTCTTTTATAAAAATAGTATTCATTTTTGGTAAGCAAGTATTTCTGATGATACGGATATATTTCTTGATTATTTTGATTGTTATTATATGTTGTATTGAATATATCGTTTCTCGTGTTTGTTGTTTTGTTATTTTTACTTCTTATTAATGATACTATAGCGTATATTACACTTGCTATAGTTCCCACTATCATCAGAATGCAAATTAGTATTGCGAATGTTTTCATTTTATTCCCCCTTAGTATCTTCCAGAGAGTATATCAAGTGATATTTGATATAGGTCTGCCAATTTCTTCAACTTTTCTATGTCAATAAGCCTTTTGCCGTTTTCATAGTTTGCATAGGCTTGTTGTGTTATGTTTAGATATTCCGCAATTTCTTTTTGTGTATATTTTCTGTTTTCTCTTACTTCTTTTAAAACAGTATGTATAGGTTTCATTTTTCTCACCTCTCTATAATATTATAGATATTTCGTTGTTTTTTGTCAATATCTCACATTTTATGCTACAACAATTTGTTGTTTTTGCATATTGCTTTTTAACAACGAAATGTTGTATAATATAATTACAACAAAATGTTGTTTAAAATCCATTCGCTGAGTGTTGTGAAAGTCATATATCAGCCGAGCCAAGAGAGCCCGTTAGAACTCTGCACAAATATCTCTGGAACTGCTCCGGAACAGTTCCAGAGACACCACCAAGAACGGCTGACCCATTGCC
>JAZQLF010000013.1:0-46475 GCA_045542535.1 Acutalibacteraceae bacterium | reverse complement strand
TTCTTAACTCAGCAGATGTATTCATGTTCTTTCCTCTTTATCCCATTGTCACCTATACTGATAACACCGATGGATTTTATCCTCTATTTCCCTAATAACTTTCTTAAACTCTTCGTCCGGCTTTCCGGTGGGGTCCTCTAATCCCCAATTATCATCAAATGCTCTCCCTATAAACGGACAAGTAACATTGCATCCCATAGAAATCGCAATATCCGGATCCGGAATATCTGTGATTAGTTTTGAATACTGCGTTTTCTCCATATCTATATCGTACAATTCTTTCATAATGCGAACTGCATCCTGATTGATTTGGGGTTTGGTTTCTGTTCCGGCAGAATAACATTCAAATGAATCTGACAAATATTTTCTCCCTAAAGCTTCTGCGATCTGACTTCTACAGGAATTGTGAACACAAATGAATGCTATTTTCTTTTTATAAAAAGGACAACGCTTTTTTATACATTGCTGATTTTTACTACTGAATTCACACTTAATATCACTTTTCTCAAGTTGCACATCATAATTTTCATTTATATGGTCAATAGCTTCCTGAAATGATATGTACGCATCCCTTTTACAACATCTGGGACCACCAATTTCTGCCAGTTTTCCCAATGCCTTAGACGTAAACTTCATATGCTTGCCCCATGTCCCATCGGTAGAAAGTGGCCCGGTTCCATCAATAATTGACAGTGCAGCGCCCATTGAACTTACGGCTCCGCACACGCCCCACTGCCCACAGGTTGCACCCGGCATCTGCAGTCCACGCCGTGTCAATTCTTCCAAACTCTGTTGCAAATCAATAACTCCGCCGGCATTATAAAATGCTGTCAAAATCGCCGCACCATCCAGGATGTGATGCTCCGGTCCATGCATTCTTATAAAATCCATAGTTGCTATCTTGTTGAATATTTCAATCGGATTTTTACTTTTTTCCTGTAAACATGCATCTACAATGTTTTTACATCTATTTTCCATTACATATACCTTTTAATATGCTGATTGGCCTACCTCTCTAATTCTTGTCTTTAGGCGTGATTTCATTCCAGAGCGTAAAACCTAAAATTAAAATGCCTCCTATCACTTGCCACAATGTCATAGTCTCCCCTAAGATCGTAACAGAAACCAATACCGCTACCAAAGGATCGATGTAACTGAGGATCGCCGCTTTTTGCCCCGGTAATTCTTTCAGGGAAGAAAAGTACATACAGTATGTGACTCCGGTGTGAATGAGACCGACAATGAGCAGATTCACCCACCCTACACTGTTTAGATTTCCTAATGTCACTCCACTCGTCATTATAACATATGGAATCAAGATAACAATAGCAGAAAGAAACTGCAAAAATGTTCTATGAATACCTTCGACATTTTTAATGAATTTGTTCAGAAGAATAACCGCTGCATAGAATATTGCTGCACCCAATCCAAACAATATTCCAATAAAATCACTCCCACCGCCCACATCACCAATACTGGTAATCAGAACAAGGCCTAAAGTGGACATTGCAAAGCATATAATTTGTTTACTTGTCAGCTTTTCCTTAAAAAGAATCGGACATACGATGGTGACAATAACAGGAGCGAAATAATAACTCAATGTTGCGACAGATACTGTTGTGTACTTGTATGCCTCAAACAAAAGGATCCAGTTAATCCCCATAGCAACACCGGATGCAAGAAGCAGCGGAACTTCTTTCTTGATATTCGCAAAAGGGATTTTCTGTTTGGTAACTAATAAAAATACTGCAATCAAAAGAGCTGCTAAAACAGCACGGTACAATGCCAACTCTCCGGAAAAAACCGGAATGTTTCGTACAAAGAGACCTAATGTACCGAATATTGTCATAGATGCAATCAGCATCAAGCGTGGATTCATAATTTTCTTCATAAAAAACTCCATTTTGTAAGTTCCTAATTTATGTCTCTGCCTTTAACAAACCATAATAACAGGCATCACATATTCCTTGGTTATTCCAATCTGCATTTCGTAAAATTACTTCTCATATATGACAAGCAAACCATATTTTTCGCCAAGATTTTTAAAGGATATCTTTTTGAACCCAACCTGCTGTCCCATTTCAATATATTCATGCTTTTCAAATTTTTTAAATCCATTTTTTGTGTAAAAAACTTTATCTAAACTTTCTTTTGTTAAAACAGCATTATAAAACACACCATCATCTTTTAAAACTCTATATATTTCCTGTAAGCCTTGTATTGTATCATTCCAAAAATAAATAGTATTCATTGTAGTTACTATGTCAAAAGTATTATTTTCAAATGCAAGATTGCAGCAATCTCCTATAGCAAGATGAATATCTCCGTTAGAAATCCCCTTTTTATTGTTTTTGGAAGCTATTTTTACCATATCTTCTGATATATCAATTCCATAAACAGAACATTTTGCTACTCTGTAAATTAACTTTTCCAAATATCCATTTCCAAAACCAACATCAAGAATTATCATCTCCTCCGATGGTTTTATATTTTCTATAATCCCATGATACATTACTTTGTTTGCAATGTTCATAGCCCCGGTCATAATCTTTCCGACGATTCCTCTGGGATTACCACATTGAAATGCCCAATAGTCACCCAATTTACTCATGATATGTTCCTCCTGCTTCTATTGAAAACTTTTAACCCAATTTACTAAGGAATCATGATGTGTATTTTCCCTAACTGTACCTAACATATAATCTGTTACCGGACCGTTTCGTCTCATTTTTTCAAGAATTGCTTCCTGAAGCTCTTCCACAGACATATCTTCATAGGGCTTGCTCCAATCCACAACTACTTCCTCAGTCTTCTTTTCTTCCTGTTCTTCTACGACTTTGGCTTTCTCAGGCTCTTTTTCAACCGCTATGATCTCCGTTTTCTCAGGCTCTGCAACAGCCTTTACAGGTTGGGGAGTTTTCTCTATTTCTACTGTTTTAATGGGCGCAAAGATTTCACCGCAAAGCTCCGCAGGAATCCAGATTTCACCGGAGTTTGCAGGTATTCTCACCTGAATTCGTCCACCGTTTACAAAGCCTCGTTCCCCTGTCAATGCACCAACATATTCTTTGGAATCACCGCAAGAAAGATTCATATTCACTTCATTATCGCTATTATTAACCGTAACAATTACAGACTTACCATCAAGGGTTCTCTCATAAGCGAAATGAGTGGTCTGTAGCTCCAGTTCCTTATAATCACCAAAGCACAGAGCAGGTGTATTCTGACGAATTTTACCAAGTGCTGAAATGAGCTTTGTACAAGAATTTGTTTTTACTGCATCCTTGTAATCCTCATAATTCAATGCAGGTCTTAAGGAATCATCTGAGCCACGCTCTTTTCTTCCTTCAACACCGAATTCAGAGCCGTAGTAAATTGACGGAATACCCGGTAAAGTGTAAAGCATCACGTGGACGGGTACAAAATGCGCTTTGTTATTGAGCTTTGTATAAATACGTTCTACATCGTGGTTATCTACGAAAGTGTAAAGATTCAGTCGGTTTCCAACCATATCGCTGACATACTTGATTGTATGGGCAATTTCAAAATAGTTATGGTCGTTATGAGCAGAATACAGAGCTTTATGAAGCATATAGTTTGTGACGCTATGAAGTGTTCCGTCATTTGCCCAGCGTGAGTAGTTACCGTGAATAACCTCACCCATAAGCCAGAAATCAGGCTTCACTTCATTTGCAACCTGACGAAGAGCCTTCATATATTCAAAATCCATAACATCCGCAGCATCAAGGCGAATTCCGTCAATATCAAATTCCCTTACCCAAAAACGAATCACATCGCAAATATACTCTTTGACTGCAGGGTTGCGCTGATTCAGCTTAACGAGAAGGTCATAGCCTCCCCAGTTTTCATAAGAAAATCCGTCATTAAAGGAGTTATTCCCCCAGAAATTCACATTACAATACCAGTCTTTGTATTGAGAGTTTTCACGATTCTGTTTAATGTCCTGAAACGCGAAGAAATCACGGCCCGTATGATTAAACACACCATCTAATATTACTCTAACACCCTGCTTGTGACATTCTGAAACAAAGTTAGTAAGGTCTTCATTTGTACCAAGTCTTGAGTCTAATTTTTTATAATCTGTTGTTTCATAACCGTGGCCTACGGATTCAAAAAGCGGTCCGATATAAATTGCATTACATCCGATTTCTTTTATATGAGAAATCCATGGTAACAGCGTATTCAGCCGATGCACAGGCTCACTGTAAGGATTCTGCTTTGGTGCTCCTGTCATCCCTAAGGGATAAATGTGATAAAATACAGCCTCATCATACCACGCCATACTTTCTGCCTCCAGGTTTTACTAAAAATATATCTACTTTATTTTATGAGCCTTCCAACAATCTGTTTCTGTTGCTTTGTACAACAGAAGAAGCAACTGCAACTTTCCCCTTTTGACTCTACGAATTCAAGTTTATGGAAATAATTGTATCACACACAACCCAACATTTCCACATTTCAATTCAGTATCAACGTTTTGGGAGCATTAGTTTTTTCATCAAAACTTTTCCAAATACTTATCTGCATCTTCTCTGCTTCTGAAAATCGTAATTTCTTTTTCCGCCTTGTATTTTTCAATCAAATCATATATTTTCGGCAGAGTTGTTTCGGGAAATTCTTTTATAAATTTTTCAAATTCAGGGTCTAATTCTGTTTCAAGCCAGGGCAAATCGTAACGGCCTTTTCCAATTCGCTCTGTGGCACCTTGAATACAAATCTCGCTTGGCAAATCAAAAAGAAAAACTGTATCGCACTCTTTAAGCCTCATCTCAATTGTCCTGCCGTAGTTTCCGTCAATTATCCACTCGGGCATACAGAATATTTCCTGTATGCGCTCATCAAATTCCTCTCTGGGAATATGGGTTTTATCAGGCTTGTGCCATATCGCATCAAGATAATACAAAGGCAGTCCTGTGCATTTATTTAGCTTTTCTGCAAAAGTTGTTTTCCCCGAACCGGGACAACCAATTACGATAACCTTTTTCATTATCTTTTTTCCACAATCTCCACATCACTATTTTTCTCACTATTTACATACTCACCGTTTTTGTAAATAGGCTCTGAATTGATATTTACTGTAGCTCCGGTAGGCACATACAAAATAGCCTTTATACCTTGCGGAAGAGCAAGGTCGATAATATAGCTTTCGTCTGTCTTTTTATAATCAAGAGTAATTAAACCTTTCACACTTGGAACGGTACAGTTCATACTGTCGGAGAGAGTGTATTGAGGGTCTATTTTAACCTTTTCATAACCTGCTTCAAGGGGAGTGATACCTGCAAAATGCTTACTCATTATAACGAGAGGTCCACCACTCCATGCATGATTCATAGTGCCACGCCATGACTCCCAGAATTCCCAGAGAGTTGAGTAATCCTCGCACATCATATCATTATATCTGTCCTTGATTCTGTCCTTTGCAGTTTCATACTCACCCATTTTGCAAAGGGCTTCAAGAACATAGTATTCCATATACGGACTTGAATTTTTAGTAGTTGTCAGCACATTTGTAATAGTATCATACTGCTCTTTTTTGGCGAGTCCCGCCAAAACTGCAAGAGCATTGGCTCTGTCATCGGGCTCTTTCGCGTCTTCACTTCTGAAGCCTACTTCTGTCCAAAGGGTCTTATAGCCCTTTTCGATAGTATCTTTTCTTTGGGTAATAAATGAAATATCTTCATCTTTTCCTAAAATCTCCGCCATTTCCTCTGTGGCTGAAAGAGCATAGTAAACCCAGGCATTTTCGATAGCTGTCATGTCTGCCTTATTGCCCCAGACAGGCCTATCCCATGAACCACTACGATGAACAACAAGATTATTTTCGCCCATTTCCCAAAGCTTAAGATAATCAAGGGATGCATCATAAACCTTTTTAACAAATGCCTTGTCGCCTGTATATTCATAGTAAGTACGGAAGCCTACGATTCCTGCAAGCTGCTGAACGGGAAGTTCAAAATAGTCACCGCTTATAGGTACAACAGTCTGAAGCACTTTTGTGTCGTCAACGTGAGAAAGCATCGCATCCACACCCTTTTGATACAGCAGGTAGGAGTTGCTGTCTAAAGAGTACATTGTCATAATCATTTCGCTTGTGACATCGCCCCACCATTGTGCTCGTTCCCTGTCGGGACAATCCATGAAATTGTCACGCATTGTAACATAGAGCGTACGCAAAGATTTTTGCCAAAGAGAATTCAGGAACTCATCATCGCACTTGAAATCACCGCTGAATGAGCTGTTATATCCTGTTTCTCTATACTTCAAGGAAACAACTGTAACATCTTTTGGGATTTTATATGTAATATGCTCTCCGTTAAACCAGCCTAAAGCCTCAAACTCCTGCTCACCCTCTTTGGTTATATAGGTAGTTGAAACTGCACCGATTAAAGTATTTTCTGTTGTTATGCGAATCTTTTTTCCTGCAGGTGCTATAACTTTAAGATATGGCGTAATCTGTGCATTATATGGAATATCTACAGTGATTTTTTCACCGAAATACTTACTTACGGTATAGTTTTCGTAAATATTTGAATTCTCATAATCTTTAAGACCGTAATCCTTCAAAAAAGGTATTCCTCTCGGAAAAAGCTTGCCGTAAGCACCTTCACCGCCAAGGGCATATTCAGTTGCATTTTCCCAGGATGAAGCATCAAAATCCACATTCATCCAACCACCCATATCTTCCCTTGCATCGAAATAAATACTGTATTCGGGAAGTCTATAGTTAGGCGGATAAAGAGGGCTGTCAACGAAAGCCGGGTTTCTTTTTACCTTCCAGCTTTTGTCGGAAATTATAGTGATGTCCTCGCCTATGGCTTCAAAAAGGAAACCACCCTGACCGCTACTGCTATAGGAATAGCTTGTTTCATTATCCCAGAACCACACCAAAGCACAAATTGAGTTCTCACCCTTTTTGAGATATGGTGCAATATCTATACTGTCATAATAACCGCTGTTTTCATCGGGGCCTCGTTTCACGCTTCCCTCAAAAACAACGGTTTCTCCGTTTATGTAAAGCCAATATTTCGAGTCGGCTGAGATGTGAGCAATAAGCTCTTTGGGCTTTCTTTCAAGACTTACCTTTTTATTGAAGCACATCCAGACGTTTTTCTCCGTCAGACTCTCCTTGTCCCAAATCCATTTTGCCTTCCAATCGGTTTTTTCATCCGTAGAAATCACTCTGTATTCAGGAATGCTATCGGGAATCTTATAATCATTTGTATATGGTATCATTGCCGAATCCCCCCACGAAAAAATTGATGTAATAAAAGCTGCCGCTATTGCAAGATAAGAAACAATTGTCTGTAAAATTTGCATGGAAATCTCCTTGATATTATTTGCGGTAATAAACCTTATTGACTCTTTCGGAATATCACCACTATTTTCAATTATAGCGTTTCAATAAATTTACAAAATAATTATATCACATACTACCATACATTTCCATAGTTACATTTATGTAAAAAACTTTACTGCATAATACAAAGAAACGAGCTGACCGAAGTCTGCTCGTTAATTCTATAATTTTAATTTGTAATAGCGTTCTTAAAAATTCTCTTTAAATTATCATTAATGCCATTCGCAGCTTGAATGGTTGCCATCATTAATTCATCAGTATCTATCTTGTCAAAATCTATTGAATAACCATTAAACTGAATCAACTGTGAGATGAAAATTCGTTGTGTTCTGCCATTACCTTCGCGGAATGGATGAAGCATATTTGTAGTGCAATAAAAATCAACTATATTCTCAATAAAATCATCAAACTCTTGATTTTTGAAATAATTTTTATCTTGCAGTCTTTTAAAGCAAGCACTTGCAACAGATTCAATTTCACTCACATCAACAAAGCTTGTACCTTTTTTTGACATATTAACTGTGCGAATTTCGCCAGCCCATTCATAAAGCTCATTAAATAAATATTTATGAATTGCTTTATAATGAGAAAAATCAAAACTTCCAAAATCCTGTTTATTTAACAATTCGGCTGTTTTGTGAATAGTTATTTGTGATTCAACAAAATTCAACTTTTCTTCATCACGAATATTAAGTTTATTTATAAGACAGGATGTACCTTCATAACAATTATCCGGAATTGAATCAATAGAATAAGCCATTATGAATTAACACCTGCTTTTTGTAAAACCAGTTGAATATATTGTTCAGTTGATATTTCACCATTGAGAGCCTTTTTAGACCACTCAAGACATTGTTCATCTGCTTTGTAGCCTTCCATTTCAACAGAAGCAACAGCAAATTCAAGAGCTTTATCAATTGACATATAAACACCACCTCACAAAATATTATAAACAGTTTAACATAAAACAACGATTTAATCAATATAAAGCTTAAAACCCACCCGAGTCACACCAACTCTCTCAACTTATCAAGGAAAGCCTCTTCGCCTAAGGTATTTACCTTGAATAACATCGCCTGACTTCCGCCCGATGTAATTGCAGAAAGATAAATAGGACCGTCACCGTTCTGAAACAATGTAACATTCATGCTAACTCGGTTACCACCTGCATAACTGTATCTCTCAAAAACACAGACAGCGCACCTAGCATCACCATCACAAAAATAGCTGAAGTCTTCAAGTGAAGCCGACATACTCCCGTTCAATATTCCATGCTCAATTCTATCTACTATCTGTTTAAAATCACCATTAAGAACTTGTTCTAATTTTGCCATTGCTTCTCCTCCTGTTCTATACGCCAATGTTTAGTTTTATCTACAAATAAGAATTTAATTGATACTTATATTCCTATAATATCTCTGATTTCTTTTGCATCAACATCATTCAGACTGCAATTCTGCGAAATGGAGATGTATGCCGCAGCACCTGCCGCCTCACCAATACCGACACAGATAGGCATTACTCTGAAATTTGAATGTGCCATATGTGTACCTGAAATATTTCTGCCGCAAAGCAAAAGATTTTCTTTAATTTCAGGAAGAAGGCAACGATAAGGAATTGTGTATCCTTTATCCTGTTTAAAATATTTCTGAACACCTGTTTTATCAAGACCTGCACCTGTGATATTGTGAACATCAAAATTGAAGTAGGCATCTTTCACAACATAATCCTCAAACACTTTCGCTTCGAGAATATCCTGCTCATTGAGAGTATATTTCCCCTTAAAATGTCTTGTTTCACGAATACCCATAAGGGATGCGGAGCTTATAACATAGCAATTCTCGTAACCGGGTACAAATTCACGGAGATATTTAACTATATCATCCATCTGTCTGCGACAGGTAAGGGTTGCTTTGGTTAAATCCTCAGCATCTGTACCGTCAATATCAATAGCATTTGTCATATTGCAGGTAACAACACCGGGAAGGGTTGATTTATATGTAAGAATATGCCCTGCAGGATATGGGATATGTTCTTTTGCAAGTGCCTGAAGCTCACCATTGGGGGTTTCATAGGTTGATTCAAATGAGCCTAAAAATACTGCACGGTCATAATCAACACCGCCAACCTTGAACATAAGGGTTGCAGGTTGCATTTTGTTATCACTTTCTCTGCCAAGAACAAATTCAGCTCCTGCTCTTGCGGCAATATCACCATCCCCCGTAGCATCAATTGTAATTTTGGCATAGATATCTGTTCTGCCTGATTTATTGACAACAGATGCACCGAGAATTTTATCCCCGTCGCAAATTGCATCTTCAGCGAAGGTATAAAGCATCACTTTGCAACCAACCTCACAAAGCATTTCAAGGTAAAGTGTTTTTAATTTTTCGGGGTCTATTATATTGGTAATTTTATTATTGAATTCACCTTCATTATTTTGAGATGTTCTTTTCAGGATTTCATAATAGAGAGGGCTGCCGCAGCTTCCTGTCCAATGACTCATAAGACCTGAAGTTGAAATCCCGCCAACATCTCCGCTTTGCTCAACAATAATAACCTTTGCACCATTTTTGGCTGCAGTATATGCCGCCGCAAATCCCGAAGGTCCGCTTCCGAGAACAAGAACATCAGTATGTAATTCAAGCTTTTTAATCATAATCTGCACCTCTGAGTAAAGGTTAAATGAATTGGAATTTCTCAACCCCATTATATCACTCATAAAACAAAAAAAGCAACAGTACATTCAATACTGTTGCTCCTGAATTATGCTTTATTATGCTGCAAGTTTTTCGCTTGTGCTGGGTTCGGTTGTGCTGATAACCTTCGCCGGAGTGCTTCTGTAGCGGATAATGCCGATAATAACTGAAATAAGGGATATGGTTTCGCTTAACATACCACTGTATGAAAGTGCAAATAAGTTGTAAGCAAGAATGAGTGTTGATGAGATAAGAATTGTTTTGCGGAAGCTCCTTGCATCGAAAACACCCATACAAATAGTATTAACAACAAGACCGAGAGTTATAAGAAGCGAGTGAACGCCCTCCCATGAGAAGCAGCTTACTACCGCCATAGCTGCTCCAAATAAAGCAGGTGTTATCAAATCTGTTTTATTGTTTTTTTCACGATAATAAAATGCAAAATTACGAATAATGCAAACAACGTTTAAAGCGAAACCGGATGTAGCGCCTATAAGCAGATACTGAACACAGCTTAACGCTGTTGCAACAGTCTGAATAAGCATTATCTTGCTTTTTTGGGTGCGCTGATAAGAATAAAAGAATAAAGCGACTGAAATAAAACCTAATGCGTGACCGAGTAAAGTGATAGAATTTTGCATGTGTACCTCTGAATGTTTTTGCCTTGAATTTTTTTAATTTCCGAGAGTCAATTATACTTGATTCCGGCATAAAATCAAGATGGCAATTTGCAGATATTGCATAAACAATGTAGAAACATTTTAGTAATTTTGCCAAAACAAAAAAACAACCCTCAATTCTCACTCCACGTTTAATTTATACCCATATAAAAACCCCAAAGAACCATACTTCAACACGCAATATTCAAAGAAAAATCCTTCATCACCTTCCCCTGCCCATTCGTATTTTACATAACCAAAACACATTTTCAAGTGTAAAAAACTTTACTGCATAATTCAAAGAAAGGCAAACAGAATGCAGCAAAGAAGATTGAACGGACTATCGGCAGAAATGAGAGCATTAAGTCAGAAGACGAGGAAACACCCGACCGTGCTCACAAAAAGTCTGATTCGGCGAAATTTGAGCCAAAGAGCAACAAATATCGCAAACCCGGAACAGGTTGCCTGACTAAAATCAACGACCACCTTTATGAGGGAAGATTCTCTCCCCGGCTGCCAAACGGAAAACGAATTTCAAAGAATGTTTATGCGAAAACGAGAGAAGAATGTGAAACACTCCTCGCTGAGCTCATAAAAGAAATGAAAGCCGAAATTCAGGCAGAAAGAGAACGAATAAAAGCAGAACAGAGTATGTAAAAAATTGATACGCATAAATCAAAGAAAAGAGCCGACTAAAAAGTCGGCTCATATCTCATTATTTTTAGACTTCAACTACTTCAAATAATCATAATTTTTTAACAGATAGAATTTTATATTCCCAATCTGGCTCAAGAGGTATTTTACGTTTTCTGATTTCGCAAGGGTAATCTCTCCATTCACACTCAACCCATGCCTCAAGTCTTATATCCCACAAAGCATCTACTTCTTTGTATTTACCTTTGTTACGATTTATCAGTTTTGGTATGATTTCATATTGAATACCTTTGATACCTTTGCTGCGTTGTTCCCTTATATCCCTTTGTGCCGTTTCCCATGTGATATATTTTTTCAGCTCAAGAGTTGCATTTTTCGGATAAACCGGTTTTATTTCTCTGGTAAATATCTCTACGACAATTCTTTTAAAATTCCATTTACAATCCCAATTTTTTTGCCCTTGCAACTCAATAACATCTATCCATTTATCTTTTGTGCCTATTGATTTTACTATATCTCTTGTAATAAAAACTGCTGCAGAATCACCATTTGCTAAATATGAAATATATTCAGGACTATACTTAATTTTTTGATTATTATTCTTCATTTTATAAACCTTTCATTTATACATTTTAATCAATTTTCATTGTTGTTCATTAGCTTTAAAATAAAAAAATCCCAAACCTCCCCTTAAACAATTTGCTACAATGCTGCATATCGTCTTATGCATTGGTCGCTCGGAAACGTTTGTGCTATCAGATTGATATTCACACAGTTGTTTCTCTTGTTTAAGCTCAGTTTGAGTTTATCTTAAACATTAAATTTTCTAACGCCATAATAACATGAAGAATAATATATGTCAATAATTACTATCTTAATTTCAATATAAAAATAGCAGGTAGGCAAAAGCCTATCTGCTATTTTTGGTCGGAGTGAGGTGATTCGAACACCCGACTTCTTCGTCCCGAAGAGCCATGTCCGTCTGCTTTCAAAAGCTACACACAACATATTGTGCTTTCGTGTATATTTCAAATGCTCTTTGAAGCTGAATTCTACACTGTTTTCAAATAGTCCAACCCTGTCTGTGGGCTTTATGTGGTCGTTGGTGGTTTTCAGCAAAAAACATCTTGGCATTTATATTAATATCCATGGTCCACGTGTTTCCATTTTCCACCATCAGTTCTTACCAATATCCACATCCAATTCTCATAGGTGCTGTTGGAGTTTAAAGAACCATCGCCACCTGAAGAATCAACATCAAATGAAGATAAAAGAACAATTACTTCATCTGCATTATATCTGTCAGCCCAATCCTGACAATCTGCAGATTCTTCATCCCCTGCATAATATATTTCTGTAAGAGTGCATCCGCCCCATTCTCTTTTAAAATCCTTTTTAATTGTATCAATAGCAGATGCGATATCTTCTTGTGAATAAACTTTTGAATCAACCTTCTTGGTTTTCACATCACTTACTTTTCCGCCATAATTACCACCATAGGTACACGAACTAAACATAAAAAGCATAAACAATATTAAACACAAAGACTTTTTCATAATTATGTTCTCCAAAATTTTATATCACTGAATCACAACAACTCTCTCAACTTATCAAGAAAAGCTTCTTCTCCCAAGGTATTCACCTTAAATAACATCGCCTGACTTCCGCCCGATGTAATTGCAGAAAGATAAATAGGACCGTTCGCATTCTGAAACAATGTAACATTCATGCTAACACGGTTACCACCTGCATAGCTGTATCTTTCAAAAACACGAACACTGCACCTTGCATCCCCATCACAAATATCGCTGGAATCTTCAAGAGATGCAGACATACTGCCATTCAATATTCCGTTTTCGATTGTCCTTAAAATCTGTCCGAAATCACCATTAAGAACCTGCTCTAATTTTGCCATTGCTTCTCCCCCTGTTCTTCACATCAACATTTACTTATATCTTCAAACTGAGTTATGTTCAACAAAGTTCCTTTTCAATATCATAATAATATTGGTCGTATTCTTCTTCAAACCACCAATCATTTTTGTCAATTATATTTTCTATGGCTTCTATATTCTTTGGCATTTCCCCATTGAAATATTTTGTTTTAATTAATTCTAAAAGTTCAACTGTAACAGGCTTTTCTCTGCGTTTTGCCACTGCAAGAGTTTCTTCCAACCTATGACCATAGTTAGTTAAATAAGCATGTATTCCGCCGGATGCCATTTCTTCAAGAAACAATTCAATAAGTTCATCATCTGTCATTATTTCATCATTTCCTGCATTTTCAGCAGAAACAACAGACGGCTTGATTTCATTAACAACATAAGGCTTCAGCTTTTGCCAATCAGCAGTCAAATCTCTAAATTCTAACGATTCTTCATAATTTGAAATCTCGTCACAAAGTTTAATTAAATATGCCTTCCCCTTCTCAATTTCATTGTTGTTTATATAATACTCACCCAATCTGAACCACAAAGTAACTTCATCATAAATGTACCCAAGATGTTTATTTTCAGCAATTTCAAGATATATCAAACATGCAGTATCATATTTATTCTTCGATATTAATTCATCAGCATAATTCATCATAATCATAGGCAAATAATCAACAGACCTATATTTTTTGATAAATTTAGCAACATCTTTTTGACTTTTAAAATTACGCATTTGCTCCATTAAGTCATCAAGCATTACTACTTTACTCATAAATTAACCTCCTGACAAATTCTCATTTATCATATCCATTATACCATACCTTCCACCACATTTCCACAGTTACATTCATGTAAAAAATTTTACTGCATAATTCAAAGAAATACACCTGCCAAACGGCAGGTGTGCGAATTTAAAATTACAACCCTAAAATTGTTTTTATTCTCTCAATATTTCTTTCTGACATTTCCGTTTGCCTTGCAAAGAATTCCCATTTTGAAACAGCATTTTTTACTTGCTCAACGCTTTTATCTGCATCAGATTTTTTGATGCCGACCTTTTCGGCAACCGTTAACATATCCTCTTTTGTTATGTTGTCAGCCTTTCCGTTAATAAGCATCTGATGAGCCTTAACCCATTGACTGTCTTTTCTGTATGCAAAGGTTACATCATAGGCAGGTGATAAGGACCAAACACCTTTTTTATCCATAAGGAAGGATATGTTTTTGGTATGGTCATCATAGTTTTTGGCATATTCGTTGAAGACCATTCGTTTGAACAATTGAATGTAGTCGCTATAAGGAAGCTTAAGCTTCTTCATTACAGAAAAAGCATCCTCGTAGGAATAAATCATTGGTGAATTAAAGTCCATATGAGCTAAAGCGCAAAGCGTTTGCATATGCAGCTTCCTGCCGTTTTTACCTGTTCTGTCAAAGCGCCTTGTCATAAAATGAGCTTTTCCGTTTTCTTTGTAAAGCTTACACTCACTCATTTCTATACCTGCTTCAACAGCCATGAGATAATATGCATATTCAATCTTAGTATATTCACTATCATCAGGACGAGTGTCTTTATCCTTGTTGTTTTTGATATTATCAAATTTTAATAACCAATATTCATAGCCTTTACCTGCTTCAATCTGACCTGAACGGATATCGTTTGTTTCAGGATTCCAGGCTATAAGAGTCTTGGCTCTTGCTCCGCCAACAGAAGAACTGCATTCCATCAATTGAGACATAAGACGATCATTTTCTTCAATATGAATATTCTCTTTTTCAAAAAGTATTTCAGAAGCAAGCTTTGTTAAAGCATCAAGGTCAACAGGCTCGTCTATCGCTCCGATTTCCTGGGAAGGCTCATATTCCAATGCACCCATACCTCTTTTGCCTGTGTAACAAAGCCTTTCTATAACAGATAAGCTATCAGGCTCTCTTCCCTGACTTTCTAAATATCTGTTGATAACAATGTTACCGAATCTGTCAGGAAGCGAATCTGCAACCATACCCGGAAGTCCGTAAAAGGTTTGTTCCGGCAAGCTACGGAAAGAATAGGTAACGTTTGATAACGGCATTGTAACAGGTGAAATTTCGATATTACTCTTCAAAAACTCATCATCATACTGAAACCCTACTAAACCATTATCCTCCTGATGAAGATATCCCACAGTAGTACCCCACATTTTAACACGAACAGTATTTACTTTTTTCAATCCTCATCATCCTCCCTGTCTTCTCCCCAGACCCAAGTATCATTTGAAGTCTTCTTGTCAGGTCTTGCGCGTTTTCTGATTGTTTTTTCTTCAAACATCGCTTTGTAATCAGGTTGAGGTTCAGGAATAAGCATATCAAGATTATCCAATAAATTAAATTCCGATAAAATTTTAATTATGGCAGACCACTTTGTATCATCGCCATTTTCTATACGCATTAATGTAGTTACTGAAACGCCACATCTCTGAGCAAGCTGATGCTGTGTAATATTCAAGGAAACCCTATATTGTTTTATTCGATTGCCAAATTCTTGTAAAATTGCTTTTTCGCTGTCAAATTGCGTAATCTTCATAACTCCTCCTGAAAATAACTATTCAGATTTGCAACATTATATTAACATAACGCACTTAATATGTCAACTTTGAATAGTTAATATGAAAAATCAACATATACCAAACACATTTTCCAGTGTAAAAAATTTTTACTGCATAATACAAAGAAAAGGCAAACGGATTTATCACACAATGAATCCGTCTGCTTTTATTTTTTCTTATGTGATTAATCAGCCTATCTTAATACAATCCACCGTCATATTAACCAACCCACCATCCCACCAACTATGCAATCCGCTGAAAATTTAAAAATTATAAAATAAGCCTGAAATATTTGCCGTTTTTTGTCATATATAAGTGAGGAAAAAGATGTTCTGTTCTTATACTTGTTTAAATAAATCGATTTTTATTGAATTAAGTTTCTTTTTGTAATATAATGTATTATGTATAATTATATTCGTTAGGAGAACAAACATGGCAAAGAAAAACGTGGAAGAAAAAATAAATTTGGACTCTATATTGTTCAAATGTCGTGATATATTGCGTAAGGCAAGAAACTCAGGTTCATTCTTTGAAAAGCGTGATATGATGCTTACGCTTGTATTCTTGCGTTTCATTGGTGAAAAGTTTGAAGATGGTCTTGCAAAGCTTCGTGAAGATTTGATTGCACAGGGTCTTGACCCTGATGATGAAGATATTGTTGCAGCCTTTTTTGATGATGCAACATTTACTGACGGTACATATAATCTCCCCGTTGAAGCTCGTTGGTCAACAATCATCAATACACCCGCCCCAAAACTTAATGTTGCTCTTGATACTGCTTTGCACACACTTGCAACAGAGGACAAGCAGTTAAAGGGTTGTTTTGTTGAAGGTACTTTCACTACCCGTAACCTTGCACCCAATGACATTAAGCAGGTTGTTGATGAAGTTAATAAAATCAGCCACAAGGCATTTGGAGAAGAAAAAGACCTTATTGGTCGTGTTTATGAATATTTCCTTAAGGAATTTGCGGTTAATGCAACAAAAGAAGAGGGTGAATTTTATACTCCTCATGATGCTGTTCAGCTTATCGCAAGCATGATTGAACCTTTTGAAGGTACACTTTACGACCCATGCTGTGGTTCCGGTGGTATGTTTGTTCAGAGCACTGATATTATCAGACAAAAACGTGGTGATATTAGCCGTATCAACATTTATGGTCAGGAAAAAGATGCCGCAACATACAGACTTGCAAAAATGAATCTTGCATTGCGTGGAATCAGTCATAACCTTGGTGGTGAAAATGATTCTACGTTTACACACGATTTGCATAAAGGTGTTTACTTTAACTATATCATGGCAAACCCACCTTTCAATCTTAAAGGTTGGTATGATGAGAATCTTAAGGATGATGCTCGTTGGGCAGATTACAGAACTCCACCAGAAAGCAATGCAAACTACGCATGGATTCTTCATATGTTGTCACATTTGAAGCCTCTTGATGGTGTTGCAGGTTTCTTGCTTGCTAATGGTGCTTTGGGTGATAGTGATACTGTCGATATTCGTGAACAGCTTATAAAGAATGACAAAGTAGAAGCAATTGTTATTCTTCCTCGTGAACTTTTCATTACAACAGATATCAGTGTTACACTTTGGATTCTTAATCAGAATAAAAAGGGCGGTAATTACCACGGTAGAAACCTTCGTGACCGTGAAGGTGAAATTCTCTTTATGGATTTGCGTACATGGACTGAGAATCCTGTTAAAAACGAGAATAAAAAGAAAGTTCGCCTTATTGATGAACAGATTCAGAAAGTTGCAGATATTTACCATACCTGGCAGAGCGAAGGAACTGATGGTACAAATTATGAAGTTTCGGAACTTTATCGCAGTGTAGGTATTGAAGAAATCAAAGAAAACGGATGGTCACTTGTGCCAAGTAAATATATTGAATTTATTGACCATGATTTGGATATTGACTTCAATGCAGAGATGAGTCGTATTCAACAAGAAATGAAAGATATTCTTGCTCAAGAGAAACAATCTCAGAAGATGCTTGAAAATGCGTTCAGGGGGATTGGTTATGAACTTAAGTAAGCATAAAATTGGTCAGTTAATAAAAGTTGTTGATGAACGTAACTCTTATGGCATTACTGATTTTTATGGAATTAACATAAACAAGGAGTTTATGCCAACTGTTGCAAACACTGAAGGCCTTGATGAAACAAATTATAAAGTTATTAGAAAAAATAGGTTCGTGTTTTCTGGTATGCAAACAGGTCGTGATGAGTGCATCAGAATTAGTATGTATTTGCAGGATAAACCTATAATCGTTTCTCCAGCATACACAACATTTGAAGTTGTTGCTACTGATATTGTTTTACCAACATACTTTTTTATGTTGTTCTTGTCTAAAGAGAGAGACCGATTAGGTTGGTTTTATAGTGACGGAAGTGTACGTTCAAATTTGGATTGGGATAGATTTTGTGATATTGAATTAAATCTTCCCGATATTCCAACACAACAGAAATATGTTGATATTTATAATGCTATGGTTGCAAACCAGCAAAGCTATGAACGTGGTCTTGAAGATTTGATGCTTGTTTGTGATGGATATATTGAAAATTTAGATGATTGTGAATATGAATTTATTGGTAAATTTATAGAAAGAAACACAAGAAGAAATTATGATGAGAAATTCAATAAAACGCAGGTGAAAGGTTTTAACAACGAAGGTGAGTTTATTAAACCGATGCGTCTATTTTCAGGTGATATTTCAACATTTAAAATAATAAACAAGTATGACTTCGTTTATAATTCTCGAATAAATAGCACTATTAAAAAATTAAGTGTAGCTTTAAATGAGGGCGAAGACTTGATTGTAAGCCCCGCATATGAAACTTTTTCAATTTGTGATATAAACAAATTAAATCCATTTTACTTATGTATGTTATTGCAACGAGAAATATTTGCAAAAAAAGTTCTGTTTAATTCATTTGGGAGTTCTACTTTGGTGTTTGGCTTCGATGATTTGTGTGAGGTTAAAATTCCAATTCCCGATATAGATAGACAGAGAGCAATTGCTGATATGTATAGAATCTATAAGGAACGAAGGCACATCAACGAGCAATTAAAAGCTCAGATTAAAAACATTTGCCCGGTACTTATAAAAGGTTCATTGGAAGAATAAAGCACTAAAAAGGAGAGAAACAATGGATAATAAATACACTGAATTTATCGATAATTATTTAACAAACGATAAAACTAAAAGTGCAATTATGCTCATTGGTGGATGGGGTACTGGTAAGAGTTATTATATCCAAAATGTTTTGAAACCTTATTTAGAAGAAAAGAAAAAGGGTCGTTGTATTATCGTTTCTTTATATGGCTTATATGATACAAACGACATTAGTAAAGCTATATATTTTGAGGAAAAATCAAAAAAACTCAACACAAAGATTAGCAAATGTAAAATACTACAAAAACTAAAAATAAAGTTAGCCCCAAAATTTGATAGCTGTAAATTTCTTCAAAAAAAAGAAAACCAAGAAAACGCAAAATTTGCAGGAAAAACCATTATAAAAGGTGTAACAAGTTTCTTTAACATTGATTTAACCAGTAGCGAAGAAGATTTGCAGAGATTATACGAATCTATCGATTTGAGTGGAAAACTTATAATTTTAGAAGATTTGGAACGAACCAATATACCAATCAAAGACGTGTTGGGATATGTAAACAACTTGGTTGAGCAAGATGGAGTAAAAGTATTATTAATAGCTAATGAAAAGGAACTTCTCAAAAGTGAAGAAATTGTTGTTGGGAAAGATAAAGACGGAAACGATATAAAAGAGCATCAATGGACAATTGAAACTCAAGAATATTTAAAATTTAAAGAAAAAACAATAAGCGACACAATTATATATGTTTCTGATTTTACTGAAACCATAGAAAATATTTTACAACAGTTTACAGAAGAAGGAATAGAAAGGTTGTTGTGTGATAAATCAGGAGACGACGCTCTTAATACAGCGGAGGATGTTCTTTTGAAGCGGAAAGTTTACAGACAAACAATACCATTAGAAATATTTGATATCGCAAACAAAATAGATTGTTTGAATTTCCGTTCCTTTATTTTTGCTTGCCAAAAAACCACGGATATTTTAAGGTTGTATAATAAAGAAATCGACCGTCTTTTTGTAAAGCATTTATTTTTGAGTATAGTTGCGTTTTCGTTGCGACTGAAAAATAATGACAAGTTAATTTGGAATGATGAGCAAAACGGAAGTTCTTTGGGAACAAACCAATATCCATTATTTAGATTTGCCCATGACTATATCAAATTTCAACATTTAGATGCAGCTGAAATTGAAAACCAAGAAAAACTGTTTTTGGAACAAAAGAAACTCGAAAAAGTTCAAGGCGAAGTGCAGCTTTCGCTTAATGTTTTGTATAAATTCTATTCCGAAACTTCTGAGAATCTCGAATGGGCTATTTCAGATATAAAGAAAAATCTCGAAACCCAGAATGTAATCAATTTAATTATCTATGGTAAATTAGCTAATTATTTGGTTCTTGTTAGAGATTTAATTAATACGCCTACTCTTATTGATGACTGTAAAGCAGCCATGAAGAATAATCTTGCAACTTGTGACTATGACACTGAAAAAATAAGCGATAGCTTGTCGTTTCATGATAGTTTTAGATGTTGGACGACCGAGCAAGAGCAGGAGTATAAAGATTTTATTGCTGAAATGCAGTCAATAGTTAAAACAAAAAGTCATAGTGTCGTAGCGTTTAACTACAGTGTAAAAGATATGGATGCATTTTCGAAAGAAATTAGAGACAGTAAAAACAAATACTTAAGTCAGCATGCATTTTTAAAGAAAATAGAAGTACCTAAGCTACTTTCTGCAATAGAGCAATGTTCATCTGAACAGATTGACAATTTACGGAGATCCATTGGGACGATATATTCGTTTTCCAATGTAAGCGAATTTTTTACAGATGATAAATCTTCGTTGCTCCAACTTAAAGAAGGTTTGGAGGCATTGTTATCAAATAAAAAAAATACGGGTGATAAAGTTGTGAAATTACAATTATCTTGGTTCGTTGACAATCTTGATAATATTTTAAAAAAATTGAACTGATTTTATCGTATTAAAAAATACGGAGGATTTAAAATGGCAAAACTGCAGAATTACAACGGCCACTACTGTGAGTCTGAATATGAATATGCGTTTCTCTCATTCCTTGAGGGTGAGGGGTGGAATTATCTTGCCGGAAACAGCATTTCTCGTAATACAAAAAGTGATGTTTTGTATGCAGATGATATGGAACAGTTTCTTAGTAAGACAAATTCAGACTTAATCGCAGATGAAATCCATCAGATTATGGACACAGTGCGTCTTGTTGGTGCTGAAAGCGAATTTGCTACACTTCATAAGGTTTACGGCTGGATGGTTGATGGTATTCAGTTTACACCACAATCAGGTCTTGCCAGAATGGTTAACCTTATTGATTTTGAAAATCCTGATAATAATATCTTCCGTGCAGTGAATCAGTTCACAGTTGAATATACAAATAACGGACAAAAAGAAAACCGCAGACCTGATATTCTTCTTTTTGTTAATGGTATGCCCCTTTGTATTATTGAACTTAAAAATCCTGCAGATGGCAAAGCAACAATTGTAGATGCATATAAGCAAATCACGACTCGTTACTGGCGTGATATACCGCATTTGTTGCACTATTGTCCTTTGGCTTGTATTTCTGATGGTGTAAAAACAAGGCTTGGTACTGTTCGTACACCTTATGAGCATTTCTATGCATGGCGTCGTGTAAATGACGGTGACAAAGTATCAACTTTGCCTTTTGATGAATTACAGACAATGATTAAGGGTGTTTACAGCCCTGAAAGATTTCTTGAAATCTTCCGTGATTATATTTATTTCCAGGATAGTGAATACGACAGTGAAGAACGTGAAATCGTATGCCGTTATCCACAGTTTTTTGCTGCTCGTCTTTTGAAGCAGAGCATTATTAAATCTGTTGTTGAAAAGAGTGGTAAGGGTGGTACATATTTTGGTGCAACAGGTTGTGGCAAGACTTATACAATGGCATTTCTTGCTCGTCAACTTGCATTGCGTTGCACTGATATTCCTGAAATCGGTTCACCTACAATTGTTATGATTGTCGACCGTGATGACCTTCAGAAGCAAGGTGCAAAGCTATTTACAAAAAGTAAAGAATTTTTAAATCTTGGTGAAGTTACAGTTGTTCCGGACAGAAAAACTCTTCGTCAAGAGCTTGGTGCGCGTGAAAGTGGCGGATTTTATATTTGCACCATCCAGAAATTCTGCGACAGAAAAGATGATAAAATTGGTGAAATAAATAATCGTTCCAATATCATTTGCTTCTCCGATGAAGCCCATAGAACACAACTTGAACATTCAAAGAAAATTCAATTCAGTAAAGATGCTGATGAAAACATGAAAGCAATGGTGTCAAAACCATATGCAAAAGTTCTTAAAGAAGCTTTACCAAATGCAACTTTTGTAGGTTTCAGCGGTACTCCTATTGCAGAAACATATCAGACATTCGGTGAAGAAATAGACCGTTACACTATGGACCAGGCTGTAGCTGATGGTCTTACTGTATCTATTAAATACCATCCTCGTATTGCAAAAGTGCTTCTTGATAAAGAAAAGGCAGCACAGATTGAAGCATATTACAAACAATGTGCTGATGATGGTGCAACTGCTGATGATATTGAAGCAAGTAAAAAAGCAATGAGCTCAATGGAAGTTATCCTTGGTGAACCATCCCGTCTTGAGCGCCTTGCAGTTGATATTCATGACCATTACGTTTCAGCTTGCGCAAAAGACCCTGATAGAGTTCAAAAAGCAATGATTGTATGCTCAAGCAGAGCAATTGCATACAAACTCTTAACAATTTTCAAGGAAAAGTATCCTGAGTGGTTTGAAGAAAAGAAATCACCTGATGGAGTGAAGGTTCCTGAAAATGAACATAAAAAGTTAAAACCAATGCCATTTATGGCTATGGTTGCGAGTGTCGGCAAAGATGACGATGAAGAAATGTACAACTATCTTGGTGGTGTTAAAAACGGTAGCCGTACTGATGAGTTGGATATTGCATTCAAGCAGGAATACTCCAACTTCCACATCGCTATGGTTGTTGATATGTGGATTACAGGTTTTGACGTTCCATCACTTACATATATGTACAACGACAAGCCTCTGAAAAAGCATTTGCTTATTCAGACAATCAGTCGTGTTAACAGAAAATTCCCCGGTAAAGAGTACGGCTTTATTATTGACTACATTGGTATCCGCGACAATATGCGTGAAGCTATGAAGCTTTATGGTGGTGATACTTCTGTTGCTCCATCCGCCGATGATGTTGAACAAGCTACTCGTGTTTTCAGAGAAGAAATTGAAGTTTTAAAAGATCTCTTTAGTGGTTATGATTTAAAACCTTTCCTTAACCCTGATGCTGACCCTGCAGAGAGATATACACTTTTGGCAAAAGCAGCAGAATACGTGTTTGTATCAACACAAGAGCTTCAAACTCAAAGTAATGGTGGTAAAAAGGTAAAAAAGGTTTCGTTCAAAACATATTTCCTGAAAACTGTAAAGAGAATGCGTTCTGCATATGATATTTGTCAGCCTTCAGGTGAATTGTCAGAAGAAGAGTCAGCACTTGCACAATGCTTTATGGCTATTGCAGGTTTCGTTCGTAAAATGAGTGGAACAACCGACATTGATGCAGAAACAATGAATCGCCATGTTGCGAAAATGGTTGAAGAAGCTTTACGTTATAACGAAGTTGAAAGTGTTCTTGAAGACGGAGAACAAGAAGATATCTTTAGTCCTAAATATTTCGAGAAGCTCTCTGATGTGAAAATGCCAGCAACCAAATTGGAGTTACTGATTAAGATGCTTAGGAAGCAAATCACAGAATACAGCAAAACCAATCAAATGGCTGCAAAGAAATTCCAAGAAATGCTTGAAGAAACCATAAAAATCTACCACGAAAGAAGAAAGCATCTTACCTTGGAAGAAGCTGGTGAAGCTCAGGAACTCACATCCGAAGAAATTATCAAAAATGCTACTGAACAAGCATTAAAAATTCTCGGAGATATGAATGTTGACCGTGAAAGTTTCCGCAAAGTTGGATTAACTTTTGAAGAAAAAGCATTTTATGATATTTTGATGACTTTAAGAGATGAATATAACTTTGAATATGGTGAAGATAAAGTTGTTGACGGAGTTTCGGTCAATGATAAATGCAAATCACTTGCGAAGAAGATTAAAGAAATCATTGACACAAAATCTTCATTTGCCGACTGGCTCAACAACCAGATTGTCCGTGACCAACTCAAATTTGATATCAAAGTTTGCCTTATTAAAAATGGCTATCCACCGCAGTACAGTCCTGAAGTTTTCCGTAAAGTTATGGAACAGGTAGAAAATTTTGAGGAGAATAATTAATTTACCTAAAAGTATGAAAAATGGAATTAATGTACCGAAAAAGGTGATAAAATGTCAAATGCACCAATAAATGATGTTTTAAACGATGCTTTTAGAGATACACTTGAAACATGGAAAAAAGAAGGGTTATCCGACGAAGAAATTATCGAAAAAATCGAAAAAATTGATTTCGAAGATGTAATGATATCTATAACTGATACCGTATCTTCAGACTATGCGACCTATTTTCGCAATAAAATGTACGAAATAGAACTAGATGAACGTGCTAAAACTCAAGAATTTTCTGCACATCAGGAACAACTGTGGGGAAAATGTTTTGCAGCATCCCAAACTATGTATACGATTACACTTGAAGCTGCAGAAAGCATAACAAAACACATAGATGAAACTGTAAGCGATGAAGAAAAGCAAAAAAGGAAATTCATGTTTTTAGCATTACACCATATTCACGGACGCGCTTGCCAAATGTTTTTAGAAATCCTCACTTTATTAAGGAATGGATTTGGTGATTGTGCATACGCACGTTGGAGATCATTGTATGAGCTATGTTGTATAGCATATTTTATTAAGGACCAAGGAGAACAAATAGCTAAACAATATTTTGAACAATCACAAAATGATAATTCGGTAAAAGGTACTTTTGACTGGACGGTAGGTTCAATCAACAAAAAAGGTAAACCTATCAAGGTTAGTGCTTTTTCAACTATTGAGGCGTATTGTGAAATGGGAAAAATTTGGAAAGAACAATACAAGCTGGCTTGTCTCGTTACTCATGGTTCACCCGAAGGAACATTCAAACGTATGTCCAATTATAAAACGCTAAATTATATTCCTGTTGGTCGCTCAGATTATGGAATTGCTGTACCGGCAGAACATTCGGCAATTTCATTACATTTGATTTCTGTGTTGTTTTTTACATTATTTCCGTATGTTGATGGCATAGCGTATGTTAAAACTTTGGGTAAGTGGGTGGAAGTAATACAAGAAATGTATTACTCAACCGAGAAAGAAATATTTCCGAAAAAATAATTAGAACACAGATAACACAAACTAAAAAGATAGTTGTGCCTAATCCAATGGATTTTTTAATATAAAAGCAGCTGAAATGAGGTAATAAAAAAATGAGCAAAGGTGTAATTTACATATTAACTAATCCTTCTTTCCCTGAATATGTAAAGATCGGGTATGCAGATGATGTTAAGGCGAGACTTAAGCAATTGAATAATAGTGAATGTATTCCGTTTGCTTTTCGAATATATGCCACATATTCAGTAGAATCACGCTTGTCAGATTTACAGGTGCATAAAATAATTGACAAACTTAATCCGACTTTAAGATCAATAGAAAACTTCGAAGGAAAAAAGCGAGTACGTGAATTTTATGCAATGAATCCGGAGGACGCCTACGCATTATTAGAAGCTATGGCAGAAATACACGGATGCATGGATAAATTGAAAAAACATGAATTAACAGAAAATGAAACCAAAGCAGAAATCATAGCTGAAGAAATTGATACAGAACATCAGGAAAAGGCGGAAAATTTTTCGTTTTCAAAATGTAAAATACCAGTCGGTTCTGTATTAGAATTTGCTAATGATCCAACTATTAAGTGTACGGTTGTAGACGAAAGAATGGTTGAATTTAATGGTCAAAGAATGTACTTAACAGGTGTTGCAAAACAATTACTAGGAAAACGTACGGGTGTAGCAGGCCCACGTTATTTCAAATATAATGGCGAGTGGCTTAATGATATTAGGCATCGCTTAGGCGTGTGATTTTTGCTGGAAAGGATTATACCAAAAATGGTTATGGATATTAACCCCTACAGAGAATTAGCTGCCAGTATAAATCCATCTGATTTTGAACTGTTTTGTATGGACGTTTTGAAAGCATACGCTGAAAAAGAGCATCTTCAAAACTTTACAATCAAACATAATCAAAAGATAAAATCCGACGATGGCACATATCAGATAGATATACTTGCTGAATATACTGCATTAGGTTCAAAAAACATTGTTCTCGTAGAATGCAAAAAGCACACAAGAAGTATAGAACGTGATATTGTTGCTACGTTGTACACAAAATTACAAAGCCTTGGGGCTCAAAAAGGCATCATAATATCTACCGCAGGATATCAAAGTGGAGCTACACAATACGCGAATAAACACGGTATAGCATTGTGGCAGGTTTGCGATAACCACATAAAACATTTTAGTGCATCTGCAGATAAGCACATTTCAGAAGCTATGAAGTTCCAATTAGAGATTGAGCAGCATTTGCCTAAATTCTTTGCTTGGGAATGGGATTGCTCAATGGATTATCCGTGCGAGCAGATATATCCTACAGAAAAAATGTTAAAAGAAGCGAGAAATAAAGCAAAAGAAATGTGGATAAGTAAAAACCCATAATCTACTGGCGACAAGGATGAAAAGCCTTGTCGCTTTAATATTTGTTGAAAAACCGCTGGACTTCTCAAACTCTTTGTGGTATTTGTTTGTGTTGCATGAAAGGAGTGCGACACATGAGAGTGATTGAAGATTTATTCTACGGTAACATATGCCCGTGCGAGAAGCATCTGACACGTGGTAGCGAGTATTCACAGTTATTGGACAAGGCGGTTAAGAATGAGGAGAAGCTTTCCGATCTCCTCTCCCCTCAACAGAAAGAGGTTTATGAGAAACTCAAAGACTGCATGACTGATATGAATAATATCCTTGAAAAAGAAGCTTTCATAGACGGCTTCAGGTTGGGTGTTAAACTTATTGCCGAAGCAGTTTACGATAAGTCAGGAGATATCTGATACATACCAAAACATATTTTAAGAGAGCAGGTCAGCACCTGCTCTCTTTTCCTTTGCCAATGTAAAAAATTTTACTGCATAATACAAAGAAAGAGGTTGCATCTGCAACCCCATAAATTAAACCATTATCAACTCTTTATCTGCACGGCTGAAATCGATTTCTTTGGTATTTCTACCATCCAAGTAAGTAACAGCATTAAACATATTAACGATGCCGTGTTGAACAGGAATATTCGCTTTATTGCACGAACTGTATAAAACCTCCTTGATTTGTTGGTTATTCAAATCAGGATATTGGGTTTTAATCATTGCACATACCGATGTTACAAATGGTGTAGCACAAGAGGTTCCCGAAAAATCTCCGTATTCATCCACCCCATATGTCGATGGTAATTTAATGCTTTCACTGGGTGCTGCTACATTAACCCAATCGCCAAATGTTGAGGTCTCACTCAACATCCCATCTTTCGTAATCCCTGCAACAGACACCACACCATCACAAGCAGCAGGATATTGAGGAACATTGCATTTCACATTACCTGCAGAAGCAATATGCAAAGCTTTCTGCAATCTGCTTTCAAATTTCACAAACATACCGTAACTACTGTTTACAATATCCACACCGTCAAGCTCAGCCTGAATTTCTGCTAATCTTAATATAGCCAATGCTGTTTCCCGTTCTGAAAATATTTTATATGAAACAACCTTAACATTATCCAAAGTATTTTCCATTAAAACACTGCAAACCTTGGCGCCGTGTCCCATATTAGAAATATGTGCTTGTGATGAATCACCAACAAAGCTGTGTGCAGCTAAAAGTCGGTTTCCTAATACCGAGCCAACGCTCTCAACTCCATCGTCAATCACTCCCACAACTATTTCAGGCAGTTCATCAATGGATTTATTGTGTAAAATGTAATCAAAAGCATCTTTACATCTGAGATAATCAAATCCCCAGGAATGTTGAGTATTCGGTTCGTGAAGCGTTAATTTCGGAAGACTTTGCTTTCCAAGGTCAATTGTTACATCCGGTTCAACATAAATAACGGAAGGTGTTTTTGTGTATTTCACATACGCACAATATGTTTCATCAATACTCGAATATTGCATAATATAGATATTGCCGTATCCGAAAATATAATCAATAGCACCATGTTTTTCTATTTTACAACTGCTGATAACAATAAGCCGTTTTGAAGAGAAATATTTATATTGAACATCTCCGGTTATCAGATATCCATTCGAGTTATAAAAGTTAACGAAATCAAAAACTTCTTTTGAGAAAATTTTCAATTCACCGGATTTAATGTACTTAGCATTTGAAATAGGGGTTGTCATATAATCATCCATCATTTTACTTTTTTCTTTTAAAGCCTAAAAAAAGCCTCACTTATATATGACAATTTCTTGAAAATACTTCAGTGTTTTTTCAAGCAAAAAAATATTTCTATGTTTTGCATAAAACACAAACCTTTAAATTAGTAAAAATATCAACAACAGTACACATTTTTAGAGAGTAGGTCACCCCCTGCTCTTTCTTTTTACCAAAACAAATTTATATGTTATAATATTTATGTCACCAAAAGCAATTGTCAATCGTTTTATTAGTGAAAGGAGGACGTTATGAGCAAACGAGATCTCGAAAATGAATTTGAAGCTAAATATAACGAATATGGCAATATGCTTTATAAAATTGCATTTTTATATTTAGGTAATGCAAGTGATACTGAAGATGTTTTACAGGATGTTTTCACAAAATATCTTTGCGGTAAATATAAATTCAAAAACACTGAACACGAAAAAGCCTGGTTTATCAGAGTAACGCAGAATAAGTGTCTGGATTATCTGAAAAAATCAGGACGTAAGAATGAGTGTATTGAGGATGTTTCTGCAACTGCTACATACAAAAACAACGATATGGAGCAGGATGTTATTTCAAAAGTTATTGCATTACCCGAAAAATATAAATCAGCCATAATTCTGTTTTATTACAACGATTATACTGTTGAAGAAATCTCAAAAACCTTGAAAATAAGCAAATCAGCTGTCAAGAAGCGTTTGCAACGAGGCAGAGATATTCTTAAATTAGAATTGGAGGATTATGCATTATGAAAAAAGACGATTTCAAAAAATCTATAGATAATATTAACCCCGATGCTTATATGGGTAACAGATTAAAAGCAAAGATTACTACAAATACCGTGCCTGTTAAGAGAAACAGACAAGTTACATTAAGCATAGTATCGTTTTGCCTTGCGTTTGCAATTATTTTCGGTGTGGGGTTTTTAGTGCCACAACGAAATGAAGCCACCACCAAACAACAAAGCACAACTGAAAATACAGTACCGCAAAATAAAACTGTAAATGCTTTCATTATGGTTGCAAGTGCAGCAAATTCTGAAAGTACAGAAGCTGCAACAGTAAATAAAACCTTGGAACTCAACGAAGAATATCCCTATGAGGTGTATTTAAAAGTCAGAGATATAAGAGGTCTTTCTGATGCGGAAACATTTAAAATCGAAAATGAATTGGACGATGTTTTTAATAAATATTGTACAGAAAAAAAGTTCGATACGGGTAGTGCAGAACTTTGTGTAAAAGAAAATATTATTATGACTATATGCACCTTTAATGAATTTAAGCTTGATTTGGAAGATACTGAAAACATCAAGTCCATAAATGTAAAAAATACCTCAAAGTATGGTCAAATGGTGTATAACACAAATAAACCTACTTTTAATGCTCCCGAACATGGTAATTTTATCAACATAGGTTGGGAACACGGAAACAATTTATCTGCCAATGGTGAGGATTTCGATTTTGAGAAAAGTAGCTTTTATTGGAGTCATACAGAAGAAATGGAAAAGGCTTTTGAAGAAAACATAAATACACCGTACTCAACCTTTAATGATACAATTACATTTACGATTGAATATAATGACGGTTCAAAAGCAATCGGTGTTGTTGAACTTGTTTTTGACGATAGCGGAAATGCAACTGCCGTATGTAAGAATTACGATTATGTAGCGTGATTAAGTTGATGGTGATACTTATGGCAAAATTCATTGAAAGACTTATCGAATGTCCTTTTTATATGGGTGAGGGCGATAAGTTCATTACCTGCGAGGGTGAAGACGGTAAAAAGTACACACGATTGTTTGACTACAACGCTGATAAATCAGAGTATGAAAAAGGTGTCTGCTCAGTTGATGGCGGAAGAGCCTGCAGTCATTATAAAAAAATAAATAGGCTTTACGAGTGTGGTAAGTTGCCTAAAAGATAAAGTGAGGACAGGGGATTATCCCTGTCCTCAAAATTTTAATCCAAATGCATTTTATAAAATTTTGCTTTGAAGGTTTGCGTGCCGTCAAAGGTGCTGTATTCTCCGTAATGGTCGAATGTTAAACCGCACTTTTCCATAACCTTGCCCGAAGCGGGGTTATCAACAGCGTGGCTTGCAACAAAGAATTTTTGTCCGTATTTTTTATTGGCAAATTCAATCATCTTTTTTGTAGCTTCTGTGGTTATACCCTTGTTCCAATAGTCAGAACGGATATTGTAGCCGAAGCCCCAGGCATCAGGCTGTTTCTTATCTGGACCGATACTACAGCTACCAATTAAAAGGTTGTTTTCTTTAAGCACAATTCCCCAGTGGCAGTTCTTGTCCTTGGGGATTATTGTATTTATCCAATGCAAAACCTCATCTGTGTTTTTATAAAGGTTATAAGGCATAAATTTATTAACCTTTTCATCACTCAACCATACGAAAGCTGCGTCTGCATCCTTTGGTGTAATAGGACGTAAAATCAGCCTTTCCGTTTCAAGTACGGGTGTGGTTTTTATGTATTTTATTTGTTTTATTTTTTGTATTATATTCATCGTTTCTTCCTCTTCTCTGTCTCTATTGCTATAAAGGGAACAGTCATTTCTTCTTCTGTAAGCCCTGCATGAACGCCAACGAATTCGTGTTCTTCTCTTGCTGTAAATAATGTTTTTTCAGTTGTTGCTATGGCAAGAAAATCACCAACGAAACCATGTGTTCTCGGATGTGGTTTTCCGTAGCCTAAAATATTTTCTGAGAACACTTCTTCCTTTGCCATAAGTCTGAAAGAATCACCGAAAAGGCGATTGAATTCCTTTTTGAAAGCATCCTGCAATCCATCTTTTACAAAAAAGCTCATAGCTCTGCCTGGCTCAATTGATGGTGGGATTTTAAGCATATCGTAAAGCTCAGGATAATCCTCAAGGAACAAATTCACACTATCGCAAAGTCCGTGGTCTGCAGTTATGATTACAAGCGAATCCTTTAATTTACTGCAAAGCTTTTCAACCTCGCTGTTGATATGCAGGATCTCTTTATGTGCTTCAGGACTTGTTACTCCGTGACCGTGCATTGCTCCGTCAGGCTGATGCCAATATGCATATATGTATTTCTTCTTTCTTTTATTAGAAAGCTTATATATAGTTTTACAAATATCTTCAACACTTTTGATGCGGTATTTTGAAAATAATGCTACACAGTAAGCGCCTTTTCTGCCCTTGACCTTTTCAATTCTTTGCATAACATTTTTGTAAGGTATATATTTGTGAGCTACGTTGTATTTTGCAGCAGGCTCACCGTTCTTTTGTAAAGTGTTTTTGAAAACTGCAACGTTTTCTCCTATTTCCTCAAAGTACAAGTCCCAGCCGAGCCACCCACATTCCAAAGGGGAGTAGCCACTCAAAATTGATGTAGTTGCCGCAACAGTTGTTGACGGAAAAACGGAAGAAATATCGGTTACATAATGCTTTCTCAAAAAATCATTTTCTTCCAGATGGTAGTTAAGTGCTGAAGTTCCCAAGCCGTCAAAAAGAATTACTATAATGTTTTTATAATCTTTCTCAAGTAATTTATCAAATTCGGGTAAGGTCTTGTGTTGGCAGTCTTTAACGCCAAAATGGTTTAAAACTGATGAAGCAATTGAAAGTATGCTTCTGTCATAGTTTGGGTATTTAATCATAGTTTCTACTCCTTTCTGAATATATCAAGTGTATGGTGTGATATGCCGACTAAATCCTGCCTTTCGCAGGTTTTGAAATGGTATCTGAGATACAAATCATATGTTTCGTCATCCATTTGGTCAACAGACTCTTTCATATGGCAAGTATAACCGTCAGTAGCAACAAAATGCAACCTTTCCACATCAAAAATCTTTGTCAAATCAAAAATCTCATCCTTTGTATATACTTTAAAAATTCCGTGTGGTGGGAAATGAGCTTCAAGTGTAACAGGGTCAAATTCGCCATCCTCAATCAGTTTGTCTATTCTGTTATTCTTGAAACAACAGAACATTGATGGTTCAAGCATACAGTAAGCAATAAAGATGTATCCGTCAGGCTTTGTGATTCTGATTGCCTCTGAAAGAGCTTTTTGTTGTTCTTCGGCTGTGTATAAGTGATACATAGGTCCAAGCAATAGGGTTGCATCATAGCTGTTATCAGGATATTCTGATAAATCAAGAGCATTACCTTGCTTAATTCTTACATTTTCACCGGGTAATGTTTTGGTTTTGAAAACCTCAATATTGTGTTCAATAAGTTCAACTGCATCAACCTCAAAGCCTTTTTGAGCAAAATAATGAGAGTATCTTCCTGTTGCGGCTCCGATTTCCATAATCATCATTCCGTCTTTTAAATATTGCTCAATGTATTTAACAGTTGTGAGAAATTCAACTCTGCCGTGCTTGGACAAAAGACGAACATCTTCATCGTGGGTGTTGTAGTAATCAACAAGAAAATCCCCTGTTACTTCGGGTTGCTTTTTTAAAAGTTTCTTTTTTAGTAAATCAAATAGTTTCATATCCTTCACTCCTAAAATAGAATTATGTATAAAAATAACCGGTGTAAGCTCCTGCAGTAAGCCTACACCGGTATAATCATATCGTTAAAATAATAGTTTACTTTTTGCGAAATGAGTATAAAGGCATAGACCTGCAAGTATCATAATCATACTTTACAAGCCAGGAATTCTGCATATCATGTTTTGTAAAACGATATGTGTTCATAACCTTTACCTCATCTGTTTTTTTGTCAATATAACACCACGAAAATGATTTGTCAAGGAAAAGTTTGAAAAATTATTGTCTTTTTCACTAAAAACATTGTCGAAAAATAGTGCAAAAAAGAGAACTGTGAAAAATTTAAAAAAAAGTGTGAAGTATTTGCCATTTTTTGTCATATATAAGTGAAAGGTAAATTAAAATTTTTAAACTTCTTATAAGGTGGTTTTATGACAAAAGATGAATTAATAAAAAAAATAGAAAAAGTTCATAATGTTTATGAATTTACCGCAATAATTTTTTCATATACGACAACAACACCTAAACAAACAATTACCAAAAGATATAATGCACTAATTTCATCTGGTAAAACAGAAGTTTTAAATATAATTTCTGATTTAACAAAGAATTTGTGTGTAATAAATCCATTCGAATTTGAAGATTGGGCGAGTTGTTGGAGTTATGAGTTCAAATCATCTAAAATAGATGATATTGTTTTTTGTTATGCTACTCTTTTAAAAATTGATGATATAATTTGCGAATTATTACCTAGAGCAAAAAAACTTTTTCCAAAAGGACCATTAAATAGTAATACTGAGGGGCTTTTTTATTATAAAAAACCTTTTGGCTTTTTTTCAAAAGACTTAACAAATCGAAAAATTCGAACAGGACGGCAGACTGTTGAATATGACTCTAATTCAATCAACAAAGTTTTTAATAATTTCGAAATAATAAAAGAGACAAGTTTATATGATTATTATCCACGAATAAAAGAATATAAAACCTCTTATAAATTTAATGATACAATTAAAATAGGTGTATCTTGTTTATCAAGCAAGGTTTGGTTCCTTCCTAAGTTTAATAAAGGAGCAAAAACATTTACTGTTGATTATAATTTTGAGAGTTTAGGAATTCATAATGATTGTATTCGTAATATTTTATTAGAATCAGAAAAAAATAAAGTTGATATTGTGATTTTCCCAGAATTAGCAATGAATCCACAAACTGAAGAGTATATTAAAAATATTTTCTTAAAGTCAGACTTTCAAAATGTTAAACTGTGTTTATTAGGTAGTGTATGGAACAATAATACAAATGAGGCTGTTTTAATAACAAATCAGGGTACCGTATTAATTAGAGAACAAAAGCAGATTCCGTTTGATATGTTTTCTAAAGAACTTGATGATTACTTTAGTGAATTGATAAATAGCGATGGGAATATATCATTTGTTGATATAGAAGGATTAGGAAGAGTAGCATATTTAATTTGTGCTGATTACAACGACGATTCTATTAATGCAATTTGCTCTCTTTTGCATGCTGACTTTATTTTCGTATCTGCATTTACTACGGATACAACGTTAATGTTCAACACTGCCAAGAGTCATGCAGAAAGAAAAGCTATAACTACTATTTTATGTAACTCTTGTGCTGCGTTTGATAATAACGATACTTGTAGTGCATTCGCTATTGTCCCTAAAGTAGAAAACAGGAAATTGATTGCAAATATTTGTTTCAAACAAAACAAATGCCCAAACGTAGATAAGTGTGAATTTTGTGTTAAAACTTTTATAATAAAAAAAGAATTTACTTGAATTTTGTTAATTATGTGTTATTATTATAGCGTAAACTTCACGTAAAGTTTATTTGTTGGAGGATATTATGAATAATGATATTGCAAAATTGAATTTGGACAATTTTACAAATGGGAATGAAGATAATATAGAAGTAATTAGTGAGACAATTCGAAAAATTGTAGTTGATTCAATTGTAAAGGGTAATGTACGAGATTTAGAGAGTTCTTTGAAAAACATTACCAAGAGTTATGAGAAAATTACAAATCAGTTAAACTTAGATGAAAAGCAAAAGCTTTTGTGTTATTATTTTGGTAGGATTTCAGCTACTACAGATTCAGCTTTTGAAGTAATTGATGAAAATAAAAATTTTGATGATTTTGAGAATTTAATAAACAGTTATACATTGTTGTTACCTGCATTGGAAACAATAAAAAGGTATAATACTGTTCCCGGTGTTATTTTACAAAAAGAACTAAAAATGAAATCAAGCAGTAATTTATCAAATTTCTTAAACAGAATCAAAAAATATAATTTAGTGAGTGTTCATAAAATAGGTACAAATAATTATTTTTCATTAACAATAAAGGGGGAACAATTACTAATTTATTCTCAAAGGGAAAGCTTAAACGAGAAACCAAGAGAGGCGATAAGGGGTATTTTTACGATACTTGATAAAATATCGGAAGAAATGTGTAAGCCTGCACCCAGTTCAATAAAGATAATTCATAGTATTTCTGATTGCAATATTGATATCAGGGAAACACGTATGTTGAAACAACGGATTGATCGTGTATTCACAAATAGGGATGATTTTTTCAAAACTATATTCAAAAATTCAGAACTGAATAGGAATAAGAATTTTTTATATTACGCTTGTATTGATGATGAAATTAATTTCGAGAAAAATGACGAGATTTATGTCACCAATTTTTGAAGTATTATAAGGAGGTTTTACGATGTTTATTGAATTAAAAGAAAAAATATCACCAGAAATGAACAAAAAAGATATTGAAAAAATACTTTTTACAAATAATGAATATAAAATGGAAATAGCAACAAAGATTAATTTGATTAAGGAGGGCTTAGAAAAAGATAAGGTTTTCAAAGATATACAAAATGAGTGCAACAATGAAATTTTATCTGATATAATTATTGCTATAATCAAGGATAATATTACACCATTTGAAGAAACGCAATTTTTACGTGAAGAAAATTTCGAAAAATTTAAATATTTAATAAACTACTTATTTGAAAATATGATTCTTCAAATTGAATTAAAAAAAGTTATAAAAGAAGCAACAAATTTGGAAGACGATCAGATCAATTGTGCAGGCAAACTTTTATATACTGCAATGGAATGGGCTATAAATAAAAGATATTCCAATCTCCATTTCTATGAAAGTTTTTATGATATGTTTAGATTTGAAAAAAATAAAATTGACTTTATATGGGAGTTGTATACCCAAAATAAACAAACACTTATAAATATAGTATTATTGAATAACATAAACACATGTAAAGAAATAAAACAAAAGGTTGAACATTGGTCGGATTTGTTTATGAAGATTTTTGATGAAGATGAAGAAAACGAAAATGATGATTAATGCTAATTTATAAAAAATATTTTAAAATGAGTTTTCTTAATTTGAGAGAGCTCATTTTTTGTTGATTAGATATAATGCTAATATGTACGGAATATTAGCTTTTCTAATATAATAATTATGTTGTAATAGTTATAGCTTAATATTTTTACCACAACAAGAGCAGAAACAATAAATTCTGCTCTTGTTTTCACTTTTGTTCACCGTTATTCACGTATTTTCACGATTTGGTATTGACAACCGTGAATAAGTGTGATATTGTGTTAATAACAAGGAATGAAGTGCACGTCATTTTTTGTAATATGTTAACGAGGTGAACTAAATGTTTATAGAAGAAAGACACCAGGCTATATTAGATTTATTAGAAGAAAAGGGTAGCATTACTACTGCTGAAATTCAAGAGATGTTTGGTGTTAGTTATGACTCTGCCAAAAGAGATTTACGAATTCTTGAAGAGAAAGGTCTTCTCAAAAGAACTCACGGTGGAGCAATTAAATTAAGACAGGTCGCATTCAGCAAACCACCTAAAATGACCTGCAAAGACATTGGTGAAATCAAAGATAACTACTTAGCAATTGCTAAAGCAGCCGTTTCTATGATAAAAAATAACGATGTTATTTTCATCACTAGCGCATCAGTTGGTTACCTTATGACTCAAAACTTACCTGCTGATATTAAAATTCGTGTTGTAACAAACTCAATTGTAATTGCAGAAGAGTTGAGAAAGAACGATAATATTTCTGTAATTATGCTTGGCGGTGAAATGGATAACAAGGGTAACTGCTATGATGCAATTGCTGTTGAAACAATCAAGCGTTTGAGATTTGATAAATGCTTCTTAACATCAGCTTGTATCTCTGCAAGCTTTGGTTTATCCATACAGAAGAGCCAGGCAATCAGCTTTTGGAATGCAGTAATTGACAGCTCAAAGCAAGCAATTGGCTTATATCCAACAGAAAAAATCGGTATGGATTCAATTGTAAGTATCTGTCCTGCAAACAGACTTAACACCTTAATCACAGACTGGGATGCATCAGAAGAAGACTTATGTCAGTTCGATGACCTCGGAATTGAAGTTATTATAGTTGATAAAGAATAGTATTTATATGACTAAACGGCACGGATTTTCGTGCCGTTTTTTAATCCATTGGGTTTTCTAATAAGTCTTCTATATCGCATCCTAAAACTCTTGATAACTTATATAGTGTTTGTGCTTGAGCTTTATCTATGTCATTTGCCTTTTGCTCATACATCTGAATAGAACGAAGATGCACACCTGAATGGAGCGCAAGTTCAGATTGCGATAAACCTCTGCTTTCTCTGATGCGTTTTAATTTCGTATCTGCATTGAACTTTATATAATAATTATTTAATGTTTCAACAAAATGAGAAACATCCATTTCATGATAAATTGAATACATGGATATTATTTCTGATAAAGGTGCATATTCAAAAATATCTTTAAATCGTCTTCCTGTTTGCCATTGGTATTCTGCCAATGCCCAACCTGCCCAATACTCAGGTGATTTATCGTTACCGAACCTGGGCTCGGGTAAATCTTTTCCGTGATAGATTTTATTGATAACATTTTGAGCAAGTTCTATACCTGACATTCCTGCAAGTATCGAAGGATTTCCTCGTTCGAATCGTTCAGCATAACCGGATATAACAAACAGCTTTGTAATCCAGTCACTTCTAAAACCACAATCATTTATAGCATAATCAAAAAATTGAGCAAGTCTGTTTTTAGCATTACTCAGATACGATTTGCTGTATGCATGGGTCATCGCTTCTTATCTCCTCTCTAAGAATATCCATAACAAATATATCATCACGATAGGATTTAGTTTTCCTGATATCATTCTTATAAACTTCTCTTGCTTTAGTATCTCGGTCAATGAATTTCGGATAATAGATAGTTTTGTCTACAGGCTCGGCATCAATAAACTTAATTTGATTGTATGCCTTTTTAGATATAAGAACTGTTTGCTCCCCTAACTTTCCGAGATGTAAAGCCTTGTTTAAACTGCGTAAAGACAATCCGTTTTCAACAAAGCTTTCTGCATATCTGAAATATGAATCATCAGCTCTGTATCCGATAATTACATCATATTCAGAAGTGTCTATAGAAAAATGTTCTATGATGTAATCCTTAGCATCAATTGCAATTTCAGAATCCAAAGAAAGAGTTCTGTGTTCAAGTAAAATCGCAATCCAGTTAAGAACGGTATGTTTGCCATCTGTCAAATCAAGTATACGCAAATCCGTCAGATCTAATTCATATCTGTTACTGAAGCCGTCCGTGTTTTGTTTACATGCCCATTCCTTTGCCATTTCAGGAATGCAGGTGCAGTAAAAACCTTTTCCGTAATCATTTTTTTCATTGCCTTTATCTATATCAGGAACTTCAATGATGTGGTCTGTTCCGTGAAGTATTTCTATTTTGCTCATAGCAAAGCCTCCTATATCATTGCAATGTCACACTTGCATTGTATCATCACAATGATAGTTTGTCAAGTTTGATTATGATAACCCTACTGCACTAAGTTTAAAAATTTTTACTGCATAAGTCAAAGAAAAGGAAAACTATTTCCGAGATATTTTTATTCACTTAAACAACACTCTCTATGATGTAAAATGCGATGAAGTTTTGAAAAATAGTTATTCTTTCGCCATTTTTCGCCAAACAAAAATGCGATTATTATATATAATAATCAAAAAAAGTAAAAAAATCTTGGAAAAGCAAGTTGGACTTTATTATCACAGCATAATTGTTTTTGATGATGAACTATCAAGAAATTAAAAACAGAAATCAGGACTTCGTTGTTAAAAATCGCTCTTCAAAGTACGTCTTAATGTACCAATCATTAAGAATTTTTTCCAAAAAGCTGTTGACAATTCTATCGGGTGTGTTATAATCTATTCACGAACAGAACATTTGTTCTTTATAATTTTGCTGTTTTTATTATAAAAAGTCAGGAGTGGTTTGAGTGAATGTTGGTCGTGAAAGTTCGAGGAAGAGTCTTCCTTCTTTCGATTGTCCGAATCCTGTTTGCGATTGCAAACGGATATTGTTTGCACCCAGCTCTGAAATAAAAAACCAGTCCTCTCTCGTTTTATTACAAAGAGAAACTGATTTTGGTAACGTGGATTTCGTTTTGATTTGTCCGAAATGCAAACAGAAAATCGGTGTTGTCTGTTCTAAAAAATACTCAAAAGCGTTGGCATAGTGATACATCCTCCCATCAGTGAAAATGGAATAAGGGTGAAAAGAATTATCCAAATCGTGTTTTTTACAGATAGTTTTCTGCCCAGCCTGTGTTAAAATACTCGCCAATCCGAAAGGATTAGCTGCGTTTTTGCCTTGGCTGAACAAAAACCTATTCTGTAAAAAATCGAAGACCTAAAAGGAAGAAATTTTTATTGGATTTTAGGATGTTGAGATTGAAGAAAGGCTAACGCCTTTCAAAATCGAAACGCCGAAAAGCCTTAAAAAGAATTTCTTTTAGGCAGATTCGGATAACTCTTTTCACCCTAAGGGTAGATATCAAGTCCAGAACTGAAAGCTTGTTGCTTTCTTTTTATGGCTTGGTGTCTGCCTTTTTTTATTTGTAAATCAAAAATTTTATATGAAAGTGAGAAAGATTATGAAAGAAAGTCAATTCAAATCTTACGATGAACTGCCGTTATTTTTGAATGCTCAGCACCTTTCAAGTGTGCTCGGAATAGGTCGTGCATCCGCTTATGAGCTGATGGATGAAAAAGGTTTTCCAACATTAAGAGTAGGCGGAAGAAAGGTTGTTGCAAAGGAAGCATTCATAAAATGGGTTACTGAAAATACAGGAAAATGAGCGATTTTCAGCACAAAAATCCCGTCCGATTTCGTAGCAGGAATAAGAAAAGGCGCCTTTGTACGCCTTTTCAAAACTCACCACAGACGGCGATGCCGACTGTGTAAGGGGTTGTGGCACTTTTGGGATATACATACTTATGGAGCCACGATACATACATATGGAGCCATAAATTGCATAAACGCAGGTAAATCAAGGGTTTTAGTGGAGCCGTTCATACCACTTTAAGAAAAAATGGTTAAAAAACGCATAAAACACCGATTTGTGCTACTAACACGAAAAACGACAAATACGATTAAATTTCTCTGGATATTCTAAAAAACTTATGGTATATGTTTGTGTTGCGAAAGGAGTGATATGATGGCAAAGCGAAGACCAAGCGGTGACGGTATGGTTCGCAAGAAGGACGGAAAATGGGAAGCAAGAATTGTTGTTGGTCATAAGAATGACGGCTCACCTATCTTCCGATATGTATATGCTAAAACTCAGAAAGAGCTTAATGAAAAACTGCTTAAGAAAAAGAATGAGTATCACGGCATAGAGTTGACCGAAGACAGTAACATGACTGTTGGTGAATGGTTGGATAAATGGCTTGAGAAATATGCAAGTCTTACCTTGCGAGAAAACACCTTGACCGGTTACCGAAGAATAGTTAATAACTATGTGAAGCCTAACATTGGTGACAAGCCTATTGCATTCATAACTGCAAACGACCTGCAAAAGCTTTATGTCAAACTAAAAAACAGTGGCAGATTGCATTACCACCCTGAGTTCAAAAGAGAGCTTTCAAATGGTTCGGTTCTGCGAGTTCACACTATGCTGCATAAAGCATTTGATGATGCCATAAAGGAAGGTCTCATTCCTAAAAATCCAACACTCAACACAAACCCACCGAAGAAGAAAAAAACTGAAATGAAAGTTCTCAACGATGAGCAGCTTGAGAAATTTATGAAAGCCATTGAGCAAGACGAAATATGGTATGACTTCTTCTACACCGAGCTTACAACGGGACTTCGCAGAGGTGAAATATGTGGTCTTAAATGGGAAGACTTTGATGAAAACGAAAACTCCGTTACTGTGAAAAGAAGCCTGACCACCGTGACTGACGGTAAGGTTATTCAGAGTGAACCGAAAACCGCTGACGGTAAAAGGAAAATATATCTGCCTGAAAGCACTGCAGAGCTTCTGAAAAAGAGAAAGCAAAGCTCAAACAGTGAATGGATTTTTGAAAATCCTCTTGACCCTAAGCTACCTGTGGTTCCCTACTCCGCATACCACAGATTAAAAACTATCCTGCGACATGAGGATTTACCGATTATCCGTTTCCACGACCTGCGTCACACCTTCGCTACACATGCCCTGACAAGTGGTGTTGACGCAAAAACTCTATCGAGAATCCTTGGTCACACAAATGCTTCCTTCACTCTTGACACATACACTCATGTAACAACCGATATGCAGAAACGAGCATCTGAGGTTGTTGATAATTTCATAGAAGACCTGTTCGGAAAGGATTTTGAAAACCTTGGCTAAGAAAAGAAAAAGCGGAGAAGGAACACTCCGAAAAAGAGCAGACGGACGTTGGGAAGGCAGAGTTGTAGTTGGTTATGATGAAAACAACAGAGCAATCACAAAATCCGTTACTGCCAAAGAACGATACAAATGCCTTGAAAAATTAGAGCAACTTAAATTAGAATGTGGCATTGCAAACCACAAAACAATAAATTCAAATATGCTCTTCGGTGAATGGATTGATTTCTGGTATCAGAACTATTGCAAAATGCAGCTGAAGCCATCAACTCAGGCAGGTTATGAACGAAGAATTTATCAGCATATAATTCCGTCCATCGGTAAGATACCGCTTAAAAGCTTAACTCAAAATGACTTACAGCAATTCTATTCAGACCTGAAAAAATCAGGCAGATTACAATACACCGAGCTTAAAGGCGAAGGCGTTTCGGATATGCTTGTAAGAGCAATTCACGGAAACTGCAGGTCAGCACTTGAAAAAGCAGTTCAGGAAAACCTGATACTTGTAAATCCCGCAAACGGATGCAAGATACCGCCAAAAGTCAAACGAGAAATGCAGGTGCTCACACCTGACGAAATTCAGAGATTTCTCATACAGGCAAAATATGACGGATTGTTTGAACTGCTCCTTGTTGCTCTGACAACAGGCATGCGAAGAGGTGAAATTCTCGGCTTACAATGGGATGACATAAATTTCAGAACAGGCGAACTGCACATACAACGACAAGCTCAATGCGTTGATGAAAAGTTAGTTATCAGCGACCCGAAAACAGAAATCTCAAAGCGAACAATAATACTACCGAATTCCGTTCTAAAGGTTCTGGCGGAGTTAAAAGAAAAAACAGCTTCCAAATGGGTTTTCCCGTCCCCTGTTAATGAAGATATGCCGAGGAATCCGCAGACGGTTTATAAACGAATGCAACAGATACTTGAAAGAGCAGGTTGCAAGAAGGTCCGGTTCCACGATTTGCGACATACATTCGCTACGACTGCACTTGCAAACGGAATGGATGTTAAAACACTTTCCACTATGATAGGTCATGTTTCCGCACAGACTACTCTTGACATATACTCTCACAGCACCGAGGAAATGAAAAGGAATGCTGCTAAGAAAATCGAACGGACTATCGGCAGAAATGAGAGCATTAAGGAAGAAGACGAGGAAACACCCGACCAGGCTTCTAAAAAGCCTGAAATGGCGAAATTTGAGCCAACCAAAGGCAAATACAGGAAGCCCGGAACAGGTTGCATAACAAAAATCAACGATAACCTTTATGAAGGACGATATTCACCAAGACTGCCAAACGGAAAACGGCTTTCAAGAAACATTTACGCCAAAACAAGAGAAGAATGTGAAACACTCCTTGCAGAGCTTATAAAGGAAATGAAAGCCGAAATCCATACAGAAAAGGAAAGGCTAAAACAAGAGCAAAGTATGTAAAAAATTTTACTGCATAATACAAAGAAAGACGAGCAGACCGATAAAGTCTGCTCGTTGGTTTTTATATGTTCAGTTCTTCAAATTGGAATTTATTTCATTTGTTCTATCACAGAAAGCATTTCACTTTCCGTGAAATTATATCCTCCAAACTGATATAACACATTGTCGTGGACAAATGTCATTGTAATCTTATTGTCGTGCGAGCCTGTTTTATACACAACAATTTTTGTATCAAGTGATTCAAGAGTTACTATATTTTCAAGTTTTTTACCACCTGCTGCATCCTGACCTTCTTCGAATGCTAAAATAAATCCTTCATCTGCACCTTTATTAAGCATCGAAATATTAAGTGTTATTCGCTTTTCTTCACTTATCTCTAAGAAATCTGCCCACCATAAGTCAATTCTTCCAATCGTTCCATCGTCATTTTGCATTGTTCTGTAGATAATATCATAGGAGGTAGCCTTATCATAACTCAAAATATTAAACCCAAGAGTTTCTTCCATTTCTGTGTGAGACATTAGAATATATCCTATGTCATCTTCTGTTCTTTCAGTTTTTGGTGCGCTGTCAGGAATTTCTTTAAATGTTGCATTTTCTACAACTTCAACTTTCGTTCCGTCTTCAAATAATATGGACGTTGACCATTCATAAGCTTCATACGCTGCATAAGCAACCGTTCCAACTAATAAAAACAAGATTAAACAAGCAGCAACAGGAGCTTTCATAAAAATGGACTTAATACTATATTGTTTTCCTGTTGAAGTGTAATTTTCAGCTTCTAAAATGTGTTTTTCATTTATATTTCCTATCACTTTTGAAATATCTTCACGCTTCATATGTCATAACCTACCTTCTTTAAATATTTTTTTAGATTTTCTCTTATGCGATAGAGACGAGCTGTAACATTATGACTGCTCAATGAAACTCTTTCTGCTATATCTGTTATTGAATCTGCATACCAGTATCTTCTCACAAATATAACCCTATTTTCTCTATCAAGGGTATTAAGGAAATTATCAATTTCTTCTGAAAGTAATTTTAAATTGCACTCATCTTCGGCAGTATTAAGTTCACAAAAGCAGTTTTCAAGTTCATCCAACGATACATCATAGGATGTGTTTCGTTTGATTGCCGTATTATTATGATATTTTTTAACCGCAGTATTTCGTACAATTTTGCAAACATAGGTAATTAAAGGATTTGGATTTTGAGGCGGTACTGTATTCCATACCCCTAGGTACGCATCGTTTACACATTCTTCAGCATCAAGATCATTCCCTAATATGTTTTTAGCAATTTTCTTGCAGAGCCTGCCGTATTTTCTTGATAGTTCAATGATTGCTTGTTCTGAGCGTTCATAGAATAGTTCAACTATTTTACTATCTTCCAATGTAACACCATCCTTTCTGCCTCAACCATATACTACGGTTTTGTTAGCGAATATCACGCACTAATTCTTATTTTAACAAAAAAATAGCAGGTAGGCAAAAGCCTATCTGCTATTTTTGGTCGAGATGACGGGATTTGAACCCACAAAGGCCCTCTTGCGGTGCCCGAAATTGTTTGCTCGCTGTTCGCTTCACACAATTTCGACCGCTACGCCTACAAACGCTCACTTCATCGTCCACAGGACGCGGTCGCGTGTGTAGCCCAAAGCAGGCAGGCGCCTATTCGTATTCAAAATATCGGGAATCAAAATCTGTCAATACAAAAATAAAAAGAGCAATACCTGACTGTATTACTCTTTTTATGGTCGGAGTGAAGAGGCTCGAACCCCCGACATCTTGCTCCCAAATATCGCAATATGTAGTTTGTTTAAGCTTAACCACAATGTTTTGCGGTATTGTTTTTAAAGAATCCATATATAGTCTGAAACTTTCAGGTTTTTCGCAAGCTTTAACGAAAATTATGGAAAAACATGTGGTCATAAAATATGAGAGATTTGAATTTCAGTTAGTCCGGATATGTAACCTGTCTGCCTGTAATGAGCTCAACAACAGATTGATAAAGCTTCATAAAGCCTTCCTGAACACTACCCTTTACTGCAAGCTCAAAAGCAATTCTCTTTGAATATTTGTCACCGTTGTCTTTTGCGACTTTTATATAATCAAAGTCAAAAACATCATAAAGGCGCTCAACTCTTGTTTCGTAGGTTGAGGTGTCGTTTTCATCAATCTCAACCACACGGTATCCGTACTGAGTTGTATAAGCCAAGCCTTTGTAACGGGTCATAGGAGAGGTGTAAATATCAATATTCTGATTTCTTACACCGAAGGCATTTGTGTGGTCGTGTCCTGTAAACATCGCCAAAACATCGCCTGTTTCAACCAAAGCATTAAACTGTCCGTCATTGTAATATCCGGGACAAGGTTTTTCGTTAAGCATTCCGTAGTTAACTTCGTCAGGGTCAAACATATAATATTCATCTTCATTGTAAATATGCTTAATTGCATAAGGTTGCTTAGAGTCAACCTTTTTAAGAACATCATAAATTTCGGGAACAATTATATGCTGAAAAACAACGGAGTTAACTGTTTCACCACCATTTTCTTTTTTGAGCTTAGCAGATGTTTTCTTGTACCAGTCTATTTGTTCGGTTCGTACTCGGTCGTAATGTCTCGGTTCATCCTCGTCGTAATCACCCGAGTCAAACACCCAAAGATTGAAATTGACTTTGTCGCTGTCAGATGCGAGAACCGGAATATTAAATGTTGCACAGTTTTTTAAATTTTCGCTATTATCGGTAGATATTACGCAAGAGAAGGTGTTGTAATATTCCATAATATCTTCTCTGGTCATTGGTCCTGCCTCTGAATCGTGATTACCGAAGGTCACGGCAACAGGAATGCTTCTTGATTCAAATATATTCATAAGAGCATTGATTAACTTTTTTGTTTTTTCAGGGTCTTCGTTAGGATGTGTATTATCACCTGTAAGTACAACAAGGTCAGGCTTTTCAACATCGCAGGCTTCAGCAATTACCCATATTGAAGCATCAAAATGCTTGTCATAATTAAGATGTGTGTCAGCAATATGCAGTATTTTAAGCTTGCCGTCAGAATTGAACCTTATTGTTGTATCTGTTTCCTTATGTAAATCAGCAGGTCCATAGTTGATATTTGTATTTTCGGGTTCGATTTCAAAATAGATTATTCCTACAACAAGAACCGCCACCAATACTAAGGCAATAATTCCTATTATTCGTTTTTTCATTGTGTAATCTCTCGCTTTCGTATTACTGAATAAACTTTTCTTTAGTATATGAAATTTATTTAATTC
>JAZQLF010000012.1:0-45004 GCA_045542535.1 Acutalibacteraceae bacterium | reverse complement strand
AATACACATATGCAGTTGGTACTGTAAGAGGTAACCTTGTTAGCGCAAAGGGTAACTACATTACTGCAAAAAGATAAATAAACTCACACGAAACCCCTTCCGTAGAGATACGGAAGGGGTTTTAATTTGGTCCCTTTAGGGGTGGAAATAAACCCCCGGTTCTACCGGGGGAAGAAAAAGGCTTTAGCAAAGCCAAAACCGGCGAGCTCAAAGCCGCCGAAGTAGTTGCAAATAATTAATCCTCCAAGTAGAATGAATGTGGTTTGGCCGCCGCATTACAAAGTACAAGGAGGAAAAATTAGTGAAAAAAGATAATGAAATAAAAAGTTCAGCACACTCAAAATACAGATGCCAATATCATATAGTGTTTGCACCAAAGTATAGAAGAAAAGCTATATATGGTGAAATCAAAAAAGATATCGGAGAAATATTAAGAAAATTATGTGTGCAAAAAGGTGTGGAAATAATAGAAGCAGAAGCATGTGCAGACCACATACATATGCTTGTAAGTATACCACCGCACATAAGTGTATCACAATTTATGGGAGATCTCAAGGGTAAAAGTAGTTTGATGATTTTCGACCGACATGCAAATTTAAAGTATAAGTACGGTTCACGAACATTTTGGTGTAGAGGATACTATGTAGATACGGTCGGTCGAAATAAAAAGGTAATCGCAGAATATATAAGAAACCAATTAGAAGAGGATTACGCAGCAGACCAACTGAGCCTCAAAGAGTACACAGACCCGTTTACGGGTGCCAAGAATAAGTAAGCAAAAATAAACAGCCGCTCGTGAGCGGCCGCTTGAGATTGTAATGCGGTGCTAAACTTTCAGTGCCCCTTCGAGGGGCTAAGCCAGCATTCGCCCCTTATAGGGGCAGAGCAAACCACCAGTTTACTGGTGGTTGTGATTGAATTTAAGAAAAAACATTTAGGAAATATTACAGTTAGTTAAAGATGGTTATACTTTCTTCTAAAATATTTGTAATTTTTGTTTCATTTTCTAAAATGGCTTCTTGGGTTTCGATGAAATTATCAATCTCTTCAATTATTTTATAGTATATGTATTCAATATTATCTTTTGTACCTGTTGTAACTCCACCGTCATCATTGAAATTTAAGTACCCTACGGTTAATTTGACAGTACCTGTTGCAAGTATATCGTTTTCGTCGGATAAACGAATATCTATACACTCCTCGCTGCCTTCTGTTGGGGTTATCTGTATTTCATCGATAGTTAATTCTAATTCTCTATTATCTGCACCCGGTATGCAGATTGTTTCTCCATAGTTTAGTGTATCTGGTAAACTATAGTTCTCAGAAATTTGGTAAGCTCTTTCTGCTTTGTTGTTAATCCAACTTTGAATTTCAATGATTTCTTCATCTGTTATATTATCCTCATCAACAATAATAGGAAAGCCAGGAATTTCCTTGAGATTATTATAAATGATTTTTAGTAAGGGTTTAACATCGTCATTGTTTCCGACTTTTTCTAGCAAATTATCATAGAGTTCACAAAAGTCTTCGTATTTATGATAAATTGTTTCGATTTTCTTGAATCGTTGAATTATATCATTTGTCATGTTAGAGTTAGGCAAATCTTCTTCTAAATAGTCTGTATAATCATCAAGCGAATGGAAACCCAAATTTATTCTTTGCATATTTTTATATTCTTGTTCATAATCAATTTCGGGCTCCTGTGAATCTATTTCGTATCTTGCTGTTCTTGTATCGCCACCTAAAATTATTTTGAATGGATGTATTTTAAATGTTTTATTATTACGATCTATTTCAATACTGCAAGCAAAGTTGGCGTTATGCTCTTCACGAATTTCTCCAGTATTAACAAAAATATAGTCCTTAGTTTCAGGATCCCAGGGAGAATTATCGTAATCTTCATAAAGGCAATCCACAGATATTTTTGAATTACATACTAGAGTTACTGTAGAGGTTGTATCAGTTAATTCATCCACAGAGTGAATTGTTAATGTTGGTTTTGAAATTGCATCTATCCATATGTCGCTATAGTCATATCCAGAGGGAATACCATGTCTATCATATGATTTTCCAATTACATCTATATTTTCGTTTAACTCAACATACGATAATATTTGTTCACTTATAGAGGAAGCGAGGATTTTTATAATGTCGATTGTTTCATTATATGTAATGGTTTCTTCTTCATTGATTTTGTTATATAATTTTCCTAATGAATCAAAGAAAATATGGTTTGGGGTTTCTTTGCATGCATTTTTGAACCCATTATCAGTACTTATAATTGCAACAATATCATTCTCATCAAATCTTTTAATTATTTGACTAGCTATAAACGCATCTGGAAATTCTTTTCTTTTCTTTTCATTATTTTCAAATGGTGGGTTGATTTCAAAATAATCATTAATTATTGCATCTAAATCAATCAAGTCAAACGTTAATATTTCTGCATTAATATCCTTGATGAAATCTTCTAATGTTTCCCGTGCTTTTTTCGCAAGAATGTTGGGATCTTCTGCTTTTTGTAAAAGTGAATCTAATCCCATTTGTGTTACATGATGCTCGGAAAATTCTTTTAAAATATGTTTTCTTACTTTTTTGGAAACAGAACATAAATTAATAGTTTTTTCAGATATGTGTTTTTGAGCTTCTCTAATCACGATATCACTTAAAACAACCTTAATTTTCCCTTTTTTGACATAGTTTTTTAATAGTGATAGAGTACTTGTTTGGCTAAAATCATATTTTGCAGCATAAAATATATTAGTATCAATTGTTACATATATTGGGTATTTAAACATTTTGTTTCTCCTTTTCATTTAATTTGAATTTAGTTATTATTTTTTACATAGCAAATCCTCCAGTGCTTTTTTATGAAAGTGTGATTTGTATTTCCTTCTATATATGTCGTGAAAACACGATTATTTCAGCATTTTTTCAAAATTCGATGAATTTCTACTTTTTATATAAAGATTTTTGTTATTGTTTGGTAAACTTTACTATCAAAAATTAATAAAAACATAACAATTATTGACAAGTTAAAAATCAACTGTTACAATATGGAAAACAATGAAAGGCAGGTGGACAAAATGACAATGAATCTTAATTTCCGAAACAGGAGAGCCGTTTTGTCCCTTTGCGATTGATATAGTTTTTATCTTTTTGTAAATTAAGGCATCTCCGTATTTTCGGAGGTGCCTGTTTTGTTTTTAGGAGGTATTGGAATGATATTTGAAGAAAAGAAAGTTATATTGAAAAATGGCGTGGAAGCTATATTAAAAACTCCTGAAATTGAAGATGCCGAAATGTTACTTAACAGTATTAAAACTTCCAGTGGTGAAACAGAGTTTCTTTCTCGCACAATTGAAGATTGGGAGAGTGTCACTGTAGAAAGTGAAGAGAAATTTATTCATAATGTTCGTGAAAGTCAGAACACATTGTTTATTGCTTGTTATGTTGATGGTGCAATTGCAGGCAACTGTGACATCACTTTTAAGACCGGTAGCAAGACTTCCCATAGAGCAACAGTGGGCATCGCTATTCAGAAAAAGTATTGGAATATTGGTATTGGTTCAGCAATGTTTAAAGAACTGGTAAAAGCTGCAGAAGAACACGATGGTACAGAAATTGTTGACCTTGAATTTATCGAGGGGAACAACCGTGCTAAAGCACTTTATGAGAAATTCGGATTTGAAGTTATATCGGTAGAACCGAAATTCTTCAAACTCAAAGACGGTACATATCAGAATTTAGTTTATATGCAAAAGTATTTATAATTGAGGAGTCACTATGAGCAATCAAAATATTTATGATAACGAAACATTTTTTGAAGGCTATAAAGCTCTACGTGCAGGTAAAACAAATTACAATGACTTACTTGAACAACCTGCAATGGCAAAAATGTTACCTGATTTAACTCAAAAAACAATGCTTGACTTAGGTTGTGGTTACGGTCACAACTGTATTGATTTTGTCCATCGTGGAGCAAAGCGTGTTGTTGGTGTTGATATTTCCGAAAAAATGCTTGAGGTAGCAAAAAGTGAATCAGCTAATGAAAAAATTGAATATGTAAATATGAGTATGACAGATATTGCAAAACTAGGGGAAAGTTTCGATTTCATTTACAGTTCTCTTGCTTTTCATTACATAAAAGATTTTAATGCATTTGCAAAAGAAATGTATTCTGCTTTGAATAATGGTGGTCAACTGTTGTTCTCACAAGAGCATCCTATTATTACGGCTACCATTGATGGCAACGGTCATTTTAATAAAAACTTAAAAGGTAAAAGAGTATCCTATACATTTTCAAATTACAACGAACCCGGTGAAAGAAAAGTACATTGGTATGTTGATGGCGTTATAAAATACCATAGAACATTCAGCGATGTTATAAATGCACTTACAAAAGCTGGATTTGTGATTGAGGAAGTTTGTGAGCCAACACCGGAAGATTGGGCAGTTGAAAAACTTCCTACAATAGTTAAAGAATACATAAAACCTAACTTTTTAATTGTAAAAGCAAGAAAGGTATAATATGAAAAAAGGTAAAATTATTATTCTTAATGGTGTTTCAAGTTCAGGCAAAACAACATTAGCGAAAACAATTCAAGAGCGTTCTCCAATTCCGTTATATAAATTAGATATAGATGACTTTATATTAATGTCTCCTGAAAAATTTAACGATTATGAAAATGGTGATTTTTCAGTACAGTATGCTTTTGCATCAAAGTTCTTTTATGTTGTAAAGCTATATTCGGATTTAGGGTTCGATTTGATTGTTCCGTATATGTTTTTTAAAAACAGTGAGGCTTTACAAGATTTCAGAGTGTTGTTGAAAGATTATCCTGTTCTTGTTGTAAATATATCTTGCTCTGTCGAAGAATTGAAAAGACGGGAAACTAAAAGAGAAAACAGAAAAATCGGTAGTGCAGAAGAACAGCTGAATTTGTTGGAAACTAATTTCGAAAATATTATAACTATTAACAATTTTGAAAATACAAATGATGTATGTGCGGATAAAATCATAGAAGCGTTTATAAATTAAATTCAAGACAATAACTTGTGGTGATAAAAGTATGTCAACAAATAATTTGAATTGGATATTTGATACAGTTGCTGATACCTATGAAAAATTACGTCCCGGATATGTTGATGAGTTGTATCAGACTATATTTGAATACAAGCCAATTAATAGTACAAGTAGCGTTGTTGAAATCGGTATAGGCGGCGGTCAGGCAACATTACCTTTCTTAAAAACAGGTTGCAAGCTTACTGGAGTTGATTACGGCGAGAATTTCTGCGAAATATGCCGCGAGAAATTCAAAGAGTATCCCAACTTTTCTGCAGTATCGGGAAAGTTTGAAGATATTGATTTTAACGGTGAATATGACATTATTTATTCAGCATCGGCATTTCATTGGATACCCGAAGAAATTGGGTATAAAAAGGTTTATGATATGCTCAAAGATTGCGGTGTATTCGCCCGTTTTGCAAACCATCCGTATCGTGACAAAGGCAAACCTGCACTCTCAAAAGAAATCGACCAAATTTATGCAGATTACTATTATAAATACTACAACAAAGAACCTGAAGCGCCTGTTGAATACACCGAACAACAAGCGCACAATAGAGCTTTGATTGCAGAGAAATATGGTTTTACAGATATTCAATATAAGTTGTTCTATCGTACACGGACATTCTCTGCAAAAGAATATATTAAGCTTTTGGGTACATATTCAGACCATATCGCTATTGAAGAAACTATCCGAAATGAGTTTTTTTCAAAGATAGAAGATGCAATCAATCGTCACGGTGGAGAAATTACTATTTATGACACAATAGATTTACAGTTGGCAAGGAAACTTTGATTTATAAGGAGAAACGTATGAAACTACTTGTAATCCGTCACGGTGAATCAGAAGCAGATTTGCTTGATGTACACGAAGGCAGAGCAGACTTTGCATTAACCGAAAGAGGTCACAGACAAGCTGAAGCTATGGCAAATTATGTTGCCGAGAATTTTGACATTTCCAAAATATATGCAAGTACATTAACAAGAGCAAAACAAACAGCACAACATTTATCAGATAAAATAGGCAAACCTATTACTTTTGATGAAAATTTAATGGAATTCAACAACGGACTTCTTGCAGGCTTGCCAAGAGCGGTTGTAAGAGAAAAATATCCCGAAATTCCTAATTTACCAATTGATAAAGCAGTTTACGGTCAGGAATCTCAGGTTGAGTTCAGACAAAGAGCAGAAAATGCGCTTTCAAGAATCCTAAGTGAAGCTGAGCAGGATGAAACTATAGCTGTTTTATCACACGGTGGTATGATAAATCAGTTGTATCGCTCACTATTTGAAATGCCTGTTGGTTGTAAGTTTTTCTTTAATACTGCTGATACAGGCATTCACATTTGGAGCGTGAGCGATACAGAAAGACGAGTTGTAAAAGCTAATTTTGACGAACACACAAAAGGAATTTAAAGTTATTGAAGGTGTAAAATGAACAAAGTAATTGTAATAGGGTGTCCTGGTTCGGGTAAAAGCACATTTTCAAGAGCATTACACGAACTTACAGACTTGCCTTTATACCACCTTGATTTGTTAAATTGGAACAGCGATAAAACAACAGTAGATAAAGCAATTTTTCTTGAAAGGTTGCAGAATGTTGTAGCACTTGATAAATGGATAATTGATGGTAACTACGGCTCTTCAATAGAGCTTCGTATTAAAGAATGCGATACAGTTTTTTTCCTTGACTATCCTGTTGAAGTTTGTATTGATGGCATTATGCAAAGACAAGGAAAAACACGCTCTGATATGCCGTGGATAGAAACAGAGGTTGATGAAGAACTTTTGGAGTTTATCAGAAACTATAATACCCAAAGCAAGCCAAAGGTGTTGGAACTTTTGAATAAACATAGTGAAAAAGATATTATAGTTTTCAAAAGTAGAAAAGAAGCTGATGATTATATCGACAAGGTGAAGCAATATGCGAATAATAAAATTTGACACTAAATACCGTGATGACCTCATATTTATGATACTCGAAGCAAAAAATGCACTTGGTAGAATACCAGGGTTAAATGAGGATTTACTTGATATCCAAAAGAACTATTTTGATAAAGGTGATATGTTTTGGATTGCTCTTGATGATAATGATAGAGTTATCGGTAGTGTAGGTTACAGCTCCATAGAAAACAGCGATGATGTTGTTCTTCATAGACTTTTTGTAAAAGCAAGTCTCAAGCGTCAGGGTATTGGCACAGATCTTTTGAGAACTGCCGAAGAACACGTAAAAGCTATAGGCAAAAAGGCGGTAATCGTGCATCTTGGAAACAAAGAGCATTTTTATGAGTCTTGGCAGTTTTATCCTAAACACGGTTATGTAGAATATGAACCAAGTTATATGCGAAAAGAACTTCAAAAAACAGAGTTTTGGGACATTTACGACATTAACCGCAATAAGACAGGCAAAACTGTTGAGCGTGGTAAACCAATGGCACAAGATGAGTACCATATAGTTGTAAATGTATGGATTAAGAATTCAGACGGCAAATGGCTTATTTCAAAGCGTTCACCAAATAAGCATTATGGTAATCTTTGGGAATGTTGCGGAGGCTCTGCTGTTTCAGGTGAAGACAGTATTACTGCTTCTATCCGTGAAGCAAAGGAAGAACTCGGTGTTGAGTTAAAACCTGAAAACGGACATCTTTTTACATCTGCTATCCGTCAGTATAGAACATTCCCTGATTTTCTTGATGTATGGGTGTTTAATCAGGATGTTGATATAAACATGGTTATTCTTCAAGCGGGTGAAACCTGCGATGTGAAATGGGCAACAAGTGCAGAAATACTTGCTATGGAAAAGAATGGTAAGTTTATACCTTTGACAGTTTTCCCATATCTTGAAAAGTTGTTTGGAAGTGAGAAATAAAACATGTTCGATTGCGGATTTACAAAAGAAAACAATTGGTTCAGATACCGTGCGGCTGCAATTATTGTTGAAAACGATTGTGTATTGCTTGCAACTAATGATAAGGTTGATTATTTCTACTCTGTCGGTGGCGGAGTACAAATGGGTGAAAAAGCAGAGGATGCTGTTGTTCGTGAGGTTTTTGAAGAAACGGGAATTCATTATGAGATTGACCGTTTAGCAGTTATTCACGAAAACTTTTTCACTGATTCAAGTGAGTTTTTCAAGGATCTGAACTGTCACGAAATAGCTTTATATTTTCTTATGAAAGCTAAAGGCAACCAAGATTTAAGCAGCGACAGCTACACTCAAGGTGTAAGAGAAAATATGGTATGGATACCTATTGATGAACTTGATAATCATATAGTTTATCCCACATTTCTCAAAGAATATTTGAACAATAAAAGTACGGAAATATTGCATATTGTTACAGACGAAAACCAACATAGTTGAACCAAAATTAATGTGGAGGTGAAGGAAAATGAAAATCGCAGTTTTAGGTTATGTTGGAAGCGGGAAAACATATCTTTCAGATTATATAGCTAAGAAAAAGGATATTCCCGTTCTTCACCTTGATTCGATTAAATGGGATAAGGAATGGAAGCCTATTGATGATTCAGTTGTTCTGCCACAAGTTGCAGAGTTTATGGCACAGAACGATTGGATTATAGACGGATATTATAAATATTTGATGATTGATGAAAGATTTGAAAAAGCCGATAAAATAATATTTCTTCTTCTACCTCGTTTTACTTGCTTTTTCCGTGCTTTAAAGCGAACAAAATCACGCAGACAAGAAGGTTATAAAAATGACTTTAATTGGTGGTTTTTTAAATTCGCCTTATACGGATGCAGAAATAAGGAAAGACGAAAATACTATGCTGAAATTGCAGACAAGTACAAAGATAAAACTGTTGTTTTGAAAACGAAACAGCAAGTAGAAGAATTTATGAGGAGTATATAAATGCCGAATCATCCATTCCCACCACTATATGATGAAAATTCAAAAGTGCTTATACTTGGTAGTTTCCCCTCTGTAAAATCCCGCGAGCAAAACTTTTTCTATGGTCATCCGCAGAACAGATTTTGGAAGGTCGTTTCTGCTGTTATGGATACTGACACGCCTGTTACTATTGAAGAAAAAAGCAACTTTTTGCACGAAAATCATATCGCTTTATGGGATGTGATTGCCTCTTGTGATATAACAGGCAGTTCTGATAGTTCGATTAAAAATGTAGTAGCAAATGACCTTACAGACATACTTAAAAATGCTGATATCAGGCAGATTTTCGTTAACGGCAAAACCGCTGAAAAGTATTACAACAAGTACATCCGTAACACTATCGACAGAGAAGCTGTTTGTCTGCCCTCAACCTCACCTGCAAATGCCGGATGGAGTGTGGAAAAACTTGTTGACGCGTGGTCGGTAATTAAAGAACATCTTGATTAAGGAGAAATTATGGCAAAAGTTTATTTAATCTGCGGTAAAATCTGCTGCGGAAAAAGTACATATGCAGAGCAGTTGCGTATTCAGAATAACGCTGTGGTACTCTCTACAGACGAAATTACCCTTGCTTTGTTCGGTCAGCATTGCGGTGATAAACACGATGATTATGTAGAAAGAACTCAAAACTACTTATTCAACAAATCATTGGAACTCATAGAGGTTGGAATTAATGTTATTTTTGATTGGGGCTTTTGGCTGAAGGAAGAAAGGGATTATGCTCGTGAGTTCTATAATAGCCGAAATATACCGTGCGAATTCCATTACATTGATATCAGCGATGAAACTTGGAAGGCGCGTTTGAAGAAAAGAAATAGTGAAGTATTAGCCAGAGAAACAAGTGCTTATTATGTTGATGATAACCTCGCTGAAAAATTTGCTTCAATATTTGAAGCACCGAGTGAAGATGAAATTGATGTTATTTATCAAGGTGATACGAATGAGTGAATTTGAATTTATGAATAGTTGTGATATTTTATTTGACGGTGAAATTACATTAAGAATATCGCAAAAATATCAAGGCGATGATGAGTTGTTGCCATTCTATTATTACGATATTTGTATCGGTGATACGCCTATTGGAAAAATAAGTATTCGTATAGGTAACAATTATCATTCGTATTACAACGGACATATTGGTTACGAAATCGATAAGGAACACCGTGGTAACAATTATGCATACAGAGCATGTATGCTTGTGTTGCGGGTCGCAAAAGCACATAGTATGTGTGAATTGATATTGACTTGTGACGAAAGCAATATTGCTTCCTATAAAACAATTGAAAAACTCGGAGCTGAACTTATCGAGATAGTTAAACCACCAAGAGATTATTTTGCATATCGTGAAAATATGGAGAAACAGAGGATACATAAATTATGCTTGAAAAAATGAATGAATTTTTTAATAAAAGGTTGGATGGTTACGATGAACATATGATGACCAATATAGAATCATCTGATGTGTTTTATCCGTTTACAGCCAACTGTTTACCAAAAGCAGATGGAGCAAAAATACTTGATTTGGGTTGTGGTACCGGTTTGGAATTGGAACATTATTTCAGACTTAACCCATCTGCAAAAATAACAGGTATTGACCTGACAGAATCAATGCTGAATGCATTGAAGAATAAGTTTCCTGAAAAGAAATTGAGTTTGATATGTGGTTCATATTTTGATGTTCCATTTGACGAAAACACTTTTAATGCTGCAGTTTCGGTTGAATCTCTGCACCATTTCACAAAAGAAGAAAAGATACCGCTTTATACAAAACTCTGCAAAGCATTAAAAAATGGCGGATATTTTATTCTTACCGATTATTTTGCATTGACCGATGAAGACGAGCAAGCCTTCCGAAACGAACTGCTTCGTCTTAAAAAAGAGCAAGGGATTGATGATAACGAGTTTTATCATTATGACACCCCATTAACTGTTGAACATGAAACTGAAGCCTTGCTTCAAGCAGGTTTTTCTTCCGTTGAGGTGCTGAATAGCTGGGGTGTAACATTTATAATTAAGGCAAATAAATAAAACATAAACAATCCGCATCGCAACTAAATGGTTATGGTGCGGTATTCTTTTATGAAAAAATGTCGAGAAATATACACTTTTGTCAAAAATTTCGACACTTTTACGTAAGGTATTGAATAGAATATTTTAAAGCGATATTCTTAATGTGTATGAGTGTTTTTACAGAGATAAAAACATTTTTAAAATCTTTATCAAAATGATTTTAGAAAAGAATTAAACGATGTGTGCTATGATTTATGTTGTTGGATACTCTGTAGGTAAGAAAATTTATAAAATTTTGAGAATATCTCCTTTACGACAGAACAAGAAAATAAATTTTTGTCGTAAAGTGTAGATGTTTGGCTTTGGGAGGAACATTTAATATGGAATGGGAAAAACTTATTAGTAATACCAGATTAGGTTGCGAAGGTACAAGTGGTTCGGATAACAGAAACTCTTACAATAGAGATTTTGATAGAATTATTTTTTCAAAAGAATTCCGCATGCTTCAATCAAAAACACAAGTAGTACCGTTTCCTGAAAAGGATTCAACACACACTCGCCTTACCCACAGTTTAGAAACAGCTTCAGTTGGTAGGTCTTTGGGAATTATTGCTGCAGATAAAATAGGGTTGAAAACTGAAACAATTGACCCGAATGATATAGGCGCATCGATAGCAGCTGCTTGTATATGTCATGACATAGGAAACCCTCCGTTGGGTCATTCTGGCGAAAAGGCAATTTCTGAATTTTTTCTAAGTGAAGGGCGTAAATTTCTAGATGGTAAAATAAAACATGATGATAAATTCGATTTTGAAAATTTTGAAGGTAATGCAATCGGATTTAACATATTAACGCATTCTAATTATAAGAAAACGGATGTTACTGGTGGATTTGGGTTAACATATACTACACTTGCTGCATTTACAAAATATCCTAATCGTTTAAAAGATAAAAAAGGATTTGAGAATATCGCCTATGCAAAAAAACCTGGAATTTTAAAATGTGATTTGAATACATTCAGAAAAATAGCAACTGAGTTAGGATTGTGTTCCAAAGACAAAGATTGCTGGTGTAGACATCCGTTGGCTTATTTAACAGAGGCAGCAGATGATATATGTTACGCAATTGTAGATTTAGAAGATGGATATAGAAACAATAGGCTGTCATTTAACGATACTTCAGAGTTGCTTATGGGAATTATAAATTCTGATCCTAAAACAAGCTACAATGATGAGAAAATTAAAGATAATACTGAACGTATTGGTTATATGCGTGCAAAAGCAATAAACGCGTTGATTAATCTAACTACTGATGTTTTTTATGAGAACAGTGAATTAATATTGTCTGGAGATTTTAAAGGCACTTTAGTATCAAATTTGCCTAGCGAAGCTAATCAAGCATATGAAAATTTGATAGAAAATGAGCGGAATAAAGTGTACACTGATAAAAACATTCTTCTTACGGAGGCAGCCGGTTTCTGTGTTTTGCCAGGACTTTTAAATATTCTTTTAAGTGCTGCTTTTGGAGAAGATGCTCAAAGCAAAAAAATTCAGACTTGTTTAATAAAGGATTTGATATGTAATGATGATAGTATTGAATATGAGGATAGAAACTATATAACAATTCTAAATATAGTAAAGTATATTTCTTTAATGACAGATCACTATGCAGTAAAGTTATATAGGGAACTTACAGGTATACAATTACCAAATTATTAAGGAGTAGAATATGAACGCTTTAGATGTAAAAAAAGTATTGCTTGAAAATGACGTAGAATATTTATATCACGTAAATACAGTAGTGACATCATTATCATACATAAATAACGGTGGGCTCTTTTCTCGCGGAGCAGCAACTAATTTGAGTTTGCCACAGACAGCACAAACTTCTGATGATACTGACATAGAATTAGGCGTGTTTTTTGATGTCTTTTTTGATTCATGCGATATTCATAGTCGAGCTAAAAGGATTAATGACTATGGCCCTGTTACTTTTGTTTTTGGGATTGATGTATTAGATAATTATCAAAACTACGAGGTCAAGATCACTAAAAGTAATCCTATGTATTGGACAAATGATATGTTAGAGGAAGAAAAGTATTTTTGTACTATTGCGGATTTGAGAGAAAATTTTCAGTACGGCAATTTTGCTCAAGAGATTACCATATGTGGTATTGAAGAGGCTGTTAGTTTTGAGCATCTTATTGAAATAATAATTGAAGACCCCAAAATTGAAAACACAATATATTTTGATAATGCTTGTAAAAGTATTAATAATGCTTTATTAGATAATGGTATAGATGTTCCGTTTATTGTTCGTGAATGTTCTGATAACTGCACATGTAAAGAAAGATATAACAGTGTTAAAGAAGGTTACGTTTACCATAGATTTAAGACGAGATTATAAATAATATAAGCTTTACGTGGTGTCGGGTTTTACCGACACCATATTTTTACGCTATGGTACAAAAAATTCTAGTGTCGTTGCTTTTTTAACAAAAATAGCTTCGCAAATTTGTTGAAAAAGCAGAAACTTTGAGAAAATATAAATTTTTGTGAAGTATTTGTTGAATTTTGTCATTTATATATAGAAACAAATTTCTATAATATAAATGAGGATGGTTTTTATGGATTTAATGGTGTGTGATGCGGTAGAAAAGATTGATACACAAGCTGAAGGAAAATTAATTGATATTTTAGAGCAACTGGGGTTAGATTTTGAAATAGTAAAGTGCTGTGGCTGTGACAGGTTTTGTATTGATTTAAATGGTGATAATAATACTTGTAAAAAGTATTGTTGCAATTCCGGAATTATTGTGCAAACAAGTAGCAAAGATGTTTGCAGAATCTATCCGCACGAAATTTTATACATAGCAATAGAAGATAGAAAATCTGCGGTTTATGTTGATGGTAAAAGGATTGAAACTAGTTATTCTTTGGATCATTGGAAGACATTACTAAACACTAAAATCTTTGCACAACCTCATAGCAGTTTTTTGGTAAATCTTTGTTATGTTGAAGAGGTTACAAAAGATTTTGTGAAAATAAAACATAACGGGAAAGAGTATTCTGTATATACATCTTCAAGAAAAATTAATGGTTTTAAAAAACGCCTTTTAGAATATAACAAGTGACATAAAGTGTGTGCTAAATTTTAAAATTGAACATTAAAGCAAAAGGTTTATACATTATAAATATAGAAGTATTATTGAAATAAGAAGAATTACGCTTATAAAAACAATAGCTGCAATAATATAATTTTTCCCAAACATCACTATCCTCCTACAGCTCAAATTTATATATAATTATTGGTATAAAAAAAGAAAAATTACACTTTTGTGTAATTTTTCTTTTTTGTTATTCGCTTATTACAAAAGAAAAACCAGTATCAGGGTCTAACCACTGGGATGATGTAATATCAATAGTTGTATTATCTTTGCTCTTATCAACATGATAATATGATTTGTTATCAAAAATCATAAAATCTTTTATTGTTAGTCCATCAAAACACCTAACTCTGCAAGTTACTCCTTCGTATGGGGTAAGAGATTGCCAAAAATAATTTATCCAATGATCGTTGCCCGGTTCAATAAATGTTCTTTTTACTGTCAAATGATCGTATTTTTGACAATTGTCAGGTATAATAATTGCCTTTTTACAACATAGGATACCTCCAATTGGTACATTTTCTGACCGTTCTTCTTCTAGTGGAACTTCCCCATCAGGAGAAATAACTTTAATGTCTTCTGATGATGAGCCATCTTTTTCAAATACAATCTGCAAAGGCTCAAATTTATCATTAAGTTTATAAACGGTGTATGTAAGTGTTGATTTGCAATAGACAATGTTTTTATCATTATCTTTATGTGCTTCAATGTTTAATGTAAGGTTTGTTTTAAAATTAGCATCAAACATAGTCATTGCTTCTTTTATTCTTTTTTTAAAAAACTCATTAATGTTTGCGTATTGTTCAATTTGTGACTCTTCTGGTCTTAAAATTAAATTTAGTGCTTGCTCTTTATCTTTTACACTTAATGAAGACAAAAAGTTTTTTGAAACAACTATATCAGATAGTATTCTAGAAACGAACCCAATAAATGCATCTGAATTTTTGGAAAAATCAAAAACACAGCCAACAAATAAAGATATTCCAATTGTTGATATAACTCCAGAAAGTACGGATAATACATTTTTAAGCAGTACTTTTGTGTTATCATCTCCCAGAGTTTCAGCATAAAAAGAAATACATATACTCAATGTTACAAAAATTATTCCTAAGAAAAACCATTTTGTGAAAAAATGAAACCATTGCTGTTTCTTTTGTATTTCATTCATACTTGCTTTTTCAATAGACTTGTTTCTTTTGCTAATTATTTTGTGCTTAACACGGATTTGTCGTTTTTCTTCTTTTTCAGTTAAGTATTTTTCTAAGTCTGTATTATTCATTTTTTTCATATCCAACATTTTTTTCATAATACCACCTCATTGTTTCATTATATTCTGTTTTTCGACAATTTATATAAATTCTGCAAAAACGTTGCAATTTTCAACAAAATTGATCGTTTATTACACAATAACAATGGAATTGCTCAAATTTATTCACTAACACATAAGTGCGAAGTGGGATGTGAATGTGTAGTAGATGGTGATGATGTATCTGTAGTTATGTAAATTGTTAAGAAACTTACAAAGTAACTAATAAGTATATCATAACTGATAATATAAACTTAGAGATAGAATTAATCATTGTGGTGTTTTCAGAATGCAAATTAAGTTTTAGTGAGTTGCGTTTAGTCAAAATCAATACTTGGTTTTTGTGTGTCCTAATTTGAGAAGCGTTAGTGTAAGAGCTGGGAAACTAATCCCTGCTCTTATTTTTTCTTCCCTTTACCCATATGTAAAAAACTTTACTGCATAAATCAAAGAAAAGAACACCCAACCTTACAAAATCTTAATTTGATTTATTCACTGCTGTGTGTTATCATTTAATCGGTGATAAATATGGCAGTGAAAATTCTTGTAACTGAAGATGATGTTTTCCTTCGTGACGGGCTTTGTGAAATGCTCAAGAAGGAAGGCTATGATGTTGTTACTGCAGGAACGATAGAGGATGCAAAGGCAAGCTTTTTGAAAGAAAGCTTTAACCTTATAATCCTTGATGTTATGCTTCCTGACGGTAACGGCTTTGATATGTGTGGCTTCATTCGTTCTAAGAATGAGGATGTGCCGATATTGTTCCTTACTGCTTGTGATGACGAGGTTCAGGTTGTTCGTGGTCTTGATGCTGGTGCAGATGATTATGTTACAAAGCCTTTCAAGCTTCTTGAATTGCTTTCAAGAATCCGTGCGCTCTTAAGAAGAAACAAATCAACTGTTTACAGTTGTGAGAATATTGCTATTGATATAAACACAATGACTGTTAAAAAGGATGGCGAAAATGTATTCGTTACTCCTACGGAGTTTCAGATTCTTTCGGCACTCATAAGAAATAGCGGTGTTATTGTTACAAGAGCAATTTTGTTGGAGAATATTTGGGATGAGGGCGGCTCATTCATTGATGACAACACTCTTTCCGTTCACGTCAGCCGACTTCGTGAGAAAATCGGTCCGGAGCATATTGTTACTGTCCGTGGTATCGGTTACAGATGGGAGGACGGCAAATGAGTCCTTTGGAAATCTGTTTAATTATTTTTGTTTGCTTGTTGCTTATTGCTGTGGTTGTTTTGAGTATCTTGCTTGGGAACAACAAAAGAAAAGTGAAAAAGCTTACTAAAAGCATTAATAAATATCTTGAAAAAGGTGAGCTGACTAAATTCAGCACAAAGGATGATAACTTTGCGCCTCTTCAGAATGCAGTTTGCGATTTAGAAAATGCTCTTGAAGTGCAAAAGCATAACACAGAGCTTGAAACCAAAAAGAATACTGATTTTATTGCAGATATTTCCCACCAATTAAAAACTCCCTTGGCAGGTCTTCGACTTTATCTTGAAATGGATAATGTTCAGAACCCTACAGAGCATACAGAAAAAGAGCTTCAGCTTGTGGAGAAAACTGAAGAACTTGTTGCAAAGCTTTTGCGCCTTGAAAAGATAAAAAGCGATACATATGTTATGGATTTTCAGTTTTACGAGGTGGGCGAAATTCTTAAAAGCATCGTTCTCGATATGAAGCATATTTTCCCTGAAAAGCAGTTCGACATTGTTGGTAAAAGCAGAATGAGATGCGATAAGGAATGGTTAACGGAAGCTTTAGGAAATGTTATTAAAAATGCTTGCGAGCATACGGAAAACGATGGCGAGGTTAAAATAACCGTTGAGGAAAATGAACGCTCTACAATTGTTACCGTTTCCGATAATGGTGGCGGTGTTGATAAAGATGATGTAGGTAAGCTCTTCAAAAGATTCCACAGAGCTAAAAACGCCAAACCGCAAAGTGCAGGAATCGGTCTTGCAATAACTAAAGCTATTGTTGAAAAGCACCACGGAACAATAAGCGCCGTGAACACCGCAACGGGACTTGATATTATAATGTGCTTTCCGCATATTGATGGATATCAGACTATTTAAAACTGTCCGAAAGGGCAGTTTTTCTTTTTTTATTTCTTTTCTTACGAAATCTTAAGATAAAAGTCACCTAAAATTAAGATTGATGTTTTATACTAAAGTCAACATAGGGGACAGGTGTTCTCAAAAATCAAATTCAAAGGAGAGTTTTCTATGAATATTATCGAATGCAAAAATCTCACAAAGGAATATTTGAGCGGTGAAAATACAGTTGTGGCACTTAACGATGTGTCATTGGAATTTGAAAAAGGTGAGTTCTGTGCCATAACAGGTCCTTCAGGTTCAGGTAAGTCAACTTTCTTGCACGTTTTAAGCAGTCTTGAAAATGCTACCTCAGGCGAGGTTATTTATAACAACGAAAGCCTTAAAAACTATAATGATAATCAGCTATCAATCCTCAGAAGACGCCGTTTTGGTTTCGTTTTCCAGGCATATAACCTTGTGGAAGAACTGACAGGTTATGAAAACATTTTACTTCCCATTATGCTTGATAAAAAGAAACCTGATGAAGAGTATTTAAAGAAAATTATTGACATTCTCGGCATTGAAGATAGACTTTCTCATTTGCCATCTGCTCTTTCAGGTGGTCAGCAACAGAGAATTGCTATTGCAAGAGCACTTGCAAATAAGCCTTCAATTCTTTTTGCCGATGAACCTACAGGTAACCTTGACGGTAAAAGCGGTAGAGAGGTGCTTTCACTTCTTAAATATGTAAGTAAGGAATTAGGCGTAACCCTTATTCTTGTTACTCATGATTTACACGTTGCCGAGCAGGCAGACAGAGTTATCAGAATCGAAGATGGTGCTGTTGTTGAAGACAGTAAATTCAATCAATAATGTAGGGGACGGATTCATCCGTCCCGCAAAGGAAAAAATCTAATTTGGCGGTACGCATAAATGCGTACCCTACAGTGATAGATTTCAGGTGTTATTATGAAAAAATTAACCTTTAATTCCCTTGCTTTCGGTAATCTGAAGCATAGGAAAAAGCAATATACCTTGCTTATTATCGGCATCATTCTTTCAATGGTGTTTTCATCGGGATTTGTGTTTTTTGTTTCAAGTGCGGTTACTTCTGCTATTGAAACTCACAACTACAAATACGGAAAGCAGTCCGAAATTGTAACCAATGTTGTAACTAACGACTCTTTGGAAGCCGTATTAAATGAAACTTATGAAGACCACGGATATATGCACATTTTAGGTGCAATTACCACAGTTGACAGCGAAATTGACGTTGGTACTGCTGTGGGTTGGCTTGATGAAGACGGTAAAGAGCTTTATTACCAAAGCCTTGCAGAAGGCAAAATGCCTCAGAATGAGAACGAAATTGCAATAGAAAAGAGCGCACTTACAAGACTTGGCGGAGCTTATAAAATCGGAGATAAAATCACCTTTGATTTATATGTTCAGAATGGTGCAGAAAAGTCTGAAAAGCCGATAAAAAAAGAATACATTCTTTCAGGCATTCTTAATGATAAACGCTCAAATATCGGCAGACAACACGGCGGTCAGGCATTTGAAATACCTGCAGCATTTGTTGTAGATAACTCCAAAGTTGAATTGGGTGGTAAGGAAAGCTTGCATTGCCTAATTTTATCAAATGATGAAGAAGGCAGCTTTGGTACATATATTACCGAATTAAGAAAAACAATGGATTCCGGTAATGGTGGCAGAACAGGTATTTTCACAACAGGCGGATATGAGCTGAGCTACACAATTGCAGATATGTTTGGTGTTGATGCACCATTTTTATTGATGCTTGTTTTTGTTGGTGTGTTGGCGCTTGTTTCAAATATAGGTATAGTAAATGCTTTTTCAACCAATTTAAAGGAAAGAAAAAAGCAAATCGGACTTTTGAGAAGCGTTGGTGCAACAAGAAGACAGATTATAAAAATATATGGAAGAGAAAGCTTTATTATCTGTTTGCTTTGTGTTCCTTTAAGTCTTGTAATATCTGTTTTTGCAGTAAGAATGAGCGTTAACCTTATGGGTACAAACTTTGTTTTTAAACCAAGCTGGTGGGTGCTTCCTTTAAGTGCTTTATTCAGTATCGGTGTGGTTCTTCTTTCTTCTCTTATTCCTCTTTTTTCTGCTTCAAGAATTTCTCCTATGCAGGCAATAAGGAATATTCAGATTAACCGCAAAATGAAGAAAAAGAAAATCAAAACTCAAAAAGAATTTACTCCATCAAGGCTTTTAGCATCAAGAAATATCAAGCTTTATAAAAACAAACAGGTTTTAACAAGCATCATTCTTGCTGTGGCAATCTTTGGTTCGATTTTTGGTTATTCAATTATAGGCGGAGTTAAAAAGAATAACCGTATGATTGATTATGATTATGGCATTGAAGCAGAGTATTATGACTTTTCTTACAGACAGTTGGCACATTATGAAAATCAGGTTAACGGTTTTTCTGATAATGATGTTCAGGAGGTTCTTTATAACTCAAATGTAGAAAGAGTTGTAACAGGCAAAGCTACAAACGGCTTTATTTTAGTTAATGAATTAACAGATTATTTGCGCCTTTGCGGATATACCAACGATGTTTACCAGCAGAATTATTCTAAAAAAGGTGAGATTACACCTGAAAACTATCATAAATATACCGAAGATAATCTTGAAAATAAAGCTGTTAAGGAAAAAGCCGATGTTAAAGGTGAAGTTTTTCCTTTAGAGTTTTACGGCGTTGAAGAAGAATATATTGAAGCTTTAAAGGATGCAGTTACAGTTGGCAGAATTGATATAGATAAAATCAATTCAGGCGAAGAGGTTATTCTACTTGTACCCGAATATGTTGAGCTTTCAGCTTGGGATTATGATGACGAATATGGTCCGGATATGAGCTTTGAGTGGAATTTGAAACCTACCGAAACAGTTAAAGAAAATCAGGTTGTTCTTGATTCTGCAAAGATAGGTGATGAATTCAAGGTTAATAAAGAGATTACATTAGGTTGGATTGGCACAGAAGAAGATGAACCCGTTGAATATGATCATGAGGGTGCAGAGCCTACAATTAAAAATGGCGAATTTAAGCACACAAAAATTGAAACCAATGTAAAAATCGGTTCAATAATTTATTTGCCTGCTGATGTTTCAAATCTCTTTTATGATTATAATTTCTTTAGTAGCAGTAAACCCTGCATAGTTACAAGTGTTGATGGAATTGATACTTTCACAAAAGACTTACCATATCTCTCAATGAAAGTGCATCTTAATCAAGAGTGTAATGATGAAATTGACGAAGAAATGATGACGCTTTTTGACAGACTCACTGCAGAGATGGGTAGTCAGGATATATATTCTGCTTATGAGCGTGTGAAATCCGGCGAAACAACAGCAAAAACCTTGTTGCTTGTCATTACTGCAGTTGTGGCTCTTCTTTTCACTTTGAGCGGTAGTCTTATTAACAATGCTCTTACTGCACGTATCAGGGAAAGCAAAAAGGAAATCGGTACTTTAAGAGCGGTTGGTGCATCTGTTAAGGATATTTCAAGCTCATATATAAGGCAGTTGCTATCGGTTCTCGGTTTCGGAACTGCTTTGGGTGTTGGTGCATTTGCACTTTTCTATGGTATTTATTGCCTTGTATTCATAAGTATGGGCGATACTACCGATGATTTTGTTTTGTCTTTCTGGCAAACAATTGTAGCTGTTGTAGCTCTGTTTGTTTGCTGTATAGGTAATGTTCATTTCAAAGTAAAAAAAGAAATGAAAAACAGTATTGTTGAGAATATAAGAGAGTTATAATCAACAAACCTTATTTGTAGGGGACGGATTCATCCGTCCCGCAAGTTAACGATGATTTGGCGGTACGCATAAATGCGTACCCTACGGTCAAAAAGTGCAGGTGACATAATGAAAAAGAAAAAATTGACCTTTAACGCCCTTGCTTTAGGAAATCTGAAGCACAGGAAGAAAAGATATACCTTAATGATTTTAGGTATAATTCTTTCAATGGTGTTTTCTTCAAGTATTATATATTTTGGCTTTAGTATTTACACTACATCTCAGGAGCAACGCAAAGCAGAGTTAGGTTTATATGACAAATTCTATGGTGTTTTTAATGAGGAAATGTATGAAGCCGGGAAAAGCAGAGGTGCTTTTGAAGAAACTGGCTTCGGTGAAACGCTGGGTTTGATTTTTACTGATAAAGAAGAAAAAATTAACGGAACACCAATTGCCAAGCTTGATGAAACTGCTAAAAAGCTTGTGAATCCGATTTTGATAGAGGGTAGCTATCCTGAAAAACAAGGCGAAATTGCCATTGAACAAACAACCCTTTTGCAGTTAGGCATCAGCGCAAAGCCTGGTGATAAAATAAAATTAAAAATGCAGGTTCAGAACGGTGAAGAATTATCATCTGAAATCAAAGAAAAAACTTATATTTTATCAGGTATTTTAAAGGATAAACGAATTAATATTCTTTACAGCGTTGATAATAAAGATATTCTTCCATCAGCATTTGTAAGCAAACATGAAAAGGTTGATTTAGGCGGAAAAGCCAATAAGATTGTTTATTATAAGCTTACTGATGACGGTTGGAACATAATTTATGATGTTATGGCGGAATATGATGGCTTCACTAAACAAATTGATGTTTATAGTGATGTGGGCGAATTTATGTCCGACCAATTCTCATCATTATTGTTCATTGGCACTATTGTTGTAATTTTACTTGTTGCTTCATCAATCGGAATAATCAATGCTTTCACAACAAATCTGAAGGAACGAAAAAAGCAAATAGGTATGTACAGGGCGGTTGGTGCAACAAAGCGGCAAATCCGAAAGCTTTTCGGCAGAGAAGCGATCTTGTTAAGCTTGATTTGCACACCCGTAAGTCTTTTAATTTCTTACGGTGCGGTAAAAATCGTTGTAAACAGAATTTTTGAAAATGCTTATTTCCAACCTAATATATGGGTTCTTTTAGCGTGTGGTGCATTCAGTATTATCTGTGTTATGGCAGCATCCTTTATTCCTTTGGTTTCTGCTTCTAAAATTTCGCCAATGCAGGCAATCAGAAATATTGAAGCAACAAGAAAATTAAAGAATAAAAAGATTAAAAGTCAAAAGAATTTTAATGTTTCAAAGCTTATTGCAAAAAGAAACCTTGTTATTTCAAAGGGTAAATTAGTTGTTGTAAGTGTATTTCTTGTTATAACAATAGTTTTTTCTTCCTATTCTCTTTCATATCTTTCCTTTGCTAAGGATGATTTATCTCAACGTGACTTTGACTATGAATTGTATTTGGGGAGAGATTCAGGCTATTTTGCAATTAACTATCCGAAAGGCAATAACGGCTTTACCGAAAATCATAAGCAGACAGTTTTAATGAACGAAAATATAAGGTCTGCATATGGTTATAAATGTGCAAAGGCTAATATTTTAGTTGATAAAATGACGGAATATCAGCAAATTGCAGATGCTGATGTCATGGAGCCCGATATGGATTTGCTTTCTCTTAACGAGTCAAATTATCAAAAGGTTTTCAAGCATGATATGAGTCAGGAGAAGCTTGACATTGCTAATGTTGCAGGCTACGAAGGAAACTTTATTGCAAGCGAAATTATAGCTTTGGATGAAGAATTGATAAACAAGATTGATAATCTTCGAGATGGTGAAATAGATATAGCAAAGCTTAACAGCGGTGAACAGGTGCTTCTTCTTGCACCTGAAAAGGTATATTTAACTCTCCGTTCAGATGAACACGGAAATTGGCTCAACGTATATGAACAGTTAAGTCATATTGAACAGGCTAACAACAGGCACGATGGAAGCGTCAAAATAATTGCAGAAAAAGAATGTGATTTCAAGGTGGGTGAAGCTCTTGATTTGAGTGTTCTTTTCAGTGAAAAATCCAATGAAGATTATGATGTAACAGGCGAAACAGTTGTAAATAAAGAGGATTTGGAAATTAACAATAAAAAAGTTGAAATCGGTGCTGTTGCTGATTCTTCTATTGCGAATGATACATTGATGTTGATTTATGCAGGGGGTGCGCCATTTAAAATTGTAACAACGGTTGAAGGAATGGAGCATTTCTTCCCGAGAGCAAAGTATAAAGAAATTATGTTCGATTTAAAGGGCGAATGTAACGATGAAATTGATGCAGAGATAACTGATTTACTTAAAGGTATTGTTAATTGCGTTGATGAATCTGATTATATGTCCAATTACGAATATAATCAGGAGCAAAAAGAAACTGTTAAAGAGTTAATGTTCCTTGTTTATGCAATTGTAATTCTTCTGTTTACAATCTGCGGTAGCATTATCAACAATACAATTTCAGCGAATATCAAAGAAGATAAAAAGAAAATCGGCACTCTTCGTGCAGTTGGTGCAAATGAAAGAGAAATTTCAAAATCATATATACTTCAGCTTCTTTCAATGTTCAAATGGGGCTTTGGAATTGGTTTTGGTGGATTCGCTTTATCATACTTAATAATAGTGCTTACAAATAAATACACAAGCCTTGCAGAGGTTCTTGTGTTCAATCCTTGGGTTACACTTTTATTAGGTCTTATCCTTTTTGCAATCTGTTCATTGAGTGTTTATACAAAGATAAGAAAAGAAACAAGGAATAGTATTGTTGAGAATATAAGAGAGTTATAAAAGTGCAAAGTGCAAAACGCAAAGCGCAAAGTTACAGGTGATATTATGAAAAGATTATTTATATTTATGCTCTGCTTGATGGTATGCATAATGCCTTGCTTGGCGGTGGAGGAGAGTGGGGGGAGTGTGACGGAAACTACAGAAGTCACAACTGAAGCAACCACTGAAGCCACAACAAAAAAGGCTGAGGAAACAACTAAAAAAGTAGAGCCAACTACCAAAAGAGAAAAAACAACAAAGAAACCCGAAAAGGAAGATGAGCGAGAAGAAACTCCTGAAGTTGAACCAGTGCAAGAGGACAATTCTCAACCACGCCTTATGGTGACAAGCTATGTTGTTGAGAATGATTATTTAACTCCCGAAAAAGAAGGTAAGATAACTGTAACGCTTCAGAATATGCACCCATCAAAAGCGGTGAAAAATATCAAGCTTTCAATTGGTGATGAAGCTGATGAAATTCGTCCCGAGGGTATGGGTACAAAATATGTTTCCTCAATCGGTGCAGGAAAAATATATTCCTGGGAGATAGGTGTTTCGGTAATTCATTCTGCAACTGTTGGTGAACATAAGCTCAGTTTTATTTGTGAATATGAAGATAATAATGGTTCGGGATATTCTGCAAATGATACATTAAGAGTTCAGGTTCGCCAGCCTGCAAAACTTGATTATGACGGTGCAAAGCTTCCCGTTAAGGTTGTTCAGGAAGATACGATTACACTTAACATTAACCTTATGAATACCGGTAAATCTACTCTTTATAACTGCAAGGTTGAATATGATATTGAAGGTCTTGAATCCGGTGGCAGTAGCTTTGCAGGAGAAATTCCTGTTGGCGAAAGCAAAACTGCAACAGCTAATCTTCGCGTTGACAGTGAAAAAACAGGTAATGTAAAAGGTACAATCAAAATTACTTATGAAGACGCTTTCGGCAAAACCTTTGAAAAGGAACAAGAGGTAAAAACTCTTATTGAGAAGAAGGTTATCAAGGCAGAGAAAAAGGAGGAGGAAGAAAAGAAAAATCCTCTTTGGTGGCTTTTCCTTCTTGGTGGTCTTGTAGTTGGCGGCGGTCTCGGCTTCGGTATTCCCTTTGCAATCACTTCTAAAAAGCAAAGGGAAGAGGATGAGAAACGACTGTAATCTGCCGTTCATTCGCCACTAAAAGCCGAATAAGACGAGTTATAGTGAGAGCAGGGAAACTAATCCCTACTCTCATTTTTCCTTTCCTTTACCCATGTGTTAAAATTTGAACTGCAAACAAAAAAAAGGAGCTGACAAAAAGTCAACTCCTTAAATTATATCACCAAGGTCCACCAACATATTCAATTACTCGCTCTCCGTCAGGAGTAAAGTAATCTATATAAGCTGTTGTTTGAGGTGGGGGAACTTCCTCAATCTTGTTATTCTGAGTTTTTTCTGAGTATGGCTCGGTTGCATCTTCTGCACTTACAAAGAAGTTCTCAGCATTTTTTGAGCTCAAAATATAATATTGGGATTTATCATTTTTATCAATTTTTTTCAAATTCTGCTGAATAGATTCCTCTGCATTACTCATAACCTCATATAGTGATAGCGTTGGTTCATTGCTTTCAGCACAAAAATCGTTTAACGAAACACCTTCATTTATAACATTGAAAAATGCACTGTAATCATCCGCAACCAATATGTTTCCCACCGTACCCGGTTTATCTCTATCATATTCGTCACTGGGTACCCACACATTCAATATTACACTATCTATTTTACCTGATTTTGTGTACCTTACTCTGTAGCTTCTAACATATATTTGGAAGTAATCAACATCAACAGTAGTTTTTATATTACCCAATATACAGTCAAGCTGATATTCACTGACAGGAACATCTGATTCAGGAACTTTTACAAATTCTTCTGTTTTTCTGTTTATTTTAAGATAAACCAAATCCCAATCAGGATATTCTTCCCTTACGCCATAGAGCTTTGCTTGACAATAAATGTATTCTTTGTCTCTTGATATAATTTTTTCAATACTGTAGGTGTTTTCTTGTTGATAAAGCTTTTCCGCAACGAGATGTGGCTGTGCATCTTCTTTTAATTCTACAGAATAAAGCCTGTAGTCATTTTGAATGTAATAAAACGAATTATCTATCGAAAAATAATCAATAAATTCTCCACCAAGAACACAAACCAACCGTTTATCTCCATCGGATTCAACGAAGAATAATCCGTTTTCCTTATACTCAGCATTTTTGCTGATAACCGCAAAATAATAATGCTCACCTATTTTATAAAATGCCCCTGTATTGCTTGTTGCGTAAGTATAATTTTTGTCTTCTGCTTCATCCTTATACCCCTCTTCTTGAAACTCAACTGCCCATGCATTAAAACTAACAGTAATTTTATTGTTTCGCTTGTCTTTGAACCATTCCTTGGGAACCTGAAGTGAGAACTCTCTTTTGGGTCCCAAAGATGTGCAATACGTTGTGTAACCAACACTGCCTATTTCGCCAAAGGGGTCAGATACCCTTATTTCATCGCCCAATTCCAGACCACCATCAAGCTGACTGGTATTAACGATATAGATTTTACCCTTTTCGGGTATGTTTTCATAGCTTACATCAAAGTCAAAAGCAAAATAATCATCGTGACTTGTTACCTTTTTAAGACTAAATATTGTGCTATCATGCATAGTATATTTACTACGAACCCTGTAACTACCGTCTTTTTCAAACATCTTATCTGTAAGCACACTTGACATAAAATCAAAAATAATCTTTTTTTCTTCAACAGAAACAAGTTTATAGCCATCTTCACTTAAAATCTTATCTGCGGCATCTTTTTTACGGGAAACGAGGATTGACGTTGGTCCGTCTGCTCCACCGATTATTCCTATTGATGAACTGTTTCCATCAGGATTTGTTAAAAAGCAAGCTATAACAACAGCAACTAATAATACTGCAAAAATAATCATCCAGAATGCAGGCTTCTTATAATTAAGAACAGATTTAATTCTTTGCTTTACTCCAACCTCACCGAAGGCTAATGGACAAGCCATAACCATTCTTCGCTGAACACTGCATGAAACTAATGTTTCGGAATAGCCTTTCTTTTCAGTATTTGGCATATTTTTAATTACTTTTTCATCGCAGGCAGTTTCAATATCTCTGCAAAGTAAGATATATGCAACCCACATTATAGGATTAAACCAATAAACTGACAGAAGAATGAATCCTAAAGGCTTCCACCAATGGTCTTTACGCTTCAAATGTGTTTTTTCGTGCAAAGCAATATAGCTTATCTGCTCATCAGTAATTCCTGACGGAACATAAATTTTAGGTTTGAAAAAACCGAGAATAAATGGTGTATCAATGTTATCGCAATAATAAATGTTATTGTTTAAGAGGATAGATGCGCCAACCTTTTTATGCAATCTCAGATAAGAGATTGAACCATAGAGAAGCATAGCAAATAAACCAACTATCCATACTATTGCTAAAACATTTGTCATATCTGCAAAGGTGTTTGCAGGTACGGTTACACCTTCATAATATTTATCTCCAAGATATTCATTAATGTTGATATCTACCGCAGGAACACCTGATTGAACTGTAAACGGACGGCCTGTTGAGGTGTTGTTTGAAATAGTCTGAGAGCTGGGGATAAGGCTTAATGCACTTTCAAATGAAAAAGGACAAATCAATCTTATGCCTACCAACGCCCATAAAAGACAATTTATCCATTTAGGTGCTTTCTTTAAAAGCAACCTTGCAACCACAACTGCTAAAACAAGATAGCTTGCGGTTATACTCATATTGAATAAATCAATAAATATATTTGCCATTTTTACACCTCCTCAAAGGAGTCGAGCATCTTCTTTATTTCTTCAAGTTCTTTTGCAGTAGGCTTTTTTCTGCTTGAAAAGGCTGCGATAAAAGCAGGTAATGAGCCCGCAAATGTTTCATCAACAAAATTCTCACTTTGTATTGCATAGAACTCTTTTTTTGAAATCAAAGAGGTAACAATACTGTTCTCTGTTTTAAAAATTCCTCTTTCACAAAGCTTCTTTAAAACTGTATAGGTAGTTGTTCTTTTCCAGTTAAGCTCCTTTTCGCAAAGGGCAACAAGCTCTTTTGTTGTTAACGGTTCATTCTCCCAAACAATATCTGCAAAACGAGCTTCAACAATTCCTAATTTAATTTCTGCCATAAAAGAACCTCCTTCGTTTGTCTATTTGCTATAGACTACAATTTCAGTCTATCACCAATAGACTGTGTTGTCAATAGTTTTTCGCAAATTTTCATAAGCTTAAAAGAGCAGAAGATTAAAGAGTAAGAATTTTTATTCTTTTCATTTTTCATATGTTCAAAAACTTTACTGCATAAATCAAAGAAAAGGGGATGGATGAAAATTTTGTTTCTATAAGTCCTTTGCATGGTACTACGTGGAGAATAATTCTAAAATGGCTGTTGACATTTTAATATGGTGTGTTATAATTCATTTACCCGAACAGAACATTTGTTCTTGTTGCTTTGAGGTTGAAATAGAAGAATTTGAGCTGTGTTTTGTCGTCATTATTGAAAGCAGGTTAAAGTGAGGCGTCTGCCTCACAAATCACATCAGACGGCAGAGCCGACTGTTTCAAGGTTTGTGAGAAAAAACGAGAGGAGTCTATCAGATTATGAGTGAAAATAAGAAGAAAATTGCATATTGGATGACACCTACAATGATAGCTGAAATTCAAAGCTTCGTTGATGAAGGATATTCTTCATCAAAAGGTGAGTTTGTGCGTGAAGCTGTTGATTTCTATATGGGCTATTTAAGAAGCGAAAAGAACATGGATTATCTCGCTCCGTTAATTGCAACTGCAGTGAGAAAAGAGATTGAAAGCTCGGAAAAGAATATCAGTGAAATGCTCTTCAAGCTCGCTGTTGAATCGGCAAAGCAGAACCATGTCATAGCGTATGCGTTCAATGTTAATGAAGAAAATTTAGATGGATTGAATAAAGCTTGTTGTGGAATAGTTGCTCGTAACAATGGTGTAGTTTTGTTTGAAGATGCATATGAAATCCAATCACAAGGTAAAGGATAAGGCATGGCAAAGATAATATTTACAAGCAGATACTTCCGGAATCCTAAAGGTTCAAACTTAGGTAAGCTAGTTAAGTATATGGGAACTCGTGAAGGTGTTGAAAAACTGCCTGATGGTGAAGATCATTCTCCTGCAACAGTTCGTCAGCAACGATTGATAAATCAAATTACAAAAACCTTTCCTGAAACAAAAAACTATCTTGAATACGAAGATTATCAAGCAGAACAATCAAAATATTTTGCAAGTGAATTCATTGATGCTGTCATTGAAAGAAACGCTGACAGAGTTGAAGACAGCAAAAAGTTAGTTCAATATATGGCAGAAAGACCGGGCGTTGAAAAGTTAGGTTCACATGGTCTGTTCAGTTTCGATGATGAGAAAATCGATTTAGATTCTGTTGCTGATGAGGTTTCTAATCACGAAGGATTGGTCTGGACTCATGTTGTAAGTCTCAAAAGAGAGGATGCAGAAAGACTTGGTTACAACAATGCAAATGCTTGGAAAAGTCTATTACAGAGAAATATTTTTGATATAGCACAAGCTCATAAAATAAAACCGAGCAACCTGAAAATGTATGCAGCCTTCCATGATACAACTCATCATCCTCATATACATTTGCTTGTGTATTCTCAGGATGTGAAGGAAGGTTATCTCACCAACAAAGGCATAGAAAATCTTCGTAGCAGGTTCGGTAATGACATATTCCGTAACGAACAATTCAAACTCTTTCAGGAAGAAACTCATCAGCGAGATGAAGTTAAAGCTCTTCTCCGTCAGATACTTGAAGATAAAGGTTATCATTTTAATTCCACACCAGAGTTGCAAAGTATGTTCGTGGAGTTGTCAGAAATGCTTTCCTCTATAGAAGGTAAGAAACAGTATTGTTACTTGCCGAAAGATATTAAATCTTTGGTTGATAAAATTCTTGTTGAGTTGTTCAAGGATGATAATCTATCTGAGATGTATGAAAAATGGAATGACATCAACAGAGAAAAGTTATCGCTCTACTATGATTCAAAAGAGAAGCCTGACATACCGATAGAAGATAACAAAGAGTTTCGCAGTCTTAAAAATATGATTATTAAGTTTGCAAAAGACTATGGCGAAGCAGAACACAAAGAGTATATATCAAAAAACTTTGCAAGTGATTATGCTTTTACAAACATTGCAAAAGCATTTTTCAAATTGTTTGAAAGCAGTTATCAGAACAAAAGTAGCAAACTCAATTCAAAAATTGATAGCAAGCTCAGAGAAAAAATCAACGAGAAGAAGCTTGCTCAAGGTCTTAAAATTAATGTTTCCTTTGCTGATGACGAAGATGAAGAAGAGTACTTTGGTCTGAGTATGTAAACTTTTTTACTCTTATTAACGAACATTTGTTTGTGGTTTGGCGTTGGTTCAGATATCTATTCGATACACTTACAACAAATTTGGTGAGTGTATTGTTACATAGGTTAAAAACATTTCAAAGTAAGTCTTGCAAATATTTTATCCCAGGCAAGCGTTATGGAATGTGAAAATATATAAAAAGAGGAGGTGAATGTGCAATGAAAGGTTATAAACCGAGAGATAGTTTGTCATCCGACAAAAGCAAAATCACGGTTGAATTTATTAACTGTAAAGAACCAATTAAGAAGAACATAATTAAAATTTAAACACGAAAGGAAAGTGATATGAAACCAAGGGTGTGGCATTATGCCACGCCGGTTTACAAAAAAGAATATAAAGCCTTGTCCCTATAATATAAATAAGTTTAGGGGGTGGCGCTATGAATAAACCGATTATAACCGAGAAGCTTGTTAAGACTTCTGAATTGAAATTAGGAAATTGCTTAATCATAGTTAATGAGTATGCCCCCAACCTCACCAAAGACCAAAAAGAAATCGCTGAGATAAAAATCAAAAATTCATTGATAAAGGCGTTTGGAAATAATGAAGAATAGTCTGGACTTTGAAAGCCGATTGGAGTATTGTGTGTTTGGCTTAATGTGTCATAGAAAGGTGATAGTTCTATGATAGCAATTTATGCCCGTCAATCGGTAGAAAAAGAAGACAGCATCTCAATCGAATCACAGATTGAAATGTGTGAGTACGAAGCGCGTGGTGAGGCTTATTTAGTATATTCGGATAAAGGTTTCAGTGGTAAAAATACCAACCGCCCCGAGTTCCAAAGAATGATGAGTGATATAAAATCGGGAAGAAAAGGTATTACAAAAGTAATAGTTTACAGGCTTGACAGAATCAGCAGAAGTATCCTTGACTTTTCAACTATGATGGATACCTTCAGTAAAATGAAAGTTGAGTTTTCTTCAGCAACAGAAAGATTTGATACAAGCACACCTATGGGCAGAGCTATGCTGAATATCTGCATAACCTTTGCTCAGCTTGAACGAGAAACAACTCAGCAACGTGTTCGTGATACTTATGCGGCACGTTCGCAAAAAGGCTTTTATATGGGTGGCAAGATACCTGTAGGTTTCAGAAAAGTTGATTTAACCATAGACGGAATCAAGACCGGAATGTATGAACAGATTCCGGAAGAGGTTGAAGTGGTTAAAATGATTTTCGAAATGTATGCAGATGTCAATAACTCTAATTCGGCTATTGCCGAGGCTGTTCGCAATAAGCACAGTGCAGCAGTGAGAGAAAGAATTGTAACCCGAGCAAGAATACAGGATTTTGTTAAGAATCCGATTTATGTAAAAGCTGATATGAATATCTATAACTTTTTCAAGTCAAAAGGTGCAAAGATAATAAATCCGCCTGAGGATTTTATCGGTACAAACGGTTGCTACTTATACACAGGTGATAAGGGAACAAGAAAACAGACTGATTTATCAAATACGGTGCTGGTTATTGCACCTCATGAAGGTTTCATTGATTCTGAATTATGGATTGCTTGTCGTGAAAGAGCGTTATCTCAACAACAGATTAAGCGTAATCCAAGAGCAAAAAACACATGGCTTGCAGGTCTTATCAAATGCGGTAATTGTGGTTACGCAATTATCAAGAAAACCTATGAAGCTAAGAATGTTAGTTACTTTTTATGCTCAAGGAAAATGAATGACAGATTGTGTACGGGTGCAGGAAGAACGATTCATGCAGATGATTTTGAGAATGCAATTTACGAAAAAATGAAAGAGAAATTGGCAGACTACAAAGTGATTGAGCATGGCGTTGCACCACCAATAGACCCACGAGTTGAAGAACTGAAATCAAGAGTAACTGAAATAGAAACTGAAATTCTTGAAACAGTCAAAGGTGTTAAAGATGCAAGTCCAACAGTTATGAGATACATAAACGAAAATGTTGAAAGATTAGAAGAAGAGAAAAGGCAAACGGAAGCTGAAATTCAAAGGTTAAGCGAGAAAAGTTTCGCAATTAAAGAAAAGGTTATATGTGATTTTGAGAGGTTCAACGAACTCTCTTTTGAACAAAAAAGAGCAGTTGCAAACGCCATCATAAAGAAGATTTATGTGTCAAAAGACAAACTCGACATAATCTGGAACATATAACAAAAATACTGGGCAGAATAGCTGTTCTGCCCAGTAAATAAAGGAAAATTTTTTCCATTTGAACGCTTTGGGTCTCCAAACCTTTGATAGTGCACGATTTCGCGTTCGCGGAGGAATTTGATTGGGTCGCGAACATCGGGGTCATCAACAAGACGAAGAATGTTATCGTAAGTCGTTCTTGCTTTCTGCTCTGCAGCAAGATCTTCGTGAAGGTCGGTTATTACATCGCCTTTAGACTGCATACTTGCTGCTGTCCAGGGGAAGCCACTTGCAGCTGTTGGGTAAACACCTGTTGTATGGTCAACAAAGTAGGTGTCAAAACCACTTTTCTTAATTTCTTCAAGAGTAAGATTTCTCGTAAGCTGATAAACAATCGCACCGATCATTTCAAGATGCCCCAATTCCTCTGTACCTACATCGGAAACTAAAGGGTCCTTTTTAGTGGGTGAATTAGAGTTTTCTGACCTTAGTTTTAACCCAAAATATGTGCCTGAAAATTTAGAACCGGACGAGCCTTTTGAACCTGTTCCTGTGCGTATAAAAGTGATATATGCAAAGCCGAAAACCTCGATATATAAGGGCTGAAGCCTCCGAATAGGATTTATAGATGTAAATAAATGCAGAGAAAATCAGTTTAGTTTTAACATAGTTTTCTCTGCAATTTTTGTTTGTTGGACAAAAAGATTAAATCACAAAACTTGCATTATCTCACACACTGCGATACAATGATGATATAATGAGGTGTGAGATGGATAACGTAAAAAAATATTTGAAAACTGTATTTGGAAAAGTAATTACTTTTAATTCGAAGGAACAATTGGAGAAGAAATTAACGTTTGAAAATATAGATTGTGAACTTTTGACTTTCGGATTAAGAGAAGGTTTAAAACAATATGTATTAATTCGTTTTGAAGAAAAGTTTGATATAAGAATCAAAACAATTGAAAAACTTATATCTGATATAAGAAAAGAACTTGATGCAATACCTGTTTTAGTATTCGATGAATTGCGTATAAATCAGAGAAATGTGTTAGTTCAGTCAGGCGTTGCCTTTGTTGTTCCTCAATATCAGATTTATATTCCAAATACAATGATAAGTTTAATTGAAAAGGATATTGCGAAAAAAACATATAGTGAATATTTCTCTGTTTCCACACAGATAGTTTATATTTATATGTTGCTGAATAATATCAGGGAGACCAATTCTCGACAATTGGATAAAAAAATGCTTCTTTCTGTTGCAACGATAAATAGAGCACTAAAAGAATTAGTGGATAGAGGGTTGCTTGAAACAGTAGGTAATAATACACGAAAATTCTATAAAATGAATTCAAGAATTGACTTTTGGACAAAAGGCAAAGAGTTTCTCTTTAATCCTGTTTCGAAGGTATTGTATTCTGAACATATCTCGTATCGTGAATTGTATTCAAACAAATACGCTCTCTATAAAATTGTCAATCCGGACAGTCGTGTCAATAATTTGCGTTACTATGGAATTTCGTCAGAATGTCTTAGCAGAATTTCCGAAAACTTTTTAATAGATGAATGTGACTTGGATGAAAAGTCTAAATACGCAGTTGTAGAAGTATTTAAATATAATCCGAACTGGTTAAGTAGAGGACCGTATATAGACCCGATATCTTTATACGCACAGTTTAAAGATAGTAAAGATGAAGATACACTAATTGCATTAAAAGAAATGTTGGAAGAAACTTTGGGGTTGTAACTATATGAGTGAATCATAACCTTCTTAAAACTTAATGAATTTTAGGTTGGTAAGGTAGACAAATTTGGCTTTTGGTTTCTAATACATGAGGTAATTATTTTTATCACGGTGGTGAAAAAAGTGATAAAAGAGTGAAAAATCAGTGAAAATTCACTTTATAGGGTTGATTTTTATGAGAGTTTCATATAATATTTATGTTAAACCTACAAGGAGGGTAGTTTTATGAAATTTGAAAACGAAAATATAGAGTTTAAATCAATAGTTACAGATGATATATACAAAGAGGTAATCGCCTTTGCAAACACAGATGGCGGAACTATATATATCGGTATTGATGATGCCGGAAATGTGGTTGGAATTGATGATGTGGATGAAACCTACACACGTATAACTAATGGTATTCGTGATGCAATCCAACCTGATGTAACAATGTTTATTAAATATACTTTACAAGATAATAAAGTTGTAAAAATATCGGTTGGTGAAGGTAGTTATAAACCATATTATCTTAAATCTAAAGGATTAAAACCAAGTGGCGTGTACATTCGTCAAGGAACATCGAGTACACAGGCATCACCTGAGCAAATTCGTAGAATGATAAAAAATTCCGATGGCGATGTGTTTGAGGAAATGCGTTCTATGGAGCAAGAACTCACATTTTATAGTGCTGAAAAAACTTTTAATAAACATAATGTAGAGTTTTCAAAGGAAAAGTACCGTGCATTGGGTATTACAGATGAATCAAATTCTTTGTTCACTAATTTGGCAGTAGTGTTATCTGACCAATGCTTGCATACAACAAAGGTTGCTGTTTTTGGTGATGATATGAACACGGAATTTCGTGATAGTCGTGAATTTACCGGTTCGGTTTTTGAACAAATTGAAGATGTGTTTTCCTATTTAATGCTTTGCAATAAAACCGTAGCGACATTTAATGGCTTGGAAAGGATAGAAAGAACAGATTATCCCCAAGAAGCTTTAAGGGAAGCCTTGTTAAATGCGATAGTGCATCGTGATTATAGTTTCAGTGGTAGTATTATAATAAATGTAAACGATAAAGAAATGGAGTTTATTTCCATAGGTGGTTTGTTACCTGGGTTATCTGCGGATGATATTAAAAGCGGTATATCACAACCCCGAAATAAAAAATTGGCAGAAGTATTTCATCGTTTAAAACTAATCGAATCATACGGTACGGGAATTCGCAGAATTTATAGTTTTTATAAGGATTGTGTAACAAAACCCGTAATTGAAGTAACATCAAACACCTTTAAAATTGTTTTGCCTAATATGAATGTTGTTGGTGAAAATAAAAAAACAAAGTCAACAGTCGTATTATCACCTCAAATGGAAAAAATATTGAAGTTTATAGAATCTAATGGTCAAATAACAGATGAAGAAGTGCAGAATTTGCTCGACATAAAACATACTCGTGCTTATAATTTGATGAAGCAAATGGAAAAAGAAAATCTTATACTCATCAGTGGTAGAGGTTCAAATAAAAAATATCTGTTAAATAACTAATATTGGGGAAAAGGGTTATGACCGAACTTGAAACAATGCAACACGCAAAGAATTATATAGATAAGCTTGCCAACGGTATTGATCCGTTAACAGATGAAATTATTAAGGATGATTCTGTGATAAACAATGTTCGAATCAGCAGATGTTTGTTTTATGTTTCTAACGTACTTCAGGATGTTATTAACAATGGTGGTGTTGTAGGTAGAACCGTAAAAGCACAGAGAATAGCATTTTCAATTACAGATGAACAATGTTCAAAAATTCTTATAACACAGGACCCTGTTGGTGTATCTATTATTTCAAAAAGAATAGGCGAGGTGCTGGATGAAAATGTGAAAACCCTGCCTGCAGTGCATATCGCTAATTGGCTTGTTGATAATGGATATCTTGTAGAAAATATATATTCAGGAAGAAAGAAGAAAGTTACAACTCCAAAAGGCGAACACCTTGGGATATTAACAATTGATGCAGTTAACCCTCAGGGTGTTCCATATAAAAAGAATGTTTACGATGCCAATGCTCAGAAATTTATAATATCCAACCTTAACAAAATCGCCGCTGATATAGCAGCTAAACAAGTGTAATATGGATACTGAATATCAAAAATTATTAGAAAAATATCTTCGGTTAAAAGAGGAAAATGAGCAACTTCGTAGTCAGTTGAGAATAGAACCAACTGAAGATGATACTGAAAGTCAAAACTCAGAAAGTCAAATACCATCAGTCAATCAATTTAGTTCTGTAGAAGATAAAATCAAGTTGTTCCTATCGTTATTTGCAGGTAGAACTGATGTGTATGCAAAGCGTTGGGTTAGCAAAAGAACAGGCAAAAGTGGTTATTCGCCTACTTGTAAAAACGAGTGGGACGATAAGTTATGCAAAAAGGGTAAGATTAAATGTTCTGATTGTGCAAATAGGGTGTACAGCGAATTAACATCTAAAGAGATTTATAAGCATCTTTCTAAAAATGCCACAGAGAATGATGTGATTGGTTTTTACCCGATGTTAAAAGACGAAACTACCAATTTTATTGTAATTGATTTTGATGATGAAAATTGGCAACAAGATGTTTCGATTATTAGAGAAAGTTGCACTTTGTTAAATATACCTGTATATATTGAACGCTCTCGTTCGGGAAACGGTGCACATTGTTGGTTTTTCTTTTCTGAGCCTGTTCAGGCGAGGTTGGCAAGAAGATTCGTAAGTACAATCATTTCTTATTCTATGAACAGAAACCATAGACTTAAGTTCAGTTCTTATGATAGACTTTTACCCAACCAGGATAATATGCCTGAAGGTGGGTTCGGTAACCTTATAGCGTTACCATTGCAAGGCTTTGCACGAAAAAATAATAACGGCTTGTTTGTGGACGAAAGTTTTAATTCTTACGAAGACCAATGGCAGTTTTTATCGAGTGTTAAGAGAATTTCGTCCGAAGCCATATCTGTTTATATGTCAAAATTAAGAGGTTTTGATGGAACAGGATATTTAGGCTTAGACGAAGAAGAGGAAAAACCTTGGCAACAAAAATCAACAGAGATAAAACTCAAAAGCAGGGATGTGCCTGCGAAAGTTGAAATAGTTATCTCAAATATGATTTATATAAACAAGTCAGGTTTTTCGCATAGTGCATTAAACAAAATAAAACGACTTGCTGCATTCAAAAACCCTGAATATTATAAAAAGCAAGCGATGCGCTTTTCTGTTTACGGAACCCCGAGGATTATATCAACCGCTGAAGATTTTGGTGAATATATAGCTTTGCCCCGAGGTTGTTTCGATGCAGTTGTAGATATGCTTATACAACTTGGTGTGGAATGCACTTTTAAAAATGAGTGTCAAAAGGGGAATTCAATCTGTGTTGGTTTTAACGGTAAATTGCGTGAAAATCAATCCGATGCAGCTAAATCAATGCTGTTCCATTCAAATGGTATACTTTCAGCTACAACAGCATTCGGTAAAACTGTTGTAGGCTCATATTTAATAGCCCAACGAAAAGTCAATACACTTATTCTTGTTCACAATTCGGCACTTCTTGAACAATGGAAAAAGTCTCTTGAAACATTCCTTACTTTTGAGGGAGAGAAACCTACATATACAACCAAAACCGGGCGTGTGAAAACGCGTGGCTTTGTAGGTCAGTTAAGTGGAAGCAAAAATACTTTGAACGGAATAGTAGATGTTGCCATAATGCAGTCTGTTGTGAGTGGCGGAGATGTTAAAGAGTTCGTGAAAAACTATGGTATGGTAATAGTTGATGAATGTCATCATGTTCCTGCAGTTAGTTTTGAAAAAATTTTAAAAGAAGTTTCCGCGGAGTTTGTTTATGGGTTAACTGCTACACCCAAGAGAAAAGATGGTCATCAGCCTATAATTTTTATGCAATGCGGACCTGTGAGATATAAAACTACAGCGGCAGAACAGGCTCTGAAAAGTGGTTTTGACCACGTCATAACTCCGCGTTTTACGAGACTGAGAATTGCTCAAAAAGAAAATGAAAACCTTGGGATTAATGACATATATTCAGCTGTGGTTGAAAGCGAATCTAGAAACTCAATGGTTGTCAATGATGTGGTAGCTGCCTTTAATGAGAATAGATATTCCATAGTTTTAACAGAACGCTATGAGCATGCATTGGATTTGTTTATATCTTTAAGTAAACGAGTATCAAACGTGTTTTTGTTAACGGGTAGGGGGACTGTAAAAGAAAAGCGAGAAGCATTAGAAAAAATCAAACAAGTTCCTGATGGTACACCATTCGTTATAGTTGCAACAGGTAAATATATAGGTGAAGGCTTTGATGAGCCGAGGCTTGACACTTTGTTCCTTGCGATGCCCATTGCTTGGCAGGGAACACTTGCACAGTATGCAGGTAGATTGCATAGAAAGTGTGAAGGTAAAACCGAAGTTCGCATATATGATTATGTTGATATCTTTGTTGATGTTTTGGAGCGAATGTATTTCAAAAGATTAAAGGGATATGCAGAACTTGGTTATAGGGTTAAGGATTTTGCTGAGAATAATACTGAACCCGGCATCATATTTGACAGAAATAATTTCTCGAAAGTGTTTTCACAGGATTTGCAGTTTGTGCGTCACGAAGCCGTTATTGTCAGTCCATTTTTGAAAAAGAACAGAATATTGCAAATTACAACAATGCTGGCGCAAGCAAGAGCAGACGGAGTTAAAATAACTGTTGTAACCAGACCACCTGATGACTATAATTCACAAGAAGCACAGAGAGTTAAAGATGATATTAAGTTGTTGCAAAACTGTGGTGTGAATGTTGTCACTCAAAGTATGATTCATCAAAAGTATGCGGTTCTGGATGGGAAAACAGTATGGTATGGTAGTATAAACTTACTGTCATTCGGTACTAGCCAAGAAACAATGATGAGATTGCAAAATCGTGAAATTGCGGAAACACTTTTGGCAGAAGTAGATAATATAAGTAATCCGAAACTTTATTAATATTTTATATTTGTACAAAAGCGAACCAGCAATTTATTTGTTGGTTCGCTTTTTTCGTAATATCCTATAAATATATCAAATGCCCTATAACCGATGTTTCAAAATGGCAGTAAGTGCCCTATAATAACTTCAAATATCTGGTGGTTGTCCAACCTACTTACGACACGAAAAGGTCCATTTGTGAGCTTCAAATTTCATTTTCAGGCAAATCGGACAAGCGTTCAATCACCTATGAAACACTTGAAGCAGACGAGCCTGTAGAAGAAAACTTCACCATGGTTTCAGTATCATATCTATGATATAAAACATATTAAATTCCAACTCCCACTTACTATGTCAGAAAATAGTAGGTGGGAGTTGCTATTGTCAGATGTGTTAAAATTGCTATATATCATCCACAAGAACAAAAGCAACAGTGATTGACTTTTTAGTAACACAGCATTATAATATCGGTGTAGTTAATATTAACCTTAAGCAAACTTGGATGACAGAGCGACGAGAAATCTGAAAAGAACAACGGTGCTTAAGTTGTTGACTATACTTAAAAAATATGTAATTCCGAGATACTATTAACGTCGATTAAAATTCTCGTTACGCCGTTGAGAACCCACAGGATGGCTCCGAGAGATTTTGTCTCTTTTGAGGTGGGCCCAGATGCTGTATCAAAGCTTTACACCATACTTCATAAGACGATTGTTTTTTGCAATGGTCTTTGTTGCTATGCGTGTAAAGTATCAATTCGGGTCGTTGAAGTCTGTACACGCAGTAGTGTATGGGCTTTTTATTTTTGACCCGAGTGGAGGTGATACTATGAAAATTTGCAGGGCAAATGCACTTCGTTTATGGGAAGAGTATTTCGGTAATTCTCAGTTTGCTGAAGATTTTCACGGGAATCTTATGTGCCGTGATGGATATGGTGACGATGATTTTTATATTTACCGTTTCGGCAAACGAATCTATTGTGGTTGGAATATTCATCATATTCTTCCGCTTTCCTGTGGAGGTACAAATGAAAAACATAATTTGATTTGTACCAATATTTATACAAACGATGAGGCAGAAGATAAGATTACCTATTGGATTGATGACTGTCTTTATCAGGTGCAAAGAATTTACGGTACGAATGAACATCAAATAGTAAAACTTAATTGAGGAGGAAAAGTGAATGTCAAAACCGATTTTCGATTTGGACGATTATGGCACATTGATTTTCAAATCTTTTTCAGACGATTGATATGCACACAAAAATGGTGTATAATCAATTCATTGTGAGGTGCGCAAATGAAAAACTATGAAAATGAATCTCGTGAGCGTTGGGGGAACACCGCTGCATATCGTGAGCATGAACAAAAAACTAAGAATTACACAAATGAAGATTGGACTGGGGCCAATGATGGTTTGATGGCAATTTTTGCGGAGTTTGCTATGTGTAAGAATAACGGGGCGAGTGCGGATTCTGCCGAAGCACAGGAGCTTGTGGCAAAACTTCAGACACACATTACCGACAATTACTACACTTGTACTGACGAGATTCTCGCTGGTCTTGGGAAAATGTATGTTGCCGACGAGCGATTTAAGAACAATATTGATAAATACGGTGAAGGAACAGCAGATTTTGTAGCAGAAGCTATTTCTGTATTCTGTCAGGTGAAATAATATAATCAGAATATCATTTACACCATGGCTTTGTTAGTGTAGGTGGATGTGGAGGCTCCAATGGAAATATTAAAATTTGATTTGAATAGTTCAGGAAGCAAATTTAAAATTCTTAATGCCACAAATGGCGGACCTTGGCACAGACGCTATGCAAATGACCAATTCCGCAGTAATTTTGCGGACTATAAGTCTGCTCGTATTCCATATAGCAGAAATCACGATTCTGCAGTTTGTGGTATTTACGGTGGGCCGTATAGCCATGATATTACTTATATTTTCCCGAACTTCGATGCTGACCCATATGATGCTGAGTCCTATGATTTCGCGTGTACGGATGAAAGCATTTTAGTTTGTCTTGATGCCGAAACCGAAACCTTTTTCAGGTTAGGTCAAACGATTGAGCATCAAATAAAAAAGCATGGCACTATTCCACCTAAGGATTTTAAAAAGTGGGCTGTTATCTGTGAACATATTATTCGTCATTATAACGAGGGTTGGGCAGATGGATATAAGCTCAATATTAAATATTGGGAAATCTGGAACGAGGCAGACCTTGACCCTGATGATTCATCCAACAAGCGCACCTGGGGCGGAACAAAAGCAGAATTTTTTGATTTGTATGAAATTACCGCAATGCATCTTAAAAAATGCTTTCCTGATTTGAAAATAGGTGGTCCTGCACTTGCACATAACGAAAAATGGGCAGAGGATTTCCTTAAGGAAATGGAAAGCAGAAAAATACCGCTTGATTTCTTTTCTTGGCATATTTATTGCACAGAGCCTGCACACATGGCTCAGAAAGCAGAAAGAATAAAAGCTCTTTTAAACAAATACGGCTATGAAAATTCAGAAAGCATACTCAATGAATGGAATTATGTAAAAGGGTGGGAAGAAGAGTTCGTTTACTCTCTTAAAGCAATCCACGGAATTAAGGGGGCATCGTTCACATTGGCTTGTATGTGCGCTTCTCAGCGTTCTCCCATTGATATGCTTATGTATTATGACACTCGTCCCTCGGCTTTTAATGGTGTTTTTGATTTTTACACTTATGAAAAGTTAAAGGGTTACTATGCTTTTTATTGGTACGGCTTCCTTTATGATTGCGAAAAGGAAATAGCTTCAAAAAACGAGGTTGAAAATATCTATTCTCTTTGTGGTGTGGATAAAAACGGAAAAGCGACAATTATACTTACTTATTATAGCGATAATGACGCTTTGCCCAATAAAGAGATTTCGTTGGATTTAGATGAAAATGCAACGTATGAGATATATAAGGTTGATAACGAGCACAACGGTGAGCTTGTAGCAGTTACAGATAACCTTTCATTTGAACTGGAGCTTTACAGCATGGTGCTTATCAAAGAAAAATAAAGCTTTTCTTATATTTTGGTATGAGCGGTATAATCAAATCAATTGATTGCGGAACTAAGGTGAAAAATATGATTAAAGAAGTAATATATGACCCGATTTTGTTGGCAATGAAATCGGAGAAGCGTTCAATCATCTATGAAACACTTGAAGCAGACGAGCCTGTAGAAGAAAACTTCACCCTGGTTTCAGTATCGTATCTGTGAAATAAAACATATTAAATACCAACTCCCACTTACCGGTTATGTGATGAAAAAACAGTAGGTGGGAGTTGTGTTGTTTTAAGTTTCGGTTATTATATTGCAAGTAACAAACAGAGGTAGTATAATATTTCCATAAACATTGTTTTGCCATAAAAACCGAGCAGGGTGGTGCTATGAATGAAAAAGAAGCTGAAAATTATATTATCAATAACATTAATAATCGTTCTTGTGGCAGGGGGATATGTTGGTAATATGTTTGGTATGTTCAATAAGGGTAACTACGGTGAATATTCCCTTAAAAACACTAATGCAAACGAAGATAGTCCCATCAAAGATAAAACTGTTATTTTCCTTGGCAGTTCTGTAACATTTGGTTACGGTTCTTTAGGTGTCAGCTTTGCGGATTACCTTGAAAAAACAGATGGAATTATTGCAGTAAAAGAAGCTGTTTCAGGCACAACCCTTGTTGATGTTAAATCAAATTCTTATGTTTCCAGAATGAAGACCATTGACAAAAGTATTAAAGCTGATGCATTCGTGTGCCAGCTTTCCACCAATGATGCCACAAAGGAAATGCCTCTCGGTGAAATCAGCGAAGGCTTTTATTTGAATGATTTTGATACTCAGACCGTTGCAGGTGCTATTGAATACATAATTGCTTACGCTAAAGAAACGTGGGATTGTCCTGTTGTTTTCTATACTCAGGCAAAGTATGATAGCGAGCATTACGGCAAAATGGTGGATTTGCTGTTGGAAATTCAAAAAAAATGGGATATTACAGTTATTGATTTATGGAACGATGAAGAAATCAATAATATTACCGAGGAGCAAAAAGAACTATATCTTATTGACCATATCCACCCAACAAAAGCAGGCTACAAAGAATGGTGGCTTCCTAATTTTCAGGAAACGCTGTATAAAGTGATTGAAAAGTAAGGTTTATTAAAATAATAAGAATTTGTGAAAGGAAATTTTTATGGATAATATTACGATACGCTTAGAAACTGAAAAAGATTACAGAGCCGTTGAAGAATTAACCAGAGAAGCTTTTTGGAATGTTTATAAGCCGGGTGCTGATGAGCATTATTTTGTACACAAGATGCGAAATCATCCTGATTTTATACCTGAACTTGCTTTCGTTCTTGAAAAAGACGGTAAAATTGTTGGTAATATTATGTACACTAAAGCATGGCTTGAGGACGAAAAGGGCAACAGAAAAGAAATCCTTTCTTTCGGACCTCTCTGCGTTACTCCCGAATATCAGCGGCAGAAACTCGGTAAAATTTTGATTGAGCATTCTTTTGAGGTTGCAAGAAAAATGGGATATGAAGTGAACATCAACTTCGGAAATCCCGGTAATTATGTTAGCCGTGGCTTTGTCAGCTGTAAAAAGAAAAATGTAAGTTTTGTTTTGGATGGTAACTTTCCGACAGCTCTTCTTGTGTGTGAACTTGTACCCAATGCCCTTGACGGCAGAAAGCTGATGTATATTCCAAGTACCGCTGCTGATTGTTGCGAAGATACTGATGCAGTAGAGGCTTTTGATGCAACTTTCCCTGAAAAGGAAAAGAAGTGGATGCCGAGTCAGGAAGAATTCTATATTTACAGTCATTCTTCAGTGGTAAGATAATCAATTCAACAAATAAGAATTTGACGAGGTGAGTATACAACATGAAGATTCATAATGCACAGTATAAAATTGATGATAGCAGTATTTTGAACTACTATGAGGTTGGAACCGCAAAAAACAAATTATTACTGCTTCATGCCCAGGGGACAAACTCTTGTAGCTTCGATAATGTTGTTACAAAACTCGCAAAGCACTACCATGTGTACCTGGTAGATTATTACGGACACGGAAAGAGTTCCCACAATCCAGAAAAATACAATCTGGTCAGTATCGGCAACGACATCATGGACTTTATTGAAAATGTGATTTGCGATTCTGTTACCGTGTTAGGGCATTCGTCGGGTGGACTGATTGCAGCATACATTGCAGCACACTCTCCCAGATGCACAAAACTAATATTGGAAGACCCTCCCTTCTTCTCAAGCTGGGGCGAAAGAAGATATCATACATACAATTATAAGGATTTATCCTCTGTCTGCCATAATTTCCTTTTACAGGATGTGGAAAAAGATTTCGTCTATTATTATTTCAGGAATCAGTATTGCTGGAATTTCTTTCCCGATGAATCCAGAGAAACTATCCGAGAAAAACTGAGTGGTTTCGCATTGAAATACCGAGCCAAGCATCCCGATAAAAATCTGAAGGTTCTGTTTTGGCCTAAAAAGTTTTTGGAAGGCTTTAATG
>JAZQLF010000011.1:0-3962 GCA_045542535.1 Acutalibacteraceae bacterium | reverse complement strand
ATATGCCATTATCCTATTATTCCATCTGTACCGGCTTTCGACTTAGTTGGAGATGCAAGAATTAAGGACTGGAGAAGGGTTGCGACCTTCCTTGCAGATAACGGAATAGAGCTTATTTTAACAGGACATATGCACATCCAGAGCATAAATGAGTTTTATACCGAAAAGGGCAACAGACTGATTGATGTTTGCACTGCCTGTCTTGTAGGCAGTCCTGCAAAATACAGAAAAATAACAATAGACGAAAACTCTGTGCTGAAGGTTGAAACAATTGATGTTGAAGACTTTGGTTGGGATTTAAAAGGTCTTACTGCGCAGGAATATTTTCACAAGCATTTCGAAAATGCAATTATCGCACGTGTTCGTGGCGCTCTCAGTGGCGGACAAGGAATTGTTAAACATTTAAAATCTTTTGGTAGAAAACGTTTCGATAAAATCACTGTGGGAACTGTTGAACGTCTGCTTTTTATAAATAATGACAAAGCTCTTAAAAACAAAAAATTAGCAGAGCTTGTTGGTGAAGTTGGAGTTGGGATATTTCTTGGTGACGGTCCTCATATCGAGGGTACACCTGTGTATAATTTCATTTCAGGCATTCTCAATAGATTTTCATTTGTGCTTAAAAAGATTGAACCTAAGCTCAGTAAAAACGGTGAAAAGATTGATTTAAGATGCATGCTTCTTGATACTATCGGAAACAATAAAGGCTTTTCGGACAATAATGCTGAATTTACTCTGAAATAAATTCTCACACGCAAGAGGTGAACATATGCTATACAAAAAGAATATCGAAAAAACATTAAAGGAAGAGCTTTTCAGAAGTCCTACATCAGAATACAGAGGAACACCATTCTGGGCTCTTAACTCATATCTTACAGAAAAAGAATTATGCCGACAAATTGATATATTCAAAGAAATGGGGTTTGGTGGTTTTCATCTTCACGTAAGGACAGGTCTTGAAAACGAGTACCTGAGTGAAGAATATATGGTGCTTATCAAAGACAGTGTTTGTAAGGCAAAGAAGGAAGAAATGCTTGCTTGGCTTTACGATGAAGACAGATATCCTTCAGGAGCTGCAGGCGGACTTGTGACAAGAGATAAAAAATACAGAGGAAGATGTCTTCTTTTCACTCCCTTCAAAGAAAAAGAATGCAGTGGCTATGATGACTATTGGGGAAACGAAAAAGAAAACCCTATTGCCTGCTACGATATAGTTCTTGACAGTGAAGGATTTCTCTCTTCCTATAAAAGAATAGGTGAAGATGAAAAAGCAGAGGGCACAAAATGGTACGCCTTTCTTGAATTACAAAATCCTTCTAACTGGTATAACAATCAGACATATATTGACACCTTAAACTGCGAGGCTATTAAAAAGTTTATTGAAGTCACACACGAAAAATATAAAGCAAAAGTGGGTGATGAATTTGATAAAACCATTCCCGCTATTTTTACCGATGAGCCTCAGTTTACAAGAAAAAGAGTTCTCAATAATTCATTTGATAAAACGGATATCACAATGCCCTGGACTGATAAGGTTCCTGAGCTCTATAAAGAAATGTACGGGGAGGATATTTTCGACACTCTTCCCGAAGTGTTCTGGGATAAGCCCGGCTCTGCTCCATCTCTGCACCGTTACAGATATCATGATTTTATTGCAGAACTTTTTGCAAGTTCATTCGCTGATACTGTCGGAGGATGGTGCAAAGAAAATGGAATTGCTCTTACAGGACATATGATGGAAGAGCCTACACTACATTCACAGACTGCAGCACTTGGCGAGGCAATGCGTTCATACAGAAGCTTCAGACTTCCCGGCATCGATATGCTTTGCAACCGTCACGAATTCACCACCGCAAAGCAGACACAGTCTGCTGTTCATCAGTACGGTTATGAAGGTATGCTCTCAGAGCTTTACGGCGTTACCACATGGGACTGTGATTTCAGAACATACAAGCATCAGGGTGACTGGCAGGCTTGTCTTGGCGTCACAATACGTGTTCCTCATCTTTCGTGGTACGCTATGAAAGGCGAAGCGAAAAGAGATTACCCCGCTTCGATACATTATCAGTCTCCTTGGCACAAAAAATACAATCTTATTGAAGACCATTTTGCAAGAGTTAACACTGCACTTACACGTGGCAAGCCTGTTGTAAAGGTTGGTGTAATTCATCCCGTTGAGAGTTTCTGGCTTCATTGGGGGCCTAATGATAAATCTGCAGTATTCAGAGAAAGCCTTGATGAAAGATTTCAAAATGTTACAAAATGGCTTCTTGAAGGCAGTATTGATTTTAACTTTATTTCAGAATCACTTCTTCCTTCTCTTTGTAAGGAAGGCTCTGCACCTCTCAAGGTTGGTGAAATGGAATACGATGCAATTATTGTACCCGGCTGTGAAACCTTAAGAAAAACAACTGTTGAAAGACTTCAGCAGTTCCGCGATAATGGTGGTAAACTTATATTTATGGGCGATGCACCCTCTCTTGTTGAGGTCGTGCCTTGTGACTGTGTAAAATCACTCTTTGAAGAGAGTGAAAACATTGATTTCTCCCGTGCATCGCTTCTTACTGCACTCCACGATGTAAGAACTCTCACAATAAGATACGCTGACGGCAGACTTACGGACAATTATATTTATCAGCTCAGACAAGACACTGATTGCAGATGGCTTTTCATTTGTTGCTCAAAAGAACCGGATAATAAGCAAATAGATGATGGCAACGATATCCAGATTATTCTGAATGGTACATTTTCTCCTCAAATATATAACACCGAAAACGGTGAAGTGTATCCCATTAAAGCAGAATACAGAGAAGGAAAGACAATTATCCGATATCATATTTTCGGTTATGATTCAATTCTTCTTAAGCTCACCTATGGTAAGAGCGATTCTAATGAAACACAACACATTCCCGAAAAAGCTGGCGAAATGCCCGGTACACTGTGCGAGTACGAGCTTTCTGAAGAAAATGTTCTTGTACTTGATATGGCTGAGTGGAAAATTGACGATGATAAGGACTATTCACCCAAAGAAGAAATACTTCGTCTTGACAATCTTGTAAGAGAGCGTCTGGGAATGAAAAAAAGAGGTAACCGTGTTGTTCAGCCGTGGGCACTCGGAAAGCTTCCTAAAGATCATAAAGTAAAACTTAAATTTACGTTCTGGAGTGAAATTGATTATACTGGTGCAGTTCTTGCTCTTGAAGACGCAGACATCGCAGAAATAACCTTCAACGGCAAGAAAATCACCGAAAGGGAAAAAGGCTTTTATGTTGATATTTCAATTGGCAGGATGAAACTTGGCAACATCGTAAAGGGTGAAAATGTCCTCGAAATTACTCTTCCCTTCGGTGAAATCGCAAACCTTGAAAATATGTTCGTTTTGGGTGATTTCGGTGTCAGAGTAACAGGTTCATTTGCAACAATAACCACATTGCCTGAAAGAATAACATTCGGTTCTCTTATCAATCAAGGACTTCCTTTCTATTCAGGAGCAGTAACATATAAAATGAAGACTGAGGTGAAAAACGGTAGTCTCACAGTTACTGCAAATGACTATATGGGTGCACTTATTGAAGTGAGTATTGACGGTGAAAACAAAGGTGAGATTATTTATCCGCCATATACTCTTGAAATCAATGGTATTTCTGATGGTGAACATGAAGTCGGTATTAAACTTTATACGCACCGCTACAACTCCTTCGGGCCGCTCCACCTTGTAAATGTAAAAGAAAAATGGCATGGTCCGGGTGCATGGAGAAGTGACGGAATAAATTGGAGTTATGAGTATGTTCTTCGAACAACAGGTATTCTCAGAACTCCGGGAATTAAATAAATTTCATATACTAAAGAAAAGTTTATTCAGTAATACGAAAGCGAGAGATTACACAATGAAAAAACGAATAATAGGAATTATTGCCTTAGTATTGGTGGCGGTTCTTGTTGTAGGAATAATCTATTTTGAA
>JAZQLF010000010.1:0-133658 GCA_045542535.1 Acutalibacteraceae bacterium | reverse complement strand
TTAAATTCTATCAATTTCAACACCCAATCTAAAAATTTTTAACACAAATAATTATAGCACATCTTATTACAAAATGTAACCCTTTTGCAATAAAAATGTGCTAAATTTAACTTTTTATTAATATTTAACAGGATTTGCATCCAAATATTTCTTAACCATTAACGCTACCTTGAAAACAATAGCATCATCAAACTCTCTTAAATCAAGACCTGTAAGCTTTTTAATCTTTTCAAGTCTGTAAACAAGAGTGTTACGATGAACGAAAAGCTTTCTTGACGTTTCAGAAACATTAAGATTATTTTCGAAGAATCTCTGAATTGTGAAAAGAGTTTCCTGGTCAAGAGTATCAATAGAACCAACTTTGAAAATTTCTTTAAGGAACATCTCGCAAAGAGTTGTCGGAAGCTGATAAATAAGACGAGCAATACCGAGGTGGTCGTAGCTGACAATGTTTCTTTCTGTATCGAAAACCTTACCAACTTCAAGAGCAACCTGAGCCTCTTTGAAGGAACGAGCCAAATCCTTAACGCCTACAACGGGAGTACCGATACCAACAAGAGAATGGGTAAAGAACTCTGAAGAAAGCGCATCGGAAATAGAACGAGCAAGTTTCTCAAGGTCTTTGCCGTCTATATCACTCTTAACCTCTTTAACAAGGGCAATATCGCTTTCGCTGATATTAATAACAAAATCCTTTGTTTTATCGGGGAAGAGATTCTGAACAACATCATAAACAGAAACATCACTCTTATCAAGAAGTCTTATAAGAAGAACAACTCTTGATGCCTCGTTATTGAAATGAAGCTCTCTTGCCTTGAGGTAAATATCACCGGGAAGAATATTATCAAGAATTATATTCTTAATAAAGTTACTTCTGTCATATTTTTCATCATAAAACTGCTTGATACTTGAAAGAGAAACACCGAGCACACCTATGTAATTCTGAGCAACGGAATCCTCACCCTCTACAAAAACAGCGTATTCGGGACGCATATGAGTACCGAAAGACTGATAAAGAGCGCCGTCGCAAGCAACGGGAGTTGCAGAAGAAAAAATCGCAGCGGTATTAACATTGCGAATCTCTCCGATTCTGCCAAGGTCACTGCAAGAAATAACTGCACCGGTTTCATCAATTATGCCGATTGTTCTGTCAACAACATCGCGCATCTGGTGAATAACACCTTGAAATAATCTATTGGACATTAGAATGACCTCCAATAATTTTAGACAAAATGGTCTTTCAACTGTTATACATAATACACAACTTTGCACAATTTTGCAAGTGCTTTTTTTATATTTCTTAAATTTTTTTATGCAATTTGTTAGTTTTTTGGAGAAAAAGTTGTTTTAAATGCAAAAAACACGCAAAAAACAGCAAAAAGCTAAAATTCCTCGAATTATGTTTTCTCAATTAATTCCAATTCACTTTTGGTAACAAGCCTTGCATCCCCTTCTTTTAAGGTCGGATCCAATGCAAGTCCACCGATTGCAATACGTTTGAGCTCAACAACGCTTGTTCCCAAAGAGGCAAACATTCTTTTAATCTGGTGATATTTTCCCTCTTTAATCACAACCTTGAAAACTTGCTTATTGCCGTCTTCCAAAAGCTCAAGCTGAGCAGAAAGGAGAACAGTTCCATCACCTAAAACAACACCGTCAGCAAATGCTTTTCGGGCTTTTTCAAAATCAATTTTTTCCGAAACTTCAGCAACATAAGTTTTGTCAACATGCCTTGCAGGAGAGAGAATTCTGTGAGCAAATTCACCATCATCCGTTATGAGAGAAAAGCCAGTTGTATCTTTATCAAGTCTTCCTGCAGGAAAAAGATTCTTTCTTTTCAGCTCGTCCGGCAAAATGTCAACAACTGTTTTATCACGTTTATCTTCCGACGCGCTGACTACACCTTTAGGTTTATTGAGCATTATATAAGTAAACTCTGTTTGTGAAAGACTTTCACCTTTGATTTTTATATCATCCTCATAGGAAACTTTTACGGAACTATCTTTTACAACTATTCCGTTTACAGACACATCTCCCCGTTTGACCATATTCTTAACATCATTACGGGACAAAAGACCTTGAGAAGCTATAAGTTTATCAAGCCTTTCCTTCTTCACCGAACGCACCTCTATTCCTTGTAAAATCCGTGCATAAAACCATCAAGCTTTACCGAGCAGACATCTCCACCGATTATAACACCGTCGCTGACAAGAATATTCAATCTTATATAATCATCCGCAGGAGCTGTATCAGGGTAATTCCTTATAATATATGTCCACCTTTTAACTCTTTGACCTGCATATTTTTCTAAATTAAAACCTTGCGACAACTGTATTTTATTGTAGTTATTATACACATCGTCAAACACCTCGGGTATTACAACTTCGCGTACCTCAACAGGTTCTTCATCAACTTCCCATCCGCAAAGGGAAACGAACTGCAATAAAGCTTCCTCGTCAGCTGCAGAAAGCGATATTTCTGTACTTGTCTGGGCGGATTGAAATGAACCGATGTATTTAATCAAAAAAACCAAAGCTAAACTTAAAATAACCACTGCCACAGCTGTCAGAACCGCTTTTTTGATTTTATTTTTTGAAACAGAAACCACAAACATAAACACAACTCCTTTACCACATCAATATATGCATGGTAAGGGAGTTTAATGTAAAAAATTTAATTAAAACAAGCCTAAATAAGCATCAAAAATCTGTTCGCCTACAAAGGCGCAAATTGCAGATGCCATTGCAAGAAACGGACCGAAAGGAATAACACCTTTCATTTCCTTTTTGCTTACGAGCTTTCTGCCAATTGAGAAGAATACACCGAGAAGCGCACTCATAAACAAAGCAATTAAAACTGCTTTCCAACCGAGAACGAAGCCCACAGCTGCCATAAGCTTTATATCTCCGCCACCCATAGCTCTGCCACCAGTTACGAGAGCAATAATAAAGAACAAGCCTGATACTGCAAAAAGTCCGATAATCTTGGAGATAATCCACTCTTTTGTAAATGTTCCTTTTACAAGAGCATCACCAACAATGAAAAGACCGCCAACAAAAATTGCAATCCACATTGAATCGGGAATAATCTGATGCTCGAAATCAACCCATGAAACAACAATAAGGGCAGACATCATTATCATATAGCCCACAAGCTTTAAGCTCAAACCTTCAATAGCATAACCGCCGCAAAGGAACAAATAAACAAGAACATAAGCAGTTCCGTTAAGAGCCTCAACGATGGGGTATCTGGGAGAAATAGGTGCTTTGCAATATCTGCACTTACCACCTAAAAAAATCCAGCTAAAAAGCGGAAAAAGGTCTTTCCAATTAAGCTGATGCTTACAACTTGTACAAATAGAATTACCTTTTTTAAAATCCATACCGATAGGCAATCTGTAAATCAACACATTAAGGAAACTACCGATTACCGTTCCGAAAACAAAAATAATTGCCGCTATGTAGGCGGTGAGAAAATTAATCATAACTACCCTTTCCGACGAATAATCGCCTGTGTGTAAGATATTGTCTTGATTATATATAATTTTAGTGTTAAAGTCAACAAATATTGCCAATGTAATTTGTTTAAAATTAATATTAACATAATATTGTTTTTTTTAGTAAATTATGTTATATTATATTTCGTATAAAAACCTAAGGAGGAACTTTTTCTATGAAAAAGACATGCAAACGTGTACTTGCCGTTGTTTTATCACTTGTTATGGTATTTTCAGTGATAAGCGTCGGCGCAGTTGCTATTGCTTGTATGGCAATCGCAAATACAGTTACTATCGGTTCCGATGGTTCAACTGTTGTCAACGCAAACAGCGTTGAAGAAGCAATCGAATATATGGAGGCTAATCCCGAGATGTTCTATGCTGAACCCACCGCAGCATCCACTAGCGGAACTGCAACTCAGAAAGATGATGTGATTTACCCCACAGTTATCATCCCCGGTATCAGCCAGTCCATCTCTTACCTTGCTGATGAAAACGGCGACCCTGCTGTTAATGCAAACGGTGAAGAGCTTTCTGGTGGTCTTCTTATTCTTGACTCATCACAAATCCTTCCCGTTGTTATCAACAACCTCGCTGCTCCCCTTGCAGCATCTCTCATTACTCAGACAGATGCTGACGGCAAGCTTGCAGAAGGCGTTTATAACACAGTTATGCAGCTTTTCGCTATTCAGTCCAGCGATAAGAGCGGTAACCCCATCAACAATCTTAAAACAATCTCTTATGTAAAAGAAGATGGCGTTACTCCCGCATCTGTTGCAGAAATGACTCAGGACGACAGAGATTATTTCTACAGAATGATTCCTATGAAATCGATTAAGGATGAAGTTGGCGAAGATAACCTTTATCTTTACGCTTTCCCCCTTATCGGCGACCCCATGAAATCCGCTGAAGGTCTTGATGATTACATTCAGGGCGTTAAGGCAGCTAAAGGCGTAGATAAAGTTAACATCGTTACAATTTCTCTCGGTGGTACAATCCTTACAGCTTACCTTGAAAACATGAAAGGTACAGGCTACCCCGATGTTAACCGCGTAGTTAACGTTGTTTCCTGTCTCCAGGGTACAGACGTTATGGGTGACTTCTACCTCAGAAACTGGAACCTTGAAGATGAATTCTTCTTCCATGAATATGTTCCTATGATTATGGAAGAAACATCAGGTAATCCTGCTCTTGGTTATCTCATTAACATCGCTCTCAAGATATTCCCCAAACAGGTAGTCTACACAATTCTTACTGCAGCAGTTGATGGTATTCTTGATTCATTAATGCTCAACTGTCCTCAGTTCTGGGCAATGATTCCTGCAGATCGTTTTGACGATGCAAAAGAAAAATACAACTTCATTTGGGAAGATGAAGAATATGCAAAGCTTGCACCTAAGCTTGACGCTTTCCACACAGCAGCTCTTAATCTTGACGAAAACTTAACCGAACTTATGAATGACGGCAAACTCGTACATAATGTTGTTGGTTATGGTCTTGATTACAGCGCACAGGATTACTGCTTCTTTGCAGCAATGAAATCCTCACTTACAACAAACAGTGACGCTATTATCGATATCGACTCAACATCTCTCGGCGCTACATATGCTCCTGCAGGCGAAATTCTTCCCGACGAAATTCTTTTCGCTGATGGCGCTATCATCTCTCCCGACGGAAGCGTTGACGTTTCAACTTGTCTTTTCCCTGAAAATGTATGGCTCTTCGAAGGTCAGCACCACGAAGTTGGTAGAAACGACGTAATCATCACTCTTATCGGTAAGCTTATTACAGGTGAAATTAAATCTGTTAATGATATGTCCGATGCATATCCTCAGTTTAACGGAAACCGTAACACAAAGAATATCACTCGTTGGTATCTTGAAGAAGCAGAAGAAGTTCTCAACGCAGAAGATAAGTCAATGTACGCAGAAGAAGACCTCATCGAGCTCCAGGCTGCTTACGACGAAGCACAGGCTCTTCTCCAGAACACAATCTGCGAACCTACAGAAGCAGAAGCAGTTTCAGACAGACTCCTCAATGCTCTTCGCAGAGTTGGTCAGGAAGGCGAAGCTGAAGACGATACAATGATGAATGTACTCGGAGCTATTGCTAAATTTGTTGATGATACAATTTATGAAGTATTCGGCGGCAACGGATTCTCAGATATTTCTCAAACAGGTCCTTTCCCCGGCTAAGTACACACTTGCACTTATTTCATATCTATGATATAATTTCACTCCCGAAGAAATTCGGGAGTGATTTATTTTTGAGGTTGAAAATGAAAGTATTTTTTTACACTTTAGGTTGCAAGGTCAACCAATACGAAACTCAGGAAATGAGCGAACTTTTAGAAAAAAAAGGTTATACTATTATATATAATGCAACAGATGCAGATGTTGCAGTTATTAACTCATGCACAGTTACAGCTGAAAGTGTAAGAAAAACAAGACAAATTATCAGAAAGTTAAAAAAGCAGAATCCCAATAATATAATCATTCTCACTGGTTGCGCTTCTCAAGCAGAGCCACACATCAAAGTGGATTTACCCGAAGTAGATATTTTTATGGGTAACAGAAGCAATATTTACATTGCTGATGCTCTTGAAGAATATCTGATTAACCATTCCCCTGTTGAAAAAAGAATCGAGCATTTAACCGGCGACGAATTTGTTGGTTGCGGAATAAGCCGTTTCGACGGTCATACAAGAGCATTTTTAAAAATCCAGGACGGTTGTGACAGATTTTGTTCTTACTGCCTTATTCCCACTGCAAGAGGTCGCTCTCGTTCCAAATTCCTCGAAGACATTGACAAAGAACTGAAAGCACTTTCTGAAAACGGCTACAAGGAAATTGTTTTTGTTGGTATAAATCTTTCTGATTACGGCAAAAACACGCCTTATTCTCTCCCTGATGCATTGCGCCTTGCAGAGAAATATGATGGTATTAAAAGAGTACGCCTTGGCTCTCTTGAGCCTGACCATATAACAGACGAAATGATAGCAGGACTAAAAACAATCACCAAGCTCTGTCCTCAATTCCACATTTCTGTTCAAAGCGGTTGCGATAGCGTATTAAAGGCTATGAACAGACATTATTCCGCGCAAGAATATGAGAACCTGGCAAATAAATTAAGAGAAACATTCCCCGATGCTACAATTACAACAGATGTTCTTGTTGGCTTCCCCACAGAAACAGAAGAAGATTTTAACATCACAGTTGAATTTGTAAAAAGAATCGGTTTTGAAAAGGTTCACGTATTCCCTTATTCCGTCCGCGAAGGAACAAGAGCGGCAAAAATGGAACAACTTACAAAGGCTGTTAAAGAAGATAGAGCATCAAAGCTTTCGGAAATCACAGAAAAAATACGCGAAGAGTTTTTGAAAAAACAAGTTGGCAAAACAGTTGAAGTATTATTTGAAACCGAAAAAGAGGATTTCTGCGAGGGTTATACTGAAAACTATACCCCTGTTAAAGTTTTCGGCAACAAGCTTTGCAAGGGCGAATTTTTAACGGTGGAAATTATTGATTCCGAAAAAGATTATTGTATCGGTAAATTTGTATAAAAATTTACCGATATTTTCAAAAAATAACCTTGACAAGAATATAGTGTTGTGATAAAATATCGGTTGTTGTGACAGCACGCGGGTGTAGTTCAATGGTAGAATCCCAGCCTTCCAAGCTGGTCGTGTGGGTTCGATTCCCATCACCCGCTCCACAATGCGCGGTTGTAGCTCAGTTGGATAGAGCAACTGCCTTCTAAGCAGTAGGTCGGGGGTTCGAATCCCTCCAACCGTGCCAATTTTATATGTTATGGTGGATGTAGCTCAGTTGGTTAGAGTGCCAGGTTGTGGCCCTGGAGGTCGTCGGTTCGATTCCGATCATCCACCCCATTTTTATATATAAATGAATATTTAGGGATGTAGCCAAGCGGTAAGGCAACGGACTTTGACTCCGTCATGCGTGAGTTCGAATCTCGCCATCCCTGCCAAAAAATTCCGTACACGCAAGTGTGCGGAATTTTTACTTATTCACTATTAACTATTCACTCTTCACTAAAACATTTTGCGTGTACGGAATTTCAAGTAAGAAGTAAGAGTGAATAGTGAAGAGGTATATTGTAAACTTTAAATTATCGTGTTATTATATTTTTTACGAGAGGTGGTTTTAGTTATGAAAGACAGCCCTTTAATCAACAAATCCAAGGCTTTTTCTCTAAATGTTTTAAGTATATGCAAGCAATTAAGAGCAACTAAATGCGAACCAGTGCTAATTAATCAATTTATTCGTTCAGGTACAAGTATTGGTGCAAATATCAGAGAAGCTTTTTATGCACATGGAAGAGCTGATTTTATTTCAAAACTACAAATTGCTTTAAAAGAATGCTATGAAACAGAATATTGGATAGAACTTTTATTAGATGGTGGATATTACAATAATAATGATATACAAGAACAGTGCATCGAAATAAAGAAAATATTAATTGCCTCCATCACCACCGCTAAGGAGAACAGCAAATGAGTATATTTAAGAAAAAAGAAAATAAAAACGCCTCGAACTTTGCCGTTTGCGGTATAGTAGAAATTGATAACAAAGTTTTGTTAGTAAGGCATACCTACGGCACCGCAAAGGACAGAATTCTTTTGCCTGGTGGATATGTAAAGGAAAATGAATTGCCAACTTTTGCAATTGAACGAGAGATTTTTGAAGAAACAAGTGTTAAATGCAAAGCTAAAGACTTGTTTTCAATGCAATTTAAAAGCGAACAATGGTGTGCGGTTTTCACAATGGAATACAATTCAGGCACGCCCACCTCTGACGGATATGAAAACAGCGAGATTTTGTTATTAAATATTGATGAAGCTCTTGAACGAGATGATTTAACCAACATGAGCAGAGAGATATTGAAAGCCTATAAAAACAATAAAAATGGTTTAACAAAAAGTGATTATTTAGCTAAAGGTCGAACAGATAAAGATTATGTTATTTTCGGTGTGTAATTTTCATTGATTTACCTTTTCATATATGCTAAAATAAACTAACCCTATAAATCAAACATCCGAAATGGAGGTTAAATAAATGAAAACTTATGATGTAGTTGTTATCGGTGCAGGTAACGGCGGTCTTGCGGCAGCTGCAACCTGTGCGAAAGCAGGTCTTTCAACCCTTTTGCTTGAAAGACACAACATCCCTGGTGGTTCTGCTTCCTCTTTTGTAAGAGGTCGCTTTGAATTTGAACCCTCGCTCCACGAGCTTTGTGGTGTTGGTGCTCCTGACAAAAAAGGACAGGTTGAAGATATGTTCAAACGTATGGGTGGTGATGTTGATTGGTACACCCATAATTCAACATTCCGTCTTGTTGTCCCTGCAAAAGAGGGTGACGAAGATGCATTCCTTAACGAAGATGGTCAGTGGGTAACTGTTGATGCCCGTATGCCTGTAGGCTTAAAGGAATTTGCAGAGAAGCTTGATGAGCTTGTTCCCGGTTCTTACGAAAGCTGTATGGAAGCATTCAGACTCAGCGAAAGACTGTTTGTAGCATTCAACGCCCTCGATGATCCTAAAAAATTACCGGGAAGCTTCAAGGATATGCCCAACATTTTAAGAATGGTTTCTCATACAATTAAAGAAGGTCTTGATGCACTTGGTATGCCCAAAAAGGCACAGGACATCTTCAATACATATTGGTGTTATATGGGCTCCCCTGCCTCACAGTTCGACTTCCTTTACTATATGACTGTTCTTCACAGTTATGTTGAATTCGGAACAGGTGTACCTAAGCTCCGTAGCCACGAAATGAGCCTTGCTCTTGATAAGGTAATCCGTGATGCAGGTGGCGATATTTGGTACAACTCCGAGGTAACAAAAGTTCTTATGAAAGACGGCAAACCTGCAGGTGTTGTTATCAACGGCAACAAAGAAGTGTTTGGTAAATATTTCATATGCAACTCCTCACCCAACAAGGTTTGGAATGACCTTTTTGCAGAAAAAGATGTTCCTGAAATGCAACGCAAAATGCTCAATGCAAGAAAAACTGCTTGTGCTCTTACAACAGTATATCTTGGTATGAACAAAACAATAGAAGAATTAGGTATCAAGGACTATTCAACATTTATTGCACCTGATTCTGATTCTGACAAACAGTATGAAGCTGTGCAGAACTTCTTCAGCGGTTACTGCATTATCAACTGTCTTAACGAAATTATTCCCGATTGTACTCCCGAAGGTACAAGCCAGTTGTTCCTTACAACAATGACTTTCGGGGATGTTATGAAAGATATTAAACCCGAGGATTACAAGAAATTCAAAACCAAGGTTGCAAAGGATATGATTGAAACCTGCGAAAAGGCGCTCAACATTTCTATTACACCTTATATTGAAGAAATTGAAATTGCTCTTCCCCCAACATTCTGCCGTTACCTTAACACACCAGAAGGAACACCCTACGGCTATATGCTTGAAAAATGGGACAGCATGATTCCAAGAACAGTTCAATATCTTAACGACCAACCTTTTGACAATTTCTATTTCTGCGGCGCATCACAAGAACGCGGGGATGGCTACGGTTGCGCTTATTATACAGGCGAAAAAGCTGCCGGAATTGTTGTTAAAGCATTAAAGAAGGAGGGCAAATAAAATGGCTAATATCAAAAAATTAAGTGCAAAGAAATTCTTCCCGATGCTCTCCGCTCGTCAAGAGAGATTCCAGAATGCAAATTCAGACCTCAAACCCGTTTCTGACCAGGCAACTGTTATTGCAAAGGCACTTCACCCCAAAAGACAGTATCTTAAAATTGCTGAAATCAAAGAACGCGGCGCAGACTGCAAGAGCTTCACTCTTGTTCCCGATACTGATAAAGGCACAACTGCTCTTGCTTGGTTTGGTGCAGGTAAATACCTTACTGTTTTCGAAACTATTGAGGGTATGCCTGTAACAAGAGGTTATTCTATTTCCTCTTCCCCCAAGGATTCCCTTGAAGGCAAATATGTGCTTACAATCAAGCTTGTTGAGGGCGGTTTAATGTCCCAATACATTTTTGATAATTGGGCAGTTGGTACATCCGTTGAGGTTTCTGCACCTTCAGGTAATTTTGAATATCAACCCTTAAGAGATGCCGAGAAAGTTATCTGCCTTGCTGGTGGTAGCGGTATCACACCTTTCATTTCAATGGCTAACGCTATTTGTGACGGTGACGAGGATTTCCAGATGACTCTTCTTTATGGTAGCAGAAGCTATGACAACATTCTCTTCCGCGAGGAATTGGATGAACTTCAGAAAAAGAGCGACAAAATCAAGGTTGTTCATGTTTTAAGCGATGACGAAAATGCTCCCGAAGGAACAGAAAAAGGCTTTATTACTGCAGATTTAATCAAAAAATACGCTCCCGAAAATGAAGCATATTCTGTTTTCCTTTGCGGTCCTCAGCAGATGTATGAATTTGTTGATAAGGAATTAGAGAAATTAAATCTTCCTAAGAAATATGTTCGTCACGAAATGTTCGGTGAATTCCATAATCCTCAGACACAAGAGGACTACCCTGCAGGTATTCCCGAAACAGTAAAAATCAAGGTTACAATTCAAGATAAAACCTATACTGTTGAGGGTAAATCCACAGATTCCGTTGTTCAGATTCTTGAAAAGAACGGTATCGCAGCACCTACCCGTTGCCGTAGCGGTGAATGCGGTTTCTGCCATTCCCATCTTATTTCAGGTAAGGTTTATGTTCCGAAGCATCTTGAATATCGCAGACTTGCCGATTACAAGTTCAATTGTATTCACCCCTGCTGTTCATTCCCCTTAACTGATTTGGAAATTAATGTTCCTGTAGCAAAATAAAATAATAAACGGGTTCACATTGCGGAAAGTACAATGTGAACCCGTTTTTTTAATCTATGAAATCTTTTAAATCGTAAAACTTACCTTCATATCTTCCGCTGAAATCCTTTTGACTTCTTTGGTTAACAACAAAAACCTTTTCGCTTTTATAAAGAATAGCTATTTTATTAAGCTCATCACTATTCTCTGCAAAATGCTTTTTGACCTTCTTATAAAGAGGGTCTTTTCTTTTTAAAAGTTCAGGAATCTGAAGGGCTGAAGAGCAGGAAAGTAAATCGCAAATAACTGTTTCACGAAGTCGTTCAGGGTCGGCAAAATCTTTAAAATAGTAATATATATGAGCCGCATAATCAGAAAGACTCATTTTATTGCCGTCTATTTCGTTACCAAAATCCATAAATAATCTGAATGGTGTAAAGTTACATTCGGTCAAAAGATATTCGAGAGTGAAAAGGAAACGACCGCTATTATACATTCTTTCAAGAGCATCTTCGCATTTTTTGAGTCTTCCAATTTCTTCATTTGTAAGCCAAGGGGTTGAAGTTACTTCGTAGGGCGGATTTTCTTTAAACTCGCAAGGGTATTTCTCACTATTTTCCCTCATATCCGCCCCATAAAGAAGCTTTAAAAAGCCCATCTGAAGCATATTTGCTTTAAGAGAGTACCCGATATCAAAGCTTCGTTCAAAGCACTTTATATCTTCCCCTGTCAACCCTGCAATTAAATCAATATGAATATGCATATTGCCGAAAGAGATAAGTTTTTTAATATTTTCTATAAGCTTTTTTGTATCTGTTTTTCGGTTAATTGCTTTAAGGGTTTCTTCATTGAAGGATTGCATTCCGATTTCAAGCTGAAAAACACCTTTTGGCGCAGTTGAAAGTATTTCCATTGTGCTTTCTTTAAGAATGTCCCCTGCTATCTCAAAATGGAAGCAAGTTCCCTCGGGAATTTTGGTGCCGTAATTCGAGAGTATAAATTCCAAAATCTCATTTGCTCTGTCTGCTTTTGCGTTAAAGGTGCGGTCAACGAATTTAATTGTTTTAGTGCCACTGACTGCAAGCTTTAAAATATCAGTTTTTACTTGTTCTATATCGAAAAATCTTAAGGGTGAGCATCTGCCCGAAAGACAAAACGCACATCTGTACGGGCATCCCCTACTTGTTTCAATATATGAAATTCTGCCTTTAAGATTATCAAAAAACTCATTATTATAAGGTGACGGTGGAGTTTCAGTACACTCTTCCTCTGGTACTGAGATTATATCGCCTTTTTCTCTGAAAGAAAGCCCGCTGACTTTTTTCAAATCATCTTTATTTGAATAGGTATCAAGGAATAAAGGGAAGCTCTTTTCGCCTTCACCTGAAAGAACAAAATCAACAAAGGAATAGTTTTCTAAAACATCTATTGCCCTATAAGAAACCTCAGGACCGCCAAGAATTATTGTGCAATTTATTTTTTCTTTTAATATTTTGCAAAGCTCCAAAGTCTTTTCGATATTCCAGATATATGATGAAAAAGAAACGATATCGGGCTTTTCATTTATAATCTGCTCTGCAAAAGCGTTGATATCGCTGTTAATTGTGCTTTCCATAACTTTTACTTCAACGGGCAAAGCAGAATAAGCCCTGACCCCCGAAAGCAAACACCAGGGAGCAAGGGAAGCGTGAATATATTTTGAATTCAAACAAGCGATTATAACTTTCAAAACAAAACCTCAAATCAAAACTGTTGCAGAAAAACTGCAACAGTTTGATATTATATATTAATTATTCAATTCTGACAAGATACTGGCAATATGCGTACACATTCATTATCTTTTTAGCCTCTACCCCATCGTCTGCCTGGATAACGGGATTGGTTTCAGAGGGTGTACGATAAAGCTTGAAAACAATTGCATTCTGACCGGGACGCATATTACGGATGCTTTTGTATTCAAAATTACGTTTTTTGATACCCAACTGCTCGAACATTACTGATTCAATGTCCGCATTAGTAAAGCATTTGATATATTCGTCTTCATCAAAAATTTCAAGAATGTGTTTAGCCTCTTCAAATGAAATATTGTAGCATTTGAACTGACCCTCATTAAGAACAGACATCATACTACTGTTATCTAACAGCAATAACGGCAATTTGTTAGCATCTACCATAAATAAGCCTCCCTTTATTGAAATATTGGTTCACCGTATATTCGGTTAAGTATATTTTATAGTATATTATGCTTCTTGTAAAGTATTTTTGCTTACAGTGACAGAATTTTGTTTAATTTGACGAATTACCACCTTGATTTTTCCCATATACAATGCTAAAATTAATTCAAATTTACTAAAAGGTGATTTTTTGAAACACAAAGTTTTTAACGGTTGTGATTTACTCCACACATTAAAAGCCAAAGATTTGCTTTCGGGAAAAAGGTTGGGTTTAATCTCTAATTCCTGCGCTCTTACAAGAGACGGTAAAACAACCGCCGCAAGGGTAAACGAGCTTTATAACCTTTGCGCTTTGTTCAGCGGTGAACACGGCTTTAATACAAAAAAACAAGCAGGCGGTTTTGATAGCGAGGTTTTCAAAGAAAGTGAAACAGGTGTCTCCGTTTACGACCTTTTCGGCGGTAGTGAAGCCTTGAATAAAGCAGAAGAAGTTTTCAAAACATTGGATGCGGTTTTGTTTGATTTTCAGGACATAGGAACAAGATATTATACATATCAATATACTCTTTTAGATGCTCTTTATTTATGCAAGAAAACAAATACCGAATTAATCATTCTTGACAGAATAAATCCCCTCGGTTGTTTAAGAGTTGAGGGGAATTTATTGGAAAATGATTGTATTTCAGAGGTCGGAAGAGTTGCAGGTCAACCGACCGTTACAGGTATGACAATCGGTGAAATTGCATTGTGGTACAATGATGTTTTAAATATCAGTGCTGATATTAAAATTATCACTTGCCAGGGTTTAACAAGAGCGCTGTTGTTTGAGGACACGGATTTAACCTTTATTCCCCCGTCGCCCAATATGAGAAATATAGACGCACTATTTCTGTATGCAGGAACTTGTCTTTTTGAGGGAACGAATCTTTCAGAGGGTCGCGGAACAGAAAAACCGTTTGAAATATTCGGCGCACCTTGGTTAGAATCTTCAAAGGTGATTGAATATTTAAACTCATTATCAAATGAAGAAAAAGCGGCATTTGAGGGATTGGAGTTTCTCCCCTGCACCTTTACACCTACTTTCAGCGACTATGAGGATGTAAAATGCAACGGTATAGAAATAAAAATACAAGATAAAAACAATGTAAATATGTTTGAAACGGGATTACAGCTTATAAAAGCAATAAGAGAGTTATTCCCTGATAAAATTGAATTCTCGGAGCATTTAGGAAATCTCGCAGGAACAAAGAAAATATACGAAAAGGATTTTGACCCGTACCAATATATAAAAATACAAAAGGCAGAATTGGAAAAATTCAAAAATGCAGTAAAAACTTATTTAATCTATTAAATTGTTCTTGTATTTTTATGTTATTGTGATAAAATCAATTTATACTTTTCCTTATTGGAGGTCTTTTTATGTTAAAAATCGGTCTTGTTGGTGTTGGCGGTATAAGCCACTCCCACATTTCAGCTTGGGAAAATATGGAGGATGCAGAGCTTATTGCAATGTGTGACATCCGCCCCGAAAGAATGGAAAAATTCCCAGACAAGCATCGCTACTCAGATTTTGACGAAATGCTTGAAAACGAAGAATTTGATATTATTGACATTTGTCTTCCTACATATCTTCACGCGGATTTTGCAGTTAAAGCAATGGAGCGCGGTATCAATGTTATTACTGAAAAACCCATTTCTTTAAAGGAAGAAGACATTGACAGAGTTTATAAAACCGCAGAGAAAAACAATGTTAAATTTATGGTTGCTCAGGTTCTCCGCTTCTGGCCCGAATACGAGCTTCTTAAAGAAATTTACGAAACAAAGAAATACGGTAAGCTTCTTTCCGGTACAATGACAAGACTCGGTTGCTACCCCAGATGGAGCTGGGACGGTTGGATGATGGACGAAAAGCGTAGCGGTCTTGTTCCTTTTGATTTACATATTCACGACCTTGATTTTATGGTTTATGCTTTCGGTATGCCCAAGGTTGCTCATCAATATCGCTCAAAGCTTCCCGACCAGGATTTCATCAGCATCAGCTATGATTTCGGCGATTTCCAGATTAATTCCGAAGCATCCTGGTACGCAACAAGCTACCCCTTCACTGCAGAATTCCGTTTCCAATTTGAAGACGCGGTTGTTGCTAATGAAAATGGCAAAATGCTTATTCATTTGAGAGATGATAAGAAAATCGACCTTTCTGAAGAAGCAGAGGGCGAAACAGGTGACATCAATCTTCCCAAGAGCAACGCCTATGCAAACGAAATCCGTTATTTTGCAGACTGCGTAATAAACAACACCCCTGTTGAAAAGGTTCAACCGGAAGAGCTCAGATGCGTTCTTAACATTTTAAATAATCTTTAATAAAAAATCACACCTACTGAATCGGTAGGTGTGATTTTCTTATATATTCTTTTGTGTCATTAATTCAATAGCGAACTTAGCATATTCGGAAATATACTGACCTCTTCTTGTAACAATGGCAGGTTGTCGGGAATACTGACAATTTTTCAAAGCATATAAAGAAATGCTTTCATCAAAATCGAAATTCTTTACAAACTGCAAGGGCAAAAGAGTTGCACCCACTCCTGCACGAGCCATTGACCAAGCCGTACTAACCCCCACAACCTCCATTGCAACATCGGGAGTAAACTCCGCTTCAGCGCAAAGCTTATCAAAAAGCTGACGCATTTCCTGCAAAGGACTTACAACAACAAAAGGAAGGTTTTCACATTTCTTTAAATCAATTTCAGGAATATCGCCTTTTGAGGATTTGGGGAGATTTTCCGAAAGCTTTTCGGGAACTGCAAGAACCAAAGTATCCGCTTCAATAAGTGTAACATCTAAAACAGATTCATCAACAGGAAGGTTTACAACGGCAAAATCGTATTTTCCATCTGCAGCATTTTTACGGAGCAAGTCGCTCCCCTCTTCATGAAGGACAACTGTTACACCGGGAAACCTTTCTTTAACCCTCTTTACTATATGGGGTATAAGATAAAGACTTCTGAATGGTGAAATACCGATTTCAAGTTTACCGAGCTTTCCTGATTTATAGTCTTCCATAGAGCGAATAAGCTGGTCTTCTTTATATATAAGTTTTTTAGCCTCAGCTACAAAATGCTCACCTGCTGCAGTTAAAGTCATTGGATTATTACTGCGGTCAAAGAGCTTAACATCAAGCTCTTTTTCCAAAGATAATATCTGTTTACTCAAGGCAGGTTGAGAAATCCCCAATTTTTCCGCAACAACGGAAAAATTCAAATCCTCGGAAAGTTCAATAACATATTGCATTTGTTTTTTATTCATTATTTTTCTCCTGAAAAGTAAAAAATAATTGATTTGACCACCTACATAATACTCGTACATTTTAAATTTTTCAAGTAAAAACAAGAAAAAATGATAAATATTTTCATTTTTCAAAAAACTGTTGACAAAAGTAAAAAAGAAAGTATAATATAACCGAAACGAAATAAAACCTATAACCAAAAGGTTTTATGTAAGTTGATTCATTCACTCAAAAGAAAGGAGAAAACAAAATGCCTGATTGTTTAATTTACCTTGGCATTATGCTCGCGGTTATTATCGTGTGGTTTATGTTTGTAAAACGTCCTGTTTACGAAGCAGTTTTATTAAGCTTCCTGGTTTTACTTACAGTCACAGGTACCTGGGGTAATGTCTGGGGTTACATTAACGATGCATTGTCTACCTCGCTTTTATATTCAATGGTAGCCTTTGTTTCCATGTCCATTTTGTTAACTAAAACGAAAATTATTGATAGCTGTATTGCTGTTATTCTTTCTCTTGTAGGTAGATTAACCGGTGGTGCAGGTTATGCCGCAGTTGTTGCAAGCTCATTTATGGGTGCGCTCTCCGGCTCCGGTCCCGGTAACGTTATGGCAACAGGCGCAATTACAATTCCCGCTATGAAGAAATCAGGCTTCCCTGCTGAACTTGCTGCTAACATTGAAAGCAACGCAAGCTATATGGGCAATATGATTCCCCCTTCATCAAATATTGTTGCGGCTATGGGTGCTTTTGCTGCACTTTACCCCAACCTTAACATTACAACAGGTCAGTTCTGGATTGTTCTTTGGGGTATATCAATTTGGTTTATCATTCAGAGAATTGCTATGGTTTGGGGCTTCTGCAAATACTATAAAGTAAAGCCTATGGCAAAAGAAGATCTTCCCGACCTTAAATCAACTCTCAAAAGCGGTTGGCAGGGCTTATTGATTCCCGTAATCATTCTCCTTCCCTTTATTCTTGATTACCTCTTCAAAGACACTTTCTTCACAGAGCGTCTTGGCGCAGATGGTGCAAAGGCTCTTTCAAGCTCCATTCTTCTCTTTATTGGTGGTCTTGCTTCAATTTACACCTGCCTTATTGCAAAAGATAAAAAGGTTGTTAAAATCAATTCCATCGCAAAAATGTTTGCAGATGGTGTAAAAACAATCGCTCCCTCAATCGGTGTTTGTGTATTCGGTTATATGGTTGGTTCATTGTTTAGTGACCTCAATGTTTCTGAAGAAATGGGTGCTATCATCACCGCTTGGGACTTCGGTAAGTTTGGTACTGTTATTGCAGTTTGCTTAATTACCTGCTTTATGGGTATGCTTATTCCCGGTTCCTCTCTGGTTGTTATTTTCGGACCTATGTTCATTACGGTTCTTGCACAGGTTGGTTGCGAACCCTTGCTCGTTGCCGCAATGCTTCCTTGTATCTGCGGTGTTATGTGCGGTATCACTCCCCCTCTCGGACTTGGTATGTATGCAGGTATGACTCTTGCAGAATCAGATTTCAGTAAGACATTCAAGAATAATATGTGGTGGGTTGCTGCCCAGTTTATTCTTGAGGTTGTAGTTCTTATGGGATGGCTTCCCATATTAGGCTTATAAGGAGGTAGCAAAATGAAAAATGTATGTAAAAAAATTGCATCTGTTCTCAGAACTATCTTCGGTTACGGAATTATGATCTCCCTTTTCGGTGGCGGTCTTACATTCTTCGGCTATGTTGCTGCTCTTATTATCGGCGGTGACACAGCAGCTACAATTTGCGCTTTTATTAAAGGTACAATCCTTCCTATCATTATTTACATTTCAACTATAATGGTTATTTTAGGCTTAGTTGCAATGTATTTCAACGGTGAAACTGCTTTGACACCTGATAAGAAAAAATCCTCAAAGCACGAAGGCGAAATGTAATTCATTTTAAAATCACAAAGAACCTCGGTGATTAATTTAATCATCGAGGTTCTTTGTTTATATTTTCTCTAAATATTCTTTCAAAACATTCCAATTATTAACAGTCATATATTCCCCTACTCCGCCATCAGTGCGAAATTCAAGGGGTGTTTCAGATTTTTCATCAAGAAGAACGGGTGTCATACCGCTGTTTTTGGCACCGTCCACATCGGGAATTCGCCCATCACCGCAATACCAACATTCTTTTGGGTCAAGATGGGCATACCTGGCAGCCGCAAGAAAAATATTCTTACAAGGCTTTGTGAACATTAAGTCTGCACTTGTAAGGCAGAATTCGGGATTTATTGTAGGAATCCAACGTTTAATGGAAAGAGCAAGACCTTCGCCACTCATTGCATTATTGCTTATTATGGCATATCTTATATTCAAATCTTCAAGAGCTTTGAAAAGCTCGGGAACACCATCTATAATGTTTCTTGTGGAATTATAGCAGTCAAAAAGCTCCTCTTGCTCTGCCATAGGAAGATTTATATGTAGCCCTGCATTCATTGTTGCATATTTAATAATTGCAGATAAGGGTGCATCTAAGTTAACACCCGATTTGGATTTTAACCCCTTGCAAACCTCATCAGTATATTCGTTCCAATAGGATGAAAGGGTTGCATCATCTGTAATATCAGGATTCTCTGCCGCAAGACGAAGGGCAGAAAAGCCTTTTTCAGGAATGCATTTACCATCATTAAAAAGCGTTCCCCCAACATCAAAAAGTATCATTTCAGGCTTTTTATTATACATTTCTCTCACCCGATTTTAATTTCATATTTTTAATCATTTTAACAGAAGATTGTTGAAAAGTAAATTAAATGTGATATAATTGGGGTTAATTATTTTGTTGTTTTATTGGAGGCTGGTTTTATGGCAACAAAATCCCAGTTAAACAAACGTTGGCTATATCTTGCTGTTGGCATTTTTTCTATGCTTTTTTCAGGTGTTTTATACGCTTGGTCAATTTTGAAAATTCCTTTTAAAAGCGTATTTAATTGGAGCGACTCTGTTCTCGCATTCAACTTTACATTAACAATGTGTTTTTTCTGCTTGGGTGCGTTTTTCGGCAGTTTAATCTGCAAAAAAATCGGTCCTAAAATCACCCTCATTATTGCAGGTGCATTGGTTGGTATCGGCTTCGTTTCCACGGGTCTTTTAAATGCAGAAATCCCCTACCTTTTATATTTAACTTACGCAATTTTAGCAGGTACGGGTATCGGTATTTCATACAACGTAATTGTTTCAACAGTTAATGCCTGGTTCCCTGATAAAAAAGGACTTTCCTCAGGCTGTTTGATGATGGGCTTCGGTATCAGTACACTTTTATTAGGTAATGTTATAAGCGCATTATTCGAAAATTCAAATGTGGGTTGGAGCAAGGCTTACATTCTTTTAGGTATTGTTGTTGCAGTTGTTATTGTTATTGCAGGACTTATTCTTCGCCGTCCTTCATCTGGAACTGTTCTCCCCTCACCCAAAGTGAAAAAAGCCGTTCAAAAGGAATGCTTTGAAACACGCGATTTCTCAACAAAGGAAATGCTTAAAAGCTTCACCTTCTGGCGTGCGTTCGTGTTTATGGCGCTTATTACTGCAGTTGGTAACTCTGTTATAAGCTTTGCAAGAGACCTTGTTATTTCTGTTGATGCAGCACCTGCTCTTGCTACAACCCTTGTTGGTGTGCTTTCCGTATTTAACGGTATCGGTCGTATTTTAACAGGTGCAGTTTATGACGCTCTCGGAAGAAAAACAACAATGTTAGCCTCTAACATTCTTACAATTTTCGCAGCAGGACTTACACTTGTTGCTGTTCAGGTTAATTCTCTTCCTCTTTGCATTGTGGGTCTTTGTCTTACAGGCCTTTCATACGGCTCCTGCCCCACTATGACTTCTGCTTTTACCGCATCCTTCTACGGCACAAAATATTTCGCAACAAACTACAGTCTTACAAACTTTAATTTAATCATCGCTTCATTTATCGCAACATTCAGTAACTCTTTATTAATCTCAACAGGCTCTTACACCGCACCTTTCATAATGCTTCTCGTTTTAGCAGTTGGTGCATTAGGAATTAATTTTACAATTAAAAAGCCATAAATAAAATATAAAGCGAGGTGAATTTCACCTCGCTCTTTATTTTTACTAAATCAATGAATCTCTCACCGCTTTTTCGAAATTACGTGCGGATTCATTTGCTGATCCACCGTCAAAAAGAGAATTTTTCATATACACAGCAGCAATATTGTTTTTGGGGTCAATCCAAAAATGCGTACCGTAAGCCCCACTCCAACCGAAAGCTCCTTCCGGTAAATTTTCATAATCTTCACGGACTATTACCCGAACACCCAGACCCCATCTTTCGCTCCCAGGCATTATAGCTTCGGAAACAAAAGGCGTATGTAACAACCTGAATGTATCCTCGCGGATAATCTGTTTTGTTGGTGTTTTCCCCTTATTTAAAAGCATTTTTGCAAAGCTTGAATAGTCAGCAAGCGTTGATACCAATCCTGCTCCACCCAGATAATGTGTACACGGAAAAACGGAAAAAACATGATTTTCAATCATTTCCTGAACACAATTTTTGCCATCAACCCTATTGTGCATAGCAATCGTTTTTTTCCATTGCTCCTGTGTGAGAATAAAAGTAGTATTCGTCATACCGCAAGGTTCAAAAATTTCTTGTTTTAAAAACTCCAGATAATCGGTTTTAGTCACTTTCTCAATAATTTTCACTAACACATTAAAAGCGCCGATTGGGCTATATTGTTGTTTTGTTCCGGGTTCAAAATCCAAACCCATTCTTGAATAAAATTCAACTGCATCATCAAGGGTTTTCATATCTTCGTCGGTCATTTCACCCTCCTTCAAAGGATCGCTACCGATTGCAGAAGTATGCGTAAGCAGATTGCAAATAGTAATTTCATTTTGGGCTTTACCTAAATCTATCAAACTGCCTGATTGTGTAATTTGAGTGATATGAATATCTTTAAATTCAGGCAAATATTCGCTCACTTTATCAGACAGAGAGAGTAATCCTCGTTCTACAAGAATAAGGGTTGCCACTGCCGTAACAGGCTTTGTCATAGAAGCCATACGGAATATTGTGTTTTCAGTAACAGGTTCCGTATTATCAACAGAGAGGTTGCCAAAACATTTTTTATAAATCACATCTTGACCTTGGATAACACAATATGCCGAACCAAACACCTTGTTATTTTCAAAGTCGTAGAAAGCTATTTTTTCTATATTTGTTTTTAATAATTCTTTATTTAATTTATTCATTCAAATCACCTGAAATAAATAACTATCGCTATAATATCACAACCTACTCAAAAAGTAAATTCACACAGTATAAATCCCCTTTCTTTACAGATAATAGAATTAACATTTCAAAAAATTAAGGAGAATGATATATAATGAAAGCAACTGGGATTGTGAGAAGAATTGATGATTTGGGGCGTGTGGTTATTCCCCAAGAGATTAGAAGGACACTTCGTATTCGTGAGGGTGAGCCTTCACATACAACATTGACAGTTTTCGACAAGTTTTGCTGGGCGATACATAGTTTGGTAAAAAGAGTAATAGCAGAGTGAAAACTCACTCTGCTATTATTTCCATTCTTTACTGATTTTTTCTTTAAAATCGTGAATTCTTTTATAAACTTCATTCAAAGGCAGACATAAATTTATTGGATATTCTTCAACAAGGTTATCTGGCTTAGCCAAAGCAAAAGTTGCATGTTTCCAAATTGGGTTAATGACTTCAGGACGGTAAATTGTTCCCAGTTTTTTTATTTCGGTTGAATTACCTACCAAAACATAATTCCCCTCATTAGGAAAAGTATCGCCAAGAAAATAACCAAGAGGAATAATATACTCTTGTTCCAACTCCTCAAGTTCAGGAATATTTGGGAAATCTTTTTTCCAGGCATAAGTATATGCCGCTGGTCTTTGGTATAATTTTTCTCGTCTGACTATTGTAAAAATACGATAACCATTTTTATATTTGTAAGCAAACACATCACCTATTTTAATTTTAGGCAAAGCAGGATATGTAACTTTCTCACAAGGAACATATTTGCTCTCAGGAATTTTTCGCTTTCTTGCTTTCTCTCTTGGTACACTCAAACCGTTTAAAAATTTTTCAAGGTTCTTTTTTCTTATTTTCAAATCAGCTTCTGTTGCTTCCAATTCCCTTAAGAAAATAATATTCTCGTCATTCTTGATAATTTCGGATATTCTATTAAAAATCGCATCAGAAATCCCTCCACACATCCATTCTGCTTTACCTAAAGCAAAATAAACATCATGCAATACTCCATCATTTTCTTCAAATTCATCAAGATAATCTTCTAATATATCTTTTGTAATATCTTCAACGGGTTTTCCCTCGTCATATTCTTCCATAAATCGCTCATAAATTTCACAATATTCGTCGCTTTGTGTTAAACCCATTCCCCAACAACCCATACTTGCACCTCGTTTTTTTATTTTTATTATTATATCACAAACAACCTAAAAAGTAAATTCACACAGTATAAATTCCCTTAAAACACAGATAATAGAATTAACATTTCAAAAAATTAAGGAGAATGATATATATGAAAGCAACTGGGATTGTGAGAAGGATTGATGATTTGGGAAGGGTTGTTATTCCCAAAGAGATTAGGAGAACTCTCCGTATAAGAGAGGGCGACCCATTGGAAATATTTACCGCAAGTGATGGGGAGGTTATTTTTAAGAAGTACTCCCCTATGGGTGAGATTTCGCAGTTTTCCGGGCAATATTCGGAGGTACTCAGCAGAACATCCGGAATGCCCGTTCTTATTACCGACCGTGACCATGTGGTTTCCGCCTCAGGAATTGCCAAAAAGGATGTACTTGAACGCCACATTTCACATGAAATGGAAGAGTTAATGGAAAACCGCGAAAACTATATCAGGCAAAAAGGGCTTCCTACATTCTACCCCATTGATAATGTTGAAGTTTCTGCCGCATTGGCGTTTCCTATTATTGCATCAGGTGACATTGGCGGTGCGGTAATTTTTCTTGAAAACGAAAACGGAACCCTCCCCTCAGACACAGAAATCAAATTGGCTCAGGTTGCGGCGGCGTTTTTGGGGAAACAGATGGAAGAGTAATACAAAGTGCTTTGCACTTTGTAGCGATATAAATCCTGACGGATTTTCGATATATCTGACGATTCGATATACCTGCGGTTCGATATGTGCCGTTGGCACGAGTAAATAAGGATTTATATCATATCGAATTGAGCAAAGCGAAATATATCGAATTTTGTGAAGCAAAATATATCGAACAAGCTTGCTTGTATATCGACATTTCAATCTGGAATTTTGTACCACCCACCGCTAACGCGGTCAACCGGTTGCAATATAGTCGTCTTGCTCGCTGTTCGCGTCGCAATACTTCTTATTGCGCCCAGGGCTTTTTGTTCGCTGTATCATCCACAGGATGCGCTTACAAACGCCCACCCCTCCTTTTTGTTTTCACAAAAAAGAGGGATAGGCTTCGCGCTACAAAAACAAGTACACAAAAGAGGATGTTCCTTTTTGTGCATTCCACCAAAACCTATTTATGCCGCATTTTTCACATTGTAAAACAGCACTTCTTATGTTAAAATGTTATTTGTATGAGTACGTACAATATTTAACGTAAGGGGTGTTTTTTTGGCATCACGAAAAGAGCGTACAGAAGCTCTGGCAAAAGATATGAAAATATATGTCAGCGATGCTCATATATTCACTTCCGATGCTATTGTACTTGCAGACTTTTGCGCTCCCCGACACAAAGACAAATGTTGTGATTTGGGGACAGGAAATGGAATTATACCAATGCTTTGGCTTCGGGATTTTCAACCCAAAGAGATTACGGGAGTTGAGCTTTCCGAAAGCGCAGTTAACCTTTTTAACAAAACTCTTTCAGAAAACAATTTAGCTGACAAGGTTAATATTGTTCACTGCGATTTAAGAAAGTTAAAAGGCGTTTTGCCTAACGAATATTATGATTTGGTAAGCATTAACCCTCCCTATAAAAAGCTTGGTACGGGTATTGTCAACGAGGGCGAGGATTATAAAAATGCTCGTCACGAATTTAATTGTACTCTTGAAGATGCGGCAAAAGCCGCTGCGCTTCTTCTCAAATTCGGTGGTAGATTCTGTATATGCCAACGTCCCGAAAGGCTTCCCGATATTTTCTCCGCTATGAGAAAATTCAAAATTGAGCCAAAATCAATGAGAGAGGTTATTCAAAGAATCGGAAAAGAACCGAGTCTTGTTATGGTTGAGGGTAAAAAAGGCTCTGCCCCCGGTTTCAGAATTAGTCCCCCTCTTATTCTTGAAAAAGAAAACGGTGAATATACCGATGAAGCCGCAAATTTATTTTATGCATATAAATTCAAATAATTGAATTTTATATATTTTCCAATAGTTATGGAGGAATGAAAATGTCTAAGGAAAAAGTTAAAGAAAAAATGCAAGACACATTCTTAAGTAAAAAAGAATTGTGGGCATTTGCCATCGGTGGCGCAGGTCAGGGTATGATTTACGCTATGATGTCAAGCTACATAAGTGACTACTATGTAAATATTCTTCAGTTGCCTCTTATGTTCGTTTTGCTCCTTATGCTCCTTGCTCGAGTTTGGGATGCTATTAACGACCCTCTTATGGGTATAATTGCCGACAAGCGCACAACAAAACGCGGCAAATTGAAACCCTACATTCTTTATGCAACAATGCCCATCGCTATTTTCACAGTGCTTATGTATTTAAGCCCCGATTTACCTAAAACTTATTTAATGATTTATTCCGCAATCGTTTACGTTGGTTGGGGTATGCTTTATACAATGGCAGACGTTCCTTTCTGGGGTCTTCCTAACATCCTTACTCCTAATAGCGAAGAAAGAAGCCAGGTGCTTTCAATCGGTAAAACCGTTAACGGCGTTGGTTCAGCTATTCCCGAGGTGCTTTTCCTTGTTTGCGGTCTTGCTCTTCCGAAATTCCTTGACACTTCTGACCCTCTCGCTTTCAACAAGCAGAAATACCTTATTATTGCTCTTATAACTGTTGTTCTCGGCTCTGTTCTTTATGTTAGAACTTATTTTAAGGTGAAAGAAAGAGTTGTTATTCCTCCCAAAAAACGCGAACCCGGTCAGCCTCTCACAATCAAGAGAATTTTCACCTGCAAGCCCTTAATGCTTGTTATTGCAATGGGTGTTCTCTCAAGTGGTAGATATATGGTTCAAGCGGCAGCACTCCACGTTGCAAGATATGCTTTCTACATAGGACCCGAGCTTACTGCAGATATGTCTCTTGCAGAAAGAACCGCTCTTATTGATGCAAGTGTTTCTTCAATTAAAACAATTTTCCAGGTATGCGCTATTGTTGGTATGTTCGGAGCAATGCTCTTTATGCCCGCTCTTATGAAGAAATTCAAATACAGCAAGATTGTTATCTTTACCTGCCTTTTAGGTTTTGGTGCAAGTATTTTCACAACTCTTATCGGTTGGTTTACAAATAACCTTTATGCTTGTATTCCTTTCATTATCATTTCCTGCATCCCCTTGGGTGTTATTAACGTTATTTCAATCGCTATGATTTGCGACTGTCTTGACTTTATGGAGCTCAAAACAGGCTTCCGTGACAATGCTCTCGGTGCCGCTTGTCAGGGCTTTGTTAACAAGCTCGGCAACGCCTTCGCAACCTGTGGTATTGTTTTAATGTATATGTTTATTGACATTGACCCTGCACAGATGCTTTCTTCCACAGCGGTTATGGCGGCAACAGACCTTACAAGAACACAGAACTTTGCTATGTTCTCTCTCGTTTCCATTGTTCCCGGTGTTAGTATGCTTCTTTGCGCAATCCCCATGTTCTTCTACAAAATTGACGATATGAAGCCTCAAATCCAGAAAGAACTCGCTGAGAAGAGAAAAACTTCAGGCGTTAAAATCGAAAACTAATTTAAAGGAAGTCTTTTAAATGAAATATGATGTTGTTATCGTTGGCGCAGGTCCTGCAGGCATATTCACTGCTCTCGAAATGCGCCGTAAAGGATGTAACAAATCAATTCTCATAATCGAAAAAGGGCAACCTGTTGAAAAACGCAGTTGCCCCAAAGCAAAAACCAAACAATGTGTGAACTGCAAGCCTTATTGCCATATTACAACAGGCTTTTCCGGTGCGGGTGCTTTCTCCGATGGTAAGCTCTCTTTAAGCTACGAGGTTGGCGGTGATTTACCCACTCTTATTGGCGAGGACTTCGCACAAGAGCTTATTGACTATACCGACAAGATTTATCTCGAATTCGGTGCAGACGAGCATATTGAAGGTATCAGCAACGATGCTGAGGTTAAAGAAATAAGAAAAAATGCTATTCAGGCAGGTCTTAAGCTTGTTGACTGTCCTATTCGCCATTTAGGTACTGAAAAGGCACAGACACTTTACCTTGAAATTGAAAACCATCTTCGTAAAGAAAATGTTGATATGATGTTCGGCTACGAGTGTAATGACATTCTCATTGAAGACGGTGTTTGCAAGGGTGTGTTTATCAGCAAGGGTGACGAGCATTTGCAGATTGATGCCGAAAAAATAGTTGTTGCAACAGGACGACGCGGTGCAGACTGGCTCGAAAAGCTTTGTAATGAGCATGGAATTGAGCATCAGGCAGGTACTGTTGACATCGGTGTACGCGTTGAGGTAAGAAACGAGGTTATGGAAAAAGTTAACCGAGTTCTTTATGAATCAAAGCTTATCGGCTACCCGAAGCCCTTTAAAAACAAGGTTCGTACCTTCTGCCAGAATCCCGGTGGATTTGTCAGCCAGGAAAACTATGACAACGACCTTGCAGTTGTTAACGGACACTCTTATAAAGAGAAAAAGTCCAACAACACAAACGTTGCAATTCTCTGCTCACATAACTTTAACCAACCCTTCAACCAACCTATCGAATATGCTCAGAAGGTTGGCGAACTTACAAATATGCTTGGTGCAGGACATATTCTTGTTCAGCGTTATGGAGATATTCTTGACGGTAAGAGAACCTGGCCCAAAGAATTGGCACAGTCAAACTTACGCCCCTCTCTCCCCGATGCAGTTGCAGGTGATATTACCGCAGCAATGCCTTACAGAGCAATGACAAATATAATCAACTTCATTCAAGCAGTTGACCACGTTGTTCCCGGCTTTGCTTCAACGGAAACTCTCCTCTACTCTCCCGAGCTTAAGTTCTACAGCAACAAAATCAAAATGGACACAGAGCTTAATACAAGCGTTAAAGGACTTCATTGCCTTGGTGACTCTTCCGGTTGGACAAGAGGACTTATGATGGCATCCGTTATGGGCGTTCTTATGGGACGACAGATAGCGGAAGAATAAATATTGATTTTAAATACCCATTACTTTTTCGAAAACAGAAAAGTAATGGGTATTTTCATTTTATTTGTACATATACTTTATTAGTAAATGAGGTGTGTGTATGGTATTATCTGTCAGAACAAAGAGTTTAATTAAAAATTTAGCAATTCCCCTGCTCGTTGGAGCTCTTGCAGGATTTTTGACAAACGCGGATGTTAAAGATTTTATGGCAACGGCAAAGCAACCATTTTTCTCTCCGCCCGGGTGGGTATTCCCTATCGCCTGGACTATTCTTTATGCTTTAATGGGTTTTGCAGCTTATATAATTGACAACACGGGAAGTCCGAGAAAAAACAGAGCGTTAACAATATACTACATTCAATTATTTTTCAATTTTGTCTGGAGTTTTATTTTCTTCTCTGCCGGAAACTTTTTATTTGCTTTTATCTGGATTATTGCCCTCTGGGTTCTTATAATTGCGACAATTCTTGAATTTAAAATGATAAAAGCACGTGCTGCATATTTTCTAATTCCATATCTTATCTGGGTAACCTTTGCGGCGGTTCTGAATTTCAGCGTATATTTATTAAACAGATAAAAAAATAATCGAGCCTTTGTATAAAACAAAGACTCGATTTTTCTTTTAGTTAAGAGTGAATAAAGCGGTTTCTGTATCGTAGTCAGAAGTCCAGATGTTCATTTGATAATCCTTGAAAAGAGTGGGGATTGTTATGGATTTATCTTCTATTTCGTCTGCAAGTTGAGTTAAAGCGTATGCGTCAAGCTTGCAACGAATCATGCATAAATCATCATACTCTGTGGAAATAAATTTCCAATCAAATTTCTTTCCGCCTTTTTCAAAGCCGAAGCAAACGAAGTTGTTTTCAAAGTCGTGGTTTAATTTATTGTAGCTTTCTTCATCTGCAAAACAAACATCAATCCAGATAAATTCATCTGCAGAAGTTACTTTAACCTTTTCAACACCCTCATTAAGATTTGAAACAACTGCAGGTGTTACGGGATACTCTTTGTTGAATGCTTCAACAGATTTCGGGTAAGTTCCTGCAACAGTTCTTCCAACACCCTCGTTTGACTGATGTTCAAGATACACATTAAATTTAAGAGCTTCGAAAACGTTTTCATAATTTACTGTAAGCTCGTCTGTAAGAGCAACAACATTTGCAAGGTCATCAATTTCGGTAAGAGTATATTCAGCGCTTTTGCCATCTGAAAGGAACTTGAATTCACCTGGACAAGCAACCTGTGTACCGTTGTTAATGTAGAAATAGAAAACAGGCACAATGTCAATTGTGAAATCATTACTTGCGTAGTGGGCTTCAAGAAGAGCATCCTTATCTTTGAATTCAACAATTATTTTAGCGCTTTTATTATCGTAATCAGCGGTTACATTTTTAATTGTATCAACTCTCTTTTTGAGGCCCTGGAGCTCAACAACCTCTTTTTCTTCAACAACCGGTGCGGCAGTAGTTGCCACAGTAGTTTTTTCAGTTGTGGTTTCAAGCTCTTTTGCCTTTTCGCTGATAGCGGAAGAAAGGCTGAATATTGCAATTAAAGCAACTGCAATAACTATTACAAACAGACCTAACAGAAAAGGATTTTTCTGTATCTTATATGACAGGCTGTTTTTATTCATCTCGTCCATTATTTGACTCCTTTGCTTTTTCTGCGGCTTCACGCTCTTCTTTTTCCTGCTTCTCAGCTTCTCTGCCTGCTTTTTCTGCAGCTTTCTCTATTTCGCGCTTTGCTTTACGCTCTTCGCGAATTTCTTTCTTTGTTGCCTGAGGTGCAGGGGGCATATCTGTAAGCTTCATAAAGTCGATTTTTGCCATACGGGTTTTTGGAAGCGCATCAAGAATAGTAACTGCGCTGGGCCTTGAGAAACGCTCAAGCTTACTGTCACAATATTCTTTAATAAGCTTACAAACCTCGTCGGGATTGTCTGTTGGCTGATAAAGAGAAACAAAAAGCTTGATAATCGGCTTTGTATCAATATAGCCCTGAACAGCACAAGCTTCATTGATATAATCAAGCTTTAAAACTTCCTGCTCAATGTCATTGGGGTAAACATTGTAGCCGGAAATGATAATCATACGTTTCTTTCTTCCTGTGAAGAAAACGAAGCCGTCTTCATCCACATAACCAAGGTCACCTGTAAGAACCCAACGGTTACCTTTTTTATCAGTATAAACGCCGTTTTCTTCGCTACCGAGATAACCTGCCATAACAGTTGAACCTGTAACAACGATTTCACCGATAGTATTGGGAGGAAGCTTTTTATATTTATCATTCCAGATTTCAACGGTCATACCATCAAGAGGTTTACCGATTGAATTTTCCTTATAAGCGCCTTTAATATTTGCAGTACAAACAGAGCTTACCTCTGTAAGACCATAGCCTCTGTAAAGCTTACCTTTAGCATGGTATTTTTCAAGCTTTGAGTTAAAGGAATTAAGGAAGGTATCGCTTATAATATCGCCACCTGCCCACAAAAGACGAAGCTTTGAAAGATGCTCTCCTTCAAAATTATTTGCTTCATACATTTTCTTGAACATATTGGGAACGCCGACAATATAAGTGATGTTATATTTTTTAATAAGTCGGTTTGCTTTTTCTGCGGAGAAGTTTGTCATAGGTATGCAAGTAAACCCTGCGCACATACTGAAATGCATCACAACGCCTAAACCGAACGCATGGAAAAGGGGCAAAACAGCAAGAGAGCATTCTGCACCGGGTGCGTGGGGCGCATCAAAGAAGCTTAATTTATATGCAAGTTCGTTAAGGTTCTTTGAAGTGAGCTGAATAGTCTTGCTCTTACCCGTTGTTCCGCCACCGTGAAGATAAACAGCAACCTCATCACCATTGTTTTCAACCTTTGGAGCAGTTTTATTTAAATGGCAAATGGTGTGGTAGGATGCAGTATTTGATGAAGGTGTATCCTTACCCTTAAATTTAGAATAGACCTTAAGAGCAGGGCGAATAAGAGTTGAAGCATAGTCAGCGGGAGAACATACTATAACAAGCTTATTTCTCTTTCTGAGCATACTTACATATTTTTCCATTAACACATCGAGAATGAATACAGCTTTTGAATCTGATGTTTTGAGGATTTCCTCAAGGACATCGGGCGGTGTTAAAGGATGAACGATATTAGCTATTACGCCGATACGGTTTGCCGCATAAAAAGCCGCAAAGCTCTGCACGGTATTGGGGAGGAAAATTGTTATAACATCTCCCCTTTTTATATTTTTGCTGTCAAGGAAACCTGCGATAGCTTCAATATCTCTCATAAACTTTTTACGGCTTATAAGATTACCAAAGCTTTCAGAAACATCATACACACCAAAATCCTTGGTGCAATCTCTGAAAAACTCAAAACAGTTTCTGTTTTCGGGTTTAATCATAGTCGTTTTTTCCTTTCAGAATAATTAATTGAACAATCTCATCTATTTTAATAGTTTGCGTAATAAAAGTCAAGAAAACCTTATTCGATTTCCTGTTAATCTTCATTTTGAACAAAAAAATGAAAAAATAGTCTTTCTGTTTTTATCGGCTTCAAGAACCTGTAATTTACATTGGGCTTCTGCAGTTGTATTCCCCAACCAACAAAACGCTATACTCATCAGATAATTAACCATAATTTTTCTGGAATTTAAAAGTCCAATACCAGCATCATTTAACAAAGGTTGTATTGCCATAATGGCACCATTGTAATCTTTTTCAAGGAACAACTCGATAAAGTCGTAGTATCTTTCCTCAGCCTCTTTGTAATTCTTTCCTAAACCATCTAGAGAAGTGCTTCGTTGTTGATGAATAAAAACGCTGATGTTTTCTGTGTTTTCGGAAAGGAACAATGAAAGAATAAGCATATGTCTAATGGCATAAATATTTCTTTTCTTTTTTGCATTATTTAAAGCTATAGAATAATGCTCTGCCGCTTCTGAAAAACGACCATCATAAAAAAGACAATCTCCTGAAAGAGCATAATTTCTTGATACATCTTCAGGCTTATTACCTTTTCTTTTATCAATTTCGTAAAGTATTTTAAAATCCAAATCTGTAACGGCTAATGTCCCGATTAAAAACCGTCTGCCCAAAAGGAACAAAATTAATAATAATACGCAAATGCCCAACAGCACAAACACAAAAGTTTCTCCTGTCTCCCAAGCACGTAACCCAAAGCACATTATCAAATCTGTTATTATCATTACACAAAGAAAAATCACGGTTTTTCTAAAACGATAATATTCATACGATTTATATTTAAAATCCATACAATCACTCACGCTCCATTTTTCGGAAACAACAATAAAAACATTCACTTTATACTATTGTAAGCATATCATAATATTAAAGTTTTTTCAATAAAAATGGTGTTAGCGTTATTAAGTCCCCTGCTGTTTGAGACGCTATTTTCCATCTTTTTCTTGTTAATATGCACTAAAAAGTGAACGAAAATTCACTATTTTAACGTTTTTTTATGGTATTTTTTATTAAAAATTGTAGAAAAAAGAATACTAATTGCAAAAAAATTCAAACCCAAAAAGGTGCATTTTTATTTAATGTTACAATATTAAAAAAACTGATAAAATTTTATTGCAATTTAAATTTGAGTGGTATAAAATAACTGACATAAAAATAGTATATTTATTCAGTTCTTCGGAACTATTAAGGAGTTGTCCGCAATGAGTTACATTAAAAATGTTATTGATGATGTTGCAAAAAAACATGCAAATGAGCCTGAGTTCGTTCAGACTGTTACTGAAGTTCTCACTTCTCTTGCTCCTGTTATTGACCAGCATCCCGAATACGAAAAATATTCTCTTCTTGAGAGAATTGTTGAGCCCGAAAGACAGATTACATTCCGCGTAACCTGGACAGACGACAACGGCAAGGTTCACGTTAACACCGGTTACAGAGTACAGTTCAACGGCGCTATCGGTCCTTACAAGGGCGGTCTTCGTTTCCACCCCTCTGTTTACTCAGGTATTATGAAATTCCTTGCTTTCGAGCAGACATTCAAAAATAGCCTTACAGGTCTCCCCATCGGTGGCGGTAAGGGTGGTTCTGACTTTGACCCCCGTGGCAAGAGCGATATGGAAATCCTCCGCTTCTGCCAGAGCTTTATGACAGAGCTTTACAGACACATCGGTCCCGACGTTGACGTTCCCGCTGGTGATATCGGCGTTGGCGGAAGAGAAATCGGTTACCTTTACGGTCAGTATAGAAGAATCAAGGGTGCTTTCAAAAACGGCGTTCTTACAGGTAAAGGTCTTTCCTACGGCGGTTCTCTTGTTCGTCCCGAAGCTACAGGCTACGGTGCTACTTATTATGCAGTTGAAGTATTCAAACACTTCGGCGAAGACATCAAAGGCAAAACCTTTGCTCTTTCCGGTTTCGGTAACGTTGCTTGGGGTGCTGCTAAGAAAATCACAGAGCTTGGCGGTAAGGTTCTTACAATTTCCGGTCCCGACGGTTACGTTTACGATAAAGACGGTATTTCTACTGATGAAAAGATTGAATATCTTCTTGAAATGCGTGCTTCAGGTCGTGACAAGGTTCAGGATTACGCAGATAAATTCGGCGCTGAATTCTTCCCCGGTCAGAAACCTTGGGGCGTAAAAGTTGACGTTGCTATGCCTTGCGCAACTCAGAACGAAATCAATATGGACGAAGCAAAGAAGCTCGTTGATAACGGCGTTCAGTATTACATTGAAGTTGCTAATATGCCCACAACTAACGATGCTCTCGAATTCCTTAAAGAAAACGTTAAGGTTGTTGCTCCCTCAAAGGCAGTTAACGCAGGTGGCGTTGCAGTTTCTGCTCTTGAAATGGGTCAGAACTCTATGAGATACAACTGGACAGCTGAAGAAGTTGACGCAAAACTTCAGCAGATTATGAAAGAAATCCATGACAACTCTGCAGCAGCTGCTGAGCAGTATGGTCTCGGTTATGACCTTGTTGCTGGTGCAAATATTGCAGGTTTCATTAAAGTTGCAGATGCTATGATGGCTCAGGGCATTATCTAAATATAAAAACCTAAAAATAAAAGGACGGTAACTACTAAAGTTATCGTCCTTTTTCTTTGTAAAAATTATCCAACTCATCTATATATTAATTGTAAAATCCTACATTTTTTTTGTTATTATAAAAAAACAATTTACATTTCAGAAAAAATATGTTACATTGGTTTCGTAAAAGTTTCGGTTTCGTTTCTTTTTATTCCTAACTATGCGGAGGTTATATTATGACAAAATTTTTAAAATCAAAACTTGGTTTTACATTAGTTGAATTGATGGTTGTAGTTGTAGTTTTGGGTATTTTGATTGCAATTGCAGTTCCGATTTATTCTTCCGTGACTAAAAATTCAAGAATTAAAGCATGCAATACGCTTCAAAAAGAAATTAGTACAAACGTTAAGAACTACTGTATAGAAAACGCTTATAATGAAAATTATACATTTAAAATCAAATCATCCTCCAAAGATGAAACAGGTACTCTGTTAAACAGCGACAATTCAGAAGTTACCGAAGAAGATGATATCAAACTTATAAAGGATGGTTTTTTGAAAGGCGATATTCCCTATTGCCCCAGTGACGGCATTTACACAGTAACACTAACAAAAGTTGTTGGCGGAATGGTAAAAATTGAAGTAACTTGCGATGGTGACGATGGTGCCCACGCTAACTAAATAACCACATAAAAAACGGTATGATGCAATTTGCATCATACCGTTTTTATTAATTTCTATGCGAGCCAACGTGCAAATCTGCAAAATTAATCACAAATTTTAATTCTTTAAAGAAATTTGATGGAGTTACGGATTTTGTGAACCGAAGCTGTACAAAAGTACCGCGAGGTGAACAAAACCGTAAATCCGCAAATTTATTAAAGAATTTCTACTGTACCATCCTCGTACACTTTGATTTTATCGCCTGTCTTAACTGTGTTAAGGAATTCTTCGCCGAGGCAATCGATAGTGGGCATGGGAGTATCTGTCCATACAGCACCAAGGATTGCACCTGCAGCGGCAAGAGAGTCGATGTGCTCAGAGAAAAGCATACATGCAGGACATTTGCCTAAAACCTTTGCACAATAAAGAACCATACCACCGGTTGTGGAACCGATTGTCTGAGGAAGACAAAGAGCAGAACCACCCATAGGCTGTTTATAGATATCAGGATTATTCTGGTCTCCGCATTTTGCTGTTTTATCCTCTTCCTTGTCAAACTGGAGAGCATTCTGGAATGAAGCGAGTGTATTAAAACCGCCGTGTGAAACAAGTGCTACTGCTTCTGCTGTGCCCGGTACAACGGGACGACCTTTAAATGTTTTCATCTTATTTTGCCCCCTTTGTGATTATATCAAGAATCTCTTCACTTGTGTAGTAACGAGATGTTGTGTATGTACGGAGTTTATTTGAGTTAGTGATAACTCTACCCATCTTTGCAAGAGGGTTATTCATATACATAAGAGGACAAATGTAGCTGAGAGTTACACCTGTTGCAGCAAGCTTTGCTGCATATTCAGTTTTGTTGAATTCATCGCAAACTGCGGGAGCAGCAGTAAATACTGTGGGGATTGTAACCTTCTTTTTACCACTCTTTTTAAGGCCTTCGCAAACATTATCTGTCCACTCTTTAAGCTGCTGAAGTGAAAGGTGAGGACAACCGATAAAGCAAAGCTGAGGAGCCTTATCCTTTTTCTTCCAAATAACGGGATATGACTTATAAACTCTCTCAAGTTCAGCATCGTCAATAACATAAACCTGTGCATTTTCTGCAATAAGGCTATCGCCCATTTCAACTGCTTCGGGAGTAAGACCTTCGATGTGATAAAGGCCAACAGCACCATTAGAAGCAGTAGCAGCACCAAAGTCTTTAAGGTATGCTTTTGCAGCATCGTCAAGCTCTGTACCAATCCAGTCTGTAAGACCCTTAACATAAGGAACGTCTTCCATAACCTTCATACCGATTGCAGAGCCGAGAATCTGAGCTTCGGGTTTCTTTTTACATTTAACTTCAACAATCCATGTTGCTTTTCTGCCCTCATCAGTAACAAGACCGAAGTAAGGTACGCAACCAACGATAGAACCGAAAAGCTCGATAATACCGGAGTTACGGTTACAACGAGCACCGAGAACAGAGTTTGCATAAACAACTGCACTGGATTCTGCCCATGAAAGAATCTCGCCTTTTTTGGGCACGTTACCAACCTGGTCCATATAGCAAGTGCAAGTATATGCATCGTCACTCAAAAGACCAAGCTTTCTGAGCTGTTCGTCATAGCTATCCTGCTTTGTGTACATAAATTTGTTGAAAACAAGATTCTTAGCGAAGTTTGAGGGAACCTTGGGGTCAACGGGCTTGGGGTCAACAGAGAATTTCTGTGTTGATTTGATGCCAGCCGCAATAAGCTGATCCATAAGATCATAAACAGGGCTCATAACCTTAAGACCGAAGCTTGTAACAAGGTGACCTTTTTCGCTTGTTACGGGCACCATTTTTGTTGCACCGAAAGCTTCACCGTACATAACAAGGGTTTTCATAACCTTTGCCATTGTTTCTCCCTTTTCGCCGTTAAGTATGGCAGCCTGTTCGGGAGTTAATTCCATTTTGTAGTCCATTAGATTCATCCTTTCTAAAGTTACTAATTTATACAAAAACTATTGTAACACAAAACATATAAAATGCAAACACTTTTTGTTAAAATAATAACTATTTCCTCAAAAAGTGACAAAAAAGGATTTTCAACCTGATTGAAAATCCTTTTTTGATTTAAATAACTATAAAATCTTTAGCAGAAACAAGTATTCCGTTAACCTCAACAACAGAAGGGTTATAGTTTACATAAACCACCTTACTGTAGTCATAGGTTATTTTATACACGCCTGAAATTACTTGTTCATGGGATGTCATTTTCATATCCATAAGAGGTAACATTCTTTTGGCAGTTGAATAAAACTTTGCAGTTTGGGTTGCATAAACACCGTAATCAAGAATTGCGCAATTATCGTGGGTAAAAACAAAAGAGGGAACTGCTCCGAACTCTACAGCTTTCAAAAGGGCATCGGCACTATCTTCAAAAAGATTAATAGCCTCTGAACCGTATGAAACACTGCCATGAAGCACCATTTGCAAAAGCGGAACTGATGTAACACCCTCATACTCTTCAAGAGCTGAGCTTTGAGTTACAGAAAAAACTGCATCTGCCTGGCTCATAAGATAAACTGCGGGTTTTGCAAGCATAAGTCCGCCACTTACACTCAATGCCTGAACCTTTTCTTTAAGGTTTTCCAAAGCAACCTGTCTGTTAATACCGCCTACAACATCAGTATATAAAAGATATGACAAGTCATTGATACAAACATTGCCCGACTCAAACACGGAAACATCTTTATAAATTTCAGAAATATTTGAATAGGCATTATTATATGTTCCCAAATTGGAATTTACAAATTCTTTTGCAAGATACTCTCTGAAATCTTTATAAATATCAGTATTGTTATCTCCGTTTTTAGCGGAAGTAACAGCTAAATTCACATCATACCAAACAGAGCTATTCTTATCGGACGCTACTTTACAAAGTTGATTGTATTCCTTTTCTCCTCCGAGAACATCACTGATTTCAGCACTATTTTTTGCACCTGAAGTTAATCCCTTGTCCCCTGCTCCCGCAAAACGTAATGCAATGCATCTTACACCTCTGGATTTAAGAAGAGCAATCATTTCAGATGCGTTTTCAAAAGTTGTATAAACATCATTTTTCTTTCCGTTTTCACTACCGATTGAAGTAATAAAAAATGGATAGTCAACAAATGTGTCGCTCATTTTGGAGGGCAAATAGCCTCTGTTTGTCAGATTATCTCTGACAAGAACTGAAACAGTGTTATAGTTTTTAATACCTGTTGCGGTTAAATAATAAACCTGAGAAACAACACCTTCATAAGACTCACCCTTAACGAGCTTTCCGTCCAACTTACCGTAAGGTGTTACAACAAAAGTGTTATACATATCGCCGCCGATTTTTTTGTTATGCTTAACATAAAGTGAAGAAATTGCATCGCCGTCTTCAATCAAGGCGGTAAGCATTGCACCCTGTTTTGTCATTGAAAAGCAAGGTAAGGTTGCTCCTTGAGAGTATTCCCCGAAGGCTATGTCACTTCCGTAAACATCAAGAGTCTGAGAGTAAGCCTCATTGGCAACAACAGTCAAATCAACTTGTGCGCCGCAACCGTCTGGTACTGTATAGAAGCATTCGCCTTTGGGTTGGTTTTCAGAAAAAAATCCCGGTAAAATGCTGATTTTCTCAATGCAAAAGCCATCATTTAAAGAAACCTGTTGCAAATTCACAGAAGCCTTGATACCGCCATTCTCTTCAGAAAACTTAACAGGAATTGATTGAGGGCTTTTATCTTCTCCTTCACTATGAAAATTAAATGTTATTGTAACATCGTTTTTCTTCTCTGATGAAATTTTAAAAGCACCTTTATCAGCACTGTTAACAGAGCTGTTCATAATATAAGCATTGCCTGTTTTATCTCTTAAAGTAAGTGCAAGCACACAAGCAAGTTTGTTTTTGGCCGCAGATTCAGAATGAGAATTGAAAACAACTTTTCCATCCTTGTGGGCAATAACTACTGCAGCATTTTTCTCATTAACATATAAAGTAGTGTCCCCTGCTAAAACATAGGGTTCAAAGCTCTCACCGAAGCTGACGCTGTTTTGTTTACTACTGGCAAGATTATATTGAACAATCTCCTTCTCAAACAAGCGAGGGAGAAAAATCCCACCAAGTATGCAGATTATTAAAACCGCACAAACGGGTATAACTATTAACTTTTTCGATTTAATTCTCTTCATAAAATACCGTTCCGTAAATCAAATTTCACATTATGATAACACAAAAATGATTAATATGCAACCAAATAGCCCTTTGTGAAACAATAATTATGTAAATAAAATCTTAATTATTTGTAAATTAAACAATATTATACTCATAAATATCTAAAATACACTTGTAAAATTTTTTGTTTTGGTATAAAATAGTCCTAATATTGTGTGGCAGTATTGCCATACCATAAAAGAAAGCAAAGGATGAAAATTATGGCAAACAACGAAATCAAAACCAATGCCGAAATTTACCGCGAGCAACGCAAGGAGCGTCTTGCAAAAGCAGCGAAGAAAAAAAGCGGCAAAGGTGACAAGATTATCAGAATTCTTGTTAAAACACTTTGTATTATACTCATTGCAGGTGTTGTGCTCTACGGCGCAGGTAACATTCTCACAAAAGTATTCTGCGTACCCCAGAAGATTCTTACAGTTGCTAAATACGGCGACGAAAAAATCAACGTTGCAGAATACAACTACTATTATATGAGCCTTTACAATCAGATTGCTACAACAACTCAGCAGATTGATTCTTATTATGGTGCAGGTTACGGCGCTTATTACACAGGCTTTGACCTTACAAAAGATCCTGCAGAGCAGGATTACATCGGTGAGGATGCTCCCGAAGGTGTTGAAACCTGGTCAGACTACTTCAGACTTATGGCTCCCGAAAAAGCATTCATTCAGAGAGAGCTTTATAAAACAGCTATGAGCGAAGAAGCTAAAAAAGCAGGTTTTGAGCTTACAAAAGACCAGAAAAAAGAAATGCAGACAAGCATCGATGAAGCTATTGAAAGCGTTGCAAAGTATGCAGAAGAATACGACTATTCTCTTGACAACTACATTTCTAAAGTTTGCGGTGAAGGTCTTACAGAAAAAACATATAGAGAACTTCTTGAAAGAGACTCTGTTGCTCAATATTACCTTGAATGGTATGAATCAAACGCTGCAGAAACAACTACTGATGCAGACGTTAAAGCATACTACGAGAAAAACAGAGCTGACTTTGATTTAGTTGACGCAAGACTCTTCGCATTCTCTTATGCAGAAGCAGAAAAAGATTCTGACAGCAAAGACCCCACATACACTAAATCACAGGCAAAGAAGCTTGCTAACGAATTCAAAGACAAAATCACAGATGAAGCAAGTTTTGTTCAGCTTGCAAAAGAATATGCACTCCCCTCTCAGAAAGACAGCTTCGCAAAAGACAGCGCAACTCTTGCAGAAAATCTTTCAAAAGCATCCATCAGCGCAGAAAAAGTTTCTAACTGGCTCTTTGATGATGCTCGTAAAACCGGCGATATTGCTGTTATTGACGAAGAGGGCTCCAAGGTTTACTACGTTGCTTATATTATCACTCCCCCTGCTCCCGACAAACAGACTGCAGGCGCTGATGTAAGACACATCCTTGTTCAGGCAGAAACAACAAAAGAAGATTCTGAGGGTAAAGAAGTTGACCTCTCTCAGGCTGAAATCGACAAAAACTTTGCAGAAGCTAAAGTTGAAGCAGAAAAAATTCTTAAAGAATGGAAAGACGGTAAAGCTACTGAAGACAGCTTCGCTACTCTTGCAAAAGAGAAAACTGACGATACTGGTTCTAAAGAAACAGGCGGTCTTTATGAAGATATCACTTCAACAAGCAGTTATGTTCCCGAATTCCTTAATTGGGCACTTGCTTCTCACAAGGTTGGCGATACCGGCATAATCAAAACCGATTACGGTTATCACATTATGTATTTCGTTGGTGCAGATAAAACAGAAAAATGGGAAAGCGATGTTCGTAGTGCAATTGCTGCCGACAAATTCACTGAATTCTCAAACGGAATTTACGATTCAATTGCAGAAAAGATTGAAAAGACTGAATACATTATGAATTACTTCGTTAAGACAAACGAAAAAATTCTCACTAATCAGGCTGCATCTAATGCAGCATCCGCTTCATCATCTTCATCCATCACTTATTAATTAAATTAAATAAACCGTGTCTTTGGAGTTAATCCGAAGACACGGTTTTTATTATTCAAAAAACTTTTCTGCATTTTCGTAAAACAGTTTATTCAGCAGATTTTCTTTATAACCTCTGTTTTTAAGCGCTTTATAAAGAAGTGGAATTTTCTCTATACCGCATAAATCCTTGTGAACTTCGCATCCGTCAAAATCACTTCCGAAAGCGATAACATCTTCACAACCCAAAGAAATCATATAATCAATTTGGCGACAAATAGCATCAACACCCAAAGCTTTTTCATCCTCAATGAAATCTCTGCAAAAATTCAGACCTATTAAGCCATTTCGTTCTTTTATAAGCTTTATTTGTTCAGCAGTCAGATTCCTTTTCCTACCATATTCATTATTTACTATATCGGCATTGGAATGACTTGCGACAAAAGGTTTTCTTGAAATTTCAATAAATTCAAAAAAGCTTTGACGATTAAGATGAGAAACATCAAGAATAATCCCCAAACTCTCCGCCTCTCTTATAAAGTCTTTTCCGAAAGAGGTTATTCCACCTTCAGAAAATGCTCCGCTGCCAATTTCATTAGGCTCATTCCAGGTTAAAGTAATGAGCCTTACCCCTCTTTCAAAAAGGTGATAAAGACCATCAATCGTTCCTCCGCAGGCAGAACCACCTTCAACAGAAAGTATTGCTTTTACGGGAGCTTCCACATTTTTATTAAACAAAGATATTAAATCTTTATTTTTCTCAATTTCTTTATAAAAATAGTCGGCAGTTTTATCAAAATATTTGACAGCCTCATTACCTCTCAATTCATCAGGAATCCATACTGCAAAAATCTGGGTATAAGCTTCTATTTGTTTAGCTCTTTCCAAATCAATATGCAGATTATTGGTTTTTAAGCTAATATTATTTTTACAGCATTCTCCGATAGTATCGCAATGTAAATCAAAGTATTTCATCAAGCACCTCAAAAGGCATTTCTCATATGGTTTATGTTTATCAGTTCTTTATCATCCACTAAAACTTCAATAATATCATATCGAGTCTCTTTCACATTCTTAGCCCACTTATTTAAATATACGGATGCACAGCTTTTAATATTCTCCTGTTTATGCACATCTACTGCCGCAGAAGGTGGAAGCATACCACCCACTTGACGTGTTTTCACCTCGATAAAACACAGAACGCCTTTCTTTTCGGCTATCAAATCAATTTCACCATTATAAGTTTTAAAATTTGCAGCCTTTATATCATAATTTTCGTCTCTTAAATACTTGGCAGCTAAATGCTCACCGTATGCACCAATCAAACTGCTGTTCATTTGTTTTCACCCAATATGTTTTTGAGAAATGTTCTTCTATGTATTTCAGAAACGCCATATTTTCCAATCATTTCATAATGAAGTTTTGTTCCGTAGCCTTTATGCTTTGAGAACTGATACTGAGGGTATTTCTTATCCATTTCAAGCATAAATCTGTCACGGCTGACTTTTGCAATAATTGATGCCGCCGCAACGGACATACATTTGCTGTCACCCTTTACGATTGTAACCTCTTTAACGCCTGTGTTAGGGTATCTGTTACCGTCAATGAATGCAAGGTCGGGTTTAATATCAAGTCCTTCTACCGCCCTTTTCATAGCAAGAAAAGTGGCATTGAGAATATTGATATCGTCAATTTCCTGTTCTGTTGCAATACCCACAGACCAGCAAATTGCATCTCTGATTATATCATCATATACTAAATCACGTTTCTTTTCAGAAAGCTTCTTTGAGTCGTTAAGAATTTCGTGAGAATAGTTTTCGGGTAAAATTACCGCACCTGCAAAAACAGGTCCTGCAAGAGGGCCTCTACCTGCTTCATCCACACCGCAAACAACAGTATAACCATCATTATGAGCTTGAATTTCGTAAGAATAATCTAACATAACTTAAACCTCAAAAAATAAAAGTCAGAACATATTTGTTCCGACTTTCATTTTATCTTATTTATTAAGGAAGTTCAAGAGTTAATCTGCCTAATTTACCGCCCCTGTATTCATCAAGAAGCATTATTGATGCTCTTTCAGTATCAATTTCACCACCTGAAATGAGCATACCTCTTTTTCTGCCGATCATCTCGAGAATTTCGTAATCTTCCTTGTCTTCAAAGCCTGTTATTTTAAAACGTTCGCTTATTCGGTCACAATAGCCGTTTTTAAGCACGTTAATCAGGCGCATAGCAAGAACCTCGCTATCGAGAATCTCGTCTTTAACAGAGCCTATAAAGGCTAATTTGTCGCCAACGGCTTTATCGTCAAACTTAGGCCATAAAACACCGGGAGTATCAAGAAGCTCAACACCATTGCCAACTGCAAACCAACTGTTTGAACGAGTAACACCGGGCTTATCAGCAACCTTGGCGCGATTGCGACCTGCCATTTTATTTATAAATGAGGATTTACCCGTATTAGGTATTCCCACAACCATAACTCTTAAAGGTTTACCTACCATACCCTTTTCGGTATTGCGTTGGATTTTATCTTTTAAAACCTCACGAACAAGGGGCAAATATGCATTAAGACCCTTACCGCTACGGCAGTCAACGGGAAGAGCATACATTCCGTTGTTTTTATAATATTCAACCCATTTTGCTGTTGCTTTTTCATCGGCGACATCGCATTTATTAAGAAGAACAATACGAGGCTTATTGCCTATCATTTCTTTAAGCTCCGGGTTTGAGGAACTCATAGGTATTCTTGCGTCAACGATTTCCGTCACTAAATCTACAAACGGCAGGCTTTCTTTAATAAGCCTGCGCGTTTTTGCCATATGACCAGGAAACCATTGAACTGTCTGTTTCTGGTAATCACTCATAATCGTATATATCAAAATCTCCAAAAGGCAAAATTCTTATAACAGCTTTGCCTAAAACATATCTTTCATCTAAAGGACCGATAAGGTTTGAACGGCTATCGGTAGAACCGTTTCTGTTATCTCCCATACAGAAAATGTGACCTTCGGGCACTGTATAAGGGAAATCTATATCATCAAGCTTGGGAACGATAAAATCCTCTCTTGTGTATGGCTCCTTAAGTGCTACACCGTCAACATAAACAGTGCCTGTTGCAAAGTCTATATCAACAGTTTCGCCGCCCTTTGCTATAACACGCTTTATAAGAGGCTCATCGAAATAGTTTGGCTCGGTAATAACAACAATGTCACCGCGCTCATAGCTCTCTTTATTTACTGTTAAAAGCCAGTCATTATCCTGGAGAGTATTTGTCATTGAATAACCGCTAACACCTACAAGACGGAAAACAAAGGTAAAAACAACGGCTATTATAATAAACGCTGACATCACAATGGAAACCAAATCATAAACAGAAAGATGGAAACTGTTTTTTCCATTTTTATCTTTCTTTTTATCATTTTTAGTATCTTTAACTGTTTCTTCAGCTTTTATATCAATAATTCTTTCATCATTATTCATAATTATTCTACCGTCCAATCACCGATAGGGAAAAATCTGAACAAAACTTTTCCCACGATAAGTCTTTCGTCAACGCATCCAACTCTTGTTGAGCGACTGTCAAGAGAATTTCCTCTGTTATCTCCAAGCACAAATACTGTACCTTCGGGAACAGTTATGGGAAATGCGATGTCAAACTGCTGTGATGTAAGTTCGTCTGTATAATCCTCTTCAGTTCCGTTTACGGTTACAACGCCGGTTGTAAAATTAATATCAACCGTATCACCGCCAACAGCAACAATACGTTTTACAATAGGCTCCTTAAGACCATCAGTACCGGAAATAACAACGATGTCGCCCCTTTGGGGTTCATAACCAACTGTTGAAACGACAACCTTATCATTATGCTGAAGAGTGGGCTTCATAGAAGTTCCGTCAACGTTTACAACCCTGAAAGCGAATGTGAAAAGAATTGTTATAACTACAAGAGCGGAAATAATCGCTTGAAAAACCTCGAAAATATTGAGTTTTCCGTCGCGTATGCTTTTTTTACCTTTAGCAACAGTTTCTTCACTCAAAGTAATGCTATATTCTTCGGTTTTGCGCATACTGCTCACCTCTAATAAAGATAATTATGATTAAACATTTTCCTCTAAAAGAAATCAAGGGCAGATTATACATCTGCCCCGTTTTTCGACTATTATCAGCCGATTTTTTCCTTAACCTTAGAAGCCTTACCAACTCTGTCACGAAGATAATAAAGTTTTGCACGGCGAACTTTACCGTAACGAATAACTTTAACAGATGCAACGTTGGGAGAGTGAACAGGGAAAACTCTTTCAACACCTACGCCGTAAGAAACACGACGAACTGTGAATGTTTCGCTAACACCGCTACCATTTTTTGCGATAACTGTACCTTCGAAAGCCTGAAGTCTTTCTCTCTGACCTTCACGGATTTTAACGTCGATTCTAACTGTGTCACCAACGTTAAACTCGGGCTTCTCAGCCTTAAGGCTGTCCTGTGCAATAAGTTTTAATGCGTCCATAATAAACCTCCGAATTTTTTCAAGCGTTCTTACCCTTGGGCAGCGGACCGCCAGCTTTAATGTTGCCATTAACTGCCGTTGTCTCGAAACAACGCACACATAGACTTGATAATAATATCACAACAAATCAAAAAATGCAACAGTTTTTTATAAATTTATTTGTTAATTTTTCATAATAAAAACAGAACAAGAAACTCTCTTGCTCTGTTATTATACAATCAGATTAATTCATTTTCAAGTCTTACACCGCAGGAATAAAAATCATTTTTAAATTTTCCGTTGTATCTCCCGAAAGATTGTTTTCCTCCGCAATTGCGCTGACAGTTGTATTATAACGCCTTGCAATTGACCAAAGGCTTTCGGACTCTTCGGGGAAATAAACTGTAATTGCATTAGAATTTCTTTTTGGTTGGTTTTCACTTTCGGTTATATCTGTAACTGCATCTATGTAAACTTTTCCGAAAACAGTTGCGGTAATGCCCATTTCTGCACGGACATCAATTCCGTTGTTACCTTTTTCGACACAATCAAGTGACAAAACCGTCACATTTGGTACAGAGAAAATTTCCTCATCGTTATAAACTGCATTTCTTTCGTATTTTAAATCGAGAATTTTATTAATATTGGAAATAGTACCTGAATTATCTTTAATCAAAGCAGATAAAGTCAGATTGCCACACAAAACTAGAACTTCTTTCTCTTTTTTAACGGTGATATTTGATAGTTCGCAAGTTGAATCAATAACTTTACTTACACCCTCCCCTGATACTTGAAAATCATTTCTGAAAACATAGGTATCGCGAATTTCATCGAGAGGTGTAAAAAATGTATAAGATTGTTTTTTCAAATCAATGCAACCGCCAACAGCGTAGGCATCATTTATAACCGTAAGTTCTTTTTCTTCCCACATACAAACAGAAGCATCAATTCCTAAAGCAATATCAAAGGCGGTTCCGCTGCCGTCTTGCTCATTCTTTTGAATAACATCAATTGCTGTAATATTCAAAGCAACATTTCCCGTATATCTTTCTTCCATACCCTCAAACTCAAGAATCTGATTAATAGGAAGAATATGTCTTAAACGCTCAGTGCAGGATTTATCAGCAGAAGTTACATAGCATATATCAACTATGGCTTCGCCTTTCACCATAATCTTATTGCTGATTTTCTTAATTTCCGTACAAACTGCATTGGCACGGGAACTGATTATAAAAGCACAGGCAACAGGAAGAGAAATTGTATCACTCATGGAAAATGCTTTTGTTTTTTTACATCCCAAAGACATTGCTCTTACGGGTACACATTTTTCTTCGATGCAAGAGTTCTCTTCTAAAGAAACAATTTCTTCTGCTTCCTCAAGGAAAGCGGAGATTTTTATAACAAGACCCGCTTTTATTTCTGCTCTCTTTGTGCTTGTTGCACGGCAGTTTACATAAGAAACTGATATTTCTGCGCTGATGTCAGTAGCTTCATTGAAAATATTGCTTTCACAATGGCGAGTAAAGGGACGACTTTGAGAAAAGGCGTAAATTCCACCATCTTCTGCTGTGTAAATCATCCGTAATTCACATTCGCCGTCAACAGTTACCCTCTCACCTACCGCTTTGCAGGAATTAACTTTAGGTTGAGCGGTAGATTTTATAATTCTTAAGATTTCCGGCATATACTCCGGCAAAGAAAAATCTGATTCAACACATTCTTCAATAGAATTGTCTTTAACAGTTTGAAGTATTTTATAGTTCTCTTTTTTTAAGGTTATGTCCATAAAAATTAACTCCCTTCATATACCTTCTGTGAAAGTATATGCGGGAGTTTTGTTCAGTATAACTTATTTATTCTGTTACATTTTCACTTGTTTCTTCTACCGATTCTTCATAAAGAAGTGTATAAAGCAATTGCTTATTTTCTTCAAGATTTATTGAAATACTTGAGCCATCCCATTGGGAAGAATACCACCAGGTATCATCAAAGGGAATTTGTTGGGAAACGAGGAGCTTGTCCATATCTGCACCGGATTTGACAAGGCAAGTTGAAAGGCTTATAACAAGGCTCCAGAAATCCGCTGTTGAAAGAGTTGTTTCAATATACGGCGCTACATCCTTTGCAGTTGAAACCAGACCGAAAATACCGATAGGATTCATCTGACTCTTAACCTTTGAAACAATAGAAGAAATAACCTTTCTCTGACGCTCTGTTCTCATGAAATCCGAGTCAAGCTTACGGATTCGGGCATACCAAAGAGCTTGATAACCGTTAAGATGAACGCTTTCACCGCTTTCAAAATGGTCAGGCTTTTTCTCTTTGCCGTATCTATGGCGGTTATTTATATAATCAGCTTCGTTTTCCGTAACCTCAACATCAACACCGCCCAAACCATCAACAAGAGCAGTAAACATTTCGAAATTAACCGTTGCATAATCGTCGATTTTAATACCAAAGTTCTGTTCGATGGTTTGAATAAGAAGATTTGCTCCGCCCCATGCATAAGCAGAATTGACTTTAGCTTCACATTCACCGGGAATATCAAGGTGAGTATCACGAAGAATTGAACAAATTGTAATTCTGCCGGTTTTTTTATTAACAGAAGCAATCATTATGCTGTCACTTCGGGAAGAGCCACCTTTTGCTTTATCTGCACCGATAAGAAGAATATTCCTTACATTCTTATCACTTATAAGCTCAGCGCCTTCAATATGCTCTATTTTTTCTGCTTTTGTAAACTTGCCCACAACGCTGTTTGCCATAACAAACAATATTCCGCCAAAGGCTAAAAGCACAGCAAGAGCTATTACAAGAATTTTTTTGCCTTTTGAACCATTCTTTTCAGGAACGCGCTTACCTCTTCTTGCTTCAAAATCAGAAATTTCATCGGTATCCTGCAAGCTTTTCTTTCTTGTTACAGGCGGTTCAGATGGTATTTCTACAGAAAATTCGTCTGTTTCATATTTATGATTTGATTTTTCCTGATAAGCTGATTTACTTCGACTTATATAAATACCATCCTCTTCTTTGGGTATATTTCTGCGACTTTTACTTATATAAATATCTTCCTTTGAAGAATCGCTGAAAACATCCTCAAAATCGTCAGTATCGCGAGAAGAATGACTATAAACATCCTCATATTCGTCTTTTTTTCTTACATAGCTTAAAAGTTCTATGTAATCGTCGTTTATAGACATTTTCTTATCTTCGTTAGGATTTCTTTTATCTGCCAAGATGCTTCTCCTTTTATTCGCCTAATTTGATATTAATACCATTTCCGTTAGAGGTAGGTTGAGGAAGGTATTTTTGAATAGTATGGGCAAGATTGATAATAGGCATTGACTGAAGATAAACTTTGCCGGGACCTGTAACAACAGTATGGAAAGCACCTTCACCACCCAAAAACATATTCTTAACGCCTTTAACGGTTTCAACTCTCATTGAGCAGGTTTCGCTCATTGCAGCAAGGTGACCGGTATCAACAATAATGCTCTCCCCTGCGCCCAATGTATATTCTTTACAATGTCCGTCAATTTCTATAAACACCATACCGTTACCGGTGATTCTCTGCATTATGAAACCTTCACCACCAAAAAAGCCTGTGGTGAAGCGGTGTTGGAAAAACACAGAAACGTCAAGCCCTTTTTCCATTGCAAGAAAACCTTTTCTCTGAACAACGATTCCGTTTCCGGGAGTTACCTCATAAGGAATGATTTCACCGGGGAAGCTTGAAGAAAATGCTATCATACCAGTTCCGCTTACAGAGGTAAATTCATTGAGGAAAAGGGATTCCCCTGCAAAAAGTCTGCCGATAGCTTTTTTAATACCGCCGCCTGAATTTGTTTCCATTTTCATATTGGGGCTCATCCAGCTCATTGAACCACCCTCTGTGCAAAGTGCCTGACCCTGCTCGGGGTAACAGATTACAACTGGCAAACTGCCGCCTTCGATTTCATATTTCAACATAGAATTACCTCCTTGTATGTCTTATTGGGTAGATTATAACTTTTTTTCTCCATATTTTCAAGTATATAGATACAAAAACACTCTCTGTAACAACAGAGAGTGTAATTTAATTAATCTACTTTTACAATCCAACCGAGCTTGTCTTCACGTTTGCCCCACTGAATACCTGTAAGTTCATCATAAAGGAACTGAGCAACGGGACCGATTTTGGATTCGTTAATTACAAGATGCTCGTCACCATCAATGTATTCACCAACGGGAGAAATAACTGCAGCTGTTCCTGTGCCGAAGGATTCGGTAAGCTTGCCGTTTTTGTGAGCCTCTTTAACCTCATCAATAGAGATTTTTCTCTCTTCTACCTTGTAGCCGTTTGCTTTGAGAACTTCGATGCAAGAAGCTCTTGTAACACCGGGAAGAATGTTGCCATCTTCAAGAGAAGGTGTAATAACTGTGCCGTCAATAACGAAGAAAACGTTCATTGCGCCAACTTCGTCAATATATTTTCTCTCAACGCCATCAAGCCAGAGAACCTGAGCATAACCCATTTTGTCTGCCTTTTCCTGACCAATAAGAGATGCAGCATAGTTACCGCCGGCTTTAGCCATACCTGTACCGCCTTTTACACAACGAACATATTCACGTTCAATGTAAATCTTAACGGGGTCCATACCATTTGCATAGTAAGAGCCAACGGGTGAAAGAATGATTGCAAAAATATAGCTGTGAGAAGCGTGAACGCCAAGGAAAGCGTCAGTTGCAATAATGAAAGGACGAATGTAAAGTGATGTTCCGTCGTTATGAGGAACCCAATCCTTATCAACCTCAACAACAGTCTTGATAGCTTCAAGAACCATATCAGGATCAAGTCTGGGAACGCAAAGGCGGTCACAAGTGTTGTTCATTCTTTCAATATTTTTCTGAGGACGGAAAAGCTGAATGTTGCCGTCTGCAGTTCTGTATGCTTTAAGACCTTCGAAAAGCTCCTGAGCATAGTGGAAAACCATTGATGATGGATCAAGAGAAAGAGGACCATAAGGTACAACTCTTCCATCATGCCAACCCTGACCTTCATCATAGTTCATAATAAACATATGATCTGTAAAGATTTTACCGAAACCAAGCTTGCTCTCATCCTGAGGTTTTGCCTTGGGAGCGGTTGTTCTTTCAATTTTAAAATTGTAGCTCATTGAAAAATACCTCTTTTCAATTAATAATCATAGCCGAGCTTAAGAGCTGTTTTATTTACTTCAAGAAGGTTCTGACGGCGAGCAGAAACAACCTTTGAGAGAGGTGCATCAATACCATCGAAGCCAAGTGCTTCAACTTCTTTAAGAAGTTTACCTGTGATAATCATATTAGCGAGAGTGCTGATGCCCTGTTCATTAGCAAGCTGAGTTGCAGGAATGTAGAAAACATCAACATCTGTTCTCTCAACTTTTCTTGTAATAAGAGTTGAATCAACGAAGATTTTACCGCCGGGAACAACTTCATTTTCGTATTTATCGAGTGAGGGAAGGTTCATAGCAACGAGAACATCGGGCTTACCAACGATGGGAGAACCGATGGGTTCATCACTTACGATAACGCTACAGTTTGCAGTACCGCCACGCATTTCAGGGCCATAAGAAGGAAGCCAGGAAACCTGCTTATTCTCAAGAAGACCTTTATATGCTACGAATTTACCTGCAAAAAGAATACCCTGACCGCCGAAACCGGCAAAAAGAATGTTACATGCTTTACTCATTATTTTGCCTCCTCTGCGTAGATATCTTTATAAACACCTAAAGGATAATAAGGAAGCATATTTTCCTCAAGCCATTCAAGTGCTTTTGCGGGTGTCATACCCCAGTTTGTAGGACAAGTGGAAACAACCTCAACAAGAGAGAAGCCTTTGCCATCAAGCTGATTCTGGAAAGCTTTTTTAATAGCAGCTTTTGCCTTCTTAACATTTGAGGGGTTGTTTACTGAAACTCTTTCAAGGTATGCAGCGCCATCAACATTCTGAAGAAGCTCACAAACCTTAACGGGATAACCAACTGTTTCAACATCTCTACCATAAGGAGAAGTCTGAGTAACCTGACCGGGAAGAGTTGTGGGAGCCATCTGACCGCCTGTCATACCATAAATTGCATTGTTTACGAAAATAACGGTGATGTTTTCGCGTCTTGCAGCTGCGTGAACAGTTTCTGCAGTACCGATAGCAGCAAGGTCGCCGTCACCCTGATATGTAAATACGATGTTGTTTTCGGGGTCTGCTCTTTTTACACCTGTTGCAACTGCAGGAGCTCTACCGTGAGGAGCCTGAATAAAGTCACAGGTAAAATAGTCATAAGCCATAACGGAGCAACCAACGGGAGCAACACCGATTGTTCTGCCGTCAATGCCGAGTTCATCAATAACCTCAGCAACAAGTCTGTGAATAATACCATGAGTACAACCGGGACAATAGTGAAGCGGTGCATCAGTTAATGTTTTCGGTTTTTCGAATACTACCATTATTTGTTACCTCCTTCATTGATTTCTTCAATTTTTGCAAGTACTTCTTCAGGAGCGGGAATCATACCGCCGGTACGGTTGCAAAGATATACGGGTTTCTTGCAGTCTGTTGCAAGTTTAACGTCTTCAATCATCTGACCCATATTCATTTCAACGCAAAGGAATGCTTTGCATTTGTCAGCTGCTGCTCTGAGAACTTTCTCAGGGAAGGGCCAGAGTGTGATAGGACGAATCATACCAACCTTGATACCCTTTGCACGTGCTTCAACAATAGCATTTTTAGCAACACGAGCTGTGATACCAAAGGAAACTACGCAGATTTCTGCATCGTCCATAAGATATTCTTCGAAAAGAACTTCGTTTTCTTCAACTGTTTTATATCTTGCGTAACGCTCGAAGTTTGTTTTTTCAAGTTCTTCGGGTTTAAGATAAAGAGAGTTAACGATATTGTGTTTTCTCTCCCCTTTTGTACCTGTAAGTGCCCAGGGCTTATCAAAGCTGTTGGGAGCAGTATCAGGAAGTTCAACAGGCTCCATCATCTGACCAAGAGTACCGTCTGCAAGAATCATTGCAGGCATTCTGTACTTATCAGCAAGGTCAAATGCAGTGCTTGTAAGGTCTGCCATTTCCTGAACTGATGCAGGTGCAAGAACGATTTTCTTGAAGTCACCGTGGCTACCGCCTTTAACAGCCTGGAAATAGTCGGACTGTGAGGGCTGAATACCGCCAAGACCGGGACCACCACGCTGAACGTTAACGATAAGCGCAGGAACATCGGAACCAGCTATGTAGGAGATACCCTCGCTCTTGAGAGAAACTCCGGGGCTTGATGATGATGTCATAACACGTTTGCCTGTTGCGGCAACGCCAAGAACCATATTGATAGCAGCGATTTCACTTTCTGCCTGAAGGAATACGCCACCTACTTTGGGCATTCTTTTTGCCATATATGCGGCAATTTCTGTCTGGGGAGTAATGGGGTAACCGAAATAATGCATACAACCTGCTCTGATAGCAGCTTCGGCAATAGCCTCATTACCTTTCATTAAAACTTTCTCACCCATTTATTTCACCTTACCTTTCAACAGTTATAGCACAGTCAGGGCACATTGTTGCACAAAATGCGCAACCAACACACTTACTTTCATCGATACAATGTGCAGGATGATGTCCTTTTGCATTAAGCTTTGCAGAATCGAGTTCTACGATTTTCTTGGGACAAGCAGTTACGCACAAACCGCAACCCTTGCAAACATTTTCTGCGAATGTTACTTTTGCCATTTTTCTGCCTCCTAAATTATCTTTTTTTGTAAAGTCAGCGGAAACAGATTTTCAACTTTTCCGTTGAGATTATTAACTAAATTTTCTGTGACAGTTGTCATTTTAATGGGAAGCCCCGTTAATTCTGACAATTTTTCGGCACTGTCAACCGAATTTATAACATCCTCTGCTGTGGTGAGTTCACCAAGATTGGAGTTATTAACAATTGCTGTGAATTTTATTTTACACGCCGCTTCAATTTCCTGCATAATTTCAAATGCAGACTCTGCATCGGGAGTCAACGGACGATATTTATTGAAAACAAAAAGCATTTCGTAATCGTTTTCTTCTTTTATAGCGTCTGCATATCTACCGAGAGCATAAGCGCCGCGGTCATCACCGCCAATATCCATTATGGCCTTTTCTTCTCGTTTGTCAAGAAGAGAATAAACATCCTGAGGCAAAGCAGGTAAATCCACATTAGAACTTGCAAATGCAGAAGAGATAAGCTTAATTCCTGCATTAGTTAAATCTTCCAGACTGTCACGGGTTCTGAAATAGGGATTTACTATATCAAGGTCAGCGATAACAACATTTTCACCAAGGCTTTTAAGATACAAAGCGAAGTTCACGGCAATATTTGTTTTACCGCTACCATAGTGCCCTGCAAAAAGGGTCATTCGTTTACTTTGCATCTTATCACCTCATACTTAATTATAATTTATTTCTCTGAATCTTTCCGCTTGTAGTTTTTGGAAGTTCGTCACGGAATACAACAATTCTCGGGTATTTATAAGGAGCGGTTTTCTCCTTAACATACTGCTGAATTTCTTTCTTGAGCTCTTCTGTACCCTCTGTTCCGGGAACAAGAACAATACTTGCTTTAACAACTTGTCCTCTTACCTCATCGGGAGCAGCGGAAACGCCACATTCAAGAACATAGGGAAGCTCCATAATAACGCTTTCAATTTTGAATGGTCCTATGCGGTAGCCTGATGACTTAATAACGTCATCAACACGACCAACATACCAATAGAAACCATCTTCGTCCATCCAGGCAACGTCACCTGTATGGTAATAGCCATCGTGCCAAACCTCTTTGGTTTTCTCTTCGTCATTATAATAACCCTTGAAGAGACCGCAAGGTGCACCATCTTTAACATTAACAACGATTTCGCCGTTTTCACCGACATTTACTTTGTTGCCGTCTGCGTCAACAAGGCAAACATCATAAATAGGAGCGGGTTTACCCATTGAACCGATTTTATGAGGAGCACCGGTCATATTACCGATAATCATTGTGCTTTCGGTCTGACCGAAGCCTTCGAGAATCTGAAGACCTGTTGCCTTTTCAAATTGACGGTAAACCTCGGGGTTAAGGGCCTCACCTGCTGTTGTCATATGCTTAACAGATGAGAAATCGTATTTTGAAATATCTTGTTTAATCATCATTCTGAGCATTGTGGGAGGTGCGCAGAATGTTGTGATATTATGCTTTGCAAACATGGGAAGAATGTCTGCGGCATCAAAGCGGTCAAAGTCATAAACGAAAAGTGCTGCTTCGCAGAGCCACTGACCGTAGAATTTGCCCCACATTGATTTTGCCCAACCTGTATCGGAAATTGTGAAATGAAGACCATCGGGGTCAACATTGTGCCAGAATTTTGCAGTATGGAAATGACCGAGAGCATAAGTATAGCTATGAGCAGCAATTTTGGGGTAGCCTGTTGTTCCTGAAGTAAAGAACATAAGCATTAAATCGTCGCCGCCGGGAGCATCCGCAGTTCTTTCGAAATGAGAACTGAAGAGTGCGCTTTCTTCGTCATAGTTTCTCCAACCTTCGCGGTTTTCGCCAACTGCAATTTTAATCTGAAGATCGGGGCATTTTGCCGCCGCCAAATCAACCTGATTTGCAACATCGCCATCAGTTGTGCAAAGAATTGCTTTAATTCCTGCAGCCTGGAAACGATATTCCAAATCGTGCTCCTGGAGCTGATTGGGAGCAGGGATGCCGATAGCACCTAATTTATTAAGACCGAGCATTGCAAACCAATACTGGTAATGGCGCTTAAGAATAAGCATAACCCTGTCGCCTTTTTTTATACCCAAGGATTTGAAATAGTTTGCCGCCTGAGCAGAACCTCTCTTCATATCCTTGAAAGTAAAGCGTCTTTCGGTCTTATCTTTTGAAATATGAAGCATAGCCATTTTATCGGGCTCTCTGTCTGCGAGAGCATCGATAAGGTCGTATGCAAAGTTAAAGTTTTCTGTGTTTTTGAATTTGATTGATGTGGGTGTGCCCTTTTCGTTACGCTCAACATCAATAAATTTATGGTAAATGCGTTCTTTCTTATCTTCGCTTACCTTTGCAGGTGCTTTATATTCCTCTGTCTTCACGTGTTGAAGTTCGGGAATAGGTTCACCTGAGGGGTTGAGAACGATAGCGTAGAAGGTACAGTCCTTACCGTCAACGGCAATCATACCGTGAGGAGTCAAGGAATCGTAGTAAATACTGTCACCGGGTCCGAGAATTTCAGAGTGCTCACCAACCTGAACTTTCAATTTACCCTCAATAACAATATCAAGCTCCTGACCATCGTGGGAGGTAAGCTCAATATCTTTATTCTGATTTTCTTCGCTATATGTAGCTTCAACAAAAAGAGGTTCGGCAATTTTATTTTTGAACTTTGCTGCTAGGTTGAAATAAGTCATACCGTGAGCTTTTTCAATTTTCTGACCTTTACCTGCTTTTGTGAAAACATAGTTTGTAAGCTTTGGTGTGCTACCCTCGATAATGCTTGATACATCAACATTAAATGCAAGAGCACAACGGTAAATGAAAGCGAAGTTAAGGTCGCTTTCGCCGTTTTCACAAGCGATATATTCACTTTCGGTTACACCTGTTTTAGAAGCCATTTCGGCTGCGGTGTAGCCTTCAATTTCGCGTAACTCTCGAATACGCGCCGCCATCTCCTTGATTTTAAAATCAAGACCGGTCATTTTGTCCATCTTTTAATCCTCCTGAATTTCGGTGGGACACAATAAAAAACTCGTCCCAAAGATATTCTTTGAGACGAGTAAAAATTAAAATTTATACCCGCGGTACCACTCAAATTGCAGTTAAAAAACTGCCTCTCTCGAAGTCCATCAACTTCTATGCCTTTACGCAGCAATCACGGAGAGGTTCTACTAAGCGAAAGCCTTTCTTCCTCCCGGCTCGGAAACTACAAACATCGATTTCTCAACCTATGGCTTACACCAACCGCCACTTCTCTGAAAGGTGAAACAACCGCGCCCTTTTCTTCAACGCCTTTTATTCAATTTCCTCAAAGATACCATAATATGTATCAAATGTCAAGTTTTTTATTAAATTTAGATGCCAGATGCCAGATACCAGATGCCAGTATGCAAAAGCATCGCAATTTATTAAAGCTTATTTCTTATGATTTTACCACTGATAGTCTTGGGTAATTCATCACGGAAGACAACAATTCTGGGGTATTTATAAGGAGCTGTATTCTCCTTAACATATTTCTGAATTTCCTTTTTAAGCTCTTCTGTTCCCTCTGTGCCGGGTGTTAAAACGATACTTGCTTTAACAACCTGACCTCTTACCTCGTCGGGAGCGGCGGAAACGCCACACTCAAGAACATAAGGAAGCTCCATAATAACGTTTTCGATTTCAAATGGTCCGATACGGTAGCCGGATGATTTGATAACGTCATCAACACGACCAACATACCATAAGTAGCCATCCTCATCGCGCCAAGCGGTATCACCTGTGTGATAAAGACCATCATGATAAACTTCTTTGGTTGCTTCTTCATTGTTGTAATAGCCGAGAAAGAGACCACACGGAACAGTTGAATCTGTATGGATTACGATTTCACCGGTTTCACCATCTGCAACGGGTTTACCGTCGGGGTCAACAACATCAACATCATAAAGAGGTGTGGGCTTACCCATAGAACCAATTTTAATATTAGTGCCATTAAGAGTAGCGATAGAAAGAGTGGTTTCTGTCTGACCGAAGCCTTCGTGAATTCGGAGTCCTGTTGATTTTTCAAACTGCTTGAAAACCTCAGGATTAAGCGCCTCACCTGCTGTTGTTGCGTGTTGAATTGATGAAAGGTCATACTGCGAAATATCTTGTTTAATTAACATTCTGTACATTGTAGGTGGTGCGCAGAATGTAGTGATATTATATTTTGCAAACATAGGAAGAATCTTTGAAGCATCGAAACGCTCAAAGTCATATACAAAAACTGCACCCTCACAAAGCCACTGACCATAAAGCTTACCCCAGAGAGCTTTACCCCAGCCTGTTTCGGAAATTGTAAAGTGAATACCATCTCGCTGAACACAGTGCCAGTACTTTGCTGTAATAAAGTGTCCGAGAGGATATTTATGGCTATGAGTAGCTATTTTGGGATAGCCTGTCGTGCCCGATGTAAAGAGCATAAGCATCGGATCATCGCCACAGGGAGATTCTTCATCACGAACAAAACGACGGCTGAAGAGCTCATATTCTTCATCAAAACAATGCCAACCATCTTTTTTGCCGTTAGCAACAATTTTTGTTTTAAGTGTAGGGCAATTTTTCTGTGCCTCATCAACATAATCTGTTGCTACACCGTCTGCAGTAACAACAACTGCGGAAACACCTGCTGCATTAAAGCGATATTCATAGTCGTGAGTAACAAGCTGATTTGTTGCGGGAATTGCAACTGCACCAAGCTTATGAAGACCAAGAATTGCTAACCAGAACTGATAGTTACGCTTAAGAACAAGGAGAACTCTATCCCCTTTCTTAATACCGAGAGATTTAAAATAGTTAGCAGCTTGAGAAGAGCCTTCTTTAATATCTTTAAATGTAAAGCGACGTTCTGTTAAATCGTCTGCAATGTGAAGCATTGCAAGCTTTTCGGGATACTGTCTGCCGATTTCATCAACAACATCAAAAGCGAAGTTGAATTTATCTTCATTTTCAAATGAAACACCTGTGCAAACGCCGTTTTCGTCCTCTGTTGTCTTAATGAATTTATCGCAGATAAGAGGGATTCTTTTTGTGGGGTTAGCAACATTTACTGTGTTCATATGAGTATCGGCAACTTCTTCATCCTCTGCCATAACCATAGCCAAGAAAAGACAATCTTCGCCGTTAACAGCAATCATACCGTGAGGAGTTGAGCTCTTATAATAGATGCTGTCGCCCTCGTGAAGAATTTCAGTATGGTCACCGATCTGAACCTTAAGAGAACCTTTAATAACAAGGTCAAATTCCTGACCGGAGTGAGTTGCAAGTTCAATGGGCTTGGACTGAAGCTCACTTCTGTATTCATATTTAACCCAATAGGGATTTGCAAGCTTATTTCTGAATTTGGGAGCAAGGTTCTGAATCAAGATGCCTTCTTCGTTGGCAGTTGTCTGACCCTTTCCGCGACGAGTTACGTTGTATGTTGTAAGCTTTGCGCTCTGACCTTCAAGAAGGTCTGTGATTTCAACGTCAAAAGCAAGGGCACATTTATGAATAAATGTAAAGGGTAAGTCCTCTACCCCTTGCTCGTAAGCAAGATATTCTTCTAACGTGAGTTCGGTTTTTTCAGCCATCTCTTCTGCAGAAAAGCCGTAAATATCGCGAAGCTCGCCAATACGCTTTGCAACCTCTGCAAGTTTGTTTGTAACTGAATTGTTTTGCATAATAATTCCTTCTTTCAAAGTATTATCAAAAACTCACAAATAAAAAACGCCTCAAAACAAAACCATTTGGTTTTACTTTGAGACGAAAATTAATTCCGCGGTACCACTCAAATTGCAGTTAAAACTGCCACTCAGGAGTCCATCAACTCCGTTGCACTAACGTAGCATTCTCGGAAGGCGCCTACTTGAAAAATCTTTCGGACCTTCAGCTCAGAAGGGATAGGTTTTGAAAATACGAACTATCGGCTCGCAGCAACCGCCGACTCTCTGTAAGTTGTAAAATTCAACCGTCTTCGTCACAGCTTTTATTTGTGATATTTTCAATTGCAAGAATTTTAACACTTTCTTTTTTGCATGTCAATAGTTTTTTGCAAAAAATTCGGAATTCGAAATGCGAAATTCGAAATATCGGGTGCTGCGCACGGCATTATAAAAGATGTCAGTTAACAGTTGCCGGTCGCCAGCTGCCAGAGTGTTGAAAAAACTTTTCTAAAGTGGTACAATGATCGTAAGAAAAGCAAAATATGCTTATTATTAAGTTTGCGAGTGATTTTGATGAAAAAAGCAGGTTACATTAAAGCAATTGTAGATGGGATTATACAAGGCTTTTGCGGAACAAAGCTTTTACTTGGCATAACATTTTCTCAATTTGCAAGTAAAATGTCGTTAGACTCTCATTTGGTAATAGGTTGCATTATTGCCTTGATTACTTCACTAATTTATTTCTTTTTGATACATAAAGAACGAAATAACAAAAACTTATTAAAGATTTCTGCAACGAGCTTTTTAAGTTTTGCTGTTTCTTCCCCTATTCTGTTTGCTTTACCTTTTTCCATATTTCCTCAACGAGAGATTGGGGATGCTGAAGGAATTATAATTATGTTCGTTTTCTTTTCATTTCTTATAACCGCAGTTGTTGTAAGGTTGGGGATTTTAGTTGGTGTTTTGGTGAGAAACAAAAAGAAAGCATAAACTTTTTAGAACTTGTGTTGGAGGTGTTGAAAATGAAAAAACACGGAAGAGTTGTAATATACACCGATGAAATGCACGAAAAAATATTAACATTAACAGATACCGGCATAAAAATAGGAAAAGAATTCATCCCCAAAGAAGCTATAAAAAGTATTACTTTTACTAATGAGAATCCGAAAATTAAACACGCCTATTCTGCTCATATAAACCAAGTTTATTGCATTATAGAGTACACAAAAAACTATAATCCCGAAACAATAACCTTACAACCAATAATAAACTTATGGGTGGATTTACAATATTACATCCCCGAAAAATTTAAAGATTTAACTAATGGTGAACCAACAAAGCTCGCCTTTAAGTATATTTATCCGGAGGGTTATAAACCAAAAAAATCAATTATAATATTTTTAAGAGTTTGGAATATTGTTTTTGCTTTATTGTTTTTGCTTACACTTATATTCCAGACACAACTTAAGAATTGGTTTGGTGAGCTTCCTGTTTCTATTCCTGAAATTATAGGTTCCACTTCCGTTTTTGTTAACGTAATTACATTTTTTATATTTATGCCACCCTTCAGAAGAACTTTGTAAAATTGTACCACCCACCACCTGCGGTGGTCCCCCCTCGTTTTTGCAAAGCAAAAAAGAGGGATAGACTTTGCAATACTTTTACATATTATTTGGCGCATTTTCGCGCCCCGACACTGGCATCTGGCATCTGGTATCTGGCATCTTGATATTAAACTATTTTTCAAAAAACTGTTGACAACCACCAAAATCAATATTATAATACTACACATATTTTCGAAATGCGATGAAGGAATTACGTATTTTTGGTTTGGCGTTTCAGAGAGCTGACGTTTGGTGCAAGTCAGTACGTTGCAAAAATTCGGTCTCGTTCCGGAGCAGAGTTCCCCAACCGATTCTTCGTGTAAGGAGCTACGGCGGCCCCGTTACCATGGCTACAGGCTTTATCAAGAGTCCTAATGAGTGACTGACTTTTGTCAGTAACCGGGGTGGTACCGCGGATTTTATGTAAATTCGTCCCTGAGATATCTATCTCAGGGACTTTATTTTTGTGTTTTTTTATTACATTATATAATTTTAACTGCTGAAAGGATGAGTAAAATGAAAAAAATTATTATTTCAGACATCACACTTAAAAAGATTTCAGAGGACAGAGCTGTAAACTTACTATTCCGTGAAAAATCAGCTATTGCAAACTGTGCCGATAAAATCGGTGTTGATGTAATTGAACTTCCTGCAGTAAAATCCCCTCGTGAAGATAAAATCATTTATAAAACAATTGCACAGAATGTTCAGAATGCTGTTTTTGCAATCCCGGTAGGATTCAGCAGCGAGGATGTTGCTGTTGCCTGGGAATGCATCAAAGAAGCTAAAATGCCTCGTCTTCAGATTGAGCTTCCTGTTTCAACTATTCAGATGGAATACACATATCATGTTAAGCAGGCAAAGATGCTTGAAAAAATCACAGCACTTATAAAGGAAGCAAAGGCTACTTGCTCTGACGTAGAGTTCTCCGCACTTGATGCAACAAGAGCAGATGAGGATTTCCTTATTGCTGCAGTAAAAGAAGCAGAAAGCTCTGGTGCAAGTATGGTTACCATCTGCGACGATGCAGGTGTTTCAACTCCCGACGATATTGCAAAATTGGTTTCAAAGGTAAAAGAAGCAGTAAGCATTCCGGTTTACGTTCAAGTATCAGATCGCATCAATATGGCGGTTGCATGTGCTTTTTCTGCAATCAAAAGTGGTGCTGACGGCATTAAATGCGCAATGGCAGGCAAAAATGCACTTCTTACAGGTGAGATTTCCGATGCAATAAACGCTTGCGGTGCACAGATTGACACAGAAATCAAACTTAATAACACAAAAATCCATGCAAGCATTGAAGATATGTTATCAAGCATTAACCATGATGCATATGAAAACGAAAAAACAATAAGCGAAGGCAAAAAGATTCTCATTGACTCTGATTCAACAATTGACCAGGTGGCTCAGGCAGCTGCTGTATTAGGCTATGAGCTTTCAGATTCTGATGTTGGCAACGTACACAAGGCTGTTAAAAAGGTGTGCGAAAAGAAGGGTGCAGTCGGCTATAAAGAATTTGAAGCAATTATAGCAAGCTCAGCTATGCAGGCTCCTTCTACCTACCATTTTGAAACATATACAACAACAAGCAGCAATATGTCAACCTCTATGTCTCAGGTTACTTTAAAATGCAATGACGAAATCATTTGCGGCGTTAGTAATGGTGACGGTCCTATCGACTCCGTATTCCGCGCTATTGAGCAGTGTATAGGTCACCACTATGAGCTTGATGATTTCCAGGTTCAATCTGTAACAGAGGGAAAAGAAGCCCTCGGTTCTGCCCTGGTAAGACTTCGTAACAACGGAAAGCTTTATTCAGGTAACGGCACCTCTACTGACATTGTTGCCGCAAGTATCAGAGCATATATCAATGCATTAAACAAAATCGTTTTCGAGGAGGCATAATATGAAAATTGTATTTTCGACCAAAAATGTGAGTCGAGCCTCATTCCTTGACACCTGTCGTTATGCCTTTGACTATGGTTTTGAAGGCTTTGAAATTTACGATGCCATAAAGGAACGAAGCGGACATCACGACAGTATATTAAGACGCGACCGTATTGCCGATGCAAAAAGAAAACTTGTCAACAGAAACCTTTCTGTTTCGGCACTTCGTATGCCCGATCCTGTTGAAAGCGAAAAAACCACCGCTGAACTTATAGAAAAATATGTAAATATGGCTGCCGCATCGGGTATTGAAAATGTTATTGTCCGCACAGAGACCAAAACATCCTTTGACGTACTCGATGAAAAAATGGCTGCGGCAATTAAGCGTGCTGAGGTAAGCGATGTTAATATTTTATTTGAAACCGTTGGTTACCTTGCAAGAACTGAAAATGTAATTGGGGTTATCAACCACTTTGCTTCTGCGGCTATCGGTGTATCATGGAATGTGAGAGGAACATATTTTGATGCAGGCGAAACCGCTGAAACCACCATTAAAAATCTGGGTGCATACATTAAATACGTACGCCTCGGAGACATGAAGGACGGAAAGACTGTTTTAATCGGTGAAGGCGATTTAGATGTTGAAAAATTAATAAACTCTCTTTCTTCACTTAATTACGAGGGCTTTATCTGTGCCGCTTGGAACGAAGAAATCAGTGATGCTGACATCGTTCTCACTCACTTTACAAACTACATTTCCTCTTTAGGTCGCGAGAAAAAAACTTACGATCGTGCATATTACAACCGTGACAAATCAGGTACTTTCCCTTGGAAAAAGTTTGATGTTATAGAAGCAACATTTTCTGACGTGCTTGACACAATGGCAGAAAAATATCCTGACCAATATGCGTTCAAGTACCCCACTCTGGACTACACAAGAACTTATGAGCAGTTCCGCCGTGATGTTGACGAATGTGCCGCATCTTTGATTTCACTTGGCGTAAAGGCTGGTGACCATGTTGCAATATGGGCAACCAATGTGCCTCAATGGTTCCTTACCTTCTGGGCAACAACCAAAATAGGTGCAGTTCTTGTTACTGTTAACACAGCTTATAAAATTCACGAAATAGAATATTTGCTTAAGCAATCAGACACTCATACTCTCGTTATGATTGAGTATTGCAAAGACATTAACTACAAGGAGATTATCGATGAGCTTTGTCCCGAGCTTAAAAACCTTGAGCCCGGTTCACCTTTGTATTCAAAAAATCTCCCCTTCCTTCGCAATGTTGTAACTGTGGGCTTTGATATGGATGGTTGTCTTAACTGGGAGCAGATGTTGTCACGTTCTGCACTTGTTCCACGAGAAGAGGTACGCAGACGCTCCTCTCTTGTAAAGCCTGACGATGTTTGTAATATGCAATACACTTCAGGTACAACAGGCTTCCCCAAGGGTGTTATGCTTACACACCGCAACATCATAAACAACGGTAAGACAATCGGTGACAGAATGGATTTATCAACCGCTGACCGTATGATGATTCAGGTACCTATGTTCCATTGCTTTGGAATGGTGCTTTCTATGACATCTATGATGACTCACGGAGGAACACTTTATCCCATCCCCTATTTCTCACCCAAGTCCTCACTTGCTTGTGTAAACGATGAGCGTATCACCTGCTTTAACGGTGTTCCAACAATGTTTATTGCAATGTTCGGCCATCCTGATTTTGCAAAAACTGATTTCTCATATATGAGAACCGGCATTATGGCAGGTGCGAACTGTCCTGCAGACCTTATGCGCCGTGCTTCCGTAGAAATGAACATGAGAGAAATCATTTCAGTTTATGGACAGACAGAAGCTTCTCCCGGTTGTACTATGGGTGAAGTAAACGAGGACCTCGACCATCGTGTTGAAACTGTGGGCAGTGCATTCCCCGGTGTTGAATGTAAAATTATCGACCCTGAAACAGGTGACGAACTTCCTGATGGTCAAAGCGGCGAATTTGTTGCCCGTGGCTTTAACATTATGAAGGGTTACTACAAAATGCCGGAAGCAACCGCTCAGGCAATAGACAGTGAAGGTTGGCTCCATTCCGGTGATATATGTATGAGAACTCCTGACGGATATTACAAGGTTACAGGAAGACTTAAGGATATGATTATCCGTGGCGGTGAAAACCTCTACCCACGAGAAATCGAGGAATTCTACCTTACTAACCCCAAGGTTCGTGATGTTCAGGTTGTTGGTGTTCCCGATGAACAATATGGCGAGGAATGTTGCGCTTGGATTATTCTTCACAAGGGCGAAACAGCCGATGAAAAAGAAATGAAGGAATACGGATATGCATCTATTGCAAAACATAAAGTTCCTAAATACTTCTTATTCGTAAATGAATTCCCGATGAATGCTGCAGGTAAAATCCTCAAATACAAAATGCGAGAGGAATCAATTGATAGATACAATAGTCAAAAATAAAACAGCATAAACAAACAGAAGTCGGGTGTTGACCCGACTTCTGTAATTTTAAAGAAGGCTATATTATGGATTACAAAAAATATAAAATTATCGACTCACATTGTCATATATTCCCCGATAAAATTGCTCAAAAGGCTACGGACAGTATTGATATCTTTTACGGTATGAGCGAGACGGGCGTAATTAACGGTTGCGGCTTTGTAGGTACTGCTAAAACGCTTATTAATCAATGTGACGCGGTTGGAGTTGACAAGTGTCTTGTAACTTCTGTTGCAACAACACCCCACCATGCTCAAAGTATAAATGCTTTCATTGCAAAAGAGGTTGAGCTTTTTCCTGACAGATTTATCGGTTTTGGCTCTCTTCACCCCGAAAGCGAAACCTTGGAAGAAGATGCAGACCACCTTGTTGAGCTTGGTTTAAAAGGTGTTAAGCTTCATCCTGATATTCAGAATTTCAAGGTTGATGACCCGAAAGTAATTAGAATTTTTGAAATCTGCAACGAAAAGAAATTGCCTGTACTTTTACATACAGGCGACTCAAGATTTGACAATTCCAACCCAAACAGAGTTGAAAAGATTTTAAAAATGTTTCCCGATTTAATTATAATCGGTGCTCATTTTGGCGGTTGGTCCGTATGGGATAAATCTCCTGAAATTTTATGCAAATATAAAAACCTTTATGTTGACACCTGCTCATCCTTTTACGCGCTCTCGAGAGAAAGAGCAAAAGAAATCATTGACCTTTATGGCGCAGACAGAGTTTTATTCGGAACAGATTTCCCTATGTGGAAGCAAGAGGAAGAATTAAAATTCCTTTTCAGTCTGGAGTTGGATGAAAAAGATTTAAAGAAGATATTGCACGACAATTTAATAAAAATTCTTGAAATGTAAATGATTATATGATAAACTTGTTAACTGTACGTTTTCACTTACATATTATGGTAATATATATTTCATTTTTGAGGTGCAATTGATGATTTGCAACAATATTTTAGAAGCAATGGGCAACACTCCTGTTATTCGTCTTAACAAAATCGTTGACGAGGACAGCGCGGAGATACTCGTAAAATTTGAAGGTCTTAATGTTGGTGGTTCTATAAAAACAAGAACTGCTTACAATATGATTCTCAAGGCTGAAGAACAAGGAAAAATCAATAAAAACACAATAATCGTTGAGCCCACAAGCGGTAACCAGGGTATTGGACTTGCTCTTGTAGGTGCGGTTAAAGGCTATAAAACAATAATTATTATGCCCGACTCCGTTAGCGAGGAAAGAAGAAAGTTAGTTAAGCACTACGGCGCAGAGGTTATTCTCGTTCACGATGCTGGAAACATCGGAAAATGCATTGATGAATGCTTGGAATTAGCTTTAAAAATGCAGAGAGAGGACGAAAACGTTTTCGTTCCCCAACAGTTTGAAAACCCTGCGAACCCTGAAATACAGCGTCAGAAAACCGCTAAAGAAATCCTTGAGCAAGTTGGCAAACCCATTGACGGCTTTTGCGCAGGTATCGGCACAGGCGGTACATTAACAGGTATCGGTGAGGTTCTTAAAGAAGCTAACCCCGATATGGAAATCTGGGCAGTTGAGCCCGAAGACGCGGCAATTCTTTCCGGTGGTCTTATCGGCACACATATTCAGATGGGTATCGGCGATGGTCTTATTCCCCCGATTCTTAATACAGAAATTTATAATGACATTTGCATCGTTACTGACGAAGAAGCTCTTAACACAGCAAAAGAGCTTGCAGCTAAAGAAGGTATTCTTTGCGGTATTTCAAGCGGTACAAATGTTGCGGCAGCAAAGAAGCTTGCAAAGAAATTAGGTAAAGGAAAAACAGTTATCGCAGTTCTTCCCGATACTGCAGAAAGATATTTCTCCACTCCCCTTTTTGATGAATAAAAAATTACCACCAACTCGTATGAGTTGGTGGTTTTCTTATACCTTTAAATATTAAAGGAAAAATTCATCATAAATAATTTCACCAATAAGAGTTCTTCTGAGGAATGAAAGAAGTTCCTGGAAGAATGCAGCAATAATATTATTGGGAACATGCTCTTCGGGTAATTCAACAGCATCATCACTCATATCACCATCATCGCAAACGAATGGCTGTGAACAAACGATACCGCCTTTGTTTTTAATCTGGAAACGAACGTAGCAACCGATTTCATCGCTGTGCTCTGAAAGAGAAAGAGTTTCACCTGTTGCGATAATTTCACCATCAGCAATCCATTCGATTGTATCATAATTTGAAGCAACAACAGAAATTGTATCTCTGTTATCATCAACAATTACTTCGTGAATATCTGCATAAGCACCTTCACCAACGAAATCTTCACCCATTTCGAGATGAGCATATCTTGAACAAGCGAAGAATGTACCGTTTTCCATAGCTGTACGAAGGTCATCGTTTGAAAGAGCGGGCATAAGCATAATGTCACGGGTTACATCAATATCTTCAAGAGCGTGAGAGTCGTCATTAGCGAAGCCCCACACGTTTTTGCCCTGGGGAATTGTGTACTGAAGAATGGTATCCCACAAAATACGGTCTGCACGGTCCACTGTATCTCTGAGGTTGAAAATTTCAATACCTACACAGCTGTCATATTTCATAAGAGGGTCGATAAAAACTTTAAGCTGTTCCAAATCTTTTGCTCTTGATTCATCACGGCTTGCGCAAATAAAGTCACCGGGATGGTTAATAAATGTAATACCACCTGCAGCGCTGTTACCTGCGATAACAGTTTCGTAATCCTCTTCCTGACCTAAAATGCCATTACCATAATCAACAAAGAAGCCGTTAACATGATTCTTTCTCATTACAAGGGCATTTAATTCAATACCATAGGCAACGTCAAGCATAGGTCTGCCGTCACGACCTGCACCCTCAATTGTGATTTCTTCATAACGTTCCTGACTCATAGGCTCAAAATCGTTAATGTACTGATTATAGCCAATAAGGTCAAGAACGTCGGGAACTCTGTTCCAACCCTTGTTAACAACACCATGGTCTGTAATAGCAAGAATATCATAACCAAGTGAATAGTATGTTTCAACAACATCTTTTACATCAACTGTACCGTCACTGTAAAGTGTGTGTGCGTGAAGCATAGCCTGGTACTGGTTCCATGTGTCCCAATCTACTGTTTCATAAGGACTTGTAATGTCATAAGAAACAGTTGCAGCAGATGCTGTTAAAGGCATCACAACTGTTACAAATAAAGAAACAACAAGTAAAACGGAAACAAGTTTTTTTGTATTTTTCATAACTATTTCTCCTATTTATTTTGTAATTATTTTTATTATAATACAAAACTTTAAAAAAATCAATCTAAAAAGTCACGAAGTTTCTTTGAGCGAGAGGGATGACGAAGCTTGCGAAGTGCTTTAGCTTCAATCTGACGAATACGCTCACGGGTAACGTTAAATTCTTTACCAACTTCTTCAAGAGTTTTGGGGTTGCCGTCTTCAAGACCGTAACGAAGGCTTAAAACTCTCGCTTCTCTGGGAGTAAGTGTTTTGAGAACCTCTGCAAGCTGCTCTCTCATAAGCGCCATTGATGCAGCATCAACGGGAGCTTGTGCATCGTCATCGGGAATAAAGTCACCAAGGTGGCTATCTTCCTCTTCACCGATGGGGGTTTCAAGGGAAACGGGTTCCTGAGCAACTCTGAGAATCTCGCGAACCTTTTCAACGGGCATATCAAGCTTTTCTGCAATTTCTTCTGCAGTGGGATCTCTGCCGTTTTCATGAAGAAGCTGACTGTTTGTTTTCTTAACCTTGTTAATTGTTTCAACCATGTGAACGGGAATACGGATTGTTCTTGCCTGGTCTGCAATAGCACGGGTAATTGCCTGACGAATCCACCATGTTGCATAAGTTGAGAATTTGAAACCTTTTGTATAGTCAAATTTATCAACAGCTTTAATAAGACCTAAGTTACCTTCCTGAATAAGATCAAGGAACTGCATACCTCTGCCCACATATCTTTTTGCAATACTAACAACAAGACGAAGGTTTGCTTCGGAAAGACGCTGCTTTGCTTCCTGGTCATTTTCGGAAATTCTGATAGCAAGTTCAATTTCCTCTTCGGAAGTAAGAAGCGGAACGCGTCCGATTTCTTTAAGATAAACTTTAACGGGGTCATCAATTGCCATTGCTTTTGCATCAGCAGGAGATTCCTCGTCAGGAGTTTTTGTTGACTCAATGTCAATTGAAAGTGCATCAAGCATTTCGTCACCGATATCATCGATAATTTCAATACTGTTGCTTTCAATGAGTTCATAGAGCTTTTCGATATCGTCAACGTCGAAGCCTTCAATTTCGAGAATAACGTTGTCGATGTCGTGAGTTGCAAGTTTGCCGCTAACTTTACCCTTTTCAATGAGGGCTTTTATTTGCGGTTTTTTCTCCCAACCTTCCATTTTAACATCACCTTTCTTTTTCACACAATGTAAAAAATTATTACCACTTTAATTTTCGTCCTTTTTCAAAGAACTGAAGAATTCGAGAAAACTATCATCACTCATCTGAGATGGATTTGGAGTTTCTCGTTTCTTTTTTTCTTCCTCAAGAACCAAAAGACAATCTTCGCACTCTTTTAAAGTATTTGAAATCATCGCCTGATTTGCAAGTAACCTTGCAACCACACTTACTTCCTCCGACGTTAAATACTGGGAAAGATGCGAAATATCTATACTTTCGTGTTCTTCAAGACGTTTAGTTATTATTTCTAAAAGATGTTTGTTAACAGGTGTAACAAAAACATCCTTTGAAAGCCTGTCCTTAAATTTTTTATAAAAAGCAGCATTGTTTAAAAGGGTAACAAGAATTGTATCTTCCGCCTTTGCCGCTCTTACATTTTTTAATCTTTGAGGGTCTGCTGCTACATCTAAATTCTGCAACTGTTTCTGAGCAGTTGAAAGCTCGGCTTTACTTTTACGGTAACTTTCCTTTCGCCTGTGCTCATTAATTTGCTGCAAAATTGCTTCCTTGCCTACACCAAGCTCATCTGAAAGACGCATTGCATAAACATCTCTTTCGATTGAATCGCAAAAAGCAAGAACTTTTACCGCATCTCTCAAAAAATTGAGTTTTCCGTCATCGGTCTGAACAATATATTTTTCTCGGAGTTTGGAAAGTTTATACTCGGTATCGTTATCTGCTTTATCAAGAAGCTTTGCAAACCGTTCTTTTCCGTGAGTTTTTATAATTTCGTCAGGGTCTTTGCCCCCTTGAAGACGGATAACTTTAACTTTTACTCCTGTTTTGGAGAAAAGGGTCATTGCCGCTCTGACGGCTTTCTGACCTGCTTCATCGGAATCGTAGCAAAGAGCAACCTCATCAGCATATCGTGAAATAAGGCTTACTTGCTCGGGGGTTAACGCTGTTCCTAAACCTGCAACAGCATTTTCATACCCTGCCTGATGAAGAGCGATAACATCCATATAGCCTTCGCAAAGAATCAGCTTTCTGTCATTTCCGTTTTTAGCAAAGTTCAATGCAAAAAGCTCATTACTTTTCTTATAAACAAGAGTATCAGAGGTATTGATGTATTTGGGTTTACTGTCATCAAGAACTCGACCGCCAAATGCAACAACATTACCTCTTAAATCAATTACCGGGTACATAACCTTTGCTCTGAAAGCATCGTAATAATAGCGTTTACCGTTTTTATCGCTAAATCTTAAAAGGTTTGCGGCAACGAGCTCATCACGGTGAAAGCCTTTATTTTTGAGATGGTCCTCAAGGGCATGCCAATCATCAGGTGCTGCACCAAGGCCAAAATGCTTTATCATTTTAGGAGAAACGCCTCTACCTAAAAGATAATCAAGTTGTTGTTTACCCTTTTCTGTAAAAAGAGTTTCGTGATAAAACCTTGCAGCTTCTCTATTAGCTTCATAGATTCTTCTGCGCATTTTTGAAGCAGAGTCATCATAATCCGTATCAGGAAGCTTTAAACCTGCTCTGTCTGCAAGAAGCTTTATAGCTTCGGTAAAATCAAGATTTTCGATATTTCTTATGAAATTTATTACCTCGCCCCCTGCTCCGCAACCGAAGCAGTAATAAGAAGCAGTTTCGGGATACACAGTAAATGACGGCGTTTTTTCATTATGGAACGGGCAAAGTCCCACAAGATTTTTTCCTCTTCTTTTTAAATCAATATAACTCCCGATAACCGATTCAATATCGTTGTTATCTCGGATTTGCTGAATAAAATCGTCTGAAAAACGCGGCATCAAGTATCACCTACCAATTCAAGTTAATAGTTAATAGTGAAGAGTGAAAAGTTAAAAGTCCCACGTCTTGGGTACGAATAAATCATTGTAAACTTTAAGAGAATAACTGTCCGACATACCGGAAATATAGTCACAAGCGGCACGTTGAGCGTCCTCTTTTTTTGCAATCTCCTGATACATTTCAGGCATTTTTTCGGGGTCATTGGCAAAGAATCGGAAAAGCTCTTTTATCATGCTTTCCGCTTTACCCTCCTCGCTTTTGCACTTGGGGTTTGTATAAACATATTTAAACATAAATGAATGCAATCGATCAAAGGCATCCTGAACATCGTCTGCCATTTTCAATTCATCCTTAGTATTGTTAATAGCGGACATTACCATACTGTTGATTCTCTGAGCCTTTGTAAAGCCCACAACAAGACGGATATCCAAGGGAATATCATCCTCGCTGATAATGTTACCGCGGATTGCGTCGTCAATATCATGGTTAATATAAGCAATTTTATCACTAAGCTTTACAATTCTGCCCTCAAGGGTATCTGCTTCTTTACCGCGGGTATGGCAAAGAATACCGTCCCTTACCTCGTATGTAAGGTTCAGGCCCTGGCCATTTCTTTCAAGCATATCAACAACGCGAAGGCTTTGCTCAAAATGGGTAAAGCCTTTTTCATAAACCTGATTAAGAGCGCGTTCACCTGCGTGACCGAAAGGCGTGTGACCTAAATCGTGACCGAGAGCGATTGCTTCCGTTAAATCTTCATTCAGAGCGAGAGAACGGGCAATGGTCCTGGCAATCTGAGAAACCTCCAGAGTATGAGTCAGACGGGTTCTGTAATGAACATTACCCGGTGCTAAAAACACCTGAGTTTTATCTTTAAGACGGCGGAATGCTGCGCAGTGAACAATTCTGTCTCTATCACGTTGATAGGCAGTTCTTACGGGACACTCTTCTTCAGGAACGAGTCTTCCTTTTGAATTATCGCACAGCATAGCATACTTTGAAAAAGAAATTCTTTCTCTTGCCAGAGTTCTTTTTCTTATTTCACCATTCACAGAAAACACCGCCTTTATACTATAAAATAACCCTTATAATCAATAATACTATAAAAGCAAAAAAATCCCTCTTTTTTTGACGGATTTTTTTGAAATTTTTTAATATTTATTATGTTTTGTAAATTATTCCCCTGCAATTACCTCTCCCACTTGAAAAAAGCCGACCTTTCCGTTACTTAAATCCTGAAGTTTTTTATCGAAAGACTCCTCAAGGCCCTTTTTGATTCGGAATTTCAGGGTCACATTTTCACCGAAATCACTACCTTCAATAACGCCACCGAAATCACGGATGAATGTTTCAAGTTTTCCGTAGAAAGTGTATTCACATTGAATTTCACAAACAGTCCATTTGGAAAGAGTGATTATCTCCGCTGCATCTATACCGATTTTTGCAGAATGAGTGTAGGCACGAACAAGACCGCCACCACCCAAAAGAATACCGCCGAAATAACGGGTTACAACAACAACGCAGTCAGTAACCTCTTCTTGCAGAATAACATTGAGAACGGGCATTCCTGCAGTTCCCTGAGGCTCACCATCATCAGAATAGCGTTTGATACCGCCCTCTCTTATAGAATAGGCGTAAACATTATGCTTTGCATCCCAATGCTTTTTAGATATTTCGTTAATATAATCAACGGCTTCTTTTTCGGTTTTGACGGGTTTTGCGTACCCTATAAAACGCGAATGTTTAACTATGTACTCATCACAAGCTTCTCTTGCGAGAGTTTTGTAAGAGTCACTCATTTAATCACCTTACAGTCCTCTAAATAACGCAAAAAGTCGGTGATAACTCACCGACTTGTTCAAGCAGATATAACTTACTTAGAGAGGTTATATTTTTTATTGAATCTTTCAACACGTCCGCCTGTATCAACGAGCTTCTGCTTGCCGGTAAAGAAGGGGTGACATTTTGAGCAGATATCAACACGCATACCGTCTTTTGTGGATGCTGTTTCGAGAACTGCGCCGCATGCACACTTTACCTGTGTTGCGCCGTATTTGGGATGAAGTCCTTCTTTCATTTAATTTCACCTCTTTGATATATAGCCGACGGGAGTCAACCCCCGTACGCCTAAAATTAAAATCTTTCGGTACATCACGGCGTTTTTCGCCTTGATATACGCCAGTATGTCTGCGCCGAAGAAACACCCTGCTGCACCAAAATCTTTACAATTTTAGGTGCTTGCAGTTTTGTAAGGCAAAAATTTTTGCAATAACAAGAAAAAAACCGAAGGAATACTATCGTATTTCAAGGTTTTTGACGAAGTTAGTGCGGAAATTTGCCTTCCAAAACCGTACGGTGTTTAACTCCCGTCGGCTATAATAACACATTAGCAGTAGAATACTACCACAAAGAAAGCGAAAAAGCAAGTGTTTTTTTCAAAAAATTCAAATTATTTTATATCTTACCAATGATACTAACCAACGAACACAAAAATACTCCTAAAACAGTAGGTATTAAAAAGGCAAGAAAAGTCCATTTGACACTTTTTGTTTCTTTAAATACTGTTAAAAGCGCAGTTGCACAAGGGAAGTGAACAACGGAAAAAACAATGTAGCATATTGCGGTCCACTTGGTCCAACCATTGTTTATAAGTATCTCTCCGATTAAAGCAGAATTATCTATTCCTGCAAGCTCCCCTCCGCCCACATAAGACATTAATGCAATAGGTAAAACTATTTCATTCGCCGGGATGCCTAAAAAGAACGCAGAAAGTGTTTTTCCATCCATACCCATAAATATTCCCAAAGGCTCAAATATATCGTTAATGCAATCCAAAGCATTAAATCCTTTCACAGTTATATTAGCAAAAAGCCAGATAACAATTCCTGCAGGGAAAGCTACCAGAACAGCTCTGAACAAAACGATAATGGTTCTGTTCAAAACAGAGTTTACAATCACTTTCGATATCTGCGGTTTCCTGTAAGGCGGTAATTCAAGAATGTAGTGGGACGGTTCACCTTTAAGCAAGGTTTTAGAAAGAACATTGGAAACCATAAGTGTTAATGCCAGGCTCAAAACGATTATTGTTGCCAATATAAAAGCGCTATAAAAGCCTTTCGCAAAACCACTACCCGAAACTAAAAAAATCGAAATAAGAGTTATTATTGCAGGAAATCTTCCGTTACAGACAGTCAGGGTATTTGTCAAAATCGCAATCAGTCTTTCTCGCTTTGAGTCAATTATTCGAGCCCCTGAAATTCCAACGCAATTGCAACCATACCCCATACAAATTGTCAAAGCTTGTTTTCCGCAGGTTTGCGCCTTTCTGAAGCTGTTATCGAGCACATAAGAAATTCTCGGCAGTACCCCTAAATCCTCTAAAAGAGTAAAGCACGGGAAAAATATTGCCATTGGTGGCAACATAACTGAAACTACCCAACCTAACACACGAAAGCCGCCACAAATCAACATACCCTTAAAAAATTCCGGCATATTCACTGAATCTGCAATAGTTAAAAGCTGAATTTCGCACCAACCGAAAAAAGCAGACAACCATTGGGACGGATAGTTAGCCCCTGCAATTGTTATATAAAAAATACCGCTTAACATTAAAAGCATTACAAAATACGCAGAAAGTCTTTTTGTAAATATTTTTTCACCTTTTGTTGTATCACATTTTTTTGAACCCTTTATCACAACACCGGAGTTTATTTCTGAAGCTTTTTTATATATTGTTGAGGCGATACTTTCGCTTAAATCATCCAACACACCTTTTTCTGCTAAAAAGCTTCTCCCTGAAGAAACACTTCTAAAGACTTCATTTTTTTGTGTGGCTGTTAAACCTTCGTTTTTTTCCATAAAGCTTTTTGCAGTAGCATCATCTTCCAGAAGACGTAAAGAAAGCCAACGCTGATTTATATTTTTTACATTATTTTTCTTCAAAACAGGAATAATATATTCTGTAGCAGATTCGATATTTTCATTGTATTTAATTTTCAGGGATTGACTGTTATTCTTTGACGAAAGGTTTTCAAGAAGTTCACCTATACCTTCTCCCTCACGGGCAGTCATACCAATAACCTTTACCCCCAACTCTTTTTCCAACAGAGCAGTATTAACAGTTATTCCTTTTTTCCTTGCTTCGTCAAGAAGGTTTACACAAACAACGGTATCTGCGCCTGTCTCAATAATCTGAAGTACTAAGTACAGATTTCTTTCAAGGCTTGTTGCATCGCATACTACCACAACAACTTCTGCATCCCCGAAGCAAATGTACTCCCCTGCAACAGCTTCCTCTTTGGAATGGGGTTTTAATGAATATGTGCCCGGAATATCAATAAAGTTATACACCTTACCATTGTATTCTGCCTTACCTTGCGCCAAATCGACGGTTTTTCCCGTCCAGTTTCCTGTATGCTGTTTAAGACCTGTAAGAGCGTTAAAAACTGTGCTTTTTCCCACATTGGGATTCCCTGCAAGAGCTACAGTAATTTCATTTCTACCCATCGCCCTCAACTCGCACAGAAATTTTCTCGGCATCACAATTACGCAAAGCGATAACCGCCCCTCTCACCAAATATGCTCTCGGATTTCCCGAAGGACTTTGGTGAACAACTTTTATTTTTGTACCCGGTACAAGACCGATGTCATATAATCTTTGTTTTAAGGAGAGTTGCGTGTTCACCGCAGTAACAGTAGCAAACTCCCCCGTTGAAACCATATCAAGAGTAGTCATATTGCTCTACCTCCCGATATCAGCATATGAAAAAAATGTTACTGTGTGAAAATGGGTATTGCAATTCTTTAAACAAATGGTAAAATATACATAGCAAACATAAAAGGAGAATACATCTATGGAAAAGAAAATTGTTGCCGGTATTATCGGTCTTGAATTCGGAAGAGCTCACCTTGAAGGCGCTTTAGCTTATGGTGCAGAAATTGGTCTTATTTGTGACTGTGATGAAAAGTCACTTAAATTTGCAGCTGATAAATATAATATTCCCGAAGAGAAATGCACTCTTGATTACCACGATATTATAAACAACCCTGAAATCAACGCTGTTTCAATTGGTATTCCTGACCAGTTACACAAGCAGGTTGCTCTTGAAATGCTTGAAGCAGGTAAACACGTTTTATGTGAAAAACCCCTTGCTCTTACAAAAGAAGATATTACAGAAATGGTAAGAGCCGCAAGAAAATCGAACTGCATTTTTATGGTTGGTCAAATTTGCCGTTTCACCCCCTCTTTTGCAAAAACAAAAGAGCTTATTGACAACGGCACTCTCGGTGAACTTTATTTCGTTGAAAGCGAATATGCTCACGACTATATGAACATCGTTTCAAACAAGCAGAACTGGAGAGCAGACAATGCTCGTCACGGCGTTATCGGCGGCGGATGCCACGCAGTTGACCTTCTCCGTTGGCTTGCAGGTGACCCCGAAGAAGTTTTCGCTTACGGTACTCATAAGCTTTTACCCACAGTTACATACGATGACTCAACAATCGCTATTATGAAATTCCCCAATGATGTTGCAGGTAAGGTATATGTTTCAACAGGTTGCAAACGCGATTACACAATGAGAACTGTTATCTATGGTACAAAGGGTACTGTTATCTGCGACAACACTTCTCCTACAATGCAGTTGTTTGTTGTTGATGAAAATGGTGTAGCACCCGAAAAACCTGAAATCATTGAGCTTGAAGTAAACAACCACAACTTCGTTAAAGAATTCGAAGTATTCGGCGATGCTATCGTTAATGGCACAGATGTTCCCACTCCCGTTGAAGAAGGAGCAAAAACAGTTGCTGCTTGTCTTGCTATTGTTGAATCCGCTAACACAGGAAAAATCGTAAAACCCGATTACAATTTCTGATAAAATAATGTTAAAATATATGTGAAAGGATGAAAGGTTTGAAATCAAAAAAGAAAATGTTTTACATTACTTGTTTTGCATATCTTCTGACAATTATACTTGACCTTCTGTTCACATATATTGCAACCCCAAATCTTCTTTTAGAAGGTAATCCGCTATATGAGTCTTTAAATTTCGGTTGGACCGGTCTGATTGTAGTTAATGTTGTTACATTTATCGGTTATGTATTGATGTCTTATTACGCTTTTATAAAATACAAACCGCCCGTATCAGACGAAACCGATCTGAAACGTTACCTCGCCCACATTAACTATGGTGACCCTGACAAATATGTTCCCATGATGTGGAAACTGCCGAAAAACTGGGGACCGCAAACCGCTTGTTTATGCTGGTCGGTTGTTTGTGTTCTCCCCTTTTGCAGAATGATTATTGTTCTCGAATGGTTTTTAATGATTTTAAAAATCCAGAACGAAGCAACCATAATCTTCTTCACTATAGTTTCTTGTTTCCCTATGGGCAGAATTGATATTTTCCTGGCGGTTATAGGCGCGTGGATTTTATCATTTGTCTGGATAAGAAAAGAATTCAAGGCAAATTTACAAGAAATCGAAAAAAGAAAATTGCAATAAAAAAGAACTCTGCTTTAAGCAGAGTTCTTTTTTTATTTATTGTGCAACACTTAAATTCATCGGCAATGTAAAAGTAGAAACAATGTCTTCCGTACCCGAATAAATAATATTTACAACTGTTTTTTGTCCTTCTTCAAGATACATCTGATATGAAAGTGCAGCAGAAGCGACAACAACATTTCCGGTTGTACTTCCTGTGGATTCATATAATGATTTGTTAACATAAATTTTCAAATTACGAAAATCGTCATCATATTCAATTGAATCCACGTAATGCTCCCCGTTTTCTTCATACTCCTTGAACTTTTTCAGAACTTCTGCCTTTTTATCTTTAAGAAGTTTCGAATGCTCATCCTTTGAAAAAAGAAGCAAATAACCGCCAGTTGTGGTAACATCTTTCACCTCTGCTCCGTATGACTCCATACTTTGAATGAAGCTTTCGGGGTCTGCCAGACTGTTTTTATCAATGGCAATTCTGACGATATCGTTTTCTTGGGTTGTTTCAAGAGTAGTCTCAGGAGATGATGTATCTACTGTTGAAGATTTTGTATCTTCACCTGTACCGCATGAAGAAAAAACACTAAAAAGCAGTACTAAAAGCAAAACCAATGATATTTTTTTCATTTAATTCACCACAATTTTTCCGGGTATTTTCCGTTTTCCACAAGAGCGGAAATTGCTGCTACAACATCGGGCTTATCTTCCTTATATGTAACACCAAACCATTTATCAGTTGTTTCAAGAACATCAACGGTGCATTTTCCTTCTTTGAGCATATCGCGAACAAGGAAAGGAAGGAAAAATTCAGATTTAAGAGGATTCTCGGGAACCTCGTTTTTGAGGAATTCAATGAAATACTTTTCAATTTCTTCGAGAATTCCTGCAGGGAAGCACCAGCAGTTCATTGAAGCTACACTGTCTTCGGGAAGCTCGGTCCAGCTTTCTCCGTCTTCGGTATAAGAAATTTTACCGTTAACTCGCATAATTTTTGTTCTTTCAACAACGTCATTAAGCTGACCGTTTTCGTTAACATCACAAACGCCGCGGGAAACAGTACCATTTTCTGTAAGAGTGTTTTTGAGATAATAACCCGCCATAGCGAATTTGAATTTATCACCTGAAAAGTCAGTTTTTTCAATCCAATCAGAAAGAACGGAATATGCTCCGTTACCGTAGAAATCATCGGAATTAATAACAACAAATGGTTCATTTACTGTACCTTTGCAACAAAGAATTGCATGACCAGTACCCCAAGGTTTCACTCTTTCTTCAGGACAAGAAAAGCCCTCAGGCAAACAATCTAAGCCCTGGAAAACATATTCAACCTTAATATGCTTTGAAACTTTATCACCGATAACCTCTTTGAAAAGCTCTTCGTTTTCTTTTTTAATAATGAAAACAACCTTATTGAAACCGGCTTTAATTGCATCATATATTGAATAATCGATAATGATAGAATTGTTGGGTCCTACGGGGTCGATTTGCTTAAGACCGCCGTAACGGCTACCCATACCAGCCGCCAATATAACAAGTGTTTTATCCATTTCTATACCAACCTTTCGGTAAATAATTTTTATTATTTTTAATATCATACCACATATAACAGTTTTTGTCTACTGTAGCAAATTTAATTGACTTTTCATAAAATAGATATATAATAAAATTCACATAATTTCTCAGGAGAACACTATGACAAAATTACTTATAAATTTATTTCTGAAAAATAAAGACGCAAACACCTCCGGTGGCAGAGAGGCTTACGGAAGAGTGGCAGGAATTGTAGGAATTGTTTGCAACCTTTTATTGAGCGTTATGAAATTCATAATCGGTTCAATAACACACAGCGTTTCAATTACCGCAGACGCTACCAACAATATGACTGATGCAGGTTCTTCCATTGTAACGCTTATCGGATTCAGACTTTCTGAAAAACCTGCCGACGAAGATCACCCTTACGGCCACGCAAGAATTGAATACATAACAGGACTTATCATTTCATTTCTGACTCTTATTATCGGTTATGATATTTTAAAAACATCGGTTTCAAAAATATTCAATCCTGAAGAAATCGTATTTAACTGGACGTCGGTTATTATTCTCGCTGTTTCCATTTTTGTTAAACTTTGGCTTTCTCTTTTTAATAAATCTTTAGGTAAAAGAATAAAATCAAAAGCCCTGGAAGCAACTGCGGCAGACAGCAGAAACGATTGTATCGCTACCTCTGCAGTTCTCTTGGCAACTGTTATTTCTCATTTTACAGGCTTTAACCTTGACGGGTACATGGGCTTCTGCGTTGCGGTATTCATTATCATTTCCGGTATCGGTCTTGTTAAAGAAACGGTCAGCCCCCTTTTAGGTCAGGCTCCCTCCAAGGAAATATACGAAATGATAGAAAGTAAAATCCTTACATACGAAAATGTTCTTGGCGTTCACGACCTTATGGTTCATTCCTACGGACCGGGTAGCTACTTTGCATCTGCTCATATTGAAATGGATGCTAAAATTGATGTGCTTACCTGCCACGACATTATGGACACAATCGAAAGAGATTTTCTCAAAGAAAATAATATTCACATTGTTGTTCATCTTGACCCCACAGTTTTAGACTGCGAAGAAACCAACGAGCTCAAAGAGGTTGTAAAAAACATACTTTACGATATTGACCCTATAATCACTTTCCACGATTTCCGCGTTGTTTACGGCGAAAACGCAAAAAATGTTCTTTTTGATGTTGTAATTCCACCTAAATATAAATATTCCGATGCCGAGCTTATTTCAACAATCAAAAACCGCGTAAACGAAGCCGGTAACGGCAACCTTTACGCAGTTGTAGTTGTTGACAGAAGCTATGGTGCTTTAAAAAGCGAAGAGGATTAATTAATCACAATATGATGCAAATAAGACCACTGCAACCATCATTGATTATACGTTCAAGGGTTTCCTGAATTTTGCCGCGGGCATCAACTGGCATATGACACAGCTTATTGCGAAGCCCTTCGTTAACAAGTTCATTAAGAGATTTACCGAAGATATCAGACTCCCATATTTTATGGGGGTCTTCTTCAAACCCTGTGAGAAGATATTTAAGAAGCTCTTCTGATTGACTTTCTGTTCCCACAACAGGCGCAACCTCGGTTTCAATGCAGGTCTTAAGCATATGAATCGAGGGTGCAGAAGCAGAAAGGCGAACACCATATCTACCGCCTTGCTTAACAATTTCAGGCTCTTTAAGGGTCAATTCATCGATATCAGGCATTACAATTCCGTAGCCCGTTGCTTCCACCTCATCAAGAGCATTTTTGATTTTATCATATTTCTTTTTAATAAGAGAAAGTTCTTCCAGGCGTTCCACAAGCTGTTGGTCATTTTCAATTTGGATGTTTGTTTTTTCTTCTATTATTTTATAAATAAGCTCCCCTGATAGCACTGCCTCAATTTCAGCACATCCCTTACCCAAATCAAGTTTTGAAATTTGTGCCGTGCAAACATATTCGTTTTCGCAGATGCCTTTCACAACTGCACCCACATCACCAACGCAGGAAATATCTGCAGAACTCTCTTTAACGCAGCCGCAAATAGATTTTCTCAACCAATGCTCACGGTTAAGACCCATAACCCAGCCGGGAAGAGAAATACCAATTTCACGAACGGGAAAGCGGAAAAGCACCGCACTGAGAATTTCACGAATCAAATCCTCGTCAATATCAAGACAATTCACAGGTATAACGGGAACTGCATATTTTTCAGTAAGATGGGAAGCCAGGGAAACTGCCTCTTGCGAATGAGGGTAAGTGCAATTAAGAAGAGTAACAAACGGCTTATTAATGGCTTTAAGCTCTGCCACTACCCTTTCTTCAGCTTCTTCATACTCGTCTCTCGGAATATCGCTTATGCTTCCATCTGTTGTTATAAGCAAGCCTATGGTGGAATGTTCTGTAATAACCTTTTGCGTACCCAATTCCGCCGCCATATTAAAAGGTATTTCGTGGTCATACCAAGGGGTTTTTACCATTCGAGGTTTATCTTCTTCAATATACCCCAAAGAACTTGGTACAATATAGCCTACGCAGTCAATAAGACGAACATTAAGAGATGCGTTATCGGGCAAATCTACTTTTACCGCCTCTTCGGGTATGAATTTCGGCTCAGTTGTCATTATTGTTCTGCCTGCGGCAGATTGTGGCAATTCATCCTGCGCTCTCTCTCGCTTGTATGCGCTGTTCATATTAGGCAAAACAAGTGTGTCCATAAATCGCTTGATAAAGGTGGATTTTCCTGTTCTTACAGGACCCACAACCCCTATATAAATGTCCCCTCCGGTTCGGGTTTCAATATCCTTATAGATGCTTGTATCTGTCATAAATCTACCTCCATAGACCTTTTTAAAATCTTCAATAAATGGTATGTTATGGATTTTCAGTTTATGACAGAAACTCTAACTACAAAAAGGCATTATTTGACACAAATAGAAATATGTATTATAATGAACAGATATTATGTATAGGAGATTTATTATGATGCTCAATGTTACACCAAGTTACGATGTAATGGAAGTTATCGAAACTTTTATTACAACTTTCAAGCTTGAAAGCTTTTTCCCCTATCTTTTAGGGCTTGTTACCGCAGTTGTTTGCGGTGCTTTAATCGGTGTTGAAAGAACCTTCAGACAAAAGGAAGCAGGTATCAGAACTCACATTATCGTTGCTTTAGGTTCTGCACTTATTATGATAGTAAGTAAATATGGTTTCTTTGACATTGTTGGTCTTGCAGACCACGTTAACCTTGACGGTTCCCGTCTTGCAGCCCAGGTTGTTACGGGTATCTCCTTCCTTGGCGCAGGTATTATTGTTTTCAAAGGTACTGTTAAAGGTCTTACCACTGCGGCAGGTGTTTGGACCACGGCAGGTATCGGTCTTGCGGCGGGTGCAGGAATGTATGGTATTGCGGTATATGCCACTCTCATTCTCCTTGTTGTTCAGGTAGTAATTCATAAGATTCTCCCTGTTGAAAACACAAGCACAACTGCAGTAAGTATGAAATTAAAAGACGACCCTGAAGCAATTGAAAGCGTTACAAACCTTTTCAAAGAAAATGATTACATACTCATTTCAAGCTCAGTTGAAAAGAAAAATGATAAATACTATTGTCTTTTCACAATTCGCGCTAAATCACATATTAACCCCGATGATATAAGCAAAGTTTTCACCGGAAATGATTATGTTCTTTCTTTATCTGTATAATTGTTGATAATGCTAACTAAACTGCCCTTTTTTAGGGCAGTTTTTATATTGCCAAAAGGCTATAAATATTGTATTATATAGGTTGTATTAAAACACTTTAAAAAGTGAGGTTTTAGGTTTGAAAAACGGTATAACATTCGACAAAGGCAAGAAGGTTCTTCCGCTTATTACTGCAACAATCGGTTTGGGCCTTGCAATTGCACTTTTAGTTTTACGACTTAACATTGTTGCAGTTGTAAACGTTGCATTTATGTGCATTATGTCCGCTCTTATTTTCATTGGAATCATTGCAAAGAAGAAAGTTTATCTTTTTAACATTGCAGGTTATTCTGCAAGTGCCATAGGCATTTTTCTTTATTTTGTAATTTTCGGTGCTGATGCAGGTTTCGGTGCATTCTCCAGCGGTAAAACAGGTTGGGCAAGTGCAGATAACCCCTTATTCAGCGGTGAGGGTTCATTCCTTACAAGACTTGGCGGTAACATTCTTTTGCTTCTCCCCTGTATTATTGCAGTTGTTGCTCTTGTTCTTGTTGCAAAGAAGAGTTTTGAGAAAAAAGGCGCTCACAAATTCCTTACATCAATTTTAAGCGTTGTTCTTGCAGGTACAACTGTTCTCTATGTTCTTACAATGAATCTTCGTTCTAAGCCCAATGTTGACAGACTTTGGGAAGGTCACGATGATTACCTTGACGGCGTTGACAAGGCAAAGTCAAACAACCCCAACGTTCTTTTCATTCTTATGGACGATATGGGTTACGGCGACACATCTCTCAACGGCGCAATTTATGACACACCCAATATGGACAGAATCGGCGAAGAAGGTCTTAACTTCGACAACTTCTATTCCAGCTATTCTGTATGCTCCCCCGCAAGATTTGCTCTTATGACCGGTAGATATCCTTTCCGCGGTTACGCTGATAACGTTATTTACCCCACTTATGATACATTCTCACCTTTCGCACAGACCCGTATTTTCAACTCTATTGAAATGGGTAATAACTGCGACGGTATGCTCGGTGACGAAATCACTCTTGCAGAAACCTTCCAGGCTGCAGGCTATAACACAGGCGCTTTCGGTAAATGGCATTTGGGTGACTATGGCGAATATCTTCCCACAAATCAGGGATTTGACTATTTCTATGGTAGCCACCACGTTAATGATATGGCTCCCTTCTACCACGTAAGTGAAGAGAACGGTGAATTCGAAATCGTTCACGGTGTTGAAGAGCTTCGCGACGAAAACGGCAAGAAAGACCAAAGACAGTTAACAGAATGGATTCACGAGGAAATCACAGATTGGATTACTGATAAGGTTGAAAACTCTGACGAACCCTTCTTCGCATACTATGCAACTCCCTGGCCCCACGCTCCTCTTTTCGTTGGTGACGATTTCAACGGCGAAACAGGTATGGGTACATATGCAGACTGTATCACAGAATTTGACTATTATTTAGGTGAGCTTTTCACAACACTTGAAGATTTAGGTGTTATGGATGACACAATTATCGTTTTCACAAGTGACAATGGTCCTGCTCTTGAAGGCTCAGTTGGTGAGCTTCGTGGCGGTAAATATCTCGCTTATGAAGGCGGTCAGAAGGTTCCCTTTATGATTCGTTGGGGTAACAACGGCGGTCTTTGGAAAGAGGGCGAAACAAGAAACAACAGCGCAACTCTCGTTGATATGATGCCCACATTGGTTGAGCTTTGCGGTATCACAGGCAACGGCGGAGAAAAGAATTATCTCCCCTTTGACAGAGATATTGACGGCGTTTCAATTGTTCCTCTTCTTAAAAATGACACAGTTATTCACACAAAAGACCATCCCATTCTTCATATGAAGAGAGAAAAGCTCAAAGCAATTCAATATACAGTACCCACAAAGGACGTTCTCGCAAAAGAAGAATATAAAGATTATAAATACGATGTTCTTACAGATAACGACTATATCACTTTCAAATATTTCAAGAACATCCAGAATGATAACTCTGCTTTCTTTGACAAATACAGAAAGAATTGGTTACATATTTTGAGCGACGATGCAGGTGAAAACCTTAACCGTTCTTCCGTTTACCCAACAGTTGCAGAAGAGATGAGCGCAAAAATGGATGAAATTATGAAGCATTTCAAATCCGACCGTCGCGGTATGAATGAAGAATATTATAAATAAAAAAACTAAACCTCGGAGTTTTCCGAGGTTTAGTTATATAAAAGGAATGAGTTAATTGCCTCCCTTGTCGATTATGATTAAGCCTGCATCTGCATTGTGTAATATGAGATGTAAGTATTGCTTCTATCACGATGTTACAGACCACAGAGATGTAAAAAGCTTTGGAATGATAAGCGAAGAAACAACAGATAATTTAATAGAAAAAGCCTTGAATTTTGCCAACGGTGAAAGCATTGCTTTTGCTTTCCAAGGCGGTGAACCTACCTTAAGAGGAATTGAATATTTTGAATATTTCTGCAAAAAGGTTGATGAGCTTAACATAAAGAACAGTAAAATCTATTATGGCTTGCAGACCAACGGAACACTTATTGATGAAGAGTGGGCAAAATTCTTCAAGGAAAAGGATTTTCTTATAGGTCTTAGTCTTGACGGTGATTTTGACAACAACTCATTCCGAATTGACAGCAATAATCAAAATGCTTTTTATAAGATTATTAAAGCTGCCGATATTTTTACAAAAATCGGTGTGCAATTTAACATCTTAACTGTTCTTACGGGCAAATGCGCAGAGAACATTGACGATATTCTGCGATATTTCAAAAAACGAGGCTTCAGATATTTACAGTTCATCCCCTGCCTTCGTCCTTTCGGTGATAAAACGGAAAGCGAGCTTTATATGACTGTTGAACAGTACAAGCATTTTCTCATTCACGGCTTTAATGCTTATGTTAAAGACTATGTTCAGGGAAATTACACAAGCATCCGCTATTTTGATAACCTTGTGCATTTATATCTCGGCAACCCCACCGAACAATGCGGTATGTGCGGTCATTGTATGCACCAATTTGTTGTTGAGGGCAACGGCAATATTTACCCCTGCGACTTTTATTGTACTGATGAATGGCTTTTGGGTAACATTAATACCCCAACAGAAAATTTTGATACCCTCGCCCATTGTGAAAAGGCTATCGAATTTTTAAGAGAGAGTATTGCAGTTCCCGAAGAGTGTAAAAAATGCAGATTTTACCCCATCTGCCGTGCAGGTGGCTGCAAACGTTCTAAAGAAGACAGAAACTATTGCGAAAGCTACAAAGCCTTTTTCAGCGCCTGCCTTCCATTATTCAGGGCATTTATTGCGGAGAAGAAATAAAAATCACCACCGATTAAGTTTTATCTTAATCGGTGGTTTTAATTATATATCTCTACTGATTATATCATCAAGGGTTTCGCCTTTTACTGCAACATAATCTTCGTCGCCGTTTACCATAATAACGGGAAGACGAGGGATTCTGTTGTAATTTGAAGCCATTGAAAAATTATAAGCGCCTGTTGTAAGAACTGCTACAATGTCGCCCCTTTTAATGCTTTCGGGAAGCATTACCTTAGGCTGAATAATATCTCCGCTTTCACAGCATTTGCCTACAAGGTCACAAAGGAAATTGCATTCCTCTTCTGCCTTATCTGCAGCAATAACGGTATATGCGGATTCATAAAGGGCGTACCTTGGGTTATCAGTCATACCACCGTCAATGGCAACATAGTTTTTATAACCCTCAATTCTCTTTACGTTACCTACCCTGTAAAGAGTTATACCTGCATCTGCAACAATGCTTCTGCCCGGCTCCATACTAACAAAAGGCTCGTTTATATTAAGCTCTTTGCATTTAGCTTTGAAATATTCCGCAACCTGACGAATATTATCTTCAATATCAATTGTTGGGTCGTTTTCGGTGTATCTGACACCGTAGCCACCGCCAAGGTCAAGCTCCTTTGCTTCGTAGCCTAAAGTGTTTTTAACCTCTGCAATAAATTCAAGCATAATTTCTGCAGAACGGATGAAAACTGATGACTCAAAAAGCTGTGAGCCTACATGACAATGGAAGCCTGCAAGGTCAACATTATCTTTAGTAAGAGCATATTTTGTAATCTCCATAGCGGCACCGGTTTCAATGGGGAAACCGAATTTGGAATCGACCTTACCTGTATTAACCGCTTCATAAGTATGGGTATCAATACCGGGTGTAACTCTGAAAAGGATTTTTTGTTTAATGCCTCTTTCCCCTGCAAAGCAGTTAACTGCATCAAGCTCTTCAATATTATCAACAACGAAGCAACCAACTCCGCAGTCCATAGCAAAACTGATATCATAATCATTCTTGCTGTTTGAATGGAAGCACACATTTTTCATATTGTAGCCTGCTTTAAGAGCTGTATAGATTTCACCAACGGAAACCACATCAACGCCCATACCCTCGGACTCGACAATATTATAAATCTTCTTGAAGCTACAAGATTTACTTGCAAAGAAAGGCTTTGCATTATCGCCGAAATATTTTTTCATTCCGTTAATATATTTACGGCAATTTTCTCTTATTTTCTGTTCATCCATTACGTAAATGGGTGAACCATATTTTTCGGCGAGTTCGACTGTGCTGTGACCGCCGAAGAATAAAGTATTATTCTTGATTTCTAAATTTGAACAAATCATATTAAACATTTAAACCCTGTTCTCTCATAAGTTGGAGCATTTTTGCTTCGTTTTCGGGTTCCATTGTTGTAAGAGGAAGTCTTACATAGTTTTCACCGAAGCCGATAGCAGCAACTGCAGCTTTTGCAGGAATGGGGTTAACCTCGCAGAAAAGAGAGTTAATAAGAGGAAGCATTTCAAGCTGAAGAGCACGGCTACCTTCTAAATCACCTGCAAAGAATTTATCGCAAAGCTCAACTGTTTTCTTAGGAAGAATATTTGAAAGAACGGAAATAACGCCTTTTCCGCCTAAAGACATAAGAGGAACAATCTGGTCATCGTTACCTGAATAAATATCGAATTCGCCTTTGGTAAGAGCAGCGATTTCTGCAATCTGAGAAATATTGCCTGAAGCTTCTTTAATACCAACGATGTTGGGATGCTCTGCAAGAACTGCGCAGGATGCAGGAGTAAGGTTGCAACCTGTTCTTGAAGGAACGTTATAAAGGATGCAGGGCTTTGTTGAAGCATCTGCAATCGCTCTGAAAGATTCAATAAGACCTTTCTGAGTTGCTTTATTGTAATAAGGTGTAACAAGAAGCATTGCATCGCAACCGATTTCACTTGCGAATTTAGTAAGGTCGATAGCATAAGCGGTATCGTTTGAACCTGTACCTGCAATAACGGGAACTCTGCCTGCAACCCTTTCAACGGAGAAACGAAGAACTTCTCTGTGCTCTTCATCAGTAAGAGTTGAGCCCTCACCTGTTGTACCTGCGATTACAAGAGCGTTAATACCCTCTTCAATCTGCCAATCAATAAGTTTGCCGAAAGCTTCATAATCAACGCCATTTGCGTTTAAGGGAGTTACAAGGGCTGTTGCAACACCTGTGAAAACTGTGTTTTTCATAAATTTTACCTCACAAAAAAATAATAGTTGCCGAAAAGCAACTACCCACACAAATATACTCCGAAAGCGAGTATTGTATTATGTAAGATAGCTCTCCACCAAAATGGTGACAACAGTAAAGATATTATTCCGTACTGCCAGACCAGCTTTTTGCCGTAAGCTGACTTCGGCACTCTGCTCCTTTCACCGTAACAGCTTTGGCAAACTTTTTATGCTACAGCTACTCTTAACAAAATGCACCTCTATCGGTTGTTAATAATATATCATAGAGAATTTATAAAGTCAATTATAAAATACAACAAATAAGAGTATTTTAGAACTTATTTAATTATATAAAGTAGCAAAAAGAAATAAAACACAAGTCCGTTTTTGCGAACTTGTGTTTTTATCATTTGTATATTATTCTTCAACAAACTCTACGCTCTTTGCCCATTCAAGGAACAAGGGTTTATAAATTTCATATTGGTCATCAGAAACTGCATAACTAACGCACCAGAATGAATCTGTTGTTTTATATACCGCAACCAGATACGAATAATTGATGGCATCTTGCTCATTATAGAATTCATATTCAAAGAACATAAAATCTTCTTCTTTTTGAAGTTTTGAATCCAATTCGGCATTTTTGATTACTAATTCGCCGTATTCCTTAAGAGAATAATCACCAAAACCTTCAACTAAATCGAAATCCTCTTCAATACCAAAAACTGCAACATCATCGCATCCATAAGCAAAATCATAACTTGCAAAGTTAGTTTCTATAAATGAATCGGTCAAAGTCATTTTGATACCTGAATCATGAACAATTTCACAAGGTTCGCCATCTATTGCGTTATTGGATGATTCATAGCCGCTCCAAAAACCTAAAATAACGCCAATAATCAAGCAAAGAGCAAAAAACACACCAAATTTTTTAGATGATTTTTTACGGTTTGCAAGAACTCTCGGGTCGGTCATACCATGGAAACGGAAAGCGTTTCCGCCAAATGGGTTATATTTAAATTCACCCATAAGATAAACATTTTCAACACCGGCAGGAATGTAACACACTTCATTTGTTAACTTCATTGAAAGCTTATCCTGAGCCACATAGATTTTCACTTCACCGTCTGCGATAGCAAAGGTCTTTTCTTCGCCGTTTTTCAACTCACCAATTTTATAGCATTTTTCACCATTGATTTTGGTATCGCCTGTAAGCTCATCGCAAACATAAACTCTTGCTTTTATTAAGCAACCCACAAAGCTTTTTTCTCTTTTTATAGTTAAATTTCTCATAGTCATCCTCCTGTAAGAATAATACTAACAAGGCAATTGTAACACACAAAACGACTGTTTACAACAAATTTCGACTATCACAATAAACAAAAAGCACTTTCAAAATTAATTGAAAGTGCCTAAATTTAAAACGCCATAAGTACTGAGGCAGCGAAGGAAATTGCAGCTGCTATGTAATCAGTTTTTGTAAGTTTCTCTTTTCTTATTGCACTGATAACGGTTGAGAAAACCATTACTCCGCCCGTTACCAAGGGGTACTGAACGGAAGCAGGTAAATTCACAAGGGAAATAAGCAAAAACCAGTTGCCGAAACCATTGAAAATTCCGTAGCCCCCAGCAAACATAAGTGCTTTGCCTTTTACAACAGGAATCTTTTTATACTTAATAAGAAGCCATACACCGCTTATTATGATACAGGCAAGGGATGAAAGGAACATAAAGCCGGTACTGTCTGTATGAGGAATTTCAGAGGATTGGTGGATTTTTGAAATAACACCAACACCACCATTGAGAACGAACACCGCCATATAGTAGAAAAAGGCTTTCTTGCTTTGCTTTCCGCCTTTCAGATTAAGAAGGACGGAAACAACTATTAAAATGCAACAGATAATCTTGAATGGTGTAAGCTCTTCATCGTAGAACCCAACACCCAAAAGGAATGGCAGAAGCATTCCGCCAAGCATTGAAAAAACGGAATAAACCGAAAGGTTTGCTATAGCAAAGGCTTTTAAGCTGAAATATGTCATCAGAATGCAAGCGAGAGCATAAACAATTGCCAAAGCCACACTGAAAGGCGTTACAATTATATTAAATTTGCTTATTAAAAGCATCATAACAACAATTACAACGCTCTTGTATAAATTAAATTCCAATGCAGATTTCAAATCACTTCCGCGACTCTGCTCAAATCTCTGGTTAAAGAAAAACTGCAAAGCAAACAAAATTGTTGCACTAAAAACAAGTATGTAATCAAGCATAATTCTTATTCAACATTCCCCTTGTAATATTTTTGTAAAAGTCGTTTTGTTTTTCTGCTTCTGCAGATTTCACCATTCAAAAACAGAACTTCTTTTTCGTGGCGGTAGTAAACTTTATAGTGTGGCAAACCAAAAAATCCCCTGTTAAACCAATTACCATATTTATCTATACTTCGTATATCTTCCCAAGGAATTATCTCTCTTCGTTTAAAGGGATGACAGATAATTACGTTTTCATTTGAGAAAATATAATAATATGGCGATATTAACAAAAGAATTGCAAACACCAAAGCGCACAAAACACCTGTTACTGTAAAGAATGTTTCTTCTGCCCACAATCCAAAAGAAAACACCCAAAAGCCGATAACAACGCTAAAGGAATAAGCAAAAATATGATTATTAAAAGCTATTTCTTTTTCTTTACTGACAGGTGTTTTTGTTTTCATTTTTGCCTACTCCTTTCTGTTTAATTTATGAGTTTAAAATTTCGTGATATTTTTCTATTTGCTCTTCGGTTGGCTTATAATCCGTTACAGAGCAACAAGGCATATTGGGCGTTCTGCCGTCTGTATAGTAAAAGGGAGTTAATCTGTCGCTTTCATATTCCTTGCGACAATCTTCTTTTCTGAAATCAGGAATATCATAAGGCTTACCGCCCTCAAGCATTGAACGGTGAGCAAGAATTGCAACGGAAGACATTGTAACTGCGGAATAAATATCGTAAGGATGCTCTGGCTGTTTGCCCTCTTTAATGCAGTCAAGGAACATTCTTGCAACAATGTAGTCACCGCCACCGTGACCGCTTTGCTTAATAAACTCTTCGTCTTTATCGTTCCAAGAGGGTTCGTAAAGGTTCACTTCTTCCATTCCCTCAGGAACTGACCAATGGTTATAGCGAAGCATAACCTTGTCACCCATACCGCGAAGATTTTCAATCTGTCCCTGCTTTCCGCAGATGCGGTAGGCATTATGGTGAGCACCAAAAGCGGAGCAACCTGTAAACTTGAAAACAGAGCCGTCATCATTCTGAGTCATCATAATTGTGGCACTGTCACCAACATAGCGATTTGTCCCCTCTTCCTCCATAGGAGAGAAAATTCCGTAAGCAGAAACCTTTTGGGGTGTTGCTCCCGTTGACCACATGAGTGGTGCAAGAGAATGGGTTACATAATATGAGCGAGGAAGAAAATTGCGCCAATGCTCAGGGAAATATATGTAGCCCTTGTAAAAATCGTAATCGGTTGAATTAAGAGGATGGTTATATTCACCCTCAGCATAAAGAATTTTACCAAGAGTTCCGCCATCGCAAACCTTTTTCATTTCGCGATTAAAAATCATTTGAGGGTAGTTTTCTGCCAACATAAAAATTGAATTGCTTTTTTCAAAGGCGCGAAGAAGCTCAACGCCCTCCGCCATTGTACTGTTGCTGATACATTCGCAGAAAACGTGAATACCCTTTTCAAAGCATTTTATAGCATATGGAGTATGCTCGTGGAAATAGTTCGCAATAACTACTGCATCCATTGGGGTTTCAATAAATTCATCAAAATCGGAGAAACCGGGAATATCGATACCAAGCTCTTTCAAGCCCTTGTTTCTTCTTTCCTCATTAAAATCGCAAAGAGCAACAACTTCACAATCTTCAAAAAGCTTCAAATTTTCTGCTATATCAATACCGCGACCTGCGCCCAAAATACCAATTTTAATTTTTTTCATAATTCTATCACCTTAAAAGCACTTTCCGTCTTTACAGTCGTGGGTATTACCGCAACGGTAGCAAAGTTCGTTAGGACATTGTTTTGTTTCAAAGAAGCTTACAAGGTTATTAACAGTTGTTTCTGCAATATTTTCGAGAGCTTCTTCAGTTAAAAAGGCCTGGTGGGAAGTAACAATAACATTGGGCATTGAAATAAGCCTTGCCAAAGTATCATCTTCCATAATATGACCTGAATTATCTTCAAAGAAAATGTCGGATTCTTCCTCATAAACATCAAGACAAGCGGCACCGACCTTTCTTGACTTGATACCTGCAAGAAGGGCTTCTGCATCCACAAGACCGCCTCTTGATGTATTGAGAATTACAACACCTTTTTTGCATTTTTCCAAGGCTTTTTCGTCAATTATATGGTTAGTTTCATCGGTCAAGGGACAATGAAGAGATATGATATCGCTGTTTTCGAACAATTCGTCAAGCTCAACATATCTGATTGTATCGCCGTTATCAAGGCCCTCTGCTCTGAATTTATCATAAGCAAGAACTTTCATACCGAAACCGCGACAAATATCAATAAACACTCTGCCGATTCTGCCTGTACCGATAACACCGACAGTTTTGCCATATAAATCAAAGCCTGTAAGATTTGCAAGACTGAAATTATAATCTCTTGAACGGATGTAGGCTTTATGAATTCTGCGGATTGAAGTCAAAAGGAGCGCCATTGTATGCTCCGCTACCGCATAAGGTGAATACGCAGGAACTCTGAGAACATGGAGCTTTCCGAAAGCGTGTTTCATATCAACATTATTAAAACCGGCACATCTGAGAGCTAAAACATTAACCCCCATTTCATTAAGCTTATCTATTACAACATCATTAATTGTATCATTAACAAAGGCACAAACACCATCAAATCCTTTTGCCAAATCAACTGTATCTTCGTTAAGCTTTGTTTCAAAATATTTGAATTTAACACCCTTTTCCTGACCAAATTTTTCAAAAGAAGGCTTGTCATAGGGCTTCGCATCAAAAAAAGCGATTTTCATAAGTGTCACTCCTTGATATTATCTATATTATTTATCATAATTTATACATTATTAAAAATCAACATAAAGCCTGTAAGAACTACCAGGAACAAAAGGTTCAAAAAGGTGAAAACTTTCATATAATGCCCCGTCATCATAGGATTTCGTTTTGTATATTCGCGGAATGTAATAAGACTTGCAAGTGAGGAAATCAAAGTTCCAACACCGCCGATATTAACACCAACCAACAAATCCTGATAGTTTTCTGTAAATTGAGATAACAGAATTGCCGAGGGAACATTACTTATAAACTGGCAGGAAAGAATACTGAATAAAAGAGTGTTTTTTTCTAAAAGGAATGAGAAAAAGTTTCTTACCACATCAATTCTTGCCATATTTCCTGCGAAAATGAAGAAAAAAACGAAAGTCAAAAGTAACGGGTAGTCAACCTTTTTTAATGCGCTTCTGTCGGCAAAAATGAGAACAAGAGGAATTACAATTAAGCCAATCCAATATGGAATACCTCTGAAAACAATGGCAATTGCCAAAGCAAAAAGAACGAGATACAATGCAACTCTCAAGGGTGGCAATTTGGTGTGGTCGTCTTTTATCGAAAGAGGCTCGGGCTTAACAAAAATAATGCAACAAAGAGTTATCAAGGCAATTGCCAGAACAAACGGTGGCGCCATTATTTTCACAAATTCAAGATTTGAGATATTGAATTTTGAGTAAAGATAAAGGTTCTGGGGATTGCCGAAAGGAGTAAGCATACCGCCTAAATTAGCGGCAATATTTTGCATAACAAAAGTGAACGCCATATACTTTTCTTTCCTCGTTTTACGAAGAACATAATACCCGAGAGGTAAAAAGGTTAAAAGCGCCATATCGTTCGCAATAAGCATTGAGCCAATAAAGGTTATATAAACAAGGGCTAAAACACTTAATCGGGCATTTTTGAAAACCTGCACAATGGCTTTTGCCAGAGTATAAAAGAAACGAATATTTCTTAAAGCGCAAACCACCGCCAAAACGCAGAAAAGGCAAGTTAAAGTTTTAAAATCAAAATAACCTATGTACGCTTTATCAAAAGGCACGAAAAAACAGGTAATGACCGCAGCTGCAAAAGCAACCACGGTCACAGTATTCTTTTTAATAAATCTGATAGTTTTTTGAGAAATAGCAGATAAAGACATTTTGTGACTTCTTTCTAGAATGCATTAATAAAAGCTATATTTTATATCTGAGTTAATAAAGGCGATGTTTTTAAAATCATCGGGATTTTTACGGACAATGTAATCAATATAGGAATCAACTAAATTAGCAGTAAAAATATACCCCATTGGATTCATATGCCCATAAAGATAAAACTTTTCCCTGAACCTTTCATCATATACAGGACCATATTTATAAAGGTCAATAACATATGAATTACTGAAAACCTTTGTCAAATCATAAAGAGCTTTTATGGTTTCCTTTGTTTGTTCTTCTTTTCCGCGGAAATTGTCCTTGGGGAAGGTTACAAAGAAAAACTTTGCATCAGGACTGATTTCTTTATATCGGCTTATAATCTGAGCATAGTTACCTATAAAGGTGGGCTTATTGTTGCGGTAATCAGCAGGGTCAATATCTTCAACTCCACCAACCTCTAAACCGCCGTTGTAAACATCATTAACACCCAAAGCGATAACATAAGCCTGACATTTTTTATCTTCATCCCAGAAGCCGTTTGCTTCTGCGAAAGAATCAAGATACTCTCTCGCCGTCATTCCGCCACGAGAGAAATTATAGGCTTTAAGTCCATTTTTTCTTGCGATATACTGCCCCCAGGAATATTGGAACATATCGTGATAGCTTTTGTTTCCTTGCTCATCACAAGTTTCAAACTCACCTGAGGAAAGACTATCGCCTATAAAAGCGATAGTCCTGAAAATTGATGTATAGCTATACCCTTCTACCAATCTATCGAGAGGTTTTTCATTCGGGTCATATAACAATTTTTCCCAATCCATATTAATCCTCATCCGGATGCTCTGCTCTGTAAGCAGCAACTGCATCATCATAAGCTTTCATAGATTCTTCTGTTGGAAGATATTCTGCTCTTTCTGTGTTTGCTATTGTGGGCGGATTGCCCTTTGAATCGTAGCAAGGTGTAAGGAAATCATTTTCCCAAAGCTTTCTATCCTCTTCCTTACGGAAATCGGGAATGTCATAGGGTTTGCCGTATTCCATAGCACTTCTGTGGCCGAGAATTGCAACGGAAGCCATTGTAGTTGCGAAATATTCATCGAACATTGGCTTTCTGTTTTCTCTGATGGCATTGAAGAACTCTCTTACGATGAAGAAGTCGCCACCACCGTGACCTGCTTTTTCTGCAGCTTCTTTAGCATCGGGTTCAAAGTCTGCTTCATAAGCAGTAACTCTTTCCATACCTTCGGGAGTATGCTGCTCATTAAAGGAAAGAAGAACCTTGCCGTCTTCCGCACGAAGGTTTTCAATCTGACCTAATTCACCACAAACACGGTATGTATTAGCGTGACCGCCGAAATGGGACCAACCGGTTACACGGAAAACAGAATCATCATCATTAAGGCAGGTAACAACTGCACTTCTGTCGGGCAATCTCCAATAAAGGTCGCCACCGCCGTTTTCTTCGTTAAGAGGTCCGAAAACGGGCATTGCTGTAACTCTCTTGGGGAATGCGCCTGTGATATACATAAGCGGTCCGAGAGAGTGAGTGATATAATAAATTCTTGGAATATGGTATCTCCAGTGCTTTGATGTGGGGCAATAATGAGCAATTTCCTTTTGAGAAATAATGGGATGGTTATATTCACCCTCGCAGAATAATGCTTTACCAAGGACACCTGACTGATAAACCTTGCGCATTTCCTGATTGAATTTCATAAAGGGATAGTTTTCAGCAATCATATAGAAAGCTTTGCTTTTTTCAACTGCTCTTACAAGCTGAACACCCTCACCCATTGAAATGTTTGAGGTACATTCGCTTAAAACGTGAATGTTTTTCTCCAATGCTTTAATAGCATAGGGAGTATGCTCGTGGAAATAGTTGCAAAGGAAAACTGCCTCTAATCCTTCGTGATTTATAAATTCATCAAAATCTGTATATGTAGTAACATTCGGATGGTCTGCTTTTGCTTTCTGAAGCTTTTTTTCATCAAAATCGCAAACGGCAACCACTTCGCCGTTATTAGCAGAAACGCCGTCGTAGAAACCGCTTCCGCGACCTAAACCGAATATACCGAATTTAATCTTTTCCATAATAATACCTCCGTAGGTAAATAATTCCACATTTCATTTTAGCACAGTATTTTCTATTGGTAAATAGAAAATTCACAAAAAACAAAGAAAAATCTTTGACAAACAAACGACACCTATCAATTACGATAAGTGTCGTTTTTTTAATTACATCAATACATTAATCGATGATACCAATAGGGCCAAATCATTTCATCTGCACTGCCCTGCTTTGACCAGATAGTATTCCAGCCTATTTCTTTCCATTCGCCATTTGCCTTTTGATATTTCAAAACATTTCCTTACAGTATTATTATCACAAACATAATAAACCTCTGCGGTTTCACCGTCACATTCTAAAACCTTAAAGGAATTGATTTTTTCAATCATAGTGTTTTCAATATAAGCATATTCCAATTCATCATAATATTTATCTGTTAAGATTTCGCATTTTACGAGCGATACTCCCCAAACAACAAGGAACACTAAAATTATTGCTAAAGGTATGTATAGGGGTAATCTTTTTAAATGTCTTTTAATTTTATTCACCACGCAGCTAAAAACAATTCTTTTCTTTGCAATTCAAGTCTATCAAAACAGAAAAAACATGTAAAGTTTTATAACAAGATTGACATTAAATTGACATTAATTTGTAATAGATTTTGCTTCTGTTTTCTCCAATGTACAGTTAGCAATATCAAATACTACATAGTCGTATGCAATATAATTAACATCCCAGCGATCATATTCACCATCGCAATGAGGGTAGTTATCTATATATTCAACAATCGGAAGCCAAACTTTGATTTTTTCGTCTTCTGCCTTGCAATAAACATCATGGTGCATATTGTTTTTTGTATCTGGTGTTACAACTATCCCGACAAGTTCGTTACGGTTTTCATCTTCAAAAACAATATCTCCCTCCTTAGTAACAACCATATAAATTTTCTCATTAGGAAAGAACAATTCTGTGTCTTCAACATGACCATAGAAATTCGGTAAAGTATATAACCCGCTGATACCAAATGAGTTAAAATCGGTTTTGCTGTCATAAATTCTATTTTCCATAATACTGTCCTCTCATTCTTATGTGAAATTATCCGCATCATCTGCGGTATTTAATTTAGTTTGTGATACTTATTTATGCTTTAATTAATTATACAGTAAAAACAGGGAAAGTGCGGTAAGTGAAGTTGTTTTATTAATTTCTATTTTATTCCCCTAATACTCTGAACAAATCCTCAAACAATGCATCTCGATTAATGTCACAAACATATTTTATGGAATGTCTGCTTTCGTTATATGAATATTTGCCATCATATTCCGGAACAGGACTGGGAATAAGTTTTGCATACATAAACTTAGAATCATCATTTAAAAGCCAAGCCACTGCGGTCACATCCCAGATAACTCGGGTCCAAGGTTTTTCTTTTGCGTAGGAATCTGCTTCATCTACTGTGTTTTTATATAAATAATCACACAACTCATTTTTTCCTTTGAGCCAATGCTGCAGTTCATATTTCGAGGTTGCAAAATGGTCAACAACGCCTTTACACGGTAACTGTACCACCGGTATTCCGCAACCAAAAACCACTCTTGCGGCAGCAATATCCTGTTTCATATTGAATTCAGTTGCTCCGAATTCTTCCCATGTAGCGTGACCGCCAAGCCAGACCACTACACAATTTTCTTTCATTGCAGGATTTTTTAATATAGCCGATGCAACATTGGTAATAGCTCCGATTGCGATAATATAAAGTGGATTTTCAGGTGAATATTGGTCAGATAAGCTTGCAATAAAATCTGCTGCCTGAGATTCTACCGGTGTTGTTTCGTCCGTCAAGTAATTCTCTGAACCTTTAAAAACAACTGACAGCAAGTCTTCTCTTTTGGTTAATTTCAGCAACTGTATAATTTCATCATAGCTCTTATGCATACCTTCAGCAGCAGTTTCAGACCGTGTATTCAAAAAAGGTGCAGCACAAATGCCCTTGACACAAAGCTTATCTGAGGATTTCAGCATATAACCGATAGCGAACTGGTCGTCAATCTCGTTGTATGCATCTGAATCCAACACAACATCAACTTTCCCCTGTGGAACTGATAAATTTTTCAAATATTGTTCTTGTGTCATAATCATTTCCTTTCTGCTACACTTATTGAAATTATTATACGACCAAAAAGAAAAAAGTGCAAGGCAAAGCTTTGCGAAACACTTTTTCAATATTACTTTAAAAATTGATTTTTTGCATAAAAAACACTTGACAACATATAATTATAGTGTTATAATACTCAAGCACTCAAGAGAGGGCGCAAGTAAATATCGCGGAGTAGAGCAGCCTGGTAGCTCGTCGGGCTCATAACCCGGAGGCCGTGTGGTTCAAATCCCACCTCCGCAACCAGAAAACAAAGAACACCTCTTGGTGTTCTTTGTTTTTTCGTTATGATTAAATTGAACGACACGGACGACGGATTTCCGAGTCAACATTCAGATAAATTTTTGTTATGAATACTAAAAACACTTTTAGTGCGGTATAATTTTTAAAAAATATTGGGAGTGTTTCAAATGAGACTTGAAGAAAAAATCAACAAAATAAACGAACCGAAACTGGAAGATACAATTGGTTTGTTGCCTAAAGGCAAAAACGATACAATGGATGATTTTTTTATTAACTTTGTAAAACCTAGATTACCAAAACCAGCTATTGTGAAAGAATGGCATAAACTTTTAATGGATTACACAGATGATTTAACCACTTTAAGCTGTTGTGTTAGATATGGCAACTCTGGATCCCCAAAAATTTCGGACAATGGTGAATCAGGTTATTATAAATTAAGACGCGGATGGCTTACACAAAACACTGTTGACGATTTCGAGTATTTTTTTGCAGATAATTTCTTTTCTGCATTTATATATAAAATGGCACTGGATGGTTTTGTTCCCGCCGACACTAATGAACTTAGAGATGTTTTTCGCAACCACAAATTTCCATATGGTTTTGGGTTTAAAATTGACGAAAAAATCAACGAGTATAAAGGTGTTGTAATTGATATCGGGAAAGAACCTGGATTTCTCAACAATTATAAACTTTCACATGTATTTGATGCAGGAGAACACTTTCTCATGGATGATGGAACGGTTAAGGGAGATGCCGAATTATCACCTAAATATTTCCCTATCGGTCATAGCAATGATTTCTTAAACGAGCATGATAAAATCAGGAAAATGAAAATAGAAGATGAAGCAAAAAAAGTAATAGTTGCCAAGTTTTTGAGATTCGCTCATCCTTTAAATTATTTCCTTACGCCTAGCAAAAAACTTCATACTTGCGCAACTAAGGTGTATATGAACGATATTGGTGAAGATCCCGTTATGATTCACATTGTGAAACAGTATTTGAAAGAGACATACCCAAAAGAATACTATGAATTTCTTGATAAAATAATGTGGCGTGATGAATATGTCGGAATCAACTATTCTCGTCCCCAAAAAGGTTCAAGCAAAGGTAGCAAAAAAACTGGTGCTTCAAAAACCGGCGCTTCAAAAACCGGCGCTAAAAAAGTGACAGCACCAGCCAAAAGCAAAAAGGGACATAAAAGTCTGACGCAATTAGAAGCGAAGTATACATACGACAAATTGCTTGAAGTTGCCTCTTATTATTTATGTAATAAGTCAGGACTTAATAAAATTGAAAAAAAGCTAAGCCTGACTAACAATCGAGGTTTTGAAGCACAGAATATTTTAAACGTACTAGGAATAAACACTGATGGTGCACTAAAAGGCTTATTGCTTAGTTCAAATATTAACGACGAAATAGCTAAAGCTACCGGCACATTCAAGACCACTTTAGAAGAAATTAAAAAACGCGGTTTAGCATAATTACAAAACCAGAGTATTTAGTTTTCTAATCGAGCCAAACACAATTAACCATAGCAAAAAGACATCCAATCGGATGTCTTTTCTTTGTCGTTTTACAACTATAGAACTACACAGAGGAAGAATATAAAAATTCATAAAATCTTAATAAGTAGAATCCTAAAAAACATTGATATTTACTTCATTTTGGTATATTATTTTAAATATACTGAAAAATTATGGGAATTATTTTTATAAAAGCAATTCGTTCAAATACAAGGAGTATGCCGTTAAGGCGTTTTTGGAAAATTAATGAAGAAAATTTTAATTATTGGTGCAGGGCCTGCAGGGCTTACTGCGGCTTATGAATTAGCAGAAAAGTCAAAAGATTTTGAAATCATCGTTTTCGAAGAAAGCGGTGATTTTGGCGGTATTTCAAAAACTGTTAATTACAAAGGTAACCGTATGGATATGGGCGGTCACCGTTTTTTCTCTAAAGTCCCCGAGGTAAACCAATGGTGGGAGAAAATGCTCCCCACCCAAGGTAGCATGCCATTTGACGATATTGCTTTAGGCAGAGAATCTACTGTTGTTGAAGGCGGTCCTGACCCCGAAAATACCGACAGAGTAATGCTCCGTAGAAACCGCCTTTCAAGAATTTTCTTTAAAAGCAAATTCTTTGATTACCCTGTCAGCCTTAAATTTGACACAATTAAAAATATGGGTCTTGCTACAACTATTATTGTTGGCTTCAGTTATTTGAAAACTCTTGTATATAAGCGCGAAGAAAAATCACTTGAAGATTTTTATATTAACCGCTTTGGTAAAAAGCTCTATTCAATGTTCTTTGAAAACTACACAGAAAACCTTTGGGGCAGACACCCTTCCGAAATTTCTCCCGAATGGGGCGCTCAGAGGGTTAAAGGTCTTTCAATTATGGCAGTTCTCAAAGATATTTTCGGTAAAATCTTTAATAAGAAAAACAGAACTGTTGAAACCTCTCTTATTGAAGAATTCGCTTACCCTAAACTCGGTCCCGGTCAGCTTTGGGAATTAACTGCTGCAGAATTCGAAAAAATGGGCGGAACGATTATAAAAAATGCCAAGGTAACAGAAATCATAAAAGATGCTGATAACAAAATCATCTGTCTTGTTTATGAAAAAGACGGTGAAAAAATCACAGTTGAGGGCGACTATATAATTTCTTCAATGCCTGTAAAAGATTTGGTTCTCGGTATGAATGATGTTCCCGAAGAATATAGAAAAATTGCAGAGGGGCTTCCCTACCGAGATTATATGACTGTTGGCGTTCTTATTCCCCGTCTCAATCTCAAAAACGAAACAAAAACCAAAACCATCGGTAATATTGTGCCTGATAACTGGGTTTATGTTCACGATAAAAACGTGAAAATGGGTCGTTTTCAGATTTATAACAACTGGTCGCCTTATATGGTTAAAGACCTCCAGAACACTGTCTGGATGGGCTTGGAATATTTCTGCAACGAGGGTAACGAAATGTGGTCGCAGACCGACGAAGATTTCGCCAAATCCGCCGTTAAAGAAATGGTTGCAATGGGACTAATTAACAGCGAAACGGATGTTCTCGACACCCATGTTGAAAGGGTAAAAAAGGCATACCCTGCATACTTTGACACATACGAAAAAATGGACGATTTAAGAGAGTATCTTAACACTATTCCTAATCTTTTCTGTGTTGGCAGGAACGGTCAGCACCGCTACAACAACATCGACCACAGCATGTGCACATCCTTTGAAGCGGTTAAAAATATTCTTTCAGGTGAAACAAAGAAAGATAACATCTGGAACGTTAACACCGAAAAAGAATATCACGAAGAGAAATAATTTTAAAAGGCATCCGAGAGGATGTCTTTTTTGTTTACATATTTAAAACAATTGATTAAATAAATTATTTTCTCGAATTCATAATTTATTCATTTTTTGTCAAAAAGCATTGACTTTTGTCATATCAAGAAGTAAAATATGTTTATATTTAACAAGCAAACAAATAAATTATTATAAAAACTGGGTAAATCGAGTTTTTGATTATTGAAAATCTGTTATACTTGATTCAAAGTTTATGATTATTTTATCTTTGCTTGTTTGATATGAACATCCAAAATTTCAGATGTTGAAAAACATCTGAATCACAAAGGAAAAAGGAGAAGTTTTATGAGCAAAGAAATCAGGCAATCAAAAATTTATTCATACTTTTACGGTGCAGGTACTGTTTTTCAACAATTCCTCATTATCGTAGGCGCATTGGTTATCGCTTTGACACCAATGGCACAGCAAAGTAAACGTCAAAAGACAGACAGACTCTATAGTGAGTATTCAGCACTCCAACAGACAGCTGATGATCTTGAACAAGTTTACCTTGACAAATACTATGACCTTGATGACGATTACTATTACAGTTACTATTACTATTACGATTCTGATGACGAAGAAGATTACGAAATGTATGAAGAAATCGAAGTTGATGAAGACGACGAAGATTATGATGAAATAGTAGCTTGCAATGAAGCTCTTAACGAATATGAAACAGCTGCTGAACAAGCTCAAGCTGCATATGATAGATACGAAACAGCAGCATATTCAGCATCACCTGCTGAAGTCCTCTTCCCTCTTATAGGTGGCATCATTGTTCTTGCTGCTTTAATCTGGATTATTGCTAAGAAAAAATCCTTCAACAAGAAACCCGGTGAAGAAGCATACGATGAAGAAATCCAGATTAAAATTGAAGAAGCAAAGTTAAAAGCTCTTGATAAACTTAACATCGTTGCTGAACAAATTGACAAAGTTGAACCTGTAGTTCTTAACGGTATTGCAGATTATGACACTGCCGCTAACAAAAACCCCATCGGCAAAGTTGCTGCTATGTTCCAGCATCTTGTCAAATTAATCTCATCAATATCAACTCTCATTCTCGGTTCTATCGCAGGCGCTCTTTATTTTGCTTTTGGTATGTTCCTTTCACAAAATGGTGTTTTCGTTTTAGCAGTTATCGGTGCATTTGCTCTCTCAGCAGTGGCAGGTTTTATGTTATACAAAAAATACGAACAAAATGCATACGTAAGTCCTAAGACTATTAAGAAGTTAGAGGGAATGTATCCCAACCTTATTTTCAAACTTGGATCAGATGATAATATCAGAGTTTCTCTTCCTGCAATCACTGTTTATATGTTCAGTGACGAACAGATTTATATGTACTATCAGTATTTTGATATAGTTACAGGAAAGATTTTCTGTGAAGGTATTCACGAATACTTCTATGAAGACATCGTTGGTGTTGTATCCAAACAGGAAACAAAGAAAATCTTCAAGCGCGCAGGCTTCCTCAAGCTTTCTCTCAAAGCTATCGATTATCTCAAAGAAAACATCACTGTTGTTTCAAGCGGTTGCCAGCACAGTGAATCCTACATTGTTCCTATGGGAAGCTCTCTTCTCGACACAAAATTTGTTGGTATGAGAAACCTTATCAGACAAAAAAAAGCTGATAACGAATAATTTGATTTATTAAATGATTTTATGCACCCTGTGTTTTAAAAGCACAGGGTGTTTTTACTATTTTTCCACTCTGCTGAAAAAGAATCAAAATTCTTTGTATAATTATTGTAATTAACGTATGTGTAGTGATATACTTGATGTGTAATTAAACAAGCAATGTAGAGGAGCAGAAAAATGACACAGGAACATTTCTTTCATAACGCTAAATGGGTTGGAGCTCAAAACCGCACTCCAAAAACTTTCTCTGTTTCAAGAGGAAAGTTTGAACTTGAAGATTTTAGCAAAGTAAATCTTAATATATTGGGCCTTGGTTTTTTCAAGTGTTACATAAACGGCAAATGTATAAATCCAGATACATTTTTGCCCCTTTCTTCTGATTTCCAGGCAGGTTGCGACCCTGTTGACGAGGTAATCTCCGCCCACAGAATTTATGTGCCCGAGTTTGATATAACGCCTTTTGTTAAAATGGGTAAAAACACTATTGCCATTCATTATGGCGGTGGCTGGTACACATACGAAAACCGCACCTTCGGTTTGCCTAAAGTAATTTATTGTATCACAGCCGAAAGTGAAAATGGTGCTATTGATTTCGTATCTGACGAGAATTGCAAAATCGGAAAAAGCTTTGTTGAAGAATATGCTTTCACATTCGGCGAGCACCACAATTTCCTTGATTACCCTAACTGCTTTGGAAACGATTTTGACGATTCTTCTTGGGAAAATGCAGCATTGACAGAAAGCCTTGATACCGAATACTGCACAACAGACTGCCCTGCTGACAAGCTTATTGAAGAGCGTCCGGTTAAAATTATTAAGAAAACCGAAAATTCTGTTATCTATGACTGTGGTGAAAACACAACAGGCTATCCCACTTTACAAATTAAAGCCAAAGAAGGTGAAAAGGTTACTGTTAATTTCTCCGAAGAGATTTTACCAGATGGCAGTTTAGACCCCGAACACACTCAAGCGCAACACTTTTCTGTTATTTCCGATGGTAAAATCGGTTATGTGCAACCTGAATTTACTTGGTATGGATTCAGATATTTTGAGGTTATCGGTAATGGTGTAGCTCTTTGCGTTAAGGTTATTCACGCGGATGTGCCTGTTTCCTCCACCTTTGACTGCGACAACGAAACGCTTAACTGGATTTATAAAACCTTTACTCATACAATGCTTTGCAATATGCACACAGGTCACCCGTCAGACTGCCCTCACCTTGAAAGAAGAGGCTACACCGGTGACGGACAGCTTACCTGCCACGCAGTTTTAACAACTCTTGATGCAAGAAAGTTTTATGAAAAATGGATGCAGGACATCGGAGACTGTCAGGATGTTTTAAGCGGCCATATTCAATACACCGCGCCTTATCTTCACAGTGGTGGTGGTCCCGGTGGTTGGGGATGTGCTATTGTTGAAGTTCCATATCAGCTTTATAAACATTATGGCGATAAAGATATTCTTTCAAAATATTATCACAATATGAGGCGATATATAGACTACTTAGAATCCCATTCTGAATATGGCGTTGTTACAAGTGATAAAGCAGGTAACTGGTGCCTTGGTGACTGGTGCGGACCGAATATTCTTTATCCCGACAGAGATATAACATCTCACAACCAGCAGGTTGTTCTTCCTGCACCAATGGTTAATACATACTTTATGGTTAAATCCTTAAAACAGATGTGCGAAATTGCAAAAATCATCGGTAAGGATGAAGATATTCTTGAATATGAAGAAAAAATCAAATACAGAAAAGGCGCAATAACTGCCGCATATTTTAACACCTTTGATGATAACTTCATTATGAATGTTCAAGGTGCTAACTCCTTTGCGGTTGATATCGGACTCGGCAACGAAAACACCTATAAAAATATGGTAAGCTATTATAAAAAGTTAGGCTATTATGACACAGGCATTTTCGCAACTGATATTGTTACACGTCTTCTTTTCCAAAATGGTGACAGCAACCTTGCCATTGACCTTTTAACTCACGATGGCGACCAAGGCTTCGAGCATTGGCGAAAAAATGGCGCTACCACCTTCCATGAATATTGGGACTCTAACCGTAGCCGTTCTCACTCTCACCCCATGTTTGGTGCGCCTGTTGCATACCTTTTTGAATATCTTTTAGGTATTAAACAGGAAGATGGCTCAGCAGGTTATAAATCACTTATTATCGAACCACAAGGCATTTCAAGATTCGGCAGAATGAGTGGCAGTATCACTACACCTAACGGAATTGTGGCAGTAAGCTACAACAACATTGACGGAAAGGTGAGCTTTAAAATTGCAATCCCCGAAAATACAAAAGCATTTTTCCGTTATAAAAACAAAGAAATTGCTCTCACCCAAGGTGAGAACAATTTCGAAATAAGTTTGTAAAAGTAATGAACACAAACCAAATCGGTTTGTGTTCATTTTTTATGATGATATTAGTATTTAAAATCATGATACCTTGAGTTGAATGAAATAGCACCTGATGTGCCAATGGCACCAACACCATTTGTTGTAAGGTCTGCTTGTATATCACCGATACCATAGTGTGTAATTTCAACAAACTTTCCATCTTTGGTCATTTCTGCTGTAATCGTGTATGATTCATAAGTAATCGTACCATCAATTTCTCTTACAACTTTCGAAACAGCTTCATCTGTTTCAACAACATTGACAACATCTTTATAATCAAGAAAATCTTTTGACATTTTAGCAAGACCATCAGCATCGTCATAAGAAGGATTAACCTGCTTATTCATAACAATTGTAATGATATAGTTCTCACCTTCTGTTTTTGAGGTAACACTCTTAACACACTCTATTGAACAAGCACTGATGGGCATACGATTTTTTGCATCATCAGAACCTTTTCCAGATACTTTCTCCTCTGCGTCCGCTTCTTCTGTCAAAAAGCCTTTAATTAGATTTGTAAGAGTACCTGTAAGAAAACTGGAATTGGTTAGCTGAATGTCCCCCTCAAGTGATTGCCAGGATTTTTTTGAATAACCTGCAGCACCATTTTCGTTAATTTCTTTAGCAGCTTTCTGATACATTTCAAGCGCTTCTTTATCAATATTCTCTGCAGGTTGATTGCCTGTTGTATCGTCATCATCTCTATCGGGCGTATTTGCAGTACCGTTTCCAACGAAATCTCTGAATTCAATGGAATAAGCACCATTTTCAAGATTTTCAAAAGTGATTACCGCTTTTGCCTTGTCCCCCTCCATCATAAGCTTACTTTTAATGTGATCGGATTCAACAAGATAACCATCTTTATCAAAAACTCTGTATTTGATGAAATAATAGCTTTCTATATTTTCTGAACGGCTAGCCTCAAAATAAACTGTAACTTTAAGTGTTTTTGTGTCAGGTGTTTTATAGGTTGCTTTTCTTATTATCAAAGAGGTATCGCCAACAATATTTTTTAAATCCTCTTGTGATTTGTAATTATGGATTATACAAGGTAACGATGTTTTGATTTCAAGTGTATAAGGTTTTTTTACATCAACTGTTAAGTAGGTATAGCTTTTTGAGTTTTCGGCAGAATAAATCTTAATTTTTACTGTACCGAATTTTTTGCCGGTAGGTGTGATATAAAGGCTTTTTGAATCGTTTTTCCATTTTTTTGCCTGTGAAAGCTTAACGATACCACTGCCTTCAACTATTTTCCATTTTATACCTTCGTTATCTTTGCAGGTAACTTTAATTGTTTTCTTTGCAGTTTCACCAGCTTTAAAAGTTACCTTTGATTTGTTAACACTTACTGCAGATTTAACTGTTATTACCGCGGTGTATTCTTTACCTTTGTATGTGGCTGTAATTTCAATTTTACCAGCTTTCTTACCTGTAACAACACCACTTTTGCTTACCGATGCAACACTTTTGTTAGATCTTGACCACTTTACTTTTGAAGAAGGAATGGTTTCACCTTTTTTATCAATAAGCTTTAAAGTATATTTTCTGCCTATGTAAATCGACTTCTTTGTTTTGTTAAGATGTGTTTTTTTAGATGCCGCTTGTGCTACTACTGCAATGGGTGAGCCTGAAACGGTTTGAGTAATTGAACTGATGGGTACACTTGATAAAGTGAAAATAACTACTAATAAAATCATTAATGCCTTATTAAGTTTTTTCTTCATAAATAACACTCCTTTTTGTTTAAAGCTTAAAAATCAATCACGTATTTTGCCTTCACTTATATATGGCAAAAAGTCACAAACTTGACTCAAATTTGTATATATGCACAAAATTGAAACGAACAAATTATACAAATAACCCAATCGACTTAATTCAAACGTTTTAATACATTTTTTATTATTTGTTTTTCTCCAAATCATCCAAAACTTTTTTATAGGGCATCAGCATACCCTCGTTCATTTTGTTGCCCATTTTGGCTTTAACTTTCGGTGAGGAAAGAGCACCGCCTAAAAGGTACATAAGAAGCATCATTCCCCTTTTCTTCTGGGGGAAATCGTACTGATTATGAGCTTTATAGAACTTATGGTCCTCCTTCATAAAGCCCTGCATAATCCAGATAAGGTCGCGGAAGATTTTCATACCACCGATACCATAGAAATTCTGGGGTTGGGTGTGTTTATTTTCAAGGGCATATTCCAAGGTTTTTGCCAATTTGTCAATTTCTTCATTAGGATTAAATTCATCCGTTGCAACACCGCAAAGGAAATTTCCGCCCACACTCGCCCTCGCTTCAATTACAGTCTGAACATTCTTTTCCTCGCTATAATTTCCGCTTACGAGATAGCCTACGGGCATTCCCATGGTAACGGAGCGGTGACCGTTACAGAATGAACGGTATCTTAAACTGTGTGCCGAATGAATGGTCTTTTATTGTAAAAGCAAAAACTCTTGCTTCTGCCGAGTTCAATTCCTTTCGGAGATATTCTGCAAAACCGTCCTTATAGATACATTCGCCGCTTGTGGCACAATTAAGGCAACCGAGGCATCCGCCTTTGAACTGATAATCTCTGATATTAACAACTCTCGTTTTACGGTTAAAAACCTTTTGAAAGCGAGAAATCATATTCTGAAGTTGAATATCGTCTTTGCCATAGTCAGCAATTATAACCACATCGCCGTTTTTCTCTTTAGTTTCCTCTTCGGGAATATTAACGGCAATATTTTTAGGCACTGTAAATGAATTCAAATTCGGTTCGCAAACATCATTTTCAACTGACCAGATAAGGAAATCGAAAAATGCTTTTGCTTCCTTCTGACCTTTTTCTAATGGTAAATCATCCATATCTGCAGAAAGACCGTTTATAAATTTGAGGTCCATTTCCTGACAGTTATCCTGAATATATCTGTGAGCAGTTACATCATAGAAATGCTTTGAGGTTGAAATCTGGGTAGCATATTTATTATTAAGATTTATGTCTTTCTCCTTTAAAAGTTCAATAAATCTGTGAAGCTGGAAAGGAGCAAGAAATGTATATACAGGGTAAGAAAAAATCAATAAATCTGCTTTATTTATTAATTCCTCTGCTTCTGAAAAATCCTTTTCGAGAGCTTTTATACGCTGACCTACATTAAGAAAACTGAATTCGTGTTCAGGGTGAAGCTTTGAAAGATAGATTAAGGTTTGAAGAGTTATACTGTAATCCCCCTTGGGACTGCCATTGAGAACTAAAATTTTCATAATTAACTCCTACTTTTGATTTATATTTTGATTATACATAAAAACTTAAATAAAAACAAGTTAAATAAAGCCTTAAAAACTATCAATTTTCCTATTTACAACATTTTTCTTTTTTGTTATCATAAAATATGTAATTTCCAATTCTTGAGGTGGTTTTAATGAGCAAAATTCTATTTGGTACAGGCGGTTGGCGTGCAATAATCGGTGAAGATTTCGTTTGCGAAAATATTCGCCGTGTTGCAAAAGGCATCAGCCTTCTTATGAAAGAAGATAATAAAACGGACAAGCCCGTTATAATCGGTTTTGACAGACGCTTCCTTTCTGAAAATGCAGCAAAATGGGTTGCCGAAGTGCTTACAAATGACGGCATAAAGGTTCTTTTTATGGACCGTTCTGCCCCAACACCTCTTGTTATGCATACTGTTAAGGACAGGGGTCTCGATTTTGGTATTGAAATCACCGCAAGCCACAATCCCTCAAGCTACAACGGTATTAAGCTTATTGTTGAGGAAGGCAGAGATGCTCCCGTTGAAACAACCTCACGCCTTGAAAAATTCATCGAGAAAATTGATGAGGTTGAGTTCATTGAGTTTAATGCTGCAGTTGAAAAAGGCCTTGTTGAATATATAAATAACCCCTTTAACAAATTCCTTGATGACATTATCAATGTTATTGATATGGATGCTCTTCGCAACAGAGGTCTGCGTGTTCTTTTCGACACTATGCACGGCTCAGGTACATACCCTCTCCTCGTTATTTTCTATACCGCAAGATGCACTATTGATACAATGAATGTGAACAAGGATGCTTATTTCGGCGGTGTTATGCCTGCCCCCTCAGAAAAAAGCCTTTTCTCATTGAAAAATCAAGTTGTTAACGGCGGTTATGATTTCGGTATTGCTATGGACGGTGATGGCGACAGACTCGGCATCATTGACGCTAACGGAAAATACATCAATGCTAATGAAATCCTTTGTCTTTTATACTACTACCTTGTAAAATATAAAGGCTGGAAAGGTCCTGTTGTAAGAAACCTTGCTACAACTCACATGCTTGATAAAATTGCGGAAAGCTTTGGCGAGAAATGCCATGAAGTTCCCGTTGGTTTTAAATACATTTCTTCAAAAATTGATGAGGTTGACGCAGTTCTCGGCGGTGAGTCCTCCGGCGGTCTTACAGTAAGAGGTCACATTCACGGTAAAGACTCCGTTTATGCCGCATCTCTTTTCGCAGAAATGGTTAGTGTCACAGGGCAGTCCCCCTCTGAAATCCTTGAAGGTCTTCGCAAAGAGTTCGGCGATTTCTCAATGGTTGAGGACGATATGCGCTTTGACCCTGCAGTAAAGCCTGTTGTTGAAAAAACTCTTATGGTTGAAAAACGTCTTCCCGTTTTCAAGGATGAAATTGTAAAAGTAAACTATGAAGACGGTTGCAAGGTTTATTTCGAAGATGGTTGGGTTATCTGCCGTTTCTCAGGCACAGAACCTCTTTTAAGAATTTTTGCTGAGAGCACAAATCCCGTTCGCGCAAAAGAATATATTGAAACATTTAAAAAGTTTTTATTCGATTAATTTGATTTAATACGTAAATTGAGGCGATTATATGAATATCTGGCACGATATTAACCCTGAAAGAATTTCACGTTCTTCTTATGCCGCTGTTATTGAAATCAGCAAGGGCAGTAAAATGAAATATGAGCTTGATAAAGAAACCGGTCTTTTAAGACTCGACCGCGTTCTTTATACCTCCACCCACTACCCTGCTAACTACGGCTTTATTCCCAGAACTTACGCTAAAGACAATGACCCTTTGGATGTTCTTGTGCTTTGCTCGGGAAACATTCAGCCCATGTCACTTGTTGAGTGCTACCCTATCGGCGTTATCACAATGCTTGACAACGGCGCACCCGATGATAAGATTATTTCCATACCCTTTAATGACCCCACTTATAGCGCATATAAAGATATTAGTCAGCTTCCTACTCACGTTTTTGACGAAATGAAGCACTTCTTCTCCGTTTATAAAACTCTTGAAAGCAAAGAGACTGCTATTGATGAGGTTAAGGGTGTTCTTGACGCAGTTGCAATTATTGAGGACGCTATAAAAGCTTACGATGAAAAATTCGGAAAATAATCAAGTTTTTTACTTTTTTATTGAAAAAATCTCTTGCATTTAAAATAAGTTTGTGGTACTATATATGACTGTATGAGTATGAAAAAAGGAGGTGCCCGTTAATGCCTAATATCAAATCTGCTAAGAAGAGAGTTATTGTTAATGCAACAAAGGCTGCAAGAAACAAAGCTACTAACTCCGCTCTTAAAACTGCTATTAAGAAAGCTAATGCAGCTATCGATGCTAACGATGCAGCTAAAGCTGATGCTGTTAAGGTTGCTGTTAAAAAACTTGACCAGGCTGCTGCTAAAGGTCTTCTTCACAAGAACAACGCAGCTCACAAGAAATCACAGCTCGTTAACAAGCTTAACAAATCCAACTAATTGTTGGACAAAAGAAACCCCACAGCAAAATGCTGTGGGGTTTCTTTTTTACCAAATTGCAAATTGAAAGTGGTAAGTGGAAAGTTTCGGGTCTGCGACGCGATTTGTATAGATACCAGATACCAGTTACCAGATGCCAGTGTCGGGACCTGCGGTCGGCATTATAAAGTAAAAGATTCAAGACAAATATTGTCTTGAATCTTTTTCAATACCGATTAAAATAAAAGTTATGCGAAGCTATCTAATGTTTGGAAGCGAAGCTTCCCCTGCACTCCTCGCTCCTCATTCCTAACTCCTAACTTAACATATTCGCTCAAATAAAGGTTATTTCGTTTGGTAGAATCCGACCTTTTTCATTACCTTATCAAGAGTTCTTTGAGAAATTCTTGTTGCAAGGTCTGCGCCTTTTTTCATACATTCTTCAAGATATTTCTTATCGTTGATAAGCTCTTTATAACGAGCCTGAACAGGTGCAAGTTCGTCAATTACTGCCTGACCAACTGCGGTTTTAAAGTCGCCATAGCCTTTGCCCTCAAACTCTTTTTCAATCTCCTCGAAGGACTTGCCTGTGCAACAGGAGTAAATTGTCATAAGGTTATTTATTCCATCCTTACCCTCTGCATATTTAACACAAGCTTCGCTATCAGTAACCGCGCTTTTGATTTTCTTCATAATCACGTTGGGTTCATCAAGCATTGAGATATATGATTTAGGATTATCATCGGACTTACTCATTTTATGAGTGGGATCCTGAAGAGAGCAGATTTTTGCACCTGCTTTGCCGATAAAGGGCTCGGGCATTTTGAAAACATTGCCGTAAATTGCATTGAAGCGGTCAACAATGTTTCTTGCAAGCTCAAGGTGCTGCTTCTGGTCTGCGCCAATTGGCACAAAGTCCGCACCATAAACAAGAATATCTGCTGCCATAAGCACAGGGTAATCAAAAAGTCCTACGGAAATATTACCGTCAAGCTTCTGACTTTTTTCCTTGAACTGAGTCATTCTTGCAGCTTCACCGAACTGAGTATAGCAGTTGAGAATCCAACCAAGTTGAGCATGGGTGGGAACATGGCTCTGAACGAAAACAACATTCTTTTCAGGGTCGATGCCGAGAGCTAAAAGAAGAGCATAGAGTTCAAGTGTATTCTTTTTAAGCTGCTGAGGATTTTCACGGAAAGTGGGCACTGTTATTGAGTGCAAATCCGCTACACCATAAAGGCAGTCATAATCCTCGCACATATTTTTCCAGTTTTTGAGCGCACCCAAGTAGTTGCCCAAGGTAGGAGTACCTGTGGGCTGAATGCAACTCAAAACTATTTTCTTTCTTTCGGGTGTCTGGGTTTCCATTGTTAATATATCTCCTTAAGAGTTATTTCTAATTAGAAGAGACCTGTGATTTTGCCGTTTTCATCAACGTCAATGCGTTCTGCGGCAGGGCTCTTGGGAAGACCGGGCATTGTCATAATATCACCGGTGAGAACAACTATGAAGCCTGCACCTGCGGAAACTTTAAGGTTTCTAACAGTTACCTTGAAGTTATCAGGAGCACCAAGCTTCAACGGGTCATCGGAAAAGCTATACTGTGTTTTAGCGATACATACGGGGAGATTTCCGAAGCCGTCAGCTTTGAGCTGATCAAGCTGTTTCTTCGCATTTGTTGTAAACTCGATTCCGTCACCGCCGTAAACCTTTGTTACAACTGCTTCAATTTTTTCTTCAATAGAAGACTCTGTTTCATAAGAGAATGTGAAGCTTGAATTGTCTTCCTCTTCGCAAAGGCGAACTACTTCTTTTGCAAGCTCTACGCCACCTTTACCACCATCTGCCCAAACAGTTGAAAGAACAGTATTAACACCAAGTTCTTTACATTTATTGATAATAAATTCGATTTCATTATCTGTGTCTGTGGGGAAACGGTTAACTGCAACAACGCAGGGAAGCTTGTAAACATTTTTGATATTTGAAACGTGACGAAGAAGGTTGGGAATACCTTTTTCAAGTGCTTCAATATTCTCTTCACCCAACTGGTCTTTCTTAAGACCACCGTGCATTTTAAGAGCTCTTACTGTTGCAACAACTACAACTGCATTGGGTTTAAGTCCTGCAGCACGGCATTTGATATCGAGGAATTTTTCTGCGCCAAGGTCTGCGCCGAAGCCTGCTTCAGTAATAGCATAATCAGCAGTACTCATTGCCATTTTTGTTGCAAGAACGGTGTTACATCCGTGAGCAATATTTGCAAAAGGTCCACCGTGAACAAATGCGGGTGTGCCCTCAAGAGTCTGAACAAGGTTAGGCTTAACTGCATCAACAAGAAGAGCAGTCATTGCGCCCTGAGCCTTAATATCACCGCAAGTAACAGGTTTGCCGCTGTAATCATAAGCAACAACAATTCTTGCAAGTCTTTCTTTAAGGTCTGTAACAGATGTTGCAAGGCAGAAAACAGCCATAATTTCACTTGCAACAGTAATATCGAAACCATCTTCACGAGGAACGCCCTGCATTCTTCCCCCAAGACCGTCAACGATGTTACGAAGCTGTCTGTCGTTCATATCAACGCAACGTTTCCATGTAATGCGCTTAACATCAATACCGAGAGCGTTACCCTGCTGAATGTGGTTGTCAAGCATTGCAGCGAGAAGGTTATTTGCAGCACCGATAGCGTGGAAGTCACCTGTGAAATGGAGATTAATATCTTCCATAGGAACAACCTGAGCATAACCGCCACCTGCAGCACCGCCCTTAACACCGAAAACGGGGCCGAGAGAGGGCTCACGAAGAGCAACGCAAGTATTGTAACCGCAAAGGTTCATTGCATCTGCAAGACCGATTGTAGTTGTTGTTTTACCCTCACCTGCAGCAGTGGGTGTTATAGCAGTAACAAGGATGAGTTTACCTTGCTTATCGCTCTTTTTAAGATATGATAAATCAATTTTTGCTTTGTACCAACCGTAAGGTTCAAGGTACTCTTTACCTACTCCCGCTTTTTCTGCAATTTCGGTAATGGGTTTCATTTTACAACTCTGTGCAATTTCAATGTCGGTAAGGTAAGCCATTTTTCTTTCTCCCTTGTATAGTAATTTTTATTTATTCCTGAATATTTAATTTTTCACGGCAAAGGTTTTTGAAAAACTCAAAATTTTCTTCACCGCAAATTTCAATATTATTGATAAGTGAATTCTGATAATCGTCAAAAAGCTTCTGCTTTTTGGCAGGACTTTTCTGAGCCTCAATTTGCTTTACTAAATCATTAAAGGACTCATTTATAAATCCGCGAATGATTCTGTCTTTTCGCTCATTTAAATCGTTCATCTGGTCCGTTGGACCATTACCCTCAAATCGCCAATAGGGTTCAATTTTCACAAGATTTTCGGTGCTTTCGATTAAATCTTTAAAAGAACTGAAAAACACCTGAGGGTATTTTGTTGTGTTAACATTTCTTGCGGCAGTTGAGCCGATTTTAATGTTTTTAACAACATAATTATTAATTGCCGTTATAAGCAATTCCTGAGAAAGCAATTTTCTCGTTACGGGAATTGAAGAAACTATTTTTTGAATTTCTATTTTTTCATCCCTGTCAAAATCTCGGGGCTTATGCACATAGCCCTGAGGTTCTTTTTTCTTTTTTAAAAAATCAAACATATTAATATTTGTCCTTTATTTTATAGCCTGTTTTATCATAGGCGCTTTTGTACGAACTACTGAACGCTCTTACAGTATAACGATATGTTACACCTTTTTTCGCAGTCTTATCGGTGTAGGAAACTGTTGAAGCTCCTTTAACAGTTGCAATTCTTGTCCATTCATCTTCACCATTTACCTTGCGATAAATACGATACTTTTCTGCTCCTGCAGTCTTTGAATACTTAATTGTAACACCTGATTTTGTGCTTTTGGCACTTGAAATAACAGGCTTTTTAAGATATTCGATTGTTTTTGTGTAATAACCGCTTACTTTACCTGAACCAACAGCTTTAACGGCATATTTGTATTTGACACCGCTTTTAACATCAGTATCAATATACTTGAACGTGCTGTTGTCAAGCTTTTTAATAAGCTTCCAGCTGCCGTTTTCCGCTTTTCTGTAAATTCTGTAAGAGGTAGCACCGGAAACCTTTTTCCACCCTAACTGAACACCTTCGGAGGTGTTTTTAAAGGTTGAAATCTTTGGTGCAGCAACATATTTTGTTCCTACACCCGTGGTATTATAATGGCTGACACCGTTATCGTCATAGGCGCGAACGGTATATTTATAACTCTTTAAATTGGTAACATCCTGGTCAATATAATAAAGTTTTGATTTATTTACAATACCGATATGCTCCCAGGAGGTACTGTTTTCTGATTTTCTGTATATATTGTAATTTGTCGCACCGGAAACCTTTTTCCAGGAAACTTTTATACCGCTATAGTGGTTTTTTGCTGAGGAAAGCTTTGGGGTGGCAATATAATAAGCGGAAACACCTGCTACCTTATAGCGACTGACACCTGCAGTATTAAAAGCTTTTACTGTATATGTATTCTCATAAGAAGAAAACGCTTTAGCATCTGTATATGAAGTTTTCTCCTTGCCGTTGACAGTTGCAATTTTTTCGTATTTACCCGATTTATTCTTGCGGTAGATATAATAGCCATCCGCATCGGATGAATGCGTCCATTCTATCAAAACACCTTTTTCGGTAGATTTAGCAGAAAGGAGTTTCGGAGTAATCGCCTGGGAAGACCTGTATTTAACTCCGAACATTTTGCAATAATTATGCCCTGCTGAATCCTTTGGTGCATAAATCTTAACAGCGTCGTTTACAGTACAATAAATAAAGCAATCAACAGAATAGCCTGTTAATGATGCGTAATAAAGGGCATTCTCCTGCGTAACTTCGTCGTGGTCAATCCCCTGCTGGTCAAGCATAAAGGAAAGTCCGTCAAAATCAAAGGCATAGCCGAAGCCCAGTGAGCAATAACCGATATAATTAACGGATGTTGGCAAATGGATTGCTGTAAGACTGTTACAAGCCAAAAATGCGCTATCATATATATTTTCAACACCGTTTTCAATGTCAAGAGAAGAAAGATTTATATTTCCTGCAAAGGCTTGCATACCTACACTTTTTACTGTACCCGGAATTTTGAAAGAACTGTGTTTACAGTTTAAAAAAGCATAACTGCTTATCTCCGTTACACTTTCGGGTATTGTAAAGGTATTTTCTCCGCCATCTGCAAATCTTCCTACAGGGTATGCAACGAGCTTTGATAAATCCTTTGAATAAACAACCCCGTCAATAGATTTGAAATAGGGATTTTCAGGACTAACATTATATTGAGTAAAGCTCTGACTGTTAAAAATCGTACCATTGAAGCTTTGAAGATTTTTAGGAAGAGTTACAAAACTGATTGCAGTATCTGCAAAAGCAGAATCGCCGATAAACTCAATGGAATCGGGCAAGGTTACGGATTTCAGTTTTTCTTCTCCGTAAAAAGCACCTTCCATAATGCTTTTAACACCGTTTTCAATTATCAATTCCGTAATATAGCACTGCTTTTGTTGCTGAACCAGAAGCCAGGATTGGTCCGTACCATTGGGCATATACCCGTCACCGCTCAACTTTAAAGTTGCAGTTCCTTGCAAAGTATTGTAAGAAAACTCCCAATATATTGTTCCGTTGCCTTCTGCGGAGGTGTCCTGCATCTGACCGGTTTCAACACCGTCAAAAAGTCCTGCTGAGGCGGTTGTTCCTAAAGAGGCAAAAACGCTCAGACACATAACAAGCGTAAGCATTGCTGAAATAAATTTCTTCACAACATCGCCCCCAAACAATAAATTAAAACTCATTGTATATTATAATTTTATTTACAGAAAAAGTCAACAAAATGAAAAAGAAAACAACGGCAAAAAGCCGATGTTTTCTCTTATTTTACGATATGCTTATCTTTTCTCCGTCCCATTTACAAATCACGGAGTTTTTCTCTTTTATTTCCCCTGTCAGATATTTTTCTGCAAGCTTATCTTCCAGCATTGATGTTACCGCTCTTCTTAAAGGTCTTGCGCCATAAACCGCGTCAAAGCCTTTTTTAGAAATTGCATCAACCACACTTTCATCAAAAGAAACTTCAAGCCCTGCATTCTTGCATCTGCCTTTTAATTCATCAAGCATTCGCCTTGCTATTTCTTTAATTTCGTTTTCATTGAGAGGCTCAAACACAATCATCTCTTCGATTCGGTTTATAAACTCGGGTTTAAAGAATTTTTTGATTTCTTCGTTAACAAGTTTTTTTATTCTTTCCGTGCGTTGAGAAGCGGCATTTTCACCTGCAAAACCCATTGCGCTTTTATTGTTGGAAATCAGTTCCGCGCCTATGTTGGAAGTCATTATAACAACGCTATTTTTAAAATCCGCTTTTCTTCCGTTGGAGTCGGTAAGAACACCATCTTCCATTATCTGCAAAAGAATATTAAAAACATCTCTGTCCGCCTTTTCAATCTCGTCAAAGAGGACAATTGAATAAGGATTTCTTCTTATCTTTTCCGTTAACTGTCCTCCCTCATCAAAGCCAACGTAACCGGGCGGTGAGCCCACAAGACGAGAAACGGAATGTTTCTCCATATATTCAGACATATCAATTCTTATAATCTGCTGTTCAGAACCGAAAAGACACTCTGCAAGAGCTTTTGTAAGCTCGGTTTTTCCCACACCCGTAGGACCCAAAAAGAGAAATGAGCCTATTGGTCTTTTCGGGTTTTTAAAGGATGAACGACCGCGTCTTACGGCTCTTGAAACCGCGCTGACTGCTTCCTTCTGCCCTACTATTCGCTTGTGCAAAAGTTCTTCCAGGTTTAAAAGCTTCTGGCTTTCTTCTTCGGTTAATCTCGAAACGGGCACACCGGTCCAGGCGGAAACCACATCGGCAATATGCTCTTCCGAAACAGTTTTTATTTCACTTCTCGCTTTATCGCGCCATTGTTGAGTCTGCGCTCTTAGAAGGCTTGTTGCCGTCTTTTCTCTGTCACGAAGCGCCGCCGCTTTTTCAAAATCCTGATTCTCTATAGCTATATGTTTTTCAGAGCAAATTTCTTTCAATTGGTTTTCAAGCTTACGTAAGTTTTCGGGTGGCGTCAGGCTTTTGAGCTTAACTCTTGAAGCTGCTTCATCAATTAAATCTATCGCCTTGTCGGGCAAAAATCTGTCGGTAATATAACGTGTGCTTAAATCCACGGCGGAGTTTATTGCTTCATCGGTTATTTTAACGCTATGGTGATTTTCATAGCGCTCCCGCAAACCTTTGAGCATTAAAACCGTTGTTTCACGATTAGGCTCATCTACATTAACAGTCTGAAAACGCCTTTCCAATGCAGCATCCTTTTCTATATACTTTCTGTATTCGTCAAGAGTTGTAGCGCCTACCACCTGAATTTCACCTCTTGCAAGTGAGGGCTTTAAAATATTTGCCGCATCAACCGCACCTTCTGCAGACCCTGCGCCCACAATATTATGAAGCTCATCAATAAACAAAATTATATTTCCATCTTTACAGACCTCATCGATAATGTTTTTGATTCTTTCTTCAAAATCCCCCCTGTACTTTGTTCCTGCAACCATACAAGTTAAATCCACGCTTATTACCTTTTTATTTTTTAAAAGTTCAGGAACTTCACCGCTTGCTATCTGCAAAGCAAGACCTTCTGCAACAGCAGTTTTGCCAACACCGGGCTCACCTATAAGGCAAGGGTTGTTTTTAGTTCTTCGGCAAAGAATTTCAATAACTCTTTTAATCTCCGTATCTCTGCCTATAACCGGGTCAATATCACCGTTTTCTGCAAGCTCTGTTAAATCTTTGCCGTATTTGCTGATCATAGTTTTTTTAGCTTCAGTATTTTTAAGATTTTTCCCATCGGAAATATCGCTTGAAGTTAAAATATCGCCGCTGATATCATAGGGCGCAACGCCCAGAGAATTTAGAATTTTGCACCCTGCGCATTGATTTTCTCTTAAAAGTGACGCTAATAATTGTTGAGTTCCCGATTCTCCCAAAGGTGCATTCCGTCCTAAAGTCAGGGCATTTTCGATTATTTTTCTGCAACGAGGAGTTATATCATCAGGGGTCAGATTTGTGGGCAAACCCATACCTACAATGCTTTTAATCTGCTCCTCAGCTTTTTTCAAGGTAATCTTTTTACTTGCAAGAATTGAAGCAGAAACCATTCTGGAATCAGATAAAAGCCCTAATAGAATATGCTCACTACCGATGTAGGTGTGACCTAAATTTTCCGCTGCTTCAATGGAATAATTCAAAGCATTATTTGCACTTTGAGTAAACCCCGTAAACTTATACATAAAATCACTCATTCTTTGTTATTGCTAAAGTTAATACTGTCAAATCATCCTGCTTTTCAGGTTGAAGACGGCGAATATTTTCGCAAAGCTCTGTTGTAAAGCCTCTGACATTTCCGCCTGAAAAGGCTTTTAGCTCCTTTTGTAAAAAGGGCGCATCCTCTTCTCTCACTCCGTCCGAAGTCATAACGAGAACATCGCCGAAGCCTAAATTTCCCGAACCGCAACTAATTTCCGTATTGCTTAAAATGCCCAAGGGCAAAGAGGAAAATCCTACGTCAATAATCCTGCCATTCTTCCTTACAACTGTATTTGAAGCACCGCATTTATAGAACTCTACGTGACCTGTAAAAAGGTCTATTGCAGTTAAATCAAGGGTTACGGAACATTCGTCACCGGATTTTGATATAAGTGAGGTATTAACAGTATTTATTGATGCTTTTATTCCGAACCCGGCTTTTATAAGTTTTTCAAGAAGCGTTACTGCAAGTCCCGAGGAAAGAGCAGCTTTCGTTCCAGTACCCATACCGTCACAGATAACAGCATAAAACATTCCGTTGCCATCTTCAAAAGTAGAAAATGTATCACCTGAATATCTTTCCCCTTTAGCGCAGAACTGCACTCCCGAGCTAACAACTTTATACTCATATTTTTCTCGGTAGCTTATCTTAGTATTATCATCTTCCTTTTCAATAAGAGGAAGCTCAAATTTTCTGTCGGCAATTATTCCGATTTGGGTACTTAATGAGCTTAAATCCATTTTTCCCGAAACATTTTTCACTTTTAAAGCAACGGTCATTTTCTCAGCAGAATTTATGAAACTGCAGCATTCAACCACATCAAAACCGCAGGTTACTGCCGCCGCTTTTACTCTGTTTGCAACATCCATATCAAAGCGTATAACTTCATCGATTTTATTGCAAAGAGAATCAAGAAGCGAAGACACATTCACAAATTGCTCCGAAGCGAGAGAATGCATTTCCCGAAAACGCATTTCAAATCTTTGTCGGGTTTTAAACTCTGCATAAAGCTTATTAAAACTGCTGCTGACATTTTCCGTTCTTATGCATTTTCCGGCAAATTGTTGGGGAACAGTTTTATATTCCAGATATTTCCCCTCTTTTTTCATAGCAAGAAGAGTATTAAAGGCATCTTGAGTTTCCTCTACATTTTCACCCCAACAAGCATCATAAAGACCGCAAGAACCGCAAACGCGCTCTTTTGTTTTTTGAGGAACTGTGCGAATATCAAATTTGGGGGATTTACTTAAAGCATCGCTGACGCTTGTAAGAGAGGCGCAAATTTCAGCCGATGCCTGAGAAGCGTTTTTAAGTTTTCTGAAAACATCGCTTTTCACCGTATCAATTACAGGTGATGTCACATTTGGTTTTAAAACACTTCTGAATTTCTCATCAAAACGACTTGTAAGAACAAAGAAAAGAGCCCCTGCTATGAGGGTTTCGGCAATAATCCCCCAGGAATCAAAATTCTCGTAAGAAAGGGCCGTAACGGCTACCCCTGAAAAAACGAAAGCAATAAAGGATGCAATTTTTCCGTAGGTAGAGAAAACACCCGATAAAAGTCCGCCGAAAGCATAAAAGCTCAAGAGAAGTATATTTGTGCTACCTAAACTCGTTATTAACCCTGCGCAGATTCCTACAATAGCTCCCCCTGCTTCCTTGCAATAAAAAGCGCAAACAAGAATCAAAAAGGTTGTTATTATATTTACGGGGTAAACTCCGAAAATTGAAACAGTTCTCAAAGAAAGAAGAAGAAGCATCACGCTTACGATTATTGCGGTGGCTTCCTTTGAGGTGAGCATGGAAAGACCACCTTTTATAGACACAGCACCTTGACTTTTAAAGAACAAATATGAAGTTGCAGCACCTATCGCCCCTTCTGCAAAGCAAAGAAGAACGTTCAGAATTGTTACATCTTCCGCAAAAACTATTGCAAGACCCGTAACAAAAAGGCAAACGAACACCGTAACTAAAGGTGTTGCGGGATTATCGCGGATTTGTCTGAATGGTTTGAGAGCGCTCATTATTACGCAAAGAGCTAAAACCGCTGATGTATAGCGCAAAGCGGAAACCGAATCCAGAGTAAAGAACCAACCTACCACCGCACCTGAAGCAGCGGTTATAGTCAAATCCTTGGGTACGCTACCACAGAAAGCCGCACCAAAAGGCGAAAACTCATTATTAAATCCTGCTAAACTAAATAAAAAGCCAAGAACAAATGTCACCGAATGTCTGATAACAAGGGCTTTCATTTGCCTGGTTTTCGCTTTCTCCCATCTACGCTTTCCCACCCGTTCTGCAACTTTAACGCTCATAAAAAATCTCCTAAAACATTGGTAAATATATTGTAAGGACAAGCTACTGAAAAAAGAGTCGTATTGCGTTGTACTTTTATATTGTTTTCTGTTATAATTAAAACAAATGGGAAGAAAAAAGACGAAAAAACAGATATTCTTTTGTTTCTTAAGAATTTTGTAATAATTTTATTTATTATTTTGTAATATACCAATCTTAGAATAAAGATGCAAAAAGGAATTTGGGGGTAAAAGTAATGTATAATGTTCTTATTTGCGATGATGATTTAGCGATTCTTAACTCCATTGAGATTTATCTTAATATGGAGGGCTACAAGCCTTTTCTTGCCACCAACGGCAGAGAGGCTTTGGAAATCATCAAGGAAAACGAAATCCATTGCATTGTTCTTGATATTATGATGCCCGAGCTTGATGGTCTGCAGACAACTCTGGAAATCAGAAAATCAAAGAACATTCCAATAATTCTCCTTTCCGCAAAAAGCGAGGACACTGATAAAATCACTGGTCTTGGCTTTGGGGCAGATGATTATGTTACAAAACCCTTTAACCCCCTTGAACTTACTGCAAGAGTAAAAAGCCAGATAAGGCGATACTGCTCTCTCGGCAGTCTCGAAAAGAAGCAAGGCGTTATTGTTAACGGCGGTCTCTCAGTTGACACAGTTGCCCACGAGGTAACTGTTGACGGAGAACCCGTTAAGCTTACTGCAACGGAATACGGAATTGTGGAGCATCTTATGAAAAATTTAGGATGTATTCTTTCCACAACCCAGATTTACGAAGCAGTATGGGGTGAACCCTGTATGGTTGGGGACAAAACCGTTACAGTTCACATCAGACGCATCCGCGAAAAAATCGAGATTAACCCGAAAGAGCCCAAATATTTAAAGGTGGTGTGGGGCATTGGATACAAAATTGAAAAACTCTAAATATCATCCGCTCATAAAACTGGTGGCGGTGCTTTTAACAATCGTATTTGCGTTTTTTACAGGCGTTAATGCACTAAACTTTTTAAGAAAAGGAATTTTTTATGCTTCAACTAACAATGAACTAAAAAACACGCCTATTTTCGCATCAGAAATCAAGCGTACAATACGGCAGATTGAATCACTTCAGCATCAGGTTGATCTTTACAACAAGGATTTAACCTACGAAGAATACCTTAAAACAGATGCCGCAAAAGAGATAATCAAAAAATTTGACCAAAAAGAAGAACGGGCAATCAAGCTTTTTAACACAATTCAGGAACTTAAAAAGCTTCGCCCTGACACTATTGAAACCAACAACGGAACATACGATATTGATGACAATGGCGTTGTTTACTTCCCTGAAGAAGACTCATATATTTCTGCTAACGAGTTCTATAGTCATTACAACAACTATTATTATGACGGCGAATATTCAGAACAGGTTACATCTGTTGTGATTTATGATTATGAAGGCGAAGAAATAGATTACCCCTCAAACGATGAAGAGCTTTTTAAAATAAAATCTGAGTACACCTCCTACTCGGATTGGAACTACAAATATCAACAGTTGCGAAGTGCAATTTTTGACATTGTAGATAACGCAATATCCATAGAGCAGATTAAAGATGATATTGACTTCTCAAAAACAGAAGAATTAGAGGAAAATTATTATTACGACATTGAGAGGGTTACAGAATACCTTGATAGTTTTGTTAACGTAAAATTCATTCTTATAAACAACAAAACTGACAATGTTATCTCAAACGTAGAAAAAGCAGACAGAAAAGATTTTATAGAAACTCTTTACGATAACAGTATTTACACCATTGAGTTTGACGGAAAAAAACTTTATTCTCAGCCTGAAGCAATTAATGAATCAACCAATCTCTTGAAGTTTTTAACCGACACTTACTTGTTAGAAAATACCATTATTGACGAAAACTATCTTTTATCTGATTTTGAGAACTTCTCTCTTTACCTTAAAATAGATAAAATTCGAACTCTTAACACTCCTGGCGATGTGTATTACAATATCTATAAAGCGTGGAATAACCTACCTGATTCAGACACTTATACTATTTTAGTTTTCACTTTAATTTCTGCACTACTTTCTATTGCTTGTTTTGTTGGTTGCTGTATTATCAGCGGAAGAAGAAAAGACGAAAGTGTTAAATTAGCAGTAAACGATAAAATCCCCTTTGTGCTTTACCTTGCTTGCACTGTTGCCCTTGTTGGTGCGGTTGGTTTTGGCATTGTTACATTGGCATATATGGACTTTGTTGAACCGGATGAAATTTACCAAAACTTTGCAGGTTTACAGTGGCTATTAACACCTGATTTTATTCTTAAAACTATTGGTCTTGGCTTTGCACTTATTTCTCTTTTCCTTTTGAGCTTTGTGCTTAATATTGTGAGAAATGTTAAAGCAGGAACTTTTGGAAATAGGTTCATTTTGATTTTCCTTATCCGAAAAATTAAAAGCGGTATAAAAAAGATAAAAGAAAAAGCAAAAATTAAAGCGATTAAAAAGGAGTTAAGCCCCGAGCAGATTAAAAGACAAATTAAACGCCAGACAATAATTCCTCTTACGGTTTATGTGGCGATGAACTTATTCTTATATATTGTTTCATTCACTGATGCATACCCTGTTGCAGTTATTGCTCTTATTATTTTCAATGGTCTGTCAGTTGTTTATGCTCTTCTTTATTTAAGTGATGTATTAAGACTTTCAAGAATTTCTGAAGAAATAAGAAACGGTAATTACAAACAAAAAATTGACCCAAAAACTTTTGTTGCTCCTTTGAGAAAATTTGCAACAGACCTTGATGCTTGTCGTGATGGTATTGAAAATGCTATTAACGAAGCAATTAAGGGCGAACACCTTAAAACCGAGCTTATAACAAACGTTTCTCACGATTTAAAGACTCCTCTCACTTCTATTATTAACTATGTTTCTCTTCTTAAAATGGGAAATATTGAGGGCGAGGAAGAGAGAAAGTATATTGAAATTCTTGACGAAAAATCAAAGAAACTAAAAAGGCTTATTGAAGATTTAACCGAGGCAAGCAAAGCAAATTCAGGAAACATAAAAATGAATATGGCTCAGGTTAATCTCAATGAAATGGCTTTACAAGCCGTTGGTGAAAACAGCGATGTTCTTGAAAACGCAGGTCTTGATGTTATTCTTACGGAAAGAGATAAGGAAATCATAGTAAGTGCCGACAGTCAGCACACATTCAGAATTATCGACAACCTTTTCTCCAACGCAAAAAAATATTCCCTTACAGGAACAAGAGTTTATGTTGATGTTTATAAAGAACAAGGCTTCGGTGTTTTTGAAATAAAGAACATAAGCCGAGAAAAGCTTAACATTGACCCCAATGAACTGACAGAAAGATTTGTCCGCGGTGACAACTCCCGAACAACAGACGGAAGCGGTCTCGGTCTTTCAATAGCACAAAGCTTTGCCGAACTCCAGAACGGTATATTTAATATCGAAATTGACGGAGATATGTTCAAAGCAGTTGTCAAGTTGCCGTTAATATAAACTAAAAAAAGACAAGTCGAAAGACTTGTCTTTTTTTGGCACCTCTTCACTATTCACTCTTACTTCTTACTTGAAACTCCGTACACTCAAAATATTTCAGTGAAGAGTGAACAGTTAATAGTGAAGAAGTGAAAATTCCGCACACTTACGCGTACGGAATTTTCTGGCACCCGCAATAGGAATCGAACCTATATCTAATCCTTAGGAGGGATTTATTCTATCCATTGAACTATGCGGGCAAATATTAAATTTTACTTTGGTATTATATCAAATATGCTTTATTTGTCAAGGTGACAGAATTATCTGTCACCTTGATTTTTATTTTTCTTAAATATAATAAATTTACTGAAAAAATAGTTGAGAATAACAACTATTACTGCAAGGGCGAGTTTTGCTATTATCTGCCCTGTGATTGTAAATCCGAAAAGGGTTAAGGACTTTTCACCGAAAGCGAGAATGTCCACAAAAAGCCACATTCCGCCTTCTTCAACGCCGAAGCTGAAAAGCCTTGCACCAACAAACTCGACAAACTCTTTTCCTGCTGTTTTACTGCTCCAGCTTTTCGATTCAAACACAAAAAGTTTGTTTGTTACAAAAGCGAAAACAACACCAACAACCCAAGCGATTGCATTATTAATAAGGTAAAGCTCTTCGCCAAGGATTTTTGTAAAAAACCAAAATGTTGCAAGATTTACAAGAGTTGTAAGGACACCGAAAATCAAATACAAAAGAAGCTCTCTATGTTTAATTATAAGTTCTTTAATTTTAGTCATCCTTGCCCAAATGCTCCTTTAAAATGTAAATAGGTCTATTCTTGACCTGAACATAGATTTTTGAGAGGTATTCCCCTAAAATTCCAAGGCAGAAAAGCTGCATACCACCAAGGAAAAGAACAAGCACAACTATTGTTGCATAGCCCGGAACATCAATACCGAAAATAAGCTTTTGAAGAACAACTACAATAAGATAAATTATTGATGCAAACGCAGTTACAAGGCCTACGCCCGTTGCGAGTTTCAAAGGAAAGGTGGAAAACGAAATGATACCCTCAAAAGCGTATTTAAAAAGCTTTCGGTAATTCCATTTTGTTTCCCCGAACTGACGCTCTTCCACAGTATAGGGAATATACTTGGTATTAAAGCCTACCCAACTGAAAATCCCCTTTGAAAAGCGGTGATATTCTGTCATTTCTAAAATGGCATTAACCATTTCTCTTTTCATAAGTCTGAAATCCGAAGCTCCATTAACAAAATCAACATCTGTGATTTTATTAATCACTTTATAGAAAGCGGATTTAAACCCTGAAAGAGTTTTGCTTTCTTTTCGGTTTTCCTGATATGCCGCAACGCAATCAAGGCTGTCGTCTTTTTCCATTTCACCGAGCATTTCGAGAACTACCTCGGGGCGTTGCTGTAAATCCGCATCAATTATGCAGACCATATCCCCTTTTGCATTGGAAAGACCTGCATAAATTGCGGCTTCTTTACCGAAATTTCTGCTGAAAGTTAAAACCTGAATATTTGAAGAAGTGTTTTCTTTATAAAGCTTTTTGAGTTCGGGGTATGTTCCGTCCTTGCTTCCATCATTGACGAAAACAAACTCAAAATCCGGAACTTTATTTTCAAAAACCTTGTTCACTTCATCAAAGAAGAGTTTTACATTTGCCTCTTCATTATAACAAGGAACAACAAGTGATAATTTCATAGGTTTACCCTTTCAGCATAAATTTATTATTTATTGTTGGTAAAATTTGATTAGTTAAACTTAATTGTAAGAATCTTTTTACCTTTGATTTCGAACTCTACGAAGCCATCCTCACCCATTGTGAGTGCTTTATCATCAAGCTCTTCAAGAGTAACAAGCTTAACTTCATTCCATTTCTTACCCGAATATGCAGGAAGCTCGAATTCTGCTTTCTGTCTTTCAACGGGTGACTGTGCCTTTTCAATGGGAGCAATACCGCCGTTAAGACGAATAGCATTCTTAACAGTTTTGTCAGAAGGATTGAAGAGACGAACAACATAGCCTGTTCCGTCTTCACTCTTCTTAACTGCGCTGACATTAAGATTTTCGTCCTTAAGCTCAAGGAATGAGTGTGTAAGAGGATTCTTTCCGTGGTCTGTGGGAGCAATCTGACCAACTGTGAGATAAAGGTTGAATCTTTCGCTCTCCTGCCATACATTACCCTCTTCCCAGTTACCCTTATGAGGCATAAAGGCATAACGGAAGGTATTTTTGCCGATACACTGTGAGCCCTTGTCCCAGTCGCTGTAGTTCTGCATATCTTTTGTTACGCAGATACGTAAGGGATATGCACGAATAAGAGAAAGGAGAAGTGTGTTTGTTTCATCGTCTGCTGCTTCATAAGCTTTAAGACCTGTGTTAAGAAGTGCAACGCCGTTTTCACCATCAGAGATACTTACGAAAGAGTTCATAGGATGCTCTGTCATAGGCGGTTCATCATAAAGTGAATAATCAGGTGCTTTGATAGGTCTTCTTACAACGTCGAACTGACCCTGTGCGTCTGCATATTCAGCCTTGATATTTGTGGGGAATGCAACCTGGAGATAATGGTCTTCACAACGGTTGTTGATTGTTGTTTCAATTTCAACAAATTTTGCACCCTTACGAAGAGTTACAAGGCTTTCGATATCAACGGGAAGTTTATGCTCACTTCTTGATTTTTCGTCAAATGCGCGTTTTTCGGGAAGTTCCCAACGCATTGAGATTTTGTAAGTTGTTTCAAATTCACCGTTAACAAGAAGAGTAACGTCTGCCTTTTCGCCGAGAGTTGTGAATGTTTCGTCAATTTCGGGAGCAACATGCTGCCAGGGGTTGCCGATTTCACCGCTGTCTTTGAAGTAACCAAGGTTATCAAATACTTTACCGCTTTCTTTATCAAGAACGCTGAATGTACCGTTGTGGTTGATTGAAACTTTAAGATATTCATTTTCCATAACATTTGTTGTTTTAACAAGTGTTACGGGAGTTGTTGCACGAACATTGTAAAGAGGACTAACCTTAAAGGTTTTGTAACCCATAGCAGGAATATCTTTAACCTCTGCTGCAACATAATACTGCTGAGTATGAAGAACGTTTGCAGTATCGTTGGGATTCTGAATAATCTGTGCATTTTCTTTATTTGTGGAGATAACCTGATATTTAACAACATTGCCTTCTTCATCTTCGATCTTGAAGCTGTCTGCTTTCCACTCTGCAGGAATTTCAAGGCGAAGGTTGACTGTTTCTGTTCTCTTGAAGGGTGCGGGGTTGAATACTACAACTGCTGCATCGTCTTTTGAGAATGTGCGGAGATTAATATCACCTGCAATATCCATAAATGCACGTTCAAATACGCACATAGAAAGCTCTCTTGCCTGTCTGTAACGGGACATAACATCTTCATAAACAACGTCACGTCCGCAAGCGCCGATACTATCGTGACCGTGGTTCTGAAGAAGATAGTTATAGGAAAGGTCAATAAAGTTCTGAGGATAAGGTGCGCCTGAAAGAGCTGCAAATACTGCCATAGGCTCAGCGTAGTTGATAATTCTTCTTTCAGTGTCGAAGTTCTCCTGCTTGATATATGTTCTTGCAGAAAGAATCCAACCGCAAAGCTCACTAACGCTACCCTTTGTATAAGGGTCACGCATTTCGCCCTTGAGAACGGGAGAATCTGCTTTGAAGTTATCAATGATGCCCTGTTCCATCTCTCTTAATGTGCTATGGAAAACATCTGCATCGGGAAGAGCTTCATTAAGGTCATTAACAAGCTGAACTTCTCTTTCGTCGGGGCAGGAAGAGTCGTGACCAATGGACCAGAAACGATGGTTTGTTGTCCAGTCGCCATCCTGCTCCTTCATAGCCTGCTCTGCTCTTGCCTGAACGTATTCTTTGTGATACTCATAGAAAGGATGAGTGGACTGATAATCAAGCTTCCAATCTCTATCAATAAATTTGAACACACCATTATTATCATTCCAGAGCATATCACGGTTGTTTTCATCTGTCTGATTGAAATAAACGGGACGCTGAACAACATACCAGATATTGTAACGAGGTCTTTTTGCGAGACGGGAAGCGTAAATACGAGTTCCGTCGGGGCTTTCCCAGAAGAATTCTGAATTAGGTGCTTTATATTCGTTAATTCCGCGATAGAAGGATGCAAAATTAATACCGAAGCCGGAATAAATCTGAGGAAGCTGTGAAATCTGTCCCCAACCGAAAGGAGAGTAACCTGTTTTACTGATACCGCCCATTTCGCGACCGATTTTATGACCGAGAAGAAGGTTTCTGATAAGTGCTTCGCTACCTACTGTAAATTCATCAGGAAGGCAAAACCAAGGACCAACTGCAATTTTACCTTCTTGAATGTATTTTATAAGTTTTTCTTTCTTTTCAGGGTAAACCTCAAGATAGTCCTGAACGGGCATTGTCTGTGAGTCTAAATGGAAATGCTTATAATCAGGGTTTTTATCAAGAATATCAAGAAGCATATCAAGCATATAACCAAGCATATACTGAGTTCTTCTTGCGGAGAAACGCCACTCTCTGTCCCAATGGGTGTTTGATATAAAATGGCATTGGATTCTGTCTTTGTTTTCCATAGTTTTCACCTTAACCTTTAATAATCTTCATAATTTCAGCGAAGTTATCGCAGAAATGAGAGCAAACAGCTTTTGTTCCGCTTGATTCAATATTACCGCCTGCAATACCGATTGTGGTATAACCTGCAAGACGAACCGAGCAAGCACCTGCACCACTGTCTTCAATACCAACTACGCGGTTTCTGTCGGCAAATGCTTCACCAAGACCAACGATAGAAGTTTCGCTGTAAAGCCAGGGATGAGGCTTGGGTGAAAGCTCACCGAGAGTACCTACGCTACCTTTTCTGAGGGGGAAACCTGCGGAAATGATTGCATCATAGAAATCCTTGGGGTCACCCATTCCGAGAGTTTTGAATGCAGAAAGGATTTCGGGCCATGCTTTTTCATAAAGACCTGATGTAACAAGACCGATTTTGATACCCATATCTTTAAGCTCTAAAAGGAAGACCTTAACGCCCTCTGTGGGAGTGAATGCGCCGTCTTTACCGCGACCTGCCATAATTTCTTCCATTTCTCTGTGAGTATGCTCGAAATAGAAATTTCGAGCTTTTTCAAGAGAAGCACCGGGGCAATATTTATCAATACAATACTGAAGATGCTCCGAAACGCTGTGACCTGAAACGAAGGGAATATCAGCCTCTTCAAGCTGGAATTTGGGGTTACCGAGCATACTTGCAGTTGTCATTTCGATAATCCAGATCCAGAATTCCTCGCTACGAACTGTTGTTCCGTCAAGATCCATAAGAACCGCGTTCAAGGGGTATTCTGTTTTTACAGGATATACGGGGTAATAAACAGGGTAAGCAATTGCAGATTTAACACAAGCGAGAGAATGTGTTCCGAAAGAAACAAATTCAACCTTCTGGTCACCTGTTGCAACAACAAATTCAACACCGTTTTTACCTGCTACGAATTTTCCGTCTTCGGTTGCAGGAAGAAGATGGAAACCACTATCTACTCCTACCTCACCCAAGTCGGGTATGTATAAAGTTTTGTCCAATAACATAGAGAAAGTCCTTTCCTATTACATAATTAAGATAATTTTATCACATTATTTTAATTAAGTAAATCATATTTGGTAAAATATTGTAAATCTTTTTTTAATTTACATAGGGTAATTTGTGTGGTATAATTTAACAAATTTTTGTGTAGGATGTGAAATTATGAAAACTCATTCAGAAAAAGCGGCGGAACTGTTTGTAAACGGTTGCAACTGTAGTCAGGCAGTTTTCGGTGCATTTGCAGAGGATTGCGGTATAGATTTTGAGACTGCTCTTAAGTTATCATCCTCTTTCGGCGGTGGTATGGGCAGACTTCGTGAAACCTGCGGTGCGGTTACGGGTATGTTTATGGTTGCAGGACTTCTTAAAGGCTATGCCGATACTGACGACAAAGAAGCAAAGGACAACCATTACAAGCTAATTCAAGACCTTGCAAATGAATTTAAAAGTGTTTATCAGACATATAATTGTAACGAGCTTTTAGGCAACATCGGAAAAGGCACTTATGTGTCCTCTCCCCGAACTGCAGAATACTACAAAACCCGCCCCTGCGTTAATTTTGTAGTAACTGCTGCGGAAATTTTAGACAAAAAATTCTTCAATAACTAATTTTTTTCTGTTTTATATTTACAAACCTTTAGTATGGTAGTATAATAAAGCAAAATTTAATCCGAAAAGGGTGGTTTTATGGAAAAAGGTCTTAAAAAGCAATATGGACTTTTAATGGCTATCTGCATGGTTGTAGGTACTGTTGTAGGTTCCGGTGTTTTCTTCAAGGCACAGGCAATTCTTCAAAAGACAAACGGCGATATGCCCATGGGTATTCTTGCATGGATTATCGGTGGTTTGGTTATGATTTTCTGTGTTTTAGCTTTCTGCGTTATGGCACAACGCTATGAGAAAGTTAACGGTCTTGTTGACTATGCAGAAGCAACAATCGGAAGTAAATATGCTTACTTTATGGGATTTTTCTCAACAGTTATTTACACTCCCGCAATGACATCCGTTCTTGCTTGGCTTACTGCAAGATACTTCCTCGTTTTCTTAACATCCGTTAACCCCGATTTACAGCTTAACGGCAACCCCGTTACAAGCTCCGAAACCTTCCTTTTAGCAGGTTTCATTCTTGTTTTTGTTTTCGCAGTTAACACACTTTCTTCAAAGCTTGCAGGTAAGCTTCAGATTAGTGCAACATTCATTAAGCTTATCCCTCTTCTTTTGATGGCAGTTGTTGGTACTATTTACGGCTTAACTCACAATTTCGCAGGCGAATCCACATCAATCCTTGCTTCCAATTTTGGCACAGGTACAGGCAATTTCTCTCCCCTCTTCGGTGCAGTTGTTGCTACTGCTTTCGCTTATGAAGGATGGATTCTTGCTACATCCATTAACTCCGAAATCAAAAACTCCAAGAAAAATCTTCCCATCGCTCTTGTTTTAGGCGGTATTATCATTATTGCAATTTACTTATTCTACTACATCGGCGTTGCAGGTGGTGCACCCGTTCAGACACTTATTGATGAAGGTACTGCTCCCGCTTTCGTTACTGTTTTCGGTAATGTTTTCGGTAACATTCTTAACCTGTTTGTTGCTATTTCCTGTATGGGTACTTTAAACGGTCTTCTTATCGGTTGTACAAGAGGTATGTACTCTCTTGCAGTACGTAACTACGGACCTAACCCAAAATTTATGAAAGAGGTTGACCAAAAAACACAGATGCCCTCAAACTCTTCAATTGTTGGTCTTG
>JAZQLF010000009.1:0-25667 GCA_045542535.1 Acutalibacteraceae bacterium | reverse complement strand
AGGCTAGCGTTCTAACCAACTGAACTACCGGGCCACCTCTTGGTGGGAACAATAGGGCTCGAACCTATGACCCTCTGCTTGTAAGGCAGATGCTCTCCCAGCTGAGCTATGCTCCCATACCGTTGCTCATTCGCAACGTTTGATACTATACACTATTTAAAATTATTTGTCAATAGTTTTTTGATGAAAAATTGAAATAATTCAATTATTTATCCTCCTATTTTTTACTTATTCACTATTCACTCTTACTTCTTAACTAAAATTCCGTACACGCAAAATGTTTTAGTGAAGAGTGAATAGTTAATAGTGAATAAGTAAAAATTCCGCACACTTGCGTGTACGGAATTTTTTGGAGGCGACAACCAGATTTGAACTGGTGATCAGGGTGTTGCAGACCCACGCCTTACCACTTGGCTATGTCGCCATATAAAAATTGGAGCGGATGACGAGGCTCGAACTCGCTACCTCCACCTTGGCAAGGTGGCGCTCTACCAGATGAGCTACATCCGCATAAAAAATGAATGAGCCGTGAGGACGACTCATCCATGGTGCCTCCGGTCGGAATCGAACCAACGACACGAGGATTTTCAGTCCTCTGCTCTACCAACTGAGCTACAGAGGCTAATAAAAAAGTGGCGACCCGGAACGGGCTCGAACCGTCGACCTCTAGCGTGACAGGCTAGCGTTCTAACCAACTGAACTACCGGGCCACCTCTTGGTGGGAACAATAGGGCTCGAACCTATGACCCTCTGCTTGTAAGGCAGATGCTCTCCCAGCTGAGCTATGCTCCCATACCGTTGCTCACTCGCAACGTTAGATACTATACACTATTTCAATGTATTTGTCAACACTTTTTTCAAAGATTTTTTTATTTTTTTGAGTTTTTTATTTCGGCAACGATAGCCATCATTTCGTCATACTTTGCCTCAATATCTTCAACGAGTTTAAACTGTGTTCTCGCTCTCACAAGGTTATGTTCTGGGTATTCAATTTTGAAATAAACATCGCCGTTGATATAGTCACCCAAGAATCTCATACCGCATTCAAAAGTGAGAAGCTTTGCGGCAAAGGGTAACAATTCAATTTCAGTTTCTGTAAGGCTTTCCCCTGCTGCTTCAAGATAACCGTCAACATAAGCTTTGAAATATTCAAGGCTGAGTGATACCTTTGATAAGTCTTTTTCATCCTCTGCGGCAGTATTTGCGCCAAAACGAATACTGTCACCGAAATCATAAAGTGCAGAACCGGGCATAACAGTATCAAGGTCAACAACGCAGAGACCTTTTTTAGTTTCTTTATCAAAAAGAACGTTATTGAGCTTTGTATCATTATGAGTAACCTTTACGGGTACTTTATCTGTACCGAGTAAATCAGTAATTACTGAACAATCTTTTTCTCTTGCCAATACAAATTCGATCTCGGGAATTGCATTATCTTTTCTGCCTGATGCATTGTTTTCAAGCGCTGTTTTAAAATCATTAAAACGAGAAGGCGTGTTGTGGAAATTGGGGATTGTATCATAGAGAGTGTCTATGGGGTAATCTGCAAGAAGATTTGCGAAATTACCGAAAGCAAGTGCAGCGCTTCTGAAGTCATCGGGAGATGTAATTTCACTGATTGTGAAAGTATCATCAACGAAGTTATAAACTCTCCAGCAACCGCCATCTTCAGCCATATAATAGTTTTTGCCGTCTTTTGCAGGGTAAACTGTTAATGTTTCTCTTGTAGGGTCGCCACCATTCTTTTTGATTTTTTCTCTCAAAAAGGCAGTAACACCGCAAACATTCTCCATAAGCTCAACGGGCTTTTTGAAAACATTTACATTAATTCTCTGCAAAAGGTAACGAGAAACAGAGCCATCCTCCATTTCATATTCAACTATATATGTATCATTTATATGCCCCTCGGACACAGGTTTATAACCAATATATTTACCAAATTCAGGAAATGCTTTAATTATTTCAAGTAAATTTGTTTCAACTATCATACTCATAAACTAAAATACCTCATTTTTTAAAAATTGCAAAACACTCGGGATTATGAAATCCGGGTGGCAAGGTTGTTACGGGAGAGAAAGCGAGATAATGGGGATTTTCGCAATCGTCACCGCATTTATAGAAATTGGCTTTAACTGTTGTAAAGTCTATATTTTCTGTTTTAAAAACTTCTGAAAGAAAATCCTTTGTTAATTTAACTGTAACGCCCCAGAAAGCGCCTTGCATATCTTCACCCTTAAAGGCTTCAACAATCGGTGAAGCATCGGTTAAAGTTTTTAAAAAGACTCTGTCATACTTACCCTTACCAAACTCACAAAGGAAAGCGCCTTTTGAATTCATTTCAACATTTATATACTCTTCTCTATCCTCAAGAGGTGCAACAAAGAATTCAAGGCAACTGTCTTTATACATAGGGTCATCGCGTTCTGTATAAATTGCTTTAGGATTTTCTTCATAGCATTGAAGTTTTGCAACCAAGTCTTCGCCTACAACACCCATTTTAAAATATGTATTGGGTCTGTATGGCGGGTCACTTTCCCAATGGTAATTGGTTAAGCGATGAAAACAATCTTTTTCAAACTCTTCAACACTACTATAAAAACGAAGAACATTATATACTTTAAATTCCATAAGAAAACCTTATTTCATATATTCGGTAATACCGTTTGTTTCGTCCATAGAAGCCATAATCATATAAAGGCGCGGAATATGGAAAGGACCTTTGAAGATATTACCCTTTAAAGTTGTGGAAACAGTGTTGTCATAATGAAGATAGCCGTACCATTCGCCACATTCACTATCGCAGAAATACTTTTCACAGTATTCTTTCAACTCTTTATACAAATCATTGTACTTCTCGTCTTTAAACTGAAGGTATGCAAGACGAGCTGCAATCATAGCTTCACACTGAGGCCACCAAAGCTTCATATCCCATTCAAGCTGAACGGGTGGTTTGCCCTCAAGGTCTGTAAAGGCGATAATACCGCCGTGTTTTTTATCAATACCGAGAGGAAGAGTAATATCAATAATATGCTTTGCAATATTAACTGCTTCATCATTACCGGTAACAAGACCCTCTGCCATAATAAACCAAGCGGCTTCAAGAGAATGACCAGGGTTAACAATTCTGCCATTGGGGCTATCGATAAACTCCCCTGCTTTTGTAACGCTTTCAAGAAGTGCTTTCTCAGTAAGATAACCACCATGGAGAATTTCATCAAGACATTCTTTGCAAAGAGTGTTATATTTGTCCCAGAGTCCGTCAATGCTACGGAGCACCTGAGCAGTTGAGAGCATAATCATAACGGGAGAAAGGGCTTTTGAATCAATATTTGCAGGGTTGATTTTAGGTTGATTTTTACGAACACCTGTAAAGCATTCATAAGCTACATTAAAATACATTTCTGCACTTTCGAGAACAGCCTTATCACCTGTTGCTTTATATAATTCAGCGCAACCGATTGCAGCAAAGGTTTCGGAGAAATAATATCTTCTTTTCTGAAGCTCTCTGCCGTCTGCAGTTACTGTAAAATACATTCTGCCGTCAGTATCTGTGCATTTAGGAAGGAAAGAATAAATAGCTTTTGCAGCTTTAAGATATTCCTCATTTTTATCTATAAGGTTATATGCCTTACTGAAAACCCACAATGCTCTACCTTGAAACCAAACGCTTTTATCTGTGCCGTAAATATTACCCTCACGGTCAAGGCAGGTATAAATACCGCCATTTTCATAATCAATGGCATTTTCAAGCCAGAAAGGCAAAATATTTTCAACTAAATCTTTTCTGTAATCCACAATATCAACTCCAAAGTTAATATAAATTTATATTCTCATTAAATATATCACATTAGTAAAAAAAAGACAATATAAATAAAAAGAAAACCGCTTCATCTTATATGACAAAGCGGTAAAAAATCATTTAAAATATTCGCTATTTGCTCTTACATATTCTGCAAGATAGCTATCAAGAGCCTTTTCTTCCATATAAATTTTTCCAAAAGCATCATCAAATTTATCATAAGGGTATTTATTGTATCGAGTTTCCCAATTTTCATCCCATCCGTCAGAAAACTCTTTAACATTAATCTTGTTTTCTTTTACAAAATCAGAATATAAGGAAGCGTAATCCTCCGCACCAATTTTATTTAAATCATCAACAATCCTGTTAAAATCTCTTCCTCTGTTGTTGCCAAAATACTGACAAAGACCACCATTCAAAACTTCAGCATCAAACTCATAAACCACCCAGAATGTCTGTTCAAATTCATTTAATGCAGAAAATGAAGCTTCATAGTTATTAAAGTCAATTTTTGCAAGAATTCGGGAACCTATAGCTTCATACAATGAGTGGTCATCAAGTTTTGTAAGTTCTTCTATATCAGCTTCTCGATACACTTTATTTTGTTTAGAAATATCACTGAACATTTTAAAACCACTCACCAAAACATCTTTAATTGGTGAATTAACAAATTTAATAGTTAATACTATTGCTAAAACAGCAAATACAATGAGGAATATAATTATACCTTTTTTCATATCATCAGCACCTAACAAAAATATATTTACAAAATCAATATATCACACATACTATAAAATGACAATTAATTTATTGTAAAAACACAAACAATACTGTATAATATTTCAAGAATTTTGTGGTGGTGTATTTATGAAATCAATGACTTTTAACATTCTCTGTACAGGACGTGGCGAAAACCATTGGGTATTTCGTCAAAAGCTTGTGCGAGATATTATAAAGAAATATGTACCTGATACTTTCGGTCTTCAAGAGGTGCATTTTGCCTGGATGCGATATTTAATTAACCAATTCAAAGATAGTTATGATTTTGTTGGTGTTGGCAAGGATGACGGCAAAAACAAAGGCGAATTCTCCCCTGTTTTTTATAACAAGCATAAATTTGAGCTTCTTAAAAAAGAAGATTTCTGGCTTTCAGAAACTCCCGAAAAAGCAAGTTTGGGTTGGGATGGTGCTGAAAACAGAACCTGCTCTTATGCAGTTTTAAAAGAAAAGGAAACTGAAAAGGTTTATGCTGTTTTCAACACTCACCTTGACCATATAGGTGCAACAGCTCAGATTGAGGGTACGAAATTAATATTAGAAAAAGCAAAAAAATTCAAAGACATTCCAATAATAATTACTGGTGACTTTAATGTTACACCCGATTCTGATGTTTATAAACTAATGCTTTCAAATGGTTTTGAGGATGCAAGAACTATTGCAAAAGAAAAAGATAATATTGATAGCTTCCATTGGTACGGGAAACCTTCAAAAATGATTGATTTTATATTTGTTAAAAATATAAAATCGGTCGCAGTCGTGAAGACCGCAACCGATAAAATCAATGGTAAACTCCCATCCGACCACTACCCTGTTGTAGCAAAAATCGAATGATTATGAAATATTAAAATATCTTTTAAACTTCCTGACGAGTTTATTATAAATTCGTTTAGGAAGTTTTCCTTTTATGAAATTTAAAAACTTATCGGTTAAAACTGTAATTGGTTTAAACTGATATTCTCTTTCACTTAAAGGTAAGCTATAAAGCTTTCTGAATTTCATTGTAAGAAATTTCATGCTTGAAATTTTTCTGTGTCTATTAATCTGAACCTTGTATTTTATAACGTTAAAGAACAAACCGTGGAGATTAATTGTTCTGTAAATCAATTTATAAAGGCTGATGAATGCAGGTCTGTTCATAGCAACAGAAGATACAACCTCAATTTCTGCGTTCTCGCATTCTGCCTGACCGAAATAATAAAGAGCAGGAAAACAGTTAAAGAAAGCATCTAACCCTTCTGCAGAAAGATAGTGTGCTCTGTCATTAACTTCAATAACTGAACCCTCTTTTAAATTGCTTACTTTATATGTATTAACAATCTGAACAATGGCATTACCAATGGATTTAACCGCTTTTTCAGCTAATTTATCTGCAAGCTGATCGGTTAACTTACCGTCAACCCTCGGTATAAACTGATAGCCAAAGGTAAAATCACGAACATATTTTACAGAAAAAGTGACGTTATCTTCACTTATTTCGAACTCTTTAGGTGAATTGGGCGGAACATTTAAAACACTTTTGTCATTAAAAATAATTTCTGCGCCCAAATCCTTTGATTTATTTTCAAAATAGATTTTCATTGTTAAAATCCTTTTAAAAAATCCGCCCAAGGTTTCTCGGGCGGATAATTTTATTACTGTTATATTACAGTTTCATTGCAACGTCCCAAGCCTGCCAGATAACTGTACGAAGGCTACCAACCTTAAAGGCATCACCGATAACGTGAACGTGTTTTGCCTTTTCTGCTACGGGAGCAGGTTTATAACCAACAGAAAGAATTACACTGTCAGCAGGGATTGTTTCTGTTTTGCCGTCTTTTGTCATAACGGTAACAGTTGAATCTGTGATTTCAGTTGTTTTTGTTTCAAGATATACAGGAACTTTGTTTGTCTTGAAGAAGTCACGAAGGAAGCTTGTGTTAGCGAGAGCAATACCGGGTGTTGTAACGAGGTCATCCTGCATTTCAACAATTGTGGGGTTCTTGCCCTGGAGATAAAGCTCATAAGCAATTTCACAACCTGTGAGACCGCCACCGATAACAGTAACGTTCTGACCAACTTCTTTATTACCAAGAAGGAAGTCGATAGCTTCAATTGCTTTGTCTGCGCCCTTAACGGGAATCTTGTTAGCAACAGCACCTGTTGCAACGATAACTTCATCAGCGCCGAGAGATGCAATATCTTTAACCTCTGTGTTCATATGGATTGTGATTGCATCATATTTCTTAACCTCACGGTTGTACCAAGCGATAAGGTCACGGTCTTTTTCTTTATATGAGGGTGCAGCAGCTGCGATAAACACACCGCCGAGCTTATCTGTTTTCTCATAAAGGTCAACCTTGTGACCGCGCTTTGCACAAACGATAGCAGCTTCCATACCACCGATACCGCCACCGATAATAGCAATTTTCTTACTCTTCTTAGCGGGTTCGATTTTATATTTCTTAGACTGCATTGTTCTGGGGTTAAGAGCACAACGTGAAAGACCCATTGTGTCCATAAGATCCTGAGTATTAGCGTGACCCTTCGATCTTGAGAAGTTAAAGCAAGCAGCGTGACAGCAGATACAGGGTTTAATATCTTCTATTCTGTCTTCAATAAGCTTTGTAATCCACTCGGGGTCAACAAGGAACTGACGAGCAACACCAACACCGTCGATTTTGCCTTCTGCAACAGCTTTAGCACCAACATCGGGTTCCATTCTACCTGCGCAAACAACGGGAATATCAACGAATTTCTTGATATGAGCTACATCATCGAGGTTACAGTTCTGAGGCATATACATAGGAGGATGTGCCCAGTACCAAGAGTCGTATGTACCGTTATCAGCGTTAAGCATATCGTAACCTGCATCCTGAAGGTATTTTGCAGCCTTTTCGGATTCGGGCATTGCACGGCCAACTTCTGTATATTCTTCGCCGGGCATTGCGCCGTAGCAGAAGTCTTTCATTTTTGATTCAACGGAATAACGAAGAGAAACGGGATAATCTTCACCGCAAGCTTCTTTAATTGCTTTAACAACATCAACTGCAAAGCGGTATCTGTTTTCAAAGCTTCCGCCGTATTCGTCAGTACGTTTATTAAAGTATTCAATAGCAAACTGGTCAAGAAGGTAGCCTTCGTGAACAGCGTGAACTTCAACACCGTCAACACCTGCATCACGGCAAAGCTTTGCAGTCTTTGCGAATGCTTCAATGATTTCGTGAATCTGTTCAACTGTCATTTCGGGGCATTCAATATCGTGAGCCCAACGTGATTTCTGAGGGCTGGGAGATGCCAACTCATGATTTGTATCAATAATGGGTTTAATAAGTGCACGAGTGAATTTATTTTTATGAAGAGGTGCTATAAGCTCGGTAATTGCCCAGGAACGACCCATACCTGCTGTAAGCTGAATAAATAATTTAGCACCTGTTTTATGGATTTCATCCATAAACTCTTTAAGGTCTTCAAACATCTTGGGGTTCTGCCAGAGCCATTTGCCCCAGAAGGTATCACGCAAAGGAGCAATACCGGGAATGATAAGACCAACATTGTTATTAGCTCTTTCAAGGAAAAGCTTAGCCGCTTCCTTGTCAAAATGGCAACCGCCGAGTTCAAACCAACCGAAAAGAGATGTACCACCCATGGGGCACATAACGATACGGTTTTTGATTTCAACATTGCCTATTTTCCAAGGTGTAAACAATGCTTCGTACTGAGGATTCATTAAAACACTTCCTTCTCATTTTTTCACAACATAAATGTTCTATAATATAATAATTTATATTACTCATTATGTCAAGTTAATTTTTTGTCAATGTTAAATGAAAAACCAGAATTCAACACCGTTTCTGACATTTTTACAACCATACGAAAATTTATGAAGTTCTAAAATCCGAGAAGAAATTGCAAGACCCATTCCGGAAGTTCCGTTTTCAGTTCTCGATTTATCAGTTTTATTTAATACTTCCCAAACATTCCCTTGTAAATCCTCTTCAATTTTGGAGCCTGAATTATATACTGAAAACTTTAACAACTTGTTTGCTTGAACCCTTTCCAGCTTAATTTCTATCTCCCCACCCACTTCGGAATGTTTAACGGCATTTGAAAAGAAATTATTAATAACAAGACCTATCATTTCGGGATTAATTTTCACAAGCGCAGTATCACATAAATTTAATTTTACTGTCTTTTCATTTTGATTAAACAGGTCTTCATATTTTGCTACTTCTTCTTTTATAAGAACAGTTAAATCTGTTTCTTTAAGAATAATTTCTTCAGCTTGAACGAGGCGGTTATATTGAAGAAAATCGCAAACAATTTTATTCATTCTCTGAGATTCATTATAAATTGATTGAATATATTCCCCGTTCTTTTCGGGTGCAATATTTTCCATTATACATTCGCATTGATTCTGAATAATGGAAATAGGTGTTTTTAACTCGTGAGCAGTTGCAGAGGTTAATGTGTTTTTCGCTTCTTCTAATCGTTTCTTTTTATCGTAATAAAGAGAAATATAATAACGAATGACGAAAAAAACGATAAAGCTTGATATTGTAAAAAACACCGCCATAGTGTAAAACAAACCGTCTGTTAAAATTTTAATTATAGGATTATATTCAACTCTAATGACTGCAAAATACGGCTTGTTTTGCAAATTAAAACTATAATCGAAACAAGCTTCATAACCACCTATTGAACCACCACCGGAAGCAAGCGCATCAACATCATTATTTTTAAAATTATTGTATCCGTATTCCTTATCTTTTTCGCTTTTTACTTGTTCTATAAGTCTTCTATATAAATATCTGTCAATCGAATTCCCGAAACTATCAATCTCTTGCATTCTCAGATAAATGGGAGCATCTGAAACAACATATTTTGCTTCTGCATTATCAGAAAACTCTAATTTTAATTGTGTTTCCTCTTGTGTTTTCTTATTGCTCCAAAGTTCTTTTTGGCTCTTAGTTGCGCTAAGCACAATTTCAACCGGAACAATTTCGTTATTATCATTTTCATAATATTTAAAGCTTTCGCAAGAAACAGTACCATCATCATTTAATTTTACAATTTTTTTATATTCCTCTTTTGATATAAATTCATCCAGATAGCAATACCGCCACTTATGATTTTCTAAAAAAGAGATAATTGTACCGTTTGTATGGACAAGCTCACCGTTTTCATCATACAAAGCAATTGCGCTGTAATATTGATTGCTATCATAAAAATACTCGGGAATAAAGCTCTCCTCTGTTGTATTCTTATTACGATAGTATTCATCATCATTAAATTTTGAAAAATTAATTACTTGACCGACCTCTCTATGAAATAATTGTGCTTCTTGATGATATATGCCAAAAAACAGCATAATTAAGGACGAAAAATACATTGTGATAACGGAAAGCGTTGCATATTTTAAAATTTTCCTTCTATCTTTATCAACTTTTTTCTTCATAGCAATACCCCACATTCACAACAGTTTTAATTACATCGGATTTATCACCCAGGGCTTTTCTTATTCGTTTTATTCGGGTATCAACAACTCTGTTATCACCATCATAGTCCCAACCCCATATTCTTGTTAAAATCTTTTCACGACTTATAACAATATTTTTATTTTCCATAAGATGTCTCAAAAGTTCAAAATCCTTACCTGAAAGAATAATTTCCTTTTCACCATCAAAAACTTTACGCTTTAAAACATCCAATGTTATACCCGAAGCTTTTATCAAAAGGTTTTTATCTGTTCCTTTTGAAAGTGAAATCATTGCAAGGCATTTCTGATATAAAACCGAAAGAGGAAAAGGCTTAACTATGTAGTCATCACCACCGCAAGAAAAGCCTTTTAAAAAGTCAGCTTCCTCGCCTAAAGCTGAAAGAAACAGAATTGGTGTTTGCGACATTTTTCTAATTTCTTTACAGGCTTCAAGACCATCCTTTTTCGGCATCATAACATCAAGAATTATTAAATCAAAATCCTCAGTTTCTGACATAAGAACTGCCTCTTCGCCATCCTTTGCAAGAGAAACCGAAAGACCTTTTGCAGTCATATAGTCAAAAATTGTTTCTCTTATTTTTATTTCGTCATCTGCAACAAGAATTTTATACATTGCCCTCACCTCAGTTATGATTTTATTATAGCCGTGTGTAAATTGTGTGTCAATTTCAATGAAAATACAACTTCCTGAATTGTGATTACAAATGATTACAATTTTATTACAAACGATATTTTTTTATTGTTTTTCGATAAATTCTGTGATATATTCACCCCAAGGAGATGATAAAAATGAAACATTCCGAAAAATCTTTAAAAATAACAAAACTTATTGTAATTCTTTTAGCCGCATTTTTTATTTTCTTTTTATTTGCAGCACCATTTGTTTTCAATTGGTACTGTTATGATATATTAGGTACAAGAGGCGACCGTGCAATAGTGTTGAGAACAGTTTTCTATGCTTGTTCACCCTCGGCAGCGGTAACATTAATTTACACTTTTAAATTCCTTAAAAATCTTGAACGCGGTGAAGTATTCACAGAAAGAACAGTTAAATATCTGAAAATACTTTCATATGCTTGTTTATCCGTTGTTCCCCTTTCAATCCCTTTATGCTTTTTCTTCCTTGCAGGCTTACCCATTCCTGCAGCTGCAGGATTTATGTGGTTGATTCTCAGAATAATCAAAAACGCATTTGAATACGGAACACAAATAAAAAACGAGAATGATTTGACGGTGTGAAATATGGCAATAATTGTAAATTTAGATGTTATGCTTGCAAAGAGAAAAATGTCCTCAGGTGAACTTGCAAGCAAAATAGGCTTAACTCAAGCCAACCTTTCAATATTAAAAACAGGCAAGGCAAAAGCGGTACGATTCTCTACCCTTTCTGCCATTTGCCGTGAACTGAACTGTCAGCCCGGAGATATACTTGAGTATATTGAGGGTGACCAGGAGGAATAGTTTATGAATAAGAAAATCTATCCCGTACTAAAAACGGATTTTATCGGTTTTATACTTACTGTAATTTCAGTTTTCGTAACCATAAGAATTGGTGCTATAAACGGCTTTAATTTTGGTTTTACAATTGGTGGCTTTGCGCTTATTGCAACAGGTCTGATTTATCTTTCTTCAAAGGGATGCAAAGATAAAGTTTTTTGCTCATTTCTTACAATAGGTGCCTTGGTGCTTTGTTGCAGCTATTCTGTGATAGATGACGGATTAATTAAGTTTTTGACCTTTCTTTATCTCATTTTCATCTGCGCCACATTATTTATAACAATTTCCGGAAACAGCAATGCTGAAAGCGGTACATACAGTTATGTTTTAAACACAGTTCAGAAAACTGTTTACTCTGTATTTGATAATTTAATGCTCCCCTTCAGAAGTGTTAAAGAATCTGCTAAAGGCGGAAAATCCAAAAATGCTTTATATCTTTTAATCGGTCTTGGAATATCTTTTCCGATTCTTTGTGTTATCCTTCCCCTGCTGACAACCTCAGACCTTGCATTCGGCACATTGATTTCATCGTTATTTAAAGATACTTTCGTTTTAGTCGGTGCTATTTTTTCAACTGTTATTTTCGCACCCATCATTTTCGCCTTCTTCTTTTCAATGAAGAAAAAGGATTTAACGGAAATTGTTGCTCCGGCAATACCTGACAAGGTTTCAAAGGTTATTCTTAACACAATTTTAAGTGCAACTGCAGTTGTTTATTTGGCTTATCTTGTTTCTCAGCTTGCTTATATCACAAAAGCATTTGCTTTTCTTCTTCCCGATAACTACAGCGTAGCCGAATTTGCAAGAAGCGGATTTTTCCAGATGGGTGTTATTGCATTTATAAACTTTGTTATTCTTTTCTTGTGTGCTACCCTTGTTAAGAAAACCGAAAGCAAGAAAATTCCCGATTCAACAAAATCGCTTCTTATTTTCCTTTGCCTTTTCACAGTTTTCTATATTTCAACTGCATTTGTTAAAATGATGAAATATATTTCTATGTATGGTCTTACAAGATTGAGAGTTTTGACAAGCATTTTTATGCTTATGCTGGCAGTTATTTTCATAATCATTCTTTTAAGACTTATTTTCACAAGGTTTAAATACATAAAAGCAATTATTCTTGTTTGCACAATAACTATGATCAGCGTTTCAGTTGTTGACATAAACACAGTAATTGCAAACTACAACTACGATGCTTATAAAGCAGGCAAAATCAGCATAGATGTTGAGCAAATCGGTTCTTTAGGCGTAAGCGGTCTCCCCGTTCTCGTTAAGCTTTCGGAAGAAAAAACACTTGAAGAAAATTACGATGTTATATGCGAAATCGAAAATAATTCTTATGAAATTTATAATAACGGCTTTTATTCTATTTACGATATAGAAGAAATTGATTTAAAACAAACAAACATCTTCCAGAAAAACTATGTTTTAATACAAGGTGAAATCGCATTAAGCAAATTTGTTGAAAACAACCCTAATTTTGATTTCGAAAAATTCTATGCGGAATATTATGAGGAAGAATACGATGAGGATGAGGATGAGGGTTGGTATTGAGGAGTGAATTTCTTATGGATTTTCATTTAAAGGGATTTGCAATTGAAATTGTGTTTTTAATACTCCAATTAATTTTCTATAAAAAAATAAAAAACAAGGTTATTCGGTTAATTCCCTTGTTCATTGCAATACTTTGTATGTTCTTCTGCTTCTTGTTATACCTTGGATTTCCACCAATAGAAAGCACACCTTTCAGCAGTAATGAATTCACAGGTGCACTTGCTATGGTTTGGTGTGGATATGGAATCTTCGGTGCTTTGTTAGGGTTTTTGTTTACAAAGAAGAGGGAAAAGCAACCAAAAAAAAGATAAAAAGGTGAAAAATATGAAAAAACTATTATCTGTTATTTTAATAATATCATTTACGTTCACTTTCGCAGGCTGTCAGAAAGAAGTAACAAAATCTGATTTCATGTCTTTTTCAAAAGAATGTTTAGCAGAAAATTATTATGATATCTGCGACAATTTTCTTGATGAAAATAATTGCAAATATTTTTATAATGAAGATGAATACTTTGTTTTCATAGCATACACAATGGCATTGGTATACTCTTGTGATTCTAATGAATTTGAGCAAGTAAAAAGCGATATAGCTGAAAACTTTGATACATACACTTTAGTTGAAGAAACGCAAATTGACGATAACAGCTATGAAATTTTATATGTTAAAGATGATAATCGCCAATACGGTGGTTTTAAAGAATTCGGATTTATTGCTATGAATAAAAACCAAAACGAAATAAGATTTTACTGGTTCTATGACCAGGACTATGACGTTACGCTTATCAGCAAAGAGCGATTTGATGAATTCTATAAAATGTATTTTGATTGGCTTTAAAAGGAATATAATATGAAAATAAAACTTAAAATCAGACCCGCAAATAAAAAGCTGATTATAATTATAGTTATTTTGATTTTAATTGAAGCAACTGCATTCAGGTGCTATCTGGGTACACTTAATCCATACATATCAGACTTTAACATTGTTTACACGCCATCAAAACCGGCTTACAAATTTTATCATTGGCATTGGACAGATATATACGAATTTTATGTATTCAAACTCAGCGACAGAGAAGAAAAAATTATCATTCAAGAAGCAGAAAATGGTAACTGGAGCGAAATGACATCAGAACATATAGATAAACTTGATTCTATTGAGAGTTATAAGGAATTCTTGGATTATAGCTACAGATACCATAAATGCTACATTTGTATATACGATGATCAAAATGGTATGGTTATCACAGATTCTGAAAATGATATTTATCACGATACAACAAAATGGATCATTTTTTTATACGATACACAAACTAATAAATATTATCATGTGTATGAAAGTGTATAAAAATCATTATCATAGGAGAAACAATGAATAAGAAAAAGAAATCTAAATTGATTAAGTTCCTTATAAATCTTCCTTTTATAATAATTGGCGTTTTAATCGTTGGATTTATAATAAATTTCATTATATTTAGCAATACTTATGTGTCACCACAAGAAGAAATAATCAGGTCTATTTCAGACAATGTCGAATGCATAGATTATTACTCTGCGGGTTTCAGAGATTTTACGGATTTTGGTGTTTTCAGTTATAAAAACCCCGACATTAAAAATGCAGAAAAGTTTGAAAAAGTAAAAGACTTCGAAGAAATTCATTCATATGTTAATAACTTTAATGATTATATAAACACATATTATTCAGAAAAATATAAAACATATAATTTTAACATTGATATGATTGACAAAGAAGATTATTACTATATTTACGATAAATCAACCGAAGATAAAAATCGTCCCAAATATGACTTTTATGACGTATATTTCTTTGATAGTCAAACACAGACTTTATATTATTTCCATAATGATACATAATTATTTACTTGCCTTTTTACTGCTTTCATTATAAAATGGAAGCAGTAAATTTTTTATGGTGATTTTATGAAGCCGAATATTATATTTTATTTTTCAGACCAACAGCGTTGGGATACATTAAATAGTGAAATTATGCCAAATGTGTGGGAATTGGGTGAAGAAGGAACTATTTTTGAAAATTCTTTCACCTGCCAACCTGTTTGCGGACCTGCCCGTGCTTGCTTGCAGACAGGGCAATATGCAACAGAAAATGGTTGCTTCTGGAACGGTATTCCCCTGCCCGAAAGCACAAAAACAATGGCAGATTATTTCAACGAAAACGGCTATGATACTGCTTACATCGGCAAATGGCATCTTGCTTCAGACCGAGCACCCGGAATAGGTTTTCATTGTGAAAAAACCGCCGTACCAAAAGATAAGCAAGGCGGTTATAAATATTGGAGAGCAGCGGATGTTCTTGAATTCACCTCTCACGGCTATGACGGTTTCGTTTTCGATGAAGATGGCAACAAAATTGATTTTACAGGCTACAGAGCAGACTGCATAAACGATTTTGCAGTTGAATACGTTAACAACCACAATAGCGAAAAACCGTTTTTTATGTTTATTTCTCAGCTTGAACCCCATCACCAGAATGACAGAGGTCATTTTGAGGGTCCTGTTGAAGCAATTGAAAAATACAAGGAATACCCAATTCCCGAGGATTTAACATTCCTTAAAGGCGATTATAACGAGGAATACCCCGATTATATTGCGGCAATAAACCGACTTGATGAAAATGTCGGCAAGCTTGTTGATGCTCTGAAAGAAAAAGGCATTTACGAAGACACCATTATTATTTATACAAGCGACCACGGTTGCCATTTCAAAACCCGTAATTTTGAATATAAGCGCTCTTGCCACGAATCGAGCATACATACTCCCCTGGTTTTCGGTGGCGGTGCAATTAAGAAAACAGATAGCAAAGATTGCTTAGTCAGCCTTATTGACTTACCACCAACAATTTTAAATCTTGCAGGAATAGACGTTCCCGAAAGCTATTCCGGTAATGTTTTACCTATTAATGATGCAGAAGCACCTGAAAGAGATTGCGTTTTCGTGCAGATAAGTGAATCTCACATCGGCAGATGTGTCAGAACAAAGGATTGGAAATACTCAGCAAAGGCAATCGGCTCAGGTTGGTACAAGTCGAAAGCAGTACATTATTTTGATGATTTTCTTTATGACCTAAAAAATGACCCTTGTGAAAAAAATAATCTTGTAAACGATGAAAATTATGCAAAAGTACTCCAACAAATGCGCACTTTGCTTTCTCGTGAAATGGTTAATGCAGGAGAAAAGAAACCAAAGTTTCATAAGGCTCTAAAAATTAAGGAATATTGAAAATTCACATTCATATACTGGTAAAAGTAAAATGTATAGGAAGTCTTAAAAGGCTTCCTATACATAACACAATAAAATTTAAAACTTTTACCTGAAAAACCCTTGACAAAATGATGTTAATTTAATATAATTCTATCTGTTGCAAATAGGGACCAATAGCTCAGTTGGTTAGAGCAACCGGCTCATAACCGGTTGGTCCGGGGTTCGAGTCCCTGTTGGTCCACCATATATTTAAGTTAATATAGGGGCATAATGTAATGGTAACATTCCGGTCTCCAAAACCGTCCTTGAGGGTTCGAGTCCTTCTGCCCCTGCCAAAAAATTCCGTACACGAAAGTGTGCGCAATTTTTACTTATTCACTATTAACTATTCACTCTTCACTAAAATAAAATGCGTGTACGGAATTTCAGTTAAGAGGTAAGAGTGAATAGTGAAGAGGTTTTCTACAGACACCGAAACAGCATTCCATTTTATTCCCCACAAGAAGCCAAGCATCTTGTAAGACAAATTAAGGAAGTAATTATTAAAATAAAGAAGAAAACAAATATACCGTAAACGATTGCACCGATTATACTTGTTGCAACAAAACCTACTGCTAAAAGAACGAGAGATGTGAGAATTGTTCCCAAAAGACCAGCTTGCAAAGCAGTTAACGCTCTGCAGACACACCTTCGCTCTCTTTTTTCATTATCATTTGAAAAAGCCGAAACTAAAAAAGTTATTATAGCCAAACCAACAGCAATACCGAAAGCAATCCAGGCAAAGAGAGTTGAAATAGTAATTATACCGGTTAAGGTGAGAACAAGGGCAACAATTCCTGAAATAAGGCTTACGATAATACCCAAGCCAGTGCAGTTGGTTTTGCAATTGCAGTTTATTAAACTCATTATATCACCTCCGATAACAGTATATGCACCTCTTATCAGACAGGTTATAAAAAACAAGGATTGTAAGTTTTCACGCTTACAATCCTTAATTTTATTCTATAACGAGATATTCGCAAACTTTTAAAGAAACTGTTCCGCTGATGGTATTGCCGTTGATAACATCTTTATAATCTCTGTCGAGAGTAATTTCTTTTTCACTATCAGCAAAGTTCATAACGAAAACTGTGTTACCGCGTTTTCTTATGCTTATTCCCTCTTCTGCTTTAATATCAGTATCCGGTACGATATTATGCTCATTTATAAGAGCATCGCAGAAATCCTGGAAGAAATCGCCACTGTTTGCAAAAGCGGTGTAATATGCTTTACCCTTACCGTAAGTGTTTTCAGTTACCGCAGGAGTTTCCGCATAGAAATCTTCTTTATATGTTGCTAAAACGTCAGCACCTTCAGAATGAAGAATATCACAGAAATTAATTGCATCATATTCCTTGCCGTTGTATTCAACTATGTTTTTCATACCCTCGGGCAAGGAATCAGTTTCCTCAACCCAGATACCGAAAACATCCTTAAGCTCATTACCGGGGAAACCGCCAAGGAAGCAAAGGTCATCCTTATCAACAATTCCTGAAAGGTATGTAGCAACGAACTTACCGCCATTTTTAACATAGCTTTCAATACGGCTTATTGTACCCTCTTTAAGCATATAAAGGAATGGTGCAATAACAAGGTCATATTTGCTGTAATCCTCGTCCATAGCGATTATATCAACAGAAATGCCTTTTTTCCAGAAAGGTGCATACCATTTGGTGCATTCGTGGTAATAATCTCTTTGAAGATTATTGTAACCGCAGAAGGATTTTACTGCCCATCCGTTTTCCCAGTCGCAGATAATTGCAACCTTACTGTTGCAATGCTCACCAACAACATTTGAAAGCTTTTCAAGGTTTTCGCCGAGAGTTGAAACCTCTTTGAAAACTCTTGTGTTTTCGTGACCGCAGTGGTCAACAACTGCTCCGTGGAATTTTTCGTGTCCACCCCTACTCTTTCGCCATTGGAAATACTGAACACTGTCAGCTCCGTGAGCCACTGCCTGAATAGATGAAAGAGCTTGTATGTTGGGCTTCGGAAGCTTATTTACATCGTGCCAGTTAACGAGAGATGGTGTGCTTTCCATCATAAAGAATGGTTTGCCACCGCCCATTGTTCTAAAAGCATCGTGAACAAAAGCAGTTTCAAGGGCTTCATCCACATTTCTGCCTTTGTCCCAAGCGGGATAATTATCCCAGGAAACTAAATCAAGCTTTTTAGCAAATTCCTGATAATCAATTCCGTCATACATTTTCATAAAGTTAGTTGTAATGGGAATATTGGGTGTGATTTCGCGAAGTGGCGCAATTTCGTTTTCAAAAAATGAAATATGGTTTTCGGAAACAAAGCGTTTCCATGCAAGCTTCATTGCGCTGACGTGGTTCTCACCGCGGAATTTAGGAGAATTAATCTGACTCCAGTCGGTTACCTGATGACTCCAGAAGCCGTTCCACCATTTAAAATTCAATTCATCAAGGCTATTGTGATATTCCTTTTTAAGCCATTCTCTGAAAGCTTCCTGGCAAAGCTCACAATGACATTCACCGCAATATTCATTGGAAATATGCCACATTTTAACTGCAGGATGGTCTTTATATCTTTCTGCAAGTAAACGGTTAATATTTCTTACTTTCTCTCTGTATATAGGTGATGTCAAGCAATGGTTATGACGAACACCATATTCATTTCTTGTGCCTGTTTCTTCAACTCTTAAAACCTCGGGGTATTTCTGCGCTAACCAATTAGGACGAGCACCTGAGGGTGTTGCAAGAATAACATCCTTGCCGTTTTTATGCAACATATCAAGGAGTTTATCCATCCATTCGAAGTTATATACACCCTCTTCAGGCTCTAACATGCCCCAAGCAAAAATGCCTACAGTAGCACTATTAACGTGTGCTAAATTCATAAGGCGCATATCTTCGTCCCATATTTCAGGAGTATCAATCCATTGGTCAGGGTTATAGTCTCCACCGTGAATTATATGGTCAAATATAGATTTTTTCATTTTTATCACCGAATTAAACCAATTTCATAAACATTTCGAGTATTCTCTTAACACAGAGTTCAAGCTCTGCGCGAGTGAGCTCCCCTGCTTCATAAGCTGCTTTAAGGTCTTCGGGGTAACCACAATGCATTTTCATATCATTACCTGCTTTAACCTCTTTAACCGGGTCATTTTTAACGCCCCAATCAGTAACAACCATACCCTTGAAGCCCCATTCATCACGAAGAATACCTGTGAGAAGCTCGTAACTTTCGGATGTATGTTGACCGTTAATAAGGTTATATGAACTCATAACTGTCCAAGGGTCGCCCTCTTTTACGGCAATCTCAAAGCCTTTAAGGTAAATTTCGCGGAGTGCTCTTTCGGAAAGTCTTGAGTCACTACCAAAGCGATTTGCTTCCTTGTTGTTACAAGCAAAATGCTTAATTGAAACTGCAACCTTTTGGGACTGAACGCCTCTTGTTACTGCAGATGCAAATTTACCTGCTATAACAGGGTCTTCGGAATAATATTCAAAGTTTCTACCGCACATTGGGTCGCGGTGAATATTAAGCGCAGGTGAAAGCCAAACACCAAGGTTGTTTTCGCGGATTTCCGCACCGCCACCAACGCCAACTTCAAATGCCAAATCGGGATTCCAAGAGCAAGCGAGAAGAGTTGCACATGGCCAAGCTGTAGTAGGAATACCAGTTTCAACATCAAGTCTTAAACCTGCAGGACCGTCAGCAGTAGGAACAGCAGGAACAGAAAGTCTCTCAAGACCACCGAAGCAACCTGTGTTACATACACCTGTTGGTCCGTGACCGCCAACAAAATCCATAAGCTCGTCAAGAGTGAACTGTGCTACAAATTCGTCAAGAGTGATTTCTTCGCCTACTTTATCAAAGGGAACAACCTTTTCGGGTGCTTTTGCGTTGGTAGGTTCAACTATACCATAAAGATATGTTTCTTCGCCTTGGGGAAGCTCTTCATAAGTTCCGTCTGCGAGCATTCTCTTCTCAAGCTTAAAGGGTTTGCACCAATCGGAAAGCTGCTCTGTAACAGTATTTTCGGAAACTTCATATTGGAAACCGAGTTTTTCGTTATCTCTTACAGATGTGCCGAGATAGAAATTATATATCCCCTTTTCAAGAACATAGGCGGATTTCTGAACCTTACCCAAGTCATCAAAGCTTGCCATATCATTGATATTAAAGCTCATAACAAGAGTTTCAGTTTCACCGGGTACAAGAAGCTTTGTTTTCTTAAATGCTGCAAGTTCCTTTGAGGGTTTACCGAGTAAGCCTTGGGGTGCGCTATAATAAAGCTGAACAACCTCTTTACCTGCTACAGCACCGATATTTTTAACATTAACAACTGCAACAATATTACCGTCGCTTTCGCAGCAAACCTTACTGCTCAATTCAAAATCAGTATAGGAAAGACCGAAACCGAAAGGATAACGGACATTTTCTTTTGCACCGGGAATTGTTTCAAAATAACGATAGCCAACATAGATATCGTCAGAATAGTCAACATGGTCAAAGCATTCCCAGAAATCATCTTTACAGGGATAGCACTCGTAGGATTTTGCAATTGTATCAACCATTTTACCGCTTGGGTTAACATCACCGCAAAGAAGGTCTGCTATTGCAGAACCGCCTTCCATACCTCCTTGCCAACCGAAAAGAATACCCTGTACCTTTTCATTTTCTGCAAAGTATTCGCAGTCAATTGTTGCACCTGAATTGATTATGATAACAACCTTTTTGAAAAGCTTTGTTAATTTATCAAGAAGGTCTTTTTCCAAATCTGAAAGGTAATAGTCATTGCCCTGAGGACGACGATCAACACCCTCGGCAGAGAAGCGACTGATTGTGAAAATTGCAGTATCTGCCCAATCTGCAGATGCTTTAATAAGCTCTTCGGGAACCTCTGCTTCTTTAACGTGCATAGCAGCAAAGGTGTCGTAGGTCATATCGTCACGCTCGGTGCAGAACTCCATATTGTTAACAATGTCCCAACGGGCATTTATCTGCTCCTGAGTGAGAACATTAACACTTTCTTTTTTAACATATTCTTTATAAAAATCAACAAGAGGCATATAAACAGAAACTTTTTCTTCCTTTTCTTTCTGCTCAAAGCCTTCAAAAATATTGCGGATATAGGGGCAGTTAACATCACCGCTACCGCCACCGCCTTTGATATATTCAATTGTTGCTTTGCCGAAAAGTGCAATTTTCTCGCCTTTTTTAAGGGGCAAAGCATTGTTTTCATTTTTAAGAAGAACCATACCCTCTGTTGCAGCTTTTCGGGAGAGGTCAATGTGTTTTTTTGAAGCTGTAACACATCTTCCGTCTTCACCTAAAGGTAAGCAGGGTTGGTATCTGAATCTTGCATATTTATCCATAAATTTTCCGTCCTATCTTCGATAGATTTTTACTATTACAATTATATTACATTTAGAAAAACAGTCAAGTAAAATAACAACTTATTTCTTGACAACAAGCACATACTATGCTATTTTATACATAGAAACTCTATGTATCGTAATTCTATGTATAGGAGGTAGATTTATGAATATCAAAAAAGAGCTTACAAAAGGTAGTAGCGCTTTACTTGTTTTATCTGTTTTGGAGAACGAAGAAATGTATGGTTATCAGATAATCAAGGAAATTGAAAAAAGAAGCGAGGATGTTTTTTCTTTTAAAGAGGGTACCCTCTACCCTATTCTGCATGCCTTTGAAAAGGAAAACTATGTTGAATCTTATTGGCTTCAAAGTGTTCAAGGAAGACAAAGAAAATATTATAAAATTACTGATAAAGGCAGAAAGGTTCTTGTCAAATCAAAGGAAGAATGGGAGTCCTATACAACTGCAGTTAAGAGAGTAATAAAGCCACAAACCGCACCTGTTACAGCTTGATTTGAGGTGGTTTTATGAAAAAAAGAATTTCGGAATTTATTGCGGATTACTTACCAAAACGCATAACAAAAGAAACAAGATATAAGCTTCAAGCCGAGCTCGAAAATCATATTTATGACAAAATTGATTATTATAAAGAAATTGGTTATTCCGAAGAAGAAAGCCTTGAAAAAGCTCTAAAAGATTTTGGTGATGATAAGGAAACCAAGGAGCAAATAAAAAAGGAAATGAGCGAAATTCACAGACCATTTACTCTAGCGGATTTATTTTCAATTTCAATTCCTATAACTGTTGCAATTATATTCTTTGGAAGCGGACTTCTGAACTATTTGCTAAAAGAACACGGCATAAAAAACCTTGTGATTATCCCATTATTGATTTGGTTGGTTATTATTGCACTTAAAAGAGCCAAAAGAATACACCACATTCTAAAATCAGTTATTGCATTTATTCTGATAGTTCCCTATTTCTTGTTTATGTTAACAGGCTATTTTTTCTGGAGTACTAATTTTTACACTAATTTTAATAAGAGTGAGGTAATCGAAGAGTATTACGCTTTTATGATAGATGAAGAAACAAATGAAAAGTATGAAAGACTTTTACCTCATCCTAATGAAATAGGTAACCCTATTGATGCAAACTCATTTGATTTGATTGAAAATTCTGCTTTTACAGACCCTTCCTATTACACTTGGGTTTTCAAATACGCGCCTGAAGAATATGAAGTGTTAAAAGAAAAATTTGATAAAGAATTTATATATAGACATGATTATGTTGAATATGACGGACATTACGAAGGCGAAGAATACATTGAAGAATGTTATATTTATGATTGTAATTTCAAAATTTACGGGTTCGATTTCAAAACTATTCAAACACCGGAGTATGAAGAGGATTTTGATGAATTTGATGTCTATGATGACAATTTAGATGATAACTTCATAGAACACGATTATTGGGCATTTATCGGCACCAATGACGAAACCTGCGAAATAGCTTTTATCTATTTATATCCAGAAGGCTTTACTCCAAGTTTTGATGATGAATTTATTAAAGAGGATTGTGGCTGGAAATATTATTATATTAGGAAATGGTTTCATAACTTATAAAAACAACTGACTGTATTTTCCGTACAGTCAGTTGCTTTTTACACTTCTTTCCTCATCCAAGCGTGAGGCTTATTTTGTTCATAATCTATTTCACCTTGCTGGGTGAAGCCACATTTTTCATAAAAAGGCTTTGCGTGGTATTGGGAATGGAGAATGATTGCTTTTCCGCCCTTTTCTTTCACGATTTTTTCTACCTTTTTAAGCATTTCTCTGCCGAGAGCTTTTCCTCTATAATCCTTTAAAACACAAAGCCTTCCGAACATATAGGTTTCTTCATCTTCTTTAAGATAAAACCTACAGGTTGCTATTGGCTTTTCATTTTCGTACATAACAAGGTGAGTTGCAACGCTATCAAACTCATCAACCTCATCAACAAAGCCCTGCTCATCAACAAAAACAGTTATTCTCAAATCGAGAGCATCTTGGGGCAATGTATCAAATACTTTTATAATCATCTAATCACCTTTTCCTAAAAGCAAATCAACAAGCTCCCCTACCTTTTGGGGTCTTGGTTTATTTATTTTGAAAAGCAAATCATCAATATTCTTTTCAACTGCGTCAATTTCTCTTTTGAAATCCTGAGCTGATACACGAAGGACACCGAAACGCACCGCAGAAAGCTGAATAAGATTATCTGACGTTACAACTCGCACATTTTCGTTTTTACCGATATCACTAATAAGCTTTTCAATGTAGTTATCGCCAAGTTCACGCTCTTTTGTATAAACCACGTGAATATTATTATAATTAAATCTCTGACCGTTATTTCCTGCTACTTTATAAGCATCAAAAACAACAATTGTTTCGCATTTTGTGAATGCGGAATAGTTACAAAGAATATCCAAAAGCTTGTCACGGGCAATGCTTAAATTGTCGTTTGCGATTTCTTTTAGTTCATCCCAGGCAAAGATTACATTATAGCCGTCAACAATAACATATTTCTTGCGGATTTCAGTATTATATTCCGTATTAACAGGCTTTGCAGGAGCTTTATTGTGGCTGTATCTGTAAAACGGGTGCTTGTCTTCACCAAATTCACGGTTCATTATAGCCTCAAGCTCTTTATCATCAATATGAAAATTCCTTTTATTCAGATTGACCTCATAAGGCGTTTTATCTTGCTCAAGACAAGAGTCGATATGCATATATTCGAACACCTTGTCCCATTTTACATTGAAGCCTGCACCGTGAGCACAGAAAACGGAATCGGGAGTATTCTCCAAATCGCTATCGGGAGAATAATTTGAATCTTCAATTATTTCGTCTGAATTATGGCAAGCATCATAACCGCAAACCTCAAGGAATAACCTACCTTTACCACTTGTATATGCAGCAACCTCGGAAGCATAGCCGTTTAAGGTTGTAACAGGTGCTTTACCCGTTAAGATACTTATTCCGTTTAAATCCTCTGGAGAATCGATAGTGCCGTTTTTCATTCTTATATCGTTGATAGCTCTGCCGATTTGTTCGGTGGGAACTTCAAGACGGAAGCTGTAATAAGGCTCTAAGAGAACAGATTTCGCCTGCATAAGACCTTGCCTTACGGCTCTGTAGGTTGATAGTCTGAAATCTCCGCCCTCAGTATGCTTTAAATGGGCTCTGCCTGCTGCAAGAGTGATTTTAACATCTGTTATAGGCGAGCCTGTAAGTACGCCCAGATGCTCTTTCTCGCTTAAATGACCCATAATTAAATTCTGCCAGTTACGGCTTAATGAATCCTCACTGCACTTTGAAGAGAAAACAAGTCCGCTACCTCTTGGTAAGGGTTCTAAAATCAGATGGACCTCGGCATAATGCCTTAAGGGTTCATAGTGACCTACACCCTCAACCTTATTTTCGATTGTTTCTTTATAAAGCACCTTACCACTGTCTATTTCAACATCAACATTGAAGCGAGTTGAAATAATGCTTTTAAGAATTTCAGTCTGAACATCACCCATTAAAGAAACATAAATTTCCTGCAGATATGTGTTCCAGGTAATATGTAATTGGGGATCTTCTGCTTCGAGTTCTTTTAATTTCGGAAAAAAGGTTTTCGGGTCGCAGTCCTTTGGCAAAACTATTCTATAGTTCATAACGGGCTCTAAAAAAGCTTTTCCAAAGGATTTTTCAAAACCCAAACCATCACCTGTATTAACTGAATTAAGACCTGTAAGAGCATATATACCGCCACTTTCGGCTTCTTCAATTGTTGTGAATTTTTCACCCGAATAAACTCTTATATTGTTTACTTTCTCATTTTTATCATTGATTGCTATGGTATCTTTGACTTTTAAAGAACCGCCCGTAACTTTAATATGAGTTATTCT
>JAZQLF010000008.1:0-6177 GCA_045542535.1 Acutalibacteraceae bacterium | reverse complement strand
GGCAAACCTTTGCACATTGACCGCATTCAACGCATTTTGATTTATCAATATGCGCTACGTGGTTATGGTCAAAGGAAATCGCACCGCGTTTGCAAACAAAGTCGGATCGTAGCCATGTCGTTCTGTGAGCCAAGGAGTTGCCCTTAACCCTTGTCTTCCTAAGACCGCTTGGCCTCCGACTTGGCAAACCTTTGCACATTGACCGCATTCAACGCATTTTGATTTATCAATATGCGCTACGTGGTTATGGTCAAAGGAAATCGCACCGCGTTTGCAAACATCTTCGCAACGGTGAGCAAGACAACCACGGCAAGAATCTGTTACCTCATAACCTGCCGCCGGACATTCGTCACAAGCGATGTCAATTACTTCGATAACATTGGGATTTTCCGTGTCACCGCCCATTGCGATTTTAACACGTTCCGCAAGAATTGCTCTTTCTTTATAAACACAGCAACGCATTGTGGAGGTTTTTCCGGGGACGATTTTTTTAGGAATTTCGAGAATGTTTTCGAGAAGAGTGTCGTTCCAGGCTTCTCTTGCAACCTCTCTTAAAACCTTATATTTAAGATATTGTACTTTTGTATCAAATTTTCTTATATTACTCATTTTTACACCTTAGAAGTAACTTACTTTAATTCGTTTACCCATTTGTTTGAGACTTTTTGACAACTCTTCAACAAGATTCATTTTAATGTTGAAGTTTATGGGAAGGTCGGGATTCTGATGAGCAGGGTTAATTGCTCTGCCCACATAGAAGTTTATATCTGTTGCTTCTTCGAAAAGCAAACGGCTTATGAGAGAAGCACCGTCCTTCTTAAAGTTCCAATGCTCGTAGTGTTTGTTTTCCCCAAGATAATCCTGGGCATACTCTACAACCTTATTGACCGTGATAACGCCTTCTGTTACAAGATCAACGCCTTCAATTTCTGCAATAGGCGGAACATCACTGCTCTCAAAATTAAGAGAGGGCTTTAAAGGCTTTCTTAAGAACTTGGCTGCAATAGAGGATGTTGTACCACCACATATAATATGCTTACCTTCCTTTGAGAAGAAAAGGCTCATCATACGGTCTGCATCATCACGGTTTGAGGGCGGACCAAACAACATATTCATAGGCACACGTTTTCTGATTTTAACAACGCAAGCCGTTGCATCGTCACCGGGCTTATGGTTATAAAGCTTATCGCACTCATCAATGAGCATGGTTGATAAATTCTTTGCAGTATAGCCTACAGGAGCTAATGTTTCCATAAAGCTTGCAATATCTTCACGCTTCCAGCCGAAGTTGTAAGCTGTGCCGATACCTGCGTGAGGACAACCGTCGCTCATTGCTATGAAAATGTCATTTTCCTGAAGCTGAATAACAGACTTGAAGATTTTCTTTCCGCCGATATTCATTTCTGTTTTAGGATAGTCCCAGTTTCTTTCGTTACGGATTATTATGGTGTGAGGATTGTCGTACTGTATAAGCTCCGCTGTCTGATTATTTTTCAAGTGAATAATCGTGAAAGTGGAATAGGCTACACCACGAACGGAACAAACGGGTAATGTTGCGGCAATGGTTTCAACACATTCTTCCAAAGAAAGACCCTCAGCTAACATTGTGGAGATAATCTTTGAGGTGAGTGTTGAGAGAATACTTGCTTTAACACCGCTTCCTAATCCGTCGGAAAGAACTACAACGGTTGACTCCTCATCGGGTTCAACTATGTCTATATGGTCTCCGCAAAGTTGTTCGCCGTAATGATTTATACTTTTATAACCGATATCTGCACATAAATCATTCATCAGAAATCGACTCCTTTAATTTTGCAAGTGCGATTTTTGTTTCTGCGGCAGTTTCACCTAAAAGTGAAGCAATTTCCTGAACAATTCGCATTTGCTTATCAACAACCTTATCGGCAACCTCAATTGTTTGTCGGCTGATGTTTTCTTTTCTCTCCCGTTGCTCTTCTTCAGCAGTAACATCTCTCATAATGCCTATTAAAAGATGTGAATCTCTGTCGTAAACAACGGTCTGTTCAACATAGCGTTTATACTCTGCAAGGTAAACTCTCTGGTCGCTTACTCCCCTGCCTGTTTTTAATACATTTTCAAATACAGCGGGGTCAAGAATACGAATAACATTATCGCCGAGAACATCGGAAGCATAACGAATATTCATAATTTCTCTTGCAGCTCTGTTGATTTGCTGAACCTCTAAATTCTCGTTGAGAACTATAAGTCCGTTTGGTGAGCTGTTTACAATAGTGTCTGAAAAGCTTTCTGCTTTATCTTTAAGGAAAGGAAGACACATTGATATTTCTGCCTTACCCTGACAGATTGCTGCAGCTTTTTCTCGGCAGGTATTATAACCGCAAGAACCGCAGTTAAGCTCATGAGCAGGTTTGAATTTTCCCATCTGACGAAGAACACTGTTAATCTCCGCTTCAGAGGGTTGGGGGTATCTGTGTTCAATATATTCAAACTGTTTTTTCAAATCGGATGACTTGGGTTGAGAAACCTCAAAATCCTTTTTTCCTGCATAGTTTGCAATAGTAATGTAGTCTGTAATAGTTTCTGTATGGTGATATTTTTCCATAACGGGACCGCCCATACAGCTACCAACACAAGCAGACATTTCAATAAAGCATTTGTGAACCTTTCCGCTTTCAATATCTTTAAGAGCGGCAATGCAGTTTTCAACACCGTCAAGAGCGATGTATGTATAGTCGGGGGTATCCTGTGCCATTGTTTTAAGCACACCACCTGTTGTTGGGAAGAAACGTGCACGACTGAAATCATCGTTGTCCTTCTCAACTTCAAGCTCAATATTTTCATTTTTGAGCCAGGTTGTAAGTTCTTCGAATGTAAGAACTGCATCAACGATGCCTTCATAATGCTCTGCTTCATCCTTTTTTGAAACGCAAGGTCCGATAAAAACAGTTTTAGCATCAGGATAGCGGTTTTTTATGTCCATACAGTGAGCCTGCATAGGTGAAACAACGTCTGCAAGGTATTCCAGCTCTGCAGGGAAATATTTCTGAATAAGCAAGTTTATCGAATGACAGCAAGAGGAAATGATTATATCTCTTTCGTCCTCTTTGAGCATTCTTTCATATTCATTTTTAACTATTGTTGCACCGATTGCGGTTTCTTCAACATCGTAAAAGCCAAGCTTTTTAAGGGCTTTTCTCATTGAGTTTATGCCAACACCGTCGTAGTTTGCAATAAATGAAGGCGCAAGGCTTACGATAACCTTTTCTCTGGCCTGAAGAAATACTTTTACTTTTTCGGTTTCGTCAACAATCTCTTTAGCATTCTGGGGGCAAACAACAAAGCACTGACCGCAAAGAATACATTCATTTCCGATAATATGTGCCTGGTTTCCCGAGAAGCGAATCGCCTTAACGGGACAATGGCGAATACACTTATAACAGTTTTTACAGTTGGATTTTTTAAGCGTTAAACAATTAGGCATTTCCCGTTACATCCTTTCGCTGTTAATCTTAGATAAAACATTATCATTAAGAAATTCTTTGAAATTCTCCCTGGTAACACCGGTATAGATATCATCATCCACCTGAACTGTTACCCCTACGCGGTTACACTTGCCGATGCAAAAGCTACCGACAAGTGTTACCTCTTTTTCCAAATGAAATTCTTCAACGGCTTTTTGTAAAAGCTCAACAATCTCCGGTGAGCCTTTCAAGTGGCAGGAACTGCCCACACAAACCTGAATAATCATTTTTATACTTTTCCTTTTACATTATTGTTGAAGAATTCTTCAACTGTTTCGGGTGTTACTGAATAAAATTCATCGTTAACAGTTACGCAAACACCTTGCTGACATTTACCCATGCAAAATGTACCGCCTAACTCAACCTTATCGCCTAAATTATTTTCCTTGATAAGATACTGAAGCTGTTCAACAACCTGACGTGAACCTTTAATATGGCAAGAACTACCAATACAAACTGTAATTTTCATTTTTATACCCTCACTTTTTCTTATTCGTAGTCAACAACGTTTACCCAAGAAAGAAGGAATTCGCGTTCTTTTTCGTTACCCTTAACTGACTGAGAAGCTGCAACGATGGGCATCCATTTCTGTACATACTGCTTTGCTGTGTTGCTCTTTTCACAGAATAAATCAAGATACTTTTTAGCACCTTCGATATCGCCGTTAAGCCAGAAAAGAAGGTATGTTCTTGCTGCGTCTGCTGAAGCATTACCCTGAGTAGCATGTGACCAGTCAAGAATATATGCTTTGCCATCTTCTGTGATGATGATGTTTGAGGGGTTAAAGTCACCGTGGCAAACCTTGTTGTGCTTGGGCATACCTTCAAGTCTTGTGTGAAGGTCGTAGCGAGTTGTAGCATCAAGCTCGGAAGCACTGATTTTACGGTTCATTTTATCTTTTAATTTATTAAGCAAGGGGCAAACCTTTGAATGAACATCTAACTGAAGGTCAACAAGGAGTTCAATGTATTCATCCTTTTTCTCTGCATCCTCATCCATAAGCTGCTGGAGAGTTTTACCCTTGATGTATTCTGAAACGATAGCCCATTTGCCCTCAACCATTGTTACTTCAACAACCTTGGGAATGTTAAGACCTGTTTCTTCAATTCTTGCCTGATTTAATGCTTCGTTAAGAACATCTGCTTTTGAATAATCTGTATCAAAAACCTTTACGCATTTATCACCGTCACGGTAAATAGTTTTATTATTTCTTACTGCAATAACTCTATCAAGTTTCATTTTTATTTCTCCCTTCTCTTACGCTTTTTTGCCTTTTGTATAGGGTGTTTTAACTGCATTTGCAGTCATACCTGTTGCAACATCTGCTGCAGTGGGCTTTGCTTTTTCTACGAAATGCTTGCCATAGTAAGCATTGAGATACATTTCTTTGATTTCGCTCATAAGAGGATAACGGGGGTTAGCACCTGTGCACTGGTCGTCAAATGCCTGTTCAACCATGTCATCAAGGTTGTCAAGGAATACTTTTTCATCAACGCCGTAATCTTTGATTGTATTTTTGATGCCAACTGTTGCCTTAAGGTCGTTGATAGCTTTAATAAGATTTTCAAGCTTTTCGCTATCTGTTGTACCGCCGAGATCGAGATAATCTGCGATTTCTGCATAACGAGCAAGAGTGTGGGGGTGGTCATACTGTGAGAATGTACCCATTTTTGCAGGTGCTTCACAAGCATTGAAACGGATAACCTCTTCAATCATAAGTGCGTTTGCAACACCGTGAGGAAGGTGGTGGAAAGCACCAAGCTTATGTGCCATTGAGTGACAAATACCGAGGAATGCGTTTGCGAATGCCATACCTGCCATTGTTGCAGCATTTGCCATTTTTTCTCTTGCTTCAACGTCTGTCTGACCGTTTTCATATGCACGGGGAAGATATTTGAAGATATTTTTAAGAGCCTGGAGTGCAAGACCATCTGTATAGTCTGTTGCAAGCATTGCAGCGTAAGCTTCAACTGCATGAGTTACAGCATCGATACCTGATGCAGCTGTAAGACCCTTGGGAGCAGACATATGGAAATCTGTATCAATGATTGCCATATTGGGAAGAAGCTCGTAGTCTGCAAGAGGATATTTAACACCGGTCTGTTCATCAGTAATAACTGCGAAGGGTGTTACCTCAGAACCTGTACCTGCAGAGGTGGGAACTGCGATGAAGTATGCTTTTTCACCCATTTTGGGGAATGTATAAACTCTCTTACGGATATCGATGAAGCGCATTGCCATATCCATAAAGTCTGCTTCGGGATGCTCATAAAGAACCCACATAATCTTTGCAGCGTCCATTGCAGAACCACCACCGAGAGCGATGATTGTGTCGGGCTTGAAGGCTGCCATCTGTTCTGCACCGCTCTTTGCATTTTTAAGAGTGGGGTCGGGCTGAACATCGAAGAATGTTGTATGAGCGATACCCATTTCATCAAGCTTGTCTGTAATGGGTTTTGTATAACCATTTTCATAAAGGAAGGTATCTGTTACGATGAATGCTTTCTTTGCACCGCGAACTGTGCGAAGCTCATCAAGAGCAACAGGAAGACAACCTTTCTTGATATAAACCTTTTCGGGTGCACGGAACCAAAGCATATTTTCCCTTCTTTCTGCAACTGTTTTGATATTTAAAAGGTGTTTAACACCAACGTTTTCGGAAACTGAGTTACCG
>JAZQLF010000007.1:0-211586 GCA_045542535.1 Acutalibacteraceae bacterium | reverse complement strand
AAGACCCCTCAAGGACTATGAGGTTGATAGGCTGCGTGTGTAAGCACGGTGACGTGTTCAGCTAAGCAGTACTAATAGGTCGAGGGCTTGACCATTTCGTTTGTTTCTTCGCTTATTCTTTATTCAGTTTTCAGGGTATATAACCAAAAGTCGAAGTTTAGCTTCGACTTTTTATTTTTTATTCAAATATTTTTCAAAAAATTAATTGAATAAAAACATCTTGACAAATAAAATGTTTAGTGCTACTATTTAGAAAAAATGAGAGGAAAAACGGTTATGAAACAGTTTAACGCAGTTACATACTATTATTACTATTACTTAACTAAATAAGTAATAGTGATTTGTGCTGCTGTTTTTAGTCGTTTATTTTTCCCTTGCAGTATAATCACTGCAAGGGATTTTTGTTTTATTTTGAATTATTAATTCTTAGGAGGAATTATTATGAATATTGGTGTTGTTGGTCTGGGTCTTATTGGTGGTTCTATCGCTAAATCTGCAAAGAAAAATACAAAATTTAAGGTTTACGGCTATGATATTGACCAGAATACCGTAAAAAATGCAATTGATGAGAAAAGCATCGATGGTGAATTAACTGAAAAAAGAATTGCAACCTGTGATTACATATTTATTCCTCTCTACCCTGAAGCCGTAATCGATTTCGTTCAGAAGAATGCAAGTGTTTTTAAAGAGGGCGCAACTGTAATTGATTGCGCAGGTGTAAAACGCTCTGTATGTGAGAAATGCTTTGAAATTGCAGACAAGCATAATTTCTCTTTTGTTGGCGGTCACCCGATGGCAGGTACTCAGTTTTCAGGCTTTGAAAATTCAAAGGACACAATGTTCTACAATGCGCCTTTTGTTTTAACACCTAAAGAAAATGAAGATATTTTAACCCTTGCCAATGCCAGAGAAGTTATTATGCAGCTGGGCTTCGGACGTGTTTCAGTAATGACTCCTCAGAAGCACGATAAGTTAATTGCATTCACTTCCCAACTTGCCCACGTTGTTTCAAATGCATTTGTGAAGAGCCCCTCTGCCATTGAAAGAAAAGGTATTTCTGCAGGTAGCTACAAAGACCTTACCCGTGTTGCATACCTTAACGAAAATATGTGGACAGAGCTTTTCCTTGATAACAAAGATAACCTTATTTTTGAACTTGATAATATTATCGCTGAGCTTCAGAAGTACAGTGATGCTATGAAGGCAAATGACGCTGAAACTCTTAAACAACTTCTTAAAGACGGCAAGGAAGCAAAAATAAAAGCAGACTAAATAAAAAAGCAGATAAAACCTTATTTGGTTCTATCTGCTTTTCTTTTTTAATAAATCTCATCTAAAATCTCAATAGCATTTGCTATGCAACCGTCATTATTGGAGCGTGTTATATATTTTGCAACTGAAAGAGCTTCCTGTGAGCCGTTTTCGGGGACGAAACCGCCTTGCGCGGCAATAAGCATTTCAACATCGTTATAGCCATCACCTGCAGCGTAGGTATCTTTCTGCTTGCAACCGAGAGCTTCTGCGAGCTTTAAAAGTCCTGTTCCCTTATCAACACCTTTTTTCAGAATTTCAACATAATCTCCCGTAGTTTTCAGGTAATTGATTTCGGGGTGCTTTTCAAGAATTTCTTGAACCTCTTTTGAACAACCGTGTGCGGCAATCATAACCTTTGTCCAAGGGAGCGGCGCTTCTTCGGGAGCATCAATGGTTTCAAAATTAATTCCCTGACTTGTGAAATGCTGTTGGGAATGGGCATTAAGATTAATTGCACAAACCTTTTCGAAGTTATAAAACTCAATGGAAATATCGGGAAATTCTTTTAAAACATCTTTTATTGAAGGTAGTCCTTCTTCACCGATAGCATCATTAAAAATTACCTTTTGATTTTCATAATCATAAGCCATTGCACCATTTCCGAGAAGAACGGGAGCATTGATATATTCGGGACTATATAGGTGGAAACCCTGATGGATTCTTCCTGTGCATACGGTAAAATAACCGCCGTTTTCTATAAAATATTGTATTTTTTCTATAACGTCGGGGGTGATAACACCCTGATCGTTTTTTAATGTTCCATCAAAGTCACTTGCAATAAGCACATTTTTAAATTTCATTTAATCACCGAATCAATTCTAACAAAACAAAATATTATTTTCAATAAAAAATAGTTTTTATGGCAAATTTAATAATAGTTTTAATTCTATTTTATATAATTTCTATGAAAAGCATAATTAAAAATCTTGAATTATATTAAAGATAGTGATATAATTTTTAGGTTATTTTAAATTATTATGGAGGTATATGTATGCTCGTATTAAAAGATGGCTACAAGTCAACACTCTCAATGAGAGATACTCAAAAAGCTATTAAGCTCACAAGGGAGACTTTCCAAAATAATCTTTGCGCGGCACTTAACCTCGAAAGAATTTCTGCTCCGCTTTTTGTTACAAAATCAAGCGGACTTAATGACGACCTTAACGGCTTCGAAAGAGCAGTTTCCTTTGATGTAAAAGATATGGCGGATGAGGGCGAAGCAGTTATTGTTCATTCACTTGCAAAATGGAAAAGAACCGCTCTCAAGAAATACGGCTTTTCAGCAGGTGAGGGCCTTTATACAGATATGAACGCCATTCGTCGCGATGAAGAGATGGATAATCTTCATTCAATTTATGTTGACCAGTGGGACTGGGAAAGAGTTATCAACCGTGAGGACAGAACTGAAGAATATCTTAAAGAAACAGTAAGAAAAATCATCGACTGCCTTTGCGATACTCTTGATACAGTAAAGGCGGCATTTCCCTCAGTTGATGTTAATATTGAAAGAGATGTTCATTTTGTAACAACTCAGGAACTTGAAGATATGTACCCCGATTTTACTGCAAAAGAGCGCGAAAAAGCTATTGCAAAAGAATACGGAACAGTATTTGTAATGAAAATCGGTGAAAAGCTTAAAAGCGGTAAGCCCCACGACGGCAGAGCTCCCGACTATGATGATTGGCAGTTAAACGGCGATATTATTATTTATAACGAAGTTCTCGAAGATGCATTTGAGATTTCCTCAATGGGTATCAGAGTTGATGAAAAATCTCTTGATTATCAGCTTAAAGCATCGGGCAAGGATGAGCGCAGAGAATTTGACTATCACAAGGAAATCCTTAACGGCACATTGCCCCTTACAATCGGTGGCGGTATCGGTCAGTCAAGACTTTGTATGCTCGTTCTCGGTAAGCTTCACGTTGGTGAGGTTCAGGCATCCTTGTGGCCCAAGGAAATGAAAAAAATCTGTGCTGAAAACGGTGTAAACCTTTTGTAATTACATAACTTATATAGGACTTTAAAGACTATTTGAAGGTGAAAATGTGGATAGAAGAGAAGATATAAGAAACATAGCAATTATTGCTCACGTTGACCACGGTAAAACAACTCTTGTTGACCAGCTTCTTCATCAGAGCGGTATTTTCCGTTCCAATGAGCAGGTTGACGAGCGTGTTATGGACTCCAACGACCTTGAAAAAGAAAGAGGAATTACGATTCTTTCAAAGAATACGGGTATTCACTATAAAGGTGTAAAAATCAACATTGTTGACACTCCCGGCCACGCAGACTTCGGTGGCGAGGTTGAGCGTATTATGATGATGGTTGACGGTGTTCTTTTGCTTGTTGACGCTTTCGAGGGTTGTATGCCTCAGACTCGTTTCGTTCTCAAGAAGGCACTTGCTCTCGGTAAAAAGGCAATCGTTGTTATAAACAAGGTTGACCGTCCCGGTGCAAGACCTTTAGAGGTTATTGACGAGGTTCTCGACTTGTTTATCGAGCTTGGCGCAAATGACGATCAGATTGAATTCCCTGTTGTTTTCGCTTCCGGTCGTGATGGTTACGCTTCTCTTGATGCAGATGCCAGAGAAGGTGATATGCGTCCTCTTCTTGATTCCATTCTCGAAAATATTGATGCTCCTGAGGGCGATATGAACGGCCCCTTACAGCTTCTTTTCTCAAGCCTTGATTATGATGATTATCTTGGCAGAATCGGTGTTGGCAGAGTTGAACGCGGTTCTGTTAAGGTTGGTCAGCAGGTTGTTCTTTGTAATAAGGACGGCGTGCAGACATCTGCAAAAATAGTTAAGCTTTATACATTTGAAGGTCTTGCTCGTGTTGAATGCCAGGAAGCAAAAATGGGCGACCTCGTAGCCGTTTCAGGTATTGCAGAGCTTAATATCGGTGAAACCGCTTGTGATAAAGACTACCCTGAAGCTCTTCCCTTTGTTGAAATAGACGAGCCTACAATTTCAATGAACTTTATGGTTAATGATAGCCCCTTTGCAGGTCAGGAGGGTAAGTTTGTTACATCCCGTAACATTCGTGCCCGTCTTTTCAAAGAGGTTGAAACAAACGTAAGTATGCGGGTTGAAGAAACCGACACAACCGACTCCTTTAAGGTTAGCGGTCGTGGTGAATTGCACCTTTCAATTCTTATTGAAACAATGCGCCGTCAGGGTTATGAATTCCAGGTTTCTCGTCCGCAGGTTATTTATAAAAAAGGTCCTAATGGCGAGCTTTTAGAGCCTATGGAGCTTCTTATTGTTGAAGTGCCTGAAAACTATGTCGGCGCAGTTATGGAGAAAATCGGTTCACGTAAGGGTGAGCTTGAGAATATGGATGTTCGTGACGGCGGTTCAACTCACATTGAATTCAAAATTCCCGCTCGTGGTCTTATCGGCTATCGTTCAGAGTTTATGACCGATACAAACGGTAACGGCATTATGAATAACCTTTTTGCAGGTTATGAGGAATATAAAGGCGATATTCAGATGCGTGAGCGTGGCTCAATCGTTGTTCACGAAGCAGGTGAGACCACCGGTTACGGTCTTTTCAATACTCAGGACAGAGGCCGTCTTTTTGTTGGTCCCGGTGTTCCTGTATATGAAGGTATGATTGTCGGCGAATGTGCAAAGAATGAAGACATTGTTTGCAACGTTTGTAAGAAAAAGCAAATGACAAATACCCGTGCTTCAGGTAGTGACGACGCACTCCGCCTCGTTCCTCACACAGTTCTTTCCCTTGAACAGTCAATGGAATTTATCGGTGACGACGAACTCCTTGAAGTAACCCCCGAAAGCATTCGTTTGAGAAAGAGAATTCTTTCAAAAGAAAAACGAATGAAACAACAGTTCGGGCATAAATAAAACAAAAATCCGTTTAACAGAGCAGTTCTGTTAAACGGATTTTTATGTTACAATAAAAAAGAAATTTTAAAAATTTTTGTAATAAACTACATTTTTATGTTTCTAATAGTTGAAAGCGTAAAAACGAATATGAATTTTGATAGATACAATAAAAAACGAAAGGGGTGACGGCTTTGGATGATTTAGAGAAATTGTGTAATCTGCATTATAAATATATAAAAAGTTATGCTTTGTCTTTGTGCCTTAATGAAACTTTGGCAGAAGATATAACCCAAGAAACATTTTATAATGCAATTAAAAAAATAGACACATTTAAAAATGACTGCAAAATTGAAACGTGGCTTTGCAGTATTGCAAGAAATATTTTTCTGAATTCAAAAAGAAATAAACAAACAGAAAATATATTAGATTACCCTAATTTAGTAGCAGACAGTAATTTAGAAGAAACTGTTATTAAAGAGGAAAATGTGAAAAGAATTTTAGCCGAAGCCGTTAAATTAGAAACGCCCTATAAAGAAGTTTTTTATATGAAGTCTTTAGGAGATATGCCGTACTCAACCATTGCAGATGTTTTCGGCAAAACTGAAAATTGGGCGAGAGTTACATATTTCAGAGCAAAAAAACAAATTGAAGAAAGGATGAGTGAAGGTGAGTAAAGAAAACTGTTTTTTAATAAAAGATTTATTGCCCCTCTATATAGATGACCTTTGCAGTAATGAATCAACGGAAATTATAAAAAATCATTTGAATATTTGCCCATCCTGCAGAAAGGAATATGAGCAATTAACAAATCAGCCCGAAATTAAAGCTTTAAACAATGATTCAACAGAATTGATAAAAGGAGTTGGTAATATGTTTAAAAAGGATAAGAAAAAAGCAATAATCAAAACTGTATCAGTATTTTTAGTTGTGCTCGTTTTGTTAGGTGTGTTCGCTTTTCTTAAAGTGCCGTTGATGTTATATAAAATTGAATTTGATAAGGGTCGCTATAGCGGTGTTACAGATACTTGTCAGCTCTTTGAAAGCGGTGAAAACTCAATCAGCAATTACAGTAACGAATACTTTGATTTATATATAGATGCAGATATTGGTGAATACAAAGAAAAGAAGATAGAAAAAATATACATTCTTGATTTTGGCAAAGGTAAAAATATTGTTATTTACGATGAAAATCAGGGTGTGCCGATTCCTACCTTGGATGAACATAAAAAATATTTTAATCAGTCTTTAAAATATCCTATTGTTTATGCCTTTGCTAAAAAGGGTATAGAAAACTATGGTTACAGCACGGAAATTGCGGTTCCTTATAATTATAAAATGTTAAAGGATTTTATTTCAAGCGACCCGCCCGAAGCAAAGCTTTTCTGCTCATTTGAGGATTATACAAAAGCGTGTGCCTACTATGCTTCTATGGCAGTAACGTTACTTCCAATGGGCAACGGTAATTCCCATTATATCGTTTCAGAAAATGAAGTGGCAGTAGCATATGGTTGGTACATTCTATCAGAAGAAAATACCGAAAGCTATATTATGTATTTCCAATCCAAAGAAGATTTAAGCAAGATTTATGCTATTAAGCTTGCAGGCTTCACCGAAGAAGAAGTGCAAGAAATTTTTAAATATGCAGTGATTAAATAATTTAAATCCACTCCGTTTAGCAGCACTTTCTGCTAAACGGAGTGGTTACATTTTCGAACACGAGACCTATGGTTGTAGTTAAGGATGAGTTTTATAATTAAAAGTAAGAAAAACAGAAAAAGTTTAAAATGTAAACATATTAAAGAAAAAGTAAACAGAGAAAAATATAGCAATTGGTGCAAGTACACTTGTGAAAATAAATTTGGGTTCCTTAATTAGTTTTTGGGATTTTTCTTCTTTTATTTGTTTAATAGTTTTAACTAATAGTGATATCGTATAAGCAATTGCACAAACAGATAATATCAGGATTGATGTGACAATAATAAACCCGAGCAAATTGCCGAGCATTTCTATAAAATAATTCTTTATTACCTCTATATCACAAAAGGGTTTCCATAGAATATATAAAAAACAGGTCACAGGTAGTAAACAAAAACAAACAATGCATTTTGTGAGAAATTTATTATAAATATTATCTAATTTATATTTGTTCATAAAAATCCTCCTAAAATATTGTATATCATTATTATAGCAGTTATATAAACCCAAAACAACAGTAATACGAAATCTTAAGAAAGTCTTAAGATTTAAATGAATGTTACAGGGTCTGTGTGGAGCAAATCACGGCGGAGGTGTGTAAAGTTTATTAGTGAAGAGTGAAGAGTTAATAGTGAATAAGTAAAAAATCCTCGTTCGGTTGAACGAGGATTTTTTGGAGCTGGAAACGTGTCTCGAACACCCGTCCTATGGTTGTAGTTAAGGGTAGCTTTTGTTTTTAAAATGGTTAAAACTAACTTTATATTGGCTTGAATTTGTTGTTAACTGTGAATTTGATATACAAAAATAATAAAAATATTGACATTTTTCTACAAATGTCATAAAATATCTACAAAATAATTATTAATTTATAGATAATAATTATTTTATATATTCGTAACATTTTTTTAGTTGCGAGTATATTAGTGAAATATAAAATTAATCTTATAAGTTTTTTGGTGATAAAATGGCTACTGATGTTCTTGATTTAAGCTGCAGAAACTGTGGTGCTGCAGTTTCAATTGATACAACTAATTGTAAATATTGTGGGCAGCCCGTGTCTATTTCTACTTTTAACAGTGTCAAGGGCATGGAGTTACCTTTAGTTAACAAATATGTAATGTCGTACAGAAAAGATTTATCTTTAAATCCAAACGACGTCGGTGCAAACAAAGCAGTTGCTTATTGCTATCTGAAATTAAAAATGTATGACAACGCTTTATCCTTTTTTGAAAAAGCGGTTATTGATAACTTTGATGATTCAGAAACATACTTTTATGCAGCAATTTGTTGTTTGAAGGGTAAGAAAGCTTTTTTATCGCAACGTTCGGATATCAATAAAATAGAAGAGTTTATGAACGCTGCCACAATGATTGAACCAAAAGGAATTTATTATTATTTCTGGGCTTATGTAAAATACGACTATTTTAATAGGAAGTTTTTGCGAACAAGTCCTGATTATATGCAAATGTTAGAAATGGCAAAAAAATATCAGGTTTCAGAATATGATATTTCACAGTTGTTTTCAATACTCAATGTTGATAACCCTTTTAAGGGATAATATTTTTGGAGGTTTTAAATATGGCTCTTTTTGATTTAGCAGCTGGTGCGGCACTTAGCAAAGCTCAGAAAAAGCAGGCTTTGGCAAGCGCTAAGAAAGGAAAAAGCAAAGAACAGTGCGATGCAATTGACTTTTTTGCTGAGGATTTTGGTGGTACAGGTTGTGGTTGCTTGAATAAAAACACTGTAATCACAATAGACGAGTATCAAAAGAGAGTTGCAGCTTACTGTAACAGCCTCAACATCAAAGCAAAGGCTATGGCAAAAATCGGTTTGGATGAGAGTGAAATTTCTGAAATTCCTCCAATTTGTTTGAGCTCATATGTTTTTGATGGAGATGTTTATGTTAAAGTTGAGAAAGGCGTAGCTGTTTCTTCTCAGTATTGCGTATCATGGATTTTCTTCAGCGCAACACAAATGTATACATACAAATACATCTTTGATATGACAAGCGACAACGTATGGGAAATCACAAATGATTTCTTCTATCAGGATATTACTTGCTTCACAACAGAGAGCAAAGTTGTGGAAAAAGTTGTTACAGAATTCGGCAAAGGATGCTTTAGCAACAAGGAAAATGTCTTTAAACAGAACTATGTTGTTGATAAATTAATTATTGTTGTTCCTAACTCAAGCTATACAGTATCCATGAGAGATGCAGGTAGTCAGGCTAACAGCATTCAGGCTGCAAAAGCAATGCTCAGAGAAAGAAAATTTATTAAATAAGAATTTTTAACGGCAACGCTTTTCGTGTTGCCGTTTTTGGAATTTATGAAAGAAATTGATTATGAATATGATTTTGGTGGGGCACCGGTAATATATTCAGATTTACCAGAACCACCAAACAATCCTTTAAACAGACCTGAAATCAAATACAAGAAATTTGTTTTATCAATAATAGGTTTAATATTAACAATTTTAATATCATTTTTATGTTCAAAATGGTTTTTGGGCGTCGTTGTTTCTGATATCTGTGGCTTGAGTTCGGTGATGAGTACGTTACTTGTTATCGCTTTCTTTTCTGCTGTTTATATACGCGTGATATTAAAAAGAGCATTGATTTGGTTAGTTCATTTATACCAACATTATGCCCCGGATAAGGTTCGGTTGAAATGCGTGTTTGAACCAAGCTGTTCCGAGTATATGATTTTATCTATTCAAAAATATGGTGTGACAATTGGTGTTTTTAAAGGCGTTCACAGACTTTTAAGGTGCCATCCGCCAAATGGTGGGCACGATGAACCATAAATTTATATAAAGCATCATTGGTAATACAGGAGGGAATTATGGCTATATTCAAAAAAAATCCTAATGAGGTTGCTTATACTGGTGGTAAAAAGCATTTTACAGATGTTATTAAAAATACCGGTCCCGGTAACTTATTAATATGGAAACAACCGGAAGAAGATTTTAATACAAATTCTACATTAATTGTTATGCCCGGAGAGGAAGCAATTTTTGTAAATGGTGGTCAAATCGAGCAGGTATTCAGTAATGGCACATATAAACTGGATACAAATAACTATCCTTTTATAAGTCGTTTAAGAAATGCCATTTCTGGTGGTATATCGACATTTAATTGTATTGTTTATTTTGTAAGAACTGCTTCTTCTATGGAGATTTACTGGGGTACAGATTCACCAATTCAGGTTCGTGACCCGATTTTCAGCATTATGTGTGATGTGAGAGCGCGTGGTGCATATAAAATTAATATTGAAGATTCCGCTAAATTCCTTACAAAATTAATAGGAAATAAAGTTCCTTTTAAAACACAGGATGAATTAACTTCATTTTTCAGAAGCGAGTTTTTGATGCACATTAAATCTAAACTTGCTGAAGCCATTAAAAAGGGTGGAGAAGAGTTAATCGGTATTAATTCCCGTCAGGCTGAAATAGCTGCTGAAGTTTCTAAGGTTATAGCTACTATTTTTGATGATTATGGAATTAATCTTCAAACTTTCTCAATTGAATCTATTGATGTAGTTGACAATGAAAACAGACAAAAGCTTGAAGATGCTATTTCTTCTAAAGGTGTATTTGGTATTCTTGGTGATAATTGGGATAAACAGAAACAATTTGAACTTATGAAGGATGTTGCCAATAATCCCAGTTCAGGCGGTCTTGCAGGTTTAGGTGCCGGCTTGGGCATGGGTTTTGGTGTTGGCGGTGCATTTGGAGGAATGGCTGGTAATGCATTGAATAATGGTGGCGGCTTTTCTCCCGGTCAACAGGTAGAAGACCCGCTCAATAAAATTAATCAAAATGGCGGTAATGCAGCACAACCTCCAGTAGCAGACCCTGTAAAATCAATGGGTGACCTTAAAATAATGTTGGATAATGGATTTATTACTCAGGAGCAATATGATGCAAAAATAGCAGATATTTTAAGCAGAATGTAATTTGTAGGTGAGAGTTATGAAGAATAATGTTTACAAAATTGTATTAGGAGTTTTATTCCCGATTTTATTTATATCGTTATTCCTTTTGTTTGGTGGTACTGAACATGGTGCAACCTGTTGGGTAGGATTCAGCTTTGTTTTGCTCTCCTATGCGCTTATGATGGCAGTTCCGTTAGTTGTTCCTAATTCGAAAAGTTCTCATTTGTTCGGTGCTACAAGCGGTACTTTATCAAGCGTTTATTTTGGGATCAACCTTGTATTAGGTATTATCTTTATGATAGCTGATTTTGAACAGTGGAAATTTGCTGTAGGTATTGAGGTTGTTTTATTGGTAATCTTTATTGGCTTGCTTTTAACATTTTTGATTTCTGATGAGGAAACATCAAAAAAAGAAAATAAGCAACAAAAAGAAGTTTACGCAGTAAAGACACTTGTGTCAAAAACCAAAATGATTGCTGACAGAGCTTCAGATATGCAGATTAAAAAATTGGTGCTTAAGGTTTATGATGAACTGAACTCATGCCCTTCCAGCAGTAATCACGCTGTGAAATCAATAGATGAATCAATCAAAGAAGGTCTGGAAAAACTTGAAGGTGCTGTAGTTTCAAAGGACGGCAACGAGGTAAGTTCCATTGTTTCCGAGTTAATAATTATTATTAAAGAAAGAAAAGAACTTTCAAGATATTAATGATGAATTATAGAAGGTGTTAATATGTTTGAAATTGAGCAAATGAAAAAAATTAAAGAATTAAGCTTTCTGGGAGCACTTATAACAACAACTATAGTTTGTGGTTGCAATTTTTTTTCTACTTTGATTTCAAATTTAGGTGGTATTGGCTCTATAGTTTTTTTTGGTGCTATCAGCAATATCGCTGAACTTATATCCATTGGATGCGTTTTAGTTGCTGCTCTTTGTTTTTTCTTTATTTTTATGTCCACTCGTACTATGATAGATTTAGTGACAACGGGTTTTTTGGGTGCTTATGCCGGCTTGAGTTTGTTGAATAAAATTGCAAGCTTCATTTATGATTATTCTGGAATTGAGTTTTATAGCCTTGGTAGTGGTATTCGCACAATTGTGTTAGTTACTTTAGGAATAACTTTCATATTGGTTAAGATTATTTATATTGTAAGAGCAAGAAGAACGAATACATTTATAGTTCTTTTGGGTGTTGCTGCACTTCTTAGTAGTTTTATTTATTCTTTAGTAGTTATATTTATGCCTATGATAAATATAGGTTATCATATCGTAAATATTATTGGCAGCTTGGTTTCTGCTTTTTCATCAATTATAACTATGTTATTTTTCTTTATGGAAACAAAGGCAGAGCCCGATTAATTCACCTATTCAACATAGAGGGGAATTTATTAGTTTATTTAATTTATTTTTTAGGGGATTAGTATGTATAAGGTTTGTGAAAAATGTGGATTTATGTATGATGACACCAGCAGTGGTTGTCCTCAATGTGGTACCAACCATAGCCCGGCTAATCAAGAAAACATAGGATCAAACAGCAATGGTAATGTAAATACTCAAGGTTTTGGATCTTTTTCAACCAACAGTACTGAGAAAAGTTCGCAAAGAAGTTCTGGTGGATTAGATGTAAAGAAATTATTAATAATTGCTACAGCAGTTTTAATTCCGGTAGTTCTTGTAGTTGTTTGCTTGATTTTTTTCCCTGGTTTTACCACCAACAGAAACAATACTGTTGTTGATTCTGATTTTGATAGTAATGTGTCTGTTGATGACAATGAAAATGATTTTGAAGATTCCGGCGTGAATTATATGCCGTCGTGCATTGGCTGGCCTATGGACAAGGTTAAGGATTATTTCAGGTCAAAGGATTGTGAAATAAAATTTGAATATGTTTACAATTCAGATGTGGCCGCAAATTGTGTAATTAAACAAACCATTGAACCGGGCTCAGAATTAACTCCGGGTTGCACCATAATATTCGAAATGTCGAATGGTGAGGGCGATAGTCCGGTTGAATATCAGCAGAAAATTGTTGTTACCGGTAGTAAGAATTCCAGTAACGCAACACTGAAACTTATGATTTGGGAAAATGGTGCTTGGGAAACCCAGTACACCTGTTTTGCAACAGTTGGTAAAAATGGTTTGGGTGATGATTACGGAGAAGGAAAAGGTGTTACCCCTATAGGTGTGTTCAAATTAGGTGTTGTTCTTTCTGAAAGCAGTATATATAATAGCACATGGCCAAATAGAATTGTTAGCGAGGATACATGTATTGTAGATGATTCAGCTTCAACCTATTACAATACAATAAGAAATATCAGTGATTTGCCAAGCGATGTTCATTATGATGATATTGGTAACACTATCATAAACGGCAATAGCGATAAAGTAATGTATATCGAACATAACGGAAACGGAATAGATTCTGAAGGGGTTGTACCCGGTAAGGGCTCCGCTATAACTATTTGTGGAAAAACCTCTGATTTATATGCTACCGCAGGTTGCATAGATATTTCTGCCGGGGATTTCAATTCGATATTATCGTTGCTTGATTATTCAATGAACCCTCATATTGAGATAACAGTATAATGGGGGTCACAAGCGATATGAGGAGTTTATTTAGCGGAAAAACTAAAGTTGCAATAATAATATTTGTTTTGGCTTTGTTATTTGCAGTTGTTTCATTATGTATGGTAAATAATAAGAAATCCAATGACTCCAGTGAGGTTTCTGAGAAGGCTGTAACAGAAAATAAAACGACAACTTATGAAAAACATACTGAAGAAACCCAAAGTTCCCTTTATGTGGATTCCTCTGTTTTCCCGAAAGAGATACAAGTTTTATTTGAAACCAATAAGAGCTATTTGAAATCTTTGATTGAAAACGATTGTCAGCAATTAATAGTTGTTGATACACATGGTGAAAAAGCTCTTGTTAATTATTATTCATTTGCGAATGGTAATTGGAAAAAAAGTGATGATTTTTCCTGTTCTGCTTTTATGGGTAAAAACGGTTCCACAACTGATAAAACAGAAGGTGATGGCTGCACACCCTTAGGCGTATATAAAATAAAATCAGCTTTTTATATTAACGAAAAACCCAAAACAGCTCTGGATTCTTTTAAAATTACAGAAGATAGTTATTGGGTGGATGATATTGATTCTGCATATTATAACCAATATGTAACGGACATTGCTAAGAAAGATTGGGACAGTGCAGAACACATGATTGAGTATGATGGATACAGATACGGTTTTGTTGTGGATTATAATCCCACATGTGAGCCCAATGTAGGTTCTGCCATATTTTTCCATGTAGGCTATAATCCCACAGCAGGATGCGTTGCAACAAATGAGGAAATGGTTTTAAAGTATCTGTCTGTATTAGATAAAGAAAAAAATCCTTTTATTTTGATAGTATAAAACATTGAGTTTGGTTTTATTAGATTATTAAGATGTGAAAGAAGGGAATACATATGTATATAGTTTGTGAAAAGTGCGGTTTTATGTATGATGAAACTGGTAGTGGTTGTCCTCAATGCGGTAACGGCAACATTCAGCCGGAGGTTAACGATGTTGAAACCGCCAATGATTGTCCCCAAAGTGATAACGGCAACATTCAGCCGGAGGTTAATGTTGTTGAAACCGCCAATGATTGTCCCCAAAGTGATAACGGCAACATTCAGCCGGAGGTTAATGTTGTTGAAACTGCTAATGATTGTCCCCAATGTGATAACGGCAACATTCAGCCGGAGGTTAATGTTGTTGAAACCGCCAATGATTGTCCCCAAAGTGATAACGACAACATTCAGCCGGAGGTTAATGTTGTTGAAAACCAGGTGGCGGCACCCGTAATTATTGAAAGCAACAAGCCTGAGCCTTCACCGTATAAGGAAAACACAGGTGTATTATCTCCGGTATCTATTGACAAGGCTAAAGAAGAACTGAAAACTAAAGTTGTTCCTGTTTTGAAAACTAAGGTTATAGAACCCTTGAAAAAGCATAAGAAGGTTGCAACTGTTGTTTCATCGTGTGTATTAGCCTTTATATTAGTTATATGCATCATTAATGTTATTGTGAAAAATTCACCTGTGGATTTGCCTGTGGAGGCATATGTTTCATCAGAGGTGTATATACCTTTTGAAGTGAATGAGTTCGAAGAATATAATGACTACTACGATGATTATTACTATAATAGTGGTTTAGAGTATGAATCTGGTGATGGCCATTATTTTACTAACTATCCGTTTGGTGTAGGCTTAATTGTTCGTGGCTTTAATAATATGGGTTATATCAGTGAAGATCAACTCTATAATATTATTGATTGGAATGGACTTGTAGAAGAAACTGATGAAAAATTGTCCGAAAAGAAAAAATACCGTGGTTACTCACTGTCTTTTTATGACGTGTATTCCCACAAAAATTCTTTTGAATTTAAATTGTCAGAAGAATCAGCTAAGAAAAACGGCAAGTTAAAAAATGGCGATGTTATCGAAGTAGAATTTGAATTTGCTCAGTATTACCATAAAGATATTGTCAAATGCAATACTTATACCAGCTCAATTTCTTTTACAGTTGAAGGACTGGAAGATGTTGATACGTTTGATCCATTTGAGTATGTTGAGTTTGTTCAAACAGGTGTAAACGATGAAGGTGTTGCAGGTGTTTCTGTGCCTTGGGATTTGGATGAGAAAATACCTGAAGCAGATGAGTTCAGAGTAACATATTACGATAACGATGCAATTGCTTTGGAATACAATGGTTATGATATCGGCGAAATTTATTTCAGTTTTGAAGATGGTGAGGATACATATTCTGGCGGATTTTCAAATGGTGATAAAGTAAAGGTGCTTTGCTCGGATATTGATTCACTTGCGGAAGACTATGGGCTATATATTGCGAAACATGAAAAGACCTACACCTTTGATTCTTTAGGCGATTATATTACAGAATCTTCGACTATTACTGATGATGATATAAAGGCCTTTAAGGCATATGCAGATGAATATGTGGATGAAGAATACGGTCATTACAGCAGTTATTCAGATATTGAGTTTAATTCCGCGTATATTATGAGCGTCAAGGAATTAACAGAATATGATGATTACCGCAATGGTATGTTGTTTATTTATTCATATACTTACTCTGGTTGGTTCTCAGATGATGAAACTGAATATTTGTATGTGCGTTTTGAGGATTTGATCGCAGATCCTGATGGCAATATAACTCAGAAGCCTGATGCTTATTACTGTGTCGATAATTATGGCTTTGAGAGTGTTGATGAAATTGTGGATGAGCTTTACGGTGAAGACTATAATTTAGTTAAAATTAAATAATGTAACATATGATAAAACGCAAAGCCATCGTCTAAGATGGCTTTGCGTTTTTTATTGAATAATGTTAATAATTTATTAACAAAATATTGACTTTTTACTGTATTAACTATAGAATTATTATATTGATTGATATTATAGTATCTATATTGGATTTGGTGTTGCTAAATTAAGAAAGAGGTTTTGCATATGTTTAAAGTGTGTGAAAAATGCGGATTTATGTACGATGATTCATGTGGTGCTTGTCCGCAATGTAATAATGGTAGTGCTGATCAAACTGAAACTAAAAAAGTTGAAATCAACGATACCAAGGGTTCACAGCAACCTGTAGCGGTTCAATCTGCTGCCTCTGTGAATAATGATACAAGCAAAAGCAGCGAAAAATCTTCAGGATCTAATATACCTAAACCTTTAATAGCATTTTTTGCTGTTCTTCTGGTTGTTATAATCGTTGCTGTTATTTCTGTTGTTGATTTTGATTTTCTGAAGAATAATCAGCCGTCAAATAACGATACCCATTATGAAGATGAACATCAATTTGATGACGAAGATCAGATTGTTGAAACTACATCTGATCAAGCAGAGTCAAAGTTCTGGGTTTATTTTGATCCCAATAACGGTGACCCGGTAAAGCAGGTGAAAATGCAGCCCGGTTATATAGAAGAGCCCGAAGAGCCTGTTCGCGACGGTTATATTTTCGAGGGTTGGTACGATATAGACTTAGAAAATGAATGGGATTTTGATAATTCTGAGGTTGACGAAACAATAGTGCTCTATGCAAAATGGTCAGAAGAACCCGAAGAATATGCAGAGAATGAAAAACTTGTATTAGCAGTAGATGGTCTGCGATTAAGAGAATCTCCCAGTATCAGTGGTAAAAAAATCTCCCTTATTCCCAATGGCACCATTATAACCGTCACTGAAACTGTTGATGGTTGGTCATACACTACCTATAAGAATAAGAGTGGTTGGTGCTCAAGTGACTACTTGTTTGACCCAGCCGATTATGAAGGTGAGATTCTTTTTAAGGCGTATGTTGATAATAAACAAGGTTTAACTTTGTATGTTGATGAAGACACTGATTCAACCATTATTAATGACAATATAAGTTACAAATCTACTGTTTATGTGTATGAAGTGGATGACTTATGGTCTTATGTATCTTATGGTGATCAATATGGTTGGTGCTTATCTGAACATTTGGATGATTATTAATTAGCGTAAAACAACTCGGTGCGGATTTATTTTGAATCACGACCGAGTTGTTTTGTTATGTAAAAAGGTTGTAAAGTAATGCTTTTTTTATTGGGATTTGTCAAAAAGAAAGGGTTAAAACAGTTTATTTTTTAAATTAAAAATTTGTCGTTTTTTTGCACAAAACATCGAAAATTTATTTGTTAATATTGCGAATGGAAAAATGGGCAAAAAAAAGAATAAAATTAGTGTGATAATATGTAATTTTATTTAGAAATTCTTGCGATTTATAAGTTGTTAAAGGGTTCTGTATAGTGGATGCTGAAAAGCAAGGCGCCTTACTCGCTGTAAGTTACATTATTTAGGTTTTTATGCAGGAGTGTTTTCAGATGAACAAAGATAATAATTCCTATCCCATGCATGTTGTTCTTCTTGAGCAGGGACATTTTATGCGTTCTCTTTGGTTGCCGGAGGAGAAGGAAGGCAGATTCATTTTTGAGGCTGCTGCTTATGGCAAAACTGTGCCTATTTCGGTAATAGCTGAAAATGGTGAATGGTATGCCATTGCAGGTAAGAACGGTCAGTTCGTTTTTAATGGCGGTATAACAGAGAAAAAGGTTGTTCTTCACGATTGTTCGTTAAATATGGTTTCCTTTGGTGATAGAAACTACACTCTTTACTCAGAGTTTGAGCGCGAGAGGGACAATGTATTTTTACCATATTATATAGAGAAACATACAGATATTCATATTGGTCGTTTACCTAATTGTGATATTTGTTATCCCAATCCTTTTATTTCAAGAGATCATGCCATGCTTCATTGGGAAAATGAAACTTGGTATATTGTAGATTTAAATAGTAAAAACGGTGTATTCCTTAACGGAGCCAGTGTAACAAAAGCCCAGGTTAAACCCGGTGATGTGATATACATAATGGGTGTATATATAATAATGGGTGTAGGTTATGTCTGTATAAATAACGCCAATAATCGTATCCAGATTACATCACCCAAACTCAGACCTATAAATAATGATAGTGATATTGAATATCTGAAATATTCATCAAAATCTCAGGATGCATTCTTTGACAGAAAGCCCAGAAAGAATTTCAAAATAGATAAAAAAGAAATTGAAATAGAAATGCCTCCAATGTCGATGAACGCTGAAAAAACACCGCTTTTGTTGCGTATGGGTAATCCGTTACTTACGGGTGGACGTGCAATTGCAACTGGTAATGTGTTTTCTGCTGTAACCTCTTTGGTTTTGCCTGCTATAACGCAAGGTTTGACTGAGAAGGATAGAAAAGAATATGAAGCATTGAGAAATGAGAAATATCGAGAGTATCTGGAATATATCTCTGAGGAAATTGATAATGAAATTAAAGAGGAAAAGGATGTTTTAACCTATACATATCCTCCGCTTACAAAAATGCTCGAGTTTCCATTTAATAAAAACAGACTTTGGGAGCGTAGGAAATTTGACGAAGATTTTTTGGACGTAAGAGTTGGAGCCGGAAATATTCCAATGGTTGCTACAAAACGTTTTAATCCCAAGAGATTTGAGCTTGAGCGTGACCATTTGGTAGATGAAATGTATGAGCTTGCAGAAAGACCTGCAATTATTGAAGGCGCACCAATTATGATGTCTTTAAAAAACGACTTCGTTACATCTATTGAAGGTGATTATGAGCAGACCATAGCACTTCTTTATAATATAATTGTTCAATTAGCGTTAACACATGCTTATGATGAAACAAAAATAGTTATACTTTGCAGTTCTAAGGAGGAAAAATCATTCGAGTTTGCAAAGTATCTTCCGCATAACTGGAATAATGAGCAAAATATGCGATTCTTTGCAACATCTCGTTCCGATGCACAGCAATTAAGCAAGTTTCTTAATAATGAGCTGGAAGGAATGTTTGAGGATGGTTATAGTTCTCGTAAAAAAGAGAAAATGAAAACACTCCCGTCTTATGTTGTTATTGCAACAGACAAGGAGCTTTATGAAAGTATAGAGGTATTGCAAAGTGTTGTTCAGGCAACGGAGTATAGTTCTGTTTCGGTTATAACTGCCTTTAACGGAGCGCCAAAGGAATGCACTAAGCTTATCTCTTTGAAAAATAGAAATGTCCTTGTTGATTTAATACATCCCGAGATTGCTGACCAAGAATTCATACTTGACCAGGTGAATGAAGATAAAGTATCTTTAAGCATGCAACAGGTTATGAAAACAAAACTTCGCATTGATGCAGACAGTCAATTTGCATTGCCTAATATGCTTTCATTCCTTGAAATGTATAATGTCGGTCGTGTTGAGCATCTTAATCCTCTCAAGAGATGGTCTGATAATAATACCGTTAAATCTCTTGCAGCACCTATCGGCGTAGGAACGGATGGAAAACTTTTTACTCTTGATTTGCACGAGAAGAAGCAAGGTCCTCATGGACTGGTTGCAGGTGGTACCGGTTCAGGTAAATCAGAGTTTATTATTACATATATTCTCTCAATGGCAGTAAACTATAGTCCGGATGAGGTAGCGTTTATATTAATCGACTACAAGGGTGGCGGTTTGGCAGATGCTTTTGTTGATGAGAAGCGTGGTATTCATTTACCTCATGTCGTTGGCACTATTACAAACCTTGATGGTGCAGCAATTAACCGTTCGCTTATGTCAATTAACAGTGAATTAAAACGCAGACAAGCTGTATTTAAAAAGGCAAAAAGTGAAACCAATGAAGGTACTATGGATATCTATGACTATCAAAAGTTATACAGAAATAAAAAAGTTTCTGAGCCAATGCCTCATTTGTTTATTATTTCTGACGAGTTTGCTGAGTTGAAAAAGCAACAGCCCGAATTTATGGATGAGCTTATCAGTACTGCTCGTATTGGACGAAGCTTAGGTGTTCACTTGATACTTGCAACTCAGAAGCCTAGTGGTGTCGTAAATGACCAAATCTGGAGTAACACTAAGTTCAGAGTGTGTCTTAGAGTTGCAGATAAAGGCGACAGTATGGAAATGCTTAAGCGTCCTGAGGCTGCCGAAATTAAAAATACCGGTCGTTTCTATTTGCAGGTCGGTTATAATGAACTGTTTGCAATGGGACAGTCTGCATGGTGTGGTGCTAGTTACATTCCACAGGACGAGGTTGTTGTAGAAGAAGACAAGTCAGTTCAGTTTATTGATAATGTTGGACAGGTTGTTTTAAACGCTAAACCAAAGGTTAATCAAAATCTTCAGGCACAGGGTAAACAAATAGTTTCAATTGTTCAATATTTGTCGGATTTATCAAAGAGGGAGGGTATTATTCCCAAAAAATTATGGTGTGAGCCACTTCCCAATCAGATAGATTATGAAACGCTTGATGACCAGTATCCGAAAGAAGATGATAAACTGGAAGCACTTATTGGTATGGCAGATGACCCCGCACATCAGAGTCAGTTTCCATACAAAATCAATATGCAGAGCTTCCATCATTTGTTGCTTTGTGGCGGTAGTGGTTCGGGCAAAAGCACTTTGTTGAATACGATGCTTTATTCTTTGATTAGCAGATATTCACCTGATGATATTAACTATTATATTCTGGATATGTCGGGCGGAGCTCTTGTGAATTTCTCTAAGGCTCCACATTGTGGTGCATATCTTACAGAGAATAACGAGGCTGATTTTGACAGATTACTTGCTATGGTTAAAGAAATCGTAGCAGAACGTAAAAAACTGTTTGCTGATGCTGAGGTCACAAACTTTGAAAGTTATCGTAAAGTTAAGCAGCTTCCGCTTATTCTGTTTATAATGGATAATTACAACAACATTAATAATTTCAATCGCGGTCCTTCATATTATGTAGAAATGTGTGACTATATGAAGGAATGCTCCGCTTATGGTATCAGGTTTATTATTTCTGCAAATCACTTGAACGAGGTTCATTCTAAGACTCGTCAGGAAGTTGATTACAGAATAGCACTTCAAGGAAAAGATAAGTACGATTATTCTGATATTCTTAATTGCAGAACAAATGTCACAACTCCCCAGGTGAAGGGCAGGGGGGCAACTGTAATTAACGGTGAGGTGTATGAATTCCATGCAGCAATGTTTTCTGCCAACCTTTCCGAACAGGAGCGCACTCAGTGCCTGAAAGAACTGGTAGAGGAGATTTCCAGGAGGTATCCATCGTCTAACTATATAAGAGAATTACCTATGGTAGATGGTGATGAAACATATGATACTTTCTGTAACAAGTTTGTAGGAGCGAGAATTCCTTTGGGCTATTCACTGAAGGATATGAAACCTGTTGCAGTTCCTCTTCAACAGCTTCATAGTATGTCGCTTTATTTTGGTAACGCCGATGGAATTAAACCGGTGTTTAAGAATATTATTCGTGCTGCTGAATTTAACAAAATGAGTCTTTTGATAGTCAAAAAATCCTATGACAGTATATTTGATACTGATGAGTTTGAGGATTACATCAAGAATTCATTTAATGGTAGTATTTCATTCTTGGACACAACTCAGGATGGTTTGGACGTTCTTAAGGACAAGTTTATGCAAGAACTTGCTGAACGAAATGTTTACCGAGACAAATTCTGTGAAGAAAATGGAATACCTAACACAATGAAAGACAGAGTTAGAAAGGCAGAAAAGTTTATTAGGGCAAATACAACGCCACTTTTGATTGTCTTTGAAAGCTTCGGTGATATGTGCAGACTCGAAAGAACGGAAACTATTCAGAATCTTGAAGGAGCTTTCCAAGTGTTCTTCGAGCGAACAAAGGGTTACAATATCTATTTTGCTGCAGGATTTTATCCTGATGATAAGGACATTGGTACATCATTATTTAAGAAGTCCTATAACAAGCACGAGTTTTCTCTTGCTTTTGGTGGCAGGTACGATAAACAGTGTATTATTGACCCATTGCCTATGGATTTCCGTGTGATGGACAAACCCAATCCCAAGTACGACAGATTTATTTTTAAATATCGTGACGAAATTTTCCAAATGCGAATGCCTTGTGGTGAATTATCTGTTGCAGAAATTGACCCGGACGATGCGCCTATTGTATGACGGGAGGAATAAAAAGTGGAAAAGATACTTGTTAGTTTATTTGTACCGTCAGTACAGGAAAAGTACGATTTATTTGTACCTGCCGATTTGGAAATTGGTACTTTGTGTTCTGTTTTAGCAAATGGGGTACATGACCTGTGCAATGGTAGGTATTGTGTTTCTGAAAAAGAAATGTTGCTTAGAACATCACCCGATGCTGTTCTTAATCCGAACAAAACACTTTCGGAATACGATATCAATGATGGCGCCGGATTGATTTTGATTTAGGAGAAATGTATGGATATTAATATTGTTCACACTTTGCAAAGTTGTATAGATGATTGTGAGCGTTTGCTTAGAGAAGCAGAGCGTGACAAGGAAAGATACAGCCAATGTATGAGTGGTGAATTAATGAAGGCTTATATGCAAGCTTCAGATGTAGCAATAAGCAAAATCAAAAAGATTAAAAATAAGTTATATGATTTGCAACTTGAGCAAAAGCTTGAGGAGTAAATGAATATAAAACACAAATCTTAGGAGGAAAAAATATGGCATTACAAACATTGAACATTATCAGTAGTTCAGAAGCCGAGTCATGGAAAAAGGAAGTATTGCAACTCAATGAAGAAACACACAAACTTCTTCAGGAAGTTGGTTCTGCACTTCAGGAGGTTCATGAAGATGCAGACAGTACAATTGTAGATGAAATCTACAAATACGGTGGTCAGATTCTTTCAAACACAAATAACATCCTTGAGGGAATGAATAGCCTTGTTTCTATGGTTACAAACTTACTTTCAAAAGTTAACGAAGTTCTCGATTCAGGTAAGAACGTTGTTAAGGGTATAGTTAAATCAATTGGCGGTCTTTCTTAATAATTGTTTGGAGGTATGAAAAATGGCACAAGCTACATTAAAAATTTCTAAAGGCGCTTACGAAGCTAAGATAATTAAGCTTGAAAGCTGTCTTAATCAACTTGATACTAAAATTACTCAGTATGAAACATTAAAGGCAAATATGACTAAGTTTATGGATGGTAACGATGATAACTATGATAAACTTAGAGCAAATGTTGAAAACAACATTAAAATGGTTAGAAAAGCTCGTGAAATGACTGATGCAAGTATTAAGATGCTCAAGGAAACACTGCAGCAGGCTGAAGAGTTTGGTGCTGAAATGGGTAAAGCTATTTCAGAGAGTGGAGAGTTAGCTATGAACACACTTAAGGGTGCTGTTGAGGCTATGAAATTAATCGATTGATTATGCAAGGCGATTACGTAGTAAATATTCCAAGGTTGCGTGACCAATCAGAAAAATTTTTGCAAGAAAAAAACATTGCAAATCATTTATCATCATCTTTGAAGACGATACAAAGACGTGTTGAACCTGAAAAACAAACGGATTATAAAAAGTTGATAACACAAGTAAATGAATTATCAAAGTTTTATTCTGATATGAGTAAGGCAGCTGAAACAACAGCCAATGATGTTGCTGATGTTTTATCCAAGATTATGGTTGAGTTAGAAGATAATGCAATACATAGTTTGCAAAAATTCAAATTTAATGATTAATAATCAACCACTGGTCAAGTGGTCTTGTCAAATTATAGTTGACAGATTAATCAAACCCTTGTTCGATTTTATATCGAACAAGGGTTTTCTATTATGTTATATTGACATTTTTTTACAAAAATAATACAATAAATGTAATTAGTATAAGGGTATTTATAGATGTTTGGTATTAAAAAATGCTACGAACGGAGATATGTTTTTTATGAATGATTTTAATGAAAAGACATTTGATGATTTTGATGAAAAGACAGTTGGGGCTTTTGATTTTTTCTCAATGAATGTTAATTTGCAAAATAATAAAACTGTGAACTCAACCTCTCAGGTAGAGAGTATTCAAACTCCTTCAGATATGTTAGCAGAAGAGGATTCTGAAGAGAAAACAGATGACGTTTTTGATGGAACATTTGATTCTGCAACCACAATGTCTGATAGCCAAGGAGATACATCCGCAAATTCTGAGGAAACTGCAGTTTCAGAGATTATTGAAGAAGATGATTTTGACGAAAAAACAGTTGATATGTTTAGTGGATTCCCAGGTTCTGTATCTAAAACTTCTGGTGAACAGGATAATATATCTGCAAATCATCAAGACCCTGCTGTTTCAGAGATTGTTGAAGAAGAGGATTTCGTTGAAAATACTGTTGATATTTTTGGTAGAGTTCCAGGTTCTGTATGTACAATTCCCAATAATTCTGCAGATACATCTGTGAATCACGAAGAACCTGCTGTTTCAGAGATTATTAAAGAAAATTCTGAAGAAAAAACAGTGCCTCAAAAAGAAACCATTAATGCAAATTCCAAAAGTAATAAAAATGTAAAATCAACCGACACATCATCTAAAAAGTTTCTCATTCTTGCTATTGTGTTCTTAATCCTCACAATTGTATCTCTTATATTTTTCCCACTTGCTGTTGTTTTTGCAATTTTAGATGTGGTTTTCTTTGTTAAATATTTCAAAACAAAAAATAAAAGTAATAAATAGGAGTTATTATGTTAGATAAAGGTACAAAAGTTTTCGGCCATTGGTTTGTTGATGAAATGATTGGTTCCGGTGCATTCGGCACTGTTTATAAGTTGAAAAGGGAAGAATATGGAACAGAATACTTTTCGGCTTTAAAGGTTATTTCCATTCCTCCTGAAAACACAGATTCAACTGCGCTTCAAAGCGAAGGTATGTCCAAAGAAGAGATAAGCACATATTATTCCGACATTGTTATGAACTTTATGGAGGAAATAAAGCTTCTTGAAGACCTTAAAGGCAATTCTAATATTGTTAGTTATGAAGACCACATTATCGAAAATAGTGAAGATGGAATGTCTTACAGTATTATGATAAGAATGGAGCTTCTTAAACCATTTAAAAAATTTCTTCTTGAAAACTCACTTGATGAAAAGGAAATTTGTAAGTTAGGTATTGATATATGCAATGCACTTGAGCTTTGTGAAAAAAAGAAAATTATTCATCGTGATATTAAACCTGATAACATTTTTGTTTCAAATGTGGGAACGTATAAATTAGGCGATTTTGGTGTTGCAAGAACAATGGAAAAAACCATTGCTGCAATGTCACAAAAAGGTACATATAGTTATATGGCACCCGAAGTCTTCATAGGCAAAGAATATAATCAGAATGTTGACCTTTATTCTTTGGGAATTTTGCTTTATCAATTATTAAATAAAAACAGAACTCCGTTTTTACCCGAACCTCCTACTCCTATAAAATTCTCAGACAGAGAAGAAGCTCAAAAAAGACGTATGTCTGGAGAACTGCTTCCAAAAATCAAAGATGTTTCTGATTCTTGGAATAACTTTTTATTGAAAGCATGTCATCCTGAACCAGAAAAGAGATTTCAGACTGCAACAGAAATGAAAGCTGTTCTTGAAAAGATGTTTAATCAAGGTGCAGATTTTGTTTTCTCTTCTGAGAACAATGAACAGGTTGTGAATGTTGCGGCAAATACTACAAACCTTGGTGGACAAGTTTCTACAAAGGCTTCTGATAGTTCTTCACTTCCGAAAACAAAAATCAAAAAGGAAACGAAGGAAAATTCTAAAAAGATATCTACAAAAAAAGAAAAACCCAAAAAACAATATCTCGAATGGTTAATGAAAGAAACCACAAGTGTTACATACACTTTGTTCTTTGTATTGATTTCAATTCTTAATTCTTTTGTTGTCGCAGGTTGGGGGAATGCGTTTTCATCTTTCTTAGATGATATGCTTTTACCGGCTATGCTTGTTTGTGTTGTTGGATTTATTGTAAAGCTTTCTAATTTTATACTTGCTGTTGTTGGCAAAGAAGGTTTTCTTAAAAAAACACCTCTTTACATAATTACTTGTGTGTGCAACTTAGCTGCTTTTGTATTTATGTATGATGTTAATATGTATGATGAAGTTTCTTTATTTATTTTTGGTGTTATATGCCTTTTGATTCCATTTGGAATTAGCTTTGCTTATAATCCCAAAAGAAAATTTGTTTTCATAATAACAAGAGTGTTGTATTACGTAGGTTTGTTTTTATATTCAGTTTTTGGTTGTGGATTTGCATACGATATAATGTTGTATGGAAATGAAACAATTGCAGTTATATTGACTATTGTTGCAGTGGCTTTATTTGTTGCATATCCGATAGTTACAAGTAAAATCAGTAAAAAACGCTCTTGATATAACTGTTTGGATGTAAAAAAGAGGGGTTAATTTTATGTTAGAGATTGGTTCAAAAGTTTTCGGCGAATGGTCGATTGATGAAAAAATCGGTTCCGGTGCATTTGGTACTGTATATAAAATTAAACGTGTAGAATTTGGTAATGAATATTACGCTGCATTGAAAGTGATTAATATTCCCCAAGATTCTGAGGAGCAGGCTCGCTTGCGCAGTGAAGGAATGGATGATGAGAGTATTACTACATACTACGGTCAGATTGCGCAGGACTTTATTCAAGAAATTAAGTTGCTCTCTTCACTTGATGGTATAACTAATATTGTAGATTATAAGGACCACAGTGTTGTTCCCAATGATAATATGGGGTATACCATTTACATAAAAATGCAGTTACTTACTCCATTAAATAAAATGCTTGTTAATGAAGAAAACAAAGCTGTGTTTTTGGCAGAAAATCAAATTATCGATTTAGGTATTGATATCTGCTCTGCTCTTGAAATTTGCGAAAAACATAAAATTATTCATCGTGATATTAAGGTGGATAATATCTTTGTTTCTGCTAATGGTGACTATAAGCTTGGTGACTTCGGTATTGCGAAGCAGCTTGAAGCAACCCAGGGTGAAATGTCCAAAAAGGGTACAATGATGTATATGGCACCCGAGGTTTTCAAGGGTGAAAACTATAATCACACCGTGGATATCTATTCTTTAGGTATCGTTATGTATCGTCTGTTTAATAAAAACAGAGCTCCGTTTTTTCCTCAATACCCAAATCCAATTAAATTCTCGGATAAAGAAACCGCAAATGCACAGCGTTTGAACGGTGCTGAATTACCTGATATTCCCGGATTAAGCGAAAAGCTTATGGCAGTTTTGCGTAAAGCATGTGCTTTTAGGGCAGAAGATAGATATAAAACTGCTGCAGAATTCAAAAAGTGCCTCAAAGAGATAAAAAAATCAGGTGCTGTTCTTAATCAGTCATCTGAAACTGTTGAACAAGTCTTACATCAGGAAGAAACCATAAACATCGCAGATGAAAAAACTGAAACTGTATTTTCAACTTTTGTTGAACCTCGCAATGATGTAAGGTCTGAGGTTGTTTTTGAAGAAGAAACTGAAAAGACCGAAAGCGTTTTTGGGGATTTTTCATCATTTAATTCTGTTCCTGAAGTGGAAACTCCTGTTGTTGAAGAAACAGAAGAGGTTGTTGCAGAACTTGTTGGCGAGGATGAGTTTGAAAAAACTGCAAGTGCTTTTGTAGCTATACCTGCAGTTACGACTACAGTCGCAAACAAAACCGAGCCCGAGCAGATTCAAGAAGATGAATTGGAGAAAACAGCAAGTGTATTTGATGCGGTTCCCTCATTTGATACCACAGTTACGAGTGAAACCAAGACTGAAACTGTGAATAAAAACGAGGTAAACAAAACCTCAATTGCTACACAAAATGTTTCTTCTTTGGCAAAGGAGACTAAAACCGAACTTGCACATGCAGTTGAAGCAGAGAAAAAAACCACCAAAACAAAAAAACTAAGCAAAAAAGCAAAAGCTTTGATGATAATAAACATAATTCTTTGTATTGTATCCGGAGCATATTGTGGTTATAGGTTTTATTGTTGGGGAGGTATGGAGTTTATTTACAGTGTAAGTACGGTTATCAGTATGCCAGTTTTTGGAATTAATCTTATCAGTCTTCTTACAATTTTAATTAGATATAAATCAAAGATTTTAATGATTATAAATATAATTCTTTGTATTGTATCCGGAGCAATTTTTCTATACAGATTCGGTCTATTTGGATTCTCTATATACGACATGTTATATTATGGTTGGCTTCCTGATATTGGTAGTATAGTAGTATTTGGAATTAATTTTATCAGTCTTTTTATAATTTTAATTAGAAATAAACTCATCTCTATTTTAAAAAACAGGTAAATTAATATGAAAGATTTTATTATTTCTGCTTTTGGTCGCAGTAATGTTGGTAAAAAACGAGGTAATAATGAAGATAATTTTTATCTTTCAGGTGTTACGGTTGATTCTGCTAACGATATTACTGCGAAATTCAGTGATTCTTCAAAATTAGCAACTGCTGTTTTTGACGGTATGGGTGGCGAAGCTGCCGGTGAAAAGGCTTCACAGATAGCAGCCGTTACCTTTGGTGAGAAATTATCTGAAATTATAAATTCAGATTTTTCTGAAAGTGTTATAACCTCTACAATTGAAAGTGCAAACCAAAAAGTTTGTGACGAAATTCGTAAAATGGGCAAACGTATGGGGTGCACCTATGTGTCTTTGGGGTTTTCAAATAACACCATACACATTGCAAATGTAGGGGATAGCAGGGCCTATTTATTAAGAGACGGTAAATTGCATTGCATCAGCAAAGACCATACAGTTTCTCAATCTATGGTGGATTCCGGTGTAATTTCTTATGAAGACTCTCAGAAAATAAAAGAAAAGCATATGTTGACTCAACATATCGGAATTTTCCCTGATGAAATGGTGCTTGAACCATATTTCAAATCATTTGAAGCAAAAGAAAATGATGTGGTGCTTCTTTGTAGCGATGGTTTAACAGATATGCTTTCCGACAGTGAAATTCAAGCTGTTTTACAGCAACAAACCAATCCCGAAGAAGCAACAAACTTCCTTGTGGAAAAAGCTCTCGAAAACGGTGGTAAGGATAATGTTACAGTTATTGTTGCCAAAGTTTCAGTTAAAGAGGATGTAGTTCCCCCTGTTATAAAACCAGCTAATAATAATCGAAAATTCTTTATTATAGGTGGTTCGGTTGGACTTGTTATCTTAGCAATAGCAATAAGTATCTTCTTTTTGAGTAAAGGAAATTTCGGTGAAAAAAGCAATAAAACATCAAGTAAAGAAACTACTATTGCAACAGATACTACGAAAAAGGAAGCATCAACTGTTAATGCTTCGAGTAATGAGAATGATTTATCTTCGGAAAAATCAAGTGAAACAACCAAGAAATCTACAATTACAGAGGCACCGAAAACTACAGTTAAATCTGCTCCGAAGTCTACTAAAAAACCAAAGCCTGAACCAAAGGAAACTGTTGAAGTTAAGGATAAGGATAGGGAAGAGCTTGCGACAGATGCCGATGGAGGCTTTAGCGTTGGTGCGATAGACAAAAATAAAGTTGAAGAGGAAAACGGTGGTATCGTCTACTTTTAAGAATTAACAATTCATTTATATAGAATTTAATAGGAGAATAAATATGTTAGAAAAAGGAACAACTGTATTCGGTAACTGGACCGTTGAAGAAGAGATAGGTTCCGGTGCATTCGGTACAGTTTATAAAATAAAGAAAGAAGAATTCGGCAAAGTTTATTATTCTGCAATGAAGGTATTGCACATTCCTCAGGATAAAGAGGAGCATAAACGCCTCAGAAGCGAGGGTATGGATGATGCGAGTATCTCCACCTATTATTCCCAGGTAGTACAGGATTTTGTTTCCGAAATTGAACTCCTTTCTTCCCTTGACGGAATAACAAATATTGTGGATTACAAGGACCATATTATTGAGCCAAATGATAATATGGGCTATACCATTTACATAAAAATGCAGTTGCTTACTCCTGTATCCGATTCACTTCTTAACGCTGACGGCAGTGTTCGTTTTATGGATGCGGAAGAAGTAATTAAGTTGGGTAAGGATATGTGCTCGGCTCTTGAGGTATGCGAAAAGCGCAATATAATTCACCGTGATATTAAGATTGATAACATCTTCATTTCCGAAAACGGTGACTATAAATTAGGTGACTTCGGTATTGCAAAGCAGCTTGAAGCAACTCAGGGCGAAATGTCAAAAAAAGGCACACTTCTTTATATGGCACCTGAGGTTTTCAGGGGAGATAAATATGATAAAACTGCTGATATCTATTCTCTCGGTGTTGTGCTTTACAGACTTCTTAACAAGAACAGAGCTCCGTTTTTCCCCAATTATCCTGATCCTATTAAATTATCCGATAAGGAAATTGCCAACACAAAGCGTCTTAAGGGCGAAGAATTCCCAGATATTATAGGCATAAGTGCCGAATTAAATGCAGTAATTAAAAAAGCATGTGCATTTAATCCTGAAGACAGATACCTTTCTGCAAATGAGTTTAAAACTGCTCTTAATAGTATTAATTTATCTGAAATTATGCAGGATAATGCTGAGCCGATAATTGATTCTGCTGCACCTGCTTTTGGTAATCAATCAAGTGATGACCCTACAATTGGCGTATATTCTGACATACCGGTTGTTATCTTAGACAAAAATGTAATTGACGATGAGGATACTGATTCTGCGTTTGATATGCCTTTTATTGTCTCTGAACCGGAAAAGACAGAGGATGAAATTATAGTAGCTCCTATAAAAAAAGATACGCCAATAAAAAAAGATACGCAAACAAAAAAAGAAACAATCTACGAAATTGATAAAGTTAATGTTTCTTCCTATGAAAAAAAGAAGAAGCGCGGAAGCGATATAACAACAAAATTCGATGAAATTATAGAAGAAAAAGAAAACGCATCAAAAGAAGCAGATAAAAACAAAAAAATGATTTCTTTGATTATATTGGCAATTATTGCTTTTATTGTTATTGTTGTTATATCTTTTGGTGTGAGTAATGATTTCGGGGCGGGTAATGATGATGGAGAACAAACCTCTGTAACAGATTCATCATTATCAGAAACAGAAAATACCGCTTCAACTGAAACAACAGCCTTTTTCTCGCATTTTGATTCGGGTAATGTATAAGGGTGTAAGAAGTTTCTTGTGGAAGAACCAGGTTTTGTAGGTATGCCACCGCGTTAGTAGATAATAAATAGTTGATAAGTAAAAAATCCTCGTTCTTTTTGAACGAGGATTTTTTGGAGCTGGAAACGTGACTCGAACACGCGACCTATGGTTGTAGTTAAGGGTGGAGTGCGAAAAACTAAAATGTTGCAAATCATTTTTTACTGTGATATATTACAAATATAAAGACACTTTACGAGTTAGGAGTGGTATTATGAAAAAGAAAGAAATCAAAAGGCTTGCAATATCCTTTGTAATTGTATTGGTTGTAAATATTCTGATTTTATCTATAGTAAATTCCTTCCAAATCTCGTATTGGGAAAATGCACCCGAAGAAGAGGTTATCTATAATATGGTTGCAGGAGAAAACGAGAAAGGTATAGAGTATTTACATAATGATACAAATTTCAATATTGATGAGGACGATGTTGAACGCATAGACAGACTTTTAAAAGATAATTCTGCAATCAAACTTTCTGAAAAAGAAAGCTACAAGCTGCTCTATATTTTAAATGAAAAATCCTTTGCTCTGTATGTTGCTATTCCTGGTATTTATGAATCAGACGGAATATTTGAAAGTATTAAGGAGCCAATTTCACAATTATGGTTTTATGTATATGATGGCTCCGTTTATATCGTAAGATCTACGGATGAACGCCAGACTAATAGTGATAAAAGAGAGTTTGCTGTATATAAGGCGAAAGATAACACTGAGTTATATGATGGGCTGAATCAATATGTTGACCCAAGTGGTGACGGCATTTTCTATTGCACAATTCCTGATTGGTTAGATGTTGTAAGACATAGAGGTGCAGTATATTTGCCGGTTATAGTATGGGAAGTGGAACTTGTCAACTTTTTGATAAAGAAAATTAAACGAAAACACAGTAATAACGTTGATGAATGAAAAAGTACAGTTATACAAAAATCCGTTTAGCAGATAAGTCTGTTAAACGGATTTTTCATTGTATAATGAGAACCAAAGGTTTGTTTTATTAATCTTTTTCTTGTTTTTTTGCAATGGTATCATCAGTAATAGTTATTTCAAAATCATAAGAATAATTCTTGTCAGATGCATCTCTATCATACAAGAAATCATAAAAATCTACTTCGAGAGGGTAATAGCACTGCAGGATTATTTTATAAGTGTTTACTTTTATTTCACCTTCATATTTTTCATCTTCAATTATAATTGCACCTGTGTTTCTAATGAATTCTAAAGTGGAGTCGGTGTTGTCTCCTTTTTTTATATTATCAAACCATTTTCTTGTCTGTTCACCGTGTTCGTAATCCAGATAATAACCATCTATGCCGCAACCATCTGCATTAGGAATAAAGAGTTTATAATTGATTTTACCTTTGGAATCGTATGAAATAATTATACAACTGATAACATCATCCCAACTATCCTCTTCTTCCATTTCGTTAGAGTAGCAATATATTGCATATTCGTTTGCGAATATGTTTTCAGGATTCTTTTCTGTTAAATAATCATCTAAATCGTATGAAAACAAACAATCCCATAAAAAGTCTTCGTAATTTTGTTTTTTCTTTACAAAGCCATTCTTTTTAAGCTCTTTTTCAGTTTTCTTTGCATCTTCGCCGATTTTTATATGGGCATAAACATCTCTTTGTTCTGATGTGATTTCTGAAAGATAATATTCCTGAGATGTTTCGGTATAATATTCTTCATCAAACCATTCATATTCATATTTTGCAAAAGCAAAACTATAAATACCAAGGAGAACAGCAGAAATAACAGAAAGAATAGCGGTGATTTTAACTAAGGATAAGCGATATGTTTTTGTTTCTGTGTCAGAGTTTTTATAATATGAGCGATACGCAAGAGCAGTATAAACAATGAGAAGAATAAAATTTATTGAAAAAGAAATTTTGCTGCTTAAATCAGCGTAGTGGTCAGGACTATTTGTTATATAACTATAAGCAAGACCAACGGCATTGGATATGGGGAAAAACAACCCACTTGTAATAACGGAACCGAGAGTGATTGTACCTAAAGCTGCTGTTATACCAATTAGTTGCTTTTGCAATTTTTTTCTGCAACACATTATTGAGTAAACAGTAAAAAATATAAATCCAATAAGGTAAAAAGCTAACTCAACGATGCTGGGATAAACGGGTGTTAAAGGCTCTACAAAGTACCAATAGCCCAAACTCAAATCAAATACAGACATTATGTTTATTGCACACAAAGTAATAAAAAGTAACACAGCCCTGATAATGCTATCTTTATAAACTACCTTGTTCCATATTGTTTTACAAATGTCTTTAAATGTTGCTTTGCCATCCTCAACAGTTTCTATTTTAGTCCAGTCATTGAAATTATTATCCGAATTACACATAGTCTTATCTCCCTTCGCAAGATGGATTTAAGTTAAATATTCATAACCGTTCCTCTTAATTATACTATTGCAAGGAATACTAAAAACTTATGTGGAATGTAATTTTTAGACTGTTTTTTGTAACAATTGGACTAAAAAATGATTTATGAAGTAATAGGGGCGGTTGGTTATAGTGAAGAGTGAATAGTTAACAGTGGATGAGTAAAAATCCCGTACACTTTCGTGTGCGGGATTTTTGGAGCTAGAAACGTGACTCGAACACGCGACCTATGGTTGTATTTAAGGATAATTTTTAGAGTTTGTTGTATGTTGGTTTCAATTATATCTGTTCCTTTTAACAACTTCTGTGCCATTTTTTATTCTTTCAAGCATGTCGTAGTAATTGTTGCTTGTTTCATCAAATGGAAGCTTTGAAAAATAATTACCTTTATACTCAACATATGAGAATGAGTATAAAAGTTCTGAATGTTCTTTTGGTTGCAGTTCTATATATTCAAACTCTTTCTCATCTTCGATAAGAAGATGTCTGATATTGTACTCGCTGCTTAAATGGTCATTCCATATTTTATCAAAGTTTTCTGTAATTCCATTCGTAATATTAAAATCCTTACATTCATATTTGTATGGTGATAATACATCATCAGATGTCAGTAAAATTAATTTATTGTTTTCAATACAAACTAAAATGTCATTATCACATTTTCCAGTTGAAGAATAAAAATCAAGATTTTGGTATGTGCTACAATATTGTAGTTTGGAAAGGTCGATTTGCCATTTAATTGTAGGATCGTATAAATCATTGAATTCAGTGTTTTGTACTGAATATTCTTTTTCGTTAATTACCCAAACAGAATTTGATTTTTTACATGTGTCTATTGAATATACCGGGGTGAACTTTTTATTTAATTCGTTAATGAATACAGAAGTATCTTTTTCATATTGATATTCAGTTGCTTTTAAGTATTGGTTTATTTCTTTTGCGTATGAAACAATGTTTACAAACAACGGCAGAGCTATGCATAATAAAAGCATCGAAATTATTATAATTGCAAATTTCTTCTTCATTTTATACACCACACTATATATAGAGTTTTATATTACAATCTTATCACTTATATAAAACATTTGCAACAGCAAGTATATTCATTACGGTTATACACTCATCAACCCCACAAACTTGTAGTATATATGCACGCATTAGTATTTTTCACCGTCTATGATTTCCTTTTCTGATACCACAATTTTCTCAATGAGCTCGTTCAGGATTCTTGCATTGAGTTCTTGTAAGAAAAATCACACCGTAGGTGTGTATATCATCAATTTTGCAGAAATTGTATATCACCAAAACGGAGTTTTGTATATCATCATTGCGAAAGTATTATACAGACTGCGTCTGATGATATACGCCTTTGGCGATGATATACACACTAAAGTGTGATGATATACCATTGCTTTCGCAATGGATAAAAAAATCTCGTTCCGAAGAACGAGATTTTTTGGAGCTGGTGACGGGAATCGAACCTGCAACCTGCTCATTACGAATGAGCTGCTCTGCCATTGAGCCACACCAGCGGATATTTAATTTTGATTTGTCGGAATGGTGAGGGAAAAGGTGATATCCTTAAATACAACCAAAGACCTGCTCATTACGAATGAGCTGCTCTACCAACTGAGCTATTCCAGCAATTTTCTTTTCAAATACGAATAGTATTATATATAAAACACTTGTTTTTTTCAAGTGTTTTTATTCATTTTAACAAATTTCAATTTCCTTAAAAATAATGGGGTTTTGCTATTGACTTTAGCACTTTAGTGTGCTACCATATGAACACGATTTTTGTGGAAAGGAATGGCTTTGCTTTTTGGCAAAGGCCGTAGGTCAAAAGTTATGACACCTTTAAAAAATAGCGAGGTTGCTGAACTTTACAGAGCAATTTTAAGCCTTGAAAATGAAGAGGAATGTGCTTTGTTTTTTGAGGATTTATGCACTATCAATGAAATAGTTTCTCTTTCTCAACGCTTGAGCGTTGCAAAGAAGCTTGACGAGGGTAAAACCTTTTCTGTAATTACTGCTGAAACCGGTGCCAGCTCTGCAACAATCGGCAGAGTTAACCGTTGCCTTTCTTATGGTAACGGCGGCTATAAAAATATAATCGAAAAGCTAAAAGGGGGAGAGAAGAAATGAGTTTTGACGCTTCTGTTCTCAATCCCACCGAAAGAATTATATTCGAGCTTCGCTCTCTTTATACAAAGTTCGGTTATAAACCTTTCAAAATGAGCAAGTTTGAGGAATATGATTTATACGGCAGTAATAAGGATTTCCTTGTCAGCGGTAATTGTATTACATTTACTGATACTGACGGCAGACTCCTTGCTCTCAAGCCTGACGTAACTTTTTCAATTATTAAAAACCTTGATGATTCCGTTAAAGGAGTTCAGAAGGTTTATTATAACGAAAATGTTTACCGCGAAAGTAAAAAAGCAGGCGGATTCAGTGAAATAATGCAAACAGGCATTGAGTGTATGGGTGACATAACCGATAACGATGTTTGCGATGTTATTATTCTAGCTGCACGTAGCCTTTATGCCATCAGCGAAAACTATGTGCTTGATATTTCCCACCTTGGACTTTTAAGCGGTCTTTTCAATGCTATGGAATTAAGTGCAAGCAACAAAACAGATTTGCTTTCTGCTATTGCAGAGAAAAATGCAGGTGCAATTAAAACGCTTTGCGAAAGCTTTGGTGTTGGTGAAGCTTTGGTCAATATGCTTTTGGAAATAATGAATGCCTGCGGTAAACCCTCTGAGGTTCTTAAAAAAATTGGTGCGGTTGCAGTCAATTCCGAAATGCAGAATGCTTTCAACGAGCTTTCAAAGGTTTGCCAAAAGCTTATTGAAGCAGGTTATGAAGGTAATATCAATATCGATTGTTCATTGGTTAACGATATGAACTATTATAACGGAATTGCTTTCAAAGGCTTTGTTCACGGTGTTCCTGCAAGTGTTCTTTCAGGCGGAAGATACGATAAGCTTATGGAACGAGTTAACAAAAAAGCCGGTGCTATCGGTTTTGCGGTTTATCTTGATGAGGTTGACAGACTCCTTGAAAATAAAGAAGAAATTGAAGAAACCGCAGACGACGGTTGGCTCAATGTGGCCCTTCCTAAAGGCAGACTTGGTGAAAAGGTTTATTCTATGTTTGAAAGTGCAGGCTTTGAATGCCCTCAGATTCACGAGAAAAACCGCCGACTTATCTTTGAAAATGCAGAAAAGAAAGTAAGATATTTCTGGGTTAAGCCCTCTGACGTTGCAATTTATGTTGAACGTGGTGCGGCAGATATAGGCGTTGCAGGTAAAGATATTCTTCTTGAATATGCTCCCGATGTTTATGAGCTTCTTGACTTGGATATGGGTAAATGCAGAATGTGTGTTGCAGGTAAAAAGGAATTTACCGATAACGGCACAAGCACCTTGAGAGTTGCAACAAAGTTCACTAATATTGCAAAAAGCTATTATGCAGATAAATGCCGTGATATTGATATAATAAAGCTTAACGGTTCAATTGAAATTGCACCAATTTTAGGTCTTTCCGATGTTATTGTTGACATTGTTGAAACCGGTGCAACTCTTCTAGAAAACGGTCTTGAGCCTAAAGAAACTATTGTGGCAATAAGCGCAAGACTTATTTCAAATAAGGCAAGCTATAAATTTAAATCAGAAATTATTGATAAATTAAAAGACTCTTTGGATTTAATTGTGAGGGAAAAACAGTGATTAAAATATACAAGCGTAGCGAAATTTCAACAGAAGAAATTCTCGAAAGAAGCGAACAGACAATTGATGTTGAGGGTATCGTTACCGATATTATAAAAAATGTTAGGGAGAACGGCGACAAAGCACTTGTTGAATACAGCAAGAAATTTGACGGTGCAGTTGATGATGTTCTCGAGGTTACAAAAGAAGAAATTGAGGATGCTTTAAACCAGGTTGATAGCGACCTTATCGAAATTTTAAAGCAGGCTGAAGAGAATATTACCGCTTTCCATTCAAAGCAGGTTCGTAACTCCTTTGTTATTAACGATAACGCAGGGGTTATAATCGGTCAGAAGGTGTTACCCATTGAAAAGGTTGGTCTTTATGTTCCCGGTGGTACAGCTTCTTACCCATCATCAGTTCTTATGAACTGCGTTCCCGCTAAAATTGCAGGTTGCTCTGAAATCGTTATGGTAACACCTGCTAAAGAAGGTAAAATCAAGCCGGTTATTCTTGCGGCGGCAAGTATCGCAGGAGTTGACAGAATCTTTAAAATCGGCGGTGCTCAGGCAGTTGCAGCTCTTGCTTACGGAACAGAAAGTGTACCCAAGGTTGATAAAATTGTAGGCCCCGGTAATGCTTTCGTTGCAGAGGCTAAAAAGCAGGTTTTCGGTACTGTAGATATTGATATGATTGCAGGTCCCAGTGAAATTCTTGTTGTTGCTGACGGAACTAATAACCCTGCTCATATTGCGGCAGATTTACTTTCACAGGCAGAGCACGATAAAATGGCAACCGCAGTTCTTATTACAGATTGCGAAGAATTTGCAAATAAAGTAAGCGAACAGCTTGAAATTCAGATTCCTTTGCTCCCAAGAGCAGAAATTGCCCGTTGCTCCATTGATACAAACGGCAAAATTATTATTACAGATTCTCTTGTTGAAGCTATGGAAACTTCAAACATTTTAGCTCCCGAACACCTTGAAATCTGTGTTGATAATCCTTTCGAATACCTTGGATATGTTAAAAACGCAGGTTCTGTTTTCCTTGGTAAAAACTGTCCTGAAGCTCTCGGTGACTATTTTGCAGGGCCTAACCACACCTTACCCACAAGCGGTACTGCAAGGTTTTCAAGCCCTCTTTCAGTTGATGATTTTGTTAAGAAAACTCAGTTTTCATATTTCAGCAGAGAGGCACTTAAAGATGTAGGCGATAAAGTAGTTCGCTTTGCTACTGAAGAAGGACTTCACGCTCACGCAAAAAGTGTAAGTATTAGAACGGAGAACGACAAATAAAATGAGCAAATTCCTTGACGAAAGATATAATTCGCTTGCGGCGTATGTTCCCGGTGAACAGCCTCAGGATAAAAAATATATAAAACTCAATACCAATGAGTCACCTTATCCACCGAGCCCTGAAACACTTTCGGCGGCGAATAAAGGCGAAGCAGAGCTTTTAAGACTTTATCCTGACCCCGATGGTAAAATTCTTACTAAAAAGCTCGCTGACCTTTACGGCGTAGAAACGGAAAATGTTTTCCTTGCAAACGGCTCTGATGATATTCTGAACTTTGCTTTTATGGCATATTGTGCAAACGGCAGAAAATCATATTTTGCCGATATAACCTATGGTTTTTATAGCGTTTTTGCAAATCTTCACGGCTCTGATTATACGGAAATTCCATTGGAAGCGGATTTCTCTATTGATTACGAAAAATTCTGCGGTGTTGACGGCGGTGTGTTTATTGCAAACCCCAATGCACCAACAGGACTTGCTTTAAGCCTTCCTGAAGTTGAAAAGGTTATAAAATCAAATCCCGATTATGTTGTTGTAATTGATGAGGCTTATGTTGATTTCGGCGCAGAGAGTGCAGTTAATCTTGTTAAGAAATATGATAACATTTTAGTTGTGCAAACCTTTTCAAAATCTCGTTCAATGGCAGGTGCTCGTTTAGGCTTTGCTATTGGTAGTAAAGATATTATAAACGATTTGCACAAGCTCCGTTATTCAACTAATCCCTATAACATAAACCGCCTTACTCTTTCATTAGGTGCGGCGGCAGTTGATTCTCAAAGCTATTACACAGATAATTGCAAGAGAATTATCGAAACAAGAAATTACACAACAAAAGAGCTCCGAGCACTTGGTTTTGAGGTTTTACCCTCAAAGGCAAACTTTGTTTTTGCAAAGTCAGAGAAAATTGACGGTGAAGAGCTTTATTTAAAGCTTAAAGACAAAGGCGTTCTCGTTCGCCATTTTACTAAAGACAGAATCAAAGATTTTAACCGCATTACTATCGGAACGCAGGAAGAAATGCAGATTCTTATTGAAAAAATCAAAGAAATTATTACGGAGGCAGTTTAAATGCGCGTAGCAGAAATAAAAAGAACAACTGCAGAAACTGATATATATGTAAAGCTCAACCTTGACGGAACAGGGGAATGTGATATAGATTCAGGCATTGGCTTCTTTGACCATATGCTCATACTTTTCGCCAAGCATTCAAGATTTGATTTGACAGTTAAATGTAACGGTGATATCTGGGTTGACGGTCACCATACAACTGAAGATATCGGCATCGCTCTCGGTCAGGCTTTTAAAGAAGCAATAGGTGACAAAAGGGGAATACACCGCTACGGCAGTACAATTCTCCCTATGGACGAAGCTCTCATTCTTTCTGCGGTTGATATTTCGGGAAGAGCATATCTTCAGTATTATATGAATATTCCTGCACCCATGGTAGGGGATTTTGATACTGAGCTTTTAAGAGAGTTTTTTGTGGCATTCGCATTTAATAGCGCAATCACTCTTCATATTAAACAGCTCGACGGAGTGAACTCTCACCACTTAATCGAGGGTGCATTCAAATCCGTTGCACGTACTCTTAAAAAAGCGGTTGCTATTGACGAAACAATGAAAAACGAAATACCCTCATCCAAAGGAGTTTTATAATGCTTGCAATAATTGACTATGGCGTTGGTAATTTGTTCTCTCTTCAATGCTCATTAAAGAAAATTGGCTTTGAAGCAGTTGTAACAAGTGACGAAAATATAATAAAACAAGCGGACAGAATTATTCTTCCCGGTGTTGGTGCATTCGGAGATGCGGCAAAGAAGCTTCGTTCCTCGGGACTTGTTGATGTAATAACCGAAGAAGCCAAAAACGGAAAGCCCTTTTTGGGGATCTGCCTTGGTATGCAGTTGCTTTTTGAGAAAGGCTTTGAATATGGCGAACACGAAGGACTTGGTTTTCTCAAAGGTAACGTGGTGCCTTTGGAAAATAAAATACCCGAAAACCTTAACATTCCCCATATGGGTTGGAATGCTCTCCGATTTGTAGGGGATAAAAGTCCGATTTTCAAATATATCAATGACGGAGATTTCGTTTATTTTGTTCATTCCTATTATGCAACTGATTGTGATGACTCTGTTATTGCCACTTCCGAATATGGAATTCCCGTTACCGCGGCAGTAGGAAAAGGTAATATATTTGGTTGTCAGTTCCATCCCGAAAAGAGTGGGGATGTAGGTCTTTCAATTTTGAAAGCATTCTGTGAAATATGAGGTAATACAATGAAAATTTTTCCCGCAATAGATTTATATGAGGGTAAGGCTGTCAGACTTTTAAAGGGTAATTATAATGATTTGACAGTTTATTCCGAAAATCCTATTGAAATTGCAAAAGATTTCGAAAGTCAAGGCGCGACTGAGCTTCACACAGTTGACCTTGAAGGCGCTCGTGACGGCGGAACACCCAATATTGATATAATAAAAAGCTTTGTTGAAAACACTTCCTTGAATGTTGAGGTGGGTGGCGGTATCCGTTCAATAGATACTGTTAAAGCCTATCTTGATGCAGGGGTAAGCCGCGTTATTTTAGGTACTGCAGCAGTAACCGACGAAGAGTTTTTAAGAACTGCCATTGCAACCTATGGTGACAAAATTGCAGTAGGTGCAGATATTAAAGACGGCAAGGTTGCTATTAAAGGTTGGGTTGAAAAATCCGAATACGGCACCTTTGAGTTTTTTGAAAAGCTTCAGAAAATCGGTGTTTCAACTGTTATTTGCACCGATATTTCAAAAGACGGTGCAATGCAGGGCACAAACCGAGAGCTTTATAAAGAGCTTTCCGAAAAGTTCAGTGTTAATATAATTGCATCGGGTGGCGTTTCAACTCTCGACGATATTACCGCTCTTAACAAAATGAACCTTTTCGGTGCAATTATCGGTAAAGCCTATTACACAGGCGCAATTAAAATAAGCGATGCATTGGAGGCAGTTAAATGATTACAAAAAGAATTATTCCTTGCCTCGATGTGAGAAACGGAACTGTTGTTAAGGGTACGAATTTTAAAGACCTTAACGAAATTTCTTCTCCTGTTGAGTTAGCGGAGTATTATAGCTCTCACGGTGCAGACGAGCTTGTTTTCTATGATATAACCGCATCATCTGATGGCAGAAAGCTTTTTACTGATATTCTTACCCAAACCGCTTCAAAGGTTTTCATTCCTTTGACAGTTGGCGGCGGTATTAATACGCTTGATGATTTTGACAGAGTTTTAAAATGCGGTGCAGATAAAGTCAGCGTTAACTCAGGTGCAATAAGAAACCCTGATTTAATTCATGCAGCGGCGGAAAAATACGGCGACCAATGCGTTGTTCTTTCCGTTGATGTGAAGCGCGTTGACGGACAGTTTAAAGTCTTTGCCAAAGGCGGAAGAGAGAACACAGGTCTCGATGCACTTGAATGGATTAAGCGTGGCGTAAACAATGGCGCAGGTGAAATTGTTGTTAACTCCATCGATACCGATGGCGTTAAAAAGGGCTTCGATATCGAGATGCTCAAAGCAGTTTGCGATATTGTAAATGTTCCCGTAATTGCATCAGGTGGCGCAGGCGGTAAGCAGGATTTTGTTGATTTATTCAATACTGTTCCCGATGTAAGCGCAGGTCTTGCGGCATCTATTTTCCACTATGGAGAAGTAACAATTGATGATTTAAAGAAAACTCTTAACGAGAATAACATAACAGTGAGGTTATAATATGTTTGATATAGAAAAGCTTAAATTTGATGAAAAAGGTCTTATTCCTGCAATTGTTGTGGATGATGAAACTAACCAGGTTCTCACCCTTGCATATATGAACAAGGAAAGTCTTGGTATTTCCCTTGAAAAGAAAAAAACTTGCTTCTGGAGCCGTTCAAGGCAGGAGCTCTGGCTCAAAGGTGAAACAAGCGGAAACTTCCAGCATATTGTAAGCATCACCGCAGACTGCGATATGGATGCTCTTACAGTAAGAGTTAAAAAGGATGGTCCCGCTTGTCACACAGGTGAGGAAAGCTGCTTCTTCAATACAGTTTTTGAAAATGACGAAATTGCACCTGCATTCAGTGTTCAGAGCCTTGTTGATACAATTGAGGGCAGAAAGCTTGACCCAAAGGAAGGCTCATACACAACCTACCTTTTCGAAAAGGGAATTGACAAAATTCTCAAAAAGGTTGGCGAGGAATGCACCGAGGTTATTATTGCAGGTAAGGCAGACGATAAGGCGGAAACAATTTATGAAATCTCCGACCTTATGTACCACGTTCTCGTTCTCATGATTGAAATGGGTATTTCTGTTGATGATATAATGAATGAACTTAAATCAAGACACGTTATCGATCACAAGGTTAAACAGGAAAAGATGGTATAAAATTAACGACTGTTTCTAATTTGAATTAGAAACAGTCGTCTTTTTATGTTTTTCTCGCAGTTTTCTCTGCAATTTTCAGAACACTTATAATCGGAACAATAAGGACTAAACCGCATATAAAATTGCTAACTCCGTGAATTGCGTCGTAGGGAAGACCTGCCACAATCCAGGCTATCATACCTTTAAAATCAAGCCCGAACATCAAGGCTTGTGCAGGGGCGTAAAGAGTTCCGTATAAAAAACCGTGCAATGAGCAAACAATTGCATAAATAATGGGTGTAGCTTTTGGTGGTAGGTTTTTGGGTAACAGCATTACCGCGCCCCAAAGAATTGCCCAGATATATAAATAGGGAATCCACCACATTGAAAAACCGCCCAAAAGCCCTGTAAGAAATACAAAAACGTAAATAGGGTAGAGGGCTTTTTTTCTATAAACAACAGTTATTGCTACGATAAAAGTGCCTATTAAATGAATGTTGGGTAAAACATCGAGCAGTATTTTTGATGCGTACATAACCGCACCAAGCATACCGAAAATTACCGCCTCTTTAAGCTTTAGTTTCATGCTTTTTCAGCCTTGAAAGCATAGGATGTTCCTGCAACGATATCTGTTACATCAACACCGCTTGTTGCGTATTCTCCGTTAGCGTAGAATGCCCAGTAAGCACCATCTTTATCATAGTCAAGAGTTATGCCGTTTACGGTTTTAACATAAAGACCGTAATCACCCTGGTCACCTGCGATAAGCTCAAGGTCTAAAAGTGCTTCGCCAACGGTTTTCTTATCAGTATTGATTTGGAAAACTGTTTCCTTACCCTCAAGGTCCGTAACAGTAAATGTGAACTTTGTTTCACCCTGGCCGAGAACAGTTGCTTCGGGAGCTTCGGTTGTTGATACCGCACCGGTTGTTGTAGTGGTGGTATCGTCTGTTTTGTTGTCGTTACAAGCAGTTGTAAACAGTGCAATAGCCGCAATAAGCACAATACAAAGGATGAACGACAACGCTTTTTTCGTGCGTGTCATTTTCATTTGGATTTTCTCCTTTATAAATTAATTTCTCTTTCATTAAAACCGGCGCTCGCAGTCAAGACAATGTCTTTAAAAGAGGTTTTGTTAACGGGTATTTCGACTCGGTGCGTTTTAATTCGCCTTCTCGGAAAAATCCAATGGCTTGTCCCTGCTTTGCGGCAAGCAGGTAGAATAAAAACATTAATGCACCTCACGGCGACGGGCTCGTACAGGATTTTCACCTGTTTCCCCTGATAACAGTTTGGATTATAACATAAAGTTTGGTGGTTTACAATAACATTCCTAATTCGTCCTTTTTCTTGACAATTTTCTTGTTTTGCAATAAAATATAATAGACTATATATGATTTTCTAAGGTGTTTTATGAAATTGATAATAATTAAACTTTTTGTTGTTTTCATAAGAGTTCTTTATGCCTTTATGAAGCTCAGAAAAACCGAAAATAAAATAGTCTGGCTTTCTCGTCAAAGCAACGAAAAATCCGAAGATATGAAAATGCTTTCAGAAGAGATTTCAAAAATTTCTCCCGAAACCAAGCAGGTTTTCAGGCTTTGCCGTCTTAAAGACGAAAGCGGTCTTTCGGTTTCTTATATTTTCTTTATCTTGAGAGATATGTGGGAAATTGCAACTGCTAAAATTGCTATAACAGATACTTATTCAATCCCTGTTTCTTGCCTTAATCATAAATCAGATTTAACTGTATTTCAGATATGGCATGCTTTGGGAGCTGTTAAGAAATTCAGCTTGCAGTCGGCAGGTAAAGCCCAGGGTAGAGATTTGGGCGTTGCAAGGGCTATGTGTATGCATAAGAATTACGATGTAGTTATAGCCCCGTCAGAAAAGACCGCCGAGTTTTATTGCGAAGCTTTCGGTTGCACGGAAGATAAAATAACGATAGCCTCTCTTCCGAGAGTTGATGTTATTTTAGATGGAAAATCAAAATATGATGAATTCATTAAGCTGAATCCTCAATATGAAAACAAAAGAATTATTGCCTATCTTCCTACATTCAGAGATAATGATGCACAATATATAAAAAAGCTTTACGATGCCTTTAAAAATGATTCAGAATATGCTTTGGTTATTTCGGTGCATCCCTCAACTAAAACCGACGGCGAATACGAATTTAACGGCGATTTTTCCACTTACGATTTAGCAAAGCTTTCTTACGGAATAATTTCGGATTATTCCGCAACTTCTTTGGAATGTTCACTTCTTAATAAACCCTTGTGGTTTTACATTCCCGATTATGAAAAGTATAAAGAAGAACAAGGTCTTAATATTGATATCAAAAATGAGATGCCTTCAGTTTCGTTTCTTGAAGAATCTGACCTTTTAACTGCTGTTAAAAGCGGTGCTTATGATTTTGATAACCTTAAAAGGTTTTCAGATAAATACATTAAAAATAAAGGAGCAAATAATACAACTGCTTTGGCAGGTATTATTTGTGACAGATTAGGGGTATTAAAATGAAAAGAATTTTAACCTATGGTACATTTGATTTATTACATTACGGTCACATCCGTATTTTAAAAAGAGCAAAAGAATTAGGTGATTACCTTGTTGTTGCTCTTTCAACTGATGAGTTTAATGCCACAAAGGGTAAAAAAGCATACCATAGCTATGAAACCCGTAAAAAAATGCTTGAAGCTATCAGATATGTTGACCTTGTTATCCCCGAGAATAACTGGGAGCAAAAAATTCAAGATATTAAAGACTACAAAATCGATGTTGTTGTTATGGGCGATGACTGGGCAGGAAGCGACAAATTTGACTACCTCAAAGAATATTGCGAGGTTAAGTTCCTTGAAAGAACACCCGGTGTTTCCACAACAATGATAAAAAATGACCTTCAACTCCAGGAAACTGTTGACGGTGTTGACCAGGTTCCGAGAACATAAAGAAGATTTTTAAAGTATTACTTTTTTCAATAAGGGTAGAGTGAAAATGCTTAAATCAAAAGTAAATAAACTTAAAAGACTAAAAAACAACTGTGAACCTGCATATATAGAATATTGCAAATTACCTATTGATGAAAAGCTTGTTCTTCTTGAAGGCGGACAAGGTTCGAATATCAACGGTAATATGTTCTCTATGCTTAAAGAGTTGAAGACAAATCCTCGTTGGCAGGAATATACCTGCGCTTTTGTTGTAACAGAAGATACAATTGAAAAAGCCAGAAAAAGAATGGAGTTTTATGGCTTTAAAGATGTTATTCTTTCAATCAGAAACTCAAAAGCTTATCTCAAACATCTTGCAACAGCGAAATATGTAATGACCGATAACTCTTTTCCGCCTTATTTCAATAAAAGGGAAGAGCAGGTTTTCTTCAACACCTGGCACGGTACACCTTTAAAAACCTTGGGTAAGGCTAATAAATCAAGTCTTAGTTCTCTGGGCAATGTTCAGAAAAACTATGTAATGAGCGATTATGCCCTTTTCCCCAATGAGTTTACAAGAAATGTGTTTATGGATGACTATTATCTTCGTGATATTTACAAAGGTAAAAGTCTTATTGCCAATTACCCGAGAAACTATATATTCTATGATGCTCAGGCAGGTGTGGATTTAAAGAAAAAACTCGGTTACGAGGGTAAGAAAATTTATGCATATATGCCCACCTGGAGAGATGCGGCAAACGCTGCGCAAAAAGCTGCAAGTATCAAGGAAACTGAAGAAATTCTTCAGGAATTTGATAATCGTTTGGATGATTCTTCCGTTCTTCTTGTTAATTTGCATTTCCTCTTATCTTCGGAAATTAATTGCGAGAAATATAAGCATGTTGAATATTTCAGCGGTGATTACGATACCTATGAGATTTTAAATGCTTGTGACGGTCTTATTACTGACTATTCCAGCGTTTTCTTTGATTTTGCAATAACGGGTAAAAAGGTTATTCTTTTTGCTTATGACAAGGAAAAATATTTAAGCACCCGAGGCACTTATATGCCCTTTGAGGACTTGCCTTTTGCAATTGTGGAAAAGGTTGAAGATGTAGTCAGCGAGATGCAAAAGCCTTATGAGGCTTCTCAGGAGTTCTTGACAGAATATTGTCCCAACGGCAGTATTGATAGTTGTGAGAAGCTTTTTGAAATGCTTGTAACAGGGGAGAGCGATGTTTATAAAATAGAAACTACCGCACCCGAAAAGCAGAAAACCTGCCTTGTATATGGCGGTGTTCTTCCCAATGCCCATTTCGAAGGGTTACGTATTTTTACAGAACAGAATCCTGATTATAAATATATTGTTGCATACAGACGTAATCTTTCTCAGGCAAAAAAAGATGCAATAGAGGCAATAGACCCCAATATAAGCCTTTATGGTCTTCTGAATGCTTTTCAGTTTACTTTTAAAGAATTTTTTGTGTTCATCTTCTTCAGATTATTTGGTGCAGTTCTTTCACAAAAGACACTTTCCAGCTTTTTTGAAAGAGAAGCCGGAAGAATGTTTTACTCTTTTGAGCCGGATTTGGTAGTGGATTTCTCCTGCGGTAACGTTATTATTTCAGGACTTTTAAACAAGCTAAAGGGCAAAAAGCAGTATGTAAAACACGGCAATTTCTTTGCAGTTAAAAACAGAACCGAAAAAATAAATAACTTCGTTCATAAATTTGAGGAAGCTAACGGTTTTGAAGCTGTTGACCTTAGCGAAGAAGAAAACAATGCCTATGTGGAAAATAATGAAACAGGTATTGCTCACGCAAGCTTAAGAAAACATTCCCGAATGAAAAATATTCTTCCTTTGTATTATAATAAAGGCGGATGTTTGAAATGCATCAGTTTGTTTAGTCTTAAGACGGCAAAGCCTATAGCGCTTAAAGATACAGTTGTTTTTGTTGGAGATAATCGTTATCAGCCCAAATTCTTTGCATTAAAAAATAAGGTTTCCAAATCTCATTTCGGTATTTATTCATTCAGCGTTCCTATGGAAGATGTTATAAATCTTCCTGCAACAAATATGGTCGCTCTTGAATATAAGGATGAATACGGTTTCATTGTTCAATGTCATATGATTTATTGGTCATTGTTAAGAAACTTCTTCTTAGGTCTTCGCGGTCCTATGAATGTTGACAAGGAAACCTCCACCGTAGCTATATTCAGACAATCCCAGAAAAACAGACTTAATATTTACGTTCGTTCCGTAAATGTTACAGATGCATTTTCTCATAGAGTCAAGCAGGTTATTGCTTATGGTTTGTCGATTTTGTGGCGTTCGGAAAAGGCGGATAAACTGGTTCTTCTTTATGAGAAAAACTCTTCAAAGTATGAAGAAAGTGCAAGTGTGCTTTTCGAAAATCTTATTGATTCGGGTTACCAGAATGCATATTTTATAGTAACTAAAGACTATGAATTTTTTGACAGAATTCCCGAAAAATATTTGAGCAATATAATCTATAAATATTCCTTCAAGCATTATTTATACTTCTTCAAATCCAAAACATTTATAGGAACAGAAGCAATTGCTCACTCAATTGACCTTAAAACCTTTAATGTATTGGCATTAAAGAAAATTGCAAGTAAAAATCTTAACTATGTGTTCTTGCAGCACGGCGTTATGTATATGGTTTCTCTCAACTCCGAATCCCGCGGTATGTTCAAGAGAAAGAATTTAAATGGTAAATATAGAGTTGTCGTTTCTTCTCAGGCGGAATCTGACCATTTTACCACCCTCGGCAGACATTATGAGGAAGATATTTATATAACAGGTCTTCCTAAATTTGACCGCAACACTCATAACGAAGATGCAGATAAAATCGTTATAATGCCAACTTGGAGACCTTGGGAAATCAATACCGCAAGAACGGATTTTACAGAAACACCCTATTTTAAAATGCTTATGAAACTCTATGATGCAGTTCCTGAGCATCTTAAAGAAAAGGTTATAGTTCTTCCTCATCCGCTTATTGTAAATGAGCTCAGTAAGCTTTCTGAAAACCTTACAAAGAAAATAGTTCTTGACGCAAGATATGACGATATTCTGAAAGATACCGCCGTTCTTATTACAGACTATTCCTCTATTGCTTACGATGCCTTTTATCGTGGCGCAAGAGTTATCTTCTATTGGGAGGAAAAGGATTACTGTATGATGCAGTATGGTCCTTCCACCACTCTTATGCTTAATGAGGAAAATGTTTACGGTGATTTTGCTTACAGTGACGAAAATCTCGGAGAGATTATTGAGAACAATTATAATAATCCTCAGACCGAAGAGCAGAAAAACAGATATTCAAAGTTGGTTAACTTCCACGACGGAAAAAATACTCAACGTCTTATTAACTTCTTGAAAGAAGACGGAATTATCTGAAATGAAAATTAATTAAGAATTGTGCTATCGCAAGATAGCGCAATTCTTTTTTTTCATTCGCTCTTTTTCGGCAAGTTTTTTCATTAATTTAAAGTAGAATTAGAAAAAATAGGAGGGATTAAAATGCCTGTAACGTTAAAATTTAAAAATAACACATTAACCGCGTTTATAAAAGGGGAGATAGACCACCATACTGTTCCCGAAATACGCGACACCATTGATGATGCATTTATCACAACTGAGAGCGCACAAGTTCTTGTGCTTGATTTTTCCCAAGTGACTTTTATGGATAGCTCGGGTGTAGGGCTTGTGATGGGGCGCTACCGTCTTGTTTCGGGAAAAGGAAAGAAACTTATGGTGGACAACCTTTCGAAGCGCGATTATATGATTATGAAGATGTCGGGTATTGAAAAATTAGCCGAGATAAATCAAAGAAAAGAGGCAGCAAAATGAAAAAGATAAATGAATTGAAAATGGTTTTTGACAGTCGTTCTGTTAACGAGAGCTTTTCCCGTGTGGCAGTTTCTGCTTTTTCTTCCCAGCTTGATATGACTGTTGAAGAATTGGGCGATATAAGAACAGTTGTAAGCGAGGCGGTTACTAACTGCATTGTCCACGCTTACCGGGATACGATAGGAAAGATTTACATAACCTGCTCTGTTTTTGAAGAAGGGGTAATACGCATCACCGTTCGTGATAAAGGATGCGGAATAGAAGATGTGAACAAAGCCAGAGAACCTCTTTATACAAGCGTAGGCGGAGACCGTTCCGGGCTTGGTTTTTCTGTTATGGAAAGCTTTTCGGACAAGCTTCGGGTTCGTTCAAAGGTTGGGTCGGGAACAACTGTTACCATAGAAAAAAGAATATGCGGTAAAACAAAATGACCCTGAGAGAAAAAAGAATAAAAGATAATTTAGGTCTTGTTCATTCCTGCGCTCAAAGGTTTAAAAACAGGGGCGTGGAATATGATGATTTGTTTCAGGCAGGTTGTGTTGGTCTTATTAAGGCGGCAGACGGATTTGACGAGAGTTTAGGCTTTGTTTTTTCTACTTATGCCGTCCCGGCGATACTTGGTGAAATGAAGCGTATTTTCCGTGACGGCGGAGCGGTTAAGGTAAGCCGTTCTCTTAAAGAGCGCTCAAGAGAAATCTGGTTAGAAAAAGAGAAGCTTGAAAATGAGAAAGGCTATGAGCCAACTTTAACCGAAATTGCTCAAAGAGTAGGCTTGAGTGTCTGCGAAACAAGTGAATTGCTGCTTGCTTCTCAACCTGTTGTTTCTCTCACATCGGGGGAAGGAGAGAATGATGAAAAACAGTTTGATATTCCGATAGACAGCGAAGAAGAAAAAATCAATGAAAAGCTTACTCTCGATAAATGCATAAAAGAACTTTCCGAAAAGGACAGGAAGCTTATTGAATTGCGGTATTTTATGTCCAAAACCCAGACAGAAGTTGCAGGGAAATTGGGAATGTCCCAGGTTCAGGTTTCAAGAAGAGAAAAGAAAATTCTGCAGGAAATCCGTGAAAAAATGACAGTTTAGCCTAACATAACAAAAATATCGGTTTTAACTTTTAAAAGAATGTTGAAAATGATAGGGCAAAAAATGGGAAATATACTTGAAAAAAGAGGGGAGTTAGTATAAAATATATTCGGTAAAAAATTAACAATATAAAAAATGTTAAAAGGAGTAATCAAAAATGGGTCTTTTAAACAAGAAAACAGTTGATGATATCAACGCAAAAGGCAAAAAGGTGCTTGTTCGTTGCGATTTTAACGTTCCGCTCAAAGAGGGCGTTATCACAGACGAAAATCGTATCACAGCAGCTCTTCCCACAATCCAGAAACTTCTTGCAGATGGTGCTAAAGTTATTCTTTGCTCTCACCTTGGCAAAGTTAAAAACGGCCCCAATGAAAAAGAAAGCCTTGCTCCCGTAGCAAAAAGACTTTCCGAGCTTCTCGGTAAAGACGTTGTTTTCGCAGCAGATGATGTAGTTGTTGGCGAAAATGCTAAAAAAGCAGTAGCAGAAATGAACGATGGCGATGTTGTTCTTCTTCAGAACACTCGTTTCCGTCCCGAAGAAACAAAGAACGGCGAAGCATTCTCAAAAGAACTTGCTTCTCTTTGCGATATCTATGTAAACGATGCTTTTGGCGCAGCTCACAGAGCACACTGCTCAACAGTTGGTGTTGCTTCCTTCGTTGAAGAAGCTGCAGTTGGTTACCTTATGGGTAAAGAGCTCAAATACCTCGGCAACGCTGTTGAAGATCCTCAGAGACCTTTCGTTACAATCCTCGGCGGTGCAAAGGTTGCAGACAAGCTCAACGTTATTGAAAATCTTCTTAACAAAGCTGATACACTCATCATCGGCGGCGGTATGGCTTACACATTCCTTGCAGCAAAAGGCTACAGCGTAGGTACATCTCTTCTTGATGAAACAAAGATTGACTACTGCAAAGATATGCTCAAAAAGGCAGAAGAAAAAGGCGTTCAGATTCTTCTTCCCGTTGATGTTACAATCACAAAAGCATTCCCTGATCCCATCGATGCAGAAATCGAAGTTGCAGTTTGCGATGCAGACAAAATCCCTGCAGATATGATGAGCCTTGACATCGGTCCCAAGACAGCTGAGCTTTACGCAGACGCAGTTAAATCTGCAAAAACAGTTGTTTGGAACGGACCTATGGGCGTTTTCGAAAACCCCATCCTTGCAAAAGGTACTATTGCAGTTGCTGAATCTCTTGCTGAAACTGATGCAGTTACAATCATCGGTGGTGGTGACTCTGCAGCAGCAGTTAACACACTTGGCTTCGGCGCAAAAATGACTCACATCTCAACAGGTGGCGGTGCATCTCTCGAATTCTTAGAAGGCAAAGCACTTCCTGGTATTGAGGCTGTAAACGACAAATAATTAAATATTTAGGTGAAAGGATTTATAGATATGGATAAATCACTTCGTAAAGCAGTTATCGCAGGTAACTGGAAAATGAACAAAACTCCCGATGAAGCAAAAGCTATCATCAATGAAATGAAACCCCTTGTTGCAGATGCTGATTGTGACGTAGTTCTCTGCGTTCCTTATATCGACATCTTTGCAGCTCAGGAAGCAGCAGCCGGTTCAAACATCAAAATCGGTGCAGAAAACTGCCACTGGGCAGAAAGCGGTGCTTTCACAGGTGAGGTTTCAGCTCCTATGCTTAAAGCTATCGGTGTTGAATATGTTATTATCGGTCACTCCGAAAGAAGACAGTATTTCGGCGAAACTGATGAAACAGTTAATAAGAGAGTAAGAGCTGCTCTTGACAGCGGTCTTACAGTAATCCTTTGCGTTGGCGAGCTTCTCGACGAACGTAAAAAAGGCGTTACAATGGAAGTTGTTCGTTCACAGACTAAAATCGCTCTTCAGGGCGTTTCCAACGAAGAACTTGACAGAATCATTATCGCTTACGAACCCGTTTGGGCTATCGGTACTGGCGAAACTGCAACTGCAGAACAGGCAAATGAAGTTAACCATGCAATCCGCGAAGTTCTTGGTGAAATCTATTGCCCCAAATGCGCAAGCCGCGTAACAATTCAGTACGGCGGTTCAATGAATGCAGCTAATGCAGCAGAGCTTCTTGCTCAGGTAGATGTTGACGGCGGTCTTATCGGCGGCGCATCCCTTAAAGCAGCAGATTTCTCTGTAATCGTTAAAGCAGCAAGCGTTTAATTTAAATAAAAATAGTAGGGCAGACCTTATCGTCTGCCCGAAATTTCTGTTAAGATAAAATTAAAAGGTGATATAAAATGTCTGAAAAAGTACTTCTTGTTGTTATGGACGGTATCGGCTATTCAAAAACAGGTCTTGGTGACGCTGTTACTCTTGCTAACACACCCGTTCTTGACAAACTTCTTAAAGAATGCCCCAACGTTCGACTTAAAGCTCATGGCGCAGCAGTAGGTCTTCCCTCTGATGACGATATGGGTAACAGCGAGGTTGGTCACAATGCTCTCGGTTGCGGTCAGGTTTATTCTCAGGGCGCAAAGCTTGTTAATGAATCTATCGAATCCGGCAAAATCTATGAATCAACTGCTTGGAAAGAAATCGCAGGAAACTGCATCGAAAAGGGTTCAACTCTCCACTTTATCGGTCTTCTTTCCGACGGTAACGTTCACTCAAATATTTCTCACCTTATTGCAATGCTCAAACAGGCAAAAGCAGAGGGTGTAAAGAGCGTTCGTGCTCATATTCTTCTTGACGGTCGTGATGTTCCCGCAACATCAGGTCTCGTTTATGTTGAAGAGCTTGAAAATACTCTCGCTGAACTTAATGACGATACATTCTGCGGTAAAATCGCATCAGGCGGCGGCAGAATGGTTATCACAATGGACCGTTATGAAGCTAACTGGAATATGGTTAAGCTCGGTTGGGATACTCACGTTAAAGGTATCGGCAGACAGTTTGCAAGTGCTTCTGAAGCAATCGAAACTTACCGCGCAGAAAACGACGGCGTTATCGACCAGGATTTACCTCCCTTTGTTATTGCTGAAAACGGTGAGCCCGTTGGCTCAATCAAGGATGGCGACAGTGTTGTTCTCTTCAACTTCCGTGGCGACCGTGCTATCGAGCTTTCAATGGCTTTTGATAATGACGAGTTTACTGCATTTGACAGAGGTGCAAAGCCCGACGTTTGCTATGCAGGTATGCTTCAGTATGACGGCGACCTTAAGCTTCCCGCACGTTTCCTTGTTAATCCTCCCGAAATCAAAGACACTCTTTCAGAGCTTCTTGTTTCAAAGGGTATGAATCAGTTTGCAGTTTCCGAAACACAGAAATACGGTCACGTAACATATTTCTGGAATGGTAACAAGAGTGATAAATTCTCTGAAGAGCTTGAAACATATATGGAAATTCCTTCCGATAAGGTTTCCTTTGACGAAAGACCCTGGATGAAATCTGCAGAGGTTACAGATGCAGTTATTGAAGCTATGGAAAGCGGTAAATATGACTTCATCCGTTGCAACTACCCCAACGGCGATATGGTTGGCCACACAGGTAACCTTGATGCAACAATTACTGCAGTTGAAGCAGTTGACCTTGGTCTTGCAAGAGTTCTCAAAGCTGCAGATAAATGTGGCGTAACAGTTCTTATTACTGCTGACCACGGTAACGCAGACGAAATGCTTGAAAAGGACAAAAAGGGTAATGTTGCTCCCAGAACAGCACACTCTCTCAACGAAGTTCCATTCATCGTATATAGCAAGAATTCCTACGAGCTTAAAGACGGCGCATTTGGTCTTGCAAACGTTGCTCCCACAGTAGCAACCATCTTCGGCATCGAACCCTACGCTTCATGGGAAGAATCAATGATTAAATAAAATTAATTTAACGGACTGTTGTACATATTTGTGCGACAGTCTGTTTTTGTTTTTGGTTCTTTATATAGTAAAAAGTTTAACAACATAAAACATGTTACTTCTAATTTGTTAAAATTTTGAAAATAATTGTGAATTTTGGTGCAAAGTGTTGTTTTTTTACTGAAAGTAGTATAAAATGTAAACTGATTTTATCTGTGTCGAAAGGCTGATATTGCTATATGAGTTATCAATCGTTTTCATTTTTCTTATTTGTGGGAATTACTTTACTTTTTTATTATTTAGTTCCCGGTAAATGTCAGAAATACATATTACTTTTATCAAATATTGTCTTCTATATCTTTGCTGATGTAAAATACGTACCGTTTTTAGCATCAACTATGCTTGTTACCTATTTAGGCGGACTGGGTATAGGAAAGTTATACGAAAAAGAAAAAACGGAACTTGCGCAATGCACAGTTCCTGCTGAAAAGAAAGTCGTCAGAGCAAAGTATAAAAAGAAGGCAAAAGTTGTCCTCGTTTTGAGCTTGGTTATTGTTGTGGCGCTTTTGGTTGTTTGCAAATATACCAAATTTATCTTGAAAACCGTTGACAGTCTTTTAGATACCTCAAATGCAGATGCTCTGAGTATAATCGTACCTTTAGGTATATCTTTCTACACTTTTATGTCAATCGGTTATATTCTCGATATCTTCTGGAAACGCTATGCCTACGAAAAATCCTTTGTAAACTATGCGGTTTTCCTTTCATATTTCCCTCATATTGTTCAGGGTCCCATTGACAGATATAATCAATTCAAAGCTCAGTTGCCCCTTGATAAAAAGCTTAAATTCGACGGAACAACCGTTGTAAGCGGTGCGCAGTTAGTTGTCTGGGGTCTTTTCAAGAAACTCGTTATAGCAGATAGACTTAATATTTTTGTAAACAGCATTTACGATAATTACCAGGATTACTATGGTGTAATTTTAGCTATTGCCACAATTGTTTACTCTATTCAGATTTACACAGATTTCTCCGGTTGTATTGATATTGTTTCCGGTGTTTCTGAAATGTTCGGAATCAAATTGAAGCAGAATTTCAATCATCCCTATTTCTCAAAAACCATTCCGGAATTCTGGCGCAGATGGCATATTTCATTAGGCGATTGGTTTACAGATTACATATATTATCCCGCTTCAATGAGTAAGCCTGTAAAGAATTTCAAAAAGACTTGCAAGAATAAGAAGATTGCAGAAATCGTTACCTCATCTTTCCCCATAATTGTTGTTTGGATGATAACAGGTATCTGGCATGGTGCAGCCTGGAACTATGTTATTTGGGGTATGTACTATGCAGTAATAATGGTTGCAGGTGTTGTTTTTGCGGATGCAGGTGCATGGCTTAATAATAAGCTTAAAATCGATACAGAAAGCTTTTCCTGGAAATTGTGGCAGATGTTCAGAACATTCACTCTTTGCACAATAGGCAGAGTTTTCTTCCGCGCACCTCGTTTTATGGTATCTTTAAGCATTTTCAAGCGAATGTTGGTATCCATTGATATCGAAAACATTTTAGGTGACGCAATTTACAACTATGGTCTTGATCGCGATGATATTTCTTTGGTGATTTTTGCAATCGGTGTACTTTTAGTTGTAGATATTCTTCAGGAGCAAATGAAACTGCGAGAGAAAATAAATCAGCAGGGAATAGTTTTCCGTTGGTTGATATTCTTAATCGGTATTTTCGCAGTTATAGTTTTCGGAATATACGGCCCCGGTTATGATGCCGGTAGCTTTATATATGAACAATTTTGATTAACAAAAAGGAGTTTTAAAAATGAACGAACTTATCACTTTATTGAAAGAAACATTCCCCAACATTGATTTTGAAAATGAGAAAGCACTTGTTGACAGCGGTACAGTTGATTCTCTTTCAATGGTTAAAATCATTTCTCTCATCGAGGAGAATTTCGGCGTTTCCGTTACAATGGAATATCTTCAGCCTGAATATTTCCAATCTGTTGAAACAATGTGGGAAATGATTGAGGAGTTACAATAATGAAGAATAAAAAGAATCTGTTGTGCTTGTTAGCAGGTCCTTTGTTGTTTTTGGCATGTTACTTTTTCTTGCCTGAAACAGTTTTTTCAGAAGCTTCTGCCCGCGGAGCTATAGGTACAGTTTTTTGGATGGCTTTTTGGTGGATTACAGGGCCTGTGGACTATGCGGTTACTGGATTTTTACCAATAGCAATTAATGCGGTATTTCAGTTGGTAGATATGCCCTCTGTAATTTCCAACTATGCATCCGAAACAATCCTTTTATTACTTGGTGCAGCAATCCTTTCTGTTTCCTGGGATATTACAGGACTTGATAAAAGAATTGCAGTTAAAAGCCTTTCTTTAGTAGGCGGAAAGCTTACTACTCAGATAATTTTCTGGTATGTTTTGTCTGCATTGTTGTCATCGGTTTTGCCCAATGCGGTTGTTTGCGCTACCATAACACCCGTTGCAGTATCAATGCTTAAATTTATCGGCGAAGGCGATATTTCAACAAGCAAAAATGGGTCTTTGATTCTTCTTACTATTGCCTATGCAGCCGGTGTGGGTGGTCTGGCATCACCTTTAGGCGGTGCAATGAACCTTATTACTGTTGATTATATTGAGCAGTTAACCGGCGAAGAATATATGTATATCGGATGGGTAATCAGATTTTTACCCATATTGATTGTTCTTGTGGTAAGTAATTTGATTTACTTAACAAGGCATTGCAAGAAAGATGAAAAATTAGCAGGTTCAAGAGAGTATTTTGCATCTGTTTACAAGGAAATGCCACCTATGACAAGGGAAGAAAAATGGTCATTGGCATTGTTTGTAATCCCTACGGTATTGTCTTTCTGTCGTCAGCTGTATCAGGATTATTTACCGGGCTTAAAACCGGCGTACGTATTTATTATTTGCGGAATTTTGGCTTTCCTTATGAAGCATAAAGACGGCTCAAAGGTTATGTCCTGGAAGGTAGCCCAGGGAAAAATGATCTGGGATCTTATTTATATTTTTGCCGGCGGTATGGCGTTAGGGACACTTATTAATAAAAGCGGAGCCGCAGCTGCAATTGGTAGTTTAGTTTCTTCTGCCAACTTAACAGGGGGATTTGTTACAATATTAATTATTATAGCGCTTACTGTTATTTTGTCAGATATTACAAGTAATACTGCAACTGCTGCTGTTGCGATACCTATTGTTATAAGCATTGCCCAGGGTATAGGCAAAGACCCGATTCCCTATGTTTATATTGCATCAATCGGTGTTAATCTTTCTTATATGTTGCCTACATCAATTCGTGCAATTCCTGTAGGCTACGGCTTGAAGCCTAAATATATGCTCAAAGAGGGTGCACCCCTTACAGTTATCATTATAATTCTGATGTCTGTTCTGAGCTATTTATTGTTAACTTATTGGCCCGCATTCAGTACGGTTTGATTTTTAGGAGGTTAGTATGTTCCATTCTGTTGTAGAAGCAGTTTTCTCTCATGCCCAAAGTGCACCTGATAAATTGTGTCTTGCTGACGAAAGTCGTTCAGTTACATATTCACAGTACAAGGAAGAAATCTGTAAAATGGCTTCGCAGCTCATTTCCTTGGGCGTAAAAAAATCCGACAGAGTTTTGGTTGAAGCTTCTCAAACAATTTCTTATCTTGGTTTAGAATTAGCTATTCAGCTTATAGGTGCAGTTTTTGTTCCTGTTGAAAGAAATTGCGCTTGGAATAAAATGGTAAGACTTATATCTGTCAGTGAGGCGAAAATTGCAGTTACAATGAAGCCGGCGCAAGAAGATATAGGTGTTAAGGTTTTTACTCTTGCTGAATTGGTTGAAGCTTCAGCTTCTCAGGAAGAATATGCCTTCGAAGCTTTCCCGGAAAGCAATGATGTTTCCGAGATATTGTTCAGCACAGGTACAACCGGTGCCGAAAAAGGTATTATAATCTCCCACGATAACAATATCGCATTGGCTGAGAATGTTATGTACGGAGTGAAAATGCTTGAAGATAATGTGGAATTGATTCCTTCACCCCTTAACCATTCTCACGGTCTTCGCAGATATTACGGTAATATGGTAAAAGGTGCTACTGTAGTTCTCATTACCGGTGCTATGAATGTTATGAAGTTCTTCCAGATGATGGATCAATACGGGGTTAATTCTTTAGACCTTGTTCCTACTGCTTTGAGCGTTCTTCTTAAGCTTTCTAAAAATAAATTTGCAGAATATAAAGATGTGATTCGTTATATTCAGTTCGGTTCTGCACCTCTTGTTGTTGCAGACATGGAAGCAATTAAAGCTATGCTTCCCAATACAAGACTTTATAATTTTTACGGTAGTACAGAAAGCGGTTGCATCTGTATTTATGACTTTAACACAGATAACGATAAGCTTAAATGCATAGGTAAACCTGCACATAATGTAAAAATTGTAATTGTTGATGAAGACAGAAATGAAATTAAATCTTCTCCCGATAATACAGGTCTTGTTGCAAGCTATGGCAGAATGAATATGCTTGGCTATTGGAATGACGAGAATGAAACCGCGAAAGTAATGGCAGACGGATTCATTTATTCCAATGATGAAGCTTATTTTGATGAGGACGGTGACATCATACTTTTAGGTAGAAAAGGTGATGTTATTAACACCGGTGGCAATAAGGTTTCTCCCGAAGAAATTGAAGATGCCGCAAAAAAACACGAATCAGTTGCTGATTGCGGTTGTATAGGTGTTCCCGATTCTATCAAAGGCAGCGTTCCGAAGCTGTTTGTTCAGATAAAAGACGGTTATGCTTTTGACCCCATTGCTCTTCGTTCACATTTATCGGGGCTTTTAGAACCCTATAAGGTTCCCGAATATATCATTCAGATTGATAAAATTCCCCGTAGCTTTAACGGAAAAGTTTTGAGAAGAGTTTTAAAAGAAATATAAGAATAACTGCTATGATTTGAATCATCAAATCATAGCAGTTTTTTATTGGTATTTTATTGTTGGTTTTTTATTAATTTATATTTCCCACTTTTGAGGATTCTTATTAAGTCATCATTTGTTTTTATAGGCTCTTCTGTGATAATTCCACCTAAACCAACGCCCGTTTCTCTGTGGCAGTCGCTTCCGCTTGTTTTGATTTTTGCGTTTATTTCTTCTGCCCATTTGAGAGAGTTGTCATTTGCTTCTTTATCAGCTTTGCCGTTGAAAACTTCAACTCCGTCAAGGTATTCAGGATTGGCTCTTGTTATAAACTTTCTGAAAGGGTGTGCCTGAAGAAAAAGGCAACCTCTTTCTCTGAATAATCTACTTGCTCTTTTTATATATAAAGGAAGCAAAAAGGGGAGTTCATAAAGCATTTCTTCTGTTACGCCGTAGATTAAATAATCGTTAACAGTAGCGTAAAATCTTAACTCTGTACCAAGAAGAACTGAAAAATCCTCTGTTTCAAATTCTTTCGCTTTTCGGTAGCCCTGGAGATAGTGGTCTAACGCTTTCTTTTTATTAAAAAATTCTGAAATATTGAAAGTCATAGGGGAATAGTGGTCTGTAATAACTATACCCGAATAACCGGCTTCTTTATATTTCTTTACAAGCTCTTCTGCATCCAACTGTCCGCACCAGCTTGTATTTTTGGTGTGAGCGTGTATTTCGTATTTGTATTCCATATTTGCACCTTTATATAAAAACTTTCCTTTGCATTATACATTGTATCTATTTAATTATCAATGCTTAAAAATAAAAACACTTGAAAAAAGATAAAATTTAGTATATGCTATTAACATATTGATTTAAGGAGTAAGTAAAATGACAGGAATACATATTATTGATGCTTTTTTAAGTGTTTTGGTAACTATTTGTATGCTTCTTACCGGCATAATGGATGCAGGTGATGCAACATCAACTCCAGAGGTTGAGCTTGTAAGAGAAGATAAGCTTGTTTTTCTTGATGCGTTTACTTCAGGTCAGGGTGTTGCAACTGACGGCAAGTATTATTACACATCAGGTTCACTTACCGCTTTCGGTATGACAAGCCTTGCAAAATGGGATGCAGAAACTATGGAGCTGCTTGTTAAAAATGATTCTCCCATTCCCTCTGAATATGTTAATAATTACGGTAGCGACCATGTAGGCGGAATCAGCTATTATGATGGCAAAATCTATGCGGCAGTTGAAAACGAAGCAGAGGATTTACCACTTATTATAACCTATGATGCTCGTAGTCTTAAAATGGTCGAAGTATTCGAGCTTCCTAATGAAAATCTCCCTGACGGTATTCCGTGGTGCTGTGTTGACGGCGATAACGGTTATCTCTATTGCTCTCAGTTTAATGAAGTTTCTGAAATTCTCGCCTTTGACCTTGGAACTATGGAGTTTTCACACGTGATTCCTTTGTCAACTCCCGTTGTTCGTATTCAAGGCGGAGAAGCTTATGACGGAATTCTCTATCTATCTTCCGATATTGCAGACAGTAATGACGATAAAATTATTACCGTTGATGTAAAAACCGGTCTTGTTAAAGAGCTTTGCACTCGCTCTCTTCCCTCTGCCGCAGGTAACGAGGCTGAAGGCGTAACAGTTTTCCCCATGGAAGATGGTTCATTTATTCACGTTCTTGACTACGATAAAACAGTTGGTGTTTATTTAAGACACTATAAATTAGCTGAATAAAAAGTAAAAGGTTTCGGAGAAATCCGAAACCTTTTTTATATATCTTAGATATTAAACGTTAAATCTGAATAATACAATATCTCCGTCCTGCATAACATATTCCTTACCTTCGGAACGAACAAGACCTTTTTCCTTTGCAACAGCCATTGAACCGCATTCCATAAGAACATCAAAGGAAACAACCTCTGCACGAATGAAGCCTCTTTCAAAGTCGGAATGGATTTTACCTGCCGCCTGAGGAGCTTTTGTTCCTTTCTTAATTGTCCAGGCTCTTACTTCTGGTTGACCTGCTGTAAGATAGCTCATAAGACCGAGAAGGTCATAGCTTCTTTCAATAAGTAAATCAAGACCGCCTGTTGAAACACCAAGCTCTGCAAGGAACATTTCTTTTTCTTCGGGGTCAAGCTCTGCAATCTGTGCTTCAAGCTCTGCGCAAATGGGAAGAACCTGACTGCCTTCCTCTTCTGCAAGAGCTTTAACTGCGTTATAACGAGCGTTTGAGTCAATTTTAGAAGCGAAATCCTCTTCGCTCATATTACAAGCGTAAATAACGGGCTTTGATGTAAGTAAAGCAACTGAATCAAGGATTTCCTTTTCATCGTCTGTAAGGTCAACTGCTCTAGCACAAATGCCGTTATCAAGAGCTTCTCTAACTTTTTCAAGAATAGAAAGCTCTGCAGCGAGAGTTTTGTCACCCTTCATAGCTTTTGTTGTTCTGTCAATTCTTCTCTGAAGAATTTCAGCATCCGAGAGAATAAGCTCAAGGTTAATTGTTTCAATATCTCTCTGAGGGTCAACAGAACCGTCAACATGCATAATATCGTCATTATCAAAGCAACGAACAACGTGGATTATAGCGTCAACCTCGCGAATATGAGAGAGAAATTTGTTTCCTAATCCTTCACCCTTTGAAGCGCCTTTAACAAGACCGGCAATGTCAACAAATTCAATTGTTGCAGGGGTAACTTTAACGGGGTTATACATTTCGCAAAGTGCATCAAGACGCTTGTCAGGAACTGCAACAACGCCTACATTGGGTTCGATTGTGCAGAAAGCGTAGTTTGCTGCCTGAGCACCTGCATTTGTAAGTGCGTTAAAAAGTGTACTTTTACCAACGTTGGGAAGACCAACAATACCAAGTTTCATATAATAACTTCCTTTTCAAATTATCGCCGAATATTTTACCATATTATAAAATGTATTTCAATATTTTACCGATAAATATTATTTTTGTATAGTAAGGAATTCCGTACCAATAATACTTTTGAGGTGATTTTTTGGATTTCAGAACGGACCTTGCTCTTGAACGCAGGGAAATGATTAACGAAGATATTGACGGTGTTGAGGTTTTCAAAACCGAGAACGATGAGTGCAAAACAACTATAATCGAGATTAAAACTGAAGAAGCGGCAAAACGATTGGGAAAGGGTGTGGGAAAATATATTACTCTTGAAATGAATCCTTTTTCAAACGAAGCGGCAGTAAGTGACGGAAGGCTTAATGCCCTTATTGAAAGTATAAAACAGGTTTTACCTGAATGTGAGGGGACTGTACTTGTAGCAGGGGTAGGGAATGAAGATATTACTTCAGATGCTCTCGGACCCAATACTGCGTCGTTGATATTTGCCACAAGGCATATCGGAAGAGAAGTACAGAAAGCAGCAGGTTTTTCTGAGAAATTGCGCCCTGTAGCAGTGGTTTCTGCAGGCGTTTTAGGTAAAACGGGAATAGAGTCGGGTGAGTATATAAAAAGCATCTGTGAGGCGGTTAAGCCTCGATGCGTTATAACAATTGATGCTCTCGCGGCAGGTAGTGTTGAAAGGCTGGGAACAACGGTACAGATGTCTGATACGGGAATTGCACCCGGTTCAGGTATAGGTAATACAAGAGCGAGAATTGACGAAAATTTTATTGGTGTACCTGTAATTGCTATAGGTGTTCCAACTGTTGTGGATGCAATTTCACTTTCTTCGGAGCTTTCGGGTGTTTCTCCGGAAAAGCTTGATAAAACAAAGCTTTTGAATGGCGAGAGAATGATTGTTGCCCCGAAAGATATTGATTTACTTGTGAAAAACGCCTCATATCTTCTTGCACTTTCAATTAATTGCGCCCTGCAACCTACCTTAACACCAAAGGAATTGTACGCTCTGATGTAATAACAACAAAACAAGTTTCATATTTTATATGGGAGGTGTTTTGTTGAAACGAAAATCCTTTTTTATAGATGATTTCTTCTGTGTTTTAATATGTGCGACTCTTGTTATTTCAACAATTTTCGGTAGTGATTATATAACAAACAGCTTTTTAGAAGGGGTTTCTTTTGTTTTTGAAACAAAAGAAAATGTCGCTCAAAGCGTTCTTTCAGAAAAAGCAAGTTCTACAAAAGAAGAGAAAGTGTTTTCTCCTTTTGGCTTTGGTGGCGGTGGGTATAATGTGCCATCAGGTTATCAAACACCTAAAGATATTTTGAAATTAATGGAAGAAGCTAAACCTTTATATAAAAAGCTCAAAAAAAGCGGAGATATTAAGGAGCAACAGTTTTGTACAAGCACAACGGGAACTTCCTATGGCAATGTTGAGGTTAATAACAAAACAGATGAAAGCATAAATATAAAAAAGCTTTTAAATACATCTCCCCAATATAAGAATGCTACGAAAGATGAGCCGTATATTTTGATTTATCACACCCATACCACAGAAGGTTATGAGCTTCTTGATGAGGGTTGGTATTCCAATGAATATAATTCCCGTACAAAAGACTCTGCCAAAAATATGGTGAGAGTGGGGGAAAGCCTTGCAGAAACTCTGGAAGATGCAGGGTATAAGGTCATTCACGATAAAACAATTTATGACAGCAGTTACAATGGCGCTTACAGTCGCTCTTGGGAGAGCGTTAAGAAATATCTGAAAAAATACCCTTCAATTGCAATAACTCTTGATGTTCATCGGGATGCCATTCATTATAGCGGCGGAACTAAATCCAAGCCAACCGCCCAAATTAACGGCAAAAAAGCCGCCCAGGTTATGATAATAAGCGGTTGCGAAGGGGATGGGGTGGAGGATTTCCCGAATTGGAAACAGAATTTAACCTTTGCTTTGCAGCTGCAAGATACTACCGAAGAAAATTATGATGGTCTTATGCGCCCCATTTTCTTTTGTAACAGAAAATACAATATGGAAGCAACTCCCTGCTCTTTGCTTTTGGAGTTCGGCACCGATGCCAATACCTTGGAAGAAGCAGTTTATTCTGCGACGCTTATAGGGGAGAGCCTTGTGAAAATGTTAGATAAGGAAATAAAAAAATGAAAGAATTCAATAAACTTTTTACTGCTTTTACAGTAGTTGCAATATTGATAATGCTTCTCACAACGGTCGTTGCGGCAAGTGTTACAGTTATAGAAAAAGGAAAGAGTAACTTATATTCGGTAAATGCAACAATAAACGAGAATATAATTCGTTAATAATGCATTAACGTATTTTAAAAAGTAAGAAATTTTTGTAAAAATCTTAAAATTCTATTGAAAACGGTAGCGTTTTATTGTAGAATATTAGCAAATATAACTGTTGTTTGCTATAGTAATCAATAGTTTAATTTTATAGGAGATGAAACATTTGTCAGTAAAACTCAACACACGCTATCTTGAGGGCTTTGTTAATGAAAACGATGTCCAAGGTATCGCTCCCGAGGTAACGGCGGCGGTTGAACTTCTTAACTCGCGCACGGGCGCAGGAAACGACTTTCTCGGCTGGTTAGATTTACCTGTCGATTACGATAAGGAAGAGTTCACACGTATCAAAAAAGCCGCAGAGAAAATCCGTAGCGACAGCGACGTTCTTGTTGTTATCGGTATCGGAGGTTCTTATTTAGGTGCCAGAGCGGCTATCGAATTTTGCAAATCCCAAAACCGTAACTTACTGGAAAAGCCTCAGATTATTTTCGCAGGAAATACTCTTTCCTCTTCAGCACTTGCAGAAGCAGTTGCGCTTTGCGAAGGTAAGGATTTTTCAGTAAACGTTATTTCCAAATCGGGCACAACAACAGAGCCCACAATCGCATTCAGAGTATTTAAAGAAATGCTCGAAAAGAAATACGGCAAAGAAGAAGCCGCAAAAAGAATTTACGCCACAACCGATAAGGCGAGAGGAACTCTCAAAGAGCTTTCAGACCGCGAGGGTTATGAAACATTCGTAATTCCCGATGATGTTGGCGGCAGATATTCAGTTCTTACAGCAGTTGGTCTTCTTCCTATTGCAGTTGCAGGAATTAATATCGATTCTATGATGCAGGGTGCTGCAGATGCCCGCGAAAAATTCGCAGACGGTGACGTTTATACAAACGATTGTTATAAATATGCCGCAATGAGAAACATTCTCTACCGTAAAGGTAAATCCGTGGAAATGATGATTTCCTATGAGCCTGATTACACAATGATGAATGAATGGTTCAAACAGCTTTACGGCGAAAGCGAAGGTAAAGGCGGAAAAGGTCTTTACCCCTCATCAGCAGTCTTTTCAACAGACCTTCATTCTCTCGGTCAGTATGTTCAAGAGGGTGAAAGAGTGATGTTTGAAACTGTTGTTACCTTTGATAAACCCAAGCAAGAGCTCATTATAGGACTTGACCCCGAAAATGGTGACGGCTTCAATTTCGTGGCAGGAAAATCTGTTGACTATGTTAACCAGAAAGCCTTCCTCGGCACAATTCTCGCCCATACCGATGGTAAAGTTCCCAATATGGTTCTTGAGATTTCAGAAATGAACGAATATGATTTCGGTTATCTCGTTTATTTCCTCGAAAAAGCTTGTGCAGTATCGGGTTACATTCTCGGAATCAATCCCTTTGACCAACCCGGTGTTGAAAGCTATAAAAAGAATATGTTTGCTCTTCTTGGCAAACCCGGTTACGAGGAGCATAAGAAAGCTCTTGAAGCAAGACTTTCTTAAGCAAGTCACAGGACTTGCGTACTTAAAAATTATTTTGGAAAAATCGCCGTCAGGCGAGATTATAAACAACGGAGGTAAATCATTATGATTAAACTTATTATCGGCAACAAAGGTTCCGGAAAAACAAAGAGACTTATCAATCTCATTAACGAGGCAGTTGAGAATTCAAACGGAACAGTAGTTTGCATTGAAAAATCTCCCTTACTTACTTACGAAGTAACTCACAAAGCAAGACTTATCGAGACCGAGAGATTCGGTGTTGAAGGTTGCGATGCTTTCTATGGTATGGTTTGCGGCATTATCGCTCAGGACCACGATATTACAGAAATTTTCGTTGACGCAACATTTAAAATCGTTGGCAGAGATTATGATGCTTTTGCAGCTCTTATCAACAAGCTCAGCAAAGTTTCTGCTGAAAACGAAATCGATATCGTATTCACAGTTTCTGAAGACGAATCCAAACTTCCCGCAGCTCTCTTCGAGAGTGCACAGAAAATCTGATGAGATTTTAAATCCCCTCTGTAAAAGAGGGGATTATTTTATGGAGAAAATTTAACTTTTCTTATTGACAAAATACGATTTAGATAATATAATACTTGGGTATGTTGAGAGGTATAGTATATGATTATCGAACTTGAATCAGTTTTTAATACCGATGGGTTAAAAGTTCCCTTTGATTACGAGCTTTCCTTAAGCGGAATAGAAGTATCAGGACTTGCTCCCATTACCGAGCCCGTAAAGGTTTGCGGCTCAGTTGAAAACAAAGCAGGTATCGTTAACCTCAAGGCAAGTGCCGCGCTTAAATACGAAGCACCTTGCGATCGTTGCGCGGAGAATGTAATTTCGCAGTTTTCATTCCCTGTTGAGCATACTCTCGTTGTTGCCCTTGAAAGTGGAGATAATGACGATTTCCTCGAGGTGCCCAATATGCGACTTAACCTTGACGAGCTTGTTGAGGAAGATGTTAATCTCGCTCTTCCCACAAAATACCTTTGCAACGAAAACTGTAAAGGTCTTTGCCCAACTTGTGGCAAGAATCTTAACAAAACCCAATGTGACTGTAAAGCCCCAATCGACCCGCGAATGGAAGTGCTTTTACAGCTTTTGGATGATTAATTTAGTTAATTATTTAAATCTTATTAGGAGGTAGTACTAATGGCAGTACCTAAGAGAAGAGTTTCTAAAGCAAGACGTGACAAAAGAAGATCCAACGTTTGGAAAATGGATGCAGCAGCACTTGTAAAGTGCCCCAAATGCGGTGAGTTCAAAAGACCTCACAGACTTTGCACAGCATGTGGCTACTACAACGGCAAACAGGTTATCGAAGTAGCAGAATAATCTGTAATAGTACGTATTTCTGATTTCAAAGGGCGGTGGGAAAATTCTCCCCGCCCTATTGGACTGTAATGAACATAGTTTAAATGTTTGAAGGTGGTGAGAGAATGTCTGTTATTATTGAAAATATCTGTCCCGGTTCATATAGCGAAAAAGCAGGGCTTTTAGCAGGGGATGAGCTTTTAAAAATCAATAACCACGAAATTTTTGACGTTCTCGATTACCGCTTTTATATTCAAAGCCGTAAGCTAAAAATTGAGGTTTTAAGAAACGGCGAAACAATTGCTGCAAATATTCGCAAAAGTGACGAGCTCAAAGATATAGGGCTTGAATTTAAAACCTATCTTATGGACAAGCAACATTCCTGCAAAAACAAATGTGTTTTTTGCTTTGTTGACCAGATGCCCAAAGGTATGAGAGAAACTCTTTATTTTAAAGACGATGATTCAAGAATGTCCTTTCTTTTCGGTAACTATATAACCTTAACTGGTCTTTGCGAAAGAGAAGTTCAGCGAATTATTGATATGCATATTTCACCCGTCAATATTTCCGTTCATACCATGAACCGGTCGCTTCGCGTAGAGATGATGAAAAACCCTCAAGCAGGGGAATCTCTCAAAATTCTTGACAGATTTTCAGAGAACAATATTGATATGAATACTCAGCTTGTTCTTTGCCCGGGGTTAAATGACGGTGATGAGCTTCGTTTTTCTCTTGAAGAGCTTTCAAAGCTTTCTCCAAGCGTTAAAAGTATAGCTGCAGTTCCCGTTGGTCTTACGAAATATCGTGACGGACTTTACCCTTTGAGAACTTATACAAAAGAAGAGGCGGAGAATGTAATCAATATAATTGACGAGTTCAATGCCCATTTTTCCTATTATAACGGCGGTAAAAATCTCGCTTATGCTTCGGACGAGTTTTATCTTGTAGCAGGGCGTGAGCTTCCTGATGCAGAGTATTATGGCGAGTTTTCTCAGCTTGATAATGGTGTGGGAATGTGCGCTCTTTTAAAAGATGAGTTTTTAAGTGCTTTGGAAGAAGCTGAAAAGCATAGCGTTAATAGAAATATCACTGTTGCAACAGGCTATGCAGCTTTTAAACTTATTTCTGACCTTTGCAAAAGGGCAGAAGAAAAGTTCCCCGGCTTAAATATTAATGTAATAAAAATTAAAAATGACTTTTTCGGTGATACTGTTACTGTTGCAGGTCTTATAACCGGCGAGGATTTCAAAGCCCAGTTAAAAGACTTGGATTTGGGTGACGAGCTTTTAATTCCGCGGGTTTCTTTAAGAAACGAGGGAGACAAATTCCTTGATGATGTAACAATGGAAGAACTTTCCGAAGAATTGAATGTTAAAGTTACACCCGTTGAAAACGACGGTGCAGTATTCCTTGATATAATCTTAAACGGAGGTGCATAATTATGGCAAGACCGGTTGTTGCTATTGTTGGCAGACCCAATGTTGGTAAATCAACGCTTTTCAATAAGCTTACAGGCACTCGCCTTGCAATTGTTGATAATACTCCCGGTGTTACCCGTGACCGTCTTTTCGGTGATTGCGAGTGGTTGGGTCACAATATGCTTCTTGTTGACACAGGCGGTATTGAACCTTATTCAAATGACATTATTCTTTCTCAGATGCGCCGTCAGGCTCAGCTTGCCATTGACAGCGCCAATGTAATTATTTTTGTAACCGATGTTCGTGATGGTGTTGTGGCAACAGATGAAGAGGTTGCAACAATGCTTCAGAAAAGCGGTAAACCCATTGTTCTCGCAGTTAATAAATGCGATGGCTTAGGCGCACCGCCACCGGAACTTTATGAATTCTATAACCTTGGTCTTGGTGACCCGTTTCCCGTATCATCTGTTCACGGTCACGGAACAGGCGACCTTCTTGACGAGGTTTTAAAGCATCTTCCCGAAGAATATCTTACAGAAGATAATGACGAGGACGACTATATCAAGGTTGCCGTTATCGGTAAGCCCAATGTAGGTAAATCCTCACTTGTTAACAAGATTATCGGCGAGGAAAGAATGATTGTTTCCAATATCGCAGGTACAACCCGCGATGCTACCGATAGCTTTGTTGAAAATGAACATGGCAAATTTATGTTCATTGATACTGCAGGTCTTCGTCGTAAGTCAAAGGTTGAAGATGCAGTTGAAAAATACAGCGTTTTAAGAACAGATATGGCGGTAGAAAGAGCCAATGTCTGCGTTATTATGATAGATGCCCTTGAAGGCTTCACTGAGCAGGACAGTAAGGTTGCAGGTCGCGCATTGGAGCAGGGTAAGGGTTGCATTATTGCGGTTAATAAATGGGATGCTTATGCAAAAGACGGCAAAACAATGGATTCCTACCGCAAACAGTTAATGAAGGATTTTTCATTTATGTCCTTTGCACCTATCATTTTCATTTCTGCAAAGACAGGTCAGCGAGTTGACAGACTTTATGAGCTTATTAAATTCGTTGATACACAGAATGCAATGCGAATTAAAACCGGTCAGCTTAATGAAATTCTTGCGGCGGCAACTCTTCGAGTTCAACCCCCAACTGATAAAGGTAAACGCCTTAAAATTTATTATATGACGCAAGCCTCAACAAGACCGCCAACATTCGTTTGCTTTGTTAATAGCGCAGAGTTGTTCCATTATAGCTATCAGCGTTACCTTGAAAATCAGATTCGTGAGGTTTACGGTCTTGAGGGTACACCCGTAAGATTCGTAATACGTGAACGCGACGATAAAAGTAAGCACTAAAATATAAAAAATGCCTAAAAATTACAAAAAACTGCCCGAAAGTTACATTCGGACAGTTTTTTTCTTTTGCGGAGTTATACTAAAGTCAAGAAAAACGGAAACGCTAAAAGCCTTGTAAAATATGGGGGCAACAAATTGTAGCCAAACAGTTTTTCTTTAAAGTAGTGACATTTTTTATTTAAAATGTTTATATGGTGGTAGAGGTGATGAAAATGACTAAAATTTCAAAAAACATCAAACGGTTACGAATGTTACAGAATATGAGTCAGGAAGAACTTTCTCAAAAGCTCTTCGTTTCCCGTCAGGCAGTTTCATCCTGGGAAAACAATCGAACTCAACCGGATTTGGATATGATTCAAAAAATCGCTGAGCTTTTCGGTGTTGAGGTTGAAGAACTGCTTTACGGAGAAAAGCGAAATACCCAATTAGAGGAAAGTGTCAGAACAAGTAAAACCTTGTTTATGGTTTTCTCCATTTTAGGCTCATTGTTCATTGGTGCAGGCGTAATAATTCTTATGGTTGCCCTTTGGGACAAATTCCCCAATATTATAAAAGCAACAGTTTCTTTTGTGCCTTTGCTTTTAGGTCAGGGTGCAGCAGTTTATACTTATAAGAAAAAGTTCGATAATATTGCCTGGCGAGAGGGCGCATCAATTCTTTGGGCGGCAGGTGTTACCGCAACTGTAGGACTTTTAAGTATGATTTTAGAGCTTCATTTAGGTGCTTTGATTTGCTTACTTATTGATGCAGTTTTAATTCTGCCGATACTCTGCTTCTTCAAGGTCGTTTCACCTTTGGTATTCTACTACGGCTTTTCAATTGCAGGTTCAATAGGCGTTCTTGAATACACAAGAAACGAAATTTTAACAATCGTTTTAATGGTTGCTTTGGTTGGCGCAGGTTTACTTTTCACATTCTTCAACAGAAAGAATGTCACTGATGCAAGATATGAATATTCTTGTTGGATTTCAGTTCTGGCATCCTGTGCTATGTCGATTGCAATAAGTCCGTTTACTCTTGAATGGGGCTATTACTCAATACCCTTGGCACTTGCGGTTTGTATATACGCTTTAAATAAAAACGATGGATGGTCAATGCCTTTCTACCCAATCGGTATTTTGGGAACTGCAATCGGCTCAATCTTTTCAACTTATTTCCATCTGATGGGCGAAGCTTATTATGATTATGATGAGAATTTTGGTTGGCTGAATTTCATTAGAGCTGAAAACATTATAACCGTAATTTTAACTGTTGCAACTCTTGCAATCGGCTTTATTATCGGTGAAAAAGCCCTTGATAAAAATAAATATCAGTCAGTTTTCTGCTATCTGGGCGGTGCTGGAGCAGTTGTAGCATTGTTCAGTTGTGTGTTCAAATCAGTAGAGTGGATTGGTCTTATTCTTTTCGCAATCACATTCGCAGAAGGTCTTGTGATGCTCATTAAAGGCGCAAACGAAAAGAATTACTTTAACCTTAATGTTGGTCTGATAATGCTCCTTATATTGATGTTCTTCGTGCTTTCCGCATTCGATTGGAACATGGTAACAGTCGGTCTTATGTTCTTAATCAGCGGTGTATCTCTTTTCGGTGCAAACTTCTGCATCTCAAAGAAAATCAAAAAAGAACAGCTTGAATTGGATAAGGCGGTGGAAGATGATGAAAAATAAAAAAGGTACAATAATTCTTTCAATAATACTTGCAGTTCAGTTTATAATTCCTTTAAGCGTTTGGGGCTATGAAACTTATAAGAGAAAAGAGCTTGAGGAAAAAGGCTCTGAAATAAAGGTTCTTGTAGATTATGTGAACTATAGTGAGAATCAAATTGAGTTTCAGGTTACAGAGATTCAAGATATACTTGATTATTATTACAGTGAAAATTATATAGTTTTCAAAAATAGTGATGATGGCTTTTATACTTGTGAAGAATCAAAGAATATCCCCGAAACTGATTTATATATAAGCAAAAAGCGCTTTTATAGTTGGTATAAACAGAATTGGTGCTTTAAATATGAAAGCGAAATAACAAAAGCCCAGTATGAATACGATTGGTATCAGCTATATAACGAGGAGAACGAGAAAGAAAATATAAGAAAAGGTCTTTGCGAAGGTCCTGAAACACAAGCTTATGCCGTTTTCAAGGTGTATAAAAACAGATTCAAGGTAGTTGATGTTTATATTAACGGAATGCCTGTTGATACCGTTATCGAAAAATATAATAATAACGAATGGGATGAATCTCGCTACGAATACAATTATGACGAGTATAAGCAAGAAGAATTTGATGAATATTACGATGATATTGAAGAGTATTATGATGAAGAATTAGAAGAATACGTAACAGAGCCAGTTATAGCGTAAAAAGACAACCTACCGAAGAAATTCGGTAGGTTGTTACTTTTAGAATTCAATTTTAATTTCCTGTTCGCCGATGTCGGTTTTGAATTCGATATCGAAACCGATATTACCGGGAAGCTCAATTATCTTATATTTTCCGTTGCATTTAATTTCTTTAGGCTTACGGTCAACATAAACAACTGTGGGAACCTTGAATTTTTCTGTCTGGTTGTATTTTAATTGGAATTCACCGTCATCGTGGTCGTATTTGTAGGAGATGATTTCACCTGTTACTGCTTTGGGACGGGGACGAGTAAGAACCTTCATAAAGTCTTGCTCTAAAATTTCGTTAAAGTAGCACCAGTATGTATTACTCCATTTGTAAGAATCAAATTTGTCTTGCAAGAATCTGATGTGGGGATACCAACCGTCACCTTCTGCGCAAGAACCCCATTCACCAACAACGCAAGGAACACCGAGTCTTACTTGAGTGTTTCTGTGTTCGTCAAAAATCATTCCTACTCGGGAGTTGTTAGCATATTTATATGCAGGGGTGTCAACCATAAGGTCATAAGCGTGGGGAGCAAATACCTGTTGACTTTCTCTCTCTCCGTTAACTTTTACGGGCTCGTTACAGCAAGGAATACCCATATTGGAATAATAGTTGTTTTCCATAAACATTATTCCGCGGTCTGTAACTTCTCTTATAGCAGTTGCCATTTTGCTTACGAAGGGGGAGTAGCGATTTTTATCAAAATTTTCAACAATTCCGTTGCAGGATTTGCTCATTTCTTTGAAAACTTCGCCGGGGAATTGGTCAAGAGCTTTAGGCTTTTCATTGCTGAAAAGACCTACCTTTGCCATTTCCAAAAGATTAACTCTTTTATCTGTAACGGCGGTTTTTACAACGCCTGTTACAATTTTTCTGAAAATCTTACCGCCGTCTTCACCGGGGTGAGGCTCGTTGAAAAAGTCAAAGCCGAAAAGTGCAGGTTTGTCTTTAACCGCTTCTGCCACGTGCTTCCACATATCACCGTAATAGTCCTGCAAGCCTTTGCGGTTGTACTGAGCATTGTCCCAGAAATTGTCAAAAGCTCTGAAACAAGCTTTTCCGTAGAAATAGGGTTCTGCCCAAACAGCGATTTGCTTACGGGGAACATATTTGTCAGTTAAGGTTGCCCAACGGGGAGCGCCGTCACCATAGCAATAAGGAGAATAAACATCCTGGTGACAGTCTAAATATGCATAAATTCCGTATTCTTCGCATTTGTCGAGAAAAGCGCATAAGTCGGAAATGAGTTTTTCGTTATAATGTCCGGGCTTGGGTTCCATAGCACCCCAGGTGAAGCCTAAACGAATTATGTCATAACCTCTTGCACGGAATTCTTCAAAGGGAAATTGGTCAACCTTGTAGCCGTAACCGGGGTCTTTTTCGTCAAAATCCTTTTTATCAACAACGTTCATACCGCTGAAAATGCGTTCTCTGCCGTGTTCATCAAGGAATCTCATTCCGGAAACTTTAATTTGGTCCATTATGTAGTCCTCCTTTTGTTTGGGGATAATTATTATAAGGTTTTGATTTCTGCGCAAAGGGGAGCAGATGTTGTTTTCCAGAAGCTACCTGCATAGATTTTAACTTCGTATTCTGTTGCAGGGTTCAAATCTGTGTATGCAATTTCAAGATATTCGGGCATATTGTAGAAATAATATTCTGACCACATACCTGTCTGCTTAACAATTGTGTTTGTTGCCTTTTCAATAACAACAACCTTGTAGTCATTTACATAGTCTTCATCAATTTTTGCCTGAGGGAATTTGAGTCTGAAGCCGTCATCGTCAAGGTCGTCAAATTCGATTTTTGCATCCTCTGTGAAATAGGGAGTAACTGCAGTTTTGAAACGGATGTCATCAGTGTATTTGAAGCTTTCGGGATTCCAAGGCTCATCAATTTCCCAAACATAGGGGAAGAAATTGTCTGTGAAAATATCATAGGGGTAAATTCTTACTCTGCCGTCTTTGTCCGCTTCAACAATATGGAATTGAGCAAAATCCGCTTTCTTGGGAGGAACTGTTCCGTAGTATTTGTCAAACTCGTCAAGCTCTGTGTATGAAAGAGAACCTGTACCGAGAGAGGTGAAATGTTTCTGATGAATAGAACGGGGACTGTTAATAGGAGCGTGGGAGTGACCTGAGAAGTTAATCATCTGAGGGTAGTCCATATATGTAGCGTAAAGCTCGTCTTCACCCCAAAGCATACTGCCGTAAACGGTATCTGTAATATGGGGATGCTGGAAAACGAAGATAGGCTTCTTGGGGTCTGCTTCTCTTGCTTTTTTAAGCTCCTTTGCCATGTAAGCAATTTTATCGCCTTCGAAGTTTGTTCCTCTTGAACAAGTGAGGCTGATAAAATGGAAGCCGTTAATAACTCTGTGTTCGTCAACGGGCATATTGAAAACTCTTGCGAATTTCTCGTGTGCCGCTTCAACACCTTCGCTGTGATATTCGTGACTTGCCATTGTAAGAGCGTACTGAGTTTCGGGCTTGAGATTTTTCTCAACAATTTCCTTGAATTTTCTCATCTGAATTTCAGTACCGCTGTTTGCAAAGTCGCCAACGGAATAAAAGGCATCAAGCTTTTTGTAGCTTTCGCTTTCTTCGCAAAGCTGATAAACTCTTTTTATTGCTTTTTCAAGTCTTTCTTCTTCAATGCATTTCTCATCTTTAATGTGAACATCGCTTGTAACCATAAATCTGAGAACCGGTTTAAAATCTTTTTGTAACATAGTTTTTCCTCCAGAAGAATTACAAAATTATACACATTAATTCTAACATTTACCGACCGTTAATTCAACTGTAAAAACAAACAATTAGAACTATTAAAATATGTGAAAAAGTTTCATAATTATATTTATTTTTATTTAAAGTTATGATATACTATGTAAGAAATCAAAACAAAGGAGTAGTTAAAATGACAATTAATAAAGATACAATAATCGGTTCAATTCTTGACGTAGCTCCCGAAACAGCACCCTTCTTCCTTGAAATGGGTATGCATTGCCTCGGTTGTCCTTCAGCTCGTGGTGAAACTATTGAGCAGGCTTGCATGGTTCATGGTGTAAATGCAGATGAGCTTATTGCAAAAATCAATGCATTTTTAGAGAACAAATGATTATTAATTTATCACCAAGGCTCTCTGCCGCCGCTTCTCTTATAAAAGGCGGCGGCATTGTTGCCGATATCGGTACCGACCACGGTTATTTGCCCATTTATTTAATACAGTCGGGTAAAATTAAAGGTGCAATAGCGGCAGATATCGGCAAAATGCCACTTGAAAATGCCGCAAAATCTGTAAATGAATATAATCTGACAGATAAAATAACTCTCCGCCTTTCCGACGGTCTTAATTCATTTAATGAAAATGAAGCAGACGAAATCGTTTTTGCAGGAATGGGCGGTACTCTTATTGCAGAAAAGATGGGAGAAATTCCTTGGATTAAAAATAAAAATCTTCATTTTGTTTTTCAGCCTCAAAGCAGGGCAGAGGATTTAAGAGAATTTCTTTATTCTAATGGTTTTGAAATAGGAACAGAAATTGCAACCCACGAGGGCAACAGGTTCTATATCGCATTTGATGCTTTTTACACAGGTGAAACACGGGATTTTACTGTTGCAGATTGCTTTTTAGGTAAGCTTCCTAAAACAGAAGATGCTAAAATACATATCGGAAAGCAAATCAATAGATTGCAAAAACGATATGACGCACTTTCCGAAATGGGTAAAGAAGATGTAGAGCTTTTTCAAACAATACAAAAACTAAAGGATTTTATCAATGATTAAAACAATAGCGCAAATAGTGGGCTTCGGCGGAGCTGCCCTTAACGGACTTTCCTTCCAACAGAAAAAAAGAAAAGGCATAATCGGCGTTCAGATAGGCGCGGCGGTGCTTTTCATTATTCATTACATACTTTTAGGTGCATACACAGGTGCGGCACTTAATTTCATTAGCTTATTAAGGTCGTTTGTGTTTATAAATAACGATAAAAAGTGGGCAAAAAGCCCCGTTTGGTTGGCACTTTTTGTTATTATAAGTGCCGTTTCAAGCGCTCTCACCTGGGTGGATTGGTATTCATTCTTACCTGCGGCGGCAATGATTTTAACAACTGTCAGCTATTGGCTTAAAAGTGAAACAAAAATTCGCCTTGTTACTTTCCCAAGCTCACCATGTTGGTTGATTTATAATATTATTACAGGCTCTGTTGCAGGAATCATAACCGAATGTATTGTTATGAGTTCACTTATAATTGCAATAGTAAGATACGATATACTGAAAAAGGAAAAGGTAAAGAAAAATGACTGTTAAAGAAATTTATGATTACCTGAATTTAATAGCACCCTTTGACACCGCTGAAGAATGGGATAATTGCGGTCTTTTGGTGGGGTCTTATGAAAAAGAAGTTAAGAAAATATATATTGCTCTTGATGTAACAAATGATGCTTTGAAGGATGCAATTTCTTTTGGCGCGGACCTTGTAATTACTCATCATCCACTGATTTTTAACCCTGTTTCACAGATTCTTTGTGACAGTTTGGTGTATAAAGCAGTTGCTTCGGGAATGAGCTTTATTGCTTCTCACACTTGCCTCGATAAAGCGGAGGGTGGTGTTAACCATTGTCTTGCAAACAAGGTTGGCGTTAAGAATTTGAAAACATCCGAAAATGATGAGTTCCTCAAATACGGCGAAATTGAACCTTGTACTGCAGAAGAATTTGCAATCAGAGTAAAATCTGCTTTAGGTGGCGGGGTTTCTTTCACTGATTCGGGAAAAATAATAAAAACTGTTGCTCTTTGCTCAGGCTCAGGCGGAGATTTTGTTGCGGAAGCTAAAAATATGGGTGCGGATGCTTTCCTCACCGGTGAAGCAAAGCATCATGAATACCTGTATTCAAATGATTTTGGTATTTCGATGTTTGTTGCAGGGCATTTTGAAACAGAAAATGTAGTTTGCGAATATTTATATAAATCTCTCAATGAAAAATTTGGGGATGAAATTGAAATCAAGGTTTCTGATCTCAAAAATCCCGTAAATCATATATAAAAGTAAAAAGGTAAATTTAATGGCTTTAGATGGTATTTATTTAAGCTTTCTCGTATCAGAAGTTAATAAACTTCTGACGGGTGCGAAAGTAGATAAAATTCACCAACCCTCAAAGAATGAGTTGGTGTTCATAATGCGAACAAGGGGCGGTATGCATAAGCTGTATTTTTCAGCGGATGCAAATAGCCCTCGCTTTGCCGTGGTGGATTCTGTACCCGAAAATCCTCAGACTCCGCCAATGCTCTGTATGCTTTTCAGAAAGCGTCTTGTAGGCGCAACTCTTATAAGCGTTGAGCAGTATGGTCTTGACAGAATCGCATTTTTCAATTTTGATGCAACTAATGAGATTGGTGACAGGGTAAAGCTTACTCTCGCCGTTGAAATAATGGCGCAACACAGTAATGTTATTCTTTTTGATGAAGACAACAGAATTGTTGATGCATTAAGGCGTGTAGATAGCGAAAAATCCTCTTACCGCCTTGTTTTACCCGGTGCCCAGTATAAATTGCCACCGGCACAAGACAAGCTTGATATAAGAAGCGTTGAGCCCCAGGAAATATGTCAAGGTATTTTTGCTCTTTCCAATTCAAAGCTCTCTTCTGCAATTATCAAAACAATGCAAGGTGTTTCGCCTCTTTTATCAAGAGAAATTGCTTACAGAGTTTGCGGCGACGATAAGGGCGTGGGAGAACTTGCAACTGAAGAAAAAATGGCTCTTCTTTGCGAAATCAGCTCTCTTAAAACAATGGTCCTGAACGGTGAAGCGAAGCCGTCAATGGTCCTTGACGAATCGGAAAAGCCTATGGAATTTTCCTTTATGCCCATCACACAATACGGAGGGGCGTACAGGGAGATAGCAAAAGAAAATGTGTTCGCTCTTTTAGAGGGCTTTTATTCCGAAAGGGACAGAGTTCTGAGAACTCGCTCCAAGGGCGCAGAGCTCTTTAAACTCCTTGATAATGCAATAGAAAGAACATCACGAAAGCTTAACAATCAGCAAGAGGATTTGCGCAAATGCGCCGATAGGGAAGAGTTGCGAATAAAGGCGGAACTTATAACTGCGGCACAGTATAAATTAGAAAAAGGCGCAAGTGTTTATGAGGTTGAAAACTATTACGATAACAATAATATCGTGAGAATTTCTGTTGACCCTGCGCTTTCACCCTCCCAGAATTCTCAAAAGCTTTATAAGGAATACAGAAAAGCCTGTACGGCGGAAAATATGCTCATTAAACTCATTGAAGAGGGTGAGCAGGATTTAGAATATCTTAAAAGCGTCAAAGACTTGCTTGAACGTTCAACTCTTGAAAGAGAATTTGGTGAAATCAAGGATGAGCTTGTTTCCCAAGGCTTTATTAAGCCGAAAAAATCAGGCAAAAAGCAAATGAAAAAACAAGCACTTCCGCCTCTTGAATTTAAAACAAGTCAAGGGCTTACGGTGCTTGTAGGAAGAAATAATATTCAGAACGATAAGCTTACCTTTAAAACAGGTAAAAAGGGTGATATGTGGCTTCATGCTCAGAAATGCCCCGGTTCTCATGTGCTTCTTTTAAGTGACGGGGGAGAAATTCCAGATGATGCAATTGTTGAAGCTGCGGAAATTGCCGCATATTATAGTTCTGCAAAAGACGGCACTATTGTAACCGTTGACTATACGGATGTAAAAAACATCAAAAAGCCCAATGGTGCAAAACCCGGTTTTGTGGTTTATTACACCTATTATTCGGTCAATGTTAAGCCAAAATCAAGTGAATTCTAATAATTTAGAAACAAAATATTGACATCTGTCTATTCTGTTGGTAAAATAAGGTTGACGGATTAAACGAAAGTTCCGTCGAAAAACGGGACTTTTACTTTTTGTTGGGAGGTAATAATATGAAGAAAATATTCAAGAGTCTTATTTCCTTGGTGCTTGCAATTGTTGTGGTTTCGGGTGTAATGGCACCAGTTGCGCCTGTTGCATCTGCTTTGGAGTTTTCTAATTTTTATACTGATAGTGATATATGGTTGGTTGATTGTAACACCCATAAGACAGCTTCAACGATTTATCTTTATGGTAGAGCAGACTACCTTTGTTTAAAGTTGAAACAGACAGATGAGTATAAAGATATTTTTTATTTCCATTTATACTCAGACTCTAAACACACAAAAGAGATAATGAGTTATTCTACCGAGTATAGTAAAGTCGGAACTAAATATATAAATATTCCGATTAAATTTGATGATTTAAAAAGCGGTACATATTACGCTGAAACATACGTTTACAAAAGATGTTTGCGCGGCCCTAGCGGTGTGCAGCTTCCGAACTCTTATATACCTCGTGAAGTAGATGAGGGTACAGTCAGAACTTATAAGATAAAAATCACCAAAAAAGGTACAGATATTGATGATATGAATACCGTTATGTACGGTTATGAGAATACAGAAAAAGGTCCGCGCATATATTGGTATTCTGTTCCCGGTGCAACAGGTTATTATCTTTACAGGAAAAGTCCCAAAACAGGTAAATATACTAAAATAAAAACCGTAAAAGATAGTGGCAATAAGTTTACAGGATATACTGATGGAACTTATAAGGGCAAAAATGCTACAAGATATTATAAGGTAGTAGCGTATAAAGGGTCTTTAAAAACACCTTTATCTCTCACAGCTTTGAAAGTAAAGGCGTATAAAACCCCAACAGTAAAAGTACAAACAATTTCAGATAATCGTATAAAAATAAGTTGGTCAAAGGTTAGTAAGGGTGCCGAATATACAATTTATTCAAGGCATAACGATAGTGATGTCTGGAAGGAAGTAAAAACTGTTGATGGAAGCTTGAGCACTACTATCAACGCATCAAAATATGAGAATAATGAAACCTATCGTTTCACTGTTGTGGCAAATGTTGATGGCGTTTCTTCGGGTTATAGCACTAAAGGTACAGCCCTCAGATACCTTGAATACCCAACTTTAAATGCGTGTACATATCCTGAAACAGGCGGTATTACTGTTAATTGGGAATCAGTTGATGGTGCGGATTCATATAAAATATATCGCAAATTAAAAACAAGCGATGATTGGGTAGAAATCGGAGAAGTTAGTGGAAACTCAACCACTCAATATACCGATTTAACTGCCAATGATATTGATTATTATTACTATACCGTAAGAAGTATGCGCAAGGGTGTTAATGGTTCTCTTAACAATACCGGTATAACTGCTACTATTCTTTATCAACCTGTATTGCTCGGTGTTACAGATGTTGATGGACAAAGCGTGTGCATCTCATGGGAGAAAATTCCCAACGACTGTAAGTACGTGGTAATGAAAAAAACAACAGATGGTTGGGATAAGGTTGCAACAACCAGCGAAAATTCATACAATTACAATTTGAAATCCAAGATTGCAACAGAAACCTTCACTGTTAAAGCTACACGCGGTAATTTTTCAAGTGATTTTGACAAAACAGGAATAACTTATGAGGCTTACCCCCACGTTGTGATTTCTGATTTTGAAGTTACTCAAGAAGGCTTCAGTCTTAAATGGAAGAAACCAACCAATGCAGGAAATAGCGTGGTTTATAAAAAGGTTGATGATGGCGAATATGCTCTTCTTGCAGATATCGAAGGCGAATCATTAGTTGATACTTCTGTTGAGGTGGGTGTTAAATACAGCTATAAAATTGCGTATAAATATAACGATGTAGTTATAGATAGCGCGGCAGTTGAACAACCATTGTGCCTTAATACAGATGTTGTGGAGCGAGATGCTACAGTATATAACACCGTATTGGACTATTCTTATAAAACATTTAAAGTTAAAATAAAGGATTATGACGCCGAGTCCCAATACCGTGTTTACAGAGCGACTGAAAACGGCTGGGTTAAAATTGGTTCTACTGTGAATTCGGAAGGAGAAATTACAGTAAGAAACAGCACTTTAGGTGATGTTGAAAGCTTTGCTATTGTAAAGATTACTCCTCAAGGTGATTATACATTTATCACTGAACCGAATTTTACTGTGAATTTTGTTTCTGATTACATTCCCGAAACATTAGCAACCGCTTCTGTTGAAAATGGTTACCCCACAATTAAATGGGAAGTTGATTCAACAAAAACAGCGGATAATATTCACATTTACAGAAAAGCTCCCGATTCAAAGAATAAATACAGATTTGTTGGCGTAGTTCCTGCTACACAAAACTATTTTGTTGATGAATCAGCGAATACGAACTATTTCTATGACTATCAGCTTCGTGTTGAAAAAGATGGTTTCGTTACATACGGCGGACCTATTGCACAGGTTAACTATATGGGAACACCTGAAATTAAGTTTTTCAATATTAAAGGTAAGGTTTCTCTTTCTTGGGGCGATATTTCAAGAGCTACAAATTATGAAGTGTATAGAAAATTACCAAGCGATGAAAGCTGGGTCAGATTAGCCACAACTACAAATACCTACTACAAGGATGCTTCTGTAGAACAATTTGTTGGCTATTTATATATGGTAAAGGCAATTGATGCTAACGGTAATTCAAGCTCTTATGCAACAACTGATGTGTGGAAATATGTACCACCCGTTGCGGAATTCAAAGCAAAATCCGTGTCTGGAAATAACAAATTGACTTGGGAAGCTGTTTCGGGTGCAGATGGTTATATTATTGCTTATAAAGACTTTTCATTCTCAAAGGGTGAGTGGGAAACTGAAAGAAAGACTATTAAAGTTACCGGCGGTAATAAAAACAGTTATACAGATAAGACCGTTTCTGCAAATACTGTAAGAAATTATCGGATATCCGCATATTATGAAGAATTTGAGAGCACAACTGCCGATGCAGATGCGGGTTACCTTTCCGATCAACCCAAGATAACCTCCCTAAGCTCTACATCGAAAGGTGTTAAAATTAAGATAAGCAAAGCGAAATATGCTAGTCAATATAGGATTTACAGAAAAGCTCCCGGTGAAAAAAGTTGGACACTTTTAACCGTTACAAGTTCAAGAAATTATACAGATTATGATGTGAAGGACGGAAAGAAGTATTCATATACTGTAAAGGCATCTGCCAACCGTACTGGTACAAGAATTTATTCAACCTATGATAAAAAAGGTTGGTCAATAACTTACAAAAAGTAAACAAAAAATCAACTCCTTGAAAAAGGAGTTGATTTTTTATTATTTTTCAATTAAGTGAATCAAATATGATTCTCCGTCGCCTTTAGGTTTGTGGGTGAGGTTAAGTCCTGCGTTCATAAGGAATGCACCGCTGTAGGTTTCACCGGTTTCTTCGATTTCATAAATCTTTTTGGGGTCAAGACCCTTAAGTCTTAACATAAAGAATTCGTCATAAGGACGTTTAATCTGAACAACAGTCACAAGAGCTTCTTTCTTGTCTTCGCTTACAAATTCCCAGGCAACCTTGAATTCGTCTTCAAAGGGAGTTATAAGTCTGTAAAGCTCACCGTAGTGAATAACATCGTAATATTTATGATATTCTTTAACCTGTTCTTTGATTTCTGCTATTTCTTCTTCTGTTAATTTATCGGGGTCAAGCTCGTAACCGAATGAGCCCCAGAGAGCAACATTTTTCTTTGTTTCGTAATTTGTTCTTCTGTTTGCTGAAACGTGAGCACCCATTGTAGAAGCAGGGTAGCAAAGGGATGTACCAAACTGAATTGTGAGTCTTTCAATGGGGTCAGTGTTGTCACTTGTCCAGATTTGAGGTGAATAGTAAAGCATACCGGGGTCAAAACGTCCGCCACCGCCGGAGCAGTTTTCAAGAAGTAAATCTGGAAAATCAGTTGTAAGTCTGTCCATAATCTCGTAAGTACCGAGAACGAAGCGGTGGAAAACCTCGCCTTGTCTTTCAGGGGGAAGCTCTGCGCAGGAAACTTCTGTAAGGTTTCTGTTAAAATCCCATTTAACATATGCAATGTTGTTCTTTGAAAGAATTTCGTGCATCATTGAATAAACGTATTCACGAACTTCTTTACGGGAAAAGTCCATAACATACTGTGTACGTGCGATGGATTTGTCACGACCTTCTGTGTGTAAGCACCAATCGGGATGTGCTCTGTAAATATCTGAATCGGGAGAAATCATTTCGGGCTCGAACCAGATACCAAATTTAAGTCCCAAAGCATTAACCTCTTTAATAAGTCCTGAAAGACCGTGCTCGAGCTTATATTCTGCAACGTACCAGTCACCAAGAGAGGATTTGTCGTCATCACGTTTGCCGAACCAACCGTCGTCCATAACAAGCATTTCTATTCCCATATCTTTCGCGTGACGAGCAAAGGAAACAAGCTTATCGTGGTTAAAGTCCATTCCTGTACCTTCCCAGTTGTTAATAAGGAGAGGTCGTTTTGCTTTTTTCCATTTACCGCGGATAAGGTTGTTTGCATAAAGTCTGTGGAACATACGGCTCATTTCACCGATACCCTTGTCGGTGAAAATCATAACCGCTTCGGGAGAATAGAATTCTTCACCGGGGTTAAGAAGCCAGCTGAAGCCCTCGGGATTAATACCCATAACAAGACGGGATGAGGCAAAAGCGTCAACCTCAACGTCAATAGAGAAGTTGTTACTGTAAACAAGGTTGAAGCCGTAGCATTCGCCGTAATCCTCGGTAGCACCTTTTTTAACAAGGGCAGTGAAGGGGTTGTGGTTGTGGCTTGAAGAACCGCGTTTGCTCTTTATGGACTGAATACCGCGGTGTAAGGGGTATCTGTCGAGAACGCGTTCTTTTACCCATCTGCCGTAAAGACCCAGCATATCATAATCATAACCGGGCAAATCAACGCAGAGAGAATGAATTGTGTCAATGTGGAAAGGCTTGTCTGAGGGGTTTTCAACCTTAACGCTTCTTGTAATAGCGCCTTTTTTCTCGAAAACTGTGTAAATAAGAGTTGCTTTAACACCTGTAACCTTGTCTTCTGTTACAATTTCAAGGGTCTGTGCTTCTCCGTCTTCGTCAACGTAGAGAGAGGGGAGACCGGGAAGAGCTTTTTTACCCTCGTAAATTTCGTGGCTCACATATCTTAAATCAGTTACCTTGTTGCCTTCGCTGTTTTTAACCGCAAAAGCAGATAAACGGAAATCACCTGCGCCGAATGTGGAATATTCCATAGGTGTTACATCGGGAGAAAAGTTGAAAACTCTCGCTGTGGGACTGTCGGGGCAGAAGGATGCAAAACCGGGTCTGATACGAAGGGAGTCAACATCAGTATCGGGAATAGGCGCACCGTAATAGTAATGCACAAGATAATTCCCCTCGAAAATACCGAAAATATATGTTGAGCTATATGTATCAAGCTTAAAAGTTTTTGTTTCTTTGCAGAAATTAATAGCCATAATGAATCACCTTATTCTTCAATGTTGTATGCACTTACGCCTTGAATAATGAAATTGTCATTGCCTATTTCGGTGTTGACAATTTGTATTTTAATAGCAGTTGCAGTTGTTTCTTCAACTTTGATGTTTTCATTAACAATAAGTTTATCTGTATGTATCAGTTTAAATCTTCCGTCAACCTCGGCAAAAATGTTGTATTGCCTTACAGATGTTGATTTTTCATTAATGAAAACTGTGTTGAAGGTTTGTTCTTCAGGAAATCTGAATTCTATATAATCACCTTGTTTACCCTGAAAAGCTCCCATTGAAGCCTCAACGGTATCAACCTCCTCGCCGTTTATGAGAACAGTTTCTGCAGTGCTGACAACATCTTCGATTCTGTCACCGCCGCAAGAGGAGAAAAGGCAGATTATTAAGATAACTGAAATAACAGAACATAAAACTCTTTTCATAAAACTCACCTTATTCCGAAAGCTCGGAAACCTTTCTTAATTGTTTCGGAATATCAATTTGTTGAGGACATTTTTCTACACAGGCTTTGCAGTCCAAACAATGTTTTGCACGTTGCTCTTCATTAATTAAAGTGTAGTTCTTTTGGAAGTCGCTTTTATCTCGCGTTTTGTTGTATTCGTTGTATGCCTTGAAGCAAGCGGGAATATTGATTCCTGCAGGACAGGTTTCAACGCAGTATTTGCACTCTGTGCAAGGAATAGCAAAGTTTTTTCTGAAAAGAACGTTTGCTTTTTCAACCGCCTCGCGTTCAACATCAGAAAGCGGTTTGCATTCTGAGAATGTTTTAATGTTGTCTTCAACCTGCTCGTAGGTGGACATACCGCTGAGGGTTACAAGAACATTGGGAAGCTCTGCAACATATCTCAAGGCATAAGATGCGGCGGAAGCGTCACCCAAATCTTCGAAAACCTTTCTTGCTTCGTCGTTTAATGTATGTAAAGAACCGCCACGAACGGGCTCCATAACTATGCAAGGGATGTTTCTTTCTTCAAGAACCTTATAATATGCTTTTGCATTTTGGTTTTCCCAATCGTAATAGTTAATCTGAAGCTGAACGAAATCCCACTTGTATTTATCAACAAGCTCTGTGAAAAATTCCAAGTCACCGTGATAAGAAAAGCCTAAATGCTTGATTTTTCCCAGTTTCTTTTGCTCTGCAAGATATTCGTAAGACTTGTCCGCTTCAAAAACTTTCATTATATCGCGGTTTACGGCGTGAAGAAGATAAAAATCAAAGTAATCAACGCCGCATTTATCTAACTGCTCCTGGAAAAGTTCGGGAGTATGTTTGCCGTGGTCTTTTATTGCCCACCCGGGAAGCTTTGTGGCGAGGCAGTAGGATTCGCGAGGGTATCTGCTTAACGCATCTTTTGCAAATTTCTCTGAATCACCGCCGTGATAAACATAAGCCGTGTCAAAGTAATTAACACCTGATTTTATTGCTAAATCGATAAGTCTGTACGCTTCGTCACGGTCGATTTTTTCGCTGCCTTCTTCTGCCTTCGGTAATCTCATAAGACCGAAACCAAGCTTTGAAATGCTTCTTCCGATAGAATCAAAATTACTGTATTGCATAACTACCTCCTCAGAGATTTTATAGGAATAATTATACAATACAGTAACTAATCATTTCAAGAGAAATTAAAAGAATGTTTCGATAATTTTTTCGGAAGAGTAGGGGGAGTATCTGAAATAATCAAGATGCCCTTCTTTTATAAAATAATCGGGCTTTCTTCTGGGGTAATCCGCATCAAATGAATCAACAATTATAAGTTTAACTTTCATTTTTTCGGGAATGATGCTTTTTATATAAACGCTTGTTTGTTGCCCTTCAAATACAGATGGTGTATATTCCGCAAGACCTGCAAGGTTTGGTGTCAGTTCAACAAAAACACCGTAGCTTTCAACGCTTCTTACAATACCGCTGACGGTTTCGCCTATATGGAAATTTTCTGCATTTTCTTCCCAGGTACCCAAAAGCTCTTTGTGGGAAAGAGTTGCTCTGCCTTCCGAATCAAAGGATTTTATTATAACCTTTATATCATCACCCACATTAAAACGAACGTCAGGGTGGGGGATTCTTGAAACAGAAATGTTGTCGATGGGTAATAATGCATTAATTCCGCACCCTATATCGCAAAATGCACCGAAATTTTCAAGATGTGTGATTTTAGCAGTTATAATATCACCGGTTGAAATGGTGGTTAAATATTCTTTCTGAAATTTCTCCTGAACCTTTCTTCTGCTTAAAAATGCAATTCTTTTATCTCCCGTAATGCGTATTTCATCAACAATAAATCTGACGGGCTTATTAACCCTTGCAATTATGGCAATATCTCTTGTTGTACCTTCTTTTATGCCTAAAGCACACTCTTCTCTTGGAATTATTCCGTGAATAAATCCGAAATCTATATGTAAATTATGCTCTCTGTCGCAGTAAACCGCACGGGCTTCCAATGGGTTTTTCTCAAGATACGCTTTGTAAAATCCATCGTAGTTAGTAATAGCGTGAATGTTTTCTTTGGTATTAATTAAAAATCCTTCGGGAAGGTATGAAATCATTTCTTTATCACCTGTTTCATTTTATTTGATTTTTTATCGCCCTACTCTTTAATTTTATGTAAAAGTATGGTATAATATTTCAGAAAAATTAATTTGGAGGAGTTTCGGTGGATATTCGGGTTGGAGATATTCTTGAAATGAAAAAGCAACATCCCTGCGGTTCAAAAGAGTTTACAGTTTTGCGCTCGGGTATGGATTTCCGTTTGCATTGTAATGGTTGCGGAAGAGAATTTTTAATTCCTCGCTCCAAAGCTGAGAAAAACATAAAAAGGGTAACAAGGGAGAACACAGATGATTGACAAACTCCAACAAGTTGAAGAGCGTTTTGAAAAGGTTAACGAATTATTATGCCTTCCCGAAACAGTTTCCGACCAGACTAAATACGCTTCTTTAATGAAAGAGCTGAAAAATCTTACTCCTTTGGTTGAAACCTATCGGGAATATAAAAAGGCTGTCAGCGATGGCGAAGCCGCAAAGGAAATGCTTGCGGAGAAGCCCGATAAAGACCTTAAAGAGCTTCTTGAACTTGAAATAGAAGAATGTAAGGCTAAAACAGAAGAGCTTAACGAAAAACTTAAAATATTACTTCTTCCCAAAGACCCCAATGACGATAAAAACGTTATTATCGAAATCCGCGCAGGTGCAGGAGGAGAGGAAGCCGCCCTTTTCGGAAATTCTCTTTTCAGAATGTATTCAATGTATTCCGAAAATCGCGGATGGAAGCCCGAAGTTCTCTCCATTAATGAAACAGGTCTTGGGGGTATAAAAGAAATCAGCTTTATGATTACCGGTGAGGGCGCATATTCTCGCTTTAAGTTTGAAAGCGGTGTTCACCGAGTTCAGCGTGTACCCGAAACCGAATCCGGCGGAAGAATCCATACATCAACAGTTACTGTTGCAGTTCTTCCCGAGGCGGAAGAGGTTGATATTGCTATTGACCCCACAGATTTGCAGATTGATACCTACCGTTCAAGCGGTGCAGGTGGTCAGCACGTTAACAAAACCGAATCTGCAATTCGTATTACTCACTTACCAACAGGCACAGTTGTCGAATGTCAGGACGAAAGAAGTCAGCATAAAAACCGCGAAAGAGCGATGAAAATTCTCCGTTCCCGACTTCTCGAAGCGGAACGTGAAAAACAGAATGCAGAAATTGCAGACGAACGTCGTTCCCAGGTTGGTACAGGTGACAGAAGCGAAAGAATCAGAACATATAATTTCCCTCAAGGAAGAGTTTCCGACCACAGAATCGGTCTTACTCTTTACAGAATCGAAGCCATTATGAACGGCGACCTTGACGAAATTATTGATGCACTTATCACTGCAGATACAGCAGATAAATTAAAGGTTTCAGAAGAATAAAAGAGGAATAAATTTTGAACACAGAACTTGTTAAAATAACATCACAAGACAGTGACGAAAAATATAAAAAAGCAGTAGAGCTTCTTCAGAATGAAGAGGTTGTCGGTATGCCGACTGAAACTGTTTACGGACTTGCAGGAAATGCTTTTTCTCCCGTAGCGGTTAGCAGAATTTTTGAAGCAAAGGGCAGACCTACCGATAACCCTCTTATTGTTCATATTTCAGAGTTTTCGGAAATTTATGATTTAGTAAAAGAAGTTCCCGAAGCTGCCAAAAAACTTGCCCAGGTTTTCTGGCCCGGACCGCTTACCATAATTCTACCTAAAGCAGATAAAGTACCCTATTGCACAACGGGTAATTTAGATACTGTTGCGGTTCGTTGCCCATCCCACGAGATTGCGAGAAAGCTTATTAAACTTTCAGGACTGCCTTTAGCAGCACCATCTGCCAATTTATCGGGAAAACCAAGTCCCACAAAGGCTTCTCACGTTTATGAAGACCTTAATGGCAGAATTCCCTACATAATTGACGGCGGCGACTCCCAGGAGGGCGTTGAGTCAACTGTTATTACTCTCGCGGGAGAAAAGCCGAGGCTTTTAAGACCTGGTAACGTTACCTTAAAAGAGCTTATAAGCGTTTTAGGCGAGGTAGAGGTGGATGATGCAGTTCTTAACCCCTTGAAAAAGGACGAAACCGCCGCTTCTCCCGGTATGAAATATAAACACTATTCACCAAATGCTAAAATTACTCTTGTTAAAGGTGAGTTTGAGGCGTTTTGTGAATATGTTAATAAATCCCATGCGGAAAAAACTTATGCAATGATTTTTAATGGGGATGATTATGAAAAATTAAAAATCCCTTATATAAAGTACGGCTTTGCTGATTATAAAAACCTTGCTCACAGTTTGTTTGATTCTCTTCGTGAGCTTGACAAAATCGGTGCAAATCAATGCTTTGTAAGATACCCCGATGAAGAAAATGACGACAACCTTGCAGTTCTTAACCGACTTTTGAGAGCCGCAGGATTCAACGTAATTGAGGTGTAGTTTTGAAAAAACTTGTTGGTCTTACGGGTAAAACAGGAGCGGGGAAATCCACCGTTTCTGCACTTCTTAAAGAAAAAGGCGCATATATTATTGATGGGGACGTTGTTGCAAGAGAAGTTCTCGTTGATAACGATGCTTTGCTCAATGAATTAAAAAAAGAGTTCGGTGAGGGCATTTTAAACCCTGACGGAACTCTCAACAGACGCGCTTTGGCAAAAGAAGCTTTTTCAACACCCGAAAAAACAGAACTTCTCAATTCTATAATGCATCCTGCAATAAATGATGCGATTTTTTCTGAAGCAGAAAAAGCATTTTCAGATTATGAAGTTGTAATTGTAGATGCGGCGGCAATAATAGAATCGGGATTTACCGAAAAAAGCGATTATTTAATTGTTGTTCACGCACCTGTGGAAATCAGAAAAGACAGAATTATGAAACGGGATAATCTTTCTGAAGCAGATGCACTTGTGAGAATAAACGGCCAGAAGGATGATGAATTCTATCTTTCAAAAGCGGATTTTGTAATAAATAACTTTGAACCCTATAATATTAAAGAACAATTTTCTCAGCTTGAAAAGGAGCTATTTAATTGACAGAAAACCGAACCAAAAATAAATTGAAACTCATATCACTTCTATTGATATTGTCGGTGATTTCGATTATAATAATATTTAATGCAGTAAAATTAGGTGTGCAGACTGTTTACCCGAGGCAGTATGTAGAAATCGTTGAAGAAAATGCAAAAGGCTTTGAAATTGATGAAGCTCTTTTATATGCTCTCATTAAAACTGAAAGCGGATTTGATAAAAATGCAGTTTCTTCCGTTGGTGCAAAGGGTCTTACCCAAATAACACCCGAAACATTCCAATGGTTGCAGACCAAAACCGGTGAGCAGCATAACGAAGATGCACTTTTTGAGCCTGAAATTTCTGTTTATTACGGAGCGTATTTTTTAGATATGCTTTTAGAGGAATTCGGCAATACCGAAACTGCTCTTGCCGCTTACCACGCAGGTAGGGGGAAGGTTAATGAATGGTTGGCAGACCCGCGGATTTCCCCTGACGGCGAAACCCTTGAAAACATTCCTTATGATGATACGGCAGGGTATGTTAAAAGAGTTATGCGAAATTACGAAAAATATAAAGATATTTATGATTTACAATAAATGAAAGAGGTTGAAATTATGAAAAAAATGAAGAAAGCAGTTGGCTTATTCTTAATCCTTTCGCTTATGTTGTCCCTTTTCACAGTAAGCGGATTTGCGGCAGAGAAAAAGGATTATAAAATCATTTCTCCCTATGAAGACGTTATCTGGGAAGGTAAAGCTGCCTGGGGTGCATATAAAGGCTCTCTTCATTCTCACACCTCTTACAGCGACGCAGACGAAGATTTGCCTACAATGGTTAAGGAATATTACGAGCAGGACTATGATTTTCTTGCAAATTCTGACCATGGTGTAACAGGCGTTGAATGGTACAGACCTCAGACGGTTCAGTTCTTGTATTCATATAGCAGTGTTCCGAGAAATCACCTTACTGATGAAGAATTTGAAGCTATCACAAATGGTACATATCCGCTTTACGACGGCACAATAAGAAATAAAAAGATGGTTTGCGTTACAGGTGCAAATGAGCTTAATAACCTTACCCTTACAAAATGCCACGTTAACGGATATTTTCTTCCCGAGGGTATCGGTGACGGTTTCGGTGGCAGAGAAAGCGGTTATGACCAGGCTCTCTCTTTTATTGAAGAGAACGGTGGTATTTCTCATATTAACCATCCCGGAGACTTCCTTGAAAGTAACAAAGATATAACAGAAGTTACTGACCCTGAAAACGTTAAATATTTCGGTGACCTTATTCTTAAATATGACAGTTGTATGGGTATTGAGGCATTCAACGACAGAAACAGTACAACCTGTTATGACAGAATCCTTTGGGACAATCTTCTGATGTACACTCTTCCTTATGGTAAAAATGTTATCGGCTTCAGCAATACCGATGCCCATGACAGAGAAAATGTTGATACCTCTTTCAGCGTGTTTATGATGGAAGAAAACACAGTTGAAAACATAAAAGCAACAATGCAGAGCGGTGCATTCTTTGCAGTTACCCGTATTTTAAGAGCAAATGATATTATAGGTCCTGCAGAAGATATAGATGTTCGCAATCTCGGTCTTTCATATCCTATGTTTACAAAGGTTGAGGTTGACGCTCATAAAATTACCGTAAGTGCAACCGAGAGCGAAAAAATCCAATGGATTGCAAATGGTAAGGTTATTTCTACAAGCGAAATCGGTGACGGTGAAATTGTGCTTGACCTTGATAAAATCGAAGGTGCGGAGGATTTTCAGTATGTAAGAGCTGAGCTTTACGGCGAGGGCGGTGTTTGTATGACACAGGCACTTGTGATTGACGATGGTAGCGAAAAGCTTCAGTATGAAGAGCCTGCAGGTTTTGATGCCTTTGTTGACGATGTGATTGAATGGTTCAAAGGCACAAGATTCTGGACAATAGTTATTGAAGTAGAAAGAATGTTATAAAAAATGTTATAAAAAATAGGAGCAGTTATTATGGCAACAGTTGAAGAACTCAAAAAAGAACTTTTTTATAAACCTCAACACGCAAGTGCAGTTGTTGAAGATAGTGAAATCGCAAAAGCAGATGCTTTCGCAGAAGACTACAAAAAGTTTTTAGATAATGCAAAAACAGAACGTGAAGCAGTTGCAGTTGTTTTAGAAGATGCAAAGGCAAAAGGCTTTGTGGAGTTTGACCCCTATAAACAGTATAAGGCAGGGGACAAGATTTATTATATCAACCGCGAGAAAGCAATAATTCTTGCAGTAATCGGTAAAAAAAGTCTGAAAGAGGGCGTTAAAATTGCCGCCGCTCATATTGACTCACCCCGTCTTGATTTAAAACCCAATCCTCTTTACGAAAGTGATGAATTAGCACTTTTCAAAACCCACTATTACGGTGGTATCAAGAAATACCAATGGGTTGCAATTCCTCTTGCGCTTCATGGCGTTATCGTTAAAGCAGACGGAACAAAGGTTAATGTTAAAATCGGCGAAGAGGCAGGAGAGCCTAAATTCGTTATTTCCGATATTCTTCCCCATTTAGGTGCAGAGCAGGGAAAACGCACTCTCTCCGAAGGCATCGCAGGTGAAGAACTCAATGTTATCGTTGGTAGCCGTCCTTTCAAGAGTGACGAGGGTAGTGAGCTCGTAAAACTCAATATTCTCAAACTCTTAAATGAAAAATATGGTATTGTTGAAAGCGATTTCTTAAGCGCAGAGCTTGAGGTTGTTCCTGCATTCAAGGCGGATGATATCGGCTTCGATAGAGGTCTTATCGGTTCTTATGGTCACGATGACCGCGTTTGCGCATACCCTGCAGAACAGGCGATTTTCAGTATTGAAAATCCCGAATATACTGCAATTACTGTTCTTACAGATAAAGAGGAAACAGGTTCTGACGGTAATACAGGTCTTCAGTCCTCTTATCTTGAATATTTCATAGCTTACCTTGCAAAAGCAAACGGACTTGATGTTTTCGAAGTTCTTTCAAAGAGCGAATGTCTTTCTGCTGATGTTAATTCTGCTTACGACCCAACCTTCAACTCTGTTTTCGAAAAAAATAACACCTCTTATCTCAATAAGGGTGTTGTAATTACAAAATATACCGGTGCAAGAGGTAAATCAGGTACAAGCGACGCTTCTGCCGAGTATATGGGTAAAATCCGAAATATGCTTGATAAAGCAGGTGTTGTATGGCAAATCGGTGAGCTTGGTAAGGTTGATGCCGGCGGCGGCGGAACAGTTGCAAAATACATTGCAAACCTTGATGTTGATGTTGTTGACCTTGGTGTTCCTGTACTTTCAATGCACGCTCCTTACGAGGTTATCTCAAAGCTGGATTTGTATATGGCATACCGTGCATTTTCAGAGTTTTTTAAACAATAATTTTTAAGGATTTTTAAAATGAGAAAGATTTATAAATTTTCTTCTCTTCTCCTTTGCCTGACTCTTTTGTTAACTTCTTTAACAACAGCAGTTTTTGCAGAGGAAGAAACAGAAGAACCTGCAATCCTTTTGGGGGATATGGATTTAAGCGGCAAGGTTGACACAACCGACGCCCGTTTGATTCTCCGCCTTTCCGCTAATCTTGAAGCAGTGAATGATGATATGCTTTCAATGGGTGATATGAATTCCGACGGAGTCATTTCCGTTGAAGATGCAATTCTTGCTCTTCGTCAGGCGGTAAGTGTGGGTGGAGTGGTAATTCCCGATAAGAACGGCGAAAACTACCTTACAGACGACCCCAATAATGAGTTTATAAAGTTAATAGCAGATACCTATAACCTTGACCCTGCATCTCTTGTTGCTATTTATTCCGAGCCCGATACGGGTACAAACTATGTTTTAAGATTTAAGAAAAGCATAATCGGAAACAATTACGAGAAAAGCGTTGATAATCTCAGTTATGTTTATCATATCGGCGCAGCTCCCGAAAGAAAAATCAGCTATACCAATGGTCAGCTTGTTCTTGGCGACCACTATAACTGCACAGATGCAGAAGGCGTAATGGTATTCAACCTTGTTCAGACAATGGTTATGGAGCAGTATCCGGACTATTTTGAAGGGACTGGTGAAACCGAATAAAATTAATTTGACCCCTTGATAACTTTCAAAGTTATCAAGGGGTCAATGCTTTAAATCTTAACCAACCATCCAATGATAAAATTCTTCAAAGAATGTAACAAAGAGTTTCATGAAGTTCATAAAACTGGGCATCTGGAATGCCTGAGCGGCAACATTTTCTAAATGAGTTCCTCGTAAGGGGAGAACTTTTCCAAATGTCTGATTTACTGTATCATTCTGCATGAATTGGGGGTATTCCTCCATATCGAAAACAGTTAACTGTTCTTCGCTTTCGTGGAGGATTCTGTAGAATTCATCGTGTCCGTCGTGGGTTGTAGAGTGAAGCATATCTTTAACGAACCAGGTGTTTTCGGGGAGAATGCAGGTTGAAGCATCAATCATTCTGTCGGGAGAGATGTACCAAGCCTCTTTGTGAGCGGCTTGCTTGTAATCATCGGGAAGCTGTTCGCCGATATCAGCACAAGTAGCACCCAATGAAGCGTAAACTGTGTCAACAGTACCGTCAGAGGTGTTTTTGTATGCAGTAACAAGGGGAGTTCTCTGCATATTGTAACCTGCTACAATATATACGTTTGTGCCGTCTGCTTTTGCCTGGTTAAGAAGCTCTTCTGCACTCTGCTGAACTTCATAATGGTAATAATCAAGTCTGTCAATAAGTACCTGATGCTCACCATCGTTGATACCCATAAATTCTTTTGCAGTTTCATAATATTCATCGGGAACGAAGCTCCAGATACCTGGCATTGTTCCGAATATGGGAATGAGCGCTTCGTCAAAAACTCTGTCTTTAAGATTAACAACGAGCTTATCTGCAACGCCTACCAAATCGCCTAAAACTCCTGCACCGTCAAGCATTTCAAGGAGCATATAAAGGAATGCACCGAAGAAATCGCTGTCAAGAGAGGGGAGAGCACATTCTGCATATCTTAAAAGAGCATCTTTATCAATGTGAACGAGACCGTTGTAAAGCTCACCTGCAACAGCAGTACCCTGTAAGGGGCAGTTCTGGAAAATGATAGTTTCAATATCTTTTGAACCATAGAGTCTTAAGTATGCCATAAAGGTAACGCCGCCCATACTTGACGCTCTGCAACGAACTGTATCGTGACCTGTTATCTCCTTAACCTCTTGAATATATTGGTGAAGAAGCTTTGCGTTTTCAATAGGGTCAACTCGGAAGTCGTAACCGAAATAATAGCTGTAATCAATGCCGTGGTCAGCAGTGTCAGGATGGAATTCCTCGGTAGTAACTCTTTCTTGTGAGTTGCCTTCATCGTCCATTGCAAGCATACCGAAAGCATTTGTAACGCAAGGAATAAGAACATCACCGAAAGCGTCATAATCCTTTGTGCTGATAAGGTCAGCAACTGCGGGTATAATAGGCGTGAACTCGCCCAACATCTCGCCAACATCGGGTCTGAAAAGTTGCTTTTGATTTTCTGTTCCTTCGTCAAGGTAGATTGAACCGCTACCAAGAGCCGCAACATAAATTATAGGTGTCTGACCGCAGGTGCAGCTACCATCAGCCGCAAAACAGGGGAGAACACCAATCGCAATCATAATAACTGCAAGAGTAAGTGATAATAGTTTTTTCATAGGTTTACCTCCTATTTCCGTTTTACATACGAATTCATATTAACATATTATTAACATATTTTAAAGTGTGCAATACTAATAAATTTAAGTATCACTTTTTAAGCAATTCAACATAATTGGTATTATTTACATATTATTGCAATTATGTTAAAATAAAAGAAATATGAGGTGATTTAATGTCTTATTCTTCATTTGCATCTGTTTATGACGAATTAACGCAGAATGTTGATTATAAAAAACGAGCAGAATACATAGCAAGTATTCTCGCAGATTTTGATATAAAAGATGGTCTTCTTCTTGACCTTGCTTGCGGAACGGGTTCTCTTTCCGTAGAGTTTTCAAAAATGGGCTTTGAGGTTATCGGTACTGATGCTTCTCCCGATATGCTTATGGAAGCGCAGAGCAAAGCAATGGGGGAAGGGGAGAATATACTTTTCCTTTGCCAGAAAATGCAGGAAACAGACCTTTATGGAACTGTTCGTGCAATAGTTTGCTCCCTTGACAGTATAAATCACCTTGCGAATGCAGAGGAAATGAGAAAAACATTCCAGGTTCTCAAAAATTTTATTGATGACGGCGGAATAATGATTTTTGATGTTAATACTATTTACAAGCACCAAGAAATTTTGGGTAACAATACTTTTATCTATGACGAAAAGAATGTTTATTGCGTCTGGCAGAATTCCCTTTACCCCGATGGTGTAACTGTTGGCATTAATCTTGATTTCTTTGTGAAAGAAGAGGATGGGGTTTACACCCGATTTACCGAGAATTTCAAAGAAATAGCATTTACAGACGAAGAAATAACCGATGCAGTTGAAGGTGCAGGTTTTAAAGTATTAAAACGTTATGCAGAGTTCAGTTGCGGAGCACCAAAAGAAGATACCCAAAGAGCGTATTATGTTATCAGGAGAGAATATAATGGATAATTTAATGTATTTAAAAAGCGGAACAGATATAAGAGGAACTGCTATTGAAAAAGACGGTAAGGCTATTGATTTAACAGATGCCCGTTTAATGAGTATTACCGCATCCTTTGTGGAATTCCTCAAAAAGAAATTGGGGAAAGATAGCCTTACTGTTACAGTTGGTTACGATTCACGAGTTTCCTCGGAGCATATTTCAAGAACTGTTACAAGAACTCTCGCTTCTTTAGGTGTTAAAGTTTATGATTGCGGCCTTTCCTCAACCCCCTCAATGTTTATGTCTATTATTAATTTTGGTGTTGATGCAGCAGTGGAAATTACCGCAAGCCATCTTCCTATGGAAATGAACGGACTTAAATTCTTCACTAAAGAGGGCGGCTTTTCAGGTAACGATATTAAGGAAATTCTTCAGCTTGCACAGGAAAAACCTTATGAAATAAAAGAAGTCAAGCTCAATATCGAAAAGCTTGACAATATGAAGAAATATTGCTCCGACCTTTGTGATATGATTAAAAAAGGTGTTAATGCGGAGAATTACGACAGACCCTTGGAAAATCTTCATATCGTTGTTGATGCAGGTAACGGCGTGGGCGCATTCTATGCCGAAAGAGTTCTTATGAGATTGGGTGCAGATATTAACGGTAGCCGTTATCTTGAGCCTGACGGAAGATTCCCTAATCACATTCCCAATCCCGAGAATAAAGAAGCAATGAAATCAATTTCCGAAGCTGTTGAAAAGAACGGTGCAGATTTCGGTGTCATCTTCGATACAGACTGCGACAGAGCCGCTTGTGTTGATAAAAATGCCCAGGAGATTAACAGAAACAAGCTTGTTGCTCTTGCTTCATATATTGCTCTTAAGGATAATAAAGGCGGGATTATCGTTACAGACTCCGTAACAAGCGACGGACTTGCAAAGTTTATTGAAAAGGATTTAGGCGGGGTTCACCATCGCTTTAAGAGAGGTTATAAAAACGTAATTGACGAGGCAATCCGCCTTGAAAATGAAGAAAAGAAAAGTGCACCTCTTGCTATTGAAACTTCGGGTCACGCAGCTTTTAAAGAAAACTATTATCTTGACGACGGCGCTTACCTTATTACAAAGATTATCATTGAACTTGCAAAGCTTAATAAAGAGGGCAGGTCCATTGAAAGCCTTATTGAAAACCTCCAGACACCCATTGAAGAAAAAGAAGTTCGTTTTACAATTAAACTCCAGGATTTCAGAGATTACGGACTTTCTGTTATCGAGGATTTCAAAAATCTTTGTGAAAGTACAGAAGGTATAACTGTTTCTCCCGTAAACCACGAGGGTGTCAGAGTGAATTTTAACGAAAACCTGGGTGACGGATGGCAGCTTTTAAGAATGAGCGTTCACGAACCTCTCCTTGTTCTCAACTGCGAAAGTAATAAAGAGGGCGGAGTAGAAAAAATGCTCAAATTCTTCAAATCCTTTATTGAAAAATACGAAAAGCTTGATACTTCAAAATTGAACTGAAAATAAAAATCGTATTCGGCAGAACCGAATACGATTTTTTCGTTTTTCAATTATTTAAAAAGATAAACTCTTGTTTCGTAAGGCTTTGTTGTGAAGCCATTTCCGTTGAGTGTTGCATCGTTGTAGTTTGTAAGAACAAGCTCACCCTTTGAAAGGTCAATTCCGGCAGGTGCTTTAAAATCAACCGCATTTTCTGTGAATGAAGCAACAACAAGAAGCTTAACACCATCAAGGTTTCTTTCATATACAAAAAGCTCTTTGCTGTTTTTGTAATATTGCTTGAAATCACCGTAAATAGCTACCTCGTTTTCCTTACGGAATTTGAGAAGCTTACGGTAGTAGTTAAGAATAGAGTTTTCATCTGCTTCTGCAGCTGCAACGTTAATTTCCTTGTAATTGGGGTTAAGGTTGAACCAAGGCTCTGCAGTAGAGAAACCGGCATAAGGACCATCGTTCCATTGAACAGGTGTACGTGAGTTTTCACGGGAGCCTCTGTTTGCCCATTTGAGGAATGTTTTATCACTTACATGAAGCTTTTTGAATAAAATCTGGTTATTAAAGGTAATCATATCCTTGAACTCGTCAATGGATTGGAGCTCAATGTTTGTCATACCGATTTCCTGACCCTGGTAAATGAAAACTGTACCTCTCTGAAGGTAACACATTGTTGCAAGCATTTTTGCACTTGCTTCTCTGTATTTAAGGCTACCGTAACGGTCAACAATACGGGGATGGTCATGGTTTTCAAGGTAGAGTGTATGCCAACCCTTGCCATTCATAGCGTCGTACCATTTCTGGTAACATTTTTTCATCTTTTTGAGGCTGAAGGGAACCTTAATCCAGTCAGTCATAAAGCAGTCTGCTTCAAGGTGGTCAAAGCTGAACATTGTTTTAAGAACCTGAGTTTCATCTTCAGTAACAAAGCGAAGAACCTTTTCAGGAGTGATAAGGGGACCTTCACCAACAGTAAAGCAATCGTATTTTGAAAGAACATCATCGTGGAATTCTTTAAGATATTCGTAAAGATGAGGTCCGCAGTTGTAATGCTCCATACCTGCAGCAACAGGAATCGGAATAGCATTGGGGAGACCTTCTCTTTTAGAGATATATGTAATAACGTCCTCGCGGAAGCCGTCAACACCCATATCAAGCCAGAACTTCATAATGTTCTTAACTTCTTCACGCACCTTGGGGTTATCCATATTTAAGTCAGGCTGACCCTTTGTAAACACGTGAAGATAGTATTCGTCAACAGATTCAACGTATTCCCAGGCACCGCCCTCAAAGGTTGAGAGCCAGTTGTTAGGTGGCTTCTTTCCGTTTTTGCCTTTACCTTTGCGCCAGATATAATAGTCGTGGTAAGGGTTGTCAACGCTCTTGCAAGCCTCTTTAAACCACATATGCTCAGTTGATGTGTGATTAACAACAAGGTCCATAAAAACTCTTATTCCTCGTTCGTGGCAACCTGCAAGAACCTTTTTGAAGGTGTCCATATCACCGTATTCGGGGTTGATATCCATATAGTCGGCAATATCGTAACCGTAGTCAGCATTAGGTGATTTGAAAAGTGGTGAAAACCAGATGGCATCTACGCCAATGCTTTTGATATAGTCAAGCTTTGAAAATATACCTTCAAGGTCACCGATTCCGTCACCGTTGCCGTCGCAGAATGAACGGGGCCATACTTGATATACCACCATTTCTTTGTACCAGGATTTTTGCATAATAAGACCTCACTTGTTTTCATATTTAAATAATTTTATCAAAAGTAAAACGAAAAAACAATAAAACTTCAAAATATCGTGAAATTGCATTAAATAACTATTAAGTATTTGTATAAAAATTCAACTTTTGAAGACAAAATTACAAAAAATTAACATATAAGTTAAAAAATGCTATGTACTTTTCAGAAAATATAATGTATAATGACAAGGTATGAAATGAAATCATCCTTGCGAGGTTATTATATGAAGAAGACAACAAAAATAATTATTTCTCTCGGTGTTGCTTTGCTTATTGCCGCAACTGTTTTGGTTGTAAGCCTTGTTCAGAGCACCAATTCCGGTAAAGAAACCACAACTAAACCAGGTTATTCTTTGCAGTCAACAAAAGCACCTTCCACAACCGGTGAAACAGAATCCTGGGTTGACCTTGATCAAATGGCAAGTGAGCTTGCGACCGCAACTGATACAACCGACCCCAGCAACACAACGACTGATACAACCGTTGCGCCTGTAATTCAGACTACAATTATTTATGTTTATACAGAATACGTAACTAACGAACCTACAACAGAAAAGGTTACAAGTAGCTTTGACGATACTGAAATGCAGGAATATAAATACAGCATCAACAAAGAAAATCACTCTGTTACAATTACCAAATATCTCGGTGACAACGCTTCTGTCTGGATTCCTGAAAAAATCGCAGGTTACACCGTTACAGGTATCGGTGATAAATGCTTCCAGAAGCAGAGCCTTAAAAGCATTTGTATTCCCGAAACTGTTACATATATCGGAAACAACGCTTTCCAGGATTGTAAAAACCTTACATCTGTAACTTTCTTGGGAGCTCCTTATACAATTACCGTTGGTAACAATGCTTTCCAGAACTGCCCCAAGCTTAAAACAATCAACCTTCCTGCTGCGAAAACAATCGGCAATTTTGCTTTCGATGGTTGCGTTTCTTTGGAGCAATTAGTTCTTGAATATGGTACAGAGTCAATCGGCGAATATTGCTTCAGAGGCTGCAGCTCTCTTGCTCTTATTGAAATTCCCGACAGCGTTACATATATCGGAAACGGTGTTTTCGGCGGTGAGAGAAAAGGTGAGCTTACTATAAGATGCGTTCAGGGCTCAAAAGGTGACGAAGCTGCGCAGAAATACTCATCCGAAACTATTAAAATCGAATATGTTTATTAAAAATGAGGTTGTTGCAGAAATGCAGCAACCTTTAACATTTGTAACAGGGCGTGAATATACTGTTAATGAAACATAGTTTCAATAATTTTCCGTTTGGTTGATTATTTTAAAAACCGTTGGGCAAAAATAAGTTTGAACAAAAAATTTGCCCTATCGGAGAGTGATAGCTTGAATATTAAAAGAGGGGACATATATTATGCCGACCTTAGTCCCGTGGTCGGTTCGGAACAAGGTGGAGTTCGTCCGGTACTTATTGTTCAGAATGACATTGGCAACAAATACAGTCCAACGGTTATTGCCGCCGCAATAACAAGTCAGCAGTTTAAGACTAAGCTTCCGACTCATATAAGTGTTGATGCGGCAGTATGCGGTCTTTCCAAGGATTCCGTAGTGTTGCTTGAACAAATCAGAACGCTGGACAAACAACGCCTGAGAGAAAAAATGGGGAATCTTCCCGAAAACGATATGTCAAGAATAAACGATGCCCTTTCTGTAAGTATCGGGCTTGATAAATAGCAAAAAGTGATTGCTTTTCCAGGCAATCACTTTTTTGTTAAACATTTGTTAAACCCCTCGACATAACTTGACAAGATTTCTTTTGTAGTGTAATATATTTCTGTTAAATTGGTATGTTAATTCTACTTCATTTTTGGAGGACTTATTTATGTCTAAAAGATATTTTACATCAGAATCTGTAACAGAGGGTCATCCCGATAAAGTCTGCGACCAGGTTTCCGATGCGATTCTTGACGCAATGCTCGAGCAGGACAAGTTTTCTCGTGTTGCTTGTGAAACTACTTGCACAACCGGTATGGTAATGGTTATGGGCGAAATCACAACTAACGCTCAGGTTAACATTCCCGAAATCGTTCGTGAGGTTGTTTGTGGCATTGGTTTTGACAATAACGAATGCGGTTTTGACGGTAACACTTGTGCAGTTTTCCAGACTATTGACAAGCAGTCTGCAGATATTGCTATGGGTGTTGATAAATCCTATGAGCTTAAAGATGGTCAGGAGGATACATATAATCTTCACGGTGCAGGGGACCAGGGTATGATGTTCGGTTTCGCTTGTAACGATACAGAAGAGCTTATGCCTCTTCCCATTTCTCTTGCTCATAAGCTTGCACGTCGTCTTACAGAAGTAAGAAAGAACGGAACTCTTTCCTATCTTCGTCCTGACGGTAAGAGCCAGGTAACAATCGAATATGACGATAACGATAAACCCGTAAGAGTTGAAGCAGTTGTTGTTTCTTCTCAGCACGACCCCATTGATATTGAAATCCTTCGCAAAGATATTATCGAGAACGTTATTAAACCTATCATTCCCGAAAAATATCTTGATGAAGAAACAAAATTCTATGTTAACCCCACAGGTAACTTTGTTATCGGTGGTCCTGTTGGTGACAGCGGTCTTACAGGCAGAAAGATTATAGTTGACACCTACGGCGGTTATTCCCGTCACGGTGGTGGTGCTTTCTCCGGTAAAGATCCCACAAAGGTTGACAGAAGTGCCGCTTACGCCGCAAGATATGTTGCAAAGAATATTGTTGCCGCAGGTCTCGCAGAAAAATGCGAACTTCAGCTTGCTTACGCTATCGGTGTTGCTCGTCCTCTTTCAGTTCGTGTTGATACTTTCGGTACAGGTAAGATTTCTGATGCACAGCTTGAAGGTTTGGTTAATAAATATTTTGACCTTCGTCCTGCTGCAATTATCGAAAAGCTTGAACTCAGAAAGCCTCAGTACAGAGCACTTGCCGCTTATGGTCATATGGGTAGAATTGACCTTGATGTTAAGTGGGAGAAGACCGATATGGCAGAAACCCTTAAGAATGCCGCGGCTGCTTTATAAGTTGTTATCTGAGCAGAAATGGCAGAGAAAAACATTCATTCAGGTCACAGAAAGCGCGTAAAAGCGAACGTAATAAAAAACGGTTTTTCACAGCTTGAGGAGCATAAGCTTCTCGAGCTGATGCTCTTTTTTTCTATACCTCGCGAAGATACAAATGAACTCGCTCATAAGCTAATAAACGAATTCGGGTCTTTTGAAGAGGTTTTTAAAGCGAATATTGACCAACTGAAAAAGGTTGACGGAGTTGGTGAAAATACCGCTGTGATGATAGCCGCAATGGGTGAAACCTTTTACAGAATGTCTAAAGCCAAACCCTCAAAGAAAAGAGTTTATAAAACAACAGAAGATTTGAAAGAACTTGCAGTTTCCCTTCTTCAAGGTGAAAATGTGGAAAAGGTAATCCTTATGTGCTTTGACGCAAGTAAAAAGCTTAAACGTTATTCCGTTATTTCTGAAGGTGACAATGTTTCTTCGGAAATTGATATGAAAGAAATTATAAAAATTCTTGTTGACAGCGATTCTTCAATAGCTGTTCTTGCTCATAATCACCCAACTTCATCTGCGGAACCCTCTGCTTATGATGTTGATTCAACCCGAATGGTTTGCGTGACTCTTCGCAAAATCGGTTATGCCCTTGCAGACCATATTATCATCGGAGAAAAGGGCGAGGCGTACTCAATGCATACAGACCCTCGTTTTTCTGCGCTATTTTATTAAAAACAACTTTACAAATCTCGGTGAGAGAATAAAACTCGTGAAATCGGCACACAATGCACTTGGCAGAGTGTGTCGTGTTTTTTTTATGTTGATTGAGCCGTAGTAAAGCGTGATAGCGTAAAATGTGGTATCTGTTGAGCCCATGATAACAGAAGCACATCTGCCGATGTAACTGTCCGGACCGAATTCCTTAAGTATGTTTTCGTACATTCCCAGTGCCCCGCTACCTGAAATAGGAGAGAGAAACGCAAGTGGTGTTATTTCTTTAGGTATTCCCACAAATTCGGTTATAGGTGAAAGCAGAGAGCATATAACGTCAAGACCGCCCGATGATCTGAGCATATTTACGCAAAGTAAAAGGGCGATTAAAGATGGGAGTATATTTAAAACTGTTGAAAAACCGCTTTTTGCTCCTTTTACAAATTCGTCAAAAACATTTATGCCTTTAAATGCACCGTGAAGAATTATAAGAACCACAAGGCAGGGTAAGATATAATCTGTTATTTTACTCATTTGAACACCTTTTTTAAAAGATTTGTCATAAGAATCCCTATAGTTAAAGCTATTACCGAGGTTGTCAGGGCGGGAGCGAGAATCTCCATAGGAGCAGAACTTCCGTATTCAGACCTTAAAAGTGCGATTGTTGTGGGAACTAAATGTATTGCGGCAGAGTTAATAACAACAAATCTTACCATTTCGTTTGTTGCTTTTTCGGGAGTTGGGTTTATATTCTGCAACCTTTTCATGGCCTCAAGACCCAATGGTGTTGCTGCATTTCCCAACCCTAAAAAATTTGCGGTAATATTCATAGCTATGGCTTCTTTTGCTTTTTTATCTTTAAGTTTCGGGAAAAGTAGATTCAGTAAAGGGGAGAAGAGTTTGCAAATCAAGGCAGTTAATCCGCTCTTTTGGGCAATAGAGGTTAAGCCGTTCCAAAGGCAGACAACACCGGTTAATTTAATTGCAAGAGAGATTGCATCAGTTCCGCCGTTTACAACTGCACCCGAAAGTTCGCCTATTTTGCCCGTTGCAATAGCGCAGAATAATGAAAAAACAACCATAACCGGTAAAAGATAATTCATCATTGTCCCAATAAACTCCCTTTGAACCTTGATAAGAAAATAAAATCTTGACTAAATCACAAGATATTGTATAATATATAAGATAAAATCCCTAAAAATTGTATTTTTTAGAAAAGGTTAGGTATGCTGATGGCTAAAACAACACAGTCACCCAAAGAATACGGTAACGAAAGTATAAAAAAATTAAAAGGCGCGGACAGAGTACGTAAGCGCCCTGCGGTTATTTTCGGTTCGGACGGTCTTGACGGTTGCGAACATTCCGTTTTTGAGATTATTTCAAACTCTATTGACGAAGCTCGTGAGGGTTATGGTAAGAAAATTGTTGTTACACGTTTTCTTGACCACTCCGTAGAGGTTCAGGACTTCGGTCGAGGAATTCCCGTTGACTATAATAATCGTGAAAAATGCTACAACTGGGAGCTTGTTTTCTGCGATTTGTATGCAGGTGGTAAGTACGATACCAATGACGGCGGTAGCTATGAATATTCTCTCGGTCTTAACGGTCTTGGTCTTTGCGCAACTCAATATTCTTCTGAATATATGGAAGCGGAGGTTCATTCCGGCGGTTTCTGTTATGAGCTTCAGTTCAAAGCAGGTAAAATCAACGGGGAAATGAAGAAAACCCCTTATGATAAAAAGGACACAGGCACAAGAATTAAATGGCGACCTGATTTAAAGGTTTTCACTGATATTGCCATTCCTCTTGAATATTTCCAGGAGATACTTAAAAGACAGTCAGTTGTTAACCCCGGTATAAAGTTTATTCTCAAAAATCAGCTTACAGAAACAAAGTTTGAAACCTTTGAATATATTTATGAAAATGGTATCGTTGACTATGTAAACGAGTTTGTTGGGGATGACGGTCTTACAACTGTTCAGTTCTGGCAAACAGAGAGAAAAGGTCGCGATAGGGAAGATAAACCCGAGTATAAAGTTAAAATCAATATTGCTCTTTGCTTCTCTAATAAGAAGCAAATGAAAGAGTATTACCATAACTCAAGCTTCCTTGAGCATGGCGGTGCTCCCGAAAAAGCCGCAAGAAGTGCTTTTGTTTCTCAGATAGATGCATATTTGAAGCAGAATAGCAAATACACCAAAAACGACCCCAAAATCAGCTTTCAGGATATCGAAGACTGCTTGGTGCTTGTTATATCGTCTTTCTCAACTCAGACCTCTTACGAGAACCAGACAAAGAAAGCCATAACAAATAAGTTTATTCAGGAAGCTTTAACAGAGTTTATCAAGCATCAGCTTGAAATCTACTTTATAGAAAATAAACTTGATGCAGACAAGCTTTGTGAACAGGTTCTTATAAATATGCGCTCCCGTGTTAAAGCGGAAAGCACAAGGCTCAACCTTAAAAAGACTCTGACCTCATCTAATGATATGACAAGCAGAGTTGAAAAATTCGTTGACTGCCGCAGTAAAGATAAAAATGAACGTGAAATTTTCATCGTTGAGGGTGATTCAGCTCTCGGTGCTTGTAAGCAGGCTCGTGACTCTGCTTTCCAGGCGGTTATTCCCGTTCGTGGTAAGATTCTCAACTGCTTGAAATTTGACTACAACCGTATTTTTAAAAGCGATATTATTATTGACCTTATTAAAGTTCTCGGTTGCGGTGTTGAAGTTTCAAGTAAATCAAATAAAGAGCTTTCATTGTTTAATCTTGATAATCTTCGTTGGAGTAAGATTATTATCTGTACTGACGCGGACGTGGACGGTTTCCACATCAGAACTTTGATACTTACAATGATTTACAGACTTATGCCGACTCTTCTTAAAGAGGGTAAGGTGTTTATTGCAGAGTCGCCCCTTTATGAAATAACCTCAAAGGGTCAGACCTGGTTCGCTTATACAGAAAAAGAAAAACAAATGGCTCTTGAAGAAATCGGCGATGCTAAATATACCATTCAGCGTTCAAAGGGTCTCGGTGAAAACGATGCCGATATGATGTGGCTCACAACTATGAACCCCAAAACCCGCCGACTTATTAAAGTTGAACCCAATGATGTTGAAGAGTTGATTGCAGAGAAGTTTGAGCTTCTTTTAGGCGACAATCTTCAGGACAGAAAAGAATTTATTGCAGAAAACGGTCATCTCTATCTTGACCTTGCAGATATTTCTTAATAGGTGTAATTATGGCAAGAAAGAAAAAAGAGAATCAAGAAATAGTTAAAACCGAAGAGGTTAAAGCTAATATTATCGGTGCAGGTGAGGTTGTAACTCAGCAGATTACAGACACTCTTGAAACAAACTTTATGCCTTATGCAATGAGTGTTATTATCTCCCGTGCAATTCCCGAAATTGACGGCTTTAAGCCATCTCACAGAAAGCTCCTTTATACAATGTATAAAATGGGGCTAATAAACGGCGGAAGAATCAAATCTGCTAACATAGTTGGTAGAACCATGCAGCTCAACCCCCATGGTGACGCGGCAATTTACGAAACAATGGTCCGTCTTTCAAAGGGCAATGAAACCCTTCTTCATCCTTATATTGACAGTAAGGGTAACTTTGGTAAAGCATATTCTAAAAATATGGTTTACGCTGCTGCCCGTTATACTGAAGCAAAGCTCGAAGGTATCTGTTCAGAGCTTTTCGGAGATATTGATAAGAATACTGTTGAGTTTGTTGATAACTACGACAGCACAATGAAAGAACCGACCCTTTTACCCGTTTCATTTCCAAGCGTTCTCGTTAATATGAACAGCGGTATTGCGGTTGGTATGGCAAGTAATATCTGTTCTTTTAACTTACGAGAATTATGCGCTACAACAATCGGTCTTATTAAAAATCCCGATTTCGATATTTTTGAAACTCTCAAAGCACCTGATTTCATCGGTGGCGGTTTAATTGTTTACGACAGAGCCGCTCTTGAAGAGGTTTATTCAACAGGTAGAGGATCAATTAAAATCCGCGCAAGATATTTTTACGATAAATCCAACAACTGTATCGATATTACTGAAATTCCTGCAACAACAACTTGCGAAGCAATTATCGAAAAAATAATTGAAAAAGTAAAGGCAGGCTCTCTTAAGGAAATCAGCGATATAAGAGACGAAACAGATAAGTCGGGCCTTAAGATTACTATTGACTTAAAACGCGGTACAGACCCCGATAAGCTTATGAAACGTCTTTATAAGCTTACTTCTCTTGAGGATTCATTCAGTGCAAACTTCAATATTCTCGTTGCAGGTGTGCCGAGAGTTATGGGTGTTGCGGAAATTCTTGAAGAGTGGATTGCTTTCCGTACAGAATGTGTCAAGAGAAGAGTTTATTTTGACTTGACAAAGGCGAAAGATAAGCTTCATCTTCTCTTGGGTCTTAAGAAAATTCTTCTTGATATTGATAAAGCAATTAAAATCGTCCGCGAAACCGAAGAAGAAAGCGAAGTTGTTCCCAACTTGATGATTGGCTTCGGTATTGACGAAATTCAGGCAGAATATGTAGCAGAAATCAAGCTCCGTCATTTAAACAGAGAATATATTCTTAAACGTCTTTCTGATATCGATGACCTTAAAGAGAGCATCGAAGATATGGAAGATATTCTTAACAGTAAATCAAGAGTTAAGAAGATAATCGTTGACGAGCTTACAAAGGTTTCCGAAAAATACGGAAGAGACAGAAAGAGCGAGATTATCTACGATACAGATACAGAGGAAGAATTTGTTGAAGAAATTCCTGATTACGAAGCAAATCTCTTCTTTACCCGTGACGGCTACTTTAAGAAAATTACTCCCTTGTCACTTCGTATGGGCGGTGAGCAGAAGCTTAAAGAAGGGGACGAGTTGGTATGCGCTATCAACTCCAAAAACTCTGCAGAGCTCTTGTTCTTTACCGATAAATGCCAGGTTTATAAAGCAAAAGCTTCTGATTTTGAAGATTCAAAAGCAAGTGTTCTCGGCGATTTCATTCCCTCAAAGCTTGAATTTGAAAAAGACGAGAAGCCTATTTATATGGCAGTTACAAGTGACTATAAAGGTTATATGCTGTTCGTTTTTGAAAACGGTAAGGTAGCAAAGGTTACAATGTCCGGTTATGCTACCAAAACAAATCGTAAAAAACTTATTAAAGCATATTCTGATAAAGCACCCATTGTTACAGCTATGTATATTGAGGAAGATACGGAAATTGTTCTTACATCTACTGCGGGAAGACAGCTTCTCGTTAACACCGGTGCAATTTCTCCCAAAGCAGCAAAGGATACCGCAGGTGTTAATGTAATGACACTTAAAAAGTATCATAAGGTTCAGAGTGTAAGACTTTATAAAGAAGGCGAATTTGCAAAGCCCCACCGTTACCGCACAAAAACTCTTCCTGCTGCCGGTGCAACTTTAAGTGCCGATGATACAGCAGAACAATTATCATTAATGTAATAAAAAGAAACTCCCCGTTCTTCTGAACGGGGAGAGCGAATAAAAATAACCGTTTTGAGTAAATCGTAAAGACGATGTATAACACAAATACTCTGAAAAACGATGCAAACGCGTACAAAATGTTTATTCGCTGACTATATATTGTCCGATTTTTTATGCAAAATACATATTATGCAATTTTTTTAAAAAAAAGTTAAAAAAAGACTTGCTTTTTTAATTCTTATGTGGTAATATAATCGGGCGTTGTGAACGAGACACAGTTCAGAATCGAAAGGAAAGTTAGTATGGATCAGCTTTTATGGTATCATTACCTTATCGGCGCCGTTCTTATCGTTTCAGCAATAATCATTGTTATCACTGTTATGCTTCAGCAGAGTAAGCAGCAGGGTCTCTCCGGTGCGATTGCCGGTGGTGCTGATACATTTTTCGATAAGAATAAAGGCAGAACGATGGAGGCAAAGCTCTCTAAAATCACAAAAATTGTTGCAGGCGTTTTCTTCGTAGTTGCTCTTGCTGCAGTTGTTATCTTCGCATTAATTAAATAAAATGAACCCTGATTACAGGGTTTATATATGAGTCATTAGCTCAGTAGGCAGAGCACCTGCCTTTTAAGCAGGGTGTCCGGGGTTCGAATCCCCGATGACTCACCAAAAAGAAAAGTCGCGTTAGCGGCTTTTTCTTTTTGTTCTTTTCACTTTTCTCTCTTCACTTTTCTCAGAAAGGTAAGAGCGACTTTTCCAGATAAGAGATAAGAGAGAAAAGAGAAGAGTTGTAATGGAGATGTTGAAAAATATATTATTTGTGATAAAATGAGTAATACAGTGCGTCTTTTGATGCGCTGTTTTTGCTTTTGAATTAACGAATTAAATTTTTTTGTAACGAAAACCAAACCTTGCTCGTCTAATAAGTGAACGTTCAAAAAGTGTGAAAGGGGAGATGGTATGGAAGATATAGAGCTTGTTTTTGAAAAATATTATAAGTATGTAAAACGATACGCACTCTCTCTTTGCTATGATGAAACTCTTGCGGAAGATATTACCCAGGAAACTTTTTATAAAGCATTCAAGAATGTTGATAAATTTAAAAATGAATGCCGTATGGAAACCTGGCTTTGCAGAATCGCTCATAATGAATTCGTTTCAATGAAACGAAAGAAAAAGACGGAGAATATTGATGATTACACATCTCTTGCTTCTTTTGATAGCATTGTTGAAAATGCTGACGATAAAGAATGTGCAAGAAAAATTCTCGAAATCTCAACAGAGCTTTCCTCGCCATATAAAGAGGTGTTTTATATGAAAGCCTTGGGCGAATTGCCTTTTTCGGTAATTGCAGAGGTTTTTGGTAAAACGGAAAGCTGGGCGAGAGTTACATATCATAGAGCAAGGCAGAAGATTTCAGAAAGGTTAGGTGACTTTAATGAATAAGTTTGATTGTGACGTAATAAAGGATTTATTACCCCTTTATGCAGATAATGTTTGTAGCGAAAAATCAACAGAATGTGTTGAAGAGCATTTGCAAGAATGTGCTGAATGCTCCGAGGAGCTTCGTAAAATTAAAGAATGTCCTACTGTTCCTGCAGTTGACGAGGATTTGAAAAAAGCTGTTAAAAATGCGGGTAAAAGAATTAAAAAGGGTAAAAAGAAAACTGTAATAGAAACAGTTGCTCTTGTGCTTATTCTTGTTATTCTATTTGGCGTAATCGGAATGTATCGTTTTATTTTGTACGGAGCTAAAGCAGACCATGAAGTGTTTAACAATAGCACAGCAGTTTTTAATCAGAATTGCGAAAGTGTGTCTGTTGATTTGGTTAATAAAAAAGACTATGAAAACGATAGTGTAACATTATATGTAGGCGAAAAGTATAAAATAGAGGAATTAGAAGAAAGTCACACACAGAAGTTAGTGATCAATAAAGATAAACATATTCACGTTATTGAACATGATAATGGTCTGATGGTTTATGGTATGAGTGAATATCTTAAAAATCACGTGTTTTTACCTGCAAGACCTTTTGTAAAATGGGGCGTGAAGCTTATGGGCTATGAGTCGGATTTTGCTCCCGGTTATGATTTGTCCCTTGAAGAAAAAATTCTCGAAATGGATGAACCTGATGTGCCGTTCTTCTGTTCACCTGAAGACTATGCAAAGGCATTGGCTTATTACAGTATAAAAAATTCTATGGGTATAGGTACAGGTTACCTTCTTGTTAAAAATGAAGAGTTTTATTGCATAGGCACCAAATTGAATAATGGTGATAATAATTTATATATGTTTGTGATTCAGTCTAAAACTGACCTTAATAAATCTATGCAAATTAATTTCTTGGGTTACGAATCCCAGGAAGAAGTTGTTGAAGTGCTTTCAAGCCTTAAATTTAAATAAAAATTTCGGAGTGACGGGTATAAAACTCGTCACTCCGTTTTTTCTAAATAATTTAATATAAAAGCACCTATAAGACCTGTTGAAAGAAATGCTCTCGAGGTTGCAAGAAGGTCATCAGAAATCAGCAGAAGCTCATAATGAAATGGGGTAAAATCAGCAAAATCTGCAAAAATCCCATAGAAGAAAAAAGTAAAAAACAGAATCAAAGTGTATTTTATGACAAGTTGGGTTTTATGACCCAATGTTTTATAGAAATTCTTAATTTTAATCAATGTAATCACCGAAACAATTTTATTATAAAAAACCTTGATATTCAATGGAAAATATAGGGGAATACAATACAAAATATTGCGAAAACTATTGAATTGTAACACAAGACTTGGTATAATTATTTCACTTAATTCTATTGACGGAGGCAGACACTATGAAATGTCCCTTTTGTGGTTTTGAAGAAAGTAAGGTAATTGATTCCCGTCCTACTGATGAGGGGGAGAAAATTCGTCGCCGTAGAGAGTGTATGAGCTGCGGTAAGCGTTTTACTACCTATGAGATTATCGAAAGTGTTCCCATAGTTGTTGTTAAAAAAGACGGCAAATCCCGTGAGGTTTTCGACCGCGACAAGCTCTTCAACGGTATGATGCGCGCTTGTGAAAAACGCCCTGTTTCAGTTGGTGATATTGAAAGAGCTATCGACGAAATTGAAGCAGAAATTCAGAACTCTCTTGATAGAGAGGTTACCTCTGTAAGAATCGGTGAACTTGTTATGGACAAGCTCAAAGATATTGACGAGGTTGCTTATGTTCGCTTTGCATCTGTTTATCGTCAGTTTAAAGATATAAACACATTTATGAGCGAGCTTAAAAAGTTGTTAATAGAGGAATAATTTATAGGCTGTCTTCGGGCAGTCTATAATTCGTATTTAAGATTATGTCAAACTTTATTTGTCCTGTTTGTAAAAGTGAATTATCACTTTGTGAAAAAACATATAAATGCCCAAATAATCATTGCTTTGACCTTTCAAAAGACGGTTATGTGAATCTTTTAATGTCCCAGCAGTCTTCCTTAAAACGTCACGGCGACGATAAACTGATGGTTCGGGCAAGACGAGAATTTTTAGAAAAAGGTTTTTACGGTGAGCTTCGTGAAAAGCTTTGTGAAACCGTAAAAGAAGCAGTTTCTGAAAACTCAACAATAATCGATGTTGGTTGCGGCGAGGGGTACTATACCTCTGAAATTTCTCGTTGTGAAAATTTTGAGGTTTTCGGAATAGATATTTCAAAGGATGCTTTGAAATTCGCCGCTAAAAGTATAAAATGCAGTCGGTTTGCAGTTGCAAGTGCTTTTTCTTTGCCTTTTGGGAGCGAGAGTGCAGACTGTGTTTTAAGTGTTTTTGCGCCCTCTGCTTATGAAGAGTTTTCGCGAGTGTTAAAAGCAGACGGAAAGCTTATTAAAGCAATTCCTCTGGAAGATCATTTATGGGAGCTTAAATGCGCTCTTTATAAAGAGCCCTATAAAAACAAGCCCGAAAAAAGAAATGATGACCTTTTTGGGCTCATTTCTCAAAAAGAAATCAAATATAAAATCAATCTTACCGAAAAAGAAGATATAGAAAATCTATTTAAAATGACACCTTATTACTACAAAACAGGTAGAGAAGATGCCGAAAGACTTCTTTCTTTAGAAAGTCTTGAAACAACAGTTCATTTCGGTGTGGAAATATATGAGAAGAGGTAATTTCTATGTACGAAAACAATTGGGAATCATTGAATTCCAGAAAAGTACCCGAGTGGTTTGGTAAAGCAAAATTCGGTATCTTTATTCACTGGGGTCTTTATAGTATCCCTGCTTATGCACCTATTAAAGATTATGCTGAATGGTATGGTTATGCTTGTAATATGGAAAATCCTGAAACTGAAGCTCAGGTGAAATATAAAGCTTTCCATAAAGAACACTATAATTCAAGACCTTATTATGATTTCAAAGAAGAATTTACAGGTCATCGTTTTGATGCAAATAAATGGGCAGAACTCTTCAAACGCGCAGGTGCAAAGTACATAAACTTTGTTTCAAAGCATCATGACGGCTATTGCCTTTATGAAACAGAATATGCTCCCGGTCTTAACTCCGTTGAATGTGCGCCCAAGCGCGACTTCCTTATGGAGCTTAAAAATGCTTTGGAGGGTACAGGTGTTCGTTTCGGTGTTTATCACTCTGTTTATGAATGGTGGCATCCTTACTACCTTGAAGATCCTGAAAAATATGCTTTAGAGCATCTTCATCCCATGCTCAAAGAGCTTGTTGAAAAATATCAGCCTGCAACACTTTTCACAGACGGCGAGTGGGAGCAGGAAAGCTCTGTATGGCATTCAACCGAGTTTTTACAGTGGCTTTATAACGAATCCTCTGTTAAAGACACAATCGTTCCTAATGACCGTTGGGGTAAAGAAACCCGTGGCAGAAAGGGCGGTAACTTCACAACTGAATATGGCATTATTGACGTTTATCTCGGTACAGAAAGACGAATTGAAGATGTTGAGCTTGACAGACCCTTTGAAGAATGTCGCGGTATCGGTTGTTCCTTTGGTATCAATAAAGAAGAGGGTTGTGAAAACTATCTCTCCGTAAAAGAGCTTCTTAAAACTCTTTGTGACCTTGTTTCAAAGGGCGGTAACTTCCTTCTCAATATCGGACCCGATGCAGACGGTACAATTCCTCCTCTTATGGAAGAACGTCTTCTTGGTATGGGTAAATGGCTTGATGTAAATGGCGAAGCTATTTACGAAAGCGAAGTTTATTCCAAGAAGAGTGCAGACGGCGTTTATTACACACAAAGAGACGGCAATATCTATGCAATAACAGAGAAATTCCCCTCAAAAGAAACTGTTTTCGAGGAAATTGATTTCTGCGAAAATTACAAAATTTCTCTTCTCGGTTCAGAGGGTAATGTGATTGCAACAAAAAAAGACGGCAAGTTAGCATTGAGAACAGATATTTGCGCTCCCGAAGATGTTAATTGCGAGCATCTTTATGTTTATAAAATCAGTAAGTAATTTCAGGTGAATTATGAGAAACTTTATAGGGCATTTTGTAACTATAACAAAGCATCGCCACCTTGTTATAAAGCATTGCAAAAAAGCAGGTGTTTTATGGCAAGGTCTTAGGCACGATTTATCAAAATATTCTCCAACAGAGTTTCTCCCCGGTATAAAATACTATACAGGTCAGCGTAGTCCGAACGAGGGAGAAAGAACCGAAAACGGCTATTCTCTCGCGTGGATTCACCACAAAGGCAGAAATAAGCACCATTTTGAATACTGGACGGATTATAACCCCGTTTCAAAATTAGTTGAACCTGTGGAAATGCCTATAAGATATGTTGCTGAAATGTTTTGCGACCGTGTTGCCGCAGGGAAAATATATAACGGCGATAAATATACCGACGATTCACCATTGGATTATTTTATGAAAGCCAAGCACAGAAGGGTTATACATCCGAAAACCTCGGATTTATTGGAAAGCCTTTTAACTATGTTAAAGGATTACGGTGAGGAATACACCTTCGCTTATCTTCGCAAGCTTATTGAAAAAGACAAAAAAGATAGGAAAAATATTCCTCAAAAATAAAGAATTTGTAAACAATAATCAAGTTATTTGTGATTTTATTGTAATTGGAATTTTCTTATGCTAAAATATAGAAAACTTTTCTCGGAGGGAACTATGAACAAAACCCCTATTTTTACGATTATCGCTTTATTAGCGGTTATTCTTATAGCTTTCAGCGGATGTGAAGTGTCCGTTAATTTAAAAGGAGATAATACAGTAACATCTATTGAATCTGTTGTTGTAACTGATGAAGAGGGTAGCACCCGTATCGAAACAGTTGTTCACGAAATAACAACAGAAGAAGTTCCCGTTGTTACAATTGTTGAAGTTACAAATAAAAAAGGTAAAGTTGTTGAAACCGAAAAGGTTACTCTATCTCCCGAAGAGGTTCAGCAAGGTAAGGATTTCTTTAACGGCAAAGATGAAGAAAAAACAACTGTACTTTCAAAAGAACCTGCCTCTGACCGCGTAACAACAACAGCTTCTTCTAAAGAAGAGGTTAAGGTGCAGGACGATTTTGCGGTTCTCAATTCAAGCAGATATTTAATCGAAGGCAGAGTTGTGACTACTGACGGAGTTACCTACCCTTATAAAATGGCAAGAGATGGCAATAGATTCACTTTCAGAAGCGTGTATGAGGGTGAAGAGATGAGCTTGATTATGGGCTCAAAATATGTTTACCTTGTTTCACCGGAAACTAAAACTTATGCAAAAATCTCTAAAGATTTAGTTGCTGAAGAGTCTGCAGAAACAGGTGAATTTGACGAGCTTCTCAGCGGAGATGTTTTCAATTTATATGCTAATAAAAAGCAGATTGATACCTATACCGAGAAAATGTATGGTGTTAAATATAGGGTTGTTGAATATGATGACGGAACTCTTGACTATTTCAATGGTAAAACCCTTGTTCAGACTGTTTCTTCCGATGGTTCAATTCTTTACTATGATGTGATTTCAACTGATGTTTCAGAGGGTCTTTTTGTTCCTCCTGCAGATTATACAGAAGAAATTATAACTTCGGAAAAAGCATCGGAAATTGCTAATGGCGTTTCAACAACAGCGGTTTGCACAGACCCTAATCATAATCATTGATAAATATGAAAAATAACAGAATTGCCCTTGTAACAGGGGGCGCAAGGGGAATCGGTAAGGCAATTTGCCGTTCTCTTGCAAATGACGGATTTAAAATTGCCTTAAATTATAATAATTCTGAAAAGGAAGCGTTAGCATTAAAAAATGAGCTTTCTGCAATAACAGAGGTTGAGATTTTTAAATGTGATGTTTCTGATTCAAGTGCAGTTAAAGAAATGTTTTTGGAGATTTCTCAAAAGCTTGGAAATGTAAATGTGCTTGTTAATAATGCAGGTATTGCAGAACAAGCTCTTTTCACCGATATAACTGACGAAATGTGGCAGAAAATGATTGGTACAAACCTTTCAAGCGCATTTTATTGCTCAAGAGAAGCTCTTAAAAATATGATTAACGAGAAAGATGGCGTAATCATAAATATCGCTTCAATGTGGGGCGAGGTAGGGGCTTCAATGGAGGTTCACTATTCTACTGCTAAAGCAGGTTTAATCGGGCTTACAAAGGCACTTGCTAAAGAGGTTGGACTTTCCGGTGTTCGGGTTAATGCGGTTTCTCCCGGTGTGGTTTTAACTGATATGATGAGCAGTTTTTCCGAAAGTGATAAAGAACTTTTAAAGGAAGAAACACCTTTAAATACTTTAGGCACACCCGAAGATATTGCGGATGCGGTCAGCTTCCTTGTTAGTGATAAAGCAAAGTTTATCACAGGTCAGATTCTTTCCGTCAACGGCGGATTTGTTATCTGAATTAATTGTTTAAAATACCTTTGAAAGAGGGGTTAATAATATGAAAATTACATTTATGGGTGCAGGCAGTACAGTTTTTGCAAGAAACGTTATTGGCGACTGTATGTGCTCTGAGGTTCTTCGTGACAGCGTTTTCGCTCTCTATGATATTGACGGCGAACGCCTTAACGAAAGCAAAACAATTATTGAAGCAATGCAGAAAACAATGGGTGGCTACGGTAAGGTTGAATGCTACCTTGGCGTTGAAAACCGTAAGGATGCACTTCGCGGTGCAAACTTTGTTGTTAATGCAATTCAGGTTGGTCTTTATGACCCTTGCACAATAATTGACTTTGAAGTTCCCAAGAAATACGGTCTTCGTCAGACAATTGCAGATACTCTCGGTATCGGCGGTATTATGCGCGCTCTTCGCACCATTCCTGTTATGGATGATTTCGCAAAAGATATGGAAGAGGTTTGCCCCGATGCACTTTTCCTTAATTATACAAACCCCATGGCGATGCTTTCGGGCTATATGCAGAGATACACAGGCGTTAATACCGTAGGTCTTTGCCATAGCGTTCAGACCTGTTCTCTCGACCTGCTTAATCAGTTAGGTATGGAAGATAAGTTGGAGGGCAGAAGAGAGCTTATTGCAGGTATTAACCATATGGGTTGGCTTCTTGAAATCCAAGATAAAGACGGTAACGATCTTTACCCCGAAATCAAGAGCAGAATTCAGGCGAAAATTGATGACCCTGATTTTACTAACAAAGTAAGACTTGAGTATATCAAACATTTCGGTTATTACTGCACAGAGTCAAGTGAGCATAATGCAGAATACAATATGTTCTACATAAAAAGCAAATACCCCGAGCTTATCGAAAAATACAATATTCCTCTTGATGAATATCCCAGACGTTGTGTAAATCAGATCGCAGGCTGGAAAAAGGAATATGCAGAGCTTCTTGAAAAGGGTGTCAAAGAACATAAACGTTCCAATGAATATGCATCTCATATTATGGAATCCGTTGCAACCAACACACCTTATAAAATAGGCGGTAACGTTCTCAACAGAGGCTTTATTACAAACCTTCCTGCAGAGGCTTGTGTTGAGGTTCCCTGCCTTGTTGATGGCAAGGGTGTTCACGGAACTTTTGTTGGTGCTCTTCCCGTACAGTGTGCGGCAATGAATATGACTAATATCAATGTTCAGCTTCTTACAATTGAAGCTGCTAAAACAAGAAAGCTTGAGCATATTTATCAGGCTGCAATGCTTGACCCCCATACTGCAAGTGAATTGAGCATTGACGAAATCAAAAATATGGTTGATGACCTTATTGAAGCTCACGGCGATTTCTTACCTAAATACCACTAATATTTGGTAATTCAAAAAAATAGTTGACATTTTAAATTCTAAATGGTAAACTCTATCACATAAATTAAACCTATGACGAAGAGTAGTAAATGAAAAGGAAACTTAAAGAGAGTCGGCGGCGGTGGAATGCCGATAGGGGAATTTTCGTTGAATGGACTTCTGAGGGCGAACTGAATTAAGTAGGGGAGACGGCAAGCAACCGTTAGAATGCTATGTGTATGTCAGTACACAGTTGAGTGCGTGTTTTTACACGAATTTGGGTGGTACCGCAGGATTATTAAACCTGTCCCATTGTTTATGGGGCAGGTTATTTTTATTGTTGCCCCCAAAAAAGAAAAAGGAGTAAATACTATGATTTTCAACAACATCGATTTTGATACCTATTATAAGGATTACCCCACAAAAGAGGGTTATTTCGGAAAATACGGCGGAGTTTATATTGACGATAAGCTCAAAGACGCTATGCAGGAAATTACAGATGCATATTATGACATCTGTCAGTCAAGAAAGTTTATTGCAGAGCTTCGCAGAATAAGAAAAGAGTTTCAGGGCAGACCCACTCCCATTACTCACCTTGAAAGACTTTCAAACAGCTTAGGTAGAGTTCAGCTTTATGCAAAGCGTGAGGACTTAAACCATTCAGGTGCTCATAAGCTTAATCACTGTATGGGTGAGGCTCTTCTTGCAAAGTATATGGGTAAGAAGAAAATCATCGCTGAAACAGGTGCTGGTCAGCATGGTGTTGCTCTTGCAACTGCAGCGGCATATTTCGGTCTTGAATGTGATATTTATATGGGTTCTGTTGATATCAAAAAACAGGCTCCCAATGTTGCAAGAATGAAAATTCTCGGTGCAAATGTTGTTGAGGTTACTCATGGCCTTGCAACTCTTAAAGAAGCAGTTGACGCGGCTTTTGATGCTTATAGTAAAGAATATAAAGATTGTATCTATTGCATCGGTTCAGTTCTTGGACCTCATCCTTTCCCCATGATGGTAAGAGATTTCCAGAGCATCGTTGGTATTGAGGCAAGAGAGCAGTTTATTGAAATGACAGGTCATTTGCCCGATTCAATCGTTGCTTGTGTTGGTGGCGGTTCAAATGCGGCAGGTCTTTTCGCAGGATTCCTTAATGATCCCGTTGATATTTACGGTGTTGAACCTCTCGGCAGAGGTCCCAAGCTTGGCGACCACGCTGCAAGTCTTAAATACGGTGAAGAGGGTATTATGCACGGCTTTAACAGCATTATGCTCAAAGACGAAAACGGTGACCCTGCTCCCGTTTATTCTGTTGCAAGCGGTCTCGATTACCCATCATCAGGTCCCGAACACGCTTTCTTACAGGAAATCGGCAGAGTTAAATATGACGTTGTTGACGATGAAGAAACAATTGACGCATTCTTCAAGCTCTCTCGTCTTGAAGGTATCATTCCCGCTATCGAAAGCTCCCACGCAGTAGCTTATGCTATGAAAATGGCAAAGGAAATGGACCACGGCTCAATCCTTATTAACCTCTCCGGCAGAGGCGATAAAGATATGGACTATGTTATCGAAAATTTCGGAATAAGATAAATTGAAAAAGGACGATAGGCGAAAACCTATCGTCCTTTTTAGATGCCAGATGCCAGCCACCAGATGCCAGATAGCAGTCAGCGGGGGGACCACCGCAGGTGGTGGATGGTACAAAAAAGTGAATAGTGAATAGTGAAAAAGTAAAATCCCCGTTCTTGCGGACGAGGATTTTGGTGCCCGGGACCGGACTTGACTGGCTCTGCCCGTCATTCGCTACGCGAACACCCGATTGTGTTCGGCTTCGCCGAGACCGGTTCAAGTCCTGCTTTATCGAAAACAAAAAAATATAGAGAAACCACAAAAGTGATTTCTCTATATTTGGTGCCGGTGACCGGACTTGAACCGGTACGATGTTGCCACCGAGGGATTTTAAGTCCCTTGCGTCTGCCTATTCCGCCACACCGGCACAGCTCTTAAATTATAATATTATCATTTCCTCTTGTCAAGAGTTTTTTCTTACTTAAAAGATGATTTTTTTGTTTTTACTTAAAAACCTCAAACCCGTTGCCATTTTTATAATATTGTAGTAAAATTATATCTATAAAAACAGAAAGGGTTTTGATTATGGTTTTCACTATTGAACTTTTGTGGCTTTTTGTAGCTGCTATGGTTATCAGTTCTATCGGCTTTAAAAATTATGTTTGGTTTATTTCACTTGGCTATGGTTTTTCTATAGCAGGTGAAGGTCTTTTGATGATGCTTCTTTTTGGCAAAGAGTTGACCATTGGCACAATAATTTGCTGTATTTTATTTATTATTTATGGTTGCCGTTTAGGTGGCTATCTTGCAGTTCGTGAATTTGGTAGCAGCTCTTATAAGAAAAATATGAAGGGCGAAATCAAGGACGGTAAATCCGTTCCTTTCGGAGTGAAAATTGCTATTTGGGTTACTTGTGCTTTGCTTTATGTAACTCAGGTTTCAGGTGTTTTCTATCGTTTACATAATAATGCTAAAGACAATGCTTTTGTTTACATAGGCGCAGTTGTTATGGTTCTTGGTCTTGTTCTTGAATCAGTTGCAGATATTCAGAAAAACAATGCTAAAAAGGTAAATCCTCGCCGCTTTGTAGATACAGGACTTTACCGCCTTGTTCGTTGTCCTAACTATCTCGGTGAAATGATTTTCTGGACAGGTGTTCTTTTATCAGGTATCGGAGCTGTTTCCGGTTGGCAGTGGATTTTAGTTGCTATAGGCTATATCGGTATAATTTTTGTTATGTTCAGCGGTGCTCGTCGTCTTGAAATCCGTCAGAATAAAAACTACGGAAACGACCCCGAATATCAGAAATATGTAAAAAGCGTTCCGATTATGGTACCTTTCATTCCCTTGTATAGTGTTGAAAAATATAAGTGGTTGGTTGGCTAAATAATAGAATATATTTGAAAAACAAGGAGATATTTTTATGAAAATAGCAAGTCAGACAGAATATGTTTCCGCCCGTTTAAATGATTATGAAGCAGTGAGAATGGTTTGCGAGGCAGGTTTTGATGCCATTGACTTTTCAATGTTTCATATGGCGCAGGATGACTGTCCGTTGAACTCTGATTCTTATAAAGAAATTGTAAAGGAACTCAAAGCTATTGCCGACAGCTACGGTAAGCCCTTCTGCCAGGCACACGCTCCATTCCCCACAATGAAGGACGGGGACGAGGAATATAATAAAAATATGCTCCCCAAGGTTAAACGCTCTATTGAAATTGCAGGTATGCTCGGCGTTGAAAATATCGTTGTTCACCCTGTGTTTTTCGCGGAAAACAAATTCGAAAAAAATATGGAAATGTACATGGAGCTTCTTCCCGTTGCAAAGGAAGCAGGGGTGAAAATTGCCCTTGAAAATATGTTCGGTAAAAAAGACCCTAAAACAAGAAAGCAAACACCCAATGTTTGCAGTCTTGCTCCTGAATTTGCAGAGTTTTATGATGCACTTCCCAAAGAGTATTTCACTTGTTGCGTTGATATAGGTCACTGCGCCCTTGTTGGTTCAACACCACAAGAGGTTATCAGAGGTCTTGGTGGTGAGAGGGTAGGGTGCCTTCATGTTCACGATAACGATACCTTTGACGATTGGCATTTTCCACCCTTTACTCTTGATTTGGATTGGAAGGAAATTACAAAAGCTCTTGCAGATATTGATTACAAGGGGTACATAACTCTCGAAAGCGATAATATTCTTGCAGATATTCCAACAGAGCTTTACCCATCAATGCTTCGCTATATGCACGATGCCGCAAGACACGTTGCAAAAATGGTTGAAGAATTTAAAAATTGAGGTGGAATTTTATGAAGCAAAAAGCTTTAACGCCCGAAAAGCAAATCAAGCTTTCTCAGAAACGAGAGAAAGAAATTGCAAAATGGGAAAAAGAGAGAAGCAGACCTAAAGGCAAGTTTTATCTTCCTTACTTGATTTTTATAATCAGCCTTATTTATCTTACGGACGAGGTTGCTTCCCAAATCGGACCTTTAATGAAAACGGAAATTGCCAACGGACTTCTTTCGTCTTATGGTGAAAGCTCGGTAGGTATTCTTGATACCTTAAGTATGATTGCGATACCTTTTCAGTGCCTTGCAATATTCTATAAACCTCTTTCCGATAAATTCGGCAGAAAGAAATTCCTTTTTATAAACACTTTCGGTCTTGGTATAGGAATGTTTATTGTATTCCTTTCAAATAATATACCCCTTTATGTTATCGGAACTTGTATGATTCAGTTCTTTGTTCCCCACGATATGCAGGTGGTATATATAATGGAATCTGTACCAAGTAAGCACAGAGCGAGAATTTATTTCACAATAAAAAGCTTTGCAACCTTGGGAATAATGCTTGTGCCTCTTCTTCGCCGAGTGCTTATGGAAGATATGTATCAGTGGAGAAATGTTTTCCTTGTTCCTGCAATAATCGGTCTTGCATCATCTTTCGTGGCTCTTTTCTTTGCAAGAGAAACTGATGCATTCATTGATTCAAGACTTAAATACCTTAAAATGACTGACGAGGAAAGGGCAGAGGAAAAAGCAAAAAAAGACCTTGAAAATGCTCAGGGTGGTATTATAAATGCTCTTAAATTCGTGTGGAAGCATAAGCAATTAAAATGGCTTTATGTGACTATGGCGCTTATGAATTTAGGCTACCTTATAACTATGTATTATCAGGTAATCATTTCCTATGGTTATGCAGGAAAATACGGTGAAATAACCGATGCGATTTTAAATCAGGTCAGCCTGAATGAAGTTACATCCGCGCTGTTTTTCTTCCCCGTAGGTAGTGCAATTATTCAGCTTTTCGTAGGCTTCCTTGGGGATTCTTTAGGAAGAAAGAAAACTGCAATCGTAATGTCATTTTTATGTGTGCTTTCTTTCCTTGGGTTTACTCTCGGCTCTTCTTGGGGTTGGGAAACCTGGTTAGTTGGTCTTTGCTCCGGTGCTTGTATCGGTAGCTTCTGGGGCGCAGGAGATATAACAAGCCTTATGATTAGCGAATCTTCTCCCACAAACCTTCGCTCTTCAATTCTTTCTACCCAATTTATTGCAATGGGTGTAGGTATTGCATTTTCCTATGTAGTAGGAATTCCTCTTATTACTGTTCTCGGTAACTCCGTTATCAGCACAATTTGCTTCTTCTTTGCTGTTCCCGGATTTATCGCTGCTTTAGCAGTTTTAATGCTTAAAACCAAAGATACAACAGGAATTGATTTGAATACTGTTACAGGTAACGAATGGGAATAAAATAATGTTAAAAGACCCGATGTGAAGAAATCACATCGGGTCATATTTTATACTGTTTTTGAAAGGTAGAAGGAAACCCATAAAGCAATTACGAAAAAGCTTTCAGCAGGTATTGCAAGCTTTGTGTAAGGGCATTTCCAGCCTTTATCAACGAAAAGGAAAATCGTTCTTGTAACTAAAACAGTTGTTGCAAAGAAAAGACCACCTACGAGGGAGTAAACCGCAGTATGTAATGTAAGGGCAAGGTAAAGAAGAAAAGCACCCAAAGCAAATGAAATACCGCCGTAATAAACTCGGATTTCGGTTTTACCTGCATTGTCAACAGGCTTGATTGAAAAGCTTTCTGCGTTTTTCAAGGGCTTTGAAATAAAAACTACTGCCATACCCCAAAAATAGCCGATAAGACATAAAACCGCAAATGCCGCAGGGGGATTAGCCGCCCAAATTTCTTTTAAAAGTTCCATAAATTTACCTCCTTTTTCTTTTCTAAATATAACATAAGACATTAATAAAATCAATATTGGTATATTTTTATAGTTTTTGAGAAAAGTAATTGAAGTAATAAGGAAAAACGGAGTGGTGTTTAAAAAATGAAAACAAATTCCAATGTAAGACCTTTCGGAATAAAAGATAAATTAGGTTATTTGTTCGGGGACTTCGGCAATGATTTTACCTTTATATTATCTTCCTCGTTTCTTATGAAATTCTATACGGATGTTATGGGCGTTTCTCCTGCAGTTGTGGGAACAATTATGGCAATAGCAAGGTTTGTTGACGCCTTTACAGATGTTACAATGGGTCGCATTTGTGACAGAAGTAAAACTACTAAAAACGGCAAATTTCGTCCTTGGATTTTAAGAATGTGCGGTCCTGTTGCCATTTCCTCCTTTTTAATGTATCAGTCCTCTTTGGCGAATTTGCCCTATGCCGTAAAGGTAGCCTATCTTTTTGTTACCTATATTTTATGGGGGTCTGTTTTCTATACATCCGTTAATATTCCTTATGGTTCAATGGCTTCTGCAATATCAAATAACCCTGACGACAGACAGTCCCTTTCAACCTATCGAACAATGGGCGGTATGCTTGCAGGCGCATTTGTGACGGCGGTAATACCTCTTATTGTTTACGACAAGGTAAATGGTAAGGATGTTATGAACGGGGGACGCTTTACTATTATAGCAGGTATTTGCTCTGTTCTCGCTATTGTCTGTTATTTACTTTGCTACGGTTTAATAAGAGAACGGGTTACTTTTCATTCCGCACCACAGAATCATGGTGATAACAACGTTTTCAGAATGCTCGGTAATGCAGTTAAAAACAGAGCTTTAATATCTATAATTGCCGCTTCTGTTGTAATGCTTTTAGCACAGCTTACTCTCCAACAAATGACAAACTACATTTACCCAAACTATTACGGAAACGCAAGTATGCAAAGCGTTTCAACCCTTGCAATGACAGGGGGAATGGTGGTTGCGGCATTTCTTGCAAAGCCTCTTGCGAGAAAATTCGGCAAAGCAGAGGTCAGCGCATTTTCGAATCTCTTTGCAGGCGTTGGAAGCCTTCTGATTTATTTCATTCGCCCTCAGAACGTTTTGGTATATATAGCTATTCAAACAATTTGTTGGCTCGGTTTAGGTGTTTTTTCAATGGTTTCCTGGGCACTTATTACCGATGTTATTGACTATTCCGAAATCAAGAATGGCGTAAGAGAAGACGGCTCCGTTTACGCTCTTTATTCCTTTGCCCGAAAATTAGGTCAGGCGGCGGCATCAGGTGTAACAGGTGCTCTCTTGACCGCTATCGGCTATACTGAAACCACAGCTTTTGACAAAGATGTTTTAGAGGGTATATTTGATATTTCAACTCTTGTTCCTGCAGTTGGATTTATTTTACTTGCGGCGGTTTTATGGTTCTGGTATCCGCTCCATAAAAAGCAGGTTAATGAAAATGTTCAGTATTTGGAAAATAAGCATAAGAAATAAAAAGAACGGAATCATTTGATTCCGTTCATTTTATATATTTCTCACGATATTTCTTTGGTGTTAAATCCGTGTATTTCTTAAATGTTTTAGTGAAATAGTTAACATCGAGCATACCGCAACGCTGAGCGATATTCTGAATTTGAATGTTAGTTGAAATAAGCAGTTCCTTTGCTCTTTCAACTCTCATTTTGTTTACATAGTCCGTAAGTGTGTTTCCTGTTTCTTTTTTAAAGAGAGTGGAAAGATAACTTGGGTTAACCTGGAAAATTTTCGCAAGATTATTTAAGCTCAAATCCGAAGCAATATCGGATTCTATCTGGGTAATAACCTTTTGGATTAAAAGCGAGTAGTTTCGTTGGGAGTGCTTGTTAACAAGTCGGCAGTATTTTTTTACCATATATTTGAGAAGCTCCCCACATTCCGCAACACTCTGGGTCGCTTCAATTCTTAAAGCAAAGTCAGAAGAAACAACATCAATGTGGAAGGGGTGAACCTTTCCTTGTTCTGCGCCCTTTCTTAAAAGGGTATTGAGAATAATCAGATAATTTTTAGTGTTTCTTAAAGAATCGGTAATTCGGCTTTCTAAAGCGTTTTCGGGTTTTACATTTGAGAAAATCATTTCTGCCTTGTGGGTAAGACCTTTAGATACCGCGTCAATAAGCTCGTTTTCCTTTGCATAGCGCCTTTCAAGAAGCTGAACTGCCATCCAGGGTTCAGTTTCCTTGGTTTGATTATTGCTTTGGGAAAAAACAGGAATTTCAACTTCTCTTTCCATATGCCTACGTATAATGGAAAAGTTTTCAAGCCCTTTAAAAATCAATTCACCGAAACTGTTTACAAGGGAGATTATTGTGTCGTCATTTGGAAAATATGGAACAACACCGTAAAATTTTTCTAATTGAATGTTGATGTAAGAGGGGAGCGAACTTTCAACCATTTTTTTATTAATAGAGTTTTTGGTTATGAGCTCCTTTGTATAGGGGCCTAAAACAAGAATAGAAGAAGGTTTGCTTTCGGGGAGGGGAATGAAAATATAGTTGCACATAAACATATCTGAAACAACATTGATTTCATTCTTTTCGAAGGAAAGATTTTCTCCGAAAAAATTCAGATAATCTTCCTGAAGATTTAAAAGACGGCGAATACCCATATCAATATCTTCAGGGATTTGTTTTTTAGTTATAACAGAACTCCTTATTTTAAGGTTTTCCATAGACATTTTAAAAAAGTTCAATTCTCGCTCGTAAAACAAGTTGCTCACCTCAATCCAATTAATAGGCTTGTCTTTTGACTATTTCTATTATCGTATAATTTTTATGAAAAATCAATAGTGTGCAAAAAATAATACTAAAAAATGCAAAAAAAATACTCACTAAAAAAGCAAGATTGTTATAAAATTAACTTGTTGAAAAGTTTTGTGTAAATTCAATAAAATTTACTGACAAAATCGGAAAAATATGGATGAGTGGGAGAATGAGTGGTTGCAAAAAAGTAGTAACTACCAGCTTCTTACTAAAAAATTCAGTACGGGTTACTATATATTTTAATATACATTTAATAATTAATTTTAGGAGTTGTGAAAATGAGTACTAAAGTAAAAAAACAATTGGGCGAAATCAGGCCTTTCGGTTGGCAGGATAAGCTCGGTTATGCTATGGGAGATATGGGATGCGGTTTCTCTTTCCAGTTAGTTGCAACCTTTATGCAGCTTTTCTATTTGCAATACATAGGTATTTCGCCTGAGTCTTATGCAATTATTATTTTAATTTCAAAAGTTTTTGATGCTATCAATGATATAGTTATCGGTAACCTTGTTGATACGAAGAAAATCGGCAAAAAGAGTAAGTATATGCCCTGGATTCTTCTTGGGGGCGTAGCGCTTGTTTTCTTTAATGTTACAATTTTCTTCCCTGTTAAAACATTGCCTTATATGGCTAAATGTGCATGGTGCCTGGTTTCATATTGCTTCTGGTCAATTGCTTATACAATGGTAAATGTGCCTTATGGTTCTCTCCATTCTGTTATTACAGATGATCCCCAACAGAGAGTTTCTCTTTCAACCTTCCGCAGCATCGGGGCAGCACTTCCTGCAATTGTTATTATGATAGTTCTCCCCGGTATTGTTTACAGTACTTCAACTAATAGTGCGGGGGAAGAGGTACAAGTTCTCAAGGGTGAAACTCTTCTTCCTGTTGCAATTGTGTTATCTTTGTTTGCATTGGTTGTTCTTTGGGGAACAACGAAACTTGTTAAAGAGCGTGTTCATCACGAAACAGAAACTAAATCCACAGGTTTCGGTGCGATAATTTCATCTGTAAAATCATTCTTTACAAATCGCGCAATGGTCGGCGCAACAATTGCTACTGTTGCTTCCGTCGCTCTTTTCAATTCCACAATGTCACTTAATAATATGGTTTTCCAGTATTTCTTCAAGGATGCCGACAAAGTTGGAGTTGCTATGATAGGTAGCTATTTACCGATGATTGTTTTTATGGCTTTTATCGGTAAATTAACTGCAAGATTCGGTAAAAAGAATGTTATTGTTTCAACAATGCTTATTGGTGCAATTTCAGGTATTATTTCGATATTTGTTCCCATTACGCCCAACACAACAGGGATGATTATTTATATTATATGCCTTATGGGACTTAACCTCGGTAATACAGTATTCCAGATTTCTGTTTGGGCAATTGTTGCTGACTGTATTGAAGTGAGCTACAGAAAAACAGGTAAGAGCGAAGAAGGTTCTCTTTATGCACTTTATTCATTCTTCCGTAAGCTTGCACAGGGTATCGGTCAGGCAGTTGTTTCAATGGGTCTTGTAGCTATTGGATTTAAAGAGGGTGAAAATGCAGTACAGAATGCAGACTTCGGTGATAATGTTAAAACTCTTTATTTCGTAGTTCTTGCAGTTGGTTCCCTTATTGCGTTCCTTTCTATGAGATTTATTTATAACATCGGCAAAAAAGAAGAAGCTGAATTTGCTAAAAAATAATAGCTTTATAAAAGCATTTCGATTATGGTCGGAATGCTTTTGTTAAAAAAGAATAGTTTTGCAAAAATAGTTAAAACTTATTTTGCATACTTAAAAATAGGAGAAAAATATGAGACAAATTTTAAATATTAACAGAAAATGGGCTTTTTCAAAGCAGGCAACAACTGTTCCCTCGGAGCTTCCTACAAATTGGTGTTTCGTTAATCTTCCTCATTCCTGGAATGCTATTGACGGTCAAGACGGCGATAATGATTATTTTCGTGGCACTTGCTATTATGTAAAGAGCTTTAAGAAGTTTGACCTTCCCGAAGCAGAGAAATATTACCTTGAAATCAAGGGTGCAAACTCTTCTGCAGATGTTTATCTCAACGGCAAGGTTTTAGCTCATCACGATGGCGGTTATTCAACCTGGAGAGTTGATATTACTAATGGCATCAAGGACGAAAATCTTCTTGTAATTGCAGTTGATAATGCAGCAAATGACAAGGTTTATCCTCAGATGGCAGACTTTACCTTCTATGGTGGTCTTTACAGAGATGTTAACATTATCTGCGTAAACGACTCTCACTTTGAGCTTATGCACCACGGTGGACCCGGTCTCAAAATCACACCCGAAATCAACGGCGAAAATGCAAATGTTGAAATCGAAACATGGGTTACAAATTTCAAAGAGGGTCAGAAGCTCCGCTATGTAATTAAAGATGCAGAGGGCAAGGTTGTTGCAGAAAAAGAAACAACCGATACTAAAGTTAACCTTGAAATCAATAACGTTCATCGTTGGCACGGTAAAAAAGACCCATATCTTTATACTGCAGAAATCGAGCTTGTTGAAGGCGACAAGGTTGTTGATAATATCTCAAGCCGTTTCGGTTGCCGTACCTTCAAAATTGATCCTGATAACGGATTTATTCTTAACGGTGAAGAATACCCCTTGCGCGGTGTTAGCCGTCACCAGGACAGATGGGGCTTCGGTAATGCTCTTCTTCCCGAGCATCATAAAGAAGATATGGATTTAATCTGTGAGGTTGGTGCAACAACAATCCGCCTTGCTCACTATCAGCATGACCAGTATTTCTATGACCTTTGCGATGAAAGAGGTCTTGTGATCTGGGCAGAAATTCCCTATATTTCAAACCATATGCCCGGTGGCAGAGAAAACACAATTTCTCAGATGAAAGAGCTTATCGTTCAGAACTATAACCACCCCTCAATCGTTGTTTGGGGACTTTCAAACGAAATCACAATGAAGGGCGACTCTGACCCCGACCTTCTTGAAAATCATAATATTCTTAATGACCTCGTTCACGAAATGGACAAAACAAGACTTACAACTATTGCAGCAGTTTCAATGTGCGATATTGACAGTCCTTATATTCAGATTCCCGATGTTGTTTCCTATAACCATTATTTCGGTTGGTACGGCGGAGATACAACAATGAACGGACCTTGGTTCGATAATTTCCACGCTAAATATCCTAATATTCCAATCGGTTGCAGTGAATATGGTTGCGAAGCTCTCAACTGGCATACATCCGACCCCAAGCAGGGCGACTATACTGAAGAATATCAGGCATATTACCACGAAGAGCTTATAAAACAGTTCTTCTCCCGTAAATATATGTGGGCAACTCACGTATGGAATATGTTTGACTTTGGTGCAGACAGCCGTAACGAGGGTGGCGAAAACGGACAGAACCATAAGGGTCTTGTAACCTTCGACCGTAAGTATAAGAAGGACTCTTTCTATGCTTATAAAGCATGGCTTTCTGATGAAAAATTCGTTCATATCTGTGGCAAACGCTATGTTGACAGAGTTGAGGACGTAACAAAGGTTACTGTATATTCAAATCTTCCTGAGGTTGAGCTTTTCGCAAATGGCAAGAGTCTTGGCAAGAAAACAAGCGATGTTCACTTCTTCTATTTCGATGTTCCTAATAGCGGCGAAACAGAGCTTAAAGCCGTTGCAGGTGAGTTTACAGATACATCAGTAATCCGCAAGGTTGATGTTTTCAATGATTCCTACAGACTTCGCGAAACAGGTGCAGTTCTCAACTGGTTCGATATTACCGAAATTGACGGCTATTTCTCACTTAACGATAAAATGAGCGATGTTATGGCTTCCGAAGAGGGCAGACAGCTCTTTATGGGACTTATGGCAAACGCTATGAAGAACCACGGCGATAAGTCAATGATGGGTGATATGGGCGCAGAAATGCTCACAGGACCTATGATGCAGATGATGGGCGGCTTCACAGTTATCCGTCTTGCAAACCTTATGGGCGCTGCAAACCTCCACTTCACAAAAGAAGAGCTTCTCCAGCTCAACGCAGCACTTAACAGAATAAAGAAATAAAACAACAAACTCCTCTTGCTTTTGCAAGGGGAGTTGTGTTTTAGCCACCAGCCGCCAGTCGCCAGTTACCAGCCGCCAGCAAATAGCAGATAGCAGTTAGCAAATAGTAAAATAAAGTAAAAGTATTGCGAAGCCTATCCCTATTTTTTGCAAAGCAAAAAGGAGGGGGGACCGCGTTAGCGGTGGGTGGTACAAAAAATCACCTATGCAAATTAATAAACTCAATTAATCTCAACCAGTCAAGACGGCTGAAATAGTGCTGACCGTCTCTCATATGGTAGCCGATGTCACCCTCAAAGAATTTATCATCAACCTGTGGTGGTCTGTCCTCATATTTAAAACCGTTGTTGAATGCATCACTTGAGGCAACGCAGCAGAGCATTTCTGAAAGTGGGTCTGCCCATTTATCAAGGGCGGCACTGCCTATAAGCACCTTTCTCGGTGCAATTGATGCCACAAGGTAATGCTGGTCAAAGGGCATAGCTTGTTCATTATTGCAGTATTTCTTATAATTTTCGCAGAACCAGAAGGGGAAGTTACGGCAGATATCTGCAACTCTTTCGCCACCCTCGGCAGTTCCTCTTGCAATTGCCGCACCGCTGCAACCGGAATCATTTGAATATGAAAAAGCAAATCTTTCGTCGGTTGCACCTGCTAATAGTGCAGTTTTACCGAGCCTTGAATGACCGCAAACTGTGGTGCAATCAAGGTCTAATTTTTCGGAAATGGTTTCAGCATAGTCTAAAACTCTCTGTGCGCCCCAAGCCCACATAGCAATTTTACCGCAATCTGTTTCGCTTCTTTTACCGTCAGGGTATAAAACCCCTGCAAGCTTATTTGTGAAATCACTATCGTCACTTGTGATATCATCATAATATAAAGATAATACCGCAAAGCCGTTGTCAATAAGCTCTTCTGTTGGCATATATCTGTCAGGGTTATCAGGTCTGAAATTCACATGAATAAAAAATGGGTGCTTTTTATCGTCAGTGGGAAGAGTTGCTAAAAAGGGGAAAGAAAATTCCTTTCCGTTTATAATGCAGTTAGCAGTAACTCTGTTGCAAACTGCTTTACCTGCGCAGAATTTAGGAATTACAGCTTCCTCAACCTCAAAGGTTATTTTATCGGGTTTTGGGGGTAAAAATCCGTAAATCTCACTTTGAATTATATCAAGCATTTCTTCTCTAGCTTTAAGCTGGGGAACATTTCTTTTTTTAAGCATTTCTTTGAGCATTTTATCAACTCCTTTATTTAACAGAATAATAACACTAATAAAGACTGTTTTCAATAAAAAACCACCATTTGACATAAGTATAAGTTTAAATTAATAGGAATACTTTATGCGAAATGATAAAAAGCACCAATCCTTTGTGGTTGGTGCTTCTGTGTTTAATCCTTGCTTATTACCTTTTTGTGCCAGGATTTTTTGTGGCATTCAGGGCATGTCATTTTTCTTTTTCTGCCAATATGCTGTGCTAAAAAAACAGCTTTGAAACTGGGAACATATTTATGACCACATTCCTTGCATTCGTAATAACCTGCAATCTGCTCGATTTTTAAAGCAAAGCATAAGCCTATGAATCCCGGAATAAAGCCTGATAAAGCGAGAGCAATTTTCTGCCACTCTTCAAGAGGTAAATATTTAGCTATGAGAGTTGGTACAAGTATAATTATTGAGGACAGAATACCGATAACCCATTCAAATGCAAGTAATCGCTTATCACTTTCTTCTTTTTGCTTTATCATTTCAATAATTTTGTTTTCCATTTCTTTGTTGTAATTATCCATTGTAACAACCTCCCCGGATAATAAATCATTTACTGTAATTTGGAGAATTTCACACAACTCAAGCATAATTGATGAATCGGGCATTGCTTTGCCTGTTTCCCATTTTGAAACAGCTCTGTCGGTGATGTTTAATTTTTCTGCCAACTGCATTTGTGTTAAGTTTACATTCTTTCTGCGTTCGGCAATAAATTTTCCGATTTTAAGTTGGTTCATATAGGTCCTCCTTTCGATTACAGTATAGCTGATTTAAGTAATAAAATACACATACCATTGGTTGAGTGGGGAGAAAACAACCGCTGGTGGAGTGAAAAAAGCAAGTCAAGACACTTGCTTTTCTCTTTGGCCCGCCCAAAGGGATTTGTGCTCCGCACGAGTTCGTTCGCTACGCGAACCGACGCGAGATGGACTACGGGTTCAAATCCCTTTATGAATAAGTTTAAAAGAGCAGACAGCCGAAAGGGTATCTGCTCTTTATGGCCCGCCCAAAGGGATTTGAACCCCCGTTCTTCAGAATCGGAATCTGCTGCGTTATCCAACTGCGCCATGGACGGATATATTTCTTCAATATTATAAACATATATTCATAGGTTTTCAAGAGAAATACCAAAATTGTTCAACTCTAACAAGAAACCGCCATAGTATTCTACACCCGAAAGAACTTTTCTGCATTGTTATTTAATGTTAAGTATGATAAAATTATTTTATTATATGGAAAAGGGGGAGTTATTATGGGTAAAGACAGCATCAACTCTGCAATCGGCAAGGTTAAAGATTTTGCAACAGAAATCAAAGACCATTGGAGCACTCCTGCAGAGGGTAAATATGTTCCTTATAAGGAATATAAGGATGTTGTTATCGGTGTTGGTGCAAACTATACAGGGTCAAAAACCCTTGAATACATAGGTTTCTGGTCAAGCTGTTTCCTTATTATGCACCATTACAAATTGCCTTATCTTACATTCTCGGTTATTGGTCTTTTAAATATGCCCTTGGGCTATATTTCAGCTCTTATCTGGTGGTATGTTTGTGATAACTTAGGCTTCTTGCCTAAAAAGACCGAAAGAAAGGTTTATTTAGTTTATGGTCTTATGATGGCGTTTGGTATTTCTACGCTATTGTTTGACTATTCATTGTTATTTAATCAATCGGGCTCGTTTATTACTATGCTCAATAGTTTTGAGGGTATGAATGCCACGGCGTGCTTTAAAACCTTTGGTACTCATTTCCTTTATACAGGTTGGGTTGGCGCCCGTAATATTTTCTGGCGCAAAAAGCTTATACCCAAATACGGCAGATATAAATACAGCCTTTACTGTGATGTTATACCGAAGGCTATAATGGTTATTCTTATCGGTTGGCTTCCCGTTTATAATATCGCCGATGTTGCAACACGTGTGTGGGTTGCAAACCTTTTATTTGCTACATATAACGTTTTCGGCTTTGGTAACGTTCTTGAACAATGCACCAAGGTTATCAGCCCCAATCTTCAGGAAAGAATTCTTGTTCGTAGCTATCCTGTAAAAATTTCACACATTTTCAACTCCATTCTTGCGATTATTCTTCCTGCCATTGTTGGTACACTTCGTCACGAATGGGCAGATATCAATTTCTACAGATTTGTTATTCCTATTACTTTTATTATTTCTGCGGCTTTCACAATGGGTCTTGCAGGAAGAATTAAGGAAAGAATTCCTCAACCGCCCATTGAAAAGAAGGTGCAGATTAAGTTCTGGGACGGTATGCTTGGGGTTTTAAAGAATAAATATCTTCTTATTAATACCGTTGTTGGTCTTATTGACTCTCTCGGTAATGGTATGTTGCCATTTGCAACAATTCTTTATTTCTACACCTTCCGTCTGAGCGGTCTTCCTTATTCATTGCTGGTTGCTCTCATTTCATTTGCAGGTACTCCGCCTGATTTGTTATCTCCCTATTTCCTCAAGAGATTTTCATACAAGCAGATTATGATTTTCTATCAGTTGAGCCGTGCAATCGGCAATGCTATTATTGCGGTTGCAATGTGGACTCTCGGTGATAATCTTGCCCTTTGCGGAACTATCTGCGTTGTTGTTCTCTTCTTTATGGAAATGACAAAAACAGTTCCCACAACTGCAGGTCACGATATGAATATTCGTGTTGGTGACTATCAGATGTATCTGTCAGGCGAACGTCTTGAAAGCTTCGCAGGTATCTTCGGTTGGTTCACAGGACCTATTACTTCTTTCGTAGGTCTTATTATTCCTATTTTCTTGCTTAAATACGGCTTCAACAGTAACTGGGAGATTCTCTTCTTCGACGGTTCGAGAAGCAACATTGTTGTTGTGCCCATTATCGTTGATGCAATTGGTTTCTTCCTGATGACAATTCCATATCTCTTCTGGGATTATGATAACAAGAAGCAGAATCTTGTTATGGAAGTTCTTAAACGACGTGCCGAGGTAACTGAAAAGAAAGCCCAGGAAGAGGGCACTTCCGTTTCCGGCGGCTATAAAGGTTAAAGGGGGTGAGTTGAATGAGTAAAAAAGAAAAGAAACAAAATAAAGTTAATGACTGGCAGACGGATGTTCATCTTGATATTCCTGAGGATGAAATATGGAATTATCAGGTTCCCGGACTTGCAGCACCTCATGTCAACAAGCCCTATAAACATTACAATTTAAAGAAAGCAATATTTGTTGTTGTAATTATTGTAGCGGTTTCTCTTTCAATGTTTTTCAGCGTTATGGCGTTGCAGAATGACACATTTGAATATAATGAAACCGAAGCAGGCATTGAATTTTCAAAATTCAGTAACACAGGTTATCTTTATGAGCTTGATATTGACTATGTCAGCGATATTGAGTATATTGCAGGTAACAATGACCCTAATACAAACTTCAAGGTTGTCAAGGACACAACAAAGCCCATCACATCTGTAAGACAGTTTACTCTTAACTGTGACGACAAAATCAGAACAATCAGAATCGGTGCAAATGTAGAGTTTGTTGATACAAAAGCATTCTATTCCTGCTGGGCGTTGCAGAATATTGAGGTTGATGAAAATAACCCCAACTACTGTGATGTTGATGGTGTTCTTTATAACAAAGATAAAACTGAAATTCTTTGTTACCCTTGCGACCACGATGAATATCTTCGCCAGAAATATGGTTACGAAAGAGAGCTTTATAAAGATGAGGTTACTCCTGAGTATGAAAAAGATATTCAGACTTATGTAGTTCCAAGTTCCGTTAAGAAGATTGACGAAATGTGCTTTAACTATGCAAATCTTCGTGTGATATATTTACCTGAAGGGTTAAAGACAATTGAAACTTTATCAATCTTTAAGCTTCACGAAAGAGTTGACCAATGGGGTACAACTCCGTCGCTTACAAATATTTATTCGTATAAATCCCATAAGGTGACGGACACTCATTTCACATCACAAAAAGCACTTGGCGAGGTTTATAATTCATTACCCGAGGGCCTTGAGTTTATCGGCTCCGATGCTTTCAGCTATAACCAGGCTCTTTCTTATGTATATATTCCCGATAGCGTTACCTATATCGGTCACCACGCTTTCTGGGACACAGTATATAAAGAAGATGGAGAACTTAAAGGTGTAACAAAAATTGATGTGGCTTTCACTGAAGAAGAGTTCAATAATATCGAAATAGGTGACGATTGGAAGCCTAAATATGATTACTTGCTCTTCAAAAAGGCTGTAGATACAGTTTTTGATGCAGAAAGACAATAAATAATAAAAAGTGTATTCAGAGAAATCTGAATACACTTTTTCTATATATTTTACTTTTATGATTTCCAAAATTTGCGGTCTAAGCTTCTGTACTGAATTGCTTCAAGAATGTGTCTGTTTTCAACTGTTTCGCTTTCATCAAGGTCGGCGATTGTTCTTGCTACCTTTAAAACCTTGTCATAAGCTCTTGCGGAAAGACCGAGCTTTTCAAATGAAACTTCCAATGTCTTTGCAGCGGCAGGGGAAAGCTGACAGTATTTTCTTGTAAGAGCAGAGGTCATTTTGGCGTTGCAGGTAATTCCTGTGCCTTTAAAACGCTCGATTTGTATTTTTCTTGCTTTGTTAACTCTCTCTCGGATTGCGGCAGAGCTTTCGCCCTCTTCCTTATCAGAAAGCTGATTATAATCAACGGGCGGAACTTCAATATGTATATCGAGTCTGTCTAAAAGCGGACCCGAAACCTTTGAAAGATATCTGGCAGGTGCGCCTTTAGGACAACTGCAAGTTCTTGTAGGATGACCGTAATAACCACAAGGACAAGGGTTCATAGCGCAGATAAGCATAACTGAGCAAGGGTAGGTTAAGGCACAAGCGGCACGGGAAATTGTTATAGTGCCGTTTTCAATAGGTTGCCTTAAAACCTCCATTGTGCTTCTGTTGAATTCGGGAAGCTCATCAAGGAAAAGAACCCCATTGTGAGCAAGGGAAAGTTCACCGGGCTTGGGAATTGTTCCTCCACCGGAAAGACCTGCAGGGGAAACGGAATGGTGGGGTGCTCTGAATGGGCGGTAATTGATTATCGCTTCATCCTTCGAAAGATTACCTGAAAGAGAATAAATCTTCGTTGTTTCAAGAGCTTCTTCAACGGTTATATCAGGCAAAATCGTTGGAATACGCTTTGCAAGCATACTTTTACCTGAGCCCGGGCTGCCGATTAAAAGGGCGTTATGGCCACCGGCAGCAGCAACCTCTAATGCTCTTTTAACCTCAAACTGACCCTTAACATCCTTGAAATCGGGGAGATAATCGGGCATTTCGTAATGCTTGAAGGGTATAAGCTCAACGGGCTTGATTTTCTCAATATCGTTTATATGGTCAACAAGTTGTTTTAAGCTTTCAACGCCGTAAACATTCACGCCCTCAACAATAGCCGCTTCCTGACAGTTGTCAATGGGCACGTAAATGTCTTTAACACCGTTTTCCTTTGCAGCGATTACCATGGGTAAAACGCCTTTGACGCTCTTAACTGCACCCGAAAGAGAAAGTTCTCCGATAAATACGGCTTCTTTATAATTGCCTATAATCTGCTTTGTTGCCGAAAGTACCGCTATAGCCATGGGCAAATCGTAAAGTGAGCCTTCTTTTCTCACATCTGCAGGGGCAAGGTTAAAGGTGAAATGGGAAGTCAAGTGCATTATAAGACCCGAGTTATTTATTGCCGCAATTATACGGTCCCGGGCTTCATTAACGGCAGTATCGGGAAGACCGACTATATCAACCATAAACTTGCCGTTTGTGATGTTTAACTCAATGTCTATCATATATGATTCAAGACCCAGTAAACCCACACTTTTTATTTTAGTGAACATATTATTCAGCGTCGCTTTCTTCTGCTAAATTTTCCGTAACCGAAACGTCAACAGACAATTCTTTTATTATTTCATCAAAAGCTTTTTCAGAGTCTTGGTCTTCTTCATCAAAAACAGGCTCTAACTCTTCCGGTTCTTCAACATAAAGAGGAGGATTAAAATCAAGAAGACCTGATTTCATAATTGAAATAAGCAAGAGGAAAATAACAATAGTAACTGCGGAAATTGCACAACCCAATAAAAGTCCCTGAGGAACATATTTAAAGGTTACTGTGTGCTCACCCTCGGCGATATAAACTCCAAGAAGAGCTTCATCACCTATATTAACTATCTGGTCTTTGGAAGCCTTTACGCCGTCAATATAAATATTCCAACCGCTGTCGTAGTTTATTGATGTGTAAAGAATGCCGTCTTCAGAAACGTTGATTGTACCTTCAATTTCAGTTTCATCGAATTTTGTTACGTTAAGCGAATCCGCTTTTAACTGATTGTAACCTTGTTGGAAAGACTCGTCATCAAGGGTTACTGCGTAAAGATATACATAACCTTCAGTACCTTCGCTGATGGGGGCATATATCTTAATATCATCGCCTGCATTAACATAACCCAAATCCATAATATAGGGCTTTGTATCAACACCCTGAGCAATTACTGTTCCGTCTTCAAGAGTAAAAGTAATATTATCAATATTGTTGCCGCTTGTTTTGAAATAAACGTAAGCGTTACCGCTTTCTTTCACGTTAAGTCTGAATGTAAGAGAAGCACCCGCGGTATTTTCAACTGTAAAGGGGTAGCATCCCGAATCGCTTAAGCTCATATCGTTACAAGATGCGCCCGTGCCACTAATGTGCGCAACCTCAATATCGTTGTAAACTGTGTGAATACCTGTAGCAGAGCCGAAAAGTTCGCTTTGAACTTCAAAGGGATTAGAGTTATCGTGGGACCACATTCTGATTTCTTCATTAACTCTGAAAGCAATAGGAAGCTGATAAAGGTTTTCATAAGCGGTGTATTTGTCAACTGTGAAAAGCTCTTTATAAAGCTTGGGGTTCATTGGTGCTTTTGAGCCAGTAAAGTTATCAACAATGTAATCAAGAGCAAAGAATGAGTTGTAAACGGGAGTCTGTCTGTGGTAAGTGTAGCTGTTTATAAAGTTACTGAACATACCAAGGTTTGATTGCATATTAGAAACTCTTTCATATGCCATAGAGGTGAATGTTGACATACCGTTGTAATAGTACCAGCAAGGGTCCATACGGGCTCTCAATGAGGTCAATTCCATTCTGTAGGATTCGTTACCCTCGTATTCGTCTATCTTATCTTTGATTTCCTGGAAATTATCATAATCGCCAACAAAATTTGTTTTGGTCTGGTCCATGCTGTAATTATTTGTGTTAGCAACTGTATATTCTGCGCAAACTGAGCAGAGAATAAGTGCTGCTGCGGCAATAGCAGGGTATTTGTCGTTTTTGAGAATACCAAGTGCAAGGCAGTAAATTCCGATAAATGCAACGCAAATCCAAACACCTGTTTCACTGAAATTCTTTGAACCGATTTCCTGAACAAGAATTATGAATGCAATAGTTGCAACACCAACGCCGATAATCTGTCGGTTTGTATATTCCTTGATGTTCTTAATCGCCTTATAAGCGAAAATAAGCAAAAGGAAGGAATACATATATGAGAAACGATAGGGAAGGTCATTTGGGAAATGGAAGCCGTGCCAGATATAGTTGAGGTAGTTTGTATAGCAGCTTGCAAACATAACTCCGAGAATACCGATGCTCATAATTTTCTCTTTAAGAGAAATCTTATTTGAAAAAATAAACAAAGGAACAAGCATAACTGAAAGAATACCGCAGTAAACGTTGGGTAAAACATCTGTACCGCTGCTTCTTATGGTTGGGTCAAGGTATGCAAGGTGATTTGCAAGGAAATCGAAAATTGAGAAATATGTTTTGAATTCCTGAGGGAATGTGCCAGAGGTGGCGGAACAATTTGCAAGAATAAAATATACGGGTAAAAGCATAAATGCGGAAAGCATTGCCGCACCAACGGAGCAAAATGCAAATTTCACGCCGTTATCAAAGAATCTTGAATTTCTTAAATTGTTATAACCCCAGGAGAAAAAGCCTTTGATACCTTTTTCTCTCTTTGCAAGTCTTCCGAAATATGTGTCTGTGAAATTAAAGTTACTGAAGAAATAGTAAATGAAATAAAGAACGGAGAAAATACAAACCATATAACCCATATAGTAGTTTGTAATGAGAGTGAGCGCTAAAGCTATTGTGTAAAGCTTTAATTTGCGTTCGCTTATTATTTTTTCAATTCCCAACATAACAAGGGGGAAGAGATAGAATGAGTCAATCCACATAATGTTCCAATAGTAAGCGATAAAGTAACCGCTGCAAGCGTAAAGAACACCGAATGCGGATGTAAGAGGGGAAGCATCTTTATTTCTTTTTGATAAGAAATAGGAGAAAGTAAAGGCTGCAAGAGCTGCTTTGAGAAGCACCATAACAGCAATAGCTTCGGGCATATTTTTATGACCGAGAAGAAGCATAACTACAAGGAACGGTGAGGAAAGATAGTTGAAGAAGTTACCTAAAAAGGCACTACCGCCACCTGAAGTCCATGAATAAATCAAACTGTCAAAGTTTGTTATTCTTTCATAGAGCTCCGCGAATAACGGACCATATTGGTGATAAAGGTCCATTCGGAGAATTGTTGTGTCACCAAATGGAATTAAATCATAGCAGAAATATACTACGAGCATAATTCCTGCTGTGCAAGCCGCCGCAAGCCAGGAATAGCGAGTGTTGAAAAATGGCTTACATAATGGTGAGTTTTTGGATTTTTCTTTCAAGTTCTTAAACATTCTCAATTTCTTCCTTTTAGAACAAAATAATACATAGTAAATGATACCATATTATGTATTATCTTTCAATGCTTTTTTTGTTTTGATTTTTTTAATAAACTTTAAAAATTGTTCTAAATTCGGACAAGTGATAATAATATTTTCATGAAAGGATTGGTAATTATGAAGGATTATTTAAACGCTATATCACTTTTGCCCGATGAATTTAAATCCGCTTTGCAGGAGCTGCCTGAAAAAATAGCAGTTTCAGTTAAAGAAATTCGTTTTCGAAATGGTGAACCAGTCACTCTGAATACCAAAGATGAGATTTATTACATAAGAAAAAATGGTACGCCTACAGTTTCATTTTGTCCGGATTTGGTTCATACAAATGAAAGGGATTTGCAGGAAATTGTGTTTCACCTTTCTCGCCGTTCTCTTCATACATATCAGGAAATGATTGCAAAAGGCTTTATACCCTTGCGAGGGGGGTGCAAAGCAGGCGTTGTAGGCAGAGCAGTTATGAAAAATGGTTCTGTTTATTCTGTTTCATCCTTTAATTCTGTAAACATTCGTGTTGCGAGGGAATATTACGGTTGCTCAAAGGATTTGATAGATAAAATAGGGGAAGACAGCCCTTCATTTTTGATAATAGGCGCACCACTTTCGGGAAAAACAACTCTTTTAAGAGATTTATGCCGATATTATTCAGGCGAAAACAGATTAAATCCATTAAAAACTGCAATTATTGATGAACGTGACGAAATCGCTTCCCGTTCATTCGGAGAGGGTGTTGATGTGGGTTTACATACTGATGTTTTAACTCTTTACCCAAAAGCAGTCGGAACAGAAATAGCAGTAAGAACCCTTTCTCCTGATATTGTTGTGCTTGATGAAATTGGCTCCGATGAAGAGGCTAAAGCGATGCTTTCAGCGGTAAATACAGGAGTTAATTTCATTGCCACCGCCCATGGTTCAAGCTTTGAAGAGGTTTTAAGAAGACCTAATATAAAAAGACTTGTTAACGCAGGTGCTTTTAAAAAAGCGGTTGTTCTTTGCGGTAAGGAAGCCCCTTGCACCGTCAAGGAGATGGTGACATTTTGAAAACCTTGTTTACTGTGTTGTTAGCAGGAGGATTTTTGTTTTCAGGGCTTTTAAATGTTCTCAAACAAATTAAAAATACCGGTGCTTTAGATGAAATTGTCAGGTTTATAAATTTTGTGAAAACGGAGGTTCATTACAGAACTGCCGGGTATGAAGATATATATCAGAAAGCCAAAGCGCAAAATTATAAATATCTTTCCTTTTCAGAAGGGGAAATATACGTAAATAAAGCGGTTGATGTTAAATTAACCGAGGAATTTAACGGTTTTATAAAAAAAATAGGCACTACTGACGAAGCAGGGCAAATAAGTATTTGTGATGAATACAAGGAGCGCTTTGAGGAGCTTTTAATAAACAGAAAATCAAAAGAAAAGGAAAGACTTCAGGTTAATACGGCATTAAGTGTTTTCGGTGCTTTAGCGGTACTTATATTCTTTTTGTAGGTGAGTTATGGACTTTACAATTATTATAAAAATTGTGGTAATTGCCCTTGTGATTGCATTTTTGAATCAGTTATTGCAAAAGGCAGGAAAAGAGGAATACACCTTGCTTTTAACTATTGCGGGATTGCTGATTGCCTTTATGGCTATTATTCCCGAGCTTAGTGAATTAAAGGATGCTTTGTCGTCGGTGATGGAATTTTGATGCTTTTAAAACTTTCGGTTTTTGTTGTTGCGGGTACTGTTCTTCTTCTTTTACTAAAACGTAATGCGCCATCTTTTGCAATTTTATGCCAGATTACCCTTATAGCGATAACGGTGTTGGCAATAGTACCTGAAATCGAGAAGCTTCTTACCTTGTTTGACGGCTTTCAAGGTTTTTCGTCAGTAAGCGAGGCTTCGTTGAAGATTATGTTTAAAACGTTCGGTATTCTTGCTGTTGGGGCGGTGGTTGCCGATATTTGCCGTGATAACGGAGAGGGTGCGGTAGCAGGTGTTGTGGAGTTAAGTATGAAAATACTTGCAATTTCCTGCTCGTTGCCTGTTTTTACGGCGGTTGTAGAAATTGCATCGACCTTTTTTAACAGGTGAAATAATGAGAAAATTTTTGAAGTTTATGGTTGTCTTTATAATTGTCTTGTTTCCTTTAACAATTAAAGCTTGTGCTTTGGAAGAAAATATTGACAGTTATAAAGAGGAATTTGATTTTCAAAGCATAGCAGACGCAATTGACAGCGAAACCGCAACGCTTTTAGCGGAAATAGGGATTGATGAAATAAGCCTTGAGAAAATGTTTTCTGTAAGTATTTCAAAGGTTTTCAGTGTGCTTTTTGATATGACAAAACGCGCTTTGACAGACCCTTTAAGGTTTTTGGTATCTGCAACGGGAGTCCTAATATTAACTGCTCTTTTTTCCTCTTTTCTGAAATCATCTCAAACTGTTTCGGTTATAGGGAATTCTGTTTTAGCTCTGACAATGGCAGTCCCGGTTGTAAATGCAGTTACAACATCATTCTCAGTTATTGAATCTCTTAATGTTTTTACAACCGCTTTTGCAGGTGTGTTCAGTATGTTGGTTTCCTCTTCCGGTAAAGTGGCTTTAGGTACATCCTACGCCTCTTGGGCGGTGTTGTCCGATACGTTGTTTTCGGCTCTTTTGACCGGTGTCAGTCAACCTGCCGTCAATGCAATGTGCTCTTTGGGCTTTTTATCTTGCTTTGATATATATAAATTCAGCGAAAAAATATCTTTAACAGTAAAAAAAATATATATTTCCTTTTTAGGCTTTATCGGTACATTTTTTTCGGGTATTGTTACTCTCAAAGGTGTTATGGGTGCAGGTGTGGATTCTCTTACATCACGAGGAATTCGTTTTGTTGTGGGAATAACAGTTCCCGTTGTAGGTGGTGCGGTCAGCGATACATATTCTGCTCTTGTATCAAGCCTTTCACTTATAAAAAGCACGGTAGGAATTTTCGGTATTGTCACCGTTTTTCTGACCGTTCTGCCCTCTCTTTTAGAGCTTATTGGATGGGTTTTCGCTTTAAGCCTTGTGATTTCTGTTTCTGAGCTTTTAGGGTCAAATGAATGTGTCGGAATGTTTAACATTTTTAAAGATGCTTTAACTCTTCTTGGAGCAACTATAGTTTTTTCTGCTGTTATTTTTATCGTTTCGGTGGGTGTGGTTATTTTTGTAAAGGGTGTTTAAAATGACAGAAACCATAAAAACAGTTCTACTAAATTATGCGGTTTGTGCTTTCGTGGGCGGAATTCTCGAATATATTGCTCCTGAAAAAACCAAGAAAACCCTTCGGGTAGCAGTAGTTTCCGTTCTCTTGTTAGGGATTTTAGCGCCGGTTGTAAAAAGCGAAATTTCTCTTGAAAATTTTATGCCCGAAACGGAAATAAATGAAGAGATTACTTATGATGCTCTCGTTCATACAGCTAACCTGACAGAGCGAAAAATACGCGAGGAGATGAAAAAGATACTCATAAACGAAGAAATAAATGAATATGAAATATATATAAGTACATCCATTGATGAAACAGAAAATACTGTGTATTTGGAAGAGATTAAAATAGAAGTGGGAATAGGCTTTGAAGATAAAATTACTGATATAAAAAACAAAGTACCCCAAGAGTACAGAAGTGTTTTAAAAGTCGGTGTAAAAAATGAATGATTTATTTAAAAATATAAAAAACATAAAGTTAAGTAAAAAAAATATGGTTTTGATTTCAAGTGCTGTTTTAATAATGTTTTTTCTTTTGGGAAGTGAATATATTAATGCTGATTCTACGGAAACTGTTTCAAGGGAAGATACTGCTCAATATGCCACTCAATATATTGAAAAAACCGAAGAAGAGCTTGAAACTCTTCTTGAAACTATCAGCGGAGCAGGGGATGTGAAGGTTATGATAACTCTTGAAAACTGTTATGAAAATGTTTATGCAAAGGGTTATAACGAGAAGCAAAACCAGAACTCGCAACAATATGAACTTGATGAGGAATACATAATTGTAAAAAAAGGCTCTAATAACGAAGAGTGTCTCGTGGTAAAAGTTTACGAACCCACCATTAAAGGTGTTGCCGTAATTGCCGAGGGAGGCGGTAATGTTCAGGTTAAAAATGCAATAACCCAGACCGTTTGTGCGCTTTTTGATATAAGTAGCGCAAAGGTTTCGGTTGAGAAAATGAATTAGTTTTTTGTTTTTATAATTGCGTCGCAGACCCTTTTGAGCTGGCAACTTTTTTATAAAAAATTTTAAATAAAAGGAGAATATCTATGAATGTATTAATTAAAAGAAGACAACTTATTCTTGCAACTCTTGTTGTAGCCTTAGGGGCGGCGGTGTTTGTGAATTGGTATTATACAGGCAATAATGCAAAAGTTCAGTCGCCTGAAGAAACAACCGAAAGCGAGTATGTTCAGAATCTCGGGGAAGCTCAATATGTTAATGCAACAGGGGATGAGGCAGATTATTTCAGCCAGGTGAAACTGAATCGTCAGAAGTCCCGTGACGAAGCTTTGGAAAAACTCAATAAATCCCTTGAAAAAGTAAAAAGCGGAAGCGAAGAGGCAAAGGAAATAACTGAATCTATTGATGAGCTTACGGCTCAAATCAAGCTTGAAAGCGATGTTGAAGCTCTTATTTCCGCAAAACTTGCAAGTGAATGTGTTGCAGTTATTAATGAAAAATCTGCACAGGTTGTAGTAGGAAAAGATGCTTTAAGCGAAGATGCAGCTTTACAGATTATTGACGTAATTACAACAAACACAAATTTATCTGCAGAAAAAATTAAAATAACAGAATCGAAATAAAGTTAAAAGAATGTTCAGAATCAGTGGCAAAATGTAGAAAAAATGTTCAAAACTCGCCAATAAATGTTCAAAATTCGCAAAAAATTTTTTCACAAAAACTATATCAATATTGATTTCTTTTTTCTACTGCTACTATTATATCTATATTTATATCTATCTTTATTTTTATATTTATATTGGCCCCCGTTCGCTACCGTTTGGTAGCGAATGGTAGCATTTGGCAGAAGATTAAGTTTTTATCTGCCTTCCTGTATGGTCGATTTTATAATCATCCCAATAAATTAATTCGCTGACGGTTACGAATTTGTAGCCGTCTTTTTCTAATTTTGTAAGAATTTTATCAAGTGCTTCGGGTGTGTTTTCAACTCCGTTGTGGAACAAAAGAATTGAACCATTTTGAACTTTACTTGTTATTCGATTATATATTTCATCGACAGAAAGTTTTTTATAATCTAAACTGTCACAGTCCCATTGAATCATCTTCATACCAAGGCTTTCTGTGACCTCAATGCTTTTGTTATCATAATCACCACTTGGAGCTCTCACAAGCTTCGGTGCAACCCCTGTGATATCCTCAATTTTCATGTTGCAATTAAGTATTTCTTCCTTGATTTCTTCTCTGCTTATCTTGCTGAAAGATGGGTGAGTGTCCGAGTGGTTTCCCATTTCGTGACCGCTTTCGTGGAGCTTTTTTACTGCATCAGGGTTTTTCTCAACCCAGTCACCAACCGCAAAAAACGTTGCTTTCGCGTTGTGTTTTTTCAGAATTTCAATGAGTTGGTCTGTGTCTTCAGCACTCCAAGCCGCATCAAAAGTTACAGCTATTTTCTTTTCGTCTGTCTCCACAGAGTAAATAGGTAGTTTCCGTAATGAGTTATTAACCTTTGTGCTGATATGTGAAATTGTTACAGTAGAAAGAATTGCTAATGAAATCATAATAAAAACTGCAAAAACAGAACTTATTTTTATAACTTTATATCTCAAAAAAATCACCCCGAGAAATTATATTCTCGGGGTAGTTTGTATTATACGCTATTATTAATATTCTCCGCTTAAAACGGCTTCTGCGCAACGTATTCCGTCAACCGCGGCAGAAACGATTCCGCCGGCATAACCCGCACCCTCACCGCAAGGGTAAAGACCGCGAAGCCTTGTTGCCTGAAAAAATTCATCACGAATGATTCTTATGGGGGAAGAGCTTCTTGATTCAGGAGCGGTAAGCACCGCGTCATATAAATTGAAGCCGTGAAGCTTATTGTCAAAATCCTGAATTGCACCTGCAATTGTGTCGGTAACCTTTTTCGGTAAAACCTTTCTGATGTCAGTCATTGTGACACCTGTAGGACAAGAGGGGTTAACCGCACCCAATTTTGTTGAGGGCACTTCTTTTAAAAAGTCGCCTAAAAGTTGAGCAGGAGCGGTGTAATCTCCGCCACCAAGCTTGAATGCCTTTTGCTCAATTTCTCTTTGGAGATACATACCTGCAAGGGGGTGGTCGCTTTCAAAGGGTGGTTCAATCCCTACCAGCAAAGCGCAGTTTGCATTCTCTTTGTCACGGGCGTATTCGCTCATTCCGTTAACAACCATTCCGCCTTCTTCGGAAGAAGCGGCAACAACTGTACCACCGGGACACATACAGAAGGTGTAAAGACCTCTGCCGTGCTTAGGATGACAGGCTAATTTATAATCTGCCGCAGGGAGTAGGGGAGAATTCCAAAGATTGCCGTATTGGGCTTTATTTATATGCTCTTGAGGGTGTTCGATTCTTGTACCCACGGAGAAAGGCTTTTGAATAATTTCAAGACCTTTTCTGTAAACAAGTTCAAAGGTATCTCTTGCGGAATGTCCGATAGCAAGAATGAGAGCATCTGTTTCGATATCTGTTGTAGTGCCGTCGGGATTTTTATAGGTAATGCCCTGAACAAATCCGTTAGCGGTAATTATATCAACAAGCTGTGTGTTGAATTTGATTTCGCCACCAAGGCGTATAACCTCATTACGAAGGTTTTTAACAACAGTTTTAAGCTTATCTGTGCCAATGTGAGGGGTTGCGGAATAAAGAATTTCTTCAGGTGCACCGAACTCTGCAAAACGTAAAAATACTTCTCTGCAACGTCCGTCTTTAATTCCCGTTGTAAGCTTACCATCGGAAAAAGTTCCTGCGCCACCTTCGCCGAACTGAACATTGGAATTGGTGTTGAGAACACGTTCTGTCCAGAAACGATTAACCTCATTTGTTCTCTCTTCAACCGCAGAGCCACGTTCCAGAACGATGGGTTTTAACCCTGCTTTTGCAAGAGTGAGAGCTGCAAACATACCTGCAGGACCGAAACCTACAACTACAGGTCTTAAAGGGAAGTTCCTTTTTGCCTGGGGTAAAACATATTCATATTTTTGTGTAACAAAAGCCTTGTTTTGCGGAAAAGGTGCAACAATTTTTTCTTCGTCAAGGTCTGTTTCTATTTCTGCAGAGTAAACGAGTATAATATTGTCTTTCTTGCGAGAGTCAATAGAACGTCTTGCAAGAGAAAAACTCTTTATATCGCTTTCTTTGATTTTTAAAGCCTTTGCCGTTGCAATTTTAACTTCTTCTTCCGTTGCTCCCAAGGGCATTTTTATTTCGTTAATTCTTATCATTGTAATTCCTTATTTCAAATATTTTGCGGCGCTGTTACCTGCAATTCTTCCTGTAGTGAAGGCAAGGTGCAGATTGTAACCTCCGCAGTCACCGTGAATATCAAGAATTTCACCGCAGAGGAATAAACCGTCTGCTTTTTCGGACATCAAAGTTTCTGATGATATTTCCTGAGTTTTAATACCGCCTTTGGTGATCTGTGCATTCTCAAAACCTTTTGCGGATTTAATGTTGATTTCAAAGCTCTTGATTTGTCTGATACTTTCTTTTATCTGCATCTCTTTTAAATGAGTGCATTTCGTCTGCGGTTTTATACCGCTTCTGTTCATAACAGCATAGCCTAATTTTAAATTGACAATACCATTTAGCACAGCTTCAAATTCAACATTCGGTGAATTTTTTACACTTTGTTTTATATGCTCGAATAATGCTTTTTCATCAATTTCAGGACATAAATCAAGTTTGATTTTTAAGTTCTTTCTGTTTTCGCAAAGGTGGGAAAGATTCATAATCGGTATTCCCGAAATTGCTTTGTCCGTAAACTGAATTTCTCCGCATTCGTACCCTAAAACTGTATTTTGTGAATAAAGCTCTGCTTTACATTCGGCGCGTACGCCTTTTAGTAAATTCAAGTCATTGTCACTTATAACAAGACCGCAAAGAGCAGGGTAAAGGGGAGTCAGGGAGTGGCCTAAGCTTTCGGCGATTTTGTAGCAAGAGCCGTCAGAACCGTGAACGGATGAAGCTTTTCCGCCACCGCATAATATAACTGAATCAAATAGCTCGCCGTTAATATTAAAACCGTTTTTTGCTTTTTGAATTTTTGCAATATGACAGTCGGTTTTTATCGTTATGTCTTTATTTTCAACAGATTTTAAAAGAGATTCTTTTATAGTTGAAGCTTGTTGGGAGCGAGGGTAAATACGTCCGTCCTCTTCATAGGGCAGAACTCCAAGCTGAAGGAAAAACTCTTTAATGTTAGAGTAATCACTTTTAAGTATTTTTTCTAAAAATGATTTGTCGCCGAAAAAGTGCTCAACTGAAAGGTCTGTATTTGTGAAATTGCATCTTCCGTTACCGGTTGCAAGTATTTTTTTTGCAATTTTGGGCATTCTTTCAAAAACAACAATTTGAATATCGGGGTTTTCCTTTCGTGCTTCAATAGCCGCGCAAAGTCCCGATGCTCCTGCGCCGATAATTGCAAGTTTTTTCACAAAAACAACCTCCTTTTGTTGAATTTAACATTAACATTTCTATTATACAATAACTTTGAGAAAGTTACAATACTCTCAAAAACATAATTTTACAGGTTTTGTCACAAAAATGAGGAAAATTTTTATAATATATAAGTAAAAAAGGTTTACAAAGCAAATTGTTTTTGGTATAATTCTTTGGAATATGTGCTTTTAAAAGCGAAATCATTTCAAACTGAGTTTGGAGGAAATATATATGAAACGTGTTGAAATTGCCCAGCTTTATAAAAATGCGGAGCAATTTGCAAATGGTGAAATTACTGTTTGCGGTTGGGTTAAAACTCAAAGAGCATCAAAGGCAATCGGTTTCCTTGAAATTAATGACGGCGGTTGCTTCAAGGGCTTACAGGTTGTTTTTGAGGATGCAAAAATTTCCAACTTTAAAGAAATCTGCAAAATCAATGTAGGTGCTGCAGTTATCGTTAAAGGTAACCTTATTCTTACTCCCGATGCTGCTCAACCTTTTGAAATCAATGCAACTGAAATTATTATCGAAGGTGAGTCAACACCCGATTATCCTTTGCAGAAAAAACGTCATACTCTCGAATATCTCCGTACGGTAGGCCATCTTCGTCCCCGTGCTAACACATATTCTGCAGCTTTCAGAGTTCGCTCTGTTGCAGCTTTTGCAATTCACAAGTTCTTCCAGGAACGCGGATTTATGTACGCTCACACACCTCTTATTTCTTGCAGTGACTGCGAGGGTGCAGGTGAGATGTTCCAGGTTACAACTTTTGATATAAATAACGCTCCCACAAATGAGGACGGAACAGTTGACTATTCTCAGGATTTCTTCGGAAAACCTGCTTACCTTACTGTTTCCGGTCAGCTTGAGGGCGAAATTATGGCTCAGTCATTTGGTAAGATTTATACTTTCGGTCCTACCTTCAGAGCAGAGCGTTCTTATACTCAGCGTCACGCTGCTGAATTCTGGATGATAGAACCCGAAATCGCTTTTGCAGACCTTTCTGACGATATGGACCTTGCAGAAGATATGATTAAATATGTTATCAAATACGTTCTTGAAAACTGCTCTCAGGAGCTTGAATTCTGCAATAAATTCATAGATAAGGGTCTTATTGAGCGCCTTACAACTGTTGCAAATTCCGATTTTGCAAGAGTTACTTATACTGATGCAGTTAAAGAACTTGAAAAGAATAATGACAACTTCCAGTTCAAAGCATATTGGGGTTGCGATTTGCAGACAGAGCACGAAAGATATCTTACAGAACAGGTATTCAAGAAACCTGTTTTCGTAACAGATTACCCCAAGGAAATCAAAGCTTTCTATATGCGTCTTAACGATGACGGCAAAACTGTTGCCGCAGCAGACCTTCTTGTTATGGGTATCGGTGAAATTATCGGCGGTAGCCAACGTGAAGAAAGACTTGATGTTCTCACCGAAAGAATTAAAGAGCTTGGTCTTAAAGAGGAAGATTATTGGTGGTATCTTGACCTTCGCCGTTATGGTGGAACACACCACGCAGGTTTCGGTCTTGGTTTTGAAAGACTCATCATGTATATGACAGGTATTTCAAATATTCGTGACGTTCTTCCTTTCCCCAGAACAACAGGTACAGCAGACTTTTAATTATTACAATTTTTAGGAGAAATTTATGGCAAAATCTTATCTTTCAATGTCCCAGGAGGAGTTGAAAATTGAATATAACTCTGTGAAAGCAGAGTACGAAAATCTTAAGGCTCAAGGTCTTTCTATTGATATGTCCCGCGGTAAGCCGGGCGCAGACCAGCTTGATATTTCTGACGGTATGCTTGATGCCCTTTCTGACGGCAATTTTAAATGTGAAAATGGTCTTGATGTAAGAAACTACGGTCTTCTTGACGGTATTCCCGAGTGCAAAAAGCTTTTTGCAGACTTGCTTGAAGTTAAGCCCGAAAACATCATTGTTGGTGGCAACTCAAGCCTTTCACTTATGTTTGATTATGTGGCTCAATGCATGTATATGGGTGCAGGTTTTACCCCCTGGTCACAGCAGGGTAAGGTTAAATTCCTTTGCCCTTGCCCCGGTTATGACAGACATTTTGCAATCTGCGAATATCTCGGAATTGAAATGATTAATGTACCTATGACAGAAGAGGGTCCCGATATGGCAGTTATCGAAGAAGCTGTTAAGGACAGTTCTGTTAAAGGTATGTTCTGCGTTCCTAAATATTCAAATCCTCAGGGTATTACATTCTCCGCTGAAACTGTTAAGAGAATAGCAAATCTTGAAACTGCAGCTGATGATTTCAGAATTATCTGGGACAATGCTTATTGCGTTCACGACCTTACTGAAACTACAGATGAGCTTCTCAATATCTTTGAAGTTCTTCCCGAAAGAAATAAAAATATGGTTATTGAGGTTGCTTCAACTTCAAAAATTTCCTACCCTGGCGCAGGTGTTTCCTGCATTGCAACATCTGTTGATAACGTTAAAGAAATCCTCAAAAGACTTACTGTTCAGGCTATCAGCTACGATAAGGTTAATATGCTTCGTCACGTTAAATTCTTCAAGAATCTTGACGGTATAAAGGCACATATGCAGCTTCACGCTAAAATTCTCAAACCCAAGTTTGATGCGGTTATTGATACCCTTGAATCTGATCTCGCAGGTTTGGAAATTGCAGAATGGGTAAACCCCAACGGCGGTTATTTCATCAGCCTCGATGTTACAGGCGGTAGCGCTTCAAGAGTAGGCGTTCTCTGCAAGGAAGCAGGTGTTACACTTACAAATGTTGGTGCTACATTCCCTTACGGCAAAGACCCCTCTGACAGCAATATTCGTATTGCCCCCACTTTCCCCACACCCGAGGTTCTTTCAAAAGCAGTAAAAGTGCTTACAACTTCCGTTAAACTCGCTTGTCTTGAAAATTTAGTAAAATAAGGTGACTAAAATGATAAGAATCGGTCACGGCTACGATGTTCACGCCTTCGCTGAAAATAGAAAATGTATTATCGGCGGAGTTGAAATTCCTTATGAAAAAGGTCTTTTAGGACATTCGGATGCTGATGTATTGCTCCACGCCATTTCCGATAGTCTTTTAGGCGCGGCGGCTTTGGGTGATATTGGAAAGCATTTTCCTGATACTGACCCTGAATACAAAGGTGCAGACAGTTTAAAGCTTCTTTCTTGCGTGGTAAAACTTATTGCCGAGAAAGGCTATAAAGTCGTTAATATTGATGCAACTGTTATTGCTCAGGCACCTAAACTCTCGCCATATATTCTTTCAATGCGCGAGAATATTGCGAAAGCGTTGGATGTTGATGTGGATTTCGTCAGCGTTAAGGCAACGACTGAGGAAAAATTAGGCTTCACAGGTCGTAAAGAGGGTATCTCTGCCCACTGTGTTTGCCTTATTGAAAAGTAAAGTAACTCTAACAAAAACCCTTGCATATTATGTACAGGACAGTTTGTCTTAACTTAATATGGAAGGGTCTTTTTATGAATAAAAAAGGTATCAAGGTCGGCTCTTTGACCTACGCTATGAAAGGGCGTGACCTTTTGCAGAAAAATGGTTATAAAGCATATCTGACCCGCAATCCTCAACCGGAATCGGAAGAGGGATGCGGGTATGTTATTTATGTGAGTAATATTGATAAGCGTTGCTTTTCGGTGTTGAAATCAGGTGGTATTAAGGTTCTGGGAGTTGTTGATTTAGGTGATGTTTTATGATTTATCTCGATAATGCGGCAACAAGCTTTCCGAAACCGCCAGAAGTTATAAAAGCTGTTAACTCGGCATTAAATTTATATGGAGCAAATCCCGGAAGAAGCGGTCATAATATGTCCGTTGCAGCTGCTATGCAAGTTTATAAGTGCAGAGAAATTCTTGATAAGTTTTTTAATGGTTACGGTTGTGAATATGTGTCATTTTTTCCTAATTGCACCTATGCTTTGAATACCGCGATTAAAGGTATTGTAAAGAAAGGCGACCATATTATTATTTCCTCTCTTGAACACAACTCTGTTTTGAGACCTGTTCACAGATTAAAGCAGGAGGAGATTGCTGATTATACGGTCTTTAAGGTGGGTCAAACACAGGAAGAAACCATTGAAAATTTCAAGAATTCTTTCAGAGAAAACACAAAACTCTGTATTGTTACTGCGGTTTCCAATGTTTTCGGTAATATTTTGCCTTTAAAGGAATTGTCAAGAATAGCTCATAGCAATGATGTGCTCTTTTTTGTGGATGGTGCTCAAGGGGCAGGAGTAGTTGAAATTGATATGAAAAATCAAGGTATAGACTGCCTTTGTGTACCCGGTCATAAGGGGTTGTCAGGCCCTATGGGGACAGGCGCTTTATTGCATAAAAATCTTCAGTTTGCGTCACTTATTGAAGGGGGAACGGGTACGGCTTCCTTTGATTTTTCTCAACCTGAAGCTTACCCTGAAAGGCTTGAAAGCGGCACTTTGAATGTTCCGGGAATTTGCGGCTTGAAAAAGGGTGTTGAGGTTGTCAGTAAGCGGGGAATTAACAGAATTTTTCAAAAGGAATTTTCCTTGTGTAAGTTTTTATTTTCGGGGTTAAAAGAAATGCCGAAGGTTTCTCTTTATTGCGAAAATTATGATGGTAATTTATATGCTCCGCTCGTGAGTTTCAATGTGGAAAATATGCATAGTGAGCAGGTTTCGGCACTTTTGAATGAAAAGGGATTTGCTGTCAGAGGTGGTTATCATTGTTCACCTTTAGCGCATATTTCAAACAAAACTCAAAAACAAGGTGCAGTTCGTGTTTCCCCCTCAATTTTTAATGAAGAAAAAGATATAAAAATTCTGTTAAATTTAGTCAGAAAAATTGCATTCTAAAGAATTATATGATATAATTACAATATATTGGGTAAAAATGTTTAAATACGGAACGAAAGCGGTGATTAAATGAGCACAATTTTGAATTATCTCGAAAAAATCGGAGATGCACTTTTAAGTTTTAATTTCCTTTCCGATTTTCTTGACATTCTTCTTGTGGCGTTCATTATATACGAGGGAATAAAACTTATAAGAGGTTCAAGAACTTTTCAGCTCATTAAGGGTATTGCAATACTTGGTGTTGTTTATGCGCTTGTTAAGTTGTTTGATATGGAAGCTTGTGAATATCTGCTTTCCGTATTGTTCCAGAACGGTCTTATAATCCTTGTTGTTCTCTTTTCACCTGAACTTCGTAATATACTTGAAAAATTCGGCAGACGTTCTTTTTCAGATATTTCGTTTTTCGGTTTGAGAAACGGAGAATCTCTTGAAAAAGAAGTTACCGCAACCGTAAACGATTTTTGTAAATCTGCTAATGATTTGAGTGATACCAAAACAGGTGCTCTCGTTGTTTTTGAAAAGGATGCTCCGCTTCAGGACATTATCAAAACAGGTACGATTCTTGATGCAAAGTCATCTCCCGAACTTTTCAACGGTCTGTTTTTCAAGAACTCCGCTCTTCACGATGGCGCTGTGATAGTTCGTGACGGCAGAATATATGCCGCAGGTTGCATTTTACCCCTTACCCAGAATAACACAATCGATAGTGAGTTAGGTACTCGTCACCGTGCCGCAATCGGTATGAGTGAGCAAAGTGATGCAGTTGTAGTTATCGTTTCAGAAGAAACCGGCGCAATATCAGTTGCAGTAAACGGAACGCTCACAAGAGATATTACCCGAGGCAAACTTCGTGAAATGCTCTTAAGCGAACTGATACCTCAGACCAATGATGGTGAGGGGAACGGAAAGCTCAAATTCTTTAAGAAATTCAGTAAGCAAAAAAACGGAGGTAAAAAGGATGAAAATTAAATTCAAACTTAACGACCTCTTTAATAACGATATCTTTGTTTTTGCCTTTTCTCTGTTTGCAGCTCTCGTAATCTGGCTTTTGGTTGTGGTAAATGTAAGTCCTGCCACAACAAGAGTTATTAAGGGCGTAAAAGTAAATATTGATTCAACAGTACCCTCCCAGTTCGGACTTGAGGTTTTCGGAGAGAAAGAATTTACTGTTGATGTAACTGTTAAGGGTAAAAAATATCAGATTTCTCCTGCAGCACTTTCATCGGAAGATATTGTTGTTGTAGCTCAGACTAACAGCGTTGATTCCGCAGGTAACAGAACACTTCAATTAAAGCCGGAAGTTCCCGAAGGCGCTGATTATACAATAACCAATATTTCATCTAAAGCCATCGAGGTGTATTTTGACACCGAAAAAACAGTTCAGATGGTTATTGAACCCCAGGTAATTACTGATGATTTCCCGATTGTTGAAGAAGGGTTCACAAGCGGAAGCATCAATTTGTCGGAAACATCTGTTACAATTACCGGTCCTTCAACTGAGATTAACCGTATTGAAAAAGTTGTTGCAAAGCTTAAGTTGGAAAACTCCCTTTCTTCCAATAAATCCGCAGATGCTGAAATAGTCCTTCTTAATGATAAAAATAGAAGTGATTTTAAATATGTGACTATGAGCATTGATAAGGTTGTTCTTACAATTCCCGTTTTACAGGAAAAAGAGCTTGAAACAGTTGTTGCCTTTAAAAACGCTCCTGATAATTTTGTAGTTACACCGTTAAAATACACCGTATCTCCTTCCAAGGATTTGTTTAATATTTCGGTAGATGATTATGATAAGACCGTTGATTACACAATCGGAACAATAGATTTCAAAACATTATCACCTTCAAATCATGTGTTTACTTTCCTTGCGGAAAATGTAGCCACAGCTGAAGAAAGTGAAACCGAAGAATTTACAGTTAATGTTGATATGTCGGGAATTAGTCAGGAATATATAACATATTCTTCTGACAAATTCGTTATTAATAATCCGGGCAATAAAGATTATAAAGTTTCCGGACTTAATAAATCTGTTATTGTAGTGGGTTCAGAAAAGGATTTGGAATCAATAACCGAAGAAAACATTAAAGTTGAAATTGATTTGTCTGATATTGAAATAAACAAGGGTCAGACAGTAACAGTACCTGCTGTTGTAGCAGTTGATAATGCAGGTTGCTGGATTTACGGAAACTATTTTGTTGAAGTAAGTTTTTGATTTAGATTTAAAAGTAAAAGGAGGGCAACTATATGAAAATTAAAAAAATAACAGCATTACTCGTTAGCGTAGTTATGCTTCTTATGTGTTCAGGTTGCTCTCTTAATTTCTTTTCTGTTGAGAGCTTAATGAGTCCGCCTTCTCAGTCCGGTAAAAATGGCGAGGTGGAGGCGGCATTCAAAAAACTTATGTCCGAAAAAAACATTCAGTTAAGAACACCTGCAAGTGGCGATTATCAGACGGCGTTCGTTTTGTTTGATATAAATAGCGACGGTTCTGAAGAAGCAATAGTTTTTTACACGGATTCCTCAATTGATGCCTCTGTAAGAATGTCGTTTCTTGAATGTATTAACGATACCTGGATGATTTCTGCAGATATAAAAGGTGCAGGAAGCGGCGTTTATGATGTTACATTTTCCGATATGGATAATAACGGAAATTATGAAATTTTAGTCGGTTGGTCGCTTTTTGATTCCAAAACCTCTAAAATTGTAAGTGTTTATGAGATTTCCGATGGTGAAAAAGGTGTGTTTACACTTAATACCGTTGGCAATGAATATTACAACTACAAGGCTATTACAGATTTTAACGGCGATGATAATGATGACCTTGTGTTAGTTCACCTTGATGACTCAGGTGAGGTTCAGAAATCTTATTTCCGTTGCTTCTCTCTTTCCAGTACAAAGGAGTTCGTAAAGTACGGCGACGTGAAATTGGACACCCATATCAGCTATGTTTCAAAAATTCAGTTTGACACCGTTAGGCTTAATGGCGAGAAAAGTAAGCGCATATTTATTGACTGCGTGAAAAATGAGCTTTCAATGTTTACTGAAATGCTTTATTGGGATGTTGAAGAGCTGAAGCCCGTCAGAGAAGAGAAAAATCCTGCGGCGGCAACATTGCGCAGTTCAAAAGTCTTTTGTTGTGATATTGATGGTGACGGTCTTTTAGAAATTCCATCAAATACGAAATTATTAGGTGATGAGAAGTTATTAACCGTTAAAAAAGTGGACGTTCAATATACATTTACTTTGCTTGAATGGTTGAATTGTAACGGAGATAAAAGCGAAGGCAGTATAAAAACCTTGTTTAATCCTATAAATCTGTATCTTTACAGAGTAACTCGGGTTAATGAAGTTACAGTTTATTACGATACCTTGGAACAAGCTCTCAGATTCTGTTTCTGGGACAAGGAAGAGGAATTGGTAAAAGACGAACTGTTGTCGATTTCCTATCGAGCCAAAAATGATGATGCATCTTACGAGGGCAAAAAATTATATGAAGACGGCAACGGAACATATTATTATCAGATAACCTCCTATGGAGAGAATTTCGGAATTACAGATGAAGGTGTGAAATCTTCATTTATTATAATAGGGTGAAATGAGTTGTTCGGATAATTCCCTTCATCCCTAATGAAAGCGAGAAGAATTATGAAAAAAGTACTTATTGCTGAAGATGAATCAGCTATCAGAGAAATTATCGGAATAACATTGCGCAGAGCAGGTTATGAAGTTACTGAGGCTTGTGACGGACAGCAGGCCCTTGATTTGTATGCAGAAAAAAACGGCGAATTCGATGTGATTTTGCTTGATATTATGATGCCTAATGTTGACGGTCTTGAGGTTTGCAAACGCCTAAGAAGCGTTAGCGGTACAGTGGGTATAATTATGCTTACTGCTAAAACTCAGGAAATGGACAAGGTTTCAGGACTTCTGATGGGTGCAGATGACTACATAACAAAACCCTTTTCACCCTCTGAACTTATGGCTCGTGTTGATAGCGTATATCGTAGAGTTGCAATGAATAATCAAACCAAAGCTCAACCTTCGAGAGCAGATAAAATTACATTAGAGCCATTTGAACTTAATTTAAGAAACAGAACTCTTTATAAAAATAATGTTCAGATTGAATTAACTCAGGTTGAATTTCAGATTATTGAGTTTTTCTTTACAAATGCAGGTAAAGCCTTAAGCAGAACTGACATATTGAAACAGGTCTGGGGCGAATCCTATTTCGGCGATGAAAAGGTTGTAGATGTTAATATTCGCCGATTGAGAATGAAGATTGAAGATGAACCCTCAATACCCAAGCATCTTGTTACGGTTTGGGGTATGGGCTACAAATGGCTTTAATTAATTAAATTAATCGCAGAGAAGAGGTGAGAGCGGTGAAAATTAAAGGAATTACAAAAAGATGGGCAACAAATACTTTGCTTATTACTGCTCTCATTTTGCTTGTTCTTCTTTCTGTTTGTGTTGTTTTTGTTGTCAGTTATTACAGAAACTATGTAACCAACTATCTTTCCGGTTACGCCAATGAAAGCGTTACAACTTTCTTTTCTCCCTATGTTGGCGGTAGTGATGAAATTTTTGACCAGAAAGCTAAAGAGTTTGTAGATAGTTTTGCGGACAAGAGCAGAATGGAAGTTCAGGTTGTTAACCGCAAGGGGACAGTATCATTCTCCTCATCAGGTTTCGGAGTAAGCGAAACTGTTAACGATATGGATGATGTTAAAGAAGCTCTTGAATCCTCAAGCGGAATAAGTAAGTGGTCTGGGTTTAACAGTAACGGTGAGCATATTATGGCCGTTTCCATGATTTTGCCCAGAGTTGACGGGGAATTTTCGGGCGCGGTCAGGTTTATAACCTCTCTGAGAGCCATAGACCGTCAGATAATCGGATTAATTGTTCTGATACTTATTGTCTATTTTATAGCTTTGTTTTTTGTGGCGCTTTCAGGTATTTTCTTTATTCAGACCATCGTTACGCCCGTTAGAAAAATCAATGACGCCGCAAGGCAGTTTGCCGAGGGCGATTTTGATGTGCGTATTGAGTCGGACGGTCGCGCCGACGACGAAATTACCGAACTTGCTGATTCAATCAACGGTATGATTGCAGAGGTTGCAGCAACCGATAAATTGAAGAACGACTTTATTTCAACAGTTTCTCACGAACTCAGAACTCCTCTTACCGCAATTAAAGGTTGGGGAGAAATGCTCAAGGAGCTTGACGGTGAGGATAGAGAAATTTCCCGTAGAGGTACGGAAGTTATTATTAATGAATCAGAACGCCTTTCAAAGCTTGTTGAAGAGCTTCTGGACTTCTCTCGTATTCAAAGCGGCAGCATGACTTTAAGACTCGAAAAAATTGACGTTCTTGCTGAACTTGATGAAGCGATTTTCGTTTTTAAAGAACGTTCAAAACGTGATGGTATTGAGCTGACTTATTCAGTACCCGAAATTCCTGCTCCTATGATGGCAGACCCTAACAGAATCAAGCAGGTTTTTGTTAATATTCTTGATAATGCTTTTAAATATTCTGAGCAGGGCGGAAGAGTAAATGTTGAAGCAACAGTTGATGACGGAACATTGGTCATTAATTTTGCGGACAATGGTTGCGGTATCGCAGAAGAAGATTTGCCCAATATCAAAAAGAAATTTTATAAAGCAAATTTGCAAGTAAGAGGTTCCGGTATCGGTCTTGCAGTTGTTGATGAAATTGTTAAGCTTCACAACGGCGTTCTTGAAATCAACAGTGAAATTAATGTAGGAACAACGGTAACAGTAGTGTTCCCGGTTGAAAAGGTTGCGGTTGAACCCGTTGTTCCGATTATAGAAGAATTGAAGGTAGAAAATGATGAGTAATAAAAAAGATTGTTGTCCTAAAATTTCCGTTGGCGGACAAGCTCTTATTGAAGGTATTATGATGCAGGGTCCCAAAGGCGCTGCAATGTCAGTAAGACTTCCTGACGGAACAATTGACACTGAAAAACTCCAGGTCAAGCATATAAAAGACAAATTCAAGCCTGCAGGTTGGCCCTTAATTAGAGGCATTTTTAATATGGTTGAGAGCCTTTTATTCGGCTTTAAATGTATGGAAAAATCCGCTGAAAAAGCAGGTCTTGATGATGATACAGACCCAGAGAATATGTCAAAACTCGACAAATGGATTTCAGACCATTTCGGACCTAAAATGATGGCGGTTGTAACAGGTATTTCAATGGTTCTTGGTTGCGGTCTTGCATTTGTACTGTTCTTCTATCTTCCGACATTCCTTGTTGATACAGTTGACAAATATCTTTTTAAAGATGCTCTTGCTAATCTACATCCTCTTTTTGAGGGAATAATGAGAATGGTTATATTCGTTGCATATATCTGGATTGTTTCAAAAATTCCCGATATCAAGCGCGTGTTTATGTATCACGGTGCAGAGCATAAATCAATTTTCTGCTATGAGCAGGGACTTGAGCTTACAGTTGAAAATGTAAGAAAACAGAAACGTTTCCATCCCCGTTGCGGAACAAGTTTCATATTCGTTATTCTTATAATAAGCATTTTGCTTTCATCTGCTCTTGTGGTGATTTTCCCCGATATTGACGAAAATCGAGCAGTATGGATGGCAATCAAGCTTTTGATAGTTCCTTTGACAGTTGGTATTGGCTATGAATTCATCCGCTATGCAGGAAAGCACGATAATGCTCTTGTGAAAATTCTTTCTGCTCCAGGACTCTGGATGCAGCGCCTTACAACTCAGGAACCTACCGACGATATTATTGAAGTTGGTATCGAGTCTATAAAGGCAGTCCTTTTTGATAGCGAGGAAAACAAAGCGGAGGATGAAGAGGTTTGAAAAAACTTTATTCCGTATATCGCGAAGCCATAAAAGCTCTTACAGAAGCTGAATGTGATAGTCCTGAGTTTGACGCTCAGCAACTTGTTTCCTATTGCTTGGGAATGAATAAAACCCAGCTTCTTTTGAATTCGGGCGCTCCTGTAGAAGACGGAAAACTCATTTTCTTTGAAGATTGTATAAGACGGCGTTGTAATCACGAGCCTTTGCAATATATTGTCGGAATGTGGGATTTTCATCGTTTCAGCTTCAAGGTTGGTGAGGGTGTTCTCATTCCTCGTCCCGAAACAGAGCTTTTAGTGGAATTTGCAGTTGAAAAAATACAAAAAGACGATTGTAAGGTTGTTTATGATTTATGTTGCGGAAGCGGTTGCGTAGGTCTTACAGTGGCAAAGCTTTTTCCCGATGTTAAGGTTTACTGTATAGATATTTCCGACAAGGCAATTGAATACACAAACAAAAATAAAGAGCTTTTAGGTGCTGATAATGCCACGGTTATAAAAGCAGATGTGCTTGATACAGTTGGCTTTTTAGGTCTTCCAAGACCCGATTTGATTCTTTCAAATCCGCCGTATATCAGAACTGAAGAAATTAAAACTCTTCAGCCCGAAATAGCTTATGAGCCATTTATTGCTCTTGATGGGGGAGAAGACGGACTTGTGTTCTATCGTGCCCTTTCTGATAATTGGTTTACATATATAAACAAAGGCGGTTATATCGCTATGGAAATAGGCGAAGACCAGGGAAAAGATGTTCTGTCCTTGTTTATAAATAAAGCCGAAAAGGCAAGAATTATAAAAGACGCAAGTGGTCTTGACAGAGTGGTTGCAGTAAAAAGATAAGTAGGTGAAATATAATGATTAGTTATATAGGCGATATTATGAGCGGCAATTTTGACTTTGTGGATTTTGTTATTCACATTTCGTCAATTGCATTTGTTGTTTTTTGTGCCACACCTTTGCACGAATTTGCTCACGCTTTAGTAGCAGTAAAGCTGGGTGACGATACACCTCGTTTAAGAGGTCGTTTGACTATTAACCCAAGTGCTCATATTGATAAGCGCGGTGCAATAATGATTTTCCTTTTTGGTTTTGGTTATGCAAAACCTGTTGAAGTGAGAATGAGAAAATTCAAAAAGCCAAAAAGAGATATGGCTATCGTTGCTTTAGCAGGACCATTCTGCAATCTTATTCAGGCGTTGATTTCTATGTTTATTTATAATGCTCTGAATTACTTCGCCGGTAATATTGATAATGTAATGTTCAGTTATATGGCGTTATTTTTCTTCTATGCGGCAGCAATCAATACTAATCTTGCAGTTTTCAACTTGCTTCCTATTCCGCCTCTTGACGGTTCGAGATTAGCAACAGCCTTATTGCCCTCAAAATATTATTATAAAATAATGCAGTATGAAAGATATATAATGATAGGCTTGTTTGTGCTCCTTTTTACAGGAATATTGACAACTCCCTTAAGCTTCCTTTCAGGATTGGTTATAACTCTTTTCGATGCAATTACATCAATACCATTTGCATAAGGATTAAATATGGATAAAATTAATTACAAACTTGAGGTGTTTGAAGGTCCTATGGACTTGCTTTTGCACCTTATAACAAAACATAAACTTGATATTTACGACATTCCGATTCTGGAGCTTGTTGAACAATATACTTCTTATGTCCGCGAAATGCAGGAAGAGAATATGGAGGTTGCCAGCGAGTTTCTTGAAATGGCGGCTCGACTTGTTTATATTAAAACAGTTTCTCTTTTGCCTGTTTATGACGAGGCAGAGGACTTGAAAAATGAACTTCGTGATGAACTTCTCGAATATCGTGATTGTAAAATTCTCGCAGGTAAGCTTTCGCTGATGACTGACGGCTTTAACTATACGGCCCGAGATTTTCAGGAAAGCGTTTCTCCTGATAATACTTATAAAAGACTTCACGAACCCTCGGAGCTTTTAAGCGCATATTCACTTGCGGCAGGTAAAAAATTAAGACGTTTACCGCCACCCATTGATTCGTTTAAAACTATTGTTACAAAGAAGATAGTTTCAGTTGGTTCAAAGATTGATTCAATCGTATCTTCTCTTAAAAAACGCAAAAAACGTAAGCTTTTTGATATATATAAGGAAGCAAAATCACGTTCAGATTTAGTTGCGGCTTTCCTTGCTATATTGGAACTTGCGAAAAATAAAACTATATACATTTCCGGTGACGGAGATGATGCTCAAATTGAGATTTTGGAAGGAATGGAAAACTCTTGATAGAGAAAAAACAAATTGCCGCCGCTCAGGCAGTACTTTTTGCTGCGGCAGAACCTATTGAATATACTAAACTTGCAAATGTTTTAGGTCACGATGACGAAACAATGCTTCTTATTCTTGATGAACTTGCAAAGAAGCTTGACGGGGAAGACAGCGGTATTTGTCTTTTACAGCTTGATACAAAATATCAGCTTTGCAGTAAGAAAGAATTTGTTGATGAAATACGAACAGTTCTTGATCTTAAAAGAAATGCTCCGCTTTCTCAGGCAGCTTTCGAGGTTCTTGCGATTATTGCATATAATCAACCTATTACAAAGCCCTACATAGAGCAGATTCGTGGCGTTGACTGTTCAGGTGTTGTTAACACCCTTTGTCAGAAAGAGCTTATTGAAGAAAAGGGTAGGCTTGAGGTTCCCGGAAGACCCGTTCTTTACGGCACAACCGCGAATTTCTTAAGATGCTTTTCATTGAGCTCTCTTGATGAGCTTCCCGAATTGCCCTCTGCAGACAGAGATGTTTTGATGTCCGATGTTGATAATGGTCAGCTTTCTCTCTTTGACGGAGACGGCGATGTGCAGGAAGAGAAAACCGACGAAAAAAAGGAAAGCCTTCCCGAAAATCAATAAATCTGAAATAATTTAGAAAAAGGGGCGATGTAATGCCTGTTTTATACACGTTATTAGGTATAATTCTTTTCTTTGTTATTGCTTTTTCTTTAAAACTGACGGTAATAATCGACTACGGCGAGAAAACAGTTGTCAGAATTAAATATCTCTTTATTGATATACCCGTTGTAGATACCTCAAAAGAGAAAAAGGAAAAGAAACCAAAGAAGGAAAAAAAGCCTAAAAAAGATAAAAGTAAAGGTGAAGAAGCAGCTGTTGAAGCTACAAACGAAGCTGAAGCTTCTGAAAGCAAAACAACAACTGCTCAAGCTGAAACTAAAGAAAAAACCAAGAAAGAAAAGCCTCAAAAACAAGGTAATGGTCTTTTAAAGCAATTATATCTTGACCATGGTTACGAGGGTCTTGAAAAGATGCTTCGCGACCTTGGAAGCTCTCTCGGAGGTTTCTTCGGAAAGCTTTACAAAACCTTTACAATAGACGAGCTTTATATTAAAATGATTACTGCATCGGGAGATGCGGCAGATACTGCCATAAAGCACGGTAAACTCTGCGCTTGGCTCTATCCCGTTTTAGGAAAGCTTGTTTCCACTTGCAAGGTGAAAAAATATGATTTTGACATTAGTCCCGATTTCCTTGCACCTAAATCTACTGCAAGTGCTTTTGTAAGACTTCACGTAAGACCCATTAAGATTACAAACGGCGCAGTTGTACTTGCACTTCAGTTAGCATTTAAAATCCTCTTTAAAATTCTTTTCTCTAAAAAGAAAAGTGATAAAAGCAAAAAAATCCCACAAGCTGCAGCAGAAACTGCCGAAAAAACTGTAACTGCAACAGCGGAGGGTGAAAATATTAATAAATAAACTATTATAAATAAGGACGGTGTTTCCACTATGGAAAAATCAGCAAACGGAATTCTTAAAACAACAATCGAAAAAGTAAGAGATTTAGTTGACGTAAGCACTATTATCGGCGAACCCATCAATCTTCCTGACGGTCTTACAATCATCCCTGTATCAAAGGTTACATACGGCTTTGCTTCCGGTGGTTCCGATTTCCCCTCAAAGAATAACGTTGAGCTTTTCGGCGGTGCAGGCGGTGCAGGTATCACAATCAACCCCGTAGCATTCCTTGTTGTTAAAGATGGCGATGTTACAATTAAGCACATCGTTTCTAATGATAACGCTGTTGAAAGAGCAGTTAGCCTCGTTCCTGAAATGTTTGATAAGGTAACAAAGCTCACAAGTAAGAAAAAAGAAGAAACTGCTGAAGTAGCAGAATAATTCTGTGTTTTAATCCTGACCACCTGCATATATTTATTTAAAAGTAGGTGGTTGGTGTGTTGAAAAAGGCTTCTGTATTTTTTGTTACTTTAACTTTTGTTATCAATTTAATAATACCCAAAGCATCTGCTGTGGGTGAGCTTTCCCTTTCTGCAAAATCTGCGATTTTGATAAATGCCCAAACTAATGAGGTTATTTATGAAAAAAACGCTTATGAGCAAAGGGGAATGGCGAGTACAACTAAAATAATGACGGCTCTTATTGCTCTTGAAGAGGGGGATTTGAACCGTAGTATCACCGTCAAGGATGAAGATGTGCGCATTGAAGGCACTTCAATTGGCTTGAAAGACGGAGATAAAATTACTTTAGAAACACTTGTAACGGGTATGCTTCTTGAAAGCGGAAACGATGCAGCAAATGTTACTGCAACTGCAATAGGAGGAACAAGAGAAAAATTTGTTTCTCTTATGAATAAAAAAGCAAAGTCAATGGGTATGAAAAATACCTGTTTTAAAAATCCTTCGGGATTGACTGAAGAAGGTCATTATTCTACGGCTTTCGATATGGCTCTTTTAGGCAGTTACGCTGTAAAAAATGAACAGTTTCGCAGTATATGTTCTCAAAGCTCCGTAAGGGTTTCCTATGGCAATCCCGAATATCAACGAACCTTTAAAAACCATAATAAGCTCTTGAACTCTTGTGACGGTGTTTTCGGCATTAAAACAGGGTTTACGAAAGCTTCGGGTAGGTGTCTTGTCAGTGCTGCCGAAAGAAATGGTGTAACCCTCGTGGCAGTAACTCTTTCTGCTCCTGATGATTGGCGCGACCACGAAAAGCTCTTCGATTATGGCTTTAGCAGGGTTAAAGCTTATAATGTGGATTTTGATGCTTCTGATATTAAAATCCCCGTCGTAGGCTCTGATAAAAAGTATATTAAAGTAAAATTGAATACAGATTTATATTACACATCGGAAAATATTAAACAAACCGAAATATTTGTTTGTTGCGAAAAGTTTCTCTATGCCGATGTAAAAAAAGGTGATGTTGTAGGCTTCGTAAAGGTGTTTTCACCTGATAAGACTCTTTTGTGTGAAAGTAAGCTTTTAAGTGCAGAAGATGCCACAATGAATTTTACTGAAAAAGAAAAGCCCGCATCATTGTTTGATAAAATTAAGAATTTTTTGGAAATTGAAAATAGATAGGAATAATTATGGCTCTTGTTAGATTACAAAAATATTTATCGGAATGTTCAGTTGCTTCCCGAAGAAAATCGGAAGAACTTATAAATGCCGGTAAAGTTAAGGTTAACGGGAAAATTGCCGTTGTGGGAGATAAAATCGACCCTAAAAAAGATACGGTTACCGTTAGCGGTAAAAAGGTTGTTGCTGTAAAGCAGAAATATTATATTATGTTAAATAAGCCCAGAGGCTATGTTACTACTATGAGTGACGAGTTGGGCAGAAAATGCGTTGCAGAATTGGTTGAAGATGTAGGTGCAACAGTTTACCCCGTAGGAAGACTTGACAGAGATTCCGAAGGTCTTTTGCTTCTTACTAATGACGGTGAGTTTGCAAATGCGGTTATGCACCCCAGAAAGCATGTTCCCAAAACATATCGTGTAACTGTTCGTTCAAATATCAATGATGCGCAGGTTGAAAAGCTTGAAACAGGAATTGATATTGAGGGTGACGGCAGAAATACATTACCTGCACAAGTGAGAATTATCGAAAAATCCGCTGCAAGAAGTGTTTTTGAAATAACCATTTATGAGGGCAGAAACAGACAGATTCGTAAAATGTGCGAGGGTGTAAGCCTCGATGTTATAAGACTTAAAAGAAATGCTATCGGGTCAATTAAACTCGGTATGCTTAAAGTCGGAAAATGGCGCGAACTTACAGAGGATGAAGTTCACCGCTTACAAAGTCAATGATTGCTTACAAAGTCAGTAGATAGAGGTAAAATATGATTAGAAGTATGACAGGCTTCGGCAGAGCGCAGATTTCTGTTGAAGGTTACAATATTACAGTTGAAATAAGAAGCGTAAATAACAGATATTTTGATTTTAACGCAAAAATGCCAAGAACCTTCTCCTTCCTTGAAGAAAAGGTAAAGGCTTTGCTTTCAACAGAGATTTCTCGCGGTAAGGTTGAATGCGCGTTACAAATTGAAACAACCGCTGATGAAAGCGTTATTGTCAGCATTAATGAACCTCTTGCAGTAGGTTATGTTAAGGCAATTGAAGAGCTTTCAGAGAAATTCGATGTTAAGAATGATTTGACAGCACTTTCTCTTGCTCGTTTTTCTGATATTCTTTCCATAACAAAAGCACCTGTTGATGAAGAGGATTTGTGGAATAAGGTTGAAACTGCAGTTAAGGAAGCTCTTGCTCAGTTTATAGCAATGCGCGAAACTGAAGGTGAAAAGCTTAAGGCGGACGTGCTTTCAAGAGCAGATTTAATTATAGATAATGTTGCTTATATTGAAGAGCGTTCACCCGAAACCGTTAAAGCATATTCTGAAAAGCTTCTTGAAAGAATGAAGAATGTTTTAGGTGATACTCAGGTTGATGAAGCAAGAATTCTTACAGAAGCCGCTGTTTATGCTGATAAAGTAGCAGTTGCGGAAGAAACAGTAAGATTAAGAAGCCATATTGACCAGCTTCATTCAATGCTTGATTCCAATGAAGCAGTGGGTAGAAAGCTTGATTTCCTTGTTCAGGAAATTAACCGCGAAGCTAATACAATCGGTTCAAAGGCACAGGATGTTGATATTGCTCGTAGAGTTATCGATATTAAAGCAGAAGTTGAAAAAATCAGAGAACAGATACAGAATATCGAATAAGGTGATTTTATGAAGCTTGTAAATATAGGTTTCGGCAACCTTATAAATGCAGATAGAGTAATTGCGGTAATAAGTCCCGATTCCGCTCCTGCAAAGCGTATGATTCAGGAGTGTAAGGAAAGAGCTCAGCTTATTGATGCTACTCACGGAAGAAAAACAAAGGGAGTAATTATTACAGACAGCGACAATGTTGTTTTATCATTTTTGTCCGCAGAGCAATTGCTCACAAGATTCAATGACCAAAAAGGAGGTCGCGAATTTGGCTTTGAAGGGTAAAGGTATGCTTGTTGTTCTTTCGGGTCCCTCAGGCTCAGGTAAGGACACAGTTTTAGAAAAATTAAAAAATTTAGATATCGTTTTCGATAAAACTATATCTGCAACAACTCGTCAGATGCGCGAAGGCGAAAAAGACGGTGTTGATTACTATTTTATTGACAAAAACACCTTTGAAAAGAGAATTGAAGAGGGCTTCTTCCTCGAATATACTCTTTATAACGGCAACTATTACGGTACGCCTAAATCAGAGGTTGAAAAACATATTGATAAAGGCGGATGCATTCTTTTGAAAATTGAGGTTGAGGGTGCAGGTAATGTGAGAAAAGCAATGCCTGAAGCGCTTTCAATATTCATTATTCCGCCATCAATGGAAGAGCTTGAAAGACGCTTAAGAGGCAGAGGTACAGAAACTGAAGAAAGCTTCAAGGAACGTTTTGAAACTGCTAAAGACGAGCTTTCAAGAGCAAAAGAATACGATTATGTTGTTATTAATGACGATATTGACCTTTGTGCAAAGCAAGTTTCACAGATTCTTGAATCTGAAAAATTGCGTTATTGCAGAATGGAAAATGTAGTTGAAAATATATTAAATAGTTAACAAACCGAAAGGAAGATAAATTATGCTTAATCAAGATCTCAGCAAAGTACTCACAGGACACATCAGCCGTTACTCTCTTGTAACAGCTACTGCAAAACTCGCTCGTGAGATTTCCGACAAAAACCTTGAAGATAAGGTTATCACAACAGAAAAACCCGTTAGCGATGCCCTTAATAAGCTTCTTGACGGCGACTACAAAATTGTTGAGCCCGACGAAATCGCAAATATTTAACTATGAGCATCGGTGAACTTTTCGCCCAGGTAGCCGTAGAAGGCCTTGCATATCATTTTGACGCGCCTTATTCCTATAGAATCCCTTTGGAGTTAGAGAATAAAGCAGTTGCAGGGTGCAGAGTTATGGTACCTTTCGGCAACGGTAACCGAAAAAAACAAGGACTTATACTGTCCGTGAAGCCGCTTCTTGAGGCTGAAAATCAAGGAAAATTAAAGTCAATAACCGGAGTGCTTGATAAAAAGCCTCTCTTTGATGACGAAATGCTTTCCTTGGTTTTCTGGCTTAAAGAAACAACCTTTTGTACGCTTTTTGAAGCAGCAAAAACTATGCTTCCAGCCGGTATAGGTCTTAATTACGTTGTGTCATTTATGGCAAACGAAATTTCAGAAGAAACTGAAAACAAATTAAAAGACGAAGAATCTCGTATATACAATTATCTTAAAGATAACTGTAAATATGTAAAAAAAGAGAAAATTCTTGCAGATTTAGGCTTAGATTCGGAGAGCAAGGTTCTCGAAAAGCTTGTAAAACAAGGTGTTTTGGTAACTAATGTTGACGCAAAACGTAAAACCGGTGACCTTACAGTTAAAAATGTCCGTCTGGCAGTCAGCGAAACGGAAGCAGAAGCCATTTTGCCCACCCTTACTGCAAAGCAGAAAAGTGTGTTCAGACTTCTGATTGATATAGGCGGTGCTTCAGTTAAAGAGGTTTGCTATTTTACGGGTGTAACCCCGGCGGTAGTAAATGCAATTGTAAAAAAAGGTTACGCGGAGCTTTATGACAGTGAGATTTACCGCAAACCAAGATACGAAAAATCTCAGGAAAAAGCAAAGTCACCGGAGCTTACAAAGTCACAGAATGAAGCATTTTTAAAACTTTTAGAGAATTATAAAAGCGATAAAGGTTCTGCAGCACTTCTTTTCGGTGTAACCGGTTCGGGTAAAACCCAGGTTTTCCTTAAATTAATTGAAGAAGTTGTAAATGACGGTAAAGATGTTATCGTAATGGTTCCCGAAATTGCTCTTACACCACAGACCTTGGGAATTTTCTATTCCCATTTCGGCGATAAAGTAGCGGTGTTTCATAGCGCTCTTTCCGCAGGTGAAAGAATCGATGAATGGAAAAGAGTTAAAAACGGTGAAGCTAAAATTGCAATTGGTACTCGTTCTGCAGTATTCGCCCCATTCAGTAATTTAGGTTTAATTGTTATTGACGAAGAGCAGGAGCACACCTATAAATCCGAAATGTCTCCAAGATATCACGCCCGTGATGTTGCCCGTTTTAGATGCGCCCATAATAATGCGCTTCTGGTGTTATCATCTGCAACTCCCTCGATAGAAAGCTATAAAAATGCAGTTGACGGTAAATATACCTTTATAAAATTAACGGAAAGATACGGGAAAGCCGTTCTTCCCGATGTAGTAACGGTTGATATCAGCGATACCCAAGGTCCTATCAGTAACGAGCTTTATTCTGCTCTTGAAGAATGCCTTGAAGATAACAAACAAGCAATTCTTTTAATGAACAGGCGTGGCTTTAACACTTTTGCCTCTTGCGGAGCTTGTAAGACTGTTTTAACCTGTCCTAACTGCAGTATATCTCTTACTTACCATAACGCAAATAACCGCCTTATGTGCCATTATTGCGGTCATTCAGAGGTGTTTACGGACACGTGTCCCGAATGTAACGAAAAAGCAGTAAGATATGCAGGCTTTGGCACTCAGAGAATAGAAGATGAACTTCAGAATGTTTTCCCGAGTGCAAAAATTCTCCGTATGGATGCAGACACAACTATGGCGAGATATTCATATCAGGATAAATTGACCGCCTTTGCCAAAGGCGAGTACGATATTCTTTTAGGTACTCAGATGGTGGCAAAGGGTCTCGATTTCCCTAGAGTTACCCTTGTTGGTGTAATTTCTATTGACCATCAGCTTTATAACGATGACTTCAGAAGTAGTGAGAAAGCATTTGATTTGCTTACTCAGGTTGTAGGCCGTTCAGGTCGCGGTGATTTTAAAGGCAGAGCCTTTATTCAGACGGTTTTACCTGACAACGATATTATTGAGCTTTCCGCTGAGCAGGATTACGAATCCTTCTATAAAACGGAAGCAATCATCAGAAAAAGTATGGTTTATCCGCCTTTTTGTGATATTTGTTCTCTCACATTTACAAGTGAGCAGTTTAATCAATCTGTTTCAGGTGCAAAAACTTTTTTTGAAATGATTAAAGAAGCGGTAACAGGGGAGTTCAGCGATGTTAAAATCAATTTGCTCGGACCTTTGCAACCGCGAGTTTCAAAAATTAATAATAAATACAGAAATGTAATTACAATCAAATGTAAAAATAATAAGCGTTTTCGTGAAATGATGTCAAAGCTTTTAAAATATTATATGAAAAATGCAAAGTTTAACACGGCAAACGTGACAATAGATATTAATCCCTTATCATAAAACAAAAAGGACGAAAAAAATGGCTATAAGAAATATCAGAGTCGACGACGACCCTATTTTAAGAAAAAAATCCCGTGAAGTAACAGAGTTTAATGACAGACTCTTCGAACTTCTTGACGATATGAAAGAAACAATGTACCATTCAGGCGGAGTAGGTCTTGCAGGGCCTCAGGTTGGCGTTCTTAAACGCGTTGTTGTAATGGATGTCAGCGAGGACAGGAACGAGTTTATTGAGCTTATTAACCCTGTAATTACCTTCGAAGAGGGTGTGCAGACAGGTAATGAAGGTTGCCTTTCTCTTCCCGGACTTTACGGTGTTGTTACAAGACCCTATACGGTTAAGGTAAAAGCACAGAATCGTGATGGCAAATGGTGTCTTTATAAAGGCGAACAGCTTAAAGCCAGATGCTTCTGCCACGAAATAGACCATCTTGACGGTATTCTTTATAAAGATAAACTTGACGAAGGTGAGCAACTTTACAGAAACGACGGTGAATAAAATGAAAGTTCTCTATATGGGTACTCCCGATTTTGCGGTTGAACCCTTAAAAGCTCTTGTAAATAATGGTTATGAGGTTTGCGGTGTTGTAACTCAACCCGATAAACCCGTAGGAAGAAAGGCTATTTTAACACCACCGCCCGTTAAGGTTGAGGCAGAAAACTTCGGTATAAAAGTCTATCAACCGCAAACACTAAAAAACGGAGAGGGTATGGAAATTCTTCGTGAACTTAACCCTGATGTTGTTATAGTTGTTGCTTACGGAAAAATCTTACCTAAAGATTTTCTTGAGTTCCCTAAATATGGTTGCATTAATATTCACGGCTCAATTCTTCCTAAATACCGAGGCGCAGCGCCGATTCAGAGATGTGTTCTTGACGGTGAAGAGTATGCAGGAGTTACATCTATGCAAATGGATGTAGGTCTTGATACAGGCGATATGCTTCTTGTTGAAAAGACCAAAATCGGTGAAAATGAAACAGCAGGAGAGCTTTTTGACAGACTTTCTCCTTTAGGTGCAGAGCTTCTTATTAAAACCCTTGTTGCTTTAGAAAAAGGCGAATTGACTCCCGAGAAGCAAAATGATGAGGAAAGCACCTACGCTTCAATGCTTGATAAAACAATGTCACCCGTTGATTTTAGTAAATCTGCTTGGGAGGTTCATAATCAGATCCGTGGTCTTGACCCCTGGCCTGTTGCTTTGACTTACCTTGAAGGTAAAACCCTGAAGCTTTTCCGCTCTTCAATTTCCAATGCTTTAAGCGGTGGCAAGGCAGGGGAAACAAAAACTCTTAAAAACGGACTTGCAATTTTCTGCGGTGACGGTAAAGCAATCGTTGTTTCGGAGGTTCAGTTTGAGGGCAAAAAACGTATGAATGCGGCAGATTTCTTACGCGGTCACCCCATTCCGGACGGAACCATTTTACAATAATTAACATTTTGTTAATACGTTGTTTTTGGTTGATTAAATATATTAATATAAAATTAAAGTGAAGAAATCTATGGAGGTTGATATAATGCCGTTTTTCTATTTTGACTATTATTATATTATTCTCGTTGTTCCCGTAATTATTGCTTCACTTATTATTCAGGCAAAATTAAAATCCACCTATGCAAAATACTCAAAAATTGGAAATGCCCGAAATATAACTGGTGCTCAAGCGGCAAAAATGGTTCTCGGTTATTACGGAATCCAAGATGTTAATATTGAGCACGTAAGCGGTAAGCTCTCGGACCATTATGCCCCCTCAAGCAAGGTTATTCGCCTTTCTGATGGCGTTTTTAACGGTTCTTCCATTGCAGCGGTTGGTGTCGCTTGTCACGAGGCAGGTCACGCTGCGCAACACGCAGAAGCTTATAAACCAATAAAAATCCGAAACCTGATTTTGCCGGTTTGTAATATCGGTTCAACCCTTTCAATGCCTTTGTTGCTTATCGGAATGGTATTAAGCTACGAACCTCTTGTTTGGATCGGTATCGGCTTTTTCTCTTTTGTTGCTCTTTTTCAGCTGATTACCTTGCCCGTTGAATTTAACGCAAGTAAAAGAGCTTTAAGCGTAATTGAATCCAATGGTCTTCTTTCCTTTGAAGAGAAAAATGGTGCGGCAAAGGTTTTGAAAATGGCGGCTATGACCTATGTTGCCGCGTTAGCAACAAGCGTTGCACAGCTTTTACGTTTGATATTATTGTTCGGTGGTAGGAGAAACAGAAGATGAGTAAATCGGCAAGGCAAATTGCCTACGAAATACTTTTAAAAATTGAGGTTGACGAAGCTTATTCCAATCTTGCAATAGACAGTGCTGTTAAGATGTATAATCCTGACAGCACTGATTGTGCTTTTATTTCCCGACTTGTTTATGGTGTTGTTGAGAGAAAAATAACTCTTGACTACATAATTTCTCAATATTTATCAAAGCCTTTGAAAAAGACAAAGCCCGAGGTTTTGACTATTTTAAGACTTGGGGCATATCAGCTTATCTTTATGGACAAGATTCCCACAAGCGCCGCAGTAAACGAAAGCGTTAAGCTTGCAAAAAGCAATAAATGTGAATTTGCATCAGGTCTTGTAAATGCGGTCCTTCGTAAAATTTCTCAAAATGGCTTGACAATTTACGAAAAATTAAGTGAAACTGAAAAGATTTCAGTAACTTACTCAATACCCGAAGAGGTTGTTAAATTTTTAATCCATCATTACGGTAAAGACAATACAACTTCTTTTCTTCAAGCAGCCCTTCAACCGAAGGAAATATTTATCAGAGTTAATACTGTTAAAACCACTACGGAAGAACTAAAAAGATTATTAACAGAAGAGAATGTAAACGTATTTGATACATCTTTACCAAATGCATTAAAAATAGAAGTCTGCGGTGCGGTTTATGATTTGAATTGTTTTAAAAACGGTTTATTTCACGTTGAAGACCTTTCTTCCCAGTATTGTGTTGAAGCCCTTGAAGCTTTTTCAGGTGCAACTGCTATAGATGTCTGTGCCGCCCCGGGTGGAAAAAGCTTTACAATAGCTCAATGTATGGGAAATAACGGAACACTTTATTCTTGTGATATATATTCACAACGAACAGATTTAATCAAAAATGGTGCTGAACGTTTGGGTTTGAGTTGTGTAAAGCCCTTTGTAAATGATGCAACTATTTTTAATGAAGATTTACCCCAAATGGACAGAGTTCTTTGTGATGTGCCTTGTTCGGGTCTTGGTATAATAGGTAAAAAGCCCGAAATAAAATATAAAAAGCTTGATGATGCAAAAAGCTTATTGCCTATACAAAAGAAAATTCTTGAAACATCATCCAAATATGTAAAAAGCGGTGGCAGACTCGTTTATTCCACTTGTTCTGTTAACCCTAATGAGAATAGAAAAATATGTGATGCATTTTTAAAAGAGCATTCGGAATTTTATTCAGTTAAGGTTTTACCTCATATAGAAAGAGTGGTTGATGAGGGTGACTATTTAACTCTCTTCCCGCATAAAAATAATTGTGACGGCTTCTTTATTGCCGCGTTCCAAAGAAAGTAAGGTTGTATGGAAAAGAAAGATATAGTTTCAATGAATTTTGAAGAACTTTCATTGGAGTTTAAAGAAATGGGTCTTCCTAAATTCAGAGCAACGCAGGTGTATGATTGGTTACATAAAAAATGTGTTGCCTCATTTGAGGAAATGACCAATATTTCTAAGGATTTAATAGCAAAATTAAATGACAATTTTGTCATTTTTTCTTGTACTATTGAAAAAAAGCTTGTTTCGCGGTATGATAATACGGTAAAATACCTGTATTCTTTGCCTGACGGAGAATATCTTGAATGTGTGGTTATGGATTATAAATACGGCCACACTATATGCGTTTCTACCCAGGTTGGTTGTAAGATGGGCTGTGCTTTTTGCGCATCAGGTATTGGCGGCTTTAAACGTCAGTTAGCCCCGTCGGAAATCCTCGGTCAGATTTATGCCGCTCAAAGAGATTTAGGTTTACGCATTTCCCGAATTGTTTTAATGGGAATGGGTGAGCCCCTGGATAATTTTGATAATGTAATGCGCTTTTTGGAGCTTGTAAGTGACGAAAAGGGTCTTAACATCGGTATGAGACATATTTCTCTTTCCACAAGCGGAATTGTGCCGAGAATATATGATTTGTTAGATAAAGATTTACAGCTTACTTTGTCTGTATCTCTTCACGCACCTAATGATGAAATACGCTCCAAAATTATGCCAGTTAATAAATCCTGGAATGTTGATGAACTTCTTAAGGCTTGTAAAATTTACGCCGATAAAACATCAAGACGTATTTCTTTCGAATATGCAATGATGAAAGGTGTAAACGATACTGCTGAATGTGCAAGGGAATTATGCGCAAAATTAAAAGGTATTCTTTGTCATATTAATCTTATTCCTGCCAATGAAGTGCCCGAAAAGGGTCACGAAAGAAGTAGCGATAACGATATAGTAAAATTTAAAACAATACTCGAAAAAGCAGGGCATACGGTGACAATCCGCCGTACTCTCGGCTCTGATATAAACGCTTCTTGCGGTCAGCTCCGTAGGGAGAAAATCAAAGAAGATAATGCTTGAAAGGGGTGAAACACCGTGAGAATTTTTGGGAAAACAGATCTAGGTCTTATCAGGGAAACCAATCAGGATGCTTTTTCTTTTGGCAGTTTTGATGATGTCAACTGTTGGGCAGTTGTTTGTGACGGAATGGGCGGTGTTTCAGGCGGTCAGGTAGCAAGTGCAATTTGTGTTGAAAAGATTTCGGAAGCTCTTAAACGGGGTTACAGAGATAAAATGAGCATCAGCAGTGCAAAAAATCTTTTGATTTCCGCAATAACTGCCGCTAACTCTGCAGTTTTCAAAGAATCCCAGGAAAACTATGAGCTTAAAGGAATGGGGACTACTGTTGTAGCAGTTCTCGTTATTGATTCAATTGCAGTAATAGCTCATGTTGGCGATAGCAGAGCTTACATTTTAAATGATGATATTAAGCCTGTAACAAAAGACCATTCCTTTGTTCAACTGCTTATTGATACCGGTAAAATTACCGAAGAGGAAGCGAAAGTGCATCCCGACAGAAATGTAATTACAAGAGCAGTTGGCATAGAGCACGTGGTTGATGTTGAAATTGATGTTGTTGACATTGATGTCAATGATAAACTTCTAATTTGCACAGACGGACTCAACGGTTATGTTGAGGATGTTGATATATTGAAAACAGTTAATGAATACGGTGATTCTTCAGCCGAAAAACTTGTAGAAACGGCAAATAACGCAGGTGGACGTGATAATGTAACCGTTGTTATTTTGTCTCAAGGAGAGTAAGTATGGAAAATTATGTAGGTAAAAGACTTGACGGAAGATATGAAATTCAGGATGTTATCGGCGTTGGCGGTATGGCAGTTGTTTACAAAGCATACGACAACATTGATGACAGAATTGTTGCTGTTAAGGTTCTCAAAGAAGAGTATTTAGCAAACGAAGAATTCCGTCGCAGATTCAAAAACGAATCAAAGGCAATTGCAGTTTTGTCCCACAATAATATCGTTAAGGTTTATGATGTTAGCTTTGGTGACAGATTGCAGTATATTGTTATGGAATATATCGAGGGCATAACTCTTAAAGAATATATTGAAAAACGCGGTGTTATTGATTGGAATGAAGCATTGTTCTTCATTATTCAGATTCTTCGCGCTCTTCAACACGCTCACGATAAAGGCGTTGTTCACAGAGATGTTAAGCCTCAGAATATTATGCTTCTTGAAAACGGTACTATTAAGGTTGCAGACTTTGGTATTGCAAGATTCAGCCATAGCGAAAGCCGTACAGTTACTGAAAAAGCAATCGGTTCTGTTCACTACATAAGCCCCGAACAAGCAAAGGGCGAGTTAACAGATGAAAAAGCCGATTTGTATTCTGTTGGTATAATGCTTTATGAGATGCTTACAGGAAAGCTTCCCTTTGATGCAGATAATGCTGTAAGCGTTGCGCTTATGCAGGTTAACAATGAAGCAGAGCTTCCTCGAACAATAAATTCCCGTATTCCTGTGGGATTTGAGCAGATAACTATGAAAGCGATGCAGAAAAGCACTCGTGAACGTTACCAAAGCGCCGCAGAAATGCTTATGGATTTAGAAGAGTTGAAAAGAAATCCCAATGTTAAGTTTGACTATCAGCCTTATTATGTTGATATGGATGCAACTCGTCCTATTGGAAAGATTCAGGAAAAAACAAGAACAATTCCGGTTGTTAAAAGTGAAACCGCAGAAGTAAAAGAGCCTCCGGTTATGGTTCCGCCCTCATCAGAGGTTAAGAAAAAAATCGGTGAGCTTTCAAATGCTAAAGACGAAATTCCCGTGCAGGATGTTCAGAAGAAAACAATAAATAAGAAGCCTGTTATTGCAGGTGTAGTGGTTGCAGTTGTTTTATTTATTCTGATTCTTTTAGGGACAAAATTATTCGGGAATAAAGATATTGAAGTTGATAGCTTCGTTGGTATGAACTATGAACTTCAGATAAAAAATAACGAAGAATACAACGAAAAATATAATTTTGAAGTATATTACGCTTCTTTTTCTGATGCTCAGGAAGGCAGCGTTTATGACCAGGACCCTAAAGCAGGAACAACCTTGCCCGAAGGTTCAACAATTATACTTTATATAGCAAAAGCAGGTGAAGGTCAGGTTATTCCTGATTTCACAGGTAAAAATTATCGTGAGGCAAGTGACACTCTTGAAACTATGGGCTTCAGAGTTGCAATAGTTCCTACTGAAGACAGTTCAGTTGCAGTTGGTCAGGTTGTAAGAACAGAACCTGTTGCAAACACTACCGTAGCAGTAGGCTCAACAGTTACCGTTTATTATGCTGCAGATACTGATTCCGGTAAGCTTTTCAAAATGCCTAAATTGGAAGGTAAATCCCTTGAGGATGCTAAAGAAATTCTTGAAGAAAACGGATTGGTTCTTTACAAGGTTGAAAGCGCAGACAGCACAGTTGAAAAGGATTATGTTCTCAGTCAGTCTCCCACTGATGGTTCTCCCGTCAGAGAAGGTGACACAGTTGTGTTGACAGTCAGCTCCGGTCGCGTTGCCGCAGAAAAGGTTTTGACTCTTCCAAAAGCCGGTAGCCTTACAGTTAAGGTTTATTTAGACTCAGAGTTAATAAAAACCGAAACAGTAAATACCTCTTTGAATACTTCTTATACAGTAACTGCAAGTGGCAGCGAAAGAGATTCTGAACTGGTTGTTTATCTCAATGACGCTGTTTTCTACGAAGCAACAGTTGATTTCACAAGAGAGCCTGCTAAATTTACTAAAGAGAAAAAGTACGATGTAGCTTTTTATGCTGATGTGATGGGTCTTAGTGAAGCAGATGCTGTTAAAACTCTTAATGATTTAGGTTATAGAAATGTTACCGTTAAATATGAAGAGAGTTTTGAGAAAGAGGGTACAGTAATTTCTCAATCACCGGCTTATTCTACTGCTCCTAATCTTGATAAAACAACCAATATTGTTTTAACAGTTGCAAAGTCTGAAACAACTCAGGCAGTAACTCCCGTATTACCTGAAGAAAGCAGCACAGAGGAACAGGTACAGTAATATATGGAGAAAATTTTAGAAGGAATAATAATTAAAGGTATCGGCGGTTTCTATTATGTAGAAGCCGCCGGAGAGGTTTATGAATGTAAAGCAAGGGGTGCATTCAGAAAGAAGAAAATCACCCCTCTTGCAGGTGATAATGTAACAATAACCGTTCGTCAGGACAGAGAAAATACAATCGACGAAATTCATGAAAGAAAGAATTTTCTTTTAAGACCTCCCGTTGCGAATATTGATACTCTTATAATAGTTTCATCGGTAAAAGAACCTGTTCCAAGCCTTCTTGTTATTGATAAATTAACAGCAATTGCAGTTGATAAAGGTATTAAACCTTGCGTTGTGTTCTCAAAAAGTGATTTAGGCGATACAAGTGAGCTTGAAGAGGTTTATAAAAAAGCCGGTATAGATGTTGCTTCTGTATGCTGCAAAACGGGAAGCGGTGTTGATAAAGTAAGAGAAATGATAGGCGAGGGTATTACTGTTTTTACAGGTAATACAGGTGTCGGTAAATCATCGCTTTTAAACTGCATTGATGAACGCTTTTCTCTGGCAACAGGTGAAGTCAGCGATAAATTAGGAAGAGGCAGGCACACAACCCGTGAAGTTACCCTTTACCATATAGGTAACGGTCTTGTGGCTGATACACCCGGTTTTTCCTCCCTTGATATTGAACAAAGCAGTGACGTAATCGTAAAAGAAAATTTACCTTTCTGTTTTCCCGAGTTCAGCGAATATTTGGGTAAATGTAAGTTTGCATCTTGCTCTCATACAGTTGAAAAGGGTTGTTGCATTTTAGAAGCTTTAAAGGATGGGGTTATACATCAGAGCCGTCATAACAACTATGTGGCGATGTATAATGAGGTTAAAGATTTGAAAGAATGGCAACTGTAACATATTTTGAAATCACTCATATTATGTAACAAATACATAAGGAGTGGTGCTTTGTGAAAGTTGTTGTATGTCGCAGTCCTAAATTCTTAAGAGGAATCCTCAAGCTTATGTTTGGAATAAAAGACGAATAAATATAAGAGAACTCGGTCATTTCGACCGAGTTCTTTTTAGATGCTCAATTTATCTTTCAGTTAATGTTCCTGCGTTATATTCCCAAGGCTCAAATCCACCATCAAAAGCCGGTGAGTTTTCTGCGAGGGTGAAATCGCGATTTTCAGCATCCTTGAAAAGGGGATCTGCTAAAATAGCATTGTTATAATAACCTCTGCCGTACATTGCGAGAATGTTTTCGCTATCAAAAATGCTTGTTGAATTGCCTGAAAAAACAGTTTTTCCGAATGTATTGTAATCCCAATATAAGTTGTTGTTATCCTTGAACCAATCAAGGCTTATGGTGTTCCAATACATTACAGAATCATCACCAACAAGGATGTTGTTGTAAAGGAATAAAGAGTTGTGTTCTTCATTTCGTGTTATTCTGAACTGACCCTCACCACCGAAAGCAAATATATTATTTCTTATCATATTATCTTTACCATAGTGTTGATGGAATGTCTGTGAAGAGCAGTCATAAACAAGATTCTTTTCAACAAGAATTTCCGATGAACCTTCGTCAAGGTAAATACCCCAACCGCCATAGCCGTATTTGCCCTCGTCACAACCAACATTGTGAATAATGTTTTCGGAAATAACTGTATCGGGCTGAATACCGAGAGTGTAAATACCACCCATATCGGAAAGCCATCCGTTACCGATATTATAAATAAGGTTGTTGCTGATGTTAATATTGTTGGTTGGGTTATCTGTATAACCCCAGTTCCAACCAACAGAAACACCTGTGTACCAACCATCGTGAATTTCGTTGTGGGTAAGGTCACAGTCAATGGCATGAGTCAGAAGAATACCGATTGCATTATTGAAAATTCTGCCGTAGTTACTGATGTGACAGTCTGTAACATTGATGTTCTGCGTTGTAGCAGGAACAACAAAATCACCGTGGATGAAAACAGCATTACCGCCAATTTCATTGAATAAACAGCTTGTTATATTGCAATTCTTTGAAGCTTTTTCAAATTTAACAGCAGTATAAGAGATGTTTTCAAAGTTACAATCCGTGAAATTGATACCATTTGAAGAGGTAATATGGATTGCTGCAGGTACTTCAAATGCAGCCTGAGGATGCTCTGCGCCATATTTAATTGTTTTATACAAAGGATGGGATTCTTCAAAGGGATTGCCTGTATGAGTGCCGTTTATATGGTTCCAGTCGGTGTTTTTAAAATTAATTCCTTGGAAGGAGATGCTCTGTGCATTGTTGATTGTGAAGAATTGTTCGTTTAAACCGGCATAAACAACAGTGTTTTCCAGGGTGTCACCATCCTGAGGAATGTAATAAAGCTTTTCTTCGCTTCGGTCAAGGTACCATTCTCCCGGAAGCGAAAGGGCCTCTTTAACATTTTCTAAAATGTAGTTATCATCAACCCTTGTTTTCATTGCGGTGGGCTTAGTAGTAGTGATTTTACCGGTGGTTTTATCTATTGAGTGTACCGGTAATAAATCCTCGCACCAGAAATGCATAAGCTTAACGTCAATATCTTCTTGGTTTGTAAAATCGAGCAAATCTTCAGGATGCGCATACAAAACCGGAGAGTGAACAAAGAAGTTAGGGTCCCACTCTGAATCAATTTTTTCATCTGCATTGGGTTCTGCGGCTACCTTAAAAACATCTGTTTTAGGGTAATTTGAACGAGAAAGTCTTACACCGTCTTTGAAAAGTGAACGGAAATAATCTGCATCACTTTTAACGGGCATATCAGTTACAAAAGCCTTAACATCATTAATTTCGGTTTCTTTCCAATTACCCTTGATTTCCTTTGAGCCGGAGAAAATAACCTCTTCGTCGGGGTAAGAGCGGTAAAGAACATTGCTTTTATCACTTTCATCGAAGGCTACTGTATCGAAGAAGGTATATGTGCCTTCTCTGAACCAAACAGTAACACTTGCTTCTTCGGGAAGGTTTAATGCTTTTAATTTTTCTTTTGCACCCTTTAAGGTTTTTAAAGGTGCTTCCAATGTTCCCTCTGCAGTATCGTCGCCATTAGCGGAAACTATTAAATCATATTCACCCATTTTAAAATCACCCTCGTCGAAAACTTGCTTTGTGGGTTTTTTGTCACTGTCATTAAAAACGGCGTCTCTTTTGTCAGGGTAGTTTGCAATAAATGCAACAGCACCTGCTATTATTGCTAAGGCAAGAATGATTGAAATAATGGTTATAACAATTTTCTTAACTTTCTTTTTGTTTAGATTTATCTTTTTCATAAAATCACCTTAAAATTTAACTCTTTCTCCTGTGTGGGCGTTAACAATAGCCTTGTGAACACCGATGTAGGTGTTTGAAATATATTTGTCAAGATGAAGACTACCGAAGAACCAACGCTGGAATTCACTGCATTTTGAAAGCTCATCAAAATATGCATTTAAGCTTGTTACGCGAACAGCTTCGCTTTCGCCTAATTTCAAGAAACCTTTAATGGTTGTTGACGGTTCGTGGGTAATTATAACATCAATTTTACAGCCGTTTTTCTCAAGGTTTTCCGCACCCTCAAGAAGCTCTTCTTTAGAGGGGATTTCGTATTTGAGCCAAGGGTTGTCCTCAAGTCGGGAATCAAGGTCAGGACTTTCTCCGCCACCCATTGTAAATATTTTAAGACCGTCAATGGTGAAAACCTGACCGCGCATAAGGTGGAATATGTTGTCGGAAATCTGATGAACCTTACCGCCGTTCCAGGTTGTGAGAGGGTAGCCGTTTAAAAGGTCAAAGTTTTCGTGAGTTCCGTCAATGAAACAGATGTTGTATTTTCTTTTTGAAAAGGCTTTAAGTATTTTTTGCTCGGATTTGGATTGGTCCCAGACAAAGCCAAAATCACCGCAAACAATTAATGTATCGCCCTCGTTTAAATTTTTAAGAGCAGACTTTGAAAGTCTTTCGGGATCGCCGTGAGTATCTCCGGTAACAAAAACCATAATTTTGTACTCCTTTTTTGTAAAATACTATTTTAATTCTTAAATAAAAATGTTATACTTATTTTATTAAATATATTCTATATCATTTCGCGGTGATTGTCTATGAAAAAATTACTGATTTTAATAAATTGTTTGATTTTACTCTTTTCTTTTTGCTCTCCTGCCTTTGCAGCGGAAGCAGAAGAGGAGAAAGTAAAAACCAAAGGCTCTTATTACGACATAGAAGCCCCTAAATATGAAACAGAAATAGCTCTTCTTGTGAACGCAGATACTGATACTGTGATTTACAGTAAGAATGCCGATAAAATAACAGCACCTGCATCGCTTACAAAGCTCGTTACTGCTATGGTTGTTCTTAATGAGTGCACTGATTTACAGAGAGAAATAACTTGCTCTTATGAAGCGGTACATAGCCTTGATGGAACAGGTAGCTCTGTTGCAGGACTTTTGGCAGATGAAAAAACAACTCTTGAAATGCTTTTATATTGTTTGTTCCTTCCCAGTGCCAATGATGCAGCTGCGGTTTTAGCGGAAACATTCGGAGAAGGTAAGGCTGAAAACTTTGTTGCAAAAATGAACGCTTACGTTCAGGAGCTGGGTTGTAAAAATACTCATTTTGCCAATGCTCATGGTCTTGATGACGAATCTGTCAAAGGCTTTGAAAGTGATACCCAGAACAGAACTACCGCAACAGATATGTATCTTATTGCAAAGAAAGCATTAGAGAATGAAACAATAGTAAAAATATCTTCAAAATACGGTAAAACAATGCCTAAGACCAACAAAAGCGAAGTGAGATATCTTTATAATACAAACCCGCTTCTTAACAGTTATTCTGAGTATTATTATGAAGAGGCAATAGGTCTTAAAACGGGTACAACCGATAAAGCCGGTGCTTGTCTTATCTCAAGCGCAACAAAGGACGGTTATACATATATCTCAATTGCTATGAGAGGCGAAACCGAGAGAATCATAGACGGTAAGCCGTATAACACAGCATTCCTTATGTGCCGTTATATGCTTCGTTGGGCTTTTAACAATATAAAAATGAAGGTTATTGCTGATGATACTTATATTATGAGTGAAGTTGGGGTTAAGTTCGGCAGAGGTGCTGATTATGTTGGACTTGTTCCGAAAAGTTCCGTTGCTTCAGTTATTCACGAGAATCTGACTATTGATGATTTAACGCTTGAATTGTCTGACTCTTTCCCCGAAACAGTTGATTCTCCCGTTGAAAAAGGGGAGAGCGTGGGAACAGCGAAGCTTATGTATAAGGATGTTGTGGTTGCCGATGTGGAGTTGGTTGCCTATCAGACCGTCAAGAAAAATTACCTCTGGGCAATGTTCAGTTGGATTGAGGGTATAGCGACATCTAAAGTTTTTCTTGTTGTAATGGTAGTTATAATTATTGTTTTAGTAATTCTTTATTTCGGAACTAAAAATCAACGTAAGCGCAAGAAACGCAGAAAGCAAAGAATCGAAGTAGTTAAGGATTACAGTAAATTAGCTAAGTAATATACAGATTATACAATGTGGGAAATGCAAATTACTGCAAATTCCACATTGTTTTTTATGTAAAAACGTAATTTGCCACGAGAGAAAAACATATAAAAAAACGAGAAAACGAAAGAAAACAAGAGATAGCAAGAATTATTTTAAATTCAATCAAAAAAAGTGTTGACTTTGAATTCGCCTTGTGATAATATATCAAGGCAATGAAGAGGGAAAACCCTCGAAACTATTACGGAGGTAACTGTTATGTCTACTTATATGCCCAAAGGCAAAACTGAGCGCCAGTGGTATGTTCTTGACGCAGAAGGCAGAACTCTCGGCGAAGTTGCTGTTGAAGCTGCTGTTCTTCTTCGTGGTAAGCACAAACCCACATTCGCTCCTCACGCAGACTGTGGCGACAGCGTTATCATCATCAATGCTGCTAAGGTTGTTCTCACAGGTAACAAACTTGAAGATAAATACTATCATCATCACACAGGCTATGTTGGTAACATGAAATCCGTTAAATACGGCATTCTCATGAAAGAAAAACCCGAGTTCGCAATGCAGAAAGCTGTTAAGGGTATGCTTCCCGATAACACTCTCGGCAGAGCTGCTATGGCTCGTCTTCGTGTATATGCAGGTGCAGAACACGAACAGACAGCTCAGAAGCCTATCGTTAGAGAATTTTAAGGGAGGAGGCACTAATTATGTACGAAAGTAAAGCATATTTCTACGGCACAGGTAGAAGAAAAAAATCCGTTGCACGTGTTCGTGTATATCCCGGTACAGGTAAAGTTACAATCAACGACAGAGATATCGACGATTATTTCGGTCTTGAAACACTTAAACTTATCGTTCGTCAGCCTCTCGCTCTTACAGAGAGTCTCGAAAAATACGATGTTGTTTGCCGCGTAAACGGTGGTGGCGTTACAGGTCAGGCTGGTGCTATCCGTCACGGTATCGCAAGAGCTCTTCTTCAGTCTGAAGACGATGTTCGTCCCGTTCTTAAGAAAGCAGGACTTCTCACTCGTGACCCCAGAATGAAAGAAAGAAAGAAATACGGTCTCAAAGGCGCACGTCGTGCACCCCAGTTCTCAAAGAGATAATTTGCCGATTATTTCAAAACCCCCGAAACCTTTGGTTTTACGGGGGTTTACTTATTTGATTTTATTATGAGGTTTGTTTAATGAAAGATAATAAAGAGTTTTTAGGTACTGCGCCTATCGGGAAATTGTTATTTAAATTAGCAATTCCGACGGTTGTTGCTCAGCTTATTAATATGCTCTATAACATCGTTGACCGCATTTATATTGGTCATATACCGGAATATGGTAGTCTTGCTCTGACAGGTGTGGGTGTATGTATGCCCATTATAATGATTGTTACTGCTTTTGCAGCATTGGTAAGTTCAGGTGGAGCGCCGAGAGCATCTATATTTATGGGTAAAAAAGACAGTCAGTCTGCTGAGAAAACCCTTGGTGGTTGTTTCTTATTGCAAATAACAATTTCTATAATTCTGACTATTGTCCTTTCTGTTTGGAATGAGGATTTTCTGTTGGCTTTCGGTGCAAGTGAAAATACAATCAGTTATGCAACTGATTATATGAGTATCTATGCTTTGGGTACAATTTTTGTTCAGTTGACTTTGGGTATGAATGCTTTTATTACAGCCCAAGGATTTACAACCATATCAATGGTATCAATTATAATAGGCGCGGTGTGTAATATTATACTCGACCCGATTTTTATTTTCGGTTTTGATATGGGTGTAAAAGGTGCTGCTTTAGCAACAATTCTTTCTCAAGCAGTTTCTTGCGTTTGGGTTGTTAGTTTCCTTTGCGGAAAGAAGACTGTAATAAAACTGAAAAAATCCAATTTAAAGTTATCACCAAGAATTGTTTTACCCTGTGTTGCTTTAGGTACTGCAACATTTATTATGCAATCAAGTGAGAGTGTAATTTCGGTTTGTTTTAACTCGTCATTGCTCCGCTATGGCGGTGACATTGCTGTTGGCGCTATGACTATTTTAACAAGCGTAATGCAGTTTGCTTTATTGCCTCTTCAGGGTATAGCCCAAGGTGCTCAACCGATTTTAAGCTTTAACTATGGTGCTAAAAATACTTTACGTGTTAAAAAGACTTTCAAAATTCTTCTTGTAACTTGTCTTGTGTATTCCGTAACCTTATGGGCATTTATAATGCTTGTACCAAAGTTATTTGTCGGAATATTTACACCGGATGCTGATTTAATTGAATTCACAGCACCAGCTCTTCGCACATATCTTGGTGGAATATTCCTTTTCGGTATTCAAATCGCTTGTCAGATGACATTTACTTCTCTTGGCAAAGCGGTCAATTCTATTATCGTTGCGGTAGTCAGAAAATTTGTTTTACTTTTACCGTTAATTTATATAATTCCGCTTCTTGTGACAGATAAAACTATGGGCGTTTATATGGCAGAGCCGATTGCGGATGTAGTGGCGGTAACTTTCACCTCAATTCTATTTGCTACCCAATTCAAAAAAGCAATGAAAGCCTTAGAAAACTAAAAAAACAGGTTCGTAAAAAGTTTTACTTTTCACGAACCTGTTATAATTTTTAATTATGTATTAGTCTTCATCTGCAAAGAAATATGTTTTCTTGTCTGCATCGGGGTCAACAAGACCGTTGTAATCATTGTAAGCCTTAGCCATTTTGTTGAAGTTCTTGATAAGAATGAAATCACCGAGAACAAGACCGAGAATTGAGAAGATAACAACAAGTGCGCCACCTTCGCTGAATTTAAGGTCATAGCGTTCTGCATTTTCTTTGAGTCTGTTAGCAAGCTTACATCTCCAAACAAGACCGAAAATACCAAGAGTAACAATGCTTAAAAGAACAACATATTTGAATTTCATTGTCTTTTTGCCGTCACCCTCGCAAAGAGTGTTAACATCCTTTGCATATTTACCCCAGAAAACGAGGGCATAAATACCGAGTGTGATAAATGAGAAAAGGTAATAAGCAACGAGGCTTCTTTCTTTCATATTTTTCATTTTTACAAAACTCCTTTGAGTAGTTTTATTTACCAATAAAGTATATTATATTTTTTTGTAAAAATCAAGCGTTTTAATAATATTAGTCACATTAGCAAAAAGCGCTATAATATGTTCATATAAATTGTATATTAAAAACGTAAAAATACCCGCTTAATCATTGACAATCATAAGAAATTGTGTGATAATATGCGGTGAATGATTTTTTACTAAGGGGGAGTTTTTTGTGATTAAAGAACTCGCAAAACAATACGATCCTAAAAACGTTGAGGAACGTATATATAAAACATGGATTGATGGTAAATATTTCCACGCTAAGTGCGAAGAAGGTAAGCCTACCTATACTATCGTTATTCCGCCACCAAATATTACAGGTCAGCTCCATATGGGACATGCTCTTGACAATACTCTTCAGGATATTCTTATCCGTTGGAAGAGAATGTCAGGTTTTGATACCCTTTGGCTTCCCGGTACAGACCACGCTTCTATTGCAACTGAAGCTAAAATCGTTGAAGCAATGCGTAAAGAGGGCGTTACAAAAGAAGACCTCGGTCGTGACGGCTTCCTTGAGAGAGCTTGGGCTTGGAAAGAGCAGTATGGCGGAAGAATTGTTGAACAGCTCAAAAAACTCGGTTCTTCTTGCGACTGGGACAGAGAAAGATTTACTCTTGACGAGGGTTGCAATAAAGCTGTTAACACAGTTTTCAAAACTCTTTATGATAAAGATTTGATTTACAGAGGAAACCGTATGGTTAACTGGTGTCCTTGCTGTAATACATCAATTTCTGATGCTGAAGTTGAATATGAAGAGAAGGACGGTAATTTCTGGCATCTTCTTTATACTGTTAAAGAAACAGGGGAGAAGCTTGAGCTTGCAACAACTCGTCCCGAAACAATGCTTGGTGATACTGCGGTTGCTATTAACGCAGAGGATGAAAGATATAAGCATCTTCACGGTTGCCACGTAATTTTACCTCTTCTTAATAAAGAAATCCCAATCGTTTGCGATGAACACGCTGATATGACAAAGGGAACAGGTGTTGTTAAAATCACTCCTGCTCACGACCCCAATGACTTTGAGGTTGGTCAGAGATGCAATCTTCCCATTGTTCGTACATTTACTTATGATGGCCGTCTTACAGGCGCAGAAGATAAGAGAATTGCTGACGAGCTTATTGCAAGTGGCAGAGCTACTGAAAATGAGCCCGAGGTTCTCGATTGTGGTAAATATGCAGGTATGACCACTATGGAAGCAAGAAAAGCAATTCTTGCAGACCTTGAAGCAGGCGGTTACATTAAAGAAATCGAACCTCTTAAGCATGAGGTTGGTACTTGCTACCGTTGCCATAGCACTATTGAACCCATGGTTTCAAAGCAGTGGTTCGTTCGTATGGTTCCCCTTGCAAAACCTGCTATTGAAGCAGTTGAAAAGGGCGAAACTAAATTCGTTCCCGAAAGATTTACAAAGAACTACCTTAACTGGATGAACGGTACTCGTGACTGGTGCGTTTCTCGTCAGCTCTGGTGGGGTCATAGAATTCCTGCTTGGTATTGTGAGGATTGCGGTGGCGTTACTGTTAGCGTTGATGCACCTGAAAAATGCTGCAAGTGCGGTTCTGTAAATCTTACTCAGGATGAAGATACACTTGATACATGGTTCAGCTCTGCTCTCTGGCCCTTCTCAACTCTCGGTTGGCCCGATAATACTAAAGATTTAGAGCATTATTATCCCACAAATACCCTTGTTACCGGTTATGATATTATCGGTTTCTGGGTATCCCGTATGATTTTCTCTGCTCTTGAATACACAGGCAAGGTTCCCTTTGATACAGTTCTTATTCACGGTCTTGTTCGTGATGCTCAGGGTAGAAAAATGTCCAAATCTCTCGGTAATGGTATTGACCCCCTTGAGATTATCGACCAATATGGTGCAGACGCTCTCAGATTCTCTCTTGCTACCGGTAACAGCCCCGGTAACGATATGAGATTTATGCCCGAGAAAATTGAAGCAAGCCGTAACTTTGCTAACAAGCTCTGGAACGCAAACCGTTTCATTCTTATGAATCTCGACGAGGATGAACCTGCACCCCATATTCCCGAAAATCTTGCAACTGAAGATAAATGGATTTTGAGTCAGTTTAATTCTCTTGTTAAAGCTGTTACAAACTCTCTTGAAAACTATGAGCTTGGTATTGCAGTTCAGAATCTTTACGACTTCATTTGGGACGTTTTCTGCGATTGGTACATTGAAATTGCAAAAATCCGTCTTAACGGCGATAATGAAGAAGGTAAAAAGACAGCAAAAGCAGTTCTTGTTTATGTAATGTCTAATACTCTTAAGCTTCTTCATCCCTTTATGCCTTTCATTACAGAGGAAATTTGGCTTGCTCTTCCTCACGACGGTGAATCTATTATGATTTCCGAATGGTGCAAATACGATGAAAGCCTTAATTTCGCTGTTGAAGAAGAGGCTATGGAGCGCGTTATGTCCGCTATTAAAGCAGTTCGTAACCGCCGCGCAGAAATGAATGTTCCTCCCTCAAAGAAAGCAAAGCTTTATATTGCAACAAAATACACCGAAGATTTCACAAATGGTAGCGTGTTTATGAACAGACTTGCTTCCGCTTCAGAAGTTGAAATCGGTGATGAGTTCGAAATTGAGGGTAGCGTAAGCGTTATCACAGAAAGCGCAAAGATTTACATTCCTCTTAACGAGCTTGTTGACTTCGAAGCTGAAAAAGCAAGACTTCAGAAAGAACTTGAAGCTGCTAAGAAAGACCTTGAGTTCGTTGAAAACAAGCTTAACAACCCCGGCTTTATGGCAAAAGCACCCGAAAAAGTTGTTGCTCAGCAGAGAGATGCTCAGGAAAAACATAAAGCTAAAATCGCAATGCTTGAAGAAAGCCTTCTTAAACTCAAATGAATTATATTGAAGCAGTAAAATATATACATTCATTATTAAAATTCGGTATCCGTCCCGGTCTTAACGGGATGGATGCCTTATTGCGTTTCCTTGGTAATCCCCAAAAGGATTTAAAATTTGTTCACGTTGCAGGAACAAATGGTAAGGGTTCAACCTCAACTGCCATTTCAAATGTATTAACTGAAGCAGGGTATAGGGTTGGTCTTTACACTTCACCTTATGTAACAGATTTTCTTGAAAGAGTTCAGTTTTGCGGAAAACCCATTGATAAAGCAGTTTTTGCAAAAAATGTTGAGAAAGTAAGAATAGCAGTTGAAGCACTTGAAAAAGAAGATGTTGTAATAACTGAATTTGAAGCATTGACTGCTTCTGCTTTTCTTTGCTATAAAGAGCTTGAATGTGATGTTGTTGCTCTTGAAGTAGGCTTGGGTGGAAGGCTTGATGCTACAAATATTATTGAAACTCCGTTAGTAAATGTTATAACCTCCCTTTCAATAGACCATTCTGCAATTTTAGGTGATACAATAGAGCAAATCGCCTTCGAAAAATGCGGAACAATAAAAGAAAATGGAAATGTTGTTTGTTCTTTTGGTCAACCAGAAGGTGCAATTAAAGTTATCGAAAAAACAGTCAAAGAAAAAAATAACACCCTCACAATTCCTTGTGAAAGTGATATTAATATAATTAAAAGCGATATTTTCGGAACAGAATATAATTATAAAAACGAAAACTATTTCGTCAAAATGGCAGGGGAGCATCAGGTTAAAAATATGACCTGTGTTATTGAAGCTTGTTGTATTTTAAAGAGATTTTTTAATATTACTGACGAGAATATCAAAAACGGAATAAGAAAAACTATTCTTCCTGCAAGGGTTGAAATTATATCAGAAAAACCTCTTGTTATTCTTGACGGTGGACATAATGAAGATGGCGCAAAAGCCTTTTATAATGTGGTTTTGCCCCAACTTGAAAAGAAAAGCAGGGTTATTGTTGTTGCCGGTATGATGGCAGATAAAGCTGTTGAAGCTTCCCTTAAACCCCTTATGCTAAAAACTGATGTTTTCTTTGCAGTAACCCCCGATAACCCGAGAGCTATGAAAGCTCAGGAATTAGCTGAAATCGCGAGTAAATATTCAAAGCAGGTATTCACCGTGGAAAGTATTAAGGAAGCAGTTAAAATCTCTTATGCTGCCGCAGATGAAAATACCGCAGTTTTAGTTGTGGGTTCACTTTATCTTGCAGGTGAAATCCGAGAAACTCTTTTAGAAATCTTTTAAAAATTAACAGAACATTTATTGATTTGAAATTAAATAAATGTTAAAATAAATAATAGAAATTAAGGCAATACGAAAGGAGATGTTTTTATGGTTGAATATGATGCTTTCGCCGGTGGTATTGAGTTCGGCGGTCTTCGTAGTATGCTTGAAATTAAAATTCTTATTTGTTATATACTTGATTCTGTAAAAACTCCTATGACAAGAAATCAGATTTGTGATGCTCTTCAGAAAACAGGTCTTGTCAATTACTTTGATGCTAATTCCGCTATTGATGAACTTTTGGAAAATAAGGCGGTAAAGGAAGAAGAGTACGTTGGAGAAGCTCACCTTGTAGTTACTGCAAAGGGTTCTCTCAGCGCCAAAGAATTGGAGAAACAGCTTCTTCCCGGTGTCCGTGACAGAGCTGTGAAAACTGCTTTAAATATAGTTGCCCGTGCTCGTTCCGAAAGGGAAAATAAGGTTGAAATTAAAAAGGTTGAAAACGGTTATGATGTTACTTTTGAAATAGAAAGTAACGGCGATAAGCTTCTTTCTTTAACTCTTAATGTTTCAGACGAATGGCAGGCGGAGCAGTTGAAGGATGGCTTCCTTGATGACCCGGGAGCGCTTTACTCCGATATTATTAACAGACTTATAGGTGAATAAAATCCTTTGAAGAGAGAGCTTTGAGCCCTCTCTTTTGTATTAATTGTAAAAATGTGACAATACTATTTTTGAAATCACTTTTTAGAGATGGAGGAATAAAAATGAATTTCAAAAAAGTATTGTCATTAATTATTGTTGGCGTAGTTTGTTTAACCCTTTTCAGCGGTTGCGGTGAAGATACCCAAAATTCACCTTCTACTACAACACAAATCAGCAATCAAAATGCAGAAAAAACTATAGTGTTAGTGGGCGAAAGTGAAAATATCGGCTTTTGGCAGAATGTGAAAAAAGGTGCTGAGGAAGCAGCAAAGAAATATGGGTATAAACTCAATTATATGGGTACTGATGAGGTCGATGAAAATGTTGTTTCAGCTCATATTTCCAGTATTGATAAATCAATTAAAGAAGGCGTTGCCGGTATTGTAATAGCGCCAAATGGCGAAGGTTACAGTGATGTTTACGGAAAATTATTTGATGAAAAAATTCCGGTTGTTCAGATTGATAATTTAACTGAAGAGGATTTAGAAAAACTTGAAAGCAACAAGAAAAACCCTATTGTTTCCACAGTTTCAACATCTTATAAACAATCCGGAGCTATTTGTGCGGAAAAAGTTTTTGGAAAAATTAAAGAAGATATAAAAAAATCCCAAAACACTTATGTAATCGGTGTTATTGAAAGAAATGACAATGAAACTGATGAAGAAAAAACTGTAGGTTTTATTGAGAAATTTACTGAATTGGCAGATGCGGATGAAAGCACAAAAGGAAAATACAAAATTGAAACGGAATCTGAAAGCAAATATGAGGATTCGTTAACTGAATTGATTGACGAAAAAGCAAAAGCTGTATTTATAACTGATTCGAGTATCGCCGATAAAATAAGCGATGTTGTTTCTGCTAATGGGGAAAAGTATAATTATATAGTTTTTTGCGGTTTTGATTCCGGTGCAAAGCAGTTAAAATGGCTCGGTGAAAAGAACGGTCCCCAATTTATCGGTGGAGTTACCCGCGATTCCTATAACTTGGGTTATAATGCCGTTGAACAATGTATTTTTTCTGTTCAAGGGAAACAGGTAAAAGAAGAAATTGAAATCCAGGGTCATTGGTACGACAAGAATAATCTTGATAAAATGAAGCAGGACAGCTTGGTTTTTGAGAAATAATTAAACGAGTGTATCCAATCAGAAGTGATTGAATACACTCGTTTTTCTTATTTACCGCAACCGCAATTATTGTTTGGTTTATAATTCATTTCGCAGGAGCAATCATTTGCGTTTGGCGGAAAAAATTCGTCTATAGGAAAACTGATTTTTCTGAAGGTGTCGCAGGGGTCTTCTGTGTCACAACAACATTCCTTTGTGGGAACACAGAAATCGTATGCAGGAATTAACATCTGCACATCTCTTTCAAGTTGAATGATTGTGAAAATACCAAGAGTAACCTTAACTGCTTTTTCACCCTCACAACAGCAGAAATTGCCCTCAAAGCAACGACAAATATGGTTGGGTACAGAATCGCAGCAATTACCCATTGTGTTGCAACAGTCGCAGATTCTGCAGATGTTTGCATCAAGAACAATGGGGTCAACACATTGTACTTTTGCTCTTGGGTTTGTGTTTCCAACGGGATTTTGCTCGTCAAAACCGTCGCAAGTATAGTTTGAAGAGAAGATTTTCACATTACCATCGCTACCGTAAAGAATGCATTTTTTGTTGAATGTTACAAGGCCCTCAAGCAAAGTAGGGGGCGCTGTCGGACAAGTGAATGCATCAAGGCAAACCTTAACGAAAAATGTCAGGTCAACGCTGTAGCAGCCTTTGTTGAAAGGTACTTTTTCAACTTCAACAAGGCAATTAAGTATTTGTGCTGCTCTCGGGCGCACAGAAGAAGCATTTTCAAGAATACATTGACCTCTGTCTGTTAAATAAACGCGCAAATCAGTAAGACAGTCCTTGTCGGCACAGGAGTCGTAAACTCTGTTTGTGTCAATGCAAATTGCTTCTTTGATATGGTGAAGGTCGGTGAAGTTTTTGTTATCAGCCATATCTCTTCCTCCTAATATAAGTATTGAAGCTAAAATTTTAACTTCATTACATAATATGAGGAGAATGCGCTAATGTTACAATTAAACACCCTCTAAATTAAATGGGGGAATATATTCTTCTTTAGCAGAGGAAAGCTCCTGGAAGTAACCCTCTTCGATGCCTGAATCAAAAAGGTATTCTTCGATTTCGTCATATTCTTCTTGAGTGAGTCTTCGGGAAAGCTCAGGTATGTCGCAAGATTTATTGGGCGTAAACTGACTCATAAGACTGAAAAGTACTTCACCGTCATTGAAATTATTCTTGACCCAATCAATAACCTTTTTGGTGTTTTCAAGATTATTCGGTATAATCAAATGGCGTATTATAACACCTTTTTTCATAATTCCATCTTCGTCAAACTGGCATTTTCCCACTTGTCTGAACATTTCTTTGATGGCATTTGTTGCTATTTCAAAATAATTTTCTGCATCTGAATACTTTAACGCTAATTCGTTATCTGCATATTTTAAGTCGGGTAAATAAATTTGTACCTTTCCTTGTAAAAGCTTTAAAGAATCAACAGATTCATACCCACCACAGTTATAAACAACGGGGACGGGGAGGGGGGTTTCTAAAGATTTTGAAATGGCGTGAATAAAATGGGTTCCCGTAACGAGATTTATGTTGTGAGCCCCTTGGTTTATTAACTCGAAATAAATTTCTCTTAATCTTTCAATAGTTATTTCTTTTCCGAAACATCCGTCGCTTATATCTTCGTTCTGGCAGAATTTACATTTTAAATTACAACCTGAAAAGAAGACAGTTCCGCTTCCCTTTGTTCCGCTTATGGGCGGTTCTTCCCAAAAATGCAGAGCTGCTCTTGCAACAACGGGATTTTCACCCATATTGCAAAAGCCCTTACCGATATCGGTAAGAGCTTTTCTTTGTGTATTACATTTTCGCGGACAAAGATTGCAAGTAAACATCTTATTGCTCCGCAACTGTTGTAGTTGTAGCTTTTTCGGTGGAGCTTTGGCTTGAAGAAACAAGCTCGAGATAGTTCATTGAAAGCCATCCGCCTGTCTGCTCGTAAACAACATATCCCCAATCTTCCCAAACAGCAAGAACTTCAACCTCATGACCTTTAGGAACATAAATAAGTCTATCTGATGTTGTGTTAGGTTCAAGACGAAGACCGAGAGGGTCATCCTTTGTGGCGACTTTATATTTACCGGGTTCGTAGGAATAAGAAGTCTGAGTCTGAGCCTTATTTGTTGTGGGAACATTGTTCATATCTGCAATAGAAGCAAGATCAATTGAAACAGATTCTTCAGTAGAAGTTGTAGTTGTTTCTTTTTTATCTTTGTTTGCTGAAGCAGTGGCAACAACTGCAACAATTATTGCAATTAAAATAAGCACCGCAGAAATTATTAAAACTATCGTGTTTTTGTTTTTTAATTTTTCCATAACTATTCTCCTTATCTCTGGGCAGATTATAAATTCTGCTACCTATAAGATACCGATATTATAGCATTTTTCTTTATGAAAATCAATAGTCAACTGTCATAATGAAAAAAGGCTTAAAAAGATTATGAACAAACTGAAAAATTAGTTTAAAAATGTTGCTATTTTCTGTATTAATATGGTATAATATTTTGAATTATAATATGCGGTATTGCGGTTTTGCAAAAGGCGGTGAAAATATGGTCATTTTCGGAATTGACCCGGGGTATGCAATAGTCGGTTGCGGTATTGTCAGATATGAGAGAAATAACTTTTCTCTTATGGGATACGGTGCAGTTACAACTGATAAAGATATGCCCTTTAATGAGCGCCTTACTAAAATATATGACGATATTACCGAGCTTTTAGAGAAATTTAAACCCGATGCGGTCAGTATCGAAAGACTGTATTTTAATACCAACCAAAAAACCGCTATTGATGTTGCTCAGGCAAGAGGTGTTATCGTTCTTGCAGTTGAGAAAGCAGGGATTCCTATTTTTGAATACACACCCTTGCAGGTTAAGCAAAGCATAGTCGGCTACGGCAGAGCAGAAAAGCAACAGGTGCAGGAGATGACAAGGATGTTTTTACACCTTGATAAAATTCCTAAGCCTGACGACGCTGCCGATGCTCTCGCTCTTGCAATTTGCCACGGTCATGCAAGCGATTCATTGATGATAAAAAATAAAATTTAGGAGTAATTATGTTCTATAGTTTAACCGGAAAAATAATATATAAAGATGAGCAAACTCTTGCTTTATCTTGTGGCGGTGTAGGTTTTAAATGCTTCACAACCCGCAACACTCTTTCAAAACTTTCTCTTGAAAGCGGAGAGGTTACTGTTTTCACTTATCTCAATGTTCGCGAGGATGCACTTGATTTATTCGGCTTTGCAACCAATGATGAACTTGATGCATTTAAACTCTTAATAAGCGTTTCAGGTGTTGGACCTAAAGCAGCTCTTGCAATTCTTTCGGAGTTAAGTCCCGATGCATTTGCCGTTGCGGTAGCTTCAGGAGATGCAAAAGCTATTACAGCTGCCAATGGTGTTGGTCCAAAACTTGCTCAAAGGGTAATAATGGAGCTTAAAGATAAAATTGCCAATGTGAGTTTTATTTCTGAGGAAAGCAGCTCTGTTTCAAATGCAGTTAATACCGTAAACTCAATGAGCAATACCTCGGAAGCTATTGCGGCACTTACTGCTTTGGGTTATTCACAAACTGAAGCATCTGTTGCTGTCAGTAAGCTTTCGCCCTCTCTTTCTGTTGAAGAGCTTATTAAGGGCGCTTTAAAAAATATGACTTTGAAATTTTAGGAGAAAATAAATGAACGACTTTTTTATTGCTGATGAAGAGAGAGTTATTGCTCCGGAATATATTTCAGACGATAACGATATTGAAACATCTCTTCGTCCTCATACTCTTGAAGAGTATATCGGTCAGGAAAAAGCAAAAGAAAATTTAAAAATATATATTGAGGCGGCTAAAAAACGTCACGAATCTTTAGACCATGTTTTGCTTTATGGTCCTCCCGGCTTGGGTAAAACCACTCTTGCAGGAATTGTTGCAAACGAAATGGGTGTTCAAATTCGAGTTACATCAGGTCCTGCTATTGAAAAGCCAGGCGATTTGGCGGCGCTTCTGACAAGTCTTAATGACGGTGACATTCTTTTCATTGATGAAATTCACCGCCTTTCAAGAAGTATTGAAGAAGTTCTTTATCCGGCTATGGAGGATTTTGCTCTTGATATTATAATCGGCAAAGGTCCTTCGGCGCGTTCAATAAGGCTTGACCTTAAAAAGTTCACCCTTATCGGTGCAACAACCCGTGCAGGTCAGCTTTCCGCGCCATTGAGAGACAGATTTGGTGTTATTTTAAGACTTGAGCTTTATTCACCCAATGAACTTGCGAAAATTGTTAAGCGAAGTGCAGGGATTCTTGATATAGAAGCAGAAAACGACGGTGCTCTTGAAATTGCTTCCCGTTCTCGCGGAACACCTCGTATCGCAAACCGACTTTTAAAACGAGCAAGAGATTATGCTCAGGTTATGGGTAATGGTATAATTACCGTAGAATCTGCACAAAATGCACTTGAAAGAATGGAAATTGACGAATTGGGACTGGACCTTGTTGACAGAAATCTTTTAAGGGCAATGATTGAAAACTATAACGGTGGACCTGTTGGTCTTGATACTATCGCCGCAATGATTGGCGAGGAAGCAGTAACCATCGAGGATGTTTATGAACCCTATCTTATGCAGTTAGGCTTTTTAACGCGAACTCCCCGAGGAAGAAAGGTTACCGCTTTAGGTTATAGACATTTAGGTGTAAATCCGGTTACCGATGATTCTCAGGGTTCTTTCGAATCATATTAATCGGAGTGATATTTAATGGGCAGACTTTTCGGTACTGATGGTGCAAGAGGAATTGCAAATACAGAATTGACTTGTGAACTTGCAATGCAAATCGGCAGAGCAGCGGCAATGGTGCTTACGGCACATTCCCACAAACGACCCAAAGTTCTTATCGGTATGGACACGAGAGCATCTTCTCAGATGCTTGAAGCGGCAATATCGGCAGGGCTTTGTTCTGTAGGGGCAGACGTAATGCTTTTAGGTGAAATACCCACTCCTGCAGTTGCGTACCTTGTGAAAAAGTATGAATATGATGCAGCAGTAATGATTTCTGCTTCTCATAACCCATGTGAATATAACGGAATTAAAATTTTTCAAGGCTCGGGTTACAAACTTCCTGATGCTCTTGAAGAGGAAATTGAAAGTATCATTCTTGATAAAACGCAAGTTCCTCCTATTAAAGTAGGTGGAGAAGTGGGTAGAATAACTCATTCAAAAACTTCTCGTACCGATTATATAAATTACCTTACAGATATCGCTGAGGAAGATTTAATTAAAAATGGTAACAAGGACCTTCGGGGATTGAAGATTGCTGTTGATTGTTCAAACGGTGCTTCCTCTGTTACCGCTCCTCAGATTTTTATGAAGCTTTGTGATGATTGCTTTTTTATAGCATCTCATCCCAATGGTACTAATATTAACGAAAATTGCGGTTCAACTAATCTTACGAAATTGCAGGATTTTGTTGTTCACAACAAATGCGATGTGGGTCTTGCCTTTGATGGCGATGCTGACAGATTTCTTGCAGTTGATGAAAACGGTGATATTGTTGACGGAGATAAGTTGATTGCAATTTTTGCTAAATATATGAAAGTAAAAAATATTCTCAAGAATAACACCGCTGTTGTTACGGTAATGAGCAATATGGGTTTCTTTAAATTTTGCGAAGAAAATGCCATTAATTGCGAAAAAACCAAGGTAGGCGACAGATACGTTCTTGAAAATATGATAGAAAATGATTATGTAATCGGCGGTGAGCAGTCAGGTCACATTATTTTCCGCGATTTTGCTACCACCGGCGATGGTCAACTTTCTGCTCTTAAGCTTCTCTGCATAATGAAAGCAACGGGCAAAAAGCTTTCCGAGTTAAGCTCTGTTATGCAGGTATTTCCTCAGACACTTATCAATGTTCGTGTTTCTGATTTCGGTAAAGCGAGATTCCCTCGTGATGAGGAAATTAAAAATGCCATTTATGCAGCAGAAAAAGAGCTCGGTGACGATGGCAGAGTTCTTGTTCGCGTGTCGGGAACAGAACCTCTTGTACGAGTTATGATTGAAGGCAAAGATGAAGAAAAGATAAACATTCTGGCAGAAGAAATTGCTCAGGTTGTTAAGGAGAGATTACTTTAATGCGAGTTTCAGACTTTTGGAAAGATTATGAGCTCATTGACTGTTCTGATGGTGAACGTCTTGAACGTTGGGGAGATATTTTCCTCATAAGACCCGATCCTCAGGCTCTTTGGAATACAAACAGAACAAATCCTATGTGGAGAAAAGCCCACGCAAGATATCACCGTTCTAATCAGGGCGGTGGCTCCTGGGAGTTTTACAGAACTATTCCTGAGGTTTGGCAGATTGGTTACAGAGATTTGAAATTCAATCTCAAACCTATGGGCTTTAAGCATACGGGTGTTTTCCCCGAACAGGCGTGTAACTGGGATTTGGTTGCAGATATTATTGAGAAAAGCGGAAGAACAGATGTTAAGGTTCTCAACCTTTTCGCATATACAGGCGCTGCAACAGTTTCTGCTCTTTTAAAAGGGGCATCAGTTGTTCACGTTGATGCTTCAAAAGGCATGGTTCAATGGGCAAAGGAAAATGCCGCTTCATCAGGTGTTGCGGACAGAAGTGTCCGTTGGATTGTTGACGATTGTATGAAATTTGTTGCCCGTGAAATAAGACGCGGTAATAAGTACGACATTATAATTATGGACCCACCCTCATATGGTAGAGGCCCCGGCGGAGAAGTTTGGAAACTTGAAAACGAAATTTACGGATTTGTAAATCAATGTTGTGAGTTATTAACTGATAATTCTCTCGCAGTTCTTATAAATTCATATACTGCAGGTGTTTCTCCCGCAGTAATGAGTTACATATTAAATTCAACAGTAGCAAAACGCTTCGGAGGTTTCGCTACCGCAGACGAAATCGGTCTTAAGGTTACCGATAGCGGTCTTGTGCTTCCTTGCGGTTCTACTGCAGTGTGGACAAAATGAGTATGAATAAAATTATTGAATTTAAAAACGTGGATTTTCGCTATGCTGATGAAGAAAGCGATGCTTTGAACGGCTTGAACCTTGATTTTTACGAAGGTCAGTTCACTTGCGTTCTCGGTCATAACGGTTCGGGAAAATCTACTATGGCAAAGCTTATTAATGCTTTGGAATTACCTACAAACGGAAGTGTTACAACTTACGGTTATAACACTTCCGATGAAAATAACGAAATAGCTATAAGACGTAAAGTGGGTATGGTTTTTCAGAATCCCGATAATCAGATTGTTGCAACTATTGTTGAGGACGATGTGGCTTTCGGTCCGGAAAACTTAGGTGTTCCTCGTGAAGAAATAAGAAAACGTGTTGATGAAGCTTTAAAAATTGTCGATATGTATGATTATAGAAAACATGAACCCCATCGTCTTTCAGGCGGTCAGAAGCAAAGAGTTGCCATTGCAGGTGTAATTGCAATGCAAACTAATTGCATTGTTCTCGATGAACCAACTGCTATGCTTGACCCTAAGGGCAGACGAGAGGTTATGAACGCCCTCTTGAAGCTTAAAAATGAATTGGGAATTTCCGTGATTCTTGTTACTCACTTTATGGATGAGGCGGTTAAAGCTGATAGGGTAGTAGTAATGAATGACGGAAAGGTTGAGCTTGACGGTACGCCTGCAGAGGCGTTCTCCCATAGTGAGCTTTTAAAATCAATCGGACTTGCTGTTCCGAAGCCTATGGAACTTGCAGTTTTATTAAAAGAAAAAGGCGTTGAATTAAAAGAAATACCGCTTACTGCGGAAGATTTTGTGAAAATATTTAAAGATTATACAGATAACAGAGGTTAAGATATGTCCGTGCTTTCAGTGCACAATTTAATATACGGCTATTCTAAAGGCACTCCTTTTGAAACGGGTGCTCTTAAAGGCGTTTCTCTTGATTTTTCTCAAGGTGAAATCGTTGCTCTTATCGGTCATACCGGTTCGGGTAAGAGTACACTTTTACAACACCTTAACGGACTTTTAAAAGCCGATTCAGGCGAGGTTCTTTTTGAGGGTAAAGATATTCATTCTTCAAAAGAAAGTCTTCGTCAATGCCGTTTCAATGTGGGTCTTTGCTTTCAGTACCCTGAGCAACAGCTTTTTGAGTCAACTGTTTATAAAGATATTGCTTTCGGACCTAAAAATATGGGTCTTTCTGAAGAGGAAATCAAAAAAAGAGTACTTACTGCAATTTCTTATGTTGGACTTTCTGAAGATTATCTTCAAAAGTCACCCTTTGACCTTTCAGGCGGTGAAAAGAGAAGAGTTGCAATAGCAGGTGTTATCGCAATGGAACCGAAAGTGCTTATTCTTGACGAGCCAACTGCAGGGCTTGACCCAATGGGTAAAAATGCTCTTTTAAAGCTCATAAAAGATTATAACGCTTCTACAGGCAGCACAGTTATATTCGTTTCTCACAATATGGATGATGTTGCAGTTGTTGCAGATAGAGTGGTTGTTATGAACAAGGGCGAGGTTGCCCTTTCAGGAACAGTAGAAGAGGTTTACTCAAAAGGTGAATTTCTCTCAGAATTGGGTCTTGATGTACCGGAAATAACGAATATTTTCCTTGAGCTTAAGAAAAATGGCTTTGATTTAGGCGAAACTGCATATACAGTTGATGGCGCACAGAAAGCTATTTTAAAATATTTAGGTAGGGGGGAGAATGAATGATTAAAGATATTACAATCGGTCAGTTTTTCCCCGGTAATTCACCAATCCATAAATTGGATGCAAGAACAAAAATTATTCTGACATTTTTATTTATCATATTTATTTTCGTGTGTCAGAATTTCTGGTCATTAGGGCTTTTAAGCGGTTTTGCGGTAATAGTATTTTTCTTGACTAAACTTTCTCCGAAGATTATTCTGAAAAGCTTTAAGCCCTTGTTACCCATTGTTTTACTAACAACGGTTTTACAACTTTATTATATCAAAGAGGGTAACATACTTTTCGAATGGAAGTTTATAACAATAACTGATACAGGCATTTTTACCGCTATCTTTATTGTTGTGAGAATTTTTACATTACTTTTAATGAGTTCTCTTTTAACTTACACAACTTCACCTACAGATTTGACAGATGCTATAGAAAAACTTTTGTCACCATTAAAAGTGTTTAAAGTTGATGTTCATACATTTGCAATGATGATGACTATTGCTTTAAGATTTATTCCGACTCTTATTGATGAAATCGATAGAATTATGTCAGCTCAAAAGGCGAGAGGAGCAGATTTTGAAAGTGGTAATTTAATTAACAGAATTAAAGCCCTGTTCCCGATTTTCATTCCTTTATTTATTTCTGCATTTAAAAGGGCTATTGAGCTTACGGATGCAATGTCCTGCCGTTGTTATACAGGCGGAGAGGGCAGAACCCGTTTAAGACAAATGAAAATTACGTACAGAGATTTTATTGCTTTTGGTGTTATGACCACTGTATGTGTAGGAATTGTGCTTTTAAATATTTTTTTCGAACACGTGATTTAATATGAGAAACTTATTATTTAAAATAGCTTTTGACGGCTCTGAGTTTCACGGTTGGCAACAGCAGGAAAACGCAGTCAGTGTTCAAGGGGAGCTAAAAAAGGCTTGGGAAAGTCTTACTGGCGAAAAGCCTAATATTATCGGTTGTAGCAGAACGGATGCAGGAGTTCATGCTAATGAGTATTACTTTAATATAAGAACCAATTCTACAATTCCTGCAGAAAGCTTTCCCGTTGCACTTGCTTCTGCGAAACTTCCGAGAGAAATTTCGGTTTATTCTTGTCAAGAGGTTGACTATGAATTCAACGCCCGTTTTGACTGTATTAAAAAAGAGTATGAATATATAATCGAAAATACTCTTATACCATCACCATTTATGTATAAAAGAGCATTTCATTATAAATATAATGCGGATGTTGAACTACTTAACAAAGCGGCACAGTATTTTGTGGGCACTTATGATTTTTCTGCATTCTGCGCGGCAGATGCCCAGGTTAATTCAAAAGTAAGAACAATATATAGCGCAGAAGTCTTCAGGGACGGCGATTTAATAAAATTCAGAGTTTGCGGAAATGGTTTCCTCTATAATATGGTGAGAATTATGGCAGGAACTTTGATTTATGTCGCAAACGGAAAAATAAAAGCTGAAGATATTCCGTCGATAATAGAAAGCGGTGACCGGACTAAAGCGGGAATTACCGCAATTCCCGATGGTCTTTATCTGAATAAGGTTTATTACGGAGGTGAAGTCAATGAAAGTTAAATTAACAGAGCTTAACAGCGGATTTACCGGCTATAGCAGAGTTTCCCGATTTTCCGATAAAACAAGAAGCAAAATGATAATTGCCGGTGTTCTTGTGGCTGTTTTCTTCTTTGTTTACATACTTTCTTCCGTAGGTATTATACCTTTTGATGCGATTGCAGCCCGGGCTTCATCCTTTGTGCTTCAGGATGGAGATAATTTCCCTATATCAGTTAATACGGATTCAACTGTTAATACCGTTATTTTAGGTGACAGTGTTCTTGTTTTGACAACGGAAAACTTTTCGGTTTATTCAAAAAGCGGAAAATTAAATTATACTCAACCTCATAACTATTCTTCTCCTGCCGTTTCCGTTAATGGAGAGAAAGCGGTGATTTTTGACCGAGGTTATAAAGCCTATGTTCTTATAAATGAGAAAAAGGTTGTTTATACAGGGGAAGCGCCTAATGCAATAATATGCGCAGAGTACGGCGAAAGCGGTAATTATGCCATAGGTACACGAGGTGAAGAATCTACAAGTAAATTGACCGTATATTCCGCCACAAATAAAGTTGTTTTCCAATGGAATTGTGCTTATGAGCATATTGTTTCAATAGCATTGGCTTCAAACGGAAAATTTGCAGGTGCAGCAGTTGTTGGGGCAGACAACGGTGAGATTTTTACGAATGTGGAGTACTTTGGTTTTGACTATCAAGAACCTTTGAATTCTCAAAAGATTAACGGCGCGGCAGCTTTTGACCTGGAATTTACCGCTACAAACACTCTTACATTATTTTCAGATACGGGTGTGTATGTAATAACTAAAAAAGGCGAATCTTTTGAAACTGCAAGCCAATATTATTCATCGGAGTTTAATTCTTTTGATTGCTCTGAAGAGGGAAAATACATTGTTGCTTTGGCGAAATACGGAAGTGCTAACAATTATGTAATTTCAATATATTCTCCTAAAGGTAAGGAAAAGGCTCAGATTTCAGTTGCTCATCCTTTAAAAGATGTTATAATGAGCGATAAATATATATTTGCTCTTGCCGAAAACTCTATATTAGTATATAATTTAAACGGAAGAGAGATTAGTGAAATCGGTATAAAAGGCGATGCTAAAAGCATACTTGCCACCGATAAATACATCTACATTAACTCTTTAGATAAAATCAGTCGTTGTTACTCTTACGGAGATTCGACTGTTGAATTAAGTAATTAATGAACAGGGAGGTTTTTTCATGTCATACTTAATTGATATAATTATCGTTGTTTTGTTCGCAGTATTGGTTGCACATGCCTATAAAAAAGGCTTTTTATCAACAGTTATCGATACATTTGCTGTTGTGATTTCCGCAATCGTTTCCCATAAGCTCTTTGAAGGCGTTGCTGAAAAGGCTTATGATCTTTTAGTTCGTGACCTTGTTGAAACTCGCTTTACAAGAGTTCTTGATGATATTTCAGGCAATTTAAGCGTTTCTCAGAAGCTTACTGCAATGGTTGATGGTCTTCCTCAGGGTGCAGTTAAGCTTGCTCAGGCTATGGGTGTAAATATGACATCCCTTACCTCTGCTTTCGGTTATAAAAATGGTCTTTCAAATGATGAATTGGTAAAACTTGCAGTTGATAAAATCGGTCATACAATTATGATTAACATAACAGAGGTAATTACTTTTGTGGTGTTATTTATTGTCATAACAATCGCTTTGAAATTCCTTGCAAGTCTTTTGAAAAAGGCAAACGATATTCCTGTTTTAGGAAAATTCAACGCTATACTTGGTGCCGTTATAGGTGTTGTGAGAGCATTGGCAGTTGTTTACATAGTTTGCACAGCTTTCTATTTTATTGCGGGTATGTCAGGCGCTGCACCTGTTATTGATGCTGTAAACAGTTCTATAATTTACGGCTTTATAGTGCAGAATAATCCGATTATTAATTTGATTGGTTAAGAGGTGGCTCATAATGAAAGATTTATTTAAAGGTTGTTGGACAATCCCTAATTTGCTTAGCGTAATAAGAATTATTCTTATTCCTGTTTTCGCTGTTCTTTTTTATAATGGTGAATATGGTTGGGCAGTATTTACTCTCGTTCTTTCAGGTCTTTCCGATTTCCTCGATGGTAAAATTGCCCGTAAATTCAACCAGATCAGTGCATTGGGCAAAATGCTTGACCCTGTTGCTGATAAGTTAACTCAAGTTACACTTGCTGTGCTTTTGTTTATGTCCTTTAATAACGCTCAGGATGCAACATTAAAAGCATTCAGCTGGGTATTCCTTGTATTCATTGTTAAAGAAATCGTTATGGTTGTCGGTGGTGCGGTTATGCTCGCTTGCGGTATTCGTCCCGGTGCGGCTGAAATTTACGGTAAGGTTGCAACCTTCGCATTCTATGCAATAATGATTTTGGTTATTGCTTTTGGTCCAGAGGTTGGCGTTTTCAGAAACGTTTTCACTCTTCCCAATATTCTTATGATGATACTTGTTATTATTTCGGCAATACTAACTCTTGTAGCATTTGCAAGTTATCTTCCCGGAACATTCCGTCAGTTTAAGGAACGTTTTTCAAAAAAATAATTCAGAATTCAATTACAATTTCTCAGGAGAAATAAATGAACAATAAAATGATATGCAGTAAATGTAAAAAGCGCCCTGCGGTTATCTTTGTTTCCCGCGTTGACGGTGATAAAACAACTCAGGAAGGTTTTTGCATTAAATGCGCAACCGAGCTTAATATCGGACCTATCAAGCAGATGATGCAAAGTATGGGGATTACCGAGGATGATATTGACGCTGTTAGCGAACAGTTCGGCGATATGATGGAAAATATGGAAGATTTCCAGCTTGGTGGCGCAGGAACAATGCCTTTTATGCAGAATTTTTTCAATAATAATGCTTCGGAAAACAATGCTTTACCTACTGAAGAGCAGGTTGACGAAGAAGATATTGAAGAAGAAAAAGATGATAAAAAAGGCAAAAAGAAAAAGAATAAACATAAAACAAAACGTAAATTTTTGAACTCTTATTGTACCGACCTTACCGCAAGAGCAAGGGACGGAAAAATCGATAGAATTATCGGCAGAGAAACAGAAATTTACAGAGTTACTCAGATTCTTTGCAGAAGAACAAAAAATAACCCTTGCCTTATCGGTGAACCCGGTGTTGGTAAAACTGCTATTGCAGAGGGTCTCGCTCTTAAAATTGCCGCAGGTGATGTTCCTGCAAGAATTGCAGATAAAGAAATTCATCTTCTTGACCTTACTTCCCTTGTTGCAGGTACTCAGTTCAGAGGGCAGTTCGAAAGTCGAATTAAAGGTCTTGTTGACGAAGTTAAAGAAGAGGGGAATATAATCCTCTTATCGACGAGGTTCATAACCTTGTTGGCACAGGTGACGCGGAAGGCTCAATGAACGCGGCGAATATTCTTAAACCCGCCCTTTCAAGAGGTCAGATTCAAGTTATCGGTGCTACAACTTTCAATGAGTACCGTAAACATATTGAAAAAGACGCTGCTCTCGAAAGACGTTTCCAACCCGTAAAGGTAGAAGAGCCGTCAGTTGAAGAATGTTATAAAATGCTTGTGGGAATTAAAGAATATTATGAAGATTTCCATAAGGTTAAAATTTCCGATGCTCTTGTTTATAGAGCAGTTCATCTTTCGGAAAGATATATTAATGACAGATTTTTACCCGATAAAGCAATCGACCTTCTTGATGAAGCTTGTACTTGCGCAAACCTCAGAAATGTTGCTATAAGCGATTATCAGAAGCTTATGACAAGAATTGAAGATTTGGCAGAACGTCAGGAAGAGCTTCTTGATACAACTGCTGAAGAAGGTCCTGACTACGAAGCTATTTCTAATCTTAAAGCAGAAAAAATCGCTTTGGAAAAGGAAGCAGCTCAGGTTAAAGTCAAAGCCGATGATAACGATGTTACAGAGGAAGATATTGCAAGGGTTATTAACCTTTGGACAGGTATTCCCACCTCTAAAATCATCGAAAATGATATGCGTAAGCTTTCAGGTCTTGAAAGTAAGCTTAAACAGAGAATTATCGGTCAGGACGAAGCTATTGAAGTTCTTGCCGCTGCTATAAGACGAAGCAGAGTTCAGATTTCTGCAGTAAGAAAACCTGCATCCTTTATCTTCGTTGGTCCGACAGGTGTTGGTAAAACCGAGCTTGTAAAACAGCTTGCAAACGAGCTTTTCGAAACACCCGAAACTCTCATTCGACTTGATATGTCTGAGTTTATGGAGAAGCATAGCGTTTCCCGTCTTATTGGTTCTCCTCCCGGTTATGTTGGCTATGATGAAGCAGGTCAGCTTACAGAAAAAGTAAGAAGAAAGCCTTATTCGGTTGTCCTTTTCGATGAAATTGAAAAAGCACATCCCGATGTCCTCAATATTCTTCTTCAGATACTTGATGAGGGTAAAACCAACGATGCTCAGGGTAGAACAGTAAGCTTTGAGAATACTGTTATTATTATGACATCCAATGCAGGTAGTCATATAAGCGAAAATGCTCTCGGCTTTAATCGTGATAAGAATCAGGCATCAAAAGATAAAACAATGAAAGCTCTCAAAGAGTTCTTAAGACCCGAATTCTTAGGCAGAGTTGATGAAATTGTAACCTTCAACACTCTCGGCAAAGAAGAGCTTGTTAAGATTGCAGAGGTTCTTTTAGGTGAGCTCAAGACACCTCTTAAAGACAAAGGCATTGACCTTGTTATTGGTGATGGCGTATATGAAATTATTGCTGAGCTTTCCGAGGATGGTGGCAGAGGCGCTCGTGATATAAGAAGAACAATAAGAAAAGAAGTTGAAGATAAAATCGCTAATATTCTTATTGACAATGCAGGTACACTTGTTAACGAAATTACTGTTAATGCCGTTGACGGTAAGATTACAGTAGATTTTAAATCATAATAAAAACTTAAAATACCGACAGAGCAAGAAGTTCTGTCGGTATTTTAGAATAGGTATATTTTAATGAAAAAAGTGGTAGTAGGTATCATTGCCCACGTTGACGCAGGTAAAACAACTCTTGCAGAAACCTTGCTTTATAAATCTGGCAAAATAAGAAAATTAGGTCGTGTTGATAATGGTGACACGGCTTTAGATACTCATACCCTTGAACGTGAAAGAGGCATTACAATTTTTGCAGGACAGTCTGTGTTCAATATTGGCGATTTAGAAATTAATCTTCTTGATACTCCCGGTCACGTGGACTTTTCTGCAGAAACAGAAAGAATGCTTAAAATTCTTGATTATGCAATTCTTGTAATAAGCGGAACGGATGGCGTTCAGGCTCATACAAGAACCCTTTGGAAGCTTCTTTGCGCCTATAACATTCCTACATTCATTTTTGTAACTAAAATGGACTATGCAAGGCTTTCAAAAGAAGATCTTATTGCAGATTTAAAAGAGCTTTGCTCCGATAATTGCATTGATTTCTCAAATGACACTTCCGATGATTTTTTTGAAAATGTTTCAATGTGCGATGAAGAAGCATTAGAAACGTATCTTGAAAGCGGATTAATAGAAAAAGAGAAAATCAAAGAAATTATTAAATTCCGTAAATGCACACCTTGTTATTTTGGCTCAGGCTTAAAAGGGGATGGTGTTGATGAGTTTGTTAGCGGTGTTGAAAAGTATATTACTGTAAACAATTACCCCAAAGAATTCGGTGCAAAGGTTTATAAAATAACCCACGATTCTAAAGGCGAAAGAATTACTCATATAAAAGTAACAGGCGGTTCTCTTAAAGTTAAAGATACAATAACCATTAACGATAAAAACGAGAAAGTTAATAATATAAGAGTTTACTCGGGTGAAAAATTTACAACAGTAGAAGAAGCTACGAGTGGCGGTATATACGCCCTTACAGGCTTAAATGCAGTTAATACCGGTGATGGCTTAGGCTTTGAAAAATCCTTCGGAAAAGCCTTTTTAGAGCCTGTTATGAATTATAGAATAGTTCTTCCCAAGGACTGCGACCCGAAAACCTTTTTCCCAAAGCTGAAAGAGCTTGAAGCCGAAGACCCACAGCTACATATTACCTGGAACACATATTTGCAGGAAATTTATGTTTCATTAATGGGCGATGTTCAGACAGAAATTCTCAAAAGCATTATTTCAACTCGTTTCAATGTGGATGTAGAAATTGATAGCGGTAAGGTTCTTTATAAGGAAACTATTGAAAACAAGGTCGAGGGTGTAGGTCACTATGAACCCTTAAGGCATTATGCCGAGGTTCATTTGATTTTAGAACCATTACCAAGAGGCAGTGGAATTCAGTTTGCTTCAAAGTGCAGTGAAGACTCATTGAGCCGTAACTGGCAGAATTTAATTATGGGTCATTTGTCTGAAAAAGAACATTCAGGGGTACTTACAGGTTCGCCTATAACAGATATAAAAATCACTCTTGCCGCAGGCAGAGCCCATTTAAAGCATACAGAAGGCGGAGATTTCAGGCAGTCTACATATAGAGCTGTAAGGCAGGGG
>JAZQLF010000006.1:0-2353 GCA_045542535.1 Acutalibacteraceae bacterium | reverse complement strand
CACGATTCGCTTGAAAAATTGCGCAATGGCAGTATCGATTTAATTTGTACTGCTCACTATACCGATGAGCGTGCGGTAGAATTTTTATATTCGTCAATGCCTATCGGTTATGAGACATCTATTCTTTATGCAAAAACAGATAGCAAATATTTCTATCAGGACTACGAAACGATGCAAGGAATTAAAGTAGGGTTGCTTGAAGAAAGTTATTCTGCTTCCGACTTTGAAAAGTATGCAAATGAAATGGGAATTTCATTTGAGGCTGTTTATTTTAATAAAGTAAACGAGATGAAGGCTGCCCTTAGTAACGGCGGGATTGATATGATGGTGGTTGGTAGCCGTTATGCTACTTCAGGGCTTAAGTTAGTTGATATTTCCGGTACTGACCCATTTTATTGTATTACACAATTAAAAAATCAGAATTTAATTAATGAGATAGATGACGTTCTTCACGAAATTATGTTAGACGAGCCTTCTTTTGAAGGTAATTTGAGGGCAAAGTATTTTAATCACGAGTCAATAAGCAGTATACCTCTTTACACAAAAGAAGAGTTGAATTACATTAAAAACCTTGGAACTATAAAGGTTAAGCTTATTCAGGATCAACATCCATCTTGTTATATGGAAAACGGCGAAACCAAAGGTATATGGGCAGAGGTTATAAAACTTCTCTCTCAGAAAAGCGGTATCAATATTGTTCTTGAAGGCGGAGATGTTGAAAATTACTCTCAGGAAACCTATAAGGACTTTATGAACGACGGTTACCTTCTTTTACATACACAAAATGCTTTACAGTATATGAGTGATTTGGAAGATACTATTCTTTCGAATTCTATTACAAACGTTTCCATTTCATATGTTAAGCGTAAAGTTGCTTTTGTTGAAGATAAATATGTATCCCATATTATTGCTTTAACAAAGGATTTAGCATATTTAGAACCAATGCTTCTTGAGGAAAATCCTGACTATGAGATTCAGTATTTTGATGATGCTAAATCCTGCTTTGAAGCGCTTACCGATAAAAAAGTTGGTGTGGTAATTCAAAATACACACCGTGCAAGTTATTTAATGCAGAAACCTGAGTTTTCAGATAAACTTACGGTTGTTCCGGGGGTTGACCACGGAAATAATGTGTGTTTAGTAGCATTAGAAGAACAACAGATGCTTATAGATATTATAAATAAAGCAATCCACCACATTACCTACGACGAGATTAACGAAATCGTAAAACGTGAATTGCTTATGTCACCGTATCCACTTGAGAATTCTGACTTTTTTTACCAGAATTGGAAATGGATGATTGTTGTAGTTTTAATTTTGTTATTTGCAATAATTGGTTATGGAATTTTTACAAACAAATTAGCTGATGCAAAAATCCAAAGAAGAGAGTTTGAAATATTACAGAAAAAAGCAAGAGAAGATGAGATTACAGGTCTTTATAATCGTTCTTATTTCTATGAAGAAGCAGAGAAACTTATTAAAGAATCAAACGAACTTTTTTATATTATCTCTATGAATATCTGTAATTTTAAGGTTGTAAATGAGCACTATGGTATGAGTGTAGGTGACCGGTTGTTAAAAGAAATTGGTGCACAGTTGCAGAAATTAGATGTAAATCAACGCATAATTTTTGCTCGTTTTATGATAGATAATTTTTATATGTGTATTCCAAAATCTGAGTTTGAAAAAATAGAACTTCCTAAGAATTTTAAAACATTCCTTGATGATATTGATGTTCGAGTAGTTTACGGTGTATTTTTGGTAGAAGATAAGGAAATGCCTGTTAACGTTATGTGTGACAGGGCAATAGAAGCGACTCGTAACAAAAACTACACATATACGGAATATATCCATTTCTATGATGATAACGTACGCAAACAAGCTCAGTTAGAACAAGAAGTTGAGTCTGAAATGGAGCAAGCTTTGGCAGAACGCCAGTTCTTTATAGTTGTTCAGCCCAAATATGATTCGATTACTGAATCAATTGTCGGTGGTGAAACGCTTGTTCGTTGGCAACATCCCCAAAAGGGGCTTGTGTCTCCTGGTGTATTTATTAATATATTTGAGCGCAATGGATTTATTGATCCGCTTGACCATTTCGTTTGGGAAGAAACTTGCCGTTTTCAGTCAGAATTAAAGAAAAAAGGGATGAAAACTGTTCCTATTTCTATTAATGTTTCACGAATCCACTTCTATGGTAGTGAATTGCGTGGTCAGTTCAGAGAGTTGATTGAAAAGTATGACTTGGAGCCACACGATATTGAGCTTGAAATTACAGAATCACTTTGCAGTGAAGATTCAGGGAAAATTTTCGATACAATTCGTGAACTTCAGGCAGATGGTTTCAGGATTG
>JAZQLF010000005.1:0-92139 GCA_045542535.1 Acutalibacteraceae bacterium | reverse complement strand
AGCTCATTTTCGATACTCTAGCGTATCGCTTTCAAACTTCTTTCGAAGCCCGAATTTTACTGTCGCAAATTATCATTTACGCTCAAAAAAATCTCAAGGGTTTCTTTTTTCTCGTTGTTTAATTTTCAAGGTTCGTTTGCTCTCTTTTCAAGGTCTCCTGCGAACCACTTTTGCGCTTCGTTTTTGCCCCTCTCGAAGAGTGCCTTGATATAATATCACCACAAGTGCCATTTGTCAAGCACTTTTTTCAAATTTTTTTAAAAAATTTTTGACTTTTTTACTAATCACAAGATATTGTGGTTGTGCACAATGAACAACCACAATTTTCGCGTTCAAAACCCTATTAAAAGGATGTATATTCCCGTTTTTTTCGAAAAAACTACTAAAAAACTTTACGAGGTGCAACATGAAAATAAAAAAATTTAAACCTGATTTTCAAAAATTTTCACATTCAAAATACGGAAGATTTTTGGGAATTGTTTTATCTTTGTCAATTATAATTGGTATAAGCTTTATTTATACCAATCAGACAGAGGAAATTCAATCTCAGGAAGTTCTTTCAAAAATTGGCTCACGAGGCGACGAGGTAAGACGAATTCAAAACAAATTAAAATCTCTCGGTTTCTTCAACGGAACGGTTGACGGCATATACGGAGCAAAAACTCAAAGTGCTGTAAAACGTTATCAACGCTCTGTTGGAATTACTGCTGATGGTATAGCAGGACCCAAAACACTTTTATACCTTGGTCTTGGTTCCTCATCAAGCGATTCAACCGGAGGTTACAGCTCTTCTGATGTATATCTCCTTGCAAAAGTTATTGCCGCAGAAGCACGAGGTGAAAGCTACACCGGTCAGGTTGCAGTTGGTGCAGTAGTTTTAAACCGTGTTGATTCCTCCTCTTTCCCCGATACAGTAGCAGGTGTTATTTACCAAGCAGGTGCTTTTTCAGCTGTCAGGGACAGCAACTGGTCCGTATCTCCCGATGCCACATCACGAAAAGCTGCACAGGATGCTATTAACGGCTGGGATCCCAGCGGTGGTGCATTGTATTATTACAATCCTGCAAAAACATCAAACAGATGGATTCGCACCCGTCCCGTTATTACCACAATCGGACGACACGTTTTCTGTCGGTGAGTTACTATATATATAATAGTATAGCGAAATCAAAAAATCTCTGCTTTATGTTTTTACGTAAGCAGAGGTTTTATTTTGCATACTATTATATTTTATTGGAAGAATATTAAGGATTTTTAGTTTTATTTTTGACAAAATTGTAACAATGTACTTGATAAATTTCTCCGTTTAGTGTATGCTATAGTGGGGAAAATTGGTAGGGAGATTTTTCCATTTCTCTGCCTTAGATATACAACTTCCTTATACAATATATAAATAAAGGAGAAATCGCAAATGCAAAAGGTTCAATTTACCGAAACCGTGTTGCGTGACGCAAACCAGTCATTAATCGCAACCCGTATGAAGTTCAATGAGTTCGAGCCGATTCTCTCAAAACTCGACAAAGCAGGTTACTACTCTCTCGAGTGCTGGGGCGGTGCAACATTCGACTCTTGTCTTCGTTACCTTAAAGAAGATCCCTGGGAAAGACTCAGAAAAATCAAAAAGGCTTGTCCCAATACAAAGCTCCAGATGCTCTTAAGAGGACAAAACCTTCTCGGTTATCATCACTATCCCGATGACGTTGTAAGAATGTTCGTTAAAAAGAGTGTTGAAAACGGTATTGATATTATCAGAATTTTTGATGCTCTTAACGACGTTAAGAATATTGAGGTTGCTGTTGATGAAACAGTTAAGAACGGCGCTATCGCTTCCGGTGCTATCTGCTACACAATCAGCCCCATTCACACTCTTGACTCCTATGTTGAACTTGCAAAAAATATGGTTAGCATCGGTTGTCAGACTATTGCTATTAAAGATATGGCTGGTATTCTCAGCCCCGCTGAAGCACACAAGCTCGTATCTTCTCTTAAAGACGCTGTTGATGTACCCCTTATTCTTCACACTCACAGCACAACAGGTCTTGGCTTTATGACTTGCCTTAAGGCAGTTGAAGCAGGTGTTGACGTAATTGATACTGCTATTTCTACAATGTCCGGCGGTACTTCTCAGCCTGCAACAGAAACTCTCAACTACACTCTTGCAGAGCTTGGTTACGAAACAGGACTTGACAGCGAAACTCTCAGAGATATTGCTGATTTCTTCAAGCCCATCAGAGCAAACGCTCTTGAAAGCGGTCTTCTTAACCCCACAGTTCTTGCAACAGATGCAAAAGCTCTTGACTATCAGGTTCCCGGCGGTATGCTTTCAAACCTTGTTGCTCAGCTTACTGCACAGGGCAAAATGGACAAGTTTGACGAGGTTCTTCTTGAAACTCCCAGAGTTCGTGAAGATTTAGGTTATCCTCCTCTCGTTACTCCTATGAGCCAGATGGTTGGTGTTCAGGCTACTGCAAACGTTCTTGCTGGCGAACGTTACAAAAACGTTTCCAAAGAAGTTAAATCTTACCTTATGGGTGAATACGGTAAAGCTCCCGGTAAGGTTAATGAAGATGTTAAAAAGCAGATTCTCGGCGACGAAAAGGGCATCGAGGGCAGATATGCAGATACTCTTGAACCCGCATTCGAAGCTGCAAAAGCAGAAATCGGTAAGAAAGCAAAGAGTGATGAAGATGTTCTTTCATACATCGCATTCCCCACTCAGGCAGAAAACTTCTTCGATTATCGCGATGAAATGGCTTCTAAAACATACAGCTATGAAATCAAGGCTATTGACTAAGGAGGGTTTAAAATGACTTTTCTTCCTTTGTTCAGCATCCCCGATGCTTTAAGCACCTCAGGATTTGGTTTCATTCTTGTTCTTGTAGTTCTTGCAGTTATTATGTTTTTTGTTAAAATTCTTTCTAAAGCTATTAACGGCGCTTCCAAAAAGGGAAAGAATGAAGAAACTGTTGCAGAAGTTCAGAGCCCTGCACCCGTTCAGCAACCACAGACTGAAACTGTTGTTGCAGAAGAACCTGCAAAAACAGAAGCTCCTCTCCCCTATACTCCAGGTTATGTAACCCTTGACGGTGTTAAGGAACAGGATGCGGCAGTTATTATGGCAATTACATCTAAAGAAACAGGTATTCCTCTTGAAAGACTTTGCTTTAAATATATCAAACGTCTTAATCAGGAACCCGAACTTATTAACATCGAAGAACAGGATGCCGCTGTTGTTATGGCAATCATTTCCGATAAAACAGGCATTTCTCTTGATAATCTCATCTTTAACTCAATCAAATTAGTGGAGGAATAATAAAATGAAATACAATGTTACATTAAACGGTAAAATTTACGAAGTTGACGTTACAGAATCCGATGCAGTTGTTACCGGTGTTACTCAGGTCCCCGTTGCAGTTGCAGCTCCCGCTGTTGCTCCTGTTGCAGTTGCACCCGTTGCAGCTCCCGAAGCACCTGCTGCTGAAGCTCCCGCTGCTGCTCCTGCAGTTGCTCCCGTTTCTGCAGACGGAACACAGGTTAAAGCTCCCATGCCCGGCACAATTCTTGCAGTTAAGAAAAACGTTGGCGAAGCAGTTAAAGCAGGCGACGTTATTGTTGTTCTTGAAGCTATGAAAATGGAAAATGACATTGTTGCTCCCTGCGACGGTACTGTTAAATCCATCAACGCTCCCAAGGGCTCAACAGTTAACACAGACGACGTTATCGCTGTTATCTGATTGGATTCAATATCTTAATATCTATTACTTAAAACTTGAAAGGTTTTATATATGGACATTTCTTCAATATTAACTAACCTTTGGGAACAGTCAGGCTTTGCTCTTTTAGAGTGGCAGAACCTTGTTATGATAGGTGTTGCAATATTCTTCCTTGTTCTTGCTATCAAGTTCAAGTTTGAACCCTTGCTTCTTGTTCCCATAGCATTCGGTATTCTTCTTGCTAACCTTCCCGGTGCGAACATAATGCTTGATACCACCGGCGGTCAGTTAGGAAGCTTTGACCCAGTGCCTATTGAGGGGACCCATTGGTACGACTCCGGTGTATTGAGAATTCTTTATGTTGGTGTTAAGTCCAGCATCTTCCCCTGCCTTATCTTTATGGGCGTTGGTGCTATGACTGACTTCGGTCCTCTTCTTTCAAACCCCGTAAGTCTTCTTTTAGGTGCGGCAGCTCAGCTTGGTGTTTACTGCGCATTTATTCTTGCAGTTACTTTCGGCTTTGAACCTGCAGAGGCAGCATCAATCGCTATCATCGGCGGTGCAGATGGTCCTACAGCTATTTTCCTTACTTCGAAATTAGCTTCTCATCTGTTAGCACCAATAGCACTAGCGGCATATTCCTATATGGCTCTTATCCCCATTATTCAGCCGCCTATCATGAAAGCCCTTACAACAGAAAAAGAACGTAAGGTTGAAATGAAGCAATTAAGAAAAGTTTCCAAAGCGGAAAAAATCATTTTCCCCGTTGCTGTTCTTATTCTTTGCGCATTCCTTCTTCCTTCGGTTGCTCCTCTTCTTGGTATGCTTATGCTCGGTAACCTTTTCAAAGAATGCGGAGTTACAGAAAGACTTTCCGAAACTGCTCAGAATGCACTTATGAATATTGTTACAATTTTACTTGGTGTAACAGTTGGTGCTACTGCTAACGGACAAGACTTTATTCAATTGAAAACAATTCTCATTGTTGTTCTTGGTCTTGTAGCTTTCTGCTTCTCAACAGCAGGCGGTGTGCTTTTCGGCAAACTTCTCTATGTTATTACAAAGGGTAAAATCAATCCTCTTATCGGTGCGGCAGGCGTCTCCGCTGTTCCTATGGCAGCACGTGTTGCACAGAATGAGGGTAGAAAATATAACCCCACAAACTTCCTTTTGATGCACGCTATGGGCCCCAACGTTGCCGGTGTTATCGGCTCGGCAGTTGCCGCAGGCTTCTTACTTGCAGTATTTGGCCAAAATTAATTCAAAACAAAAACTCGATTACCTTTTGGTAATCGAGTTTTTTTTAGTTCATTGCCACTCTTGTAAACAATCTCTTCATTTCCTGGGCAAGTAAATGTCTTTCATCTGCAGAAATCGGAACTTCATTGTCAACAAGCTCTTTTGCGGTTTTTTGTGCCTCATAGAGAATTCTTGTATCTGTCATAAGATTTGCTATTCTCATATCGGGAAGACCATGCTGACGGGAACCGAAGAAGTCACCGGGGCCTCGCATTTCAAGGTCTTTTTTTGCTATTTCAAAACCATCAGTTGTTCGACACATTGTTTCAAAGCGGTCAACCGCCTCTTCATTTTGTGCATCGGAAAGAAGAATGCAGGTGCTTTCCTTACTGCCACGACCAATGCGACCTCTTAACTGATGAAGCTGGGAAAGACCGAAACGCTCTGCATTTTCAATTACCATAACCGTTGCATTTGGTACATCAACTCCAACCTCAATAACAACCGTTGAAATAAGCAGTTGGATTTCACCTGAATAGAAACGAGCCATAACCGCATCTTTTTCTTTCGGTTTCATTTGCCCGTGAAGAAGACCTAAGGTGCAGTCGGCAAAATAAGTTGATTTTAAATAATCATAATATTCCGTTGCAGGTACAAGGTCGCTATCACTTTCGGAAACAAGTGGACAAACAATATATGCCTGTTGCCCTGCAGCGATATTTTTTCTTATGAAATTATAAATTCTTTCGTGATAGCTTGTGGGAACATGATATGTTTTCACAGGCTGTCTGCCTTTCGGAAGCTCGTCAAGAACGGAAATATCAAGGTCACCATAAATCATCATTGCGAGAGTTCTGGGAATGGGAGTTGCTGACATAACAAGTGTGTGGGTATTGTTTCCCTTTCCCGAAAGAGTTGCCCTCTGCCCAACACCGAAACGATGCTGTTCATCGGTAATTACAAGACCCAGGTTATTAAACTCAACATCGTTCTGAATAATGGCGTGAGTTCCAACAACAATATCACAATCACCGTCTTTTAGTCTTTCTCTTATATCTCTTTTTTTACTTGCAGTAACCGAACCTGTTAAAAGACAGATATTAACATCATCACCAAAGAAATTTGAAAGGGTTTTGAAATGCTGATTTGCAAGAACCTCTGTTGGTGCCATCAAAGCGGATTGAAAACCGTTTTTCACCGCATTATACATTATTGCCGCCGCAACTGCAGTTTTACCTGAACCAACATCACCTTGAAGAAGGCGGTTCATTTGCTTATTGCTCTTCATATTTTCTACCGCTTCTGCAACTGCTCTTTTCTGGGCATTCGTCGGTTCGAAAGGAAGAGAAGCGTAAAACTCTTCTGTATAATCATTTTTCATTTCAACAGAAACTCTGTTTCCGCCCTCTGTTTTTTCGTTTAAAAGACCCATTTGTAAAAGTAAAAGTTCTTCAAAAATGAGTCTGCGCTTTGCCAGGGCAAGTTGCCCCTCGCTTTCAGGGAAATGAATTGCCATTAAAGCGTCCTCAAAGCTCATAAGACGATATTTTTTCACAATGTATTCGGGAATTATTTCCTGAATATTGCCTTTTATTTCTCTTAAAGCAGTTTCAACAAGTCTTTCCATTGTCTTTGAGGGCATTGCGGAAGTTGCTTTATAAACAGGTCTTATTCTCTGCTTATCGAGAGATTTTTCAAATCTCGGAGAAAGCATTGTCTTATTATCATACTTATCAACGGTGATTTTTCCGAAAAAAAGATATTCCTGATCTTCAATAAGCTGGTCTTTTACATATTTATTGTTAAAAAATGTAACAGGTATATAGTCACTTCCGTCAGAAATTACGGTTTTAACAAGAATTTTTCCGCCGTTTATTTTAACCACTTGAGGATTCTGGGCAACAATTGCCCTTACGCAGATACTTTCGTTAACCTGCGCATCACGTAAAAGTGTTGTATTGTTCCAATCCTCATAGGCTCTGGGATAGTTTCTCAAAAGGTCGCCGATACAATAAATTCCCTGCTTTGCAAGAGTTTTTGCTCTTGCCTCGCCAACACCTTTCAGAAACTGAATCCTTGTGTCAAAATTAACCATATACTCACCACCTGCAGTAAGATAATTATAGGTAGTCCTATCATAAATCTTTTCTGTTTTGTTTTATGTCGAATTTTGAGCATTGTCAGATATTCTGCTACGCTTCCTCCTGAAATCGCCAACAAAAACAAAACCTTTTCAGGAACTCTGTGTTTAGTCCATTTCTTTGCAGCTTTTTTATCATATATTGTTACAACTGCGGTAACTAATGATATAACAGCAAAGTAAATTAAAATGTATTCCATTTCATTTTCACCTTAGAACATTTGTTCTAAAATATGTTATCATACTTTTTTGAACTTTTCAAGATAAAAATGAACACATTTGAAAGTTTTAAGCTTTCAAATGCGTTCATAATAAGTTTATTCAACAACTACGCCCTTTTTAAGGATTACATTTGCATAAAGTGCCATTTCACTTGTTGCAATAATAGCATAAGCAGTTTTTGCTCTGTCATAGAAAGCAAAACGCTCAATTTCACTCATTTTTGTTTCACCATTGTGCTTGTTAACGATTTCCTGATACTCTGCCCAGATAACAGGTGTGGGGTCGCCTTTTGTAGTCTGCATAAGCATAACGGGACTTTCCACATAAGTATCAAGGGGCATAAGCTTTAAAATCGCATCAAGGAGCTCGGGAACATTGTGTCCGTCGCAACGAATGAGTCTTTGAGCATTTGATGCAGCAGGGAAATTGCCGTCACCTATAACAATTTCGTCACCGTGACCCATTTCATCAAGAATTTTGAGAAGTTCGGGTGAAATAATATTGGGAATACCTTTTAACATAACATTTTCCTCCGTATTTATGTATTTATTTTTTTCTTTGTCTTATATCTGTTCCGTAAAATTCAACTATTTCAAAGGCATTAAGTCTTGAAGCGGCTCTTTCGCCGTATCTCTCTTCGAATTCATTTCTATTCAGATTAGAAATCAAAATCATTGGCTTACCCATTAAAACAGCATCATCAATAATTTCATTTATTGCGGCATTTGCAAAAGGCGTTTCAAATTCTGCCCCAAGGTCATCAACAATAATTAAATCGTTACGATTTAACTCTTCTGCTAAATCGGTATCTGATTTACCGAAATGCTCATTCTGAAGCTGCTTTATAATTTTTCTTGCAGAATCGTAATAAACACTATAACCATTCTGGGTAAGAACATTGAAAATTGCAAGGGCCAGATGGGTTTTCCCCAAACCTGTTCCGCCACTGAAGAAAAGGCTTTCTTTTGACGGATGGAATGTTGCGGCGTAGTTTTTAAGCATTGATAAAACTCCGCCCATAATTTCACGATGAGAAAAACCTAATTCTGCATCCTTTACTGAGCTGTAATTATTCAAATCAAAAGTTTCAAAGGTTGAACGAGCCAGAATAGGACTGCAGGAAAGACTTTCTACGGAAAGCTTTTTAAGTATGTCAAGGTGACACTTGCAAAGCTTACCATTATCAATACCGGAATCCTTACATTTTTTGCAACTATAAGGAATTTCCAGATAATCTTCCGGATATCCGGCTTTCTTCAAAAGCTCTCTCTTTTTTTCCTGAGCTTCGAGATTACTTTTTGCAAGTTGAGAAATATCTATTCTTTCGCCACCTGCGCCCACACTTCTTATAACAGCAAGTGCGGTTTCGCGCATTATTTTTTCAATTTCAAGAAGTTCGGGGTATTTAGCAGCAACTTCATTGCGACGCATTTCTCCAAGCTGTTCCGCTCTGATACGGCGCTCTTTGAGTTCTGCTTCCGCTTTTGAGTAAATAGCTTCGGAATATTTCATTCATTTTCCTCCCCGTTTGCGTATTTTTTAATCCAATCAAGAACGCTGTTTTTTCCTATTTCTTCAGTTTCGTAAGTTTTCTTAACTGTTTTAGGTAAACTCTTCTTTTCTCTGGAAACAACTTCTTCAGGAGAGGTTATTCCCGATTGAACGAATTTTTTAAGCATCTTGTTGGTATCGCTGAGAACCTTATTACTGTTCTCTAACGCATATTTTATAAGTTCATTTGAACATTCCCATTCTACTGCCCATGTTCGCAAAAACTTTGCTATACGAGTTGTGGGAATATCTCCGGTAAATTCCGCAGTTTCTTTAACTGCCAGAAAAGTTTCTTTTATTTTTTCAAGAGTAAGAAGCTCCTCTTCAACAAGGTCAAGGGAATCTATTCCCCTTTTTGCCCAATCTTCTGCTATGCTTTTTATTGCAGATGAAGAAGTCTTTCCTTCATTTTTCTGGTGTTGTAGAAGTGTAATTATAACTTCAGGTGGAAATCCGTAATAATCATAAATCATTAAAAGAAGTGCCTGAGTGTCATAACCGAATGTGCCGAGAATATTCTGAGCCTCTTTATATATTATTTCAAGCTCCGGTTCAGCAACGAGCCGCTCTGCAATTTCTCTTTGAGTCGGCTTTTTCACGGGAAGTTTTTTTACAGTAACAGTTCTTTCTTCCTTTTTCTCTTCTGTTATGCCTATTGTTTTAGCATTTCCAACTGAAGCTGCAAACGCTTCTTCAGAAACCTTTTCTTGTGTTATTTCGATTGCCCCGTTATTCTCCCAAAAATCAAGACAATTTAATACGTCATCCTCTGATAACCCGGTGCACATACTTATTTGCTTTGCATCGGAAGTGCCTTCAGGATTTCTGAGAATAAAAAGCAAAACCTTAAAACTTGCCGCAGAGGCAAGTTTTAAGTGTTTGTCTATAATTTCTGTAGGTACGGCAATCGCACCGTTTAGATAGTTACATTTAATTTTAATCATTATTCAGGGAATTTTACAATAACGCCGACAGATTTGTCGCTAACGTATTGTGCAATACCTTTCATATCTATATCTTGGGAAAGTGTTCTACCTGCAACAAGATAACCACCATCCTGAGCAAGACAGATTGAATTTGCACTTTCGCTCTTTGTTCCGCCAAAAGAACGTGCCCAGGAAAGCTCTCCGTGATTTGAGAAAGAAGCAATAACAATATCGTTTCCTCCGCGGGTTGTAACACCTTTAAGGTCACGGGAGGAAGAGTTACTTGCACCTGCTACGATAAATGAACCGTCTTCCTTTTCAACGATACATGTTAAATCGTCATCATTCTGACCGCGGAATGTTCTTGCAAATGAAAGGGTCAAGTCGGAACCGTATTTTATCAAATAAGCATCATAACCGCCACGGGCAGCAAGATTTGATACAAACATACTCTGAGTAGAACCTGCATCAGAAGAATTGGAACGTCCTACAATAGCTACTCCACCATCTTTACATGCGGTAATTCCGGAGAAATCTTCATTTCCGCTTCCTGCTACAGAACGAGCTGTAACATATTCGCCATCAGCTGTATATTTTAATAAGCAACTGTCTGCATAACCTAAATTCTTGAAATACTCGCCTGAATAGAAATTACCAATGCAGAAAATGCTTCCGTCAATACCTTCAGCAACACCGGTTAAAGAATCTTTATTTCCGCCGATAATATCTTTCCATGCAACTGCACCATCAGGGCTGAATTTAACAATTGCAGCCGCGGATTCATACTTGGGCTTGTTGTAACCTTTTGCATCACCGTCATTATTACCAACGGAACCTACAACAACAATACCGCCGTCTTTTGTAAGCGTTGCGCAATTGAAAAGGTCAACTGTGCTTGTTCCGAATGTACTGAACCAGAGTTGTTCACCTTTTTTATCGAATTTGAAAACAGCGCCGTCATAATAGCCCTTACCGGTTACGCCACCAACGTTCTTACCATATCCGGAAGCATAGAAACCGCCGTCACTGAGAGCAACAAGACTTGTGATTATTGTTACACCTTTTTTAGAACCTAAAGCATTTTGCCAAACGATATCGCCGTTTTTAGAATATTTGGTAAGAACAGTATAAGGAGTTGCATATTTTAATTCTTTGTACTGAGCGAAATCTCCGTCAGTAGAGTTTGTAACAGTAGCTGTAATATAAGAACCATCTGCTAAAGTTGCTATGCTTGAAACATAGTCAGCCGCAGAACCGCCTAAAGATGTTTTCCATTCAGTATCTGCAGGTTCAACAATTGCAGGAGTTGAAGTAATTTCTACAATTGTTGTGAAAACATTACCCTGATTATCAACTGTTGTGTGACCCTGACCGTCTGTAACAGGAACGGAAGAAGTTCCTACAACTACATTACCGTTAGGCTTGGCTGTGGGGGTGATTACCTGCTGTTGAGTAACAACTTCACCGTCTTTGTTTGTTACAACTTCGCCGTCCTGGTTTGTAATAGGAACAGCAACAGTTACATCTTTATAAACGATAGTTGTTTGTTTTTCACCATTAGCATTTGTATATTCGTGAACCTCTGTTTCGGGAACAACTGTAACGGCCTCACCCTGAGCATCTGTAACAGGAACGCCGTTTGCATCGGTAACTACAACCGGAGCAAGTGTTGTTCCGTCTTTATCTTTATCGCCGTTTTTAAGTACAATTGCAACAACTACTGCTGCTACAATAATTGCAATAATAACAGGTATAAGGATTAAGAGTTTTTTATTCTTTCCTTTTCCCTTTTCTTCTTTTGGTTTTTTAGGAGCAACGGGTGGAGGAGTAGGAATCTTAACCTCTTTTGAACCACTTGTTACTTTCTTTTCATCCATAATATGTAAACCTCCATAGGAATAAATCAAATATTATTACATAGTAACAGAGCATAAATACTCATTATGGGAACATTCTAACATAAAAACTTTGATTTTTCAATGAAAAAAACTGTATTTTAAAATATTAGTTACATATTACATAAAAACAAGCCTTATTTATTATGTAATATCAATAATCTTTGCATTTTACTCAAAAAAATCGTTGAAAACGCAAAATTTATGTGCTAAAATACCAAATATAAGTTGCCGAAGTGCTTTTTTATATCTTGGTAACATTATTTTACAAATTCAATCGCGGAAAATTTCCGCTGTTTTTAGGGAGGAATTCACTTGAAAACTTATGCCAAAGAAAACATCAGAAACGTGACCATTGCCGGTCACGGTGCAAGAGGTAAAACAACTCTTGCAGAAGCAATGCTTTTCATTGCAGGTGCTTCAGACAGACTCGGCAGAGTTGCTGATGGAAATACAGTTCTTGACTTCGACGCTGAAGAAAAAAAGAGAAAAGTTTCAATTTCTTCCGCTATGGCTTGTATAGAATGGCGCGACAGAAAAGTTAATATTATTGACACTCCCGGTCTTTTTGACTTTGAAGGTGCAAGAAGCGAGGGTATCCGCGCAGCAGAAACTGCAGTTATCGTTCTTTCCTGCGGTCACAATGTTGACGTTGGTGCAGAAAAAACTTTACGTATTGCAGGTAGAAAAGGTCTTTCTAAATTTATTGCTGTTTCTAAATGCGATGGTGAAAACCGCGATTTCTATAAAACTCTTAACGACTTAAAGGAAAAATACGGCACAGCTATTTGTCCCGTTGTTGTTCCCTATATGGTTGACGGCGTTGTTGACTGCTACGTTAACTTCCTTCAGAACAAAGCTTTCAAATATGATGGAATCAAAGCAACAGAAGTTGAAATTCCTCAGGATGCTCATATTGAAGAAATTTATAACGCTTTCATTGAAGCTGTTGCTTCTGCTGATGAAGAGCTTATGATGAAATTCTTCGAAGGTGAAGAATTCACTCATGATGAAAAGGTTTCAGGTCTTGCTCAGGGTGTTGCTGATGGTACAGTTATTCCCGTTTATGCTTGTTCAGGTTTCACAGGCGAAGCAGTTGACCTTCTTCTTAATGGTATTACAAAGCTTGCTCCCTCTCCCAAGGGCGAAGGCGACATTGCTTGTGATGCTAATGGTCCTCTCGCTGCTATCTGCTTCAAGACAGTTGCTGACCCCTTCGTTGGTAAAATGTCCTTCTTCAAGGTAGTTTCCGGTAAAATTACTCCTGCTACAAAGGCTTACAATGCCCGCACAGAAGAAGAAGAGAAAATGGGTAAAATCGTTTTCGTTAAAGGCGCTAAGCAGGAAGATGCTGCAGAAATCGTTGCCGGTGATATCGGTGTTGTAACAAAACTTGGCGGCTTCAAAACAGGCGATACAATGTGTGATGCTAAAAATCCCGTTGAACTCGCTCCCGTTGACTTCCCTGCTCCCTGCTATTCAATGGCAGTTAACGTTGTTAAGAAGGGCGAAGAAGATAAAGTTGCTTCCGGTCTTAACAAGCTCCAGGAAGAAGACGGCTCAATGAAGTTCTATACCAATAAAGAAACCAAAGAACAGATTGTTTCCGGCCTTGGTGAACAGCATCTCGAAAGCATCGTTTCCAAGCTTAAAAATAAATACGGTGTTGAAGTTGAGCTTACCGCTCCCAGAGTTGCTTACAGAGAAACAATCCGTAAAACAGTTGATAAACAGGGCCGTCATAAGAAACAGTCCGGTGGTCACGGTCAGTTCGGTGATGTTTGGATTCGTTTCGAACCCTATATGGGCGAAGAAGAATTCGTATTCAACTCCGACGAAGTTGTTGGTGGCGCAGTTCCCAAGAACTTCTTCCCCGCAGTTGAAAAAGGTTTACGCGAATGCGTAGCTTCCGGTCTTATTGCAGGTTACCCGATGGTTGGTATTAAAGCTTGTCTTCACGACGGTTCTTACCATCCCGTTGACTCTTCTGAAATGGCTTTCAAAATGGCTGCAAGAATCGCTTTCAAAGCTGCCGTTCCCGAAGCTGCTCCCACAATTCTCGAGCCTATCGGTACTCTTAAAGCTTACATTCCCGATAAGGATTTAGGCGACATTATGGGTGACGTTAACAAACGCCGCGGTAGAGTTTTAGGTATGGGCCCTGCTGAAGAAACAAATATGCAAGAGCTTGTTGCAGAAGTTCCCATGGCTGAAATGAGCGACTTCGCTATTACTCTTCGTTCCGTAACAGCAGGCAGAGGTTACTTCACTCTTGAATTTGCCCGTTATGAAGACGCTCCCAACAATATCGCAGAAAAAGTTATTGCAGAAGCAAAACTTTCTGACGATGATGAATAATTAATAAAGACAAAAAAATCACCTCTCTAAACGAGAGGTGATTTTTTTGTTTATTTATTTCTTTTTTGCATCTTTCTTTGCAGCTTTTTCTGCTTTTATTTTTTCGCCATAAGCTTTTTCTTCCGCTTTTTTACGTTCTGCTTCAATAGTTCTTTGCTCTAATTCTGCCTCATATCTTGCCTTTGCCTCATCATAGGTTTCAGCAATGTCATCTAAATGACTATAGCTTTCCATCTGATTCAAAAGTTTTTCTGCATCAAGGTAGGGTTTAGCTGCCCTATTGAAGTTAATGTGTTTATCCGTTTCTTCCTTGATTCTGTTTTGAGTTTCTTTCTTTTCTTTCTTTGTTTTTTCAATGGTCTCTGTAATTTCTTTAAGCTTTATTGAATCCTTCTGTTTTTTAGCATCAGACTGCTTTTGGTACAAAACCTTAAGCTTTCTATTGCATTCGTCTTCTTGGTCATAAAGAGCATCAAGAACCAAATAATCCGGCTGGATAAATTCATTTTCAGATTTAAAATATTTCTGAATATTTTTGCAAGAAGAAAGTTTTCCTTGAGCAACCTCAATAGCCACTTTACGTACAGCTTTTTCTTCATCTGTTGTTTTCGGCATATTTCTTGCATTCGCTAATTCTACGACAAGCTGATTTTTATCTGCAGTATAAAGACCTCTTAATCCTTTATTGTAAAGGTCTTTGTACGCACTTACTTTTTCTTTATATTCTTTGCTTTCGAATTTTTTCAATTCAGCGAGTACAATCTTAGATACTTCAATTTCCTCATTGTAATTTCTATCTTCAATATATGCTTTTTTGGCAGCCTTTCGTTCTGCTTTATCAGAAATTGATTTATATGTGTTTTTATCAAGCTTCTTCGGTGTTGCACCGTCTAATGATTTAGCCGCATTAATAATATCAATTGCTTCAACAAGAGTAGCGTCATTTGTGATTCCGTTTCCGTAATCTTCAAACATAGCACGGATTTTAAGGACTTTAACGATACCTTTTTGGTCTTTTTCTTTTAGATTATAGAAGAAATAAGGCACCATATTTAAAAATGCACCAACAGCAGCCATTATTATAAGTACACCTATAATATCTTCCAAAAGACCTGGCTTACCGGTATTAACATCTAAAATATCGAAAGATGATTTATAACCGTTACCCTCGTAAATACCATAGCTTTTATAAACGAAGGGTAAAACTGATGATGTGGCAAGAGTAACTATATCACCAATGGTTTGTACAGTTGAGAACATACCATCGATTCTTTCCCCTGTTTTGTATTGATGATAATCACGAATATCTGCTTGAATTGCAGGAGTTGTAATTTGCTCGAATGCTCCGAACAACCAGTTAAAATAAACACAAACAGCCAGCCATATAATATTTGTTTTATTTAAGCCCATTGCAAGAATACAAACAATATTCATAAAGTTGATACCGATAAGAACTTTTTTCTTACCGAATTTACGAATACAGAAAGGTGCAATAATCATACCCCACATAGATGCATTACCTACAATGGTGTTAATAAGACTCATTGTTCCGCCTTCACAAGCATGACCATAGTTATATGTCCATGACAAAATACTGCTATATGAGCTTTCAAGGAAGCCTAACCAACCGGCAAGAGCTATAATCCAGAAATATTTATTTTTAGCAACTGCCTTAAATGAGTCAATAAATTTGACTTGAATAACACGTGATTTGGGTTGAACGATTTTTTCTTTTGTATAGCCAAATACAAGAACAGTTAACGCCATACCTATAATTGCAAATACAGGATATGAAATTCTGTAGACTCTTAAATCATAAAGATTGTTATCTGTTGCATATTTTGCAACAAGAGGTAATGCGATATTAACTATTGACGGAGCAAGTGAATATACAACACTTTTGATTGCAAGAACATCAGTGCGTTCTTGAGTATTGGGTGAAAGAACATGAATTAAGTTGGTATATGCATCGTAGAAAAATTTAAAGAAAAATTGTAATAACAGATTGAATACCAGTACTACAGCACATTTTAAAATATAGCCTGCTTCAAAACCAAACAATTTACCTGCATAAATAGAATAGAGGGCGTCATATGGGAAATAAACATAAGCCAATACAATTAAAACTGTAGGAATACCCATAGAAATCAGGTATGGTCTGTATTTTCCGGCTTTATTTTTCGTATTATCTATCATATTAGCTCTTATTGCTGTCAATGGTATGTTCGCCAATGTAGCAACGATATACAATATGTAAAGATGGGTCGGATCAATACCTATTGCACCACCAACTATCATATTGTTTACATTAACAATCAAGGCATTTCCCATTGTTATGAGGAAATATGCACCTATACCGCCACCTGCATATGCAACTATTTCACGAAAATTCATATAGCGACCTGCCGGTGGTGTTTTCCAATAGGTAAAGACTTTATCTATACCGTCAACGGCTTTTTGTTTTAAATTCATTTTCCTACTCCTTTGTTCACAAATTTATGCTATTTTACAATATTGTAATTGTATCACAAAATGAATTATTGTTCAATCAAAAAAGAAGAAGATTAACGAGAGTCTTTCACTTTCGTTAATCTTCAACAAAGTTAAGTTATAGCTAATGTGCAAATCGGCTATTAGTTTTCGGAACTGTCGCCTTCACCATCTGCGGAAACATCAAGAATTGCAGAGCCACCGGTTGCATAAGGAAGCTTGCCGTCCCATTTTTCGATTTTATTGTTTTCAAGAACGTTTTTGTTAAGAGATTTAGCAATAGTTTCGTTAGCTTCTGCCTGAGCTTCTGCTTTTGTGAGAATTGCTTTTGCTTCAGCTTCTGCGGCAATAACTTTCTTTTCAGCCTGAGCATTTGCTTCAACAATTAACTGTTCCTGCTCAGTTTTAGCTTTTAAAAGATTCTGCTGAGCAACTTCTTTTGCTTCAATAGCATTTGAAAATTCTTCAGAGAATGAGAAGTTTACAATATTGAATTTTTCAACAAGAATACCGTACTCTTCCATTTTTTCAGCAAGTGTTTCCTGAATTTCAAGAGCAACTTTAGAACGGCTTGTTACAAGCTGTTCTGCAGTATATTTTGCACTTACTGCCTTTAAGCTTTCATGAATTGCGGGCATAAGCATAATTGTTTCATAATCTCTGCCGATTTCTCTGTAAATTTTAGCAGAAGAGCTATCACCTATTTTATAGTTAACAACAATAGTTGTTGAAATAGCCTGAAGGTCTTTTGAAACAGACTCTGCACCTTCGATTTCACATTTCTGAATCTGGTTGCTCATTTTAACAACATTCTGTACTAAAGGTGCTTTAAAATGGAAGCCTTCGGACAAAACATTATTGCTTACCTTACCCAATGTTACTACAACACCGCTATGACCTGCAGGTACTATAGTAATTGATGCCAAAAGAATAACAACTGCGATTACAACTATTACAGCTGCTATAATAATCTTCTTTGCGCTTGAGAAATTAAATTCTCCAACGACCTTTGCATTTTTTATCATAATATGTACTCCTTTTAATAATTTTGTTTTTTATTTGTTCCACGTGAAACATTGTGGCATTTCCGACCTATGTTCCACGTGAAACTATTTTTTGTATCTTTGTTCCACGTGGAACAATCAGTCTGTTAAAAAATCCTGAAGCATTTTATCTGCTTCGTTTTTGAGATTAGAAGATATATGTGCCAACATCATAATATTAAGAGCGTTGCGCAATTTCTCTTTACCTCCGGAAAAAGGCTCTTCATAATCTTTGATTTGTTCGTCAATTACACTGACAACTGTTTCCTTATTTAAATTTCCGATTCTGTCGATTTCTTCGGTAACGGAACACATAATGCTATAGAGTTCGCCGTCGGGAATAGCGTCGTCACGTCTATCGTCGACCTTACCGTTGATATATGACATTAAGGAAACGATGTTAGAGAGCTGCATTGCACCTTTAAGCATATTGATTATAAGGACTCTTGCAATAGATTCTTCGCCATAGCGACGGTCTTTAGGGGGTTCAATCCATCCTCGTTTTACCCAGTTCTGAATTGTTGTTGCTTCAAGACCTGAAATCTCTGCAAGCTGGGAAAGGGTAAAGCCACCGGTGAGCTTCATAGCAGTTCTTATTGGTTCAAATGCCTTTTCTTTCGTTTGCATTCTCTCACTCCTTTCATCCCACGATTGCTTGTCGTGTTGATATGATAATATCACAGGTTCACGTGACTGTCAAGTGCTTTCTAAAGATTTTTTACATATTTTTACATTAATCGACAAAATATCTCTTTTTTGTAGTTTAATTTTACTTTAACACTATATTCATAGTTTGCTAATAAATATTTGTTAAACTTTAAATGTACTTGGAAAGGGAGCCGCACCCGAGTACAAGTATTAACTCCTTGCGGAGTTAACCCCTCCTCAAGTAAACCTTAGATGCAGAGTGTTATACTTTGTATCGGGAATGCAGCGCCTGTCCCCTCAGGCGCTGTATTTCTTTATTAAGAATCTTGACTTAAGAATAATATTATTGTAAAATATATAATTGATTTAATTTGTAAAAAAGTCTTAAATAACAGATTGGAGGCTTAATTTTGGCTATCATTAAAGTTGACGCTCTTACAAAAGCTTATGGCGACAACATAGTTCTCAATGATATGAGTTTTTCTCTCCCTGAAGGCGAAATAATCGGTTTATTCGGTCCTAACGGTTGCGGTAAAACTACTCTTATGAAAATTCTTACGGGACTTATTCACGATTATAAAGGTAATGTTCTTGTGGACGGCATAGTTCCCGGAGAAAATACTAAAGCCTTTACTGCTTATCTTCCTGAGCAGACCTTTGTTCACGAATGGATGAGAAATATTGATGCAGTTGATTATTTCAATGATTTCTTCTCCGACTTTGATAAAAATAAAGCTCTTGAAATGCTTAAAAGATTTGGTCTTTCCGAAAAGCAGAAAGCTAAAACCATGTCAAAGGGTATGCAGGAAAAGCTTCTTTTATCTCTTATTATGTCAAGAGATGCAAAGCTCTATATATTGGACGAGCCAATGGGCGGTGTTGACCCTGCAACAAGAAGCTCCATTCTTAACTTTATAATGGAAAACTATGCAGAAAAATCAACTCTTCTCATTTCAACCCACCTTATAAACGATTTGCAATCCGTTTTCACTCATGCTTTGTTTATGGGCAACGGCAAAGTTCTTCTTAACGACAGCGTTGAGGAAATAACAAAAGACGGTAAATCTATTGAGGACATTTTTAAGGAGGTATTTTCAAATGTTTGGTAAACTCTTAAAAAATGACCTTAAAGCCCAGTGGCATTCAATGTCTGTTGTATTTCTTTGCACATTTATCGTTGCAGTTGTTGCAGAAATTTTTACATTAACTTCTGATAACAAGGTTATAACCGTAATGGGCGGTTTACTTGTAAGCCTGGCTTTAGGCTTTGCTTGTATTATAATTATTATCGCCGTTGCAATGATGTTTTCAAAAACAATGTTTGGCAGGGCAGGTTATCTGACTTTATCTCTTCCCGTTAAAACAGGCGCACTTTTAAAATCCAAAACAATTTCAAGTTTAATATGGGTTTTCGCAGTATATGCTTTGTTTTTAGGCTCACTTTTCCTTTGGGTTTTCCAGGTTAAAGATAAAATGGGAGAAGAGGTTATGGAAAGCGCTGAAAACCTTTTACAACTTTTCGGTGTCCCCTCTTTCTTAACAATATTTATGGGAGTTATCTCTTTCTGCCTTTCACTTGCAGTTCTTGTTCTTGTTGCAGTTCAGGCTTTGCAGCTGGGCTTAACTCTTTCCCACGTTTCCCCTATTTCAAAATTCGGAAATATTGGTGTAATCATAATATTCTTCGGACTTTTCGCAGCTATTCAAACAGTTTCTTCTGCTATTGCGGATTTACTCCCCTGCGGACTCGTTATAACTCCCGAAGTAATAAAAATTACAAGTGATATCTATCAAACAAAAGCCTCAATGGGCATAAATGCTTTGAGCGTAAATGTTATCGGCTCTCTTGTAAGATTTGCAATTGCTATTGCTCTTCATTTCCCCACAAAATACCTTATTCAGCATAAGGTAAGTATAAAATAAACTCACTCACTCCAGAAAGGGCGTATAAATATGGATAATATGAACGGTCTTAAAAGAACCGTTTACTGCGGAGAACTTCGTGCGGAAAATATAGGTAACGAAGTAACCGTTTGCGGTTGGGTCGCAAAACAGCGTGACCTTGGCGCACTCATTTTCGTTGATTTGCGTGACAGAACAGGTATTGTTCAGTTGGCATTTGACGAAAACACAGATAAAGAAATTTTCCAGAAGGCTTTCGCAGTAAGAAGTGAATATGTGCTTATGGCAAAGGGTATTGTCCGTGAGCGTTCCTCTAAAAACAGCGAAATCCCTACAGGTGACATTGAAATCGATGTTAAGGATTTGAGAGTTCTTTCAAAAAGTGAAACTCCCCCCTTCGATATCGTTGAAAACTGTCAGACTGCGGAGCTTACAAGACTCAAATACCGTTATCTTGACCTTCGCCGTCCCGATTTACAGAGCAACATTCTTTTCCGTCACAAAGTAACAAAAATTACCCGTGACTATTTCGACGAAAACGGCTTTATCGAAATCGAAACACCTATGCTCATTAAATCAACTCCCGAAGGTGCTCGTGATTTCCTTGTTCCCAGCCGTATTCATCAGGGCTCATTCTATGCTCTTCCTCAGTCACCCCAGCTTTATAAACAGCTTTCAATGGTTGCAGGCTTTGACAGATATATGCAAATTGCACGTTGCTTCCGTGATGAAGATTTGAGAGCAGACAGACAGCCTGAATTTACTCAGATTGACCTTGAAATGTCTTTCGTTACAATGGAAGATGTTCTTTCAATAGGTGAAGGCTACATTGCAAGAGTTTTCAAGGAAGCTCTCGGTGTTGAAATTCCCCTTCCCCTTCCCAGACTCACTTATAAAGAGGCAATGGAACGCTACGGTTCCGACAAACCCGATACCCGTTTTGGTATGGAAATCTTCGACCTTACAGATATTGTTAAGGACTGCGGTTTCTCCGTATTCTCATCTGCAGTTGCAGGTGGCGGTTCTGTTCGCGGTATTACTGCTAAAAATGCAGTTACAACTTATACAAGAAAAGAAGTTGACAAGCTTACTGAATTTGCAAAAGGTATCGGCGCAAAGGGTCTTGCATGGATTCGCCTTACTGATGACGGTATTGCTTCCTCCTTCGCTAAATTTATGACAGAAGATGAAATGAAAGCAATTCTCGATAAAGCAGGTGCTGAAAAAGGCGATGTTGTTTTCATTGTTGCAGATACAAAGAATAGTTCTGTTCTTTCCGTTCTCGGCTCTCTCCGTAACGAAACTGCAAAGAAACTTAATATTATCGGCGAAGGCTTCAACCTCTTATGGATTGTGGAATTCCCCTTCTTCGATTGGGACGAAGACAGTCAGCAGTTCGTTGCTATGCACCATCCCTTCACCTCACCTCTTCCCGAATGTCTCCCCTATCTTGAAACAGATAAGGCATCTGTAAGAGCAGAGGCTTATGACCTTGTTCTCAATGGCGTTGAGCTTTCTTCAGGTTCAATCCGTATTACCGATTCCGATTTACAGGACAGAATCTTCAAACTTCTCGGTCTTTCCGATGAAGAAGCACAGCAGAAATTCGGCTATCTTCTTGATGCCTTCAAATTCGGTCCTCCCCCTCACGGCGGTATGGGTATCGGTCTTGACAGACTTATTATGCAGCTTCTTCAGGTTGATTCTCTTCGTGATGTTATTGCATTCCCCAAGGTACAGAATGCAAGTGAACCTATGACAGAATGTCCCTCAAGAGTTGATAATATTCAGCTTGAAGAGTTAGGTATTAATTTAAACGAAGAAAAATAAAAAAATTACTGTATTTTACCTCTATAAAATGTCAAAATATAAAAAAAGACTTGAAAATAGGGGCGAAATGTTATAGTATTATTATGTAAAAATATGAAATTAAATTTCGGAGGATTTAATTATGGTAACAGCAGGCGATTTCAAAAACGGCGTTACATTCGAAATGGATGGCAAAGTTTATTCCATCATCGAATTCCAGCACGTTAAACCCGGTAAAGGCGCAGCTTTTGTTCGTACAAAAATCAGAGACGTAATCAACGGCAGCGTTGTTGAAAAAACATTCAGCCCCACAGACAAATATCCTACAGCTTTCATTGAAAGAAAAGATATGGAATATTCTTATGAAGACGGCGGTCTCTATTATTTCATGGACCCCGAAAGCTATGAAATGATTCCCGTTGACGCTTCAAACCTTTCCGATAACTTCAAATTTGTTAAGGAAAATATGACTTGTAAGATTCTTTCCTACAAGGGTAATGTTTTCGGTGTTGAACCCCCCACATTCGTAACTCTTCAGGTTACAAAAACTGACCCCGGTTTCGCAGGTAACACAGCTACTAACGCTACAAAACCCGCTACTGTTGAAACAGGTGCAGAAATCAAAGTTCCTCTCTTCATCGATGAAGGCGAAATGATCAACATCGACACAAGAACAGGCGAATATCTCTCAAGAGCATAATTACTTTTGAGTATTCAATAATTTTAGGAGGTCATTGAAATGACACTTACAGAAAAAGTTGCATACCTTAAAGGACTTGCAGCAGGTCTTGATCTTGACAAAGACTCCAAAGAAGCAAAAATTTTCGAAGCTATGTTTGATATTCTTGAAGATATGGCTCTTACAGTAAGCGATATCGATGAGGATCTCAGCGCAGTTGAAGATCTCGTTGATGCTATCGACGAAGACCTCGACGAGCTTGAAGAATACATCTTCTGCGACGAAGATGATGACTTCTGCGGTTGCTGTGATTGCGATGACGACGAGCTTTATGAAGTAGAATGTCCTTCCTGCGGCGAAGAAATCTACCTCGATGACGAAATGCTTGACGAAGAGTTCATTGAATGTCCCGCTTGCGGCGAAAAGCTTGAACTCGATATCGAATTTGACGATTGTGATTGTGACTGCGGTTGCGATTGCTGCGGCGAAGACGAATAAAACAAAAGCCTTCCTTAATGGAAGGCTTTTTTTAGTGGAAAATTGAAAGTGACAAGTTAAGGGGAAGCTCTGCTTCCAAACATTATAATAATTCTGACCGCAGGTCCCGAAACTTTCCACTTGCCATTTTCAACTTTCAACTTTAAAAACAACATCCGTATCAACTGATACGGATGTTGTCTTATTATTATTTGGTTTTCTTTCAGAAATTTCAAAGCCCACAGAAGTGATTACGAAAGAAACAATAAATAAAAGTATAACAATTATTGCTATAACTATTCTTCTGATTGTTTCATTTCTTCTGACGATTCTGCTTTCACCGATAACGTATTTACTTGAACCTAATTTACCGGGATAATTTTTTGCAAAACCATAATAGCTTTTTCGTTTCTTTACATATTCATTATTTTTAGCCATTATGCCGCCACCTCTGTATTAGGTGCAACTTGCTGAGTTGTAGAAGGTGGGGTAGGGGAGGTTTCTGAAACAGATACGGTAGTATCGGGCGTATCTACAACATCTGTGGTATCCGTTGTCTCAACTGTTGTATCATCAATAATTGGTTCTTCGGTTTCATTATCAGTTGAAATTTCTTCTGTTGTGTCGGCAACAGTTTCTTCCAATGTAGTCTGAGGAGCAGGATTATTTTGTGATAAAGTTGTTGAAACAGGGGAATCATTTGAAGAACTATTAGAATAATCTCCCGTATAATTAGCTCCTCTATAAACATCTATAATAGAAGTTCTGCCTTCGTTTAATGTTATATTTGACTGTCCGTAAAGCTCTGTCTGAAGTTTATGAGCTGCTAACTGGTAATCAACAACCCAAATCCATGCATTTGCGCTTCCGGAAGTTCTGCTTTCTTCGTCAGGCATCTGAAGTTGGGTTCTTTCATAATTGAACCATTTGCCCGTCAATGCCTGAACACCTAATGAAAGAATCTGAGTTTTACTGTAACCTGTATCTACATAGGGAAGTAAAATATCAATATATTTATTAAGGTCTCCTATAGATGCAGTTGTAACTCTATTGATTATTGATTCAATAACCTGTCTTTGTCTGCGAGTACGGCTTACATCTCCATCAGAATCGCAACCACGAATACGGCAGAAGCAAAGGGCCTGTTCTCCGTTTAATGTAACATCTTCACCGTATGGGAGAGAGATTTTGAATTTTTTATAGTTATAATCCGCCTCATATTTCTGCACGTCAACGGTAACACCGCCCATAGCATCAATAATTTCAACAAAAGAATCAAAATTAACCATAACATAGTTATCAATTTCTATTTTATAGTTATTTTCAATTGTTTCCATAAGGCATTCAGGTCCACCCATTGAAAATGCTGCATTAAGCTTGGAACAGTATGAACCGTTAGGACTATCAATGTAAAGATAGCTATCTCTTAAAAATGAAACAAGTTTAAGCTGTTTTGTCTTTTTATTAAGAGAAACAAGCATCATAACATCGGTATTACCCGAGTTTGTTCCTTTATCAGCACCTACAAGAAGAACATTAATAACATTCTTGCTTGACATTTTATTTTCATTACCCTGGGTTGCCCAGTCCTGAAGTGCTTGTTTAAATCCGGCTGAGCCTATATCAATATTAATATCTTCGAATTCACCATCATCATAAATGGTGTCGTCATATTCCACATTATTGATATTATCGCCTAAAAGACCGAATTTCTGAATAACAAATATACCGAGAGTTGCTGTAAGTGCAAGAATAATTGCAAGGAAAATTGCGATTACACTTACAACAATCTTCTTTTTTTTCGGTAAATTGTTGTACCAATTTGAAAGACGTTTGAAAACATTCTTTTCTTTTTTAGAAGAACTTTTAACATCTTCAAAATCTTTTTTTATTTCAAAATTCTTTTTAATAGGGGGTGGGGAGGGCTTTTTTCCCTGATTTTCGGCGTCTTTTTGTGCCATTTCATCAAGCAAATCCATATAATCCTGTAAGCCCTCTTCACGCTTATTACTGTCAGACATAAATTACTCCTCCGTAGTCTCAATGTTTACGTCTTCAGTTCCTATATCTTCATTATCTCCTGATGTATCGCCTGCACCTTCTGTTGCAGTTCCGTCATCTTCAACCTCACCGTTGATTTCATCCTCATCGTGTTCGGTTGTTGAAAGAGTAACTACCTTGTCACCCTCGCCAAGACGCATTACCTTAACACCCTTTGAGGGACGCGCGCAAACTCTTACTGCAGCTGCAGGAATTCTGATAATAATACCATCCTGAGAAATAAGAATAATATCGTCTTCTTCATTTATATCGCTGATAGCAGCAATTTCACCGTATTTTTCAACGTGATAGTTTTTAAGACCTTTACCGCCTCTTGACTGTAAACGATAGTTATCATTATCACTGATACGACCAAAACCGGTTTCACTTACTGTAAGAAGCTTACCGCCCTCGCTCATAACGCTCATACCAACAACTTCATCGCCATCTTTAAGAGTGATAGCTTTAACGCCACTTGCAGTTCTACCGAGAGGTCTTGCGTCGTTTTCATTGAAACGAATACACATACCCTGCTTCGTTGCAACAAGTAAATCGTCATTACCGGATGTAAGCTTAACCCAGGCAAGTTCATCATCTTCACGAAGAGTAACAGCAATAATACCGTTTCTTCTTGTACTTCTGTAAATATCAAGAGAAGAACGCTTAATAAGACCTTTTCTTGTTACCATACAGATATACATACCCTCATCATTCTTAGGTACTTGAATCATAGCAGAAACTTTTTCACCATTTTCAAGGGGAAGGATATTAACAATATTAGAACCTTTACTTGTTTTGCTTCCTTCGGGTATTTCATAACCTTTAAGCTTATACATTCTGCCACGAGTAGTTAGGAACATAATCTGGTCGTGAGAAGATGCAATAAACATTGTTTCTGCATAGTCATCCTCACGTCTTGTCATACCTTTAACACCGCGACCACCTCTGTTTTGAATAGAGAACTGGTCAACAGGCTGACGCTTGATGTAACCCATATTTGTATAGGTGTACATACATTTTTCTTCGGGAATAAGATCTTCGATATCCACCTCACCGCTGACATTTTCAATAGCGGTTCTTCTAGGATCAGAATATTTTTTGCTTATAATTGCAAGTTCGTCTTTTACAATATTGAGAACTCTTTCGTGAGAACCAAGAATATCTTCATAATCCTTGATTTTTTCACGAAGTTCATTGAGTTCATTTGTAATTTTAAGAATTTCAAGACCTGCCAATTGACCTAAACGGAAAGCAACGATAGCTGCTGCCTGAACATCATCAAAATCAAATTTTTCCATGATAGCAGTTTTTGCTTCTGCCTGACCGCCCTTACAAGCACGGATTGTTGCAATAATATCATCAACAATATCAATAGCTTTAGCAAGGCCGTCAAGAATGTGAGCTCTTTCCTGGGCTTTTTTAAGGTCAAACTGAGTTCTTCTGATAATAACATTACATTGGTGGTCAATGTATTTCTGAAGAATTTCCTTAAGAGTAAGAATCTTGGGCTGACCATCGTCAAGAGCAAGGAGAATAACACCACAGGTTGACTGAAGCTGAGTATAAGTAAACAACTTATTAAGAACAACTTGAGCATTTGCATCACGCTTGATGTCAATTTCAATATGCATACCTGTTTTATCAGAAGAGTAGTCATTAATATCAGAAATACCTTCAACTCTCTTGTCTTTAACAAGATCTGCAATTGATTCAATAAGTCTTGCTTTGTTAACCATATAGGGAATTTCGGTAATAATAATTTTAAATCTACCGTTTTTACCCTCAACTATTTCACATTTAGCACGGACAATAACCTTAGCTCTACCTGTTGCATAAGCAGCTCTGATACCTGCTCTGCCCATAATAATACCGCCGGTAGGAAAGTCAGGACCTTTGATATGCTCCATAATGTCCTCAAGCTCTGCTTCCGGATTATCAATAAGACATTCAACAGCACCGCAAACCTCACCTAAATTATGAGGGGGAATATTTGTTGCCATACCAACTGCAATACCCTGAGAACCATTAACAAGAAGGTTCGGAAAACGAGCGGGTAAAACAGTAGGCTCTTTAAGTCGGTCATCATAGTTTGGAATAAAGTCAACAGTATTTTTTTCAATATCTGTGAGCATTTCCAAAGACATTTTGCTCATTCGGGATTCTGTATAACGATATGCAGCAGCAGGGTCACCGTCAATAGAACCGAAGTTACCGTGACCGTCAACGAGCATATATCTCATTGAGAAATCCTGAGCAAGTCTAACCATTGCATCATAAACAGATGCGTCACCATGGGGATGATATCTACCGAGAACTGAACCAACTGTATCGGCACACTTACGGTATGCCTTATCGGGAGTAAGGTTGTTCTCATACATTGTATAAAGAATTCTTCTGTGAACAGGCTTTAAACCATCGCGCACATCGGGAAGAGCACGGGAGGTAATAACTGACATTGAATAGTCAAGGAAAGCTGTTCTGACTTCTTTATTGATTTCAACATTTATAATTCTTTGATTTTCATAAGGGTCAGGAAGATTATTCACACCTTGAGTGACGCCTTCAATTTTTTCATTTAATTCGTCCATCCTTTAAATCCTCCCTTTCTTAAATATCAAGATTCTTAACAAACTTAGCATTTTTCTCAATAAATTCTCTTCTGGGTTCAACCTTATCACCCATAAGAATTGAGAATGTTTCGTCTGCTTGTTCTGCATCTTCTATTGTAACTCTTAACATAAGTCTTGTTGCAGGGTCCATAGTTGTTTCCCAAAGCTGAGAGGGATCCATTTCACCAAGACCTTTATAACGCTGAATTGAAAAACCTGTTCCCACTTCTGCCATTATTTTATCTCTTTCTTCATCAGAATAAGCATATTGATGCTTCTGACCCTTACTGATTCTATAAAGGGGGGGCTGAGCAAGGTAAACATGACCTGTTTCAATAAGCTCGGGCATATAACGGAAGAAGAATGTAAGAAGAAGTGTTCTGATATGAGCACCGTCAACGTCAGCATCGGCCATAATTATAATTTTATCGTAACGAAGCTTATTAATATCAAAATCTTCGCCTATACCTGTACCAAGAGCAAGAACAACGGGTGTAAGCTTATCGTTACCGATAACTTTATCAAGTCTTGCTTTTTCACCGTTAAGCATTTTACCCCAGAGAGGAAGAATTGCCTGGAACATTCTGTCTCGACCAAGCTTTGCAGAACCGCCCGCAGAATCACCCTCGACGATATAAACTTCTGTTCTTACATTGTCTTTTTCAATACAGTCTGCAAGTTTACCGGGAAGACTGTTACTTTCAAGAACAGATTTTCTTCTTGCGTTATCTCTTGCCTTACGAGCAGCTTCTCTTGCTCTTGAAGCATCAAGAGCTTTACTGAAAATTGCTTTTGCTTCTGCAGGATTTTCTTCAAAATATGTGGAAAGCTTTTCATAAACACATTTTGAAACAAGGGGAGTAATATCAGTATTACCCAATTTACCCTTTGTCTGTCCTTCAAACTGTGCTTCTGTAAGCTTAACGCTGATAACTGCAGTAAGACCCTCACGAACATCATCACCGGAAAGGTTCTTATCATTATCTTTTAAAAGCTTATATTTTCTGCCATATTCATTAAATACTCTGGTTAATGCAGTTTTAAAACCATTTTCATGAGTACCGCCGTCAATAGTTCTAACATTGTTAGCAAAGCTCAAAATCAATTCATTGTAGCTGTCATTATACATAAGAGCAATATTTGCTTCTCTGTCACCGCTTACAGCAGAAAAATGAATTGGTTTTTCGTGAAGGGGAGTAAGTCCTCTTTTATTAGTTTCAAATTCTACGAAGGATGAGATACCACCTTCAAAGCAATATACCTCTTTTACTTCGTCAACATCACGTTTATCTGTAAGAGAAATTGAAAGACCTGCATTAAGGAAAGCCTGTTCTCTCAATCTTCTTTCGAGAGTTTCAAACTCATAAACAGTTGTTTCTGTAAATATTTCAGCATCAGCTTTAAATCTGATAAGAGTACCTGTTTCTTCAGTATCACCGATAACCTTAAGGTCGCAGGTAGGATTACCTCTTTCAAAACGCTGATAATGAACGTGGCCATCCTGAGAAACTTCAACCTCAAACCATTCGGAAAGCGCGTTAACAACAGATGAACCAACACCGTGAAGACCGCCGGAAACCTTGTAACCGCTACCGCCGAATTTACCACCGGCGTGAAGAACCGTAAGAACAACTGTAACAGCGGGAAGACCCTGCTGTTCGTTAATACCAACGGGAATACCACGACCGTTATCGCGAACGGTAATAATATTATCGGGAAGAATTTCTACCTCAATATGAGTACAGAAACCTGCAAGCGCCTCGTCTATGGAGTTGTCAACAATCTCATAAACAAGGTGATGAAGACCCTTAGGTCCGGTTGAACCTATGTACATACCGGGTCTTTTTCTAACTGCTTCAAGTCCTTCAAGAACCTGAATTGCACTTGCGTCATATTTTTCTGTAACGACAGTGTCAATTTCAGCACTTTCATCAAGAATTACTTCATTCTCTTTAGCTTCCTCACGAAGCTCCTCTTCGGTTTTAATAATGTTTTCGTCCAAAATACTAACCTCCGTAGAAGATTCAAAATAAATATATAAAATAATTTATTTACAAATATTTTTCATCCGATATGTCCGGATTCAATTCTCCTTAAAACTGTTCCAACAGAAACGGGAGAAATATAAATTCTTTTACCTTTTGGTGTCTGGCAAACGATAAAAGATTTCGGAAGTTCAAAAGGTGCAACGTTTATTACAACTTTTTCTTTTTCCGCGTTGTTGAGATAATCTATTGTTTTTTTCATAACAGTTGTGTTTTCCATATCAAAAATACCGATAATTTCTTTATCAATAACAACTGTATCTTGACCTATGTGAATAAACATTAAATTATCTCACCGCCTTTAATTAAAAAGGACTTACCACCACATAGCCTTAAAACCTGCGATGGGTCACAGCAAGTGAGAAAAACCTGCCTGTCATTTATATGGTTAAGAACGTAATCCTGACGTTTTTCATCAAGCTCGCTCATAACATCATCAAGAAGAGCAACGGGAGTTTCCCCGGTTACTTTTTTAATTATTTCCGATTCACCTAATTTAAGAGCCAACGCGCAAGAACGTTGCTGACCTTGAGAACCGAAGCTTCTTGCACTTACATTATTGATTAAAATTTCTAAATCATCTCTGTGAGGGCCAACTGTTGTTGTTTTTAAAATTACATCCTCTTTTCGGGAATCTTTTAGTTTATTTAATTCATTTAAGTAAATATCTTTAACCGAAGCTTCTTGATTTTTAAAGTCATTTCTTGAATAAGAAACAGAAAAAATTTCTTTATTTTCAGATATTCCGGAATAAATGCTTTTACTGTATTCGGAAAGTAAATCAATATAGCCCAGTCTTTCTTTTATAACCGCAGCAGAATATCTTGCTAATTGGTCATCCCAGGTATCAAGCATATCGTAAAGCTGAGCGTTCATATACAAATCTTTAAGTAACGCATTTCTTTGAAGAAGTGCTCTTTTAAATCCTGCCAGATGCTCTGCATAAGACGGTTTTAATTGACACAGAGCAGTATCTAAAAATTTTCGTCTTGCGGCAGGTCCATCTTTTATTAAAGATAAATGAACGGGAGAAAAAATGACTGCATAAAATGAACCTATAAGCTCTGCAGTTGAACGTAAAGGAACGCCATTTAAAGAAGCATTTTTCTTTTTATCTGCAATAATTATTTCAGATTTTTTTTCTCTTAAATTATCAGAAAAATCTAAATTAATTTTTGCAAAATCTTCTCCGAACTTAATAAGCTCGCAGTCTTTTGCTCCTCTGAAGCTTTTACAACCGGTAAAAAGCCAGATTGATTCTAAAATATTTGTTTTTCCCTGAGCATTTTCGCCGTAAATAACATTTACTCCGCTGTCAGCAGTAAAGCTTAAATCGGCAATGTTTCTGAAATTTTTAATTTTAACAGAATTAACCGTCATACTTCACCGCTTCTTACAAATCATTTATTTTACGTCGTAAATTATTCTTTCATATTCAGCGCAGTCACCTTGACGAAGTTTTTTACCACGCATTGTGCAAACCTCTCCGTTTACTTTAACTTCGCCTTCCTGAATAATTATTTTTGCATGACCGCCCGTATTAACAACACCAACATTTTTCAAAAGGTCATCAAGACGAATATAATCACCTTTTAAAATAAAATCTTTGTGTTCTTTTTGAGCTACTTTAACTTTTATTTTCATTTAATAAACATTCTTTCAAATATTGTTCAAAACTTTTAGCCTATATTTTCATTTTTTAATCTCATAGGAATAATGAGGAAAATGAAGTTGTCACCTTCGATAGGTTTAATAATAATAGGTGAAACTGGGCTTGAAAGTTCAATTTTTACTTCATCAACGTCAACTGTACGTAAACAGTCTGTTAAATAGGTGTTATTGAAGCCGATTTCAAGGCGTTTTCCTTCAATTGAAGCGGGAATTTTATCAGTTGCTGCACCAAGAGAGGTTGCACTTGAAATTCTTATTGTATTATCATCAAAAATGCAGCGAACAGGGCTCTTTATTTTACTTGTAATAAGAAGAGATGTTCTCTCAACGCTATCAAGAATAAGTTTAAGGTTAACTCTTGCTTTTGTTGAGCTTTCGGAGGGAATTGCATTTTTATAATTAAAGAATTCACCTTCTAAAAGACGGGAAATAATTCTGTAATTACCGATTTCGAAGAGAATAAATTTCTTACCGATAGAGAAAGTAATGTTTGCTTCGTCATCATCTGTTAATTTAACAACTTCTGAAAGTGTTTTTGCAGGAACAACAAATGTCATATCTTCACCTGCATATTCAACTGTTTCATTTCTTATTGCAAGGCGGAAGCCATCACAGGAAATAAGACGAAGATTATTATTTTCAACTTCAAATTTGATACCTTTATGAACGGGCTTAATGTCCTGAACTGCAACTGCAAAAATGGTCTGTTTAACCATATTTTTAAGAATACCTTGTTTAATTGCGAAAGGTACACCGCCTGAAACTGTGGGAAGCTCAGGATAATCATCTGCGGGAATACCAACAAGAGAAAATTCTGCTTCACCTGAAGTAATTTTGCAGAGATTGTGGCTGTCGCAGTTGATAGTAACACTCTGAGAAGGTAAACGTCTCAAAATATCGCAAAGAAGACGAGCGTTGAGAACAATGCTTCCTTCAATTTCAGTTGAACATTCAATAGAAGTTGTGATACCTACTTCAAGGTCATAACCTGTAAGAATAAGTTTTGAATTTTTAGCCTGAAGGTAAATACCCTCTGTTGCAGGGAGAGTGCTTTTCTGAGGAACACCGCGTTGAACGATATTACAAGCCTCAGCGAGAATTGTTGTGTTACAAATTATTTTCATAATGCTACCTCCATAAAGATAGAAATAAAAGTTTTTTATTTTGTGAATAAAAGTGAAAAAAGCGTTAAAAATATTAATTTAAACAGTAGCAGTAGTAGGTACTGTCAAATTGTAGAAAACACATTTTTCGCCTTGATTTATAAGACTTAAAGCCACTTTAAAGGCTCGTCTATAAAATGTTTAATTTTGTCAGTAAAACGACCTTTAAAAACATCCGTGTTTAAATTGTTCATAACTTTTTAAACATCGATGTTCAAATTGTTCAAAAATAATGCCGTTGGCATTACAAAAGTCCTCGCCGGGGGTTTCCTATATGCTGAAAGCATTTAGTCTATTCTTTCGTCTTTAATGCTTTTCATAATATCGTATATATTATTTTTAAGAGAGGGGTTGTCCTCCATTTTGCTTTCGCAGGATTCAATGGAATAAATAACTGTTGAGTGCTTTTTACCGCCGAATTGGCTACCAATTTCTTCAAAAGTAAGGTTTGTTACCTCTCTCATAATATACATAGCCGCTTGACGTGCATTTGAAATCTCTGCTTTTTTCTTTTCCGAGCGTATGTCCTCGGGAGAAACTCCAAAGCTTCTTGCAACTTTGTCAATAATATTATTTATTGTAACCTCAGTAGGCTGAGCGTAATAAATAATATCTTTGATAATATCGTTTGCCACGCCTATTGTGGGAGCGTTTCCGTCAATGGAATATACTGCATAAAGCTTGTTTACAACGCCTTCAATCTGACGTACATTATTTTTAAGACGTTCCGCGATGAATTCGACTACATCATCAGGAATTGTCATATTAAATGCCTGAGCTTTACGGCGAATAATAGCAATTCGTGTTTCAAGCATGGGGGGCTGAATATCAGCAAGAAGACCCTGAACAAAGCGGCTGCGAAGTCTTTCCTCCAAAGTGGGAATGTCTTTAGGCGGACGGTCCGATGTAAGTACAATCTGTTTTCCCTGGTTAATAAGTGCTTCAAAAGTATAGAAAAATTCTTCCTGAGCAACGCTTGTTTTACCGATAAACTGAATATCGTCCATAAGGAGAATGTCGGCACTTCTGTATTTATTATGGAATTCCGACATATTTTTATCGCCCATGTGGTTAATCATTTCATTAAGAAAATTTTCACCGCTTGTATAAACGATATTCATAGTGGGCATTTTATTTTTTATTTCCGCTCTGATTGCTTTAAGCAAATGAGTTTTTCCCAAACCGGATTCACCATAAATGAAAAGGGGATTGTGAACGCTTCCGGGATTATTTGTAACCGCAACGGCTGCAACATAGGCAAATTGGTTTGTTGAGCCAACGATAAAGTTACTGAAAGTGGGCTCGAGTTTTGAAGAGTCCAGTTCATTTTCTCCGGAAATATTGCTGTTATCGTAATTATTTGAAGATTTTGAAGATTCTGCTTTTAAAGAAGATTCATCGACTGTTACCCTAACCTGAACCGGGAAGCCAATTACAGCTTCACAAGCTTTAGAAATTTCCCCTGAAAAACGATTGTCAATAATATTCTTTTTAAATTCAGAAGAAGCTTGTACAAGAACACAGTCTCCGTCAAAATCAATCGGAACCAGATCTTTAATCCAAGTAGATAAAACCGCATTTGAAACATTACCTGCGATTTCCTGAAGAACCGCATTCCAAAGTTCAATAATGTTATCCAATAATTTCACCCCAAAAATTTACTATATATAATGTATATAATTACTATAATATATTCTATTAAAGTATATCATATAGTGAGGTTTTTTTCAACAAAATTAAGAAAAAAGTCGACAATTTGCAAAAGAAATGTTCAAAAAATTTTGAATATATTAAAATAATGAAAATTTAAGTTGTAAAATATTGCATTTATGAAAAAATTACTGTAATATTTATTTTGAAATCATATATTTAAATGTGAAAAGAAAGGCGAATAATGAAATACACAAATTATAAATGCCCCGTTTGTCATAATGTTTTTAATGAAGATGACGATGTTGTTGTTTGCGCCGAATGCGGAACACCTTATCACAGAGAATGTTATATTCAGAACGGAAAATGTGTTAACGAGGACAAACATGGTACAAATGAACCTATTGAAGTTGAATTTCAGGATGTAATAGAGGAAGAAAATCAAGAGCAAAATGCAGATTTTTTGAAATCTGAAACCTCTGATAATGAAGCTGAAAAAGATAATGCACAACAAATTGTTCAAGAAATTTTTGAAGAAATTAATAATAACCAAAATGATTTAATGCTTAATGGGAAGCATGTTTCTTTCTATGAAGCAGCAATAGGAAAAAATCAAAAATACTATATTCCCCGCTTTATGCTCATCGATAAAACAAAAAAAGGTGTGTCCTGGAATATAGCAGGATTTTTCGTTCCTCTGGCTTGGAGTTTATACAGGAAAATGTATAAAATTGCAGCAGTTATATTAGCTCTTTATGTACTTGTTTTCGGTTCTCTGTTCTATTGTATCTATACTGATGATGCATTAACTGATGCTATAGTAGCCTGTCAGGAAGAAGACCCTTATTATGCAGAGGATATTCTTTTATATTACTCAAATTCAGCGGATGTTTCCTTAACGGAAAAACAGATGACACTTTATAAATTAAGTGTAGAATATAAGTTCCCATTAATAGTGAATATATTCAAGTATGTTATCATCTACGGTATTCGTATAGCAATGGGTATTTATGCAACAAATCTGTATTATAAGAAACTGACGAAAAATATTGAAAATATAGATAAATTAGATCTTTCACCTGATATGAAACGATCGGTTTTATTCAGAAAATGTGGTACTTTACCATTTATCATTGCAGCAATAATCGGATTTTTTGAATGGCAAATGTTTTAAAATTTGAAATTCGAAATTCGAAATTCAAAATGTTGGGGAAGCTTCGCTTCCAAACATTATATTAGTAGAACAAAGCATTTAGTTTTTTCTAATCGCTATTTGCTAATTGCTATTTGCTTCACTGGTATCTGGCATCTGGTATCTGGTATCTGGTATCTTACGAAATTTTTAATTTAGTAATTAAAGGATGTTAATCATGCACACACCTCTTGCGGACAGAATCCGTCCACAAAGTATTGACGAAATAGTTGGTCAACAGCATCTTATCGGTGAAGGTAAGCCTTTAAGAAATATAATTGAATCGGGAGAGCTTCCCAACCTTATATTTTACGGCCCTTCCGGTACTGGCAAAACTACTTTAGCCCGAATGATAGCAAAGAAAACCGACAGAACTCTTCGTAAGCTTAACTGCACCACAGCAGGAACTCAAGATATAAGAGATATTGTGGAAGACCTTAATGCTTTTACTGCTCCTAACGGAATTCTTCTTTATCTTGACGAGATTCAGTATTTTAATAAAAAGCAACAGCAGACCCTTTTAGAGTATATTGAAGACGGCTCAATAACTCTCATAGCATCTACAACGGAAAACCCATATTTTTATGTATATAGTGCAATTTTAAGCCGTTCTTCCGTTTTTGAATTCAAGCACGTTTCACCTGACGAGGTTGAAAAAGCAGTTAATCGAGGCTTCAATCTCTTAGCAGAAGAAAAAGGCGAAGAATTTCAGGTTGAAGATGGTGTTTCGTTACATATTGCAACTGCTTGCGGTGGAGATGTGAGAAAATCTCTCAATGCAGTTGAACTTTGTGTTTTAGCTTCTCGCAAACCCCAGGAAAATGAAAAGAGAATAATTACTCTTGAGAATGCAAAAGAGCTTACTCAAAAGAGCGCAATGAGGTACGACAGAGAGGGTGACGAGCATTATGACATCCTTTCAGCTTTCCAAAAATCAATGAGAGGCTCTGACCCTGATGCAGCAGTACATTATCTTGCAAGACTTTTAGAAGCAGGGGATATGACTTCTGCAATCCGCCGTCTTTTGGTTTGTGCGGCGGAAGATGTAGGACTTGCTTACCCGATGATTTTGCCCATTGTAAAGGCAGCAACAGATATAGCTCTTCAGGTGGGTATGCCCGAGGCAAAATTGCCCCTTGCAGATGCAGTTATCTTAGTATGCAATTCTCCAAAATCAAATACCGCCCATAACGCCGTAATTGCCGCTATGGACGATATTCAAAAAGGTAAAAGCGGACCTATTCCCCGTCAGCTTCAAAACAAGCATTTTGACGGTGACGATGCCCAGGTTAAAGGTCAGTTTTATAAATACCCCCACGATTTTCCTAATCGTTGGGTAGAACAGCAATATTTGCCGGACGCTCTTAAAAATGCCAAGTATTATGAATATGGCGACAATAAACAGGAGCAGGCGGCTAAAGAATATTGGAAAAAAATAAAGGGGGATGCTTAATGAAAAGAAAAATTTCAATTTTTGCTCTCGTTCTTGCAGTTTTAATGTGCTTTTTAACTATTGGAGCATTTGCTGCAGAGGAAAACGGAAGTTCTCAAATGCCTTTCGTTGAATCCGACGAAATTTCGCCCGAACATCCTGATATTCAGACAGAAGCTGATATGATGGAAGAATTTGAAGAAATTTTCGGCGAAGGCGGCGGAAAAATCTTCATGGTTGCAATGGTGGGCACAATGTTTATGTCATTATTTTTACCTGCCCTTGTTTTGGTAATAGTTTTCGGTGTGCTTAACAGCAAAACCAAGAAAAAAATTAAGGAATTTGAAAGATTTTTTGGTCCTGTTCCTCAGAATGTACCGACAAATTATATTCCCAATACTAATAATGTAGCTTATCAAGGACAACCCGTAAATCCCACGGGAGCACCTATGGGAACAGCTCCTGCAGGTAACCCATATGTACCTCAGAATGATATGAATAATCAGCAAGGAGGGCAGTTCTGATGAAAAACATTAAAAAACTCTCTCTTTTACTTACAGTTTTATTGGTTCTTTCCTTTACTCTTTCTTCAGGTGCTTTTGCTCACGATGATATAAAAGCTATAGAAGAAAACGATAAAATTTTTGCCAATATTCCTTGGGAATATGAATTATCTATTTTTTCTGACTGCTTATCTTATAGTGATGAAGAGGGGAATTACATAGAATTTTGTGTTGGTGAAAATAAATTCGCACCAAATGGAATAACTTCTTTGGAAAAAGGGCAAGTTCAGAAAGTTTTCGAACATTATTATTTATATGATGGTGACATTGAAAGAATAGATGAATGTTTTGTTCGCTATGAAACCACAGAAAAAAGAGAAGCAAATGGTTATTCCTGCTATTATTTTCAAGGAAATTATGCTTATTCTGAAGATGATTTAAACAATGAATTTGCATATTATTTCAACGCATACATATTTGCTACAAAGGAAAATATATTTGTTGTTTGTTATGAAGATATAGAGGGGAATACAGAAAAATACGGAGCTTTAATGACTACCGTTTACGGAATAGTCTTTAACGGAACACATTTTGACGGTGACAAGCCCGAAAGAAACGGTGACCACGATTTTTCAAATTCACCTGCATACAATGAAGTTGTTGCTGCAGCACAGGAAAACTTTATGGGTGATTTTTTTGAAGATGATACTATGGTTACAATGGTTTCCGGATTTATAGCTTTATTCACCATTGCTCCTACATTGATTTTAATTATTGTCGCAATTGTTTTAATAAGTAAATATTCAAAAAACAAAAAGAAGCTCAGACAATATGAATTGACTTACGGCAGTGTACCAAGCTATAATATACCCACTCAGAATTACGGTGGTTATAGTTATAATCAACCTGTTAATGCTCCTTATCAACCACCTGTAAATCCCGTATATCAGCAAAACCCCATAAATCAGAATGTTCCCCAGACTCCCTCTTATGTTACAAATGCAGTTAATAATTTAGAGGAAGCTCAGCAACCCCAACAACCTGTTCAAACACCTGAAACTCAGGTAGTTGAAAATAATGAAAGCGCAGGGGAATAAAATGAAAAGAATAATAAAAATTTTATCACTTGTTTTAGTTTTCATAATGTGCTTCGGTGTTGTTAGCGCATTTGCAAAGGGAAAAACTCTTTCAAATGATAAATTTTATGCCGAGATTCCTGAAAATTTTAATTTGGATAACACTAGTGGTGATGATCATTATTACTTTGTAAGTCAAGACGAGCTTATATGTGATTTCGAAATTTTTGTTGAGGGAAATATTCTTTTTCCCGAGGGAATTAATGATACAGATTTAGGTGTAATAAAAGATAGATTTTCAAAGTTTTATTCCGTTGAAGAGTCAACTAAGCTTGAAATAAAAAAGTCTGAAAAAGGCAATATCAATGGCATTACTGCTTGTTATATTTATGGTATCGGGGATGATGGAGTTTCCGAAGAATTTTTACACGCTTATCTTTTAACAACTAAAGAAAATCTTTATATTATTTTAACAGCAAGTTATGATGAAAGTTTTGAAAAAGAACCTGAGTTTTTAAAAGAGTTTATGAGCAGTTTCATTGTTAACGGAACATATTTTAATGGAGAAAAACTTACTAAATCTCAGGATTTTTCAAAAGCAGAACATTATATTGATGCTCTTGAAAGAGATGTTTTAACAGATAGTTATTATACATATCATTCAGGAACAGTTGGCACAGCATTGTTTATAATTTTTGTAATAATCTGCTTCCCAATTGTTACAATAGTTCTCTTTGTTCTCTATATTAAAACAAGAAAGAAGCTTAAAGAATATAAAGAATTTTTTGGTCCTATTGAACAGGCAAGAATGGCAATGCGTCAGCATTATATGCAGAATTCTTCATATCAGCCCATGCAGAATAACGGCGGTTTTTATACCAATGTTCCCAATATGAACGCATATAACGGCAATCAGCAGCCAATTTCTCAACCACAATATCAGCCCCAATATCAACCACAGTACCAATCAACACAACCTGCACAGACAAATCTCTCTCCCGAGATGCAGGAATTTCAAAATAGCAATGAAAATAAATTCTAAATAAATTTTTCAGAGGTGTTCAAAATGAAAAAATTTCCTATTGGTATCATCATTAACAGCTTCAGAACCGACATTCCCACTTCAGTAAGAAAAGCGGCTGAATGTGGTGCACAGGGTATTCAGGTTTATTCAACCCACGGCGAAATGGCTCCAGAAAACCTTTCTCCCGAAAAGAGAAGAGAGTTCTTGAATCTTGTTAAAGACAACGGACTTATTATTTCCGCTCTTTGCGGTGACCTTGGTGGCGGTGGGTTTATCCACAAGGACCTTAACAAAGAGAGAGTTGAAAAATCAAAGAGAATTCTCGACCTTGCAAAAGACCTTGAAACAGATATTGTAACAACTCATATCGGTGTTGTTCCTTCAGATCCCAACCACGACAGATATAAAATTATGCAGGAAGCTTGTCATGAGCTTGCAGAATATGCGGATTCAATTGATGCTCATTTTGCAGTTGAAACAGGTCCTGAAACAAGCGCAGTTCTTAAAGGCTTCCTTGATAGCCTTAATTCCACAGGCGTTGGCGTAAACCTTGACCCTGCAAACCTTGTTATGGTAACAGGTGACGATCCCGTTCAGGCAGTACATAACCTTAAAAAATACATCGTTCATACTCACGCAAAAGACGGTAAACAGATTTTCTATTGCGATCCCGAAATTGTTTACGGAATCAAAAAAGATGTTATTATAGAGGACGATTCTTTCATTGAAGTTCCTCTCGGCGAAGGTAGCGTAGATTTCCCCAAATACCTTGCAGCACTTGAAGAAATCGGCTATAACGGCTTCCTTACAATCGAACGCGAGGTTGGCGACAAACCCGAGGTTGATATCAAAGCAGCAGTTGATTTCTTAAATAATCTTATGAAGTAAAACAAAAGACTCCATACACTTTTAAATGTGTATGGAGTCAATTTTTATTTATCATGTTCCGATGTAAACACATCTGCAACCTCGCTTATTGTAATAAAAGCGTGGGGGTCAGTTTCGTGAACAATTTCTTTAAGCTTTGCAACCTGGAAACGGTTGACAATAAAATAAACCATTGTTTTCGGTTCATTTGAATAACCGCCGATTACTTCTATTTTTGTTGTTCCTGTTTCAAAAACCTCACCTAAAATGAAGCATATATCATCGGGCTCGGTAGTAACAATCATAGCGCATTTTGCACGGTCAAGACCTTCAACGATAAAGTCAACGGTTTTAAGGGCGGCTCCGTAGGCAACTATGGAATAGAGAGGTAAAATCCAGCTGTCAATTATAATGCCGCAGATAATATAAAGAACTACGTTATAAATCATAACAAATGTTCCAACAGTTATGCCAAGTTTCTTTGCAAAAACAACTGCCATAACCTCAATACCATCCATTGCACCGCCGTAGCGAATTGCAATACCGCTACCGATACCGGAAACCATACCGCCGAAAATGGCGCATAGAAGTAAATCTGTTCCTGCAAGGGGCGAGGCAAGGTTCACATCGATAGGTAAAATATCGGTAATAAGCCACGCCATAAGTGAGTAAATTCCAACGGTATATATAGCATAGACCGTGAAATGAACTCCTTGCTTTTTAAGTCCATAAAAAAACAATGGTACGTTTAAAATAAGAAGAAAAATTGAAAGTGTAAGGTATTCAGGAGTGATTTGGGCAAGAAGCATTGAAGTGCCCGAAATACCGCTGTCATAAAGCTTTACAGGGTTTAAAAACACCGTAACACCAAAAGCATTTATAATTCCTGCAACAGTTAATAGAAGGAAATTTTTAATTTTGAATTTTTTTACGTTATGGAGTATCTTTTGCTTTCTTGTTTCGTTCATATTCATCTCCTAAATGAAAATCATTTGCAACTATAATTATTATAACATATATGCAAGATTTCTGCAAATAAAACAAAACTCCACTACAAATGAGATGGAGTTTTGTTTTAAGTGAAGAGAGAAGAGTGAATAGTGAAGAGTTTCGGGGAAACTGCGTTTCCGAATATTATATAGCTTCGCAAAGAAAAACTTTTTTAAAAGTAATAAACTATATATAAGAAAATAATTATTCAGAAATATAAATTTCAGATTTGAATTTTATAATGCTGTCGCAGACCCGACATTCCGAATTTCGAATTCCGAATTATAATGCCGACCGCAGGTCCAAAAACTTGTCATTTGCCAGTTTTAACTAATAAAAAATCGCCACTCTTTCGAGTGACGATTTTTTATACTTAAATTTACGCTTTCTTATTTGTAACTGCTTTAATAACAAAGAGTGTACCAATCATAAGAACGAAAGCGATAGGAAGAACTATCATCCAGTTAGGAACAAAGCCTGCAATAACGTAGCTTACTGCGGAAACCCCTGCAACTGTAAGTGCATAGGGAAGCTGTGTTGAAACGTGGTTAAGGTGGTCACACTGTGCACCTGCGGATGCCATAATTGTTGTATCGGAAATGGGTGAGCAGTGGTCACCGCAAACAGCACCTGCCATACAAGCAGAAATAGCAACGATTGTTATGGGTTCGCCTGCACCGAATACGGAGAGAACGATGGGAATGAGAATACCGAATGTACCCCAGGATGTACCTGTTGCAAAGGAAAGACCAACTGCGATTACGAAGATAATTGCAGGAAGAAGAGCCTGGAAGCCTGCTGCACTGCCTTCGATAAGCTGAGAAATGAAAATCTTAGCACCGAGAGAGTCTGTCATAGCTTTAAGAGTCCAAGCGCAAGCAAGAATCATAATAGCGGGAACCATTGCTTTGAAACCTTCGGGAAGAGATTCCATAATATCTTTGAAAGAAAGAACTCTTCTGAGAAGATAGAATACAACAGTAAGAATGATTGCAACGAAAGCACCGTAAGCAAGACCAACGGAAGCGTCTGAGTTGGAGAAAGAATCAATAAAGCTTTCACCGCTGAAGAAGCCACCGGAGTAAATCATACCGATAACACAGCTAACGATAAGAATGATAATGGGAACGATAAGGTCGCAAACTCTGCCTTTTTCGTTAACTGCCATTTCCTGAACAGCCTGTTTTGTACCGCTTGTGAAAAGGTCGCCTGTTTCTTTAGCATTCTTTTCATGCTTTTTCATAGGACCGTAGTCAAGACCTGTGATAGCAAGGAAAATCATCATTGCAATTGTAAGAAGTGCATAGAAGTTGTAGGGAATAGCCTGGATGAAAAGGCTGATGCCGTTTTCTGCACCTGCGCCTCTTGCAAAACCTGCAACAGCTGCTGCCCATGAGGAAATGGGAGCGATAATACAAACAGGAGCTGCTGTTGCGTCAATGAGGTATGAGAGCTTTGCACGGGAAATCTTGTGGCCGTCTGTAACGGGACGCATAACTGAACCAACTGTAAGGCAGTTGAAATAGTCGTCGATGAAAATAAGAACACCGAGCGCGATTGTTGCAAGCTGAGCGCCAACTCTTGATTTGATGTGAGCAGTTGCCCATCTACCGAATGCTGCAGAACCGCCTGCCTTGTTCATCATAGAAACAAGAGCACCGAGAAGAATGAGGAATATGAGAATACCCATATTGTAGGAGTCTGCAACGTTTGCAATGAAGCCGTCACTTACAACGTGAACGAGAGTTCCTTCAAAATTACCGCCTGCATAAATTGCACCGCCAACGATAATACCGATAACAAGTGAAGAATAAACCTCTTTTGTTATAAGAGCAAGAACGATAGCAATAATGGGAGCAAGCAATGCCCAGAATGTTGAATAAGCAGGAACAGTACCCTGCACCGTTTTGATTGCTTTTTCTGTATGAGCGTCAAAATCTTCATCAAGTTCGATGTTGTCAGCATAGTGTTCAGAATAAACAAGTGCATCATCATATTTGTTAAGATCAAGGGTAAGTGGACCATCCTCTTCATCGTATGTGATGGTGACTACATCGTTGGATTCCTTTGCACCGATAGTTAAAACCGCTGCATCTTCATCAGCTGTTGCGGAACAGATTGTGCCGAGAGTGAACATAAAAATGCACATAATAAGCACCGCAAAAAATCTGCGTTTTCTTTGGTTTTTCATTAAAACCATCCTTTCCGTATTTCCAATAAATACAAAATAATTGTATAATGATAGTAAAATTTTGTCAATAAATGTTATATATTTAACATTTGGCAATTTCACCTAATATTTAAAGGAAAATTTTACTTTATATCAATTGCAAAGAAAAATATTTGTGCTATACTATTAAATGAAATAATCTGTGCGCCTTTGCACAGTTGAAAGGATGATATTATTATGGCAGAGAACAGATTTCTCGGCGAATATCCCGTAATCGGTATTCGACCCATTATCGATGGCAGACGCGGACCTCTCAAAGTTCGTGAGTCTCTTGAAGAGCAGACTATGAATATGGCAAAGTCCGCTGCTGAACTTTTCACAAAAAATCTTAAATATTCAAACGGCGAACCCGTAAAAGTTGTTATCGCTGATACAACAATCGGTCGTGTTGCGGAAGCAGCTGCTTGTGCAGAAAAATTCCGTAAGGAAGGCGTTATGATTACTCTTTCCGTTACTCCCTGCTGGTGCTACGGTTCCGAAACAATGGATATGGATCCCACAACTATCAAGGGTGTTTGGGGCTTCAACGCAACAGAGCGTCCCGGTGCAGTTTATCTTGCAGCAGTTCTTGCAGCTCATGCACAGAAAGGTCTTCCCGCATTCGGTATCTACGGCAGAGATGTTCAGGATGCTGACGATACAACAATGCCCGAAGATGTTAAAGAAAAACTTCTTCGCTTTGCAAGAAGTGCAGTTGCAGTTGCAACAATGAAAGGTAAATCTTACCTTCAGATCGGTTCTATCTGCATGGGTATTGCAGGTTCTTCAATCGATACAGACTTCTTCGAGGAATATCTCGGTATGCGTGTTGAATCCGTTGACGAGGTTGAAGTTATCCGTCGAATGGAAGAAGGCATCTATGACGAAGAAGAATATAAGAGAGCATATAAATGGGTTAAAGAAAACTGCAAGGTTGGCTTTGATAAGAACCCCGAGTTCGTAAGAAAGAGCGACGAACAGAAAGAAAAAGACTGGGAATTCACAGTTAAAATGATGTGCATCATCAAAGACCTTATGAACGGCAACCCCAATCTTCCCGAAGGCAGAGAGGAAGAAATGGTAGGTCACAATGCTATTGCAGCAGGCTTCCAGGGTCAGAGACAGTGGACAGACTTCTATCCCAACGCAGACTTTGCAGAAGCAATGCTCAACACAAGCTTTGACTGGAACGGCGCAAGAGAGCCCTACATCCTTGCAACAGAAAATGATACACTTAACGGCGTAAGCATGCTCCTTATGAAGCTCCTTACAAACAGACCCCAGATGTTCGCAGACGTTCGTACATACTGGAGCCCCGAAGCAGTTAAGAGAGTTACAGGCTATGACCTTGAAGGTAAAGCTAAAGAATCCGAAGGCTTTATTCACCTTATCAACTCCGGTGCTTGCTGTCTTGACGCTTGCGGCGAGGTTAAAGATGCAGACGGCAACGGTATCATCAAAGAATGGTATGATATTACTGAAGAAGATATCAAGAAAATCAATGATGCAACAGAATGGTGCGCAGCTGATAACGGTTATTTCCGTGGCGGCGGATATTCAAGCCGTTTCCTTACAAGAGCTGAAATGCCTGCAACAATGATTCGTCTTAACCTTGTTAAAGGCCTTGGACCAACAGTTCAGATTTGCGAAGGTTACACAGTAGCACTTCCCGATGAAGTTTCAGACGTTATCTGGAAGAGAACAGACTACACATGGCCTTGCACATGGTTCGCTCCCACTCTTACAGGCAAAGGTCCTTTCACCTCTGCTTATGAAGTTATGAACCACTGGGGTGCTAACCACGGCGCAATTTCCTACGGTCACATCGGTGCAGATATTATCACACTCTGCTCAATGCTCAGAATTCCCGTTTCAATGCACAACGTTGACGAAAGCAAAATCTTCCGTCCTGCTTGCTGGAACGCATTCGGCACACAAGAGCTTGAAAGCGCAGACTTCCGCGCTTGCGAAGCTTACGGACCTCTTTATAAATAAGAGTAAAAATTTACTCCTCTCGATTTCGGTCGGGAGGAGTTTTTATATCTGTTTTCGTTGCTTTTTTGGAAAAATCATTTTATACTATAAAGTGAAATGAGGTGCTTTTATGAAAAAAATTATAAAAATAGCAGTTCCGATTCTTTGCGCGGTGATTGTAGTTACCGCAATAATACTTGTTGCAGTATATCGCCAAGATATTTTCGGAAATGGGATTGAAAATGTAAACGAGAATACCTATGGCGAAGTTAATCCAGATACCTGGACTGCTGTTGACGGCCTCGGCAGAACTCTTCCCACCTATGAAGAGGTAGGGGAAAAGAAGCAGGAAAAATTTGTAGGTATGTTTTATTGGACATGGCACTATCATCATTCCCAGAACCGCCCTGCAAGAAATATTACCGAAATGCTTATTCAGAATCCTAATGCGATAAGAGATTTTGATAATCCCGTCTGGACAGATGACGGAGACGGAATACCTCATTATTGGAACGAGCCTCTTTTTGGCTACTACACAAACCTTGATGAGTATGTTGTGAGAAAGCATGCAGAGTTAATTGCAGATGCAGGTGTTGATGTTATAATTTTCGACTGCACAAATGGTACTCAGATATGGGAAGAGGGCTATGAGGTTCTTTTCAAAATTTTCGAGGAGGCAAGAGATGAGGGCGTAAATGTTCCTCAAATTGCATTTATGCTTCCCTTTAACGCAGGCGAAGATCCCGAAACCTCTCTTAAAAATCTTTATAACAATATTTATTCAAAGGGCAGATACCAGGATTTATGGTTCTTCTGGGACGGTAAGCCCTTAATTATGGCAGACCCGGAGGCCCTTGACGAAGAAATTGATGACCAAAAAGAGATTCTTGATTTCTTCACCTTCCGCAGAAATGAGCCTACATATTTTGCAGAAGATACATATATCAGCGAGAAAAACTGGGGTTGGTGTAGTGATTACCCACAGACCCAATATGGCAAAACTCTCACAGATGGAATTGAGCAGATGTGCGTTTCTGTTGCACAGAATGCGGCAGACGGTCAGCTCGTTGCAATGAATAATGGCGGAAATGTTCAAGGCAGAAGCTTTACCCACGGAGATTATTCATACACCTATAAAAAGGGCGACGAAATAGTAACAGTTGATTCTTCAATAGAAAATTCACTTCTTTACGGACTTAATTTCCAACAACAATGGGATTATGCAATAGAATGTGATCCCGAATTTATATTCGTAACCGGTTGGAATGAATGGTTAGCAGGTCGTTGGAGAGAATGGGGCGGAACAGAAAACGCTTTCCCCGACCAATTCAGCGATGAATACAGCCGCGATATTGAACCTGCAAAGGGTATTCTCAAAGACCACTATTATTATCAGCTTGTTGCAAATATCAGAAAATTCAAGGGTATGGACAAAGCCGAAGCTTCTGCAAGTAGCGCAACAATCGATATTTTCGGTAAGGATTCTCAATGGAATAACATCAAAGAATATAACCATTATGTAAACAGCACAAGAAAGAGAAATGCTGATAGTTGGCAGGGTGTTCATTATGAAAGCGACACAATGCGCAACGATTTCAAAAATGTAAAGGTTACATACGATAAAGAAAATATCTATTTCCGTATTGAAACTGTTGACGATATAACTTCTTACAAAGATAAAGCCTGGATGCGCTTATTTATTGATACAGATGCAACGGGTAAAAGCGATAATTGGGAAGGCTTTGAATATGTAATCAACAGAGAGAATGCAACCGAAAGTGAAGTTATTATTGAAAAAAGCACTGGCGGTTGGAAATTCAAAGAAACCGGCAAAGGCACTTACAATATAAATAAAAATGTAATGTATCTTGAAATTCCCCGAGAGGCTCTCGGACTCGAAAAAAGTGAAGAAATTCATTTCAATTTCAAATTGTCTGATAATATGCAGACCCAGGGCGATATTCTTGATTTCTACCAGAACGGCGACGTTGCTCCCGGTGGAAGATTTATGTTTGTGTTTTAAGTGAATAATAAAATAAACCGCAACTCCTTTTTGAAGGAATTGCGGTTTTATTATTTTAATCAATCTTTGATTTCAACCATTTGATGAATATCAACCTTAGGCACTGTAAATTCTGCTCTGCCATTAACATATTCAAAATCTAAAGTTTCTCCCGAGGGGACAAGAGTAATTTTTGAGGGCTTATTACATTTTACACTGCATTTAGCATTGTAAAGGGGAACTGTGTCTTCAATTACCTCTGTATTTGTTCCGCGGAGAGTTGTATGAGCAAAAAGAAGATGGAGAATGTTTCTTTTTTCTGCTTCTTGCCTTGTGTAAGTTGCAACTGCTTTATCGGGAACATCTGCAAAAACTGTTGTTTCGTCACCCATCATTTTTTTAATAATGTATGTAAAAAGCTCTTTGAAGCAAAGATGTCCGTGATTAGCATAAGCAGTAAAAATGTCCCAACCAATATATGCAATATTGCCGTTGATTACTGCACCGGGGAAAACTTCATCAGGGTTGTTGGGGGCATGCATATGAGAGCAGAAATGCTCTAAAGTTCTGTTGAAATATGGGTTTTGCATATATGCAACGATTTCACCGTTTTCAGCTTCAAATTTATTAAAATCACATCGCATAACATATTCAGTTGTGCCGTTTACTGTTTCAAAATCGGGAACAAAATATGTAGGATTAAATTCATTTTTACCCTTGTATTCTGCGCCAAAATCAAGGAAGAATTTGCCGTCTTTCACTAAGGCATCTGCGGTGGCGATAATTTTACCGCCGTTTTCTGCAAATGCTTTTATTTTTTCAATTGTTTTTTCTTCAAGGACTGAAACATCGGGCAAAATGAGAAGCTTGTAATCTGAAAATTGCGCAGTTTCATCAATGAAATTATAAAGAAAATGATTTTCAAGGAGCATTCTGTTTGCGCCAATATCAGCCTTTGCATCTCTGTTACCCGTAACGGCTTCCTGGCTTAAGACTGCAATATCAGCAACATTAACTGCACCATTCAACCAGGGTTCTTTTTCCTCGATTAATGAATATGCCCTACCAATAAGATTATAGGTTGACATATTCATTTCGGAAAGAGGATGCATCTGGTCGCCAATAGAACAGCCTGCACCATTCGCAACGCTTAAAGCAGTTTCATAAATAAGCGCGTTAGGGTGCTTGTAACCGCCGAATTCACCCCAGCTATGATGAAATTTACCTGTCATGCCAAGGAATTCCTTATTATCAACAGTACGAGCATAAGCAGCAGAAAGGGGGAAATGGTCATAGCCCCAACCGCCTGTTGGTAAGCTTTCAAGCTCAAGGTGGGTATTGGAATCTATATAGCGATAATCACCTTTTGGAACATGACCGCTGTTGTGGAAAATTGTTGCAGTATCACTGTATTTTCTTACAGCCTTGTTAGTTTCTTCAAGATATTTATTGAATACTATTTGAGAGAAATTTTCTCTGTCCTCTGCATTTTCAATATCAAGGCCCAGGTTTTTCATATCGCTGACGCATTTTTCGCAGTAGCAGATTCTGGGTGAAATAATATCAAGGAAGATTCCGCAAGGGTTGTATTTTACCATAACCTCTTCAATTTGCTGACAAAGGAAATCAAGATAGCCTGTATTAAAGCAAAGAACATGGAAATGCACTTCTTTTTCATATTCAAGCTGTTCCTTTTTATCAGGGGTATGACGCCAACGCCATTCCGGACGTTTGAGGTATTCTTTTTCATCAAAGCCTGCGGAAATATAAACAGGAGCATTAACGCCTATTTCCTTACAAGCCTCAAGCTGAGCACCAAGCAAATCAAACTTTAATTGTGGGTGCATTTCATTAACCTCGGTAGGATGATATGACCAACCGTGATGGCATTTTGAAAAAACAGTTATGGAATTAACATGACCTGCTTTCAAAGCATTCTGAAATTGTTCTTTTGAAAAATTCTTGCCAACGGGTACAAGTTCGCTGGTATGAAAATCAAGATGTACCTGTCTTTTTCTGAGCATAATAATACCCCCAAATAGTTTATGAAATCATTATATAAGACATAAGAATAGATTGCAATATTGTTGTTGCTTTTCTAAAATTTTTATGATAACCTAAAAATATAAGAGGTGATTATATGAAATTAGGTATAATTAACGGTTGGGAAGAAGGCAACATTAAATATGTTAGCCAAAAAGGTCTTGAAGCAGTTGAATTTTGCGTTAATCATAATTATGATTCCGCAGAATTTCTTGCAAAAGCGCCTGATATAAAGGGTTATTGCGAAAAATATAGCGTAAAAGTAGGCTCAATGGGCAGATGGGGACAGACTCGCATTGACGAAAACGGCGAAATTATTCCCGAAGCCCTGCAGGATGATAAAAATATAATTGACGCTGCATCAATAATTGGTTGTCCTGTGTTTAATACAGGTGTTAACTACATCGAAAGCAAAAGCTTTTATGAAAACTGCGAAATCGCAATCAATTATCTGAAACAGCTTATTGCTTATGCTGAAAATAAAAATGTAAAAATCGCAGTATATAACTGCGCTTGGGAAAACTTTGTTGTAGAGCCGAAAGCATGGTATCCCGTTCTTTCTACGCTTCCCAAGCTCGGTATAAAATATGACGCTTCTCATTGCCTGAGCAGAAATGGTAACTACCTTGCGGAAATCAGAGATTGGGGAGAAAGATTTTATCATTTCCACCTGAAAGGCGCTGTTTATATAGACGGCGAGCATTACGATGATGCACCTGCAGGTCTTGATATGATAGACTGGAAATCCGTTATGGATTTACTTTATACAAAAAATTATGATGGTATGCTCTCTATCGAGCCCCACTCAAGCTATTGGGAAGGTAAAAAAGGTCAATGGGGCGTTGATTACACAATAAATTATTTCAGACCGATGATTATGCCTGAGGATTACGAATACGAGGATAATCCTTATATGCCGTAATATAAAAAACCGCAACTCCTTGATTTAAGGAATTGCGGTTTTGTTTATTTTATATCGACCAAAAGCTGTCTATAAAACGTGTTGCACGGTGTGGGAAAGCTCGAAAGAAATCATCTGCATTGCCTTTCAGCTCAACGCCGTCTATGTAAACAGCGGTTTCGGCTGTGTGACCCTCACCTGCAAGGAGAAGTCTTGCTGCTGCAGGGGGTGTGAGTGATATGTCATAATCTCCAAAAGTTCTTTTTGTGACGGTTGCTTTGCCATTTTGGTATTCAACATCAAATATTCCTTTATTCTGCTCTAAATCATCAAGGCTTAAAATGCTGAATTTGCCGTATTCTTTGGGATACACGTTGTTTTCAAGGAGTTTTTTAAGATTATATATTCGACCTGCATATCCTTTATCGTATTCATAGTTGATGTCGTCAATTCTATCAACAAGGCAAGCAAAGGGGGAACCCGGATACTGTTTTTTTACACGCAGAGTTTTTACAATTCCATCGTAATTTCGTAAAAAACCGATAATTCCCTTAAGGGCGTCGGGTGTCAGTACAAATAACTCCTCGGCAATAAGTTCGTCGGGACGTTTTATACTGAAACGAACATACCCATCTGCCTCGCCGGTGGCATTGCGGTGAATGTATGTATAATCTGCATCTTCAAGAGGAGTTTTGCAAAAATGCTTTTCATCCTCTCTTATTGTTATAAGATTTTCTTTGAAAACGCATTTGTTGTGAAGCTCACACAGCTCGGGGAGCTGTTCACCCGTATAAAGCTCAACATCGTTATTACGAGGAATGTGCTTAAGATTATGAAAAGGTACACTGATTGCAAAGAGGCGGTTAAGATTTGCAAAACCGAATTTCTCATAATATTCAATAGAGAAAGGAGAAAGAAAACCTGCTACAATGTCGTTTTCAACGGCAGTTCTGCCCACTTCATCAAAGAGTGCCCTTACGCCACCCATTCTGCGGCATTCAGGCTGACTGCAAATTCCGCTGAGAACAAGTGTGTTAATGAGATTTCCGCAGTAGTTGCATTTGAAATCAAATAACTCCATACCTGCAATAAGTCTTCCTTCATTAAAAGCACCGAGAACGGGCATTTCAACTTCCTTATCCACTTCTTTATCAAATTTCCAGATGAATGATGCAGCAGATATCTTAAGATAATCCACAGCCTCTTCTGGCTTTATCAATCTAACTTCCATAACTGTTCTCCTGAATATTTGTTGTTGGGTTTATTATAACATTCTCTATAAAAAATTCAATATGCTATAAGTTTAAGGGGTTCAAGTCCCGTCTCTCGCAACAAATCAAGGTTTTATTTCAAGGAACAAAGTCCTGCCGAAAAGTAAAATAAATATTCTTACAACCCCTAAAAATAGCAAAACTAATTCCCTAAAAATGCCCGAATTTAAAACGAAAATTTGCACTTTTTTGTTGTGAATTATAGGCTTTTCTATGCGAGAGGTGGGGTGTTGGGAAGTTGCGGAATATGGGCGGAAAAAGGGTGTATTTTCTAGATACCTATTTAAAGTACTATACAAAGGATTGACATTGTTCGTCAGGACGAATATAATATGAGTAGGATTTTTATTAGGAGAGTTTCTAATGGATTTTATTACCGCAAATCAAGCTGCTCAAAAATGGGGGATTTCTCAACGAAGAGTTCAAATCCTATGTGCAGAAGGAAGAATAGATGGTGTTTTTAAATTGGGAGAAGCTTGGGCAATTCCATCACAAGCAGAAAAACCCAATGATTCAAGATTTAAAACTGCAAAAGATGAGGTAGATGAAAAATGAAAATGGTTGATTTATTTTGCGGATGTGGTGGATTAAGTTTAGGTTTAGAACAGGCTGGTTTTTCTTTATCTTTTGCAAGTGATATTGACCCAATTTGTGCATCAACTTATATGCAAAACAGAAATATAACTGATGAGCAAATGTTTGTAGGTGATATATCTGATTTGAATCAAGATTTTGAAAAATACAAACACAATTTCCAAGACATTGATTTGGTTTGTGGAGGTCCACCTTGTCAAGGTTTCTCAATGGCGAATAGACAAAGATTGATAGATGACCCTCGTAATAGTCTTTATAAAGAATATCTTTCTTTTCTACAGAAAGTCAAACCGAAATTTTTTATAATGGAAAATGTAAAAGGTATGCTTAACAAAATCGATGAAATTCAAGAAGATATACAAACGGTTCTTGGAAAGGATTACAATATTGCTTATGCAGTTTTTAATGCTAGAAATTTTGGTGTTCCACAAAATCGCGAAAGACTTATAATGATAGGAAATAGAATCGGTGTTAATTCTGATGAAATAATTAAAAATATCATTTCAAACAGTGAAAATATCCCTATATTCAATTTATACGATGCTATATACGATTTGCCAGAGTTGAAACCTAATCGTGTGAAAAACAATTCAAAAGAAGAAAATGAAGAAATTGGTTTTTTCCAAAAGCCATATTCCTACGAAAAAACTGAGTTTTATTCATTCATAAATGGTAACAAAAATATATCATATTTATATAACCATAAAAACAGATTTAATAACGATAGGGACATAGAAATTTTCAGCAGATTACCACAAGGAGCAAATTCTTTACACCCAAGCATTGAAGATATTATGCCCTATAAAAGCAGAAATGGAATATTCAAAGACAAGTATTTCAAGTTAAAATATAATGATGTGTGCAAAACAATTACATCTCATATGAAATTTGACTGTAATATGTACATACATCCAACACAAGCACGAGGATTATCTCCAAGAGAAGCGGCAAGAATTCAAACATTCCCCGATGACTTTATATTCTATGGTCCTCAAAACAGTTGGTATAAACAGATAGGAAATGCAGTACCAGTGAAATTGGCTAAAGCAATTGGAGAAGAGGTAAGAAAATATTTATGAATCATTTAGAGTTATTTGCAGGTATAGGCGGATTTAGACAGGCGCTTACTTTATTAGAAAAAGATTTTGGCTTTAAACAAGATACCATTGCATATTCTGAAATCGATGCTAGTGCAGTAAATACATATAAATCTGTATTTAATACAGATGGTGAAATAGCCATTGGAGATATAGTTGCTTTTTGTGAAAATGAAAATGCGATATTTGATTTGCCCAATTTTGATTTGTTAACGGGTGGATTTCCTTGTCAAGCATTCAGTATGATGGGAAAGCAAAAAGGTTTTGATGATATGCGAGGCAATGTTTTTTTTCAAATTCTTGAAATATTAAAAAGGAAAAAACCAAAGTACATATTATTAGAGAATGTTAGAAATCTGCTTTCACACGACAAAGGAAAAACTTTTGAATATATAATTCAATCCATAAAGGATTGTGGATATCAAAATATATATTATGACGTTTTTAATACAGAGAACTTTGGATTAGCTCAAAAGAGAAATCGTGTGTTTATTTTTGCAACAACTGAAGAACTTCCGAATTTTGTTTTTTCCAGCGAACTAATCAAAGAAGTTTTTTCAAATGTTATAGAAAAAACCTCTTTGTTGAAACAAAAAAACACCCACGAGGTATTAGAAAAAGAGGTAGATGAAAAATATTATCTGTCCGATGTTATTAAACCAACAATTTTATCTAGTGGTACTAAAAACTATAAATCAAAATCTGAAATTAATCCGTTGATTGCCAAACCTTTAACTGCCACAATGGTAAAAATGCATAGGGCTTGTCAAGATAACTATTTTAGCGATGGATATATAAATTCCAACAATCCAGAGGAATATTTGGAAATTGAGTTTTCTAAAGAGGAACTTTGCAATCAAAGAATCCGCAAGATAACACCTAGAGAAGCTTTTAGATTCCAAGGGTTTGACGATGAATATTACTCTAAATTAGAGTTATCAGGAAATAGTAATACACAATTATATAAACAAGCAGGAAATGCTATAAGTGTTAACACAGTTTATGCTATTATGTATTATTTGTTTTGTCATTTGAAATTGAGGTGATTGATTTTGTTTTTTAAATTACACGATGAAAAAAGAATAGGTTACAAAATTATTTCAGATGCTGAACTCGACAGAACAGACGGAAATATTACTCACATAGGATTATTTGGTGATGTGCTTGAGTTCTTACCAAATCGCGATAAGTTTGCAGATGCAATGGTTATTTACGAGGAAAACGTTGAGTTTTTAACTGCACATTTTGATAGAATACAAAATCTTGATGGTACATACAGAAGTCCTAAAATAAAAACAGGTGGACGAGACGTTGTAAGTGTTGTTTCATTTATCAAAGATACAGCTAAATCTAAACCCAATAATTTAAAATGGTATCTTTTTTGGTTTGGATTAGAAAGTGAGCAACTTGTTTTTCTCTTTTTCAATAATGAATCTAAAACATTCGGCGATATATGTTCTCTTGGTATTGATTTAACTGAATTACCTTACTCTAAAACAAGAACAGGAAAAATTTTATATGAAACCGATACTAGCTTTTCAAAGATATTGGATTATTTAGAGAAAATAGTTAATAAAAGCGGAAAAAGTTTTGCCGCAGAGTTAGAGGTTGCAGTACAAACTAATGAACAAACTTCAAAAACTTATAAAAAGACTTATAGAACATTTGATGTAGAAAAGGCAAAAAAGGTGTTTGCTCGTATCGGCAGAGAAGGCGAAGAGCTAGTCGACAAATACTTTGCAAGTCAGCTTAAGTCAAAATCAATTTTACATTATGATTGGAAAAACAGGGACGGAGAATCTGGATTACCTTATGATTTCAGTGTAGAAACTTTGAGTGGCGAAGTTTATTATCTTGATGTAAAAACTACAAATTTTGATTTTGAGCAAAAGATGATTTTTAGTAGTCAAGAAATAGCTTTTGTTGATAGTTGTAAAAATAAATATTTCATCTATCGTGTTTATAAAAATGAAGAACAGAAGTTCCTTAGAATATGTCATAATGCAAAAAGGTTATTTTCACCAATACATTCAAGAACCATACAGTTTGAAAATGATATTCAAGATATGGCAGGTATTGAGACAGTAAAAATGGCAATATTGCCATCGAATGAATCTTTAAAATTCAGTAATGAAATAGCATTATAATCAAAATATATTGTTGAATACAACAAACAAAACCGCAACTCCTTATATATCAAGGAATTGCGGTTTGTTTTTTCGTAGGAAAGTACTGCTGAAAATAAAGAAAAACTCCACCTTCAAAAAGGTGGAGTTTGGTGCGAGAGACGGGACTTGAAGGATGCAGTCTTCAAAAAGTGAAGAAAAACCTAATAATTTTACACTTAGGATAGTACTGATGAAAAGCACACGAATGATTCTTGTTTTTAGTGTTTTTCAGAGTGTAAGTGACATTGAAGTGTCCTGAATTTTAGTGTAATATTTCTATCTCTACAAGAACAGTTGCACTCAACAAGAGCCTGCTTTGGGTAGTGTAATTATTTCATCCAATTTTGCTATATCCTGTTGATATCTGTCGAAATATGCATGGGCGTAGGTGCCCATACTCATTGTTATATCCTGATGACCTAACGCTTTTTGCAGAACCTTAGGATTTGCACCATTGTCTATCAAAAGGGAAGCAAATGTATGCCTGAGTTTATGAAGTGATTTGTATGGTATTCCGTATTCGCTTTCTATTTTGTGCATCCATCTTTCATAGTGAATACTGATTCCGTCAGGTTTATAGGGTTCTCCGTTTGGTTTTGAAATGACGTAGCCTTTATCAACAAAATCTTTACCAAATTTTAATTTGTTCGTTTTGTAGTTTAATCTTTCTTTACGGAGAATTTCAGCAAGGGTATTTGGAATGGGTATCACTCTATTTCCTGCTTTTGTTTTTGGTGCTTTGACCGTTTCTTCTCCATCAACAACAATTCTTGTTTCGACTATGTTTAATTCAGGATTTTCTGTATCAATATGGGTGTTATCCCAACGCAAACCAGCGAGCTCCCCACGTCGTAAACCTGATAAAGAACCGAGTGCAATTATCAAATGCGAAATATTATCGTCTTTTGACAATTCCAAAAGCTTATTTACTTGCTCTATGGTGTAAGCCTCAATCGGTGGCGTGTTTTTAGGTGGTAATTTTATATGCTCCGTTGGATTGCAATGTGGCTTGATGATATCTTCTGTTATTGCAGAATTGTATATTGAATGAAGAAACATCAAGTAGCTACGCACTGTTTTCGGGCTCGTATTCTCAGAAAGAGTGTTGACCCAATTTTGTACCATTCTTCGTGTTATGTCTTTGAGTTTATATTTACCAAAAACATTTTTTATACAGTATGGTTTACTACTTTCATACAATCTTCTGTAGTTCGAGTTCGTAGTAGGACTGAGGTACTTCGTGTATATAGGGTAGTAAACAGTTTCAGTAAATTCATCAAGTGTAATTTCTTTTGCATTCACAAATTCACCTGTTGCGAGGTCGATTTCAACTTGTCGTTTGAACGCATCAACAACGCTTTTAGGTGTCCCCACAGGGAATGTTTTTGATTTTCTTCTTCTCTCACCCATCAAAGGTGGTAGTTCGTACATTACCTTGTATTTTTTGTTTTTTCCTTCACCAATTATTTCAATATGAGCCATTTTTGTTTTTTCTCCTTTCAATTTTTTTACTCAAAGGAATAATATATATTCAAAATTTAGTTGTTTTCATTTCCATTTTGGTATCACTTTTTCCATTCATTTTCCAAGTTTTTTATTGTCTTTTTCTCTGTACTTTACTGCTCAAAAGCATTTTTTTCCATATTTCCATTCTTCCACAAACAACAAAGAGAGAATTTTATTTTTTCAATGATTTTGAGACAAATTGCAAAATCTCTATGTTCCGATGTTTTTCTTCAAAAATTTTTATTTGTTTTCTGTAGATTTTCTATGTTCCATTGTTTTTGTATGTTTTTGAAAATTTTTGTTATTCTTCTTAGTTTGTTTCATTATCGTTATTATTTTCTTCTTCATCTTCGAAAAAAGGTACTATTTTTATAAATTTTGAGTATATTTCGCCTGCCAACGCTTCTCTATCTTTCAAGGTGAATTTTATCATTGTATTTACAAAATCATCTGTGTTTACGACATTTAAATCCTCTGAAAAGCACCTTGCAAATTTATCGAACAAAACACTGTTGATAGGCATACTGATGTTGAGAGTTTCATTGGATGTTCCGTCAACCTTTATTTTCAACCACAAGTATTTTATGTCCATTGAAACAGTTGCTTCAGTTATTGTACCTGTGTAGTCTCCCTCTGGAAGATGTCCTGTTATATTTTGTAATTGGATATTCATTGTGTTTTCCTCCATTTATTAATCTATTGAAAATTTAATTTCAAAACATTGCTGAACAGGTAAACCTTTTTGAAGCTTCAATCTCTTATAAGGTCTGTCTTTACCTGCTATTAAGCGACCGTTATTTTTCCAACCCTCGTATATTATTTTGAAATTTTCAAAGCCATTTTTTGAGAGGATTTCTTCTACAACCGACCTCAAAATTGTCAACTTTTTATACGAAGGCGTTGATGGTAATGATGAAATCACACCATATATAGATTCGCCATTATATGCGTGGGTTAAGTCGTACTTGTTTTCGTGGAAAAAGCGATTATTATTTCTTGTTACAAATTGTAAAACACATTCCAAAGCTTTTTCTGAAATATCTGCTTCCGAAACAACGGATTGTTCAATAGAAAGCAGTTGTTTAATGTGGTTATTTATATTAAAATCCCAACTAAAACACTCATTGATGTAATGAGAGGTTAGAAGAATTACTGCAAGTTTTGAGAGTATTCTATCTGTCAATTCTCCTTCGTGTAAATCCAAGTCGTTATGATTTTTCTTGAGAATTTTCATACTATGATTGTAATCATCTATGATAGTTTCAATTTTACAATTTACTATGAATTCTACAAATTTAATTCCTGCATATCCATAGTTTTGAAAGACACATTTTTTTATGTTATCTGAATTTTTTGCACTATTTGTTAACGGAAAATTCAACTCAAAAATACGAGTACGTAAACCGTTAGGGGCAGTACTGTCAATTATTGAAAATTCTGATGTGCAGACCACACAGGAATTGAATGTTTTTTGTTCTTTCAGACTTCCGTCAGGATTTTCTCGTTTTTTATCACTTCCTATTGCAATTTGGTACAAAATTTCTCTGAAAAACTTTCTATCGCAAGAAGCAGCTTCGTCAAAACAAATTGTATGACAATTAGATTTTGATGCGAAACCTATTATGGCATTTTTAGTGCTATTCATTGACACGATTGTACCTTTTTCAAGTTCTGGATTACCGAATATACTTGCTATAAGCATTGCTGCAGTTGTTTTTCCCTTGCTTGAAGTATTACAAAAATTGAAAACAAGACATCCTAAATCCATATAGTGATTCAGATAGCCAAGAAGAATACTTGAAAAACCTATTGAGAGACAAAGCTCAAGATTAGTATTGTTTCTGACCTCTTGTTCTACCATTTCAAGCCAAGCATCAAGAGAGCCTTTAGGCTCCAAATCCAAACTTCCTACATATTCGCTTTCATATTTTGATGTTGATATTATTTTACCTGTTAGAAAAGTAGGGGAGTCTGTTTCCCAATTCCAACCAAGTGAATCGTGTACATTTTTAATTGGTGCAGAAAATGCTGAATTACTCAAATATTCAAGCAAAACTTTATTATCAGTTTCATTGAAAATACATCCGTATTTCAAAAGTTCTTTACACCCTTGAGTTGTTAATACAGTACTATCAACTATGACTGAAAGATATTCCTTTCCATTGAATATTTCAATGTTATATGTTCGTTCATTTGAGTTTGAATTTTGATAGCAAGAAACTATTTTCACATAAGTGCTAACAACCTGAATTGAATATAATTCATCACGCTTTTCTTTTTTTAGTTTCAAAATCCATTTGTTCGTTAGAATAAACCCATCATTAGAAATTTCAAGATACTCAAGGTATTCATCTGTTGAGATGATTATGGGTTTAAATCCGTTGACTAAGGTATCAAGAATTTCTTGTTTGTTATTGTGGAGTTGTATCTCCATAACCATTACCTCCAAGTATTATTTTTTGATAAATGAGAAAACAAGAGTTGTTTTAGTTTATCTATTTTGTCAATGTAAACTAATTTTCATTTTTAAACCTCCTTTTGCGACAGGAATTTATGTTGTATTACTATTATTTGCACCACAGAAGAAAAAATTACCATTTGACACAAAGTGGATTTTTTATCATCCAAAGTTGATTGAATTGGATAAGATTATTATCAAAAAAATAAAAACTTATAAAAAAGCAGAGCCTCCGAAGAAACTCTGCTTTTATAGTGGTATATACGATTTTCAAAAAATTGGCATATTCTTTTTATGCTTTTTCAGGAATTTCAAGCATTTCAGATGTTATATGTATCTCTTTCAATTTCCATGTATCACTGTTCGCTCTGATTCCCAAGAAAAGAGGGTGTGCAAAATCAACATCTATTGTGTCATTGGATGTTGTGATATGAAAAGCTTTCGCTTTGGGGTTATGTTTCTTGAATATGTTCAAAACGTCTGCTTTTGTACGCTGACAGGCAAAAGAGGTTGTCATTGAATTGCCCCAAGCTATTATGAATTTGTACTCGGAAAAACTTTTATCACTCATTATGGATTCAATGTATTGCAAGTTGTCAGCATCAACCTGTAGCCCTTTAGCACTTAATTTACCCTCGACTACCGTTGAGAAAAGGTTAATTATGCGAAGTTCTGAAAGATTCATTGAGCCCATATGCGAAACGATGTGATTCAATGTGGAATCGCAAGCAAAAATATTATTTTTGTTCCGAGTGGGGTATAGAGAGATTAGACAGGCTTTCTCTCCCTCAACACCTTCCAATTTTTTGATGACCTCGTATGTATGTTTTCCGTCAGGCGAGCACACAATTTCGGTTTCAATTACAGCTTTTATTTTTTCAGTATTCATAGATTCCTCCTTAGAGTTTTCAAAAATTATAATAATACAATGTGTCGTTCTGTTGAGTCGAGTAAAAAGAACTCTCTTCTCTGTAAATCTAACATTTCATATGGAATAAATAGAGAAATTGCATAGTCATTGTTTAAAACAAAACAACTATGCAATACTTTTATTTCTCTTATTTCATCTGTTAGTATCAAAACGTCTGTAAATTCGTATGTAGATTTCATTATTGGTTGCGATAAGCCTATTTCTTCGTGTTTTTCAATATCTGCTATGTTTTCAAACACAAAAAGATTTCCGTGTTTTGAGAGTGTTTTACACTCATATTGTTTGATTAGGTCTTTCAAGTACAGTTTCAAAAATTTGACTAATATGATGTCTTGACCTTCTAATTGTGTCAAATCTTCTATTGAGGTTATTTTTATCATTTCCTTTTTCTCACCTTAGTTCCTGTACAAAGTAAAGTAATTGCCGTTGTAGCCCCGGCAGTAAACATTTCTATTGCTATAGTTGTAGAAGCAACTGCTGAAACAAACGCTAAAAACAATATCATCACGCCTTTCATTTTATTTGTGGATTATTTTTTCGGTTACAAGAACAGTAATGATGGTTCCAACAAATCCGACTATGAACCAGCTCATTATTTCACCTCCTAAAAAGCCCTAACCTAAATTCAGGTTAGGGTGTAATTTATTACTGTTGATAATAGTAGCTTAACATATGTTTCTCGTGGTATGAGTGTCGATATATTGTCTGATTTTATCTCTCGTTTTAATATCGATAGAGTCTTCAAATACAAATAGAGATACTACATAATCATTTTCCTCGCATATAAAAGTAGGATTTAGCAAAATTCTGTAAGAGTCACCTGTATATATTGTTATTTCGTCAGTATATTCATAAGTGAGATTATCGAGGGTGTTTTCAAATCCCATATAAATACATTCGTTTTTTGTTGGTGTGTCATCAATGAAATAAAATGTTCCAAACATAGCAAAGCTCTCTACACCATATCTACCAAGAGCCTCACATAAATAATCTTTGACAACATCATACGCTTCTTTTAATTCCTCATATACTAAATCATTACACGAGACTATTCGCTTTACCAAAAAATCACCTCACAAACACAATGTTCTCGCTTATACTAGTAATTCCAATCATAGTAAGTCATCCCAATCTTCAATGGGTAGGAACTTGAATACAATACTATTTTCAATTTCTGTTTCCGTAAACGTTTGTGGCTCCCAAAAGAATTTTATGTATTTGTCTATTTGACATTGATTTAATGAAGTGAGTTCACCTTCATCATTACTACCGCACACATAAAATGTACCGACAATAATATCATCAGCTAACCTGCGATTACCTTCCAATCCTATAAGTTTCCCTTCCTCATTACAGATAATACATATGTTATCTTCAATGTTAATGATTTCAATTAAACCACCAACAGCTTCCTGAAGATTTTCCAATTTGGTTTGGATTGTAGTAATAGTAGGGTGTTTGTCAGGCTCTACTATTACTACTTTGATTTCATTTTGCATATAAATTACCTCCTAAAAACAAAAAAGTGCAAACATCCCAAAAAGGTGTTTGCACGAAATTGATATTTAAAACCATAGCTGTTTATAGCCAAAAGAAAATACGGTGACAATTTTTATCGACACTGTAAAGTTTTTAAACGAATATGTATTAATACTCGTTTTTGTTTTTAAGCCAAAACCGAACTTTTTCCACAATAATTTTGGGGGTTCGCTTTAAGTGGCGCTTTTACTTGTTTAAAGCACTTGGATGTTCAAAGGGACGGTCATCTTCATTTCTTATATACATTGTTTGAAAACGGAGTTCGGTATCAAAAGCAAGTATTTTTCTTATTAACTCTTTCTCGATACCCATATGTTCAAAAAGAATCGCTATGATTGTTGCTTTTAATACATTAATGGAATCTAAGATTTGTCCAAATTCTAAAACACCTGAAGTATCCAACTTATAATGGGAATAATAATTTCTTGTGTCACCCAATTCTTTAAAATACAACTCAACTAATTCTTCATCAGTTTCATCGTGTGTTTGAGGATTCTCTCTTTTCATGTTTTCAATATAAATTGCATTCTTACTTATTATCTGTAAATGTTGTTCATCCAGTTCTCTTAATCTATACGATAATGATGTTTTAGAAAGATAACCAGAAGCAATCCAATTTGCAATCTCATCTTTATGAGAATAATTGTATGTCCAATCTGGAATTACTGTCTTCATTGTTTTTTCAAATAACAATTTACCATCTTCAGTGAAGATTAATTTTTTGATATCCTTTTTAACAGTATTTATAGCGTTTTTTAATTTGATTTTAGTTTCTTCATCACCAGAAATGCGAGTGTGATATCCATCAAGAATTCTCATATATTCTACAAAAACTTCTTCAGCAAAAACATCACTTTTGTTGTTTACTGAAAAATATATTTTTCTAAGCAAAGCAAAGGTATCATCAAAAAAGAACGTTCTCCAATTAGAGTAATACTCTTTCAGTTTATTTTCAACAACGCATAAATATGTACGTGGTTTATCATCAAAATTTTTATTTGTTGTATTATATGAAAAATCTCTATTAAAATACAGCCAACTTTTTAACTCTTGTCCTTCAATAGAAAGTCGTATGTCATTTGCGGTGCTAACATTTCCTATTAACAATCCAAAGAATTGCATCAAACATTCAATATCAGACATTACAGTTTCAATGGTCTTGCTTTGTTCGTATTTCACTGAAATTCGAGGTTCCTGTTTTATTGTTATGGATGTTCTGTCGTCATTTATTATGCTGTTTTCCAAAGTTTTGGTTTCAAAATATATTTCGATATGTGGATTGGCATCTTGTATGATTATCGGAGTTAAATATTCCTCACCAGCAGCCAAGTTTCCCATATTTGTATTTGTATAGAAAACTGTTTTTATCCCCAACCAATTGATTAATTCTGGAATAGAAAATGAAAAATCCGTAATACTAGAAATTTCCATTCCTTTGGAAAAATCGTAATTTTGCATTAATACATAAAACACTCTATGAGAAATAGTATAATCAAGCAAACGCTTATTGCTACTTCGTGAGGCTCCGTTTACAAAAACCTTATAACTATGCTCACCATCATTGCCAATAAATGTTGCGGGAAATACTTCTCCATGAAAACGACTATAAAACTCAATAGAATTGCCATCGATAATTAATTCGGCAATTTCTTTTATTTTAGGATTACTTTCCTTAAACCATGTTCCGATGTGTCTTTCCATATTTAATGCTCCTTCTTAAAAAACGATTCAAAATGTCTTTATCCATTCAACAGACTGTTTCAATCCGTCAATAGTTTTTGTTTCTAAAACCACACGGCAGTTTTGCTCTTTTGCTAAGTTAATATATTTTTTAATATCTATTTCACCTGCGCCAAGTGCAAGGTGATTTTTTCTGCCCTGGGCATCGTGCAAATGGATATGATGAAGTCGGTCTTTATGCTTCATTATAAATTCTTCGTCTGTACCACCTATACCGTGATTATGTCCGACATCAAAAGTTAAAGCAAAAACCTTAGATTCCAAAAGCAATTCAATAGCTTCTTTTTGGAAATTTTCATATCCATCACAATTTTCTATGCAGATTTTGATATTAGCGTCATCGATAGCAGTCTCACACATTTTTCTGAAATCAACAATACTTTTAAGATACTGCTCTTTATATTCAGAAAAAAGAAGCACATTTCTGTCAGGTAAAGTAAAATATACACCTTTAGCCATATGCATATTTAAAACCTTAATATCAAGTTGCTTTGCAATTTCTATGGTATCTGCAACAGTTTTTATGTAAGCTTCTGCAACGTAAGAATTGAAATCGCTGACGTTCAGATTTTCATCAAGGTGAATGGTGTAATAAATGCCATATTTATCAGCAATGCTTTTGAAATATTCCACATCAATTTTATCAAGCTGATATTGTGGCAAATTCATATTAAGTTCAAGAAAATCAAGACCTAATTCTGCACACAGCTTTGCGCACTCTTCAAGAGTGCTTGTTTCAATCAATGTGGGCATTCCGTAGTTGTATAGTTTCATAATTCACCTCTGTTTGTATCATAGAATTAATAATTTAAGTTAATTATACTTTGAATTTGTTTACCTGCTTTATCAAGTTCAGATATTATGTTGTTTTTTACAGTAAGATAATCTTCTGAAAAGAGCTTTTGGGTTAAGCCAAACATCAGGTCGCTATCGATGATATCATTTTCCTTTAAAGAAACACCTAATTTGTAATGAGCCATAGCATTTCTAAAAACATCTGAATAGTACTTATCATCCATAATAATGTTAATTTTTAAATACTCTTTTATATCAGGTAAGATTGCAAGTAAATAATAATATAAAATATATGCAAATCTCAATTTTGTGGATGTCTCATCAATAATAAATTTATCGACCGAATAAATTATAAAGTTAATTTGACACAGTATTGTAAAAAGTAAAAATTTATAATTATATTTATTTCCAAAAGGAGATTTTACAAAACCACCGTAATCTTTTGTAGAAAAATTATAATCAGCTTTAATTTCATACGGTTCCAAAGCATTAAAACACGCTGTATATTCTCCGCCTATAGTCGCCATTCTTTTGATAGTTTCACCATCGGTTTTACCATATTTAAAAAACGGAGTAACAACTTGATTTAAAATAGTATTATCACAAGGAAGTGAATTACAGTAAAACACTCCATAAATATCATATAAATGCAAGCGTTTTGCTATAGGTTTACAAAGAGAAGAAAAATACATTTCACTTTGTTCATATTTCTCATGAAGCGTTTTGTTCAATTCTATATAGCCTTTTTCAAAGAGCTTGATAGAGTTTCGCATTTCAGCATAATATTTTTCTTCTTCATCGGTAAATGTGGGAAGTTTTAATTTGTGTTTTGAAGAATTGTTGTAAGCATTTACCCAATCCTCAATCCCGTCAACTATCAACCCTGTATAAGGCATTAATGCTATATAATAACTATGTGTAACTATTTCTTGGTTACATAAAAGAGTGAAGAACAATCTTAAATCATTTTGCATCAATTTAACTGCACATTTTTGCACTTTGTTTAAAGGAGCATTTGTTAAATTATACTTTTCTGTATCGTGATTAATTGACACACACAAACCTCATTTCTTATGCAGAATATGCCATACATCATTGCCGAAAAATCCGCATTTTCTATATAACGCTTCAGGATTAGTTATATTATCGACTTTGCCTGAAACAGTTGCAAAATCTGCAATATCTTTAATTCTAAACAGTAGCTCAGTTACTATCAACTGACCGATTTTCTTACCTCTGTGCTGTGGCAATACTTGTATCCATTCAAGGATAACCTCTTTTGCTTCTGCATCAAAATCAGCTATACCGCAACCAACATATTTGTCCGTTGCTTTTTCTTTAACCATAACCCACAGTTCTTCATTGTAAACGGGGGTTTTGGTATAACTTTTTATAAGCTCTTTATTTACAGATATATCAGTATAGGAATCGTTTATTATTTGCACTATTTCTTTAATGTCTTTTCGTGTGGCTGTTACAATCTCAAAATCATCATTCGTGATTTTTGGTATTTTCTTGAGATTGTGATACAACCGAAAATATTTTTCATCAGTATAATCTGATAAAATATCTTCTCTGAAATCCTTATTGTGCTGAATTTTCATATCAGGTGGTATTACAATATTTTTTGCTTTCCAATACGGAATTGAAAGGGCACCGCAAGGGTTATTCAAATATTCGGTAAGTGTAATCATTTCTTCTCCAGATTCAAATAATTCTTTATCTTTTCAAACAATATTTTTCTATCATTATCTGATAACAATGTTTCTTTTTTAGGGTTATAATGATGACCAAATTCCATATCAACATATCTGGTATTATTTATAGTTATGGCTTTATTGTATCTTGGTCTTACGTGCATATGCAAGTGTGGATTGGGAGTGGTTGATTTATAAAAATCATTCATCAAACAACTCCAATTGCACAAATCAGCTTCTAATGCATTTTTTAAACAATCTTCAATTTTTGCAATAATTTCTTTTAGTTCAATCCATTCTGAAAAGTCCATATCAGACAGAGTTGTACAATGCCGTTTAAGAACTACAACACATCTACCCAAATAATCTTGTTTATCAGCCAAAAACACGTACCAATACACACTTTCATATAAGATGTTTTGTTTTTCTGCATCAGTAAAATTGCACCAACAACACTCTTTTTGATAACTATTTATCTCTTTGTAAATCTCTTCAATACACGGTGATTTATAAGCAATATAATCATCAATGCTATCGGGGAATAATCTTGCCCCTTCTTCTTTGACCTTGCTGTATTGTATCACGGCTTCGGGATTATTCCTCAAATAATCTCTGAAAGCAATATGCCTGTGAAGTTCTGCTGAAAATTCAGGGCAAACATATAAATGATGCTTTGGCAAATCTGCATTGCCTTTATAGTCAAATGCTTCTCTGTCTTTTATACCGAGATTTCCTTCGTGTATGTAACCAAGAGTTGCTAATCTTTCAACTACTGTATCAAATACAGAATAGTCCTTGATAACAATATCAATGTCAATAATCGGTTTCGCAGAAAGGCCTTCAACAGATGTGCTACCGATATGCTCAATGCTGATAATTGTATCTTTTACTGCTGTCAAAAGATGCTGTTTAATTGTCTCAAAATCTGTTTTCCACTGTTCATCGTATGGAATAACCATAACTCGTCTTGTCATTATTCGGACTTCCTTTACAAAATAATCTCTCTGTATTCAGATAACGCATAATTTGTTTCGTTATCTGCATTATATGTAAACCCAATAATTTTTCCTTGATAATACAGAGCGTTAAAGCTAACGGCTCTGTTTTTTCGTGCGTTCCACGCCATATTTTTAACATCTTTTCTATGAGGTTTTCGGTTTGATTCTTTACAATATTCTTTCCATACAAAGAACACATCTTTAAGTTGCGGCTTGTTATATGGATTTATGCTGATTAAATCTGTTATTTTAACAAGTCCTGATATTGCTTTATCAATTTCTGCAGTATGTTCGTTCTGCATCAGATGCTTGCTGTAAACAAGATAATGTCCCCATCCCTGATTGATACCGGTGTCACTATAATTCATAGCTTTCCAGAACGGGATTCCGTGAACGGGGTCAGGATATAGCAATACGGTAGTAGTTCCGTTATCTATAAAGAGTTTCTCTATGTATCTGTTAAGAATTCTGCCATAACCTTTTCTGCGGTGTTTCTGTGAAACGTAAAAATCATTGACAGTTCCGTAGCGGTACGGGATATCAATAATATCAGTGGCAACTGTTGATATTGAAGCAAAACCAATTATCTCTTTGCCTGACTTCATAGCTACAAAATAATCTGAGTCGCTGTATGAAGCTCTTGAAATGATGCTGTCAAAAAGATTGTAAAACACTCTCTTTCCACTAGGAGCTTCACCGTGATTACGCAACGTTTGCATTTTGTATTTAGCAAAGATTTTTCGAAGCTTCTTATAGTCGCCTATGTTTTCTTTTGTAATATGAGTGAATGTTATATTCATATAATCCTTCTTTCTGTAAATAATTAAGGCACCTCCGAGAACACGGAGATGCCTTAATTTACAAAATGATAAAAATTATATCAATCGCAAACGGACAAAACGGCTCTCCTGTTTCGGAAATTGAGATTCATTGTCATTTTGTCCACCTGCCTTTCGTTTTTATTATTCTATCAGTTGAGTTTACCGTTGTCAATACGTTGAACTTACAATCAGACTTAACGACGCCGGAATCACCGCGCTAATAAAATGAGTCTTAAAACATATAGTTTGGAAAAATAAGAATCAAAACTATTGACAAGTGATTCTTAATCTGCTAATATATGAGAGAAGAGAGGCGAGAAAAAATGGAAAAAGCATACAATTGCCCTTTACTCCCTGTGGGAGAGACTATTGATGTAACTTTATTCTTAGAAGAATTGATATCCGCAACATCGAAGCTCGAAGTTTATAAAGAAAAAATAAAAGACAGTAAGCTGGATAGTGCATGGTTTATGCCTACGCTACAACAGAAAGAGGCATTAGCTTCCTCCAAGCTAGAGGGAACCGAAGCAACTATTGATAAGGTTTTAATCAACCAGTCTTCACCTAATGACAAAAGTAAGGATTTGAATGAAGTCAAAAATTACTATTTAGCTACACATCTCGGAAATAGAATTTTAGCGACAAGCAATTTTTCTAACAGCTTCTTTTGTGAAATACATAAAATACTTATGGAAGGTAATGTAAGGAAGCCTAAATTAGTAGGCGCCTACAGAAAGTCTCAAAATTGCATTAGAAAGAACGATGACTCTCGTGCTATCACATACATGCCTCCAGAAGCTAAAAATGTGAAAAAGTTAATGGATAATTTGATTAGTTATATCAATAATCCGACTGATAATTTGCATCCGTTAATAAGAATTGCCATAATTCACGCGCAATTTGAAAGCATACATCCTTTTATGGATGGAAACGGTAGAGTTGGCAGACTTTTGATACCTTTTTATTTGTACGCTAAACAGCAGATAGAACTTCCTTGTTTCTTTATTAGTGAAGCATTAGAGAGAGACAAACACTTATATTACTCTCTGCTAAATGGCATACGTGAAAAACAAGATTGGGTAAGCTGGATTAAATTCTTTTTGAGTACTGTTGCAAAACAGTGCGATAAATACATAAAAATTATTTCTGAAATCAATGAATTATATGAGAAGCACTTAAGTGTAGCGAAAGAAATTACACATTCTGCAAATATTGTTGATGTAATGAACGTTTTGTTTAAATATCCTGTTATAAAAGCAAAACAATTATCAGAAAAAACAGGGATTCCAATTGCCAGTGTGAATAGATATTTAGCCTCTTTTGTTGAGAAAGGTATTTTGTACACGGATGACAATATAAGAAACAGAAATTACTTTTACTATGATTTATTAGGTATTTTAAGGGTTTAACCATATTGGGGATAAAAAGAAAAACACCGAGGTGGCACTCGGTGTCCTGCGGAACGACAAAAGCACGGAAAGTAGTACAATGTCATAATCACGAACATCATTGTACCACATCTCATTTTCGATTGCAATATAAAATTTGTGTTCAGAAAGGTAAAAAAACGCAGGCTTTTTTGAAAAAATATGTTTAATACATAATATTCAGAAAGGAGTTTTTTTATGAAACTTAAATACAAGTATTATATTTGTAGATGCGGAAAAAGAGTAATTCCTTTTTCCAATCCCTGCAAATGTCCGCATTGTGGTCGAGTAACAATTTTGAAATGAGGTAATAACAATGAATAAAAATCAACACATAACGCCACATCCCAATGGAGGATGGCAAGTAAAAGGTGCTGGAAATAGCAGAGCAACAGTTAGGACAGATACACAACGAGAAGCAATTGGCGTTGGTCGAAAAATCGCCCAAAACCAAAAATCAGAACTTGTGATACATCGTCCTAATGGTCAAATAAGAGATAAGAACTCTTATGGAAATGACCCATTCCCACCGAGAGGGTAATGTACCAAACTGTTCTACATACTTGCTATTGAGCAAATCCAATTAAACTTTCGCAAGAGGTTGCATTGTTTTTCAATGTACCTCTTGTATTTTTTTAATATTTGTTGTGTTCTACGGCTCCTGAGTGCCCGAAAGTGCCATTCGAGTGCCGAGAATGATTATTTTGCCCTTAGGAAAGTCCTTGCGAAAAGCACATAGGATAATAAAATTTATTTCGTAAAAGTTCTTGATTTTTAAGGGTTCAATCGCATTTTGGCAAGGGAAAGACAAAGAAAAAAGACCTTGGTCGAATAACCAAGGTCTTGGTGCGAGAGACGGGACTTGAACCCGTACGGGATTACCACACGCCCCTCAAACGTGCGCGTCTGCCGATTCCGCCACTCTCGCGAGTGCTTAAATACTATACCACCGAAGAATTGTTTTGTCAACTGTTTTTTGAAAAATTTTTAAGATTTTTTTGAGACATGGTGAAATCGATTTAAAACTTAAAATAAAAGGCCGGTTTTTCTTATTAGAAGAAATTGCAGCTTTCGTTTTGTTTTTAAATTATGCTATTACTTTGTAGGGAATTGTTCTTCTGTAAATCCAAGAATGTAAGAGAAGGTTGTGCCGAAGGACATTATCAAGCTCATAATAACCAAAAACAAATCCCAAACAGGCTGAACTAAACATAGATAGTATGTTCTCCACCTTGTTTATAAAAAGTTTTATATTATTCAATAGCCAATAGAAATCAAGAAAAATATTCCATAGGAAAATCTTGTTTTACTTTCATTAATATGCTAAACTGTTACCATACAATAATATGCATAGGAGAGTTAATATGAAAAAATCTACTCTTCACTTCGGTGAATTCAAACAATATGATAAGGTTTTCCTTACTGCCGACAAGGGAATTGATGTTGAAAATGTTTCCGACGTGGCTTTTGACGGAGAAACTCTTTACATAGCACAGCCCGACGGTCTTCTTGAATATGCTGACGGCAAGGTTAAGAAAACATCTGCAAAGGTTTCAAAGCTTTTCTCAAGAAACGGCAAGCTTTACGCTGCGGTTAATAATTCACTTGCAGAAATCAAGAAAGGAAAAATTAAAAAGGTTGCAGATTTTGATGCTCCCGTTGTTGATATTTCCGTTGCTCTTGATGGTTCTTTCTGGCTTATAACTGAAAATGCTCTTTTCCTTATGGAAAATGGCGAATTTAAAGAAATTGTTGATTTGCCTGAAGAAACAGTTTGCCTTGCAGCTCTCGACAATAAATTCAAATATGGTGAAACAGTTTATGTTGGCTCTCTCGTTGAGGGACTTATGTCTATGAAGGGTAAGCGTCGCCATTGGGCAGAGCTTCTTCCTGATGTTACAGGTGTTTCAAGCCAGAAAATCAACTGCATTCAGATTGATGCTCTCGGTCATTTGTGGGTAGGTTCTGATGAAGGCCTTAATATCTACGACGGCAAAAACTATTGGTTCAATGGTAACGAATTTTATTCAGTTCCCGACGGAGCTTTCAACGATATGTTCTTTGCTGCTGACGGTAAAAAATATTTTGCTACAAACACAGGTGTTATTACTCTCATTGAAGGTAAAATTTCATATTTCTCCTTTGGTGCTTGGCTTATGCACCCAACAGTTACAAAAATTACTGTTTCCGATAAAGGTACAATTGCTGCTGTTACACCTCGCGGTATCAGCGTTATTACAGCTCAATACATGACTCTCGAAGAAAAAGCAAACCATTACGATGAAATGGCTGTAAAATATTTCACAAGAAATGAAGGCTATCAGGTTGACAGAGTTCTTCGTAAATATGGTGATTTAGAGTCAGGTTGGCTTCCCAACTCCGATAATGACGGACTTTTCACAGGTCTTTACTGTGCAAGTCAGTGCTTCCGTTACGCAGTAACAGGTGATGAAAAAGCAAAGGCTAACGCCAAAAGAGCAGTTGAAGCAATGATTAAGCTCACTGAAGTTACAGGAAAGCCCGGCTTCACCGCAAGAGCAACAAGATATTCAAACGAGGAGAATTTCGGCGACGGTAACAGAGAAGAATGGCACGCTTGTGAAAATAATCCCGATTGCGAATGGCTCGGTGAAACCTCAAGTGACGAAATGACAGGTCACTATTTTGCTTACGGTATCTACTTTGACCTTGTTGCAGATAAAAAAGAAAAGAAGAAAATTGCTCAGGTAGTAAAGACAATTACAGACCATATTCTTGAAAATAATTTCCACCTTTGCGATGTTGACGGTGTGCCTACAACTTGGGCGAACTGGGAGCCTGAGCTTCTCAATAACGATGACCGTTGGTTCTATGAAAGAGGAACAAACTCTCTTGAAATGCTTTCTTTCCTTAAAACCACATATCACGTAACAGGTGAAGAAAAATATAACGATGTTTATAAAATGCTTATAGAAAAGCATCACTATGCAATGAACTGCATACAGTACAAGGTTGAAGACGGCCACGTTGCTCATATTGACGACCAGCTTGATTTTACAAACATCTATCCTCTTATTGTTTTCACAGATAACGAGGCAGAAAAAGAAATTTTCAAAATGGGTCTTACTCATCATTGGCAGTATGAAAGAGTTGAGCGTTCACCTATGTTCAATATCGTTTACGGTTCTTTGACAAACAATAACTGTGATGTTGAAAACGCTGCAAAATCTCTTTCAGAAATGAATCTTGACCTTATTTGCTGGCCCGTATATAACAGCTACAGAAAAGACATTGTTTGGGATACAGAGCAGGAAGCTATGGGAATTCCTCCTCAGCTTAAATACCCTGTTGAATATTCCTCAAGAGCATTCTGCAACTATGACGGAAATCAGTTCGTATGCGATAGCGGTGCAGAAGAATTTGTTTATATAAACAACAAGGTTGTTAACCGTACTTCCACTCTTCCCGGTTCAGGTGATGGTGCAAGAGGCATGAGATCAGTAATGCCCTACAACTTCCTTCTTCCTTATTGGATGGGAAGATTCCATGGTCTTTTAGGAGACTAAGTAAAAAAATCGTACTCTTTGCGGAGTACGATTTTTTAGTGGCAAGTTGAAAGTGGCAAGTGGCAAGTTTCGGGTCTGCGACGCTAGTATATTTATATTTTGCCCTTCCTTTCAATTGACAAAATTTTCTTGGGGGATTATACTTGATTATATAGTTCTCGAAAGGAGAATTTTTATGAGTTATGAAGGTTATAAGTGGTACGTGGGCGTTCCCCATTGCCACACAGTTGCTTCCGACGGCGGTTTAACCTTGGAACAGGTTGTTGAAAAAGCGAAAAAAAGCAAACTGGATTTCCTTATGCTTACTGACCACAATGTTAACTGCAAGGATTTCCCTGAAGTTGACGGTTTAACTCTCATTTACGGTGCCGAGCTTACAAAGCACGGTGGTCACTGCAATATGTGGGGTGTTAAGGATGTTATTGACCAAGAGGATTATGACACCTGCGAAACCTACGAGGACTTTTTGAGAGTTAAAGACCGTGCAAAAGAACGGGGTGCGGTAATTTGTATGAACCACCCCCATTGTAAGCAATGTCCTTGGAGATGGGAAAAGAATGCTGCAGATGTTGATGTTCTCGAGGTCTGGAATGCGCCCACTCATTTCGATAATCTTGAATGTACTGAATGGTGGCATGAGCAGTTAAGAAACGGTCATAAATTGCCGGTTGTAGGCGGAAGTGATTATCATAAGGATTATGTTGTAACTAACCTTTTGACCTGGCCCGTTACATATGTATATGCAAAATCAAATTCTACCGAAGATATTCTCGATGCTATTGTAAAAGGTCACACAACAATTTGCTTTGATGTTGGAACAACATTTATTGATATAACTTGCGGTGATGCGGTTTTAGGTGATACAGTAAAACTCGGTGAGAACACCGAAGTCACAATAAATGTTAAAAAGCTTCGCAAAAATCATAAATTGATAGTTTTCAATAAAGATGGTGAATGTTTTGCACATACTGCAAAGAAAACAGGGGATTACTCCGTAACTCTTCCCGTTCAAAAAGATGGCTTTTTGTGCGCTCATGTGGTTTTTGAACCCGGATTCTTATACAGCAAAATCCACGATATTGCAATTGCATCAAGAATCCCCGAGCAAAAGGGTATGGATTTGCCCCCATTGATTTTTGCTCAAAGCGGTGCAATTTATTTTGAAAAATAATTTTTAGGTGATAAATTATGGAAAACTTTTTTACTAATGCATTTAATAATATGGATGACGAGGCAAGAGAGAGCTTTTATAAAACTGTTTTTATGAATGACGATTCCGAATATGCCGCAAAGCTCCGAGTTGAATATTACAGAACAAAGTTCAAATCAATGGGTGAAAATGTTACTATCGGTAAGGGCGTCAATATTATAAACCCCGAATATATTACAGTTGGAAACGATGTTCAGATTTCTGACGGATGTACCCTCGTTGCCCGAGGTGAAAAGGGTATAACTCTTAATGATAATGTGAGACTTCAGCACAGAGTTTACCTTGACACAGAGAGAACCGAAGAGGGCTACATAAATGTAGGCAGAGGGACATATATCGGCACAGGTACAACCCTTTTCGGCCACAGAGGACTTGAAATAGGTGAAGATTGCCTTCTTGCACAGGGTATAAACCTTACTCCCTATTCACATATTTTCGATGACCCCAACGATATTATCTATCATCAGGGCGGTCATTGTGAAAAGGTTACAATAGGCAGAGATGTTTATATCGGTATGGGCTGTAAGGTTATGTATTCAGGTAATATCGGTGAGGGCTCTGTTATCGGTTGCGGTTCAACCGTAGTAAAACCTATTCCGCCTTATTCAGTTGCAGTAGGCACACCTGCAAAGGTTATTAAAGAGAGAAAATAAAAATCTGCCCCCTTTGATTTCAAACAAAAATCAAAGGGGGCAAATGTTATCTATCTATTTTTTCAAATGTATTCCTTATTTCTGTTGTGTCGCCTGTTGCAAGGTAATATTCATATTGATATGGGTCAAAGCTTTTAAAAATTCTGTTTTTTACAATTGCGATATAAGATGTAGGACCATCTTTTGACGGGTCTTCGTTTGTGGTTTTTTCACGTTCAAAAACACCTGCAAGGAAGGCTTCCTCGTTATCAACATAAACACCGATTCCGAAGCTGTCCTCAAATTCACCTGTAAAGGCTGACCAGTTTTCTTTTGAATAGAAATTGGGGTAGCCTGCATCGGGCCAGAAAATCAAGTCGGGTTCGCTTGTAAGCTTATCGTTTGTCCAGGGCTTATCACCGCCATAGTAAACAAAATTGTTTAGTGGTTCAATACAGTAAAAAGCAGGAATTTCCTGAGTTGCTTCTGCTTCAGGGTAGCCGGAGAAATCAACGAATCTGCATTTTGCGTGAACAGCGCCGTTTTCTAAAGAATATGTTGCTTCCATATATGAGGGAGTAATATATTCTTTTTCCTTTGCCCAGTCAAGAGGACGGCATTTAACGTATATACTGTTTTCAGTAACCTTTAAATCAACAATTTTACTTGCATCATTGAATTGGTTACCGCCTTGCACGGGGTTATAACGCCAGTCATTTTCCATATAAACACCGTGGTCGTATTCAATAGTGCCATAATAAGACTGCTGAACAAGACGACCTGTATCATTTCTGTTAATGAGGTTAACATTGTTGTTAACTGATTCTGCATTGTAGCGCTCTGTTGCGTTGGAGTCAACTTTAATCTGACCGTCAACGGAAACCGCCTGAACATTGGAATCCAAATCTTCAAGGTAGCTCAAAGCACCGCCCCAAAGTAAATCAATTCCTAATTTATGGGTATTATTCTGAATAAATATTTCTTGCTCGGGAATTTCGCGGTTGAAAACAGAGAAACCATAAATTTTTATATTTTCTTTTCCTTCGGTAAGTGTTTCAAAGGTAATTGAATTAACTCTGTTTCCTCGCTTTCCTTGCAACGCACCGTCAACAAATGAATAAAAGACAGTTTTTTCTTTTGAGGGCTCTAAAAAGAAATCTTCGCTTTTTTCTTTTGCTCCTGCAGAGTAGTTAAGAGTGGCTTTTATGTAACAATCAGAGGAGTATTCCAATCCGTAATAGTTAAACCAACCGCAATCATTTTCTGCAAGGTCTAAAACAGTATTTGTCAGAGATTCTTTGCCAACGGCTATTTCGGTTTTTTCTTTCAAAATTACATCACCGTTTTCCATATCAAAACTTTCATCGGTTTTTAAAAAACTCAATAGATAAGGCGAAAAAACTGCGGTTGCCGCCACAACGAGAATTAACAAAACCAGAAAAATTCTTTTAAGTATCTTTTTCATAACAAAACCTCCTTTTAAGCTCTGATATTAAGATACCATTTAAAATATTTTAAGTCAACATCTTGAACTTCATTTTATATTTGTTAAAATAAAAGAAGAATTTACCGAGAGGTGAGAAAAATGAAAAATAAACGTAATTACGAAAAAATGGGAGAATGGGAATTCTACTGTAATGATATTGAACACGAATATAAGCAATGCGTTGACGAGGGTTTGGATATTGAAAAATATAAAGATATTTTTTCTGCAGTTAAAAACTTACCCAAAACTGAAATAAGAAAGAAATTTTCTGATGTGCTTTTTGAAGCAGTTTGCAATGTACCAATTCGTGAGGATTATAAATATAATGAACCATCCGATTTGGAAGGAATAAAAGCTTTAAGAAAAGAGCATATTTTTGAAAGGAAGACCCCTGATAGCAATACTTTAAAAAGTAAAATTGCAGGTGCCTGGATGGGGAGAGTCTGCGGTTGCCTTTTAGGTAAGCCCGTTGAGGGAATAAGAACTAATGAATTTTACCCTATGCTTAAAGAAATGGGGAATTACCCCTTAACAAGAAATATGCTTTCTTCCGATATCACGGAAGAAATGTATGAAAAATATGATTTTCAGCTTCGTGATAAATGCTTTGCAGATACTGTTCACGGTATGCCCGTTGATGACGATACAAACTATGTTGTTTTAGCTCAAAAGATTATTGAAGCTTACGGAAAAGATTTTAAACCACACGATGTTCTGAAAGCCTGGGTTAAGTACCAGAACAGAGAAGCGTATTTTACAGCAGAAAGGGTTGCCTTTGATAATTTTATAAAAGGCTACGAACCTCCATTTTCTGCTATGTATAAAAATCCTTACAGAGAATGGATTGGTGCTCAGATTCGCGGGGACTATTTTGGTTATATCAATCCCGGAGAACCCGAAAAGGCAGCAGAAATGGCGTTCCGCGATGCATCAATTTCCCATATTAAAAATGGAATATATGGTGAAATGTGGGTTTCTGCTATGATTTCCTGCGCTGCAGAAACAGATAATATTGAAGATATCATTCTTGGCGGTCTGGGAGAAATCCCTCATACATCAAGACTTTTTGCTGCCGTAACAGAGATTTTAACAGACTTTAAAAATGGCGTTTCTTATGATGATTGCGTAAAGAAAATACACTCTCTTTATGATGAGCATACAGGTTATGGTTGGTGCCATACTATTCCAAATGCAATGATAGTTACAACCGCTCTTCTTTACGGTGAAGGTGATTTCGGGGAATCAATTTGTATGGCAGTTCAGCCTGCATTTGATACAGATTGCAACGGTGCAACTGTTGGTTCAATTATGGGTATGAGAAACGGAATTTCTGCTATCGGAGAAGAATGGACAAAACCTGTTGATGATACTCTTCATACATCAATTTTCGGTGTCGGAACAGTAAAGATTTCAGATATGATAGAAAAAACAATGGAACACTTGAATTAAAAATTATCCCTTACGGTTTTAGAAATAAAACTGTAAGGGGTAATGTCATTTTTTAAGTACCCAAACCAACATATCTGTTTCGCCTCTGTTTTCGTAAGCGAAATAGGGGATGAGTTTTATTTTGGTTTCTATGTATTCTTCTGTTGCTTCGAAATAAAGGTTTTCGTTTTCAGGCTCTTTATATGCCTTAAGAAGAATATTGGGAACTAAAAATTCTTTTTCGGAAAGCTCTCCTTTTTCTTTAATATCAATTCTTAAAGAATTCAAATCCTTGCCGTTGTCAACACCCTCAAGGCAGTAAACAACAGGGCCTCTCATTACCGCAACACGTCCTGCACAATCGTGCACCTTTTTATTTGCAGAAATGAATGTAACGGGCATTGAAAGATTTAAAATGATTTCATCATTTTCTGCAATTTCTATATAAACATAGCCGTCTTTGAGCGTGTAAGCCTTGTTGATATCAAAAGTCTTGCACCAAGCGGGGATTCTCAAAGCAACATATTTTTTGTTGCCATTTTCGATTTTGATTTTTATTTCTTCTGTTGAGGGGTAGTCGGTAACCTGTGAAACAGTCATACCCTCAAAAACAGCCTCGGAATTTATGTATTGATTAACAAAAAGAGTATCTTCTGTGTGAGAATAAATATATTCACCGATTGAAGAAATAAATCTTATAACATTTGGGGGACAGCAGGAGCAGTCAAAAACCTCTTTACGCTGGGTTATGGGGAAACGCTTTCCGCCATCGGTGCATTTATTTACATTGTTAGAGTCAGTATCTATTTCAAGAGGATTTTCATAGAAAAAGCCTTTTCCGTCCATTGAAATACCGGAAAGCGAGCCGTTATACATAACCTTTTCAACTGCATCAGCATATTTACCGTTGGGATTTAATTTAATCATTCGGTTTGCAAAGAATGCAAGGGCAATTGAGGCACAGGTTTCAGCATAAGCATCTCTATTGGGTAAATCGTAATCAATTGTAAATGATTCGCCGTGGCAGGTACTGCCTGTTGCACCGGTTATATACATTCTTTTGTCAACAATGTTCATAAAGCAGCGCTCTGCCGCTTCGAAAAGCTCTTTGTCATTATAAATATACGAAAGGTCTGCCATAGCACAGAAGAGATATAAAGCTCTTACACAATGGCCGTCTGCGGTGGTCCGTTCTCTTAAGGGCATTTCATCTTGGTTATAAATAAGGTTGCAACCGGGATAAAGAGGTTCATCAACAGAGTTGTTGCCGTGGTTATCAACAAAGAATTTTGAAAGCTCAAGGTAACGGTTCTCACCTGTTATTTCATAAAGCTTAATAAGTGCAAGCTCAATTTCAGGGTGACCGGGTGTTACAAATTTTGCACTTTTTTCTTTAACAAAAACCTTTTCAATGTAGTCAGCATATTTACACATTGCATCAAGAAGTTCTTTCTTGCCGGTGGCTTCATAGTATGCAACTGCTGCTTCCATAAGATGTCCTGCGCAATATAGTTCATGCTCATTTCTTATTGTGAAACGCTCACCTGTTACAAGGAAATGACTGTTATAATAGCCGTTTTCATCACTGTTTTTTATAATTTTTTCAATTGCTTTATCAGTTATTTTTTCAAGCTCTTCATTTTCAGAATAATTAAGGCTGTAAGCGAGACCCTCAATCCATTTTGCAATATCAGAATCCCAAAAAACGTGGGGCATATCAGGGTCGCCCTCTTTCCAGGTGCAGTCAAGAGCATCAAAACGGTGAGTTTCCTTGAATCTGTCATAAACGGATTTAAGGGTAACGTTATTAACCATATCCTGTTTTGCCTTCCAGAAGCCATCTGTGATTTTTATGTTTTTACAATCAATAGTTTTCATAACAAAACCTCTTATCTGTTTTCAAGTCTTTCTTTAACGCATTCTTTCCAACGCCTTGCAATAAGCTCGTGTCCTATTGTTGTGGGGTGTATTCCATCCCAAAGAAGCTTATACATATCTGTTTTACCTCTGTAAGAGTCAAATAAATCCTGCAAGGGAACAAAAACTGCATTGTAATCCTCTGCAATTTTTTTAGCTTTCTTTTGGTAAGCACCGATTCCCTCTTTAAAGAATTTATCAAGGTCTTCTTCTTTCTTGTCGCCAAAAAAGGGTTCCATAATAACTAAAAGAGTGTCGGGATTTTCTTCTAAAACCTCATCAAGCAAAAGGCGGTATGTTTTCTCGTATCTTTCTGCATCGGAACCGGATTTATGCTCCCAATTGAAAATTATATCATTAACACCGATAAGAATACTGAGAACTGTGGGCTTTAAATTGAGGCAATCCTCTTTCCATCTGCCGTAAAGGTCGGAAATTCTATTTCCGCTTATACCTCTGTTTATAAATTCTACATTTTTATCTAAATTGTCAGTAGAAAGTTCGGCGGCTATCATATATTGATAACTGTGACCGTGAACATGGTTAAGGTCAGAATTTCTGCCTCTGTTTCCGTCAGTTATAGAATCTCCCTGAAAGAGAATAACATCATTTTCTTTAAGTTTAATCATAATTATCACCCAAAAAAAGAATAGCATTTTAAGCTTCGAGTGTCAATTAATTTTGGAAATCATTGACAAAACAAAAATAGTGTGTTACCTTAAGAGAGCACTCCGTGTCGGTGCAAAAATTAACCCAAATAAAATTTTAAGAAAGGAGCTGGACATGATGATGAAAATGGTAAGAAAAACAAAAAACAATCCGGTTATTGTGTCCGCTTCCTGCTGACAGTTGCATTCTTATATGCCTATTCTCCGGAAAGTTAACGCTTTTCGGAGATTTTTGTTTTTTATGCAAGTTCTAAGCAGGAAACGAAAGGATTTTTGAGTTCCTCTCATCTCAAAAATCAGAACACAAACTCCGGAAACGGTTTCTTTTTGAAACCGGAACAAAGGTAAAATGAGTCGTTAACATTTTACCGAAAATTTAACGGAGGAAATATGAGAAAAGAAAAAACGAAAAAAGAAAAATTTGAAACACTGAAAAATGTGTTTTATGCGGTAAAAATTATCAAGGATTGCTGTCCCTGGTATTTTACTGTTCAGATTCTTGCAACAGGCGGTTTTTGGTTTTTTACAGCATTTGTTCAAGAGATTTTATTCCTTAGGGTAATTTTGCAAGTGCTTGAAAAAGATTTACCGTTCAAAGCATTTATATTTGCAGTATTAATGTTTGTTGGTGCAGGAATTTTTGCAAGAGCTATTCAAAGTTATTCCAATTATGTGTTAAGTGTAAAGTTTAAACAGTTTTACAAAAACTTGAACGAGAAAATTTTTGAAAAAGCAGTCAGTGTAGATATGGCTTGTTTTGAAGACCCCGAATTTTTTGATAAATATAAACGAGCAACCGAGATTGTGTCAGACTCTCACTATGATATGTTCATTTACTATTTTTCAAGCATTTTCGTTGCTGCTTTTACAGGAATCTTTATAGTAGCTTATGTTGTTTCTATTGACCCGAAAATATTACTGATTCTTCTGTTTATGCTTCCTGTTGTTGCAGCACAGGCACTCAAAGGTAAAGTAGAAGTAAAAAAAGATAAGGAAATGACAGTTCATAAGCGTTCAAAAGCTTATGTGAAAAGAATTATTTATTTAAAAGAATATTCAAAGGATATGCGCACTTCCGGAGTATTCAATATTCTTCATAAACGTTTTTCGGATGCAGTAGCAAAAAACCGTGAAATAATTAAAAAATATGGTTGGAAAATTGCTTTTTACGAAGTTATCACAGGATTTTTCGGTCAGGCTTTACCCGTTGCCACAGCATATGCTTATGCAACATACCGTTATGCGTTTAAAAGAAATCTTGCACTTGCAGATTTCTCTGTTATTATGACAGCTATGGGTAATATCCGTGATATTATCAATGATATGGGACAAGCAATTTCTGTTGTGAAAAATGAGTCTCTTTATTTTGGTAATTTAAAAGAATTTTTTGAATATGAACCCAAAGTTGTCAGCGGAACAGTGTTTCCTGGTGAACTTGAAACATTGGAGTTCAGAAATGTTACCTTTACATATCCTCATGCAGAAAAGCCAACCTTAAAAAATCTTAATTTGAAATTCCAGAAAGGTGAAACAACTGCTATCGTTGGTGAAAATGGTGCAGGAAAAACAACTTTTGTAAAACTTCTTTTAAGATTTTATGACCCTGACGAAGGGGTAATTCTCTATAACGGCAGAGATTTGCGTGAGTATGATATTCAGGCACTTCGCCAAAGATTCGGAACCGTTTTTCAGGATTATAAAGTTTTTGCTGTTTCTGTTGCAGAAAATGTTATTTGTAAAGAGGTTGAAAGTGAAGAAGAACAGCAAAAAGTTTTCACTTCTCTTAAGAATAGCGGAGCAGATACATTTGTAAATCGTTTACCACAAAAAGAAAAAACGGTTATCACAAGAGAGTTTGAAGAGACAGGGGTAGGGCTTTCAGGCGGTGAGCAACAAAAAATCGCAACAGCAAGAATGTTCTGTAAGGATTTCGACCTTTCAATTCTTGATGAGCCATCATCCGCACTTGACCCCATAGCAGAATATAATATGTATGAAAATCTTATTTCTGCAACAAAAGGAAAAACGGTTATTTATATTTCTCACAGACTTTCAAGTGCAGTGCTTTCTGATAAGATTTATGTTTTCGGTGATGGTATCGTAAAAGAAAGCGGAACTCATAATGAGCTTATGAAATTGAATGGCAAATATGCCGAAATGTTTACACTCCAGGCCTCAAGCTATAGAGAAAAAGAAGGGAGTGTGGCTGCAATATGAAAAAGCAAAAAACAGAAAAAGGTGTATTTTCAAACCTCTTGTATATGACAGGAGTAATGTTTAAACTTTGTCCCGGACTTGTTATAGGAGAAATATTTTTCCATATTCTTTGCACTTTGCCGGGAAGACTTGTTTCTGTAATAGGTTTGAAATTTGTTATTGATGAGGTAAGCGCAGGCGGAGACCCTCAAAGGATTTTATTTGGTATTGGTCTTATAATTGCTTTGCTCATAGGCGGCGATATTCTGAATGCTCTCTTTTTTGAGTTCTTCGCCCATAGAGAAAGAGAAAAACTTGATTTAGGATTGCAATCAACATTATATAAAAAGGCTGCATCTATAGACCTTTCAAAATATGACAATCCTGAATATTATGCAGATTTTATTCTTGCAGTAGAAAACTCTTCAAATAGTATCCGCTACCTTATTCCAATGATTAAGGGTGTCATTGAAGAGGCTTTATCTTTCATTCTTATTGGTACACTTGTTTTTACAATTGATCCCGTGGCACTTCTTATCGTTATAATTTCTACAGTTATTTTCATACCTGTAGGAAAATATACGGGAGATCTTATGATAGAGCGCAGAGAGAAAATAACCGAGGCTCATAGGGTTGGAGATTATTTTGCACGTATTTTCTATTTACAGGATTATGCCGGAGAGGTTCGCACAAGCGGAATATACCCACTTTTGAAAAAACGTTTTAATATCGCATCAGACGATGTTGTTGATATTCAGAAAAAATATGCGAAAAAGACCAATGTTCTTTTCTTTTTACAGGGAACATCAATAAATGTTATCGGTTTTATGCTTGTTTTAACTCTTTATATCGGTTATAAAACTATTGTTACAAAGGAAATGTCCGCAGGTGATTTTGTTGCAACATTCAATGGTGCAGTGCAAATCGGTTCGGGAATACTCTATCTTACAGTAGGTTGTGTAAGAAACTTTACTGAACATTCAAAAATTATTGATAAATACCGCAAGTTTTTAAAGGTTGAAAACGAAATCAAAGACGGACCACATATTGCTGAGTGCGGTGCGCCAGAAACAATTTCAGTTGAAAACATCACTTTCTCATACGAGGGTAATGACAAAAATTCATTGGACGGAATTTCTTTTGAAATTAATCCCTATGAAAAAGTTGCTCTTGTTGGCTACAATGGTGCAGGCAAAACCACTTTAACAAATCTTTTGTTGCGACTTTATGACGTTAAAGACGGCAGTATAAAAATCGGCGGAAGAGATATTCGTGAGGAAACGATTGCTTCCCATCGCGACCGCTTTGCCGCAGTATTCCAGGATTTTCAGATTTTCTCTGCTTCTGTTGGAGAAAATGTTGCTCTTTCAAAGAAATATGATGAAGAAAGAGTTTGGAAAGCTCTAAAAGCAGTCGGCTTTGATAAGGAGCTTCCCAACGGCCTTGAAACAATTCTGTTAAGAGAATTTGATGAGGACGGCTTAATGCTTTCGGGCGGTGAGCAACAAAAAATTGCAATTGCAAGAGCATTTTATAAAGACTGCCCTTATGTTATTCTTGACGAACCTTCTGCAAACCTTGACCCTGTTTCCGAATACGAGCTTAACCACGCTATGATGACTCAGGCTTCTGATAAAACAGTTATTTTTATTTCCCACAGACTTTCTACAACCCGCCATGCGGACAGAATTTTTATGATGGAAAAAGGAAAAATAATTGAAAGCGGAAGTCACGACGAGCTTATAAATCTGAACGGGAAATATGCCGAAATGTTCAATCTCCAGGCGGAGAAGTATATGAATTAAAAATCACCACATCACAAAATCGCGATTTTGTGATGTGGTGATAAACTTTTTAGAATCCCGTATATTCAAAAACAGTATTATATGTTCCGCTTTCGAATTCGTATTCTTCATCGTCAAGATAAAGGGTTGCGTGTGAGCCGTTGGGAATTGTAAAGCTGAATTTACATTCGTCACCGTTTCCTGTGTATTCCCAGGATGAAATAATTTCACCGTTTTCTGTAAGAATTCTTGCTTTAGCGTAGCCTAATTCCTTTGAGGGAAGAGGACGGAAAATAATGTGCTTGTAGGCAGGTTCATTGAAATCGCTGTCGATACCTGCAACGGTTGTGTAGAGCCAGTCACCAACAGAGCCGTAAGCATAGTGGTTGAAGGAGTTCATTTCAGGAGTTGCGAAGGAGCCATCCTCTTTCATTCCGTCCCAACGCTCCCACATTGTTGTTGCACCTCTTGTTACGGGGAAGAGCCATGAGGGGAAATCCTTCTTGAAAAGGAGCTTATAGGCAAGGTCTGTTCTGCCTATTTTAGTTAAAGTATGAAGAAGATAGGGTGTACCTACGAAGCCTGTTTTAAGGTGTCCGCAGCTTTCAATATCTTTAATGAGCTTTTCTGCTTCTCTTTCGGGGTTATCTGTAAGGTTAAAGTAAAGAGCAAGAACATTTGCTGTTTGAGTTTCGTGTTCGGTTTTTCCTGTGTTGAGATATACCTCTCTGTATTTTTTAATTGTAAGGTCATAAAGCTCTTCAAAGTAGCTCATATCCTCGCCGATAACCTTACCCATTTCAATAAACAAGGAGTTTGAATATGCAAGGTAAGCTGTGCCGATGAGGTTTTTATCTGTAAGTCCGCCTGTTGCTTCATTACCTGCATCAAGAGAAAGCCAGTCTCCAAAGTGGTGGGGATGCTTGTCAAAAAGACCTCTTTGAGAACCGTTTGCTTCCATAAAGAGAATCCATTTTTTCATAGCTTCAAACTGGTCTTTGATAACCTGTGTATCTCCGTAGGTTCTGTAAACCCAATAGGGAACAACAACAATTGCATCTGCCCAGGCAGAAGAGCCGTGAGACTCCCATCTTAAAAGGTCGGGGCAAACGTCAGTAATTGCTCCGTTTTCTCTCTGATCGCAAGCAAGGTCGTGAAGCCATTTTTTAAAGAATTTGTCTGTTCTGTATGTAGTTGAAGCGGTTCTTGCGAAAACCTGAGCATCACCCGTCCAACCAAGTCTTTCATCTCGCTGAGGGCAATCTGTGGGAACATCAAGGAAATTACCTCTCTGACCCCAAACGATATTTTCGTAAAGCTGCTGAATAAGGTCATTTCCGCAGGCAAAATAGCCTGTTCTCTTCATATTTGAGAAAACAACAACCGCTTTAAAGTTATCAAGGTCGATTTCATCCTTGTTAAAGCCCTCAAGCTTAATATATCTGAAGCCCTGGAATGAAAAATGAGGCTTATAAACTCTTTCGTTTCCGTCAGAGGTTACGTGAATTTCAGCTTTTGCACCACGAAGGTTAGTTGTATAGAAATTGCCGTCCTTGTCAAGAATTTCTGCGTGGTAGAGAGTAAATTTTGCACCCTTTCTTTGAGGTACTACCCATTCAACATAGCCTGTAAGATTCTGACCGAAGTCGATAACTGTTTCGCCCTTGGGAGTGGTGATAAGTTCAATTGCATTAAGACGAGCCATTTCGCGAACCTCTTCACCCTCGGTGGGAAGAAGAATATCTTTATTAATATCGTCAAGCTCTTTTACGGGGAAAGTTTCGTCTGTATTAAATGTGAAGTCAACAATTTCACCATTATATACATGAGAGTCAATAATATTGCTCTTCTGACATTCCCATGTGGAATCTGTGGGAACAAAACATTCTGTTCCGTCTTCGTATTCTATTTTTAAAGCTGCGATAAGAGCAGTTTCTTTGCAAGTTATGCTTTCGTAATTTTCGTGGGGGTTGCCGTGGAAACGCATACCGTTACCAACTGCAATTTCAAGAACATTGCATTCCTCCATCATTGAAGTTACATCATATTCCTGATACTGAAGGCGTTTTCCGTAGGTAGTCCAACCGGGAGCAAAAATGAATTTGCCAACTCTCTGACTGTTGAGATAGGCTTCATAATAACCTAAAGCAGAGCAAAGAAGAGTTGCCTTGTTGATTTTTTTATCAAGCCAGATAACCTTTTTGAAAACGGGAACAACTGTACCGAAATCCGCATTTTCTTTGATGAATTTTGCATCTTTTATTGTGTTCATTTAATCACCTGCATTTTTTCATTGACAATGAAAATTCAAATTGTATAATTATATTATCTTACTTAAACCCCTTTTTCAAGAGTTTCGGAGGCAAAAATGAGAAATCTTTCAGATATAAATGTTATTAAATCTGTAATGGGTAAGCACGGTGTTACATTTAACAAGGGTTTAGGACAGAATTTCCTTGTTGACCCGTCAGTTTGTCCCGCTATGGCAGAGGCGGCAGGACTTGATGAGAATACCTGCGCTATTGAAATCGGACCCGGTGTTGGTGTTCTGACTGCTGAGCTCGCTAAAAGAGCAGGAAAAGTATTAAGCTTTGAGGTTGATAAAAGGCTTTTACCCGTTCTCAGCGAAACACTTTCGGATTTTAATAATGTTGAAATCATTAACGAAGATGTTATGAAAGCGGATTTACCGAAAATTATTGAGGAAAAATGCAAGGGCATGGAAATTGCAGTTGTAGCAAATCTGCCTTATTACATTACTTCTCCTATAATTATGCTTCTTTTAGAAAGTAAATTGCCCATTAAAAACATAACCGTTATGGTGCAAAAAGAAGCGGCGGACAGACTTTGCGCAGAGGTTGGCTCTCGTGATGGCGGTGCGGTTACTGTTGCTGTTTCATATTATTCGGAAAGTGAAAAGCTCTTTTTTGTTCCCAGAGATTCATTTTTACCCCCACCAAAAGTTAACAGCGAGGTAATTCAGCTTACTGTAAGAAAAGAACCACCCGTTAAGGTTCAGAACGAAGAATTTTTCTTTAAATTAGTTAAAGCCGCATTCTCTCAAAGAAGAAAAACTGCGGAAAATTCCATAAGCGCAGGACTTGGCATAAACAAAAATATCGTTGCCGATGCTTTACAAGAAGCAGGGCTTGAAAGAACTGTAAGAGCCGAAAAGCTTACAATGGAAGATTTTGCAAACCTTGAAAAAATATTAAATAATTAAAAAAATCATCGCTCGCTTGAGCGGTGATTTTTCTTATATATTGTATAAACCAACTGTTTCTGTCAAAAACTTAATATAAAAACATAGGAGGACATATTATGAGTGACAGAAACCGAAACGATAACGACAAAAATCCATTGGAAATTCCCGAAAACACACCATCACAGGAGCCCAAACCAATAAGAGCCGCTGCAAGTAATCAAAAATCAATGAAAAAGGTAAAATATGCCTATGCATTCGCCTTGCTTCTTGCTTTAGGCACTGCTCTTATTACAAAAATTTCAACGGAAAAAGCCTTGGGCAACCTTGCGCCCATTGAAAGCGATTATGTTACAATCACAACAGAGAAAGAGACAAGTAAGGACAGCGCTTTTCTTACAACAGAGCCTGATTTTGAGGTAAGGCAAAATTTAACCGATGTTCCTGATACAAGAGAGGAAACAAAAGAAAATACCGAAGAAACAAAAGAGGAAACCACTCAAAACAGTAAATATGCCACACCCTACAAGGACTATTATTCCTTGCCCTTGGGAACAGATATTTTAAAGGATTATTCTCCCGACAAACCCTCATACAGCGCCACAATGGGCGATTGGAGAACTCATTCGGGTATCGATTTTAAAGCCGCCGAGGGTGAGCAGGTAAAAGCGATTTCCTACGGAACAGTTACAAAGGTATATGACGATGTGCTTTTTGGAACTGTAATCGAAATCGACCACGGTAACGGAGTAATTGCAAAATATTGCGGATTTAATAAAGAAACCCTTGAAATTAAAAAGGGTTCAGAAGTTGAAAGCGGTTCTCTTTTAGGTTATCTTGGAACAATTCCTTGCGAAAAATCTGAATTAAGCCACTTGCATTTTGAGATTTACTATAATGGAGAAAATGTAGAGCCGCTTGAATTGATGGGAAAATAATTAATGAACCTGTAACGAAAAATTTTTCGTTACAGGTTCATTTTATATCACTTTTCTTATGGAATCAAAAAACTCATTATATCTATCTACCCACTTTTGAACGTCTTTTCTGTCGTATTTATTGGGTAAATAGGTTTCTGTTACTGCGAGTTTTCCCATCCATACGGCGAAATTGGAAAATTTCTCTTTTAAAATAACATTTTCTCGGATTTGACGGATTTTCTCTTTCAGGAGAGCTCTGCCCGGTGCACCGAAAAGGTTATCAAGCTTATTTGTCATAATCTGCGAAAGGTCTTCCGTTGAAAAAATTCCTGATTTAAACAGGTCGTTTATTTCCTGAGCTGTAAAGTATGTCAGGAGATTTTTTAAAAGAGCAAGGCGACCTGCGGTAAAACCGATTTCTTTGAAAAATCTGCGTTGATATTCCCAGAGTGTTTCTGTGTTAAATAAAGCATTTGTATCGTTTGCAATAGTGTCTGCAAGCATCGCACCGGCTTTCATACTGTAAGAAATTCCTGATCCTTTAACGGGGTAGGTCATAAAAGCGCTATCGCCTACTGCCGCATAGCCGTCTGCTACTAAAACAGCAAGAGGTTGGCAAACGGGAATTTTAAGGTACAGTCCGCCACGAATGAAATTTTTACTTATATGAGGGTATTCTTCACAGATTTTCTGCAATTCTCCCAGAACGTCTTCTTGTGTTAAAGGCGAAAAACGGCAGATTAATACATCTACAAAATCATCTTCCGTTACAACCCAGGAAAATCCCACAGTACCATCATGTTTTGCGAGAATGTCGTAATATGTGTCGGGTTCAGGAACGCTCAAGTCCTTTTCGAAATGAGCGCGGTATGTGTAAATAATATCGAAATCCTTGATTTCGCGTCTTACGTTCATAAAATCCGGTAAATTGTTTCTCAAAGGAGAGTCAACACCACAAGCATCAATAATAATATCACCGTAAAAATCACCCTCAAAGGTTTTTACTCCTGCAACTCTGCTTCCGAGAATTATAGGTTCTATTATCGGGCAGTTGTAGTTTATTTTAACACCGCTTTTTTCCGCAAGGGAAAGAAGATGGTTTATCAAAACCTTTCTTTCCATAACGATTGCTTCGTCTTCCGGTTGGGGAAGAGTAAGGGGTGCGGTTGAGTTTTCAGATGCAATAAATGTAAGCTGATTTTTACATATTGTAAGGTTTTTGGGAGAGGGTAGGTCAATATAAGCAAAAGTGTCCTTTTCGAACACGTCCTGTTGTGGAAGCCCCATTTCGTTTTTTGAGGATTTTTCAAAAATAGTTACATCGTAACCCAAACGCGCAAGCTTAATTGCGGCAACCAAACCGCCGTGGCCTGCACCTGCAACAATAATTCGTGCCATAAGAACACCCCATTTCTTTCTGTTTTTTATATTACATTATTATATATTAAATATAGCATATCATTCATTTTGTTACAATTAAAATTACAATTTTTTCTGTTTATAAAAATTTCAAAATGTAACCGAATTTTCCAAAAAAGCTCGATTTTTTGTACAGGTTTGCACTAATTCACAAAAAGATGGACGGTTTATAGTGCAATTTTCACATTGAAAAAGGGGTTTTATTATGTTATAATGCCCAATGTTGTTACAAAAGGTTACAAATTTGTAATAATTAGTTACATTCTTGCAATAAATATTACTGATATAAAAATTACGAAAGGCAAAAAATATTCTATGACAAAAAGCAGAATCAAAAGAATTGCGGTTGTTCTTCTCACCACTGTTCTCATGGCAACTTCCGTTTTCAGCGTAAGTGCAGCTGCCAAAAGCCTCGAATACTCCGCCTCCTCATCTTACAAAAAAAGCGTTTATTACGAAAGATTAATGAATGTAAAGCTTACAGGCGACCAGGTTACAGACCTCTGCAATGTTGCAAAGAGTCAGGTTGGTTACCACGAAGCAAGCTTCTTTGACTATTCCGGTACATCTAATGGTAGCGGTAACATTACCGAATACGGCAGGTGGTACGGTCGTCAGGGTTATTGGTGCAATGTTTTCGCATCCTGGTGCGGTTATGTTGCCGGAATTCCCTCTTCTATTTACCCCAAGCTTACAAGTGTAGGTCCTTCATACTATTCAACACTTCCCGCAGCTGGTGCAGATTGCTTCGCGTTCTCATCAGGCAGACCTCTTCAGGCAGGTGATCTTATTTTCTGTTGCACCTGCTCAGGCGGATATGGTTGTATTGACCACGTTGGCCTTGTTGTTGATGTGGATGAAAACACAATTTATACTGTTGAGGGCAATATGTCTGACTATGTTCAGGCTTGTGAGTATCCTGCAAGTACAGGTTATTCTTCCCGTCTTCACGCAAGAATCAATTATGTTGCAAGACCTCAGTATGAAAATAATGCAAAAACTGCTGCAAATCTTACAGAAGCAACAACTGTAAAGACTGTTAAAAACAGTGTTTATGCAGTTTTTGATATAGCTGTAAACTACGAACAGGCAAAAGATATTTCTAAAAAAATGGGCGGTCATCTTGTCAGTGTTGGTACAAAGAAAGAGCTTAAAATTCTTTCAGAGCTTGCAAGTGAAAATGGTTTCGGAAGATATTTTATAGGTAAGCATTTTAACGGCAAGAAAAACGAATGCTCTATTATTACAGAGGATGGTATTTCAAAATCTTCTGAAAAAAGAAGTTCAACAGGCTTTATTTGCGAAATTAGTGTTAATAAAATCGAAGCAGTTAACGGTACAGTTTTAAACGGCGTTAAATATGAGATTTATGACACTCCCTTAACTTATGCACAGGCTAAAGCAGTTGCCGAAGCAAAAGGCGGTTCTCTTGCAGAGCTTAATGAAGATAACGCGAAAATGATTTCTCTTCTCCTTAAGGACAGCAAAAAATATTTTGTTGAATCCGAAAAAGAAGGTGCTGCAAAGGCTCTTTTAAACAACGGTAAAGCAGAAATTAAAAAAGCAAAAGCATTTGATAAAAAATATAATACCGGCTTCATTGTTGAATATAAAGAAGCAGAGAAGTACAGCGTTGTTTATAACGCAAACGGTGGCGAAAATGCCCCCATTGAAAAAATTGCCGAAGAGGGAGAAACAATAAGAGTTTCTTTCCATGCACCCAAGAAGAACAATAAAGTTTTTATGGGCTGGTCCTTTGACGAAAAAGCAAAAAACGTTGATGTCGATTTCGGCGATGCAATTAAAGTAAATGAAGATATTACCCTTTACGCTGTATGGGGCTAAGAAAAAACGACTTGCGTGAGCAAGTCGTTTTTTAGTGAAGAGTGAAAAGTGAAGAGTTAAAGTGTGATGATGCGGTCGGCGAGCGCCTCGGCGTCGGCGAGCTGATGGGTCACCAAGATCGCGGACGTGCCGCGCGCCTTCAGCTCCTTTCGCAGCGTGGCGCAAAGTGTCGCGCGAAGCTCCTCGTTCAAGGCGGCGAAGGGCTCGTCGAGCAAGAGCAGATCGGGCTCGTAGGCGAGCGCTCGCGCGATCGAGACGCGTTGCTTCATGCCGCCCGAGAGCTGGCTTGGATATTTGTCCTTGGCGTCGGGGTCGGGGAGCAGACGCTCCAGAAGTGCGCGTGCTTTTGCTTCATTGTTGCA
>JAZQLF010000004.1:0-302502 GCA_045542535.1 Acutalibacteraceae bacterium | reverse complement strand
ACGCAGGCGAAGAAACCTTTGATAAAACAGTTTCTGAGGACGCTCAGTGGAAAGTGGGCTATGCAGGTGCATCACTTCTCGAAGGTATTGACCCAATGAGTGGCGACTATTTCCTTGCAGGTTCTCTTGAACCCATCGTTGGCCGTGTTCCTACACAGGTTATCGATGATCAGAGAGTACGTGTTTATGCTATCAGCGATGGTGTAGGCGGTACTGTTGTTCACGCAGTAATTGACGGTTTCGGTTTATCTCGTGGCGATGTTATGGAAATTCGTTCAAGAATGGCTGATTTCGCAGAAGAAAATAATGTTATTGCTATTAACGTTTCCGTTCTTCATCAGCACTCTTGTATCGACACTCTCGGTATGAACGTTCCTCTTGCACAGGCTCTTCTTTTCAACACAGGTAACGCTGCAGCAGGCGGAATCATTGAAGACCTTAAGGTAGAAAAGAACCAGGAATTTATGGAAAACCTCTTCACAAAAACAGTTCTTGCTATGAAGAGAGCCGTTAAATCAATGAAGCCCGGTGAACTTTCCTACGGTTCTGCTGATATCAGCGAGCTTATCCATGATAAACGTGAACCTATCTCATATGACTCCAATATTAACAGACTTCGTTTCGTTCCCGATGACGGAACAACAGAAATCTGGGTTCTTGAAGCAGGTATCCACTGCACAATGCTCGGTGCAGGTCCTGATGAGCTTACAGCTGACTTCCCCTACTACATTGAAAGAGCAATTAAGAGTGAAGTAGGCGCAAACGTTGTTTATGTTCAGGGTGCTGAGCTTGCTATCACAACTGATTGCGATACACTCAACTTACCTGAAGATATTTCAGATTATGACAGAATGGCAGCATACGGTGAAGCTGTTGCAGAAAGAGTAATAGCTATCGATAATGATGTTGCTCTTGATCCTGTTCTTAACATTAAAATGCAGGAAGTTCGTCTTGACGTTACAAACGAAATCCTTACTCTTGCAGCACGTGAAGATATTCTTAACGTAGTTATTGTTAAGACTGAAGACGATTATCAGATGGTAACTGAAATCGGTTATATGGAACTTGGTAACGAAGTTGCTATCTTCCTTTGCCCCGGTGAATTTGATCCTATGCTTGTTTACGGCGGTCCCGAATCCGGTGATGCTTCCTGGTCCGGTGAAGAGTGGCAGTATGCTCCTCTTAAGGATTTCACAAGCTGTGAAAACGTAATGGTTTACGGCCTTTGCAACGACCAGGCAGGTTATGTTCTCAGAGATAACGAATATCACTCAATGTTCACAGAGAACGAAGAAATCAACGTTATTTCCGATACTGCAGGTTCAACATTTGTAAGTGCATTTATGGACCTTATCGCTTCAACAGAAGCAGCTGCTTAAGTTAATAAAATTTGCCCTCTGACGAAAGTCAGGGGGCTTTTTGTCATTGTTTACAGAAAAGAGGAAGTCCTTTCGGCTCTTTGTCTATTTACAAAAAATAATGAAATATGTTATACTATATTATATATCTCTAATTGCGCCCTGTTGGGTTGAAAGGTGAATTTTAATGGAAAGAAAAAGCGGTGTACTTTTACATATTTCATCCCTCTGGGGTGATTACTCTTGCGGCGGTTTCGGTAACTCCGCAAAAGAGTTTATAGATTTTCTTTCTGATAGCGGATTTTCCTATTGGCAGGTTCTTCCTTTCGGTCTTGTGGATGAATGTAACTCACCTTATAAATCTTATTCAACCTTTGCAGGTAATCCGTATTTTGTGGATTTGGAAAAGTTGTTCCAAAAGGGTCTTTTAACAAGAGATGAGTTAAATAACGCTTGTCAGAGCACTCCTTATTCCTGCGAATTTGAAAGATTAAGTAAAGAGCGAGTTAATCTTCTTATTACCGCATCTTCTCGTGTTAATGAGGAACAAAAAGCAGAGATAAACTCTTTTATTGATAAAAACAGACACCTTAAAGATTTTTGCGCCTTTATGGCTCTCAAAGAGAAAAATGAAAACAAAGAATGGACTCTTTGGGACGATAAAACATATTCTGAGAATATCGAGTTCGGTTGGCGCTTTATTCAATATGAATTCTTCACCCAATGGGCAGAAATTAAGAAATATGCAAATGAAAAGGGTATAAAGATTATAGGCGACGTGCCTATTTATGTTTCCTTTGACTCTTCGGATGTGTACTTCAATAAAGAATTGTTCCTTATTGATGATAATAACAAAATGACCGATGTTGCAGGAGTTCCACCGGATTATTTTGCAGAGGACGGTCAGCTTTGGGGCAATCCTCTCTATGATTGGTCTGCTATGGAAAAAGAAAATTATTCCTGGTGGAAGGACAGAGTTTCTTCATACCTTGAGCTTTTTGACGGCATAAGAATTGACCATTTCAGAGCTTTTGAAAGCTTTTGGGCTGTTAAAGGTGATGCCGAAACTGCAAGAGATGGTAAATGGGTAAAAGGTCCCGGAATGAAGCTTATAAATGCAATCAAAAGTGTTTCAGCAGATAAGCTTATAATTGCAGAGGATTTGGGAGATATAACAAAAGAGGTTATAGAGCTGGTTGAAGAAAGTGGTTTCCCCGGAATGAGAGTTTTCCAATTCGGCTTCTTCGGTGGCGATACACCCCATAAACCTCATAATTACATAAATAATTGCGTAGCATATTCAGGCACTCACGATAATAACACCCTTTTAGGTTATTTGTGGGAAACCCCTATAGACACTAAAAATGAAATTATGCGCTATTGCGTATGCGATGAAAATCAATGGAACGAAAAGGGTTGCAGAGCCATAATCAGAACCATTATGGCAAGTAATGCAGGTCTTGCGATTTTCCCTGTTCAGGATTTATTGGGTTACGGAAATGATACCCGTCTTAATGTTCCGGGCAGAGCAGAGGGTAACTGGCTTTACAGAATAACTAAAGACCAGTTGAACTTAATAAATAAAAACGAGCTAAAAGAATTAAACAGACTTTATGGTAGGTAAGATTATGGCAGATTTAAAAGATATCACCTTATATTTACTTGATATGGATGGTACGGTCAATTTAGGCTATGACCCTATTGACGGTGCGAAAGAATTCCTTTGCACACTTAAAGAGCAGGGGAAAAACTTTATTTTCCTTACTAATAATTCATCCAAAAATGCAATGGACTATGTTGAAAAAATGCGTTCCTTGGATTTTCCTTGTGAAAAGGAAAATGTTTTTACCTCCGGTATGGCGGCAGGAATGTTTTTGCAGGAAAATAAAAAAGACTCTTTAGTTTATGTTTGCGGAACAGAGTCCCTTAAAACAGAGCTCAGAAAGTACGGCGTGAAAATCAGCGAAGATGGTGTTGGTGCAGACACAGTTCTTTTAGGCTATGATACGGAATTGGACTATAAGAAAATCCGCATAGTTTGTGACCTTCTTGATGGCGGGGCAGATTATTACGCAACCAATATTGATATGGTTTGCCCCATTGAGGGAGGAAGATATCTTCCCGATTGCGGAAGCTTTGCAGATATGTTTGAAAATGCTGTAAAGAGAAGACCGATTTTCTTAGGTAAACCCGACAGAACAATGATTGATATTCTCGCAAAAAGAGAAAATGTTCCTTATGAGGAAATCGCTATGGTAGGGGACAGAATTTATACCGATGTTAAAACAGGTATAAACGCAGGCGTAACCTCTGTGCTTGTTCTTTCCGGTGAAACAACAATGGAAGATTATGAAAAAAGTGATGTCAGACCCGAATATGTTCTCGGTTCTGTAAAAGATATTTTAGAGGCTATTAAATAAAGGAGGCAGACGGATGTTTAAAAGACTTATTACAATATTAACAGTTGTTGCGCTTTTGTGTTCAACTATGTCTTTGGGATTTTCAGCAAGTGCCGCATACACCGAAGAAACTCTTTATGGAGATGTTAATGGTGATGGGGTTGTTGATACAAAAGATGCTCGTTGCGCTCTTGAATTAGCCTCAGGTTTGGTACTTTTAGAGGACGAAGCTCAGTTAACTCGCTCTGATGTGAATTTTGACGGATACGTTACAATTTTTGATGCCCGTCAGATTCTTCGCGGTGCTGCAGGTCTTGCAACTCTTCAGCCGTCAGGCGCTTTCAGTGGTTTTGATGGAGGCGGAATATTCAGTGACGAAGAAAGCCTCGTAACACTTTTCAATGGCTATTTAAATAAAATCAAGGTTACAGAAAGCGAAGAGAAAAAATATATTGCAGCAACCATAACAAAAACAGAGGCAGACCAACTTGATGATGGTGAAGATGGTTTTAATATAGCGGAAGTTGAGTTACCTGCTTTTGGTTTAGGAACAAGTGCAGAGGGCGTTGCTCAGATGGTAAGAGACAACTTAACTGAAGATGACAAGGAAAATGTTGTTACTGTTATACCTTACGGAAGCACAGATTTTTCCTTGGTTTCTGTTGAAAATGAGGATTATGTTTCAAAGCTTACTGTTTCAGATGTTTTCGGTTCAAGAGCATCTTACAATGCAGAGTCAGGTGAGATAACAATAGAAATTGCTCTTCCCGACACAGAAATAGAAATGGCAAACCAATCAGCATATGCAAAAGTATTTAATACATCAGATATGATTGCTGAGCAGAACACAACCTTAATGAAGCTTATTAAGGTAAGCTCCGGAGAAAGCGCTATGCTCCGCGAATTTAAAAACTGTGTTCTTACAATAGTTGTTGATGTTGCAACAAGCAATGTCCTTTCCTATACTGCAACATATGAATCAGATGTTTATGTTGCACAGACTACTGTTGGCATAGGAAATACATTAAGTGCAAAGCTTAAGGGCGTTAAATTCCGAAAGAATCACTCTGTAAAATATGAAGATTTCCAATGGCCTGCTTAATAAAATTTTAATTTGGGGGATTTAATATGAAAAAATATGTTCTCGCTCTTGACCAGGGTACCACAAGCTCAAGAACAATTGTCTTTGATAAAAAAGGCAGAATTGTTTCAAAAGCGCAGTATGAATTTGAACAGATATACCCCAATACAGGTTGGGTAGAGCATAACCCTTATGAAATTCTTGATTCACAGCTCCGTTCTCTTTCAGCGGCTATTGAATATGGAAAAATTGACCCGAAAGAAATTGCCGCAATCGGTATCACCAACCAGAGAGAAACAACAATTCTTTGGAATAAAGATACAGGTAAGCCTGTTTATAATGCAATTGTATGGCAGTGCAGAAGAACTGCTGCAATCTGCGAGAAGCTTAAAGAAAGCGGACTTGAAGATTATGTAAAAGAAAAAACAGGTCTTCTTATTGACGCATATTTCAGCGCAACAAAAATTAAATGGATTCTTGATAATGTTCCGGAAGCAAGAACTCTCGCAATGGACGGAAAGCTTCTTTTCGGTACTGTTGAAACCTGGCTTATCTGGAACTTAACAAATAAAAAAGTACATATTACTGATTATAGTAACGCTGCAAGAACAATGCTTTTTGATATTGAAAAGCTTTGCTGGGATGAAAAACTTTGTAGTGAATTAGGCATTCCTATGAGCATTCTTCCCGAGGTAAGAGAATGTAGCGATGTTTACGGCTATGTATCAGAAGATGTTCCCGGACTTAAATCCTTGGCAGGTATTCCTATTTCCGGCGCTATCGGTGACCAGCAAGCTGCTCTTTTCGGTCAGGCTTGCTTTAAAGCAGGTCAGGCAAAGAATACCTATGGCACAGGTTGTTTCCTTCTTATGAACACCGGTGATAAGCGTATTCATTCAAAGAACAATCTTATTGAGGGTATTGCCTGGGGTATAAACGGCAAGGTTACTTATGACCTCGAGGGTAGTGCTTTTAATGCAGGTTCTGTTATTAAATGGCTTCGTGATGAATTAAGACTTATTTCCGAACCTAGCGAATGTGATTTCCTTGCAGAAAGTGTAAAGGATTCCAATGGTGTTTATCTCGTACCTGCATTTACAGGTCTTGGAGCACCTTATTGGGATATGTATGCAAGAGGATGCATTATGGGACTTACAAGAGGTGCTAACAGAGCTCATTTTGCAAGAGCAGTTCTTGAAAGCATCGCTTTCCAGGTTACAGACCTTGTTGAAGCTATGTCAAAGGACAGCGGAATACTTATGAGCGAAATGCGCGTTGACGGCGGTGCATCCGTAAGTAACATTATGCTTCAGATTCAGGCAAACCTTACTTCAAGCAAGGTTAACCGTCCCAAGCTGGTTGAAACAACAGCGTTAGGCGCTGCATATATGGCTGGCCTCGCAGTTGGCTTCTGGAAAGATTTTGATGAAATCGAAAAAGTTCGTGAGGTTGACAGAATCTTTGTTCCGACAGTTGACGGGCAGACAAGAGACGATATGCTTAAAGGATGGCATAAAGCTGTAGAGAGATCCAGAAACTGGGAAGAAATGTAATTTCCTTATATCACGCAATCTAAGAAAAATTATGTTTGGATTTGTTTATGTTTTGTTTTGCTAATTGCTACCTGCTATTTGCTAAACTGGCATCTGGTATCTGGCATCTGGCATCTTTTATAGGAGTATTATGAATTTAGAAGTATTAATAATTTTATTCGGTGCATTAACTGTTGCACTTTCAATCGTTTGCATCGTTCTAGTTCTTTCTTTAAAGAAGAATAAAAATAATGATGCAATTTATGAAGAGTTTCGTCGCAATCGTGAGGAAATGGCGAGAGCGGGTAAGGAATCTCGTGATGAAACAACTGCTTCTTTGGGAAAAATCGAAGATAAGTTAAGCCAGATGCTTAAAGAAAATTATCAAAGCAGAATTGACTTAACAGAGAAAATTTCGGCATCCTTAAAGTCTATTCAGGAGCAGAATATTCAAAGCTCTGAAAGGCAGTCAAAGGTAATAGGCGAGTCTATTTCCAAGATGCAGGAAAGTAACGAAAAGAAGCTTGAGGAAATGCGAGTTACAGTTGACGAAAAGCTTACCGCTACTCTTTCAACTCGTCTTAATTCTTCCTTTAAAACTGTTTCCGAACAGCTCGAGAATGTTTATAAATCTCTCGGTGAAATGAAAGAGCTTTCCCAAGGGGTTACAACTAATGTTACCTCTCTTAACAGAATTCTTACAAACGTTAAGGCGCGAGGTACTTGGGCAGAGGTTCAGCTTGAATCAATTCTTGACCAGACAATTCCCGGACTTTATGTTAAGAATTATTCACCGAAAAACAATAGCGAACATGTTGAGTTTGCAATTCGTTTTCCTAATAGCGATAAAAACGGCGAAGATATTTTCTTACCTATTGACTCAAAATTCCCTTTGGAAGACTATGTTCGAGTTTGCGATGCGGCAGACAGAGCAGACCCCGATGGTTTACAGGTAGCAAGAAAAGCTCTTGAAGACAGAGTTCTCGCAGAGGCAAAAGATATTAAGAAATATATTGTTGTTCCTCAGACAACACCTTTCGCAGTTCTCTATCTTGCAACAGAGGGACTTTATGCGGAAATTGCTTCCTCAAAAAGCGGTATAGCAGAAAAGCTTCAGGCACAGAATGTTATGATTGCAGGGCCATCTACAATTACCGCGCTTCTCAATTCCTTTGCAATGGGCTTTAAGGCTATGGCAATTAATGAGAAAGCAGACGAAGTGAGAAAGCTTTTGGGAGCAGCCAAAACCCAATATGAAACCTTCGGAAATGTTCTTGAAAAAGCAAGAAAGAAAATTGATGAGGCAGGAAAATCCCTTGATGAAGCCCGTCATAGAAATGATATCATTCAAAAGAAGCTTAAAGGCGTTGAGGCCCTTGAAACCGGTGTTGCCGGCGAGGTTCTCGAATTAACTGAATATACTGAATAAATAAAAGAAGTTGGATTCCGAGAAATCCAACTTCTTTTTTAGTTTAAAGCTTATTAGTGAAAAATCTTTTTTCGGAGCAGAGAACGAAGTCAAAAGTTTTTTCTTGCAGATAGTTGATTCTTTTACCGTCTTTTTTGATGATGTACCCTTCGTATCGCAAAGTCGTTTTACCGTTTTCTATCTCGCCTGAAACCTCAATGTTGTAAGCTATTCCGCCTTCTTTACGGTGTTCCGTTAGTTCAAGGACTATTGGGTCGTTCCATGCCCAGACTTCATCAATTTTTCGTTTTTGCAGTGGAGAGTCTGGTAAGAAACCAACTACAGCCGAACTAATACTTATGGTTTCGCTATGAAATTCTTTCTCGAAATTATCATTACTTGAAGCCACAAGTTTTCCAACACCGATAGTGGGATAAGAAGTGTAATACCAAGCACCTACGATTGAAAATGTAACAACCAACGCAAGAATAACCGCTAACAATTTTCTTTTCATAAGAAACCCTCCTTATTTCTCATAGGGTATTACATAAGATGAATAACTTCCGTCTGTGTATTTTACAAAAACAATTTTACCATTATTTAAAATGTTGTATGCTATATAACCTTTTTCTGTTAAAGAATTAATCTGAATTTTATCTGTTACTTCTTTTACAGGTGGCATATAATTGCCGCTTTCATAATTATCAAAGCAAACATGACTCCAACCATTATGCATATAAGTGAAATATGGTTGATGAATGGAAACATCTTTTTTGTTTATAGCTAAAGCGCTGTTTTCCCAAGAAATGTAGTCTTTAATATCTGCAACTAAAACCTTTTCTATTTCCTGTTCACACTCAAAATGCTTATAGAGACCGATATCTTTGAGAACTTTTATAGTGTTTGTCATATCAGAGTTGATATAAAAATTTACTCCTCCGGAACTATTGTTGAATTTTTGATAGGAAGCGAAGGCGAAAGTGAGTGTGCCGACTTGAGTTTCTTCCGGAGAAAACCATTCTGATGAATTCAATTTACAGATATCTTTATAAATTGCATTTTTTAGTTTAATGAAATCTGCTTCGCTGATTTCGTCAAGAACAGATTTTGTTTCTCGGTCTCTTGTGGTTATAAGTAAATAAGCATCTTCATCTTTGTAGTCCATAATATAAGGATGCTCATAATGTAATGTTGTAGAGGTGAGCGTATAATTAAGGTTTTCGGGACCATTTAATTTTGGGAATAAGAAATTTTTATACATTTCTTTAGTGGCTTTTGTGTCCCAAAGCTTAAGCAGTTGTTTTGTTGCTTCTTCGCCGGGGTATTTATATTCTCTGGTAAGGGTAGAACCATCCTTAAGAGTGTATGTTAAATCAAAGCTTGAAGTGGTTGCGTTTTCTTCTCTTTCAGAAACCGTTTTATGAAGCTTAAGTATAGCTTCAATATCATCTTTGTCGGTTATGACAAGAGCGGTATGTGTATCGTACATGTATTGCTGAGTGAAGTCGGCGTTATAGCTATAAATATCAGGTAAAAATTCATGGAAAGGCGCTTTGACTTCTATTTTTGTTATTTCTTCCGCTTTTGGTGTGTTGTGATATGTCCCGAATATACCGGTGATACCTGAAACTAATACTATACCGATAGTGCAAATTAAAGCAAAGCCACCAATTAGTGAGGCTTTCAGCTTTTTATGCGTAAAATGAATTGTAAGCCCGCAAACAATTGAAGCAACAAAGCCTAAAACGACACTTATACCTATTACTAAAAAAACAATGCTATCGGAAATGATAGGTGCGAATTCACCTCTGAACCACTCAATTGCTAAGGCGGAAACGAAAAGGGGCGCGGTAAGTGAAATGAGTATTGTCATACCTTTGCTGATACCCTTAAATCCTGATTTTTCAGGTTTGAATTTTTTGCTGAAATAGCTCTTAACTAATGCTATTACTACAAAACTTATTGTAATCCAAGCGATTGAAAAAATTATTTGAATAAAGCTGTCTGTATCTAAATTAGTATTTATGGAATAGGTAAAGTCTAGACCTCTTGAATGTACAAGAGAAGATATGAATATTGGGTCTGCTTTCATTAAAATATCGGCAGACTGTGAATAGAATGTCCCTGAGTATCCAAAGAGCGCTAAATCAAAAACCATATCTGTTAAAGTTGCGGTCGCTACAGGCAAAAGGGCTATAGAAATCGCACCTGCTATAGCTTCCACAGTTCTTCCTGTGAATACACATGCAATAATTGAAACTGTATAAGAAACAAAGAAGACTCTGATAACTCTTATCAGTTCAAAAAAGAACCAGGGGAACATATTGCTTCTGAATCCAAATGCTTCTATATTAAACTTCAAAGCAATAGCATAGGGGAGTATAATACAAATAATTGCTAATACCAATGGTATAATCAAACGATTCCAAAAGACTCTGTTTCTTTTTATACCGAAGCTTAAAAGAGTGTTGCAATATTTCTTTCTGTGAAGAAACTCAAACTGAGAAATACCTAAAGCTAATCCACCTATTATAGCAAAAAGCAAGACGTTTTCCATTTCTGAACAGAAATGATAGGTTTCTGCGGAAGAACACATCATTCTTTGCTCAATAAAAAATCTGATTTTTCCGTTAACATCCTGCTCAGGACTGAGCACTAAAAGGAACATAATAATTCCGAAAATTATAATTAAAAAGGCGGAAATGGCAGAAATACTGTTTATTAAATCCTTTTTAGCAATAAGCTTATTTGAAAATTGATTTGATTTTTTCATTATCAGTCACAGCCTCCGTTTCCTCTGAAAATACTTCTTCTAATGTAAGAAGGTCTATATCGATGCTTTCAGCACCGAGTTCCTTTAGTTTTTGAATTTCACTTTGAACATCACCGCATACTATCATAGATACGGCTCTGCCTGAAAGTTTCATGTTGCGGTAATTAATGCTGAGGAATTTGCTTTCGTTAACGGGTTGCCCGAATACCATTTTAACTCTTCTGAAATGCTCGCTGACATCTTCGATAGCGCAGTTGAGAATAACATTCTTTCCGTTAATAATTGCAATATGGTCGCACACACCTGAAATTTCACCTAAATCGTGGGAGCTGATGATAACAGATGCGCCTGTATCGTTAATGTATTCCAACAAAAGCTTTCTCAAAAGCTCTTTTTTGTGAGGGTCAAGACCGTCAAAGGATTCGTCAATAAGAAGATATTTGGGCTTTGTGGCAAAGGCTATTGCAAGAGCCGCCTGCTTTGTCATACCCTTTGAAAGGCTTCTGACATTTTTCTTGATATCAAGACCGAATATTTCTAAAACAGAGTTCAGTATTTTAAAATCAAAGTTTGGGAAATAATTTGCGTAAAATCTTGCAGCACTTTTTATGGTTGCACCCACAGGAAAGTAAAAATTATCTGCAAGAAAGAAAAGGGATGAACGTTCGGTGTCATTGTCAAAGGCATCCTTGCCGTCTAACAAAACGCAACCCTTGTCTGCTTTAAATATTCCTGCGCATACATTTAATAATGTAGTCTTACCGCTTCCGTTAAAGCCAGCCAGACCTAAAACGGAAGAATCTTCAACTACAATATCAATATTTTCAATAGCTACATAATCACCGTAGCTCTTTGTTACGGATTTAATTTCAATCATTGTCGTCACCCTTTTCGTAAATGGATTTTGCTAAAGCGATCACTCTGTCTAAAGATACGCCTTTTGCTTTTGTTGAAGCGAGAATACGGTTGAGCTCGGTTTCCGCATTCTCCAAAACGATTTTGTTAGCTACGGCGCTTTCACTTATAAAAACACCTTTTCCGGGGACGGAATAGGTTACGCGCTCAGTTTCAAGCTCCTGAAAGGCACGTTTAACAGTGTTTACATTAAGCTCCAGCTCCGATGCCAACTGGCGTATTGAGGGCAGTTTATCATCGGGTTTTAATTCACCGATATTGATTAAGTTAATAATCTGCTCTTTAATTTGCTCGAAAATCGGTGTTCGACTACGAGGGTCAATAATAATCACTTCATCACCTCCTGAAACAATTTAACTGTGATATCACACCTATTACAGTTTGATAGTAACACAACATTTTTCTTTTGTCAACATTTTTTATAAAAAAATAAAACCGCTACTCTTTCGAGTAGCGGTTGATTTATTGAAGGTTGGAAATTATCAATATGTTGCAGCACCAATGAATCTGAGAAGAACGTTGATGTATTCAAAGATAACTTTGATGAAGTGCATATCTGCAAATGCGGTGTTGAAGCCTGCTGTGCTGAATGTGTCACGAATAAGAACAGTTCCGCAATCAAGACAGGTGTTGGATTCTGTACCGTTTGCAACGAATGTTTCGTCATTGTTATAAGTCCAAGCTTCTTCGTCAACAACGTGAGGTTGAGCATCATGTGTTTCGCCGCAGCCTTCGCAAACGATTGCGTGGTATCCGGGTTTGTTTGCAGTGTATTTATCAGTAGTGATGTTTACATAGCCTGAAGACCATTTGTGGTCAACTGTTATGGGAGTATAACCGATAAGAGTACCAAATACTAACATTGCAACTTCTGTGTCATAAACAGAAAGGTTTTCTGCAGTTGTGGGAACAAAAGAGAAAGCATGAGCTGTATCTTCAGCGTATGTGAGAGTACCGGACTTTCCGTTATCAAGACTAAGGCTGATTTTTACTCCGTCCGGATCAAATTTTTCGGAATCATAGTAACCGATTTTCTTAGCACCGCTAAGAAGAGTAACAGATGAAGAATCGATTGAAGGGAAGCCTTCGAGAATACCTGTGTCGGTTAAGTCAGTGGGGATGTTAGCGCTAACGCTATCACCAGCATCACCTAAAATTGAACCGAGACCATCACCTAAATCGATAGGAGCAGAGAAGCCTGAAACAACAACTGTGTATTCAAGTTCGCCAAAAACAGCTTCTGATTCAAATTCTACAGTAAAATCAATTTCCAAAGCAGAACCAGCAAAATCTTCAGCAGTAAAGTGTGCTAAAAATTCCTCGGGGTTTGTATTGTAATCTATTCCATCAGGAGTTTTGATAGATGTGATACTATATGTAAATGCGTCAGATTCGCCATCAAAAGCGGCAATCTTTTTACCGTTGATTTCTAATGAAACATTAAAGTTGTCAGAATTAAAAGTGCATTTATCAGTAACGACAATTCTGCTATGACCGGTATAAGTGAGAGCAGCTTCCGCGTTGGCTACGATGCTAACAGCAGAAAACATCATAACAACAACGAGAACAAGTGATAATAATTTTTTCATTGTTATAAAACCTCCGTATTAGGAAATACCAATAAGCATCTGGATGAGTGAAACAGCAATGTCATAGAAATAGATAAGAACTGTTGATTCGAGTTCGGTCATTGCGTCTTCTGATTCGAGGTCAAAAAGGTATAAGAATTTTTCAGAACCGGGAATGCTTTCTGTAACTTCTGCATTACATACAGTACAAATACCTGTCTGAGTCTGCTTTGTAAAGATACCGCCGTCATCGTTGGGGATCCATTCTTCAACAATGTGGTTTTCGAAGTTGTGAAGAGTACCGCAACCGAGGCAGAAGTGACCATGACCATGATCAATTACTGTAAGTTCTCCGAGAATGTGTTCAACAGTAACGGGAACCATATCGATGAACTCGTTGTTGTAATAAACAGCAACTTCTGTAGTTTCAACAGAAAGAAGTTCATTGGGAGCGGGATCGAAACGGAAGTTACTGTCTGTGGGAGTGTAAACAATAATCTCGTTTCCGTAGAAAATTGAGAGACCCTGAGGATTAAAATACTCAGCATCATTGTAGGCTGTTTTGATGGGGGTTGTTATGATTGAGCCAGCAGCGAAAGCAGATACTGCAAAAGGCATTACAAGCATAACAACTGCCAAAAGGACAGCGAGAGCTTTTTTTGTTTTCATGATAATTTCCTCCAAAATATCTAATATATGTACCGATATTATAGCACAGATATTTCCAAATGTAAATACACAAAATACAGTTAAATTATTATATAAATTGTATAAATATTGGGGTTTTGGACTTTTTGGGTAAAAAATCGTGATTTTGGCAGTTGAAAAACTATGTTGACTTAATAATTTTAGGAGAGTATAATTTTCTCGGTGATAAAAATGTTGATTAAAGGCTTTCAGAAGCTTACTTTATTGGATTTTCCGGGAAGAACTGCTTGTACTGTTTTTACAGGCGGTTGTAATTTGCGTTGCCCTTTTTGCCACAACGCTCTTCTCGTTACCGAAATGGATAATGATTATTTCGAGGAAAAAGAAATTTTTGAGCATTTAGAAAAACGTAAAAATGTTCTTGATGGTATTGCTATTACAGGTGGAGAGCCCCTTTTACAAAAAGATATTGAGCGTTTTTTGTATGAACTAAAAGAAACCGGAATTGCCGTGAAACTTGATACAAACGGATGCTACCCCGAGAAGCTCGAAGGCATTCTGGAATTAGGGCTTGTAGATTATGTTGCTATGGACATCAAAAACTGCCCTGAAAAATACGGAGTGACGGTTGGTATTGATAATTTTGATATCACGCCTGTTGAAAAGAGTATAGAACTCCTGAAAAATAGCGGTATTGATTACGAATTCAGAACCACTGTTACAGAAAATTTTCATACTGTTGATGACATAGAAAAAACTGCCCGATGGATTCAGGGTGCAAAGCGGTATTTTCTGCAGAATTTTGTGGATTCCGGTATGCTTATAGATAGCTCTTGCAAGGGTGTAAGCAAGGCTACTATGTATGAAATGCTTGAAAAGGTAAAAATATACATTCCAAATGCGGAAGTAAGAGGAATATAATATTTTTGTGATGACAATATATACCACAATATCTTGTAGCCCGGCACAAGATATTGTGGTTTTATTTTTCTCTTTTGGAATTTCGACAAAATATTACACAAAAAGACAGGTAAATATCTGTACATATTTACTATATTTTCACAAAACGCCGACAATATCTTGTGCTTTCTCGGAAAATTCTCGAAAATAAAACACAAGATGTTGTGTTTTTTATGCGTTTTTCTGTTGACAAAATGCAATATATCTGTTATTATCTTTTACGGTCGCTCCAGAGGCGTGGTATGTCCTCAGAAGCAAACAGAAATAAATATGAAAGAGGGAGAATTATGTATCAGGTAATTAAACGTGACGGCAAAATTGCAGATTTTAATATAGAGAAAATTGCAATCGCTATCAAACAGGCTTTTGAAGCATGTAACAAACAGTATAATGACAACATCATCGATTTCCTTGCTCTCAAGGTAACAGCAAACTTTGAACCCAAAATCAGCAACAATCTCGTTGCAGTTGAAGATGTTCAGGACAGCGTTGAATCTGTTCTTGTTCAGGCAGGTTATGCTGATGTTGCAAAAGCATACATCCTTTACAGAAAAAATCGTGAAAAAATCCGTAATATGAAATCAACAATCCTTGACTATAAGGATCTTGTTGACAGCTATGTTAAGGTTACTGACTGGCGTGTTAAAGAAAACTCCACAGTTACTTATTCAGTAGGTGGTCTTATTCTTTCAAACTCCGGTGCTATTACTGCTGACTACTGGCTTTCTGAAGTTTATGATGAAGAAGTTGCTAATGCTCATCGTAGCGGCGACCTTCACATTCACGACCTTTCTATGCTTACAGGTTACTGTGCAGGTTGGTCTCTTAAACAGCTTATTCAGGAAGGTCTTGGCGGTGTTCCCGGAAAGATTACATCCGCTCCCGCAAGCCACCTTGCAACTCTTTGCAACCAGATGGTAAACTTCCTCGGAATTATGCAGAATGAATGGGCAGGTGCTCAGGCATTCTCATCCTTTGACACATATCTTGCTCCCTTTGTTAAGGTTGATAACCTTGACTATAAGCAGGTTAAAAAATGCCTTGAATCCTTCATTTTCGGTGTAAACACACCTTCCCGTTGGGGTACTCAGGCTCCTTTCTCAAACATCACTCTTGACTGGACAGTTCCTGCTGACCTTAAAGATATGCCCGCTATCGTTGGCGGCAAGGAAATGGATTTCACTTACGGCGATTGTAAGAAAGAAATGGATATGGTTAACAAGGCTTTCATCGAAATTATGATCGAAGGCGACGCTCACGGACGCGGTTTCCAGTATCCCATCCCCACATATTCAATTACAAGTGATTTTGACTGGTCTGAAACAGAGAACAACAAGCTTCTCTTCGAAATGACTGCAAAATACGGTACACCTTATTTCTCAAACTATGTTAACTCCGATATGGAGCCCAGCGATGTTCGTTCAATGTGCTGCAGACTTCGTCTTGACCTTCGTGAGCTCCGTAAAAAGAGCGGTGGTTTCTTCGGTAGCGGTGAAAGCACAGGTTCTATCGGTGTTGTAACAATCAACCTTCCCAGAATTGCATACCTTTCAGAGGATGTTGAAGAATTTTATAGAAGACTCGACAAGCTTATGGATATTGCTGCTCGTTCTCTTAAGGTTAAGAGAGATATTATCACAAAGCTTCTTGAAGAAGGTCTTTACCCCTATACAAAGAGATATCTCGGAACATTCAACAACCACTTCTCAACTATCGGTCTTATCGGTATGAACGAAGTTGGTCTTAATGCAAAATGGCTCCGTAAGGATATGACAAATAAAGAAACCCAGGAGTTTGCAAAAGATGTTCTCAACCATATGAGAGAAAGACTTTCAGACTATCAGGAGCTTTACGGTGACCTTTACAACCTTGAAGCAACTCCTGCTGAATCTACAACATATCGTTTTGCAAAACACGATAAGAAGCACTATCCTGCAATTATCACAGCTAACGAAAACGGCACGCCCTACTACACCAACTCTTCACACCTTCCCGTTGGTTACACAGCAGATATTTTCGAAGCTCTTGATGCACAGGATGAACTTCACACTCTCTATACATCCGGTACTGTTTTCCATGCATTCCTCGGTGAAAAGCTTCCCGATTGGAAAGCTGCTGCAGATATCGTAAGAAAAATTGCTTCTAACTACAGACTTCCTTATTACTCAATTTCTCCCACATATTCCGTATGCTGCAACCACGGTTATATTGCAGGTGAGGAATATAGCTGTCCCGATTGCGGTAATGATACAGAGGTTTACAGCCGTATTACAGGCTACTATCGCCCTGTTCAGAACTTCAACGACGGTAAAGCTCAGGAGTTTAAGGACAGAAAGGTTTATGATATTTTCAATTCAAGCCTTAAAAAAGAAGAAAGAACAGTTGACCACGCTCATTGTGCTTGCGGCTGTGAAGAAAAATCAGTTGCTGCTGACAAGGATGCAAAATTCGTTCTTTTCGCAACAAAAACCTGTCCCAAATGTAAGATAGCTGCTCAGCTTCTTGAAAAAGCAGGTATTGCTTACGAAAAACTCTTCGTTGAAGAAAATGTTGAACTTGCAACAGAATTAGGTCTTAAACAAGCTCCCACTCTTGTTATCTACAAGGGCGATGTTGCAGAAAAAATTGCAGACCTTCCTGCAATCAAAACATTTATTGAATCTCTTTAATTCAAAGTAAGAATTACCGTCCTAACGGGCGGTAATTTTTGAATAGTCTGGAGTTGTTAATATGTACGATATTATAGTTGTAGGTGCCGGTCCTGCAGGACTTACTGCGGCACTTTATGCTCTCAGAGCATCGAAATCTGTTCTTGTTATTGAACAGTCCACCTTTGGTGGTCAGGTAACTTTCTCACCTAAAATTGAAAACTACCCCGGTATTCCCGAAATGAGCGGAAATGAGTTTGCTGATAAGCTTCTGGACCAGGTGCTTTCAATGGGTGCCGAGGTTGAAATGGAAAAGGTTACAGGTATTGCAGACCAAGGTGCACATAAAACTGTTTTTGCAGGTAACAAGGCTTTTGAAGCAAAAGCTGTTATCATTGCAGTTGGTGTTCGCCACAGACAGTTGGGGCTTTCCAAAGAAAACGAACTTGTAGGAAACGGCGTTTCATATTGCGCAGTTTGTGACGGTGCATTTTTCAAAGGTCAGACTGTTGGAGTTGTTGGTGGAGGTAACTCCGCTTTGCAGGAAGCCGTTCTTCTTTCTGACCTTTGCGAAAAGGTTTACGTTCTTCAGAATCTTCCTTATCTTACAGGCGAAAAGAAGCTTGTTGATATTCTTGAAGGGAAGGACAATGTTGAGTTTATTATGGAAGCTACTGTTGCAGAGCTTAAAGGCGACAGCGAGCTTTCAGGCGTAGTTCTTAATACAAAAGACGGAGAGAAAGAGCTTTCTCTTAACGGTCTTTTCGTTGCAATCGGTCTTGAACCCAAAAACTCTGCGTTTGCAGATTGTGCAGCACTTGACCAAAACGGTTATTTTGATTCCGATGAATCTTGTGTAACAAAAACAAACGGAATTTTTGTTGCAGGTGACTGTCGTCAGAAGAGCATCCGCCAGATTACAACTGCATCTGCAGACGGTGCTGTTGCAGCTCTTGCGGCTTGCCGTTACATCGATAATAGATAATTTTTAAATAATTTGTAAAAAGACGGTGAATAGTAGTATTCGCCGTCTTTTTATGGTATAATGGGTTAGAAATTTTCGGTTGCGAGGTGGTTTTGTGGTAGAAATCGGAGAAGAAGAGGTTGTAAGCCTTGATAATATTGCGGACGGTATGAGTGAAATGCGTCCCAATAAGAAAAAAGAAAAGAAAACCGATGAAAAAAACGAAGAATTTACAGAAAAACCAAAACACAAACTGAAAAAAAGTGTTGTTGCTCTTTTGATTTTTGCAATTGTGCTTGTTCTTGGGGTTGTGGGTTATGTAACTGTTGTTTTCGGTAACATTCCTTTTGTTGTTAAATGGAGGAATATCTGGATTGAAACCGCAATGACAACTGACCAGCATAAATGGTTAGCTACCTGGTTTTTCCCCGATAGCCTTATTAAAGAGGTTATGGATGCTCAGGTAGATATTAAAGATATAAGTGTCACTGATATTTACGGAAATCAGAGTTCTGATATTCTCGGTCAGGAAAATCTTGTTGTAGGCGAAAAAGATAAATTCGGAAACACTGTTTTTGCTAATGACCTTGAAGAAGATATTGTGATTTTAGAAATTAAAAAATCCAATTTTGTAGGTAAACTTGTTCTTGTGGATGACCCGTCAAGAGTTTTCTTGGGCGCAACGGATTATAAAGGTTCCCGGGGTGAATTCATCTGCGATTATCTTGAAAAAGAAAATGCTGTTGTAGGCGTTAACGCTTCGGGATTTATTGATAGAGGCGGAGTAAGCCTGGGTGGCGAAATTTCAGGTCAATGCGTTTCCAAAGGGGAGTATTGGGGCAGGTATGATTCCCGATATACTCTTGTTGGCTTTGATGAAGATAACCGACTTGTTGTAGGCGGTATCGAAGATTGGGAAGATTACAATATCCGTGACGGATTCCAATATAAACCTACCCTTATTCTTAACGGTAAAAAGGTAGTTGAGGATTCTGCCGGTTGGGGGCTTCAGCCAAGAACAGTTGTGGGTCAATGTAAAAACGGCGTTGTATTACTTCTTGTTATAGACGGCAGACAGGTTGGTCATTCTATCGGTGCTACAATGGAAGACTGCGCAGATATTCTTTTGCAATACGGTGCAGTTACCGCAGGCGCCTGTGACGGCGGTTCTTCCTCGGTTATAGGCTATGACGGTGAGGTTATCAATAAACCTTGCGCCAGAGATATGCCAACAGGACGTTACCTTCCTAATGCCTGGTTAGTTGCAAGAAAAACTGCAGTTGATAACGAAGAATAGAAGGTGTTAAAAATGAAAAGACAAGAGGCTTTCATAAATCAGAAAAAAATGCTTAAAGGCGGACTTCACTGCCATACTACCCGTTCAGATGGAGATGGTGAACCTGGTGAAGTTATAAGACTTCATAAGGAAAATGACTATGATTTTCTCGCCTTGACAGACCATAAGATTTATAATTACAAAAATTTTGCTGAGGATGTTGATATTACAATAATTCCTGGTACAGAATATGATAATACTTTCGTTAGAGAAAATGGTTTCAGAACTTTTCATACAGTGTTTATAGGTCCTGATGATGAAACCAACGGCTATAAGCAGGATGAAAGGCTTCCGAGAGGCGAAGCGGCAAATCAGGAAGAGTTCCAGAAATATCTTGACGAGGCACACGGGAAAAATAATCTTACTATATACTGCCATCCCCAATGGAGCTCAACTTCTACAAGATATTTTGATAAATTAAAGGGCAATTTCGCCTTCGAAATCTGGAACAGTGGTTGTGCTATTGAAGACGATATGGATACCGATAATGGTATGTATTGGGATGAACTTTTAGGTATGGGTATCAAAATTTTCGGTGTTGCAACTGATGATGGCCACGCCATGTATCAGCATTGTAAAGGCTGGGTAATGGTCAACTCCGAAAACAATGTTAAAGATATTCTTGAAGCTTTGGAAAAAGGTGCTTTCTACTCCTCTTGCGGTCCTGTTATTAAGGATTTTTATGTTGATGACGATAACGTTGTGCATATAGAAACCAGCGAATGTGAGAAAATCATTTTCCAATGCGATAAGCATCCTGGAAGAATGGTTACCTCAAATGGTGAGGGACTTACAAGCGCTCAAAGAGAATTAAAGGACGAATATGAATATATTCGAGCAACAGTTATTGATAAAGAGGGCAGAAAAGCCTGGACAAATCCGATTTTTTTGAAATAAACAAATGACCCTGTTGAACAAAACTTTGTTCAACAGGGTCATAACTTTTTTACATACTCTCAGGAGCTTCTATTTTAAGCATTGAGAGAACGTTTCTCATTGTGTTTCTTACACACATACAAAGGAAAATTCTTGCCTGCATAAGTGATTCGTCATCCACCATAACGCGCTGTGCATTATAGAAACGATGGAACTTTGTTGCAAGCTCTGTTGCATAGTGTGTAATTCTTGCAGGGTCGTAAGCGTTTGCTGCAAAGATAATAACATTTGTAAGTGAAGCAAGGTGAGCAATAAGGTCAGTTTCCTCGTCACTTGTAAGAAGAGTAAGCTCTGCTTTTTCAGGCTTTCTGATTTGAACGCCCTCATTTTCAAGCTTTCTCAAAATACTGCAAATTCTTGCGTGAGCATACTGGCAGTAGTAAACGGGGTTCTGGTTTGACTGTTCAACTGCAAGGTCAAGGTCAAAGTCCATAGCAGAACCCGCTTCTCTCATATTGAAAAGGAAGCGAACTGCATCAATGGGAACTTCGTCAAGAAGGTCAACAAGTGTAATTGCCTTACCTGTTCTTTTTGACATTTTAACGGGCTTGCCGTCTTTCATAAGGTTAACGAGCTGCATAAGAACAACATCAAGCTTGTTGCCGTCAATGCCAACCGCTTCCATTGCGCCTTTCATACGTGCAACGTGGCCGTGGTGGTCTGCACCCCAAACGTCAATGCCTGTATCAAATCCACGTTTTTCGAATTTGTTTCTGTGGTATGCAATATCTGCGGCAAAGTAGGTGGGGTTGCCGTTCTGACGAACGAGAACATCGTCTTTAAGCTCAAGCTTATCAATATCTTCCTGAGATTTTCCTTCTCTTTTGAGAATTGCGGTCTGAACTTCAATGTTTTTATACCACAATGCACCGTCTTTTTCGTAGGTGTAGCCGTTCTTTTTAAGGATTTCGATGGTTTCTTCTAATTCACCGCCATTGTGAAGAGAAAGCTCGGAGAACCAGGTGTCATAATCGATGCGGTATTTTGCCATTGCAGCTTTCATTGTTGCAAGGTTTTTGGGAAGAGCAAATTCTACAAGAGCTTTTCTTCTGTCCTCTTCGGAAAGGTCAAGGAGATTGTCACCCTTTTCATCAATATAGCTCTGAGCGAGAATTCTTATATCGTCACCGTGGTAGCTGTCCTCGGGAAGCTCAATAAAATCTTCACCCTTAAGAATTTGCTGATAACGAACGGAAAGAGAAAGACCGAATTTATCAATCTGGTTACCGGCATCGTTAACATAGAATTCTCTTTCAACATAATATCCTGCCCAATCAAGAACTGCAGCAAGGCAGTCACCTAAAGCACCGCCACGGGCATTACCCATGTGCATAGGTCCTGTGGGGTTTGCGGAAACAAATTCAACGTTGATTTTCTTTCCTTTACCGAAATCGCTTCTGCCGTAGTTATCACCGCAAGCGTCGATATCAAGAAGAATATCTGCATAAAATTCAGGTTTCAAGAAGAAATTTATGAAACCGGGACCTGCAACCTCACATTTCTGGAAGAATGTATTTTCAAGGTCGATTTTTTCGAGAATACATTCGGCAATTTTTCTCGGAGGCATACGAAGTGCCTTTGAAAGCATAAATGCACCGTTTGCAGAATAGTCACCATTTTTTCTGTCTGCAGGAATTTCAGTTTTGAAATTGGGGATTTCTGCTTCAATAAATGTGCCGTCTGCAATATTGCTCTTAATTGCCGCTGTAACAGAAGAAATGATCTGATCTTCTGCAATTTTTACTAATTTTGACATTTTTAAACCTCGTTTATTTTCATTAAAAGATTATTTTCACCAATGATTTCTCCGTTGCTTTCAAGGCGATAGCAAAGAAGAATTTTTCCTGAAACATCAGGAATCTGAGCATTTACTCTCTCAGCAACTATGTCCATGCTCATTTCACCGAAAGGAGTTCTGTAAATGCAGGAATGGGTTTTACCTTCTTCAATGAGAAAAGTTGTTTCATAAACACCTTTTCGGCTCATTTCGATGAAATGATTGTTTATAACTTTTACAACTGTTTCGCATTTACCCATTTCATCGTCGGGCTCTGTGTAGGAAATGACCTTTATACCGTCATTTTCTTCCATGGTACCTTTAGCTTTGAGCTTACTGCTTTCGCGGTCGTCATGGTACTGTTGTTCGCTGACGAACTCTATTTCAACTTTTCTCATTTCATTCTTTCCTCAGCGTATTCAATGAGTTTGTCAATAAGGTCACTGTAAGCAACGCCCACCTGACCGAAAAGCTTGGGGAACATTGAAATCGATGTAAAACCGGGGAGCGTGTTGATTTCATTGAGATAAATTGTTCCGTCTTCTGCTAAGAAGAAATCAACTCTTGAAAGTCCTGTGCAACCCATTGTTCGATATGCATTAACTGCTGCCTGACGAACCTTTTCGCTAACTTCAACAGGCAAATCTGCAGGGATTGCAAGACCTGTTGAATTATCTATGTATTTTGCTTCATAGTCATAAAATTCTGCAGTGGGAAGTATTTCACCGATGCAGGAAGCAACGGGTTGGTCGTTACCCATAACCGCACATTCAATTTCTCTGCCGATAAGGGTTTCTTCAAGAACAACCTTGTAGTCGTTAGCAAAGGCAATATCAAGCGCCTTTAAAAGTTCCATGTGATTATGTGCTTTTGAAATACCTACTGAAGAACCGGCGTTTGCAGGTTTAACGAATATGGGGTAGCCTAATTTCTGTTCAATTACATCGAAATTAACTCTGCCGTCTTTATAATCTGCTTCAGTAAACGCAACCCATTTTGCGCCGTTTATTCCTGCCGCATCTGCAAGAGTGTTTGTAACGGCTTTGTCCATACACATACCACTTGCAAGAGGAGTGCAACCAACATAGGGGATTCCTGCAAGCTCGAAAATACCCTGGATTGTACCGTCTTCGCCGTTTTTACCGTGAAGAACGGGGAAAATTACGTCAATACCTATTTTCTCGAAAGCTCCCATATCGTTGAGAATAATAAGAGCTTTGTCTTTTTTATCGGGAGAAAGAACGGCAGGAGTGGTGTCATCATCATTGAACCAGGTATTGTTTTCAATGGAATCGATATCGCCTGTGTAAAAATACCATTCGCCGTCTTTTGTTATACCGAGAGTGAGAACATTGTATTTCTCTCTGTCGATATTTCTTAAAACAGAAGCAGAGGAGCGAAGAGAAACTTCATATTCGCTTGAACAACCGCCGAAAATAACAAGTAAGTTTTTCAAAAAAATCACCTTATTACATAATAACATAAATATACATTTTAAATGATACCACATTAATTTTATTAAATCAATTATTAAATACTATGATATTTTAATAATACTGTTTACCTTTTTAGATAAAAATGCTACAATTACAGTATGAAATAAAAAATAAGGAGTTTATTTATGGAACTTAAAAATATTCTTACCCACGTTGACCATACGCTTTTAAAGCAGGAGTCAACCTGGGAGCAGATAAAAGCAATTTGTGATGACGGAATTAAATTCAATACTGCAAGTGTATGTATTCCACCAAGCTATGTTAAAGAATGTGCGGAATATTGCGGAGATAAAATATCAATTTGTACTGTTATCGGTTTCCCCAATGGCTATAATACAACTGCATGTAAGGTTTTTGAAACTGCAGATGCAATTAAAAACGGAGCAGACGAAATTGATATGGTTATAAATATCGGTTGGCTGAAGGATAAGAGATATGATGATATTTTAAATGAAATTAAAGAAATCAAAAAGGCTTGTGACGGCAAGATTTTAAAGGTTATTATTGAAACTTGCCTTTTGACTGATGAAGAAAAAGTGAAAATGTGTCAGCTTGTTACAGAAGCAGGTGCAGATTTTATCAAAACCTCAACAGGCTTTTCAACAGGCGGCGCAACATTTAATGATATTGAACTTTTCTCAAAAAATATTGGTGAGAATGTTAAAATGAAAGCCGCAGGGGGAATTGCTTCCCTTGACGATGCTGAAAAATTCCTTTCTCTCGGAGCAGAACGTCTTGGAACGAGTAGAATTGTATCAATAGCAAAAAGCGAAGAAGGTAGCGGATATTAATAGTTAAGAGTTAATGGTGAAGAGTGAAAAGGTATAAGGGGGGCAGTAAAATGAAACTCAGTATGGAAACAATGTATATACCTGTTGCCAATATAAAACAAAAGAGGGATATGATTTCAGATTGGCGCACAACAAGTGATAACGCATCCAAATTTTCTTTGGTGGCAGCACTTGTGTCAGTTCTCGCAACCATTTCTATGAAGTTTTTTCATAACGACTTTTATTTCATATTTCTTGGAAGTGGTGCACTGTTTCTTTTGGGGGCATTGTTTTGTAAAAAATGGCATTTTTCTGCCTATATATCCATAATTATAGGTTTGCTTGTTACTTGCTCATGGGTATCCTTTGGGTTAAATAAGGAAAAGATACTCGAGCTTTTTTGTTTTGAAATAGTGTTTATAATGCAAAGTATTCCTGTTTTTTACAGCTACAGATGTATTCATAATTATAATTCTGTTTTTATAGAATTGAAAAAATGCAAGGGATTTCCTAATTTTATTGCAAACACCGCAGATATTTATGGTGACAAAATGCATATTAAGGATGAACCTGTTTCGGATAATGTTCAGGTATCCTATAATCCCTTTAATACTCAGGATGATATTAGTTCAGAAAAATTCCGCAGAGAGCAGGATTTAAAAGTCTCGGGTAAAAGTAAATGGATCGAGCAGGATTGTGAAAAATCTAATTCACAGGAAAGAATTAAAATTGAACAGAATATAGAGTATAAATATGGGTTTTCTATATTGGGCAGGGAAATTAAATTCCGTCATAATGATATTCCCTCTTCATCCTTTGAAGAGAAAAAACGCCTTATGTATCAGTGGAACCATTATATTAAAGCAGCAGAAAAAGATTTTTTTATACCCTTGTTTTTTATGATGGTAAGCATCATGGGAGCGGGCTTGGGAAGCTTTGCGGGAGTATTTTTATATGCTTTTGTTCCTCTTTATATTATGATGTTTAATTATTTGAAAACAAGTAAAGCCTTTGCACCTTATGGGATTTTTGTGGTTGTGGCAATGTATCTTTCTTGTGTTATGAATAATTTTATGTCAGCAGGACTCGCTATAGGTTTCTTGATTCTTTCTCGTAGAGTATGGTTGGCTTGTATTATGTGCATTATCAACAGACCTATATATAAAGCGTTATCTAAAGAGGAGGGCTTCCCATCTTTTATCAGAAATACAGCGGATTTGTACGGCGACCAAGTGTACATTGTTGAAAAACAAGAGCCTTTAAAAAGAAAAATTTTAAGCGATAATGAAAAAATAGTTATGAATATCGGTTTTGATGAAGAACCTAAAAAAGAAGATAAGGCCTGGAATGCCTTTGATTAAGTTGGCGACAGCTGAACACTGCACGGTTTTGGAAGACAAAAATTCACACTAACTGCGTTAAAACTGTTGAAAGGAGAAAGCCTTCCTGCGAGTTTTGCCTTGTTATTGCAAATTTTTTAGTCTTACAAAACTGCTCGCACCTGAAATTCAAATGATTTTGGTGGAGCAAGGTGTTTCTTCGTCGCCGACATACTAGCGTATATCAAGACGAAAAACGGCTTGATACGCCGAAATACTTGAATTTAAGGCGTACAGGGTTCAACTGTCGCCAACTTAAATGGATAAAGAAAAGGAGAAAGAAAATGAAAATTGAAGCAAAAAGAACAGTGAATGAGTTTATTTACCCACCTAAAACTGTAACAGACAGTTGCCACGCTTCAACTGTTTTGCCCTTACCCAATGGCACAGTTGTTGCCGCTTGGTTTGGCGGAACAAGAGAGGGTAATGATGACGTTAAAATATGGGTGAGTGTCCGTGAAAATGAAAAATGGGCAGAGCCTTACAGCATTGCAGTTAATGGCGAAAGTCTTCCCCATTGGAACCCCGTACTCTTTTTAAGAGAAAACGGAGAAATAATTTTATATTTTAAATATGGTAAACCTATTCCAAAATGGGTAACATATTATTGCATCTCTAAGGACGGCGGAAAAAGTTTTTCAGAGCCGAAAGTTCTTGTGGATGGCGATAACGATGGTGGCAGAGGCCCCGTTAAGAATAAGGCAATAAGACTTTCTGACGGAACAGTTATTGCCCCCGCATCCAAAGAGGATTTTAAAATAAAAAGAAATTGGAAATGCTTTGTAGATATTTCAAAGGATGACGGTCTTACCTTTGAACATTCTAATTTTGTTATAAGACCTAAGAAAAATCTCAAACCGGTCAGCATGATTCAGCCAACCTTGTGGGAGGATGAAAAGGGTCTTCATATGCTTGTTAGAACAGGTGTGGGGTCTATTTATAAAAGTGATAGTAAAGACGGCGGTAAAACCTGGTGCAAGGCTTATGATACAGGTATGCCCAATCCCAACAGCGGTATTGATGTTGTGAAGCTCCCCAACGGCGTTTTGGTTCTTATAATGAACCCAATTTCAGAAAACTGGGGCGACAGAGCACCACTTGTGCTTATGTATTCCGATGATAGCGGAAAGAATTTCACAGAGTTTTTCTCCTGCGAACCTACAACAGGAGACCATGAATTTAGCTACCCTGCAATTACCGCAGTTGGAAACACACTTCATATTACATACACTCATGAACGCGAGGGAATAGTGTATCAAAAAATTGAGCTTTCTTTCTAAGAGAGTTTTTACTGAGGTAATCTATGAAGAAAAATGAATTAAAAAATTTAGTTATTGCGGCAATGCTTTTAGCAGTCGGACTTGTTCTGCCCTTTTTGACGGGGCAGATTCAGCAAATCGGCAATATGCTTTTGCCGATGCATTTCCCCGTCATTCTCTGCGGTCTTATTTGCGGTTGGAAATATGGCTTGGGTGTTGGTTTTATATTACCACTTTTACGTTCGGCACTTTTTGGGATGCCAGTAATGTACCCTAACGCTTTTGCTATGGCATTCGAGCTTGCGGCATACGGATTTTTTGTTGGATTTTTATTCTCCCATGCAAAATGGCAATGTATTAAATCCTTATATCGTTGCCTTATTATGTCAATGATTCTTGGCAGAGCCGTATGGGGCGTTGTAATGACTGTTATCTTAGGTCTCGGCGCAGATGCTTTCACCCTTACTGCCTTTTTAACAAGTGCATTTATAAATGCCATACCCGGAATTATTGCACAACTTATTTTGATTCCCGCAATTATGCTGGCACTTGATAAAACTCACTTCGTTCGTTTTAAAAAGTCGGAAATAAAAGTTCAGAATGCGGAATGAAAAAACATCGAAACGATTTTTCGTTTCGATGTTTTTGATTTATATATTGAAAACTTCTTTATTATCTCCCCAAATAATCTCAACCGTAACAGGTATATTTGATTTTACTGTTACATTGGGTTTTTCGTCAGGAGAGTTTCTTTTTTCGCAGATAAGGGTTAATTCGCCCTCTGTGCCGAAGGGGTATTTTTCAATTCCGTGTTTATCAAGAAGATTCACGTGCCAGGTGATTTTGTTGTTTGCAGCGTCAGGCTTAATTCCGAAAACGTATTCAAACATAACTGAAATGGGAATAAGACCTGTCCAACCAACGAAATTTGGCAATGCTGTGTTGCCTTTCATAAATTTGCCGTCTTTCTTTTCGGGTGCATAGTTTTCGAAAAGCGTTCCCGTGTCTTTGAATACATTAACTGCAGCATCAAGGTGGGTGCAGGCAATTTCGTGGGAAAGGTCATATTTTCCGTAAGAGTCAAGACCCTTTAAAACCATATAGTTTGTTGGTGCCCAAACGGAACCGCACCAATAACCTCCCTGATTATTGTATTCGGGATGGTCCTTTGAAAGAGTAGGAACTCTGTGGTCAGTTTTAAATTCCTTTTCGTTATTAAGGTGAGCTATAAAGCTTTCTTTTCTTTCCTCGGGAACGCATTTTGCAAGAAGTGCCCAGAAAGCACCGATATGCTTAACACCGTTAAAGGTATCGTCATTTTTAAGGTCATAATAAAACTGTGTTTTTTCATCCCAGAGCTTTTCGTTTATAACCTTAAAGAGATGGTCGCTTTCCTCTTTGAGTGCGGGAATAAATTCTTCTCTGCCAAGCTCTTTTGCCATTTTTATAAGAATATTACAAGCATTAAGCTCCTGCATACAAGCGTCAACCCAAATCATATGACCGTGACTGTAGCAAACGTGGTATTTTTCGTCAAGTCGAGGACAGTTGTCCATACCGCAACCATAGCCTGAGGAAAAATATGTACCGTCACGCCAGGTGAAATGCTCCTGCATCCATTGGTGATATGCCAAAAGGCAGGGGAAAACCCTTGCGAGTCTTTCTTTATCGCCGAAATTGAGATAATATTCCCATTCGCACCAGGTCATAACCTCGGGGCCAGTTGAAGCGGGGTCGTGACGGGCAAAAACATCTAAGCCTGTTTCCTCTTCAATTTGTCGGCAAATAAAACCATCCACATGCTGATGGGAATAGAAATTGTCAAAGGTTTCCTGGAATTTGAAAATTCTGTCCGCATATTTTCCGAACATAAGCATAAACGCGGAATCCCACATAAAAATGCAATTATTGAAAGCCGCGTCGATGTAGTTTTTTATAAATCCTGTATTTTCTTTAGGTTGGCGAATATTTTTGAAAGCAATTTCCCATACCTTCCAATAGCAGTCAAGATAGTCTTTGTGGTTTTCCCAGACAGGTTGAGGAAGCTTTTCCTTTATTTCGCTGAAAATCGGAAGAGGGGAATTATCAACCTCTGCACCGATAAAGGAATTTTCTTCCATTAATTCTTTGTCATCATATGTAATTTCGTTATTTTGTTTAAAAGCTATCATAGTTATCACCTATTATATAAGCCCCACAAATGTTATCGTGGGGCTTTATTTTTTATTCTACACCGAAATATTTAATTGCGTTGTTATAGGAAACATCCTGAACAACCTTTGAAAGAAATTCGATATCTTCGGGGTATTTGCCTTCTTCTACAAGGTCGCCAAGAAGCTCGCAGAGAATTCTGCGGAAATATTCGTGACGAGGGTAGGAGAGGAAGCTTCTTGAGTCGGTAATCATACCAACGAATTTTGAAATAACACCAAGGTTCATAAGTGTCTGCATCTGTGTTCTCATGCCGTCATAGTTGTCATTGAACCACCATGCAGAGCCGAACTGAATTTTTGATTCAGCTTCATCGGACTGGAAGTTACCGAGCATTGTGCCTAAAACATAGTTGTCCTTGGGGTTAAGAGTAAAGAGAACTGTTTTGGGAAGACGGTATTCAGTATTCATTGCATCAAGAAGTCTTGAAAGGTTAACTGCAATTTCATAGTCTGCAACTGAATCATAGCCTGTATCGGGGCCGAGCTTTTTGAACATAACGCCGTTGTTATTTCTCATAGCACCGATATGGATTTCCATACCCCAACCGAGATTAGCATATTCATTTGCAAGGAAGAGCATAAGCTCTGTTTTGTATTTATCAACCTCTTCAGTTGAGAGAGCTTCGCCTGCAAGGCGTTTTTTGAATATATCATTCAATTCGTCTTCATCGGCTCTCTTATAGGGAACATAAGTAAAAGCGTGGTCGGAGGCTCTGCAACCCATTTCTGCAAAAAATTCAATTCTTGAAAGAAGAGCAGCTTTAAGCTCTGTAAATGAAGGAACTTCTTTATCCATTACATTTTCAAGTGCTTTTACCCAGTCATTATAGCCCTCAAGCTCAATTCCGAGAGCTTTATCGGGACGGAATGCTGGAAGAACCTTGCATTTGAAGGATTTATCTTCTGCAAGAAGCTTGTGGTATTCGAGTGTATCTGCTGCATCGTCAGTTGTGCAAACGTATGCAACATTACTTTTTTCAATAAGCTCACGGGGTGTAAAGCCACCTGCTTTGATTTTTGCATTTGCTTTTTCCCAGATTTCATCACAGGTTGCAGGTGAAAGGGGTTCATATATATCAAAATACCTCTGCAATTCAAGGTGAGTCCAATGGTAAAGGGGATTACCTATAAGGTTGGGCATAGCAGAAGCCCATGCCTTGAATTTTTCATAAGGTGTTTTGTCACCAGTAATATACTCTTCACTTATACCGCAGGAACGCATACCGCGCCATTTGTAATGGTCTCCTGCAAGCCAGAGATATGCAATATCTTCGGGAGTTTTATTTTCATAAATTTCTTTAGGTTGAAGATGGCAATGCCAGTCGAAAATGGGGGTGTTTTCACAAGCGGCATAAAGTTTTTTAGCAGTTTCTGTGGAAAGAAGGAAATCCTTGTCCATAAACTTTTTCATAAAATCGCCTCCGAAAAATTTCTTTTAATATATTATCACACAACAGTAATATTTTCAACGAAAAAGCCCAAAAATAATGTAGGTGACAATATTTTCTTGAAGAGGTGAAATTTTGTTGTTTATTGAAAGTGACGGAGTGATTGACGAAGTAAGGCTTTTTGAAATAGTTGAAAAATCCATTGAAAATAAAGCTTTGAAAAAAGTTCTTCTTTTACCGCCCGATTATACGAGAATGTATTCGGGAGCAGGGAAAATTACAAATATGTATTATAACCTTTTAAAAGACAGGTGCATTGTTGATATTATGCCTGCTTTAGGAACTCACCGACCTGTTACAAAGGAAGAAAGTGAAGCTTTTTTCGGTAAAGATATTCCTCACGAAAAGCTCATTGTTCACAATTGGCGTGAGGATGTTGTGAAGATAGGAGAAGTGCCGAGAGAATTTGTTAAAAGCGTTTCCGAGGGACTTGTTGATACAAAAATTGACGTGGAAGTCAACAAAAGGCTTTTAGATAAATCCTATGACCTTATTATTTCCATAGGTCAGGTTGTGCCCCATGAGGTTGTGGGTATGGCAAACTATTCTAAAAATATTTTCGTAGGTTGCGGTGGAAGCAGTATGATTAATTCTTCTCATATGCTTGGAGCTTTTTACGGTCTTGAACGGATTATGGGCAGAGATTTTTCTCCCGTAAGGAAGGTTCTTGACTATGCAGAAGAGCATTTTATTAAAGATATACCGCTTTTATATGTTTTCACAGTTACAACCACCAACGAAAATGACGAAACACTTATTCACGGTGTATATATCGGCAGAGAACGAGAGCTTTTTGAAATGTCAGTTACAAAAAGTCAACAAAAGAATATGACTAAACTGCAAAAGCCTATTAAAAAAGCAGTAGTATTTCTTGACCCGAGAGAATTCAGAAGCACCTGGCTCGGCAATAAAGCGGTTTATAGAACGAGAATGGCTATGGCAGAGGATGGTGAACTTATTATTCTTGCTCCCAACGTAAAAAAATTCGGAGAAGACAACGAAAATGACAGGCTTATAAGAAAATACGGTTATGTGGGAAGAGAAAAGGTTCTGGAACTTGTGAAAACAGAGGACGATTTAAAAAACAATTTATCTGTGGTGGCTCATCTTATTCACGGCTCTTCCGATGATAAATTTAAAGTCACATACTGTACAAAACACCTGACAAAAAAAGATATTGAAAGTGTCGGATTTAACTTTATGCCATACGAAGATGCTGTAAAAAAATATAACCCTGAAAAATTAAAAGATGGCTATAACACAGTTGACGGAGAGGAAATTTATTATATAAGCAATCCGGCATTGGGGTTGTGGAAAGTATAAGTGGCAAGTTGAAAGTGGCAAGTGGCAAGTTTCGGGACCTGCGGTCGGCAATTATAAATGTAGGGTACAGGCTTTCCTGTACCGCAGAAGAAAGGGAAATTACTATGAAAAAAGCAGATATTGGACTTATCGGTCTTGCGGTTATGGGTGAAAACCTTGCAATGAATATGGAAAGTAAGGGCTTTACCGTAGCGGTTTTTAACCGGGAAACAGAAGCAGTAGATAATTTTATTTCGGGAAGAGCTAAAAACAAAAATTTTATCGGTGCTCATTCGTTACAAGAATTAGTTGAGGCAACGGAAAAGCCGAGAAAAATAATGATGATGATAAAAGCAGGAGAGCCTGTTGATGAGGTTATAGAAAAGCTTATTCCCTTGTTAGATAAAGGCGATATTATCATTGATGGTGGTAACTCCCATTTCAAAGATACCGAAAGAAGAACAAAATATGTTGAAAGCAAGGGTCTTCTTTATATCGGTACAGGTGTTTCCGGTGGAGAAGAGGGTGCTTTGAACGGACCCTCTATGATGCCCGGCGGTTCAAAAATGGCTTGGGGTAGTGTTAAACCAATTTTCCAAGCCATTTGCGCCAGAACCCAAGACGGCACACCTTGTTGCGATTGGGTAGGTGACGGCGGTGCAGGACATTTTGTAAAAATGGTTCATAACGGGATTGAATATGGCGATATGCAGCTTATCAGCGAAATTTATCATTTTATGAAAGTGATTTTAGAATTCAGTGCGGAAGATATGCACCGCATTTTCGACGAATGGAACAAAGGAAAGCTTGACAGCTATCTTATTGAAATCACAAGTAAGATTTTCACTTTAAAGGATGAGGACGGTTCACCCCTTGTTGAAAAAATTCTTGATTCCGCAGGGCAGAAGGGTACAGGTAAATGGACTGGTATTACCGCTCTTGATGAGGGCGTACCGCTTACTCTTATAACCGAAGCGGTATATGCCAGATATCTGAGCTCAATGAAAGAAGAAAGAGTTGAGGCATCAAAAGAACTTACAGGACCTTTGGTGGATTTTAAAGGCGAAAGAGATGAATATATCGGACGACTTCGTGAAGCTCTTTACTGCGCAAAAATTATTTCCTACGCTCAAGGTTATGCTTTGATGAAAGCCGCATCCGAAAAATATAATTGGAATCTTAACTTCGGTGCAATCGCTCTCATGTGGCGAGGTGGTTGCATAATAAGAAGTGCCTTTTTAGATAAAATCAAAGAAGCATTTGACAAAAAGCCTGATTTAAAGAACCTTCTTCTTGACGGTTATTTTAAAAAAGAAGTTCTTGACGGAATGGAAAGCCTTCGAAAAGTTTGCGCAATTTGTATGCTTAACGGAGTTTATGCTCCCTCTTTGACTGCCGCTCTAACCTATTTTGACGGCTACCGTTCGGAAAAGCTCCCTGCAAATCTTATTCAGGCTCAAAGAGATTTTTTCGGTGCTCATACCTATGAAAGAACAGATTTCCCCAGAGGAAAATTCTTTCATACAAATTGGAGTGGTACGGGTGGGAATACCGCATCAACGGCATATGATGCATAGTGAAAAGTGAAGAGTGAATAGTGAAGAGTTTCGGGGAAGCTACGCTTCCAAACATTTATAATTACGCATTAAGCATTACGAATTACGCATTTTAAAAAGAAGGAATATAATGATAGAAATAAAAAGAGATTATAAATACGCTCTCGTTGTTCCTACAAGTATGGGTGTTCGGCTTTTGCCACCTGATAGGCAAACTGTTTTTTCTTCCGATGTATTTTATATGCAGGCAACCTCGGCAGAAACCAATGTTGCTTCAATCTGCTCTTATTTAGGTCTGCCCGTAAAGGTGCTCACAACCTTTGTTAAAGACAGCCCTATTGCTCATTTTATAAAAGCAAATCTTCGCTCTCGGAATATGGAATTTGAGGGCAGGGATGTTGAGCAGGGTGGGCCCTGGGGATATCGCCATCAATTTAATATTGCCGATAGCGGCTTTGGTCTTCGTGGCCCTCGCGTTCATAATGACAGAGCAGGAGAGGTAGGAAAAACCCTTAATATAAAGGATTTTGATTTAGAAAAGCTTTTTGGTGAAGATGGTGTAGGAATTTTGCATCTTACAGGGCTTATCTGCGCTCTTTCTAAGGAAACAGGTGAATTTTGCCTTGAGCTTGCAAAAATTGCCAAAAAATACGGAACGGTTATTTCCTTTGATTTTAATTATCGTGCATCCTTCTGGAAAAACCGAGAGGAAGAGTTACGGCAGACCTTTCAGAGAATTGCAGATATTTCAGATATAATAATTGCCAATCAATCGGATTTCAGCTTGTGCTTGGGAACAGAATTCGATTTAACCAAATATAAAACCGATATGACACCTGTTGAGCAGTTTAAAGAAACCATAAATCAGGTGAAATGCAAATTTCCCAATACAAGCGTTTTTGCAACAAATCTCCGTGAGGTAATGCACGCAAACCGTCATTTATGGGGCGCGGTTATGCTTAATGGTGATGTGTGGGAAAGCATAGACCCAAGGCAGATTGCCGTAATGGACCGCATCGGCGGTGGTGATGCTTTTGTAGGCGGTCTTCTTTACGGAATTTTAAAAGGCTACACCTCCGAAAAGCAATTGCAGTTCGGTTGGGCGTGCGGTGCCCTTGCATGCACATATATTACCGACTATCTCCAACCCGATAACGAGGAACAGATATGGGATGTCTGGAATGGCAATATGAGGGTGAAAAGATGAATTGGCATAGTTAGAGATTTGTGGTGTGGTAAAAACAGAATGAAAAGTAGTTGTTTGTGGGTACCTCTCTTCGAAGAGAGGGGGACCACCTTGAATAGATTTATTAATCAAAATTTTATTAAACGAGTTGTTAGTAGATTATATTTATAAAGTTGGTCGGGTGGTGGAGAGTTCTCGATGCGAACTCTTGAGCGTCGTGGAACCGTAGGTTCCATTGTCATATACTGCTCTGTTCTGTTTATAAATTCTTTTGATTAGTTGTTCTTACACAGTATTAATAAAACAAAATTTATTACAGTTGAAGCTTACGCTTCAAAGACGCTCGAGGGCTCGCGTCAAGAACCACCCACCGTTCCGCTGAACTACATTGGTTACACTTTATAATAGGCTCGCTTAGAACTGTATTTATTTGAGTTACAATTCAAAGACGGTCCCCCCCGCCTTCGAAGGCAGGTATAACAAACCGCAAATAAATTCAAATAAATGCACGTGGTTCTTTATTTTAAAATACAAAACAGTCCAAAAATTACAAAAAATTGCCCGAAAGTTACATTTTGGGCAATTTTTTTATTGTTTTTGTTATGATACAGACAAAGAAAGGAGATGTTAATTATGACAAAGAAAAGAACATCTGAAAAATTAAAAAAATTATACAAAATATTCGGTGGAGTGTTTGGCGTATCGCTCCTGGTTGGGATTGCAAATCTTATTTTAAGCTATTACTGGAATAACAGTTCAGCTTTATATGAGCTTGCAGAATTGATATTCGGCGGAGCAGGACTTTTCTTCGGCTTCCTTAGTGGTTTCGGAATTGTACCCTTGTTCATAATGGCAGCCCTTGTAATTGTGAGCATAGTTTTTGCAGTGAAAGAAAACAACCACAAAAATGTTTTAAACTTCGGCTTGTTTGCAACTCTCGGCTTAATTACAGTAAGTGCATTTTTGCAGAATATGATGTTAACTGAAATGGTTTGAGAATAGATATTAAATAATTAAAGGGGGTGTGTTTATGGAGAAAAAGGAAAATCAACTTATTGAGAACTTTAAAACTTTTTTAGCTGTGCCCTATGCTTATTTTGCAGCTCTTTCGGTTTCAGGTGCTTTAATTCTTGTTTTCGAAGTCTTAATGGACACACCTTTTTATAATATGTTCGAAGGTATCAGAGAGATTGTGTTGTTTTTATTCAGCATGTTATATATTGCAGGTATTATTAATGCAGGTTTCTTGGCAGTTGCAGTTATATGGTGCATAGTTATATGCTACAGAGAGAAAAACATACAAATTCTTTTTTTGCCTTATGTGGCTATAGCTCTTATTCTTATGATAGTTTTCTTGGGTTGTTGGAGACCACATTAAAGAAAGAGGAGGGGAGTTATATGAAAAAGCTTAATCCGTATATTCAATTTGTTATAGGATTTTTCAGTATTATGCTGTTATGGGGTATTGGAGCTTTATTTAATACATATTCTGTGGGTATTTGGTGTTCAGAAAATATAGATACTGACGAATTGATTTTTTCTTGCATCGTCCCAATGATAACAGTAATACTTATTCCCGTAGTTTTGCTTGCGTTTACGATTATATGTAAAAGAAAATCATTAAAAGTAATGTATATATCAGCATTATCAGCTACGGCTATTCCGGTATTAGCAAGTATTATATCAGCAATATTCAGTAACGATGGAAATATTTTAACCTGGATAGTTGGTTTAACTATCGGTTTGGTTTTATATCCTTTCGGAAGAATGGCTTATGAGCTTTTTGATGGAGTAAATTCATTTTACTTTGTCTATTTAGACAGTTGGATTGATAATAGTACTATAATCGTTTTCTTGGTTGTGGCAATAATAATATCGCTTATATTATATAAATCAATAAAACCTAAGAAATCAGTAGCAATATAAAATAATATATGCTATATTAGAATTAACACAAGCTCCGAGGTGGGAATATGCTGAAAATTGCAATATGCGATGATGAGAAAAATGTTTGTGCTTACATAGAAAAGCGAACAAGAGATTACCTTGCAAAAGTTGATGAAGAAGCTGAATTGGCGGTGTTCTATGACGGGACACCGCTGATAGACCATTGTAAAGAAACACCCAATGATTTTGATATGATTTTTCTTGATATAAAAATGAAAACGGTTAACGGAGTTGACTGTGCAAAGCAGCTTCGTGATTTGGGGGTTGAAGCTCTCATTGTTTTTGTTACCTCTTCAGCAGAATATGTTTTTTCAGGCTATGAGGTAAAGGCTTTCAGATATATTCTCAAAACCGACCTTGTTAATGCCTTTGACAGAATTTTCGGCGAATGCTTAAAGGAGCTTTCCAAATCCGATGACAGTTTTTATACAGTGAAAACCGCCTCGGCAGTTAAAAATATTCCTCTTAACGATATTTTATATTTTGAAAGCAATAAAAGAGTTCTCATTGTTCACACAAAAAATGATGAATACTCTTTTTACGGCAAGCTTGACCAGGTTGAAAAAGACCTTGAGGGAAAGGATTTCATAAGAACTCATCAGAGCTATTTTGTTAATGCCCGAAAAATTAAAAGCGTTTCCAAGGATAGCGCGGAACTCTTGAACGGAGAGATTCTTCCTGTCAGCAAAAGTAGAGCATCCGCAGTTAAAAACGCATATCTCTGGGCGAAAAGGTGATAAAAAATGCTTGAATTTCTTGAAACAACCTTGTTCTATCTCATAAGGCTTTTTTCATCGACACTTGAAATGCTTTTTGCGTTTCTCTTAATGAATGCCTTTTTTGATGAAAAGTATAAAAGTAAAATTCCCAAATGGGCGGCGTTTATCGTAAGCTCGGGAATTCTTCTTGCTTTGCAGGAAACAGGTCAAAGCGGTAATATTAAAACTGCAGTTCAGATGCTTTTGATATTCGCTGTAGCTCTCATAATATTTGACGGCAAAAAAAGACTTAAAGGTCTTTTCTGCGTTGTTTATTCGCTTTTTGTTGCCCTTTCAAAGCTTCTTTCCTATTTCGCTTTTTCATTATTTATAGACGAAATTTTTGAAAGAATACCTTATCTTGATACAGAAAGCTTTTTCTACAGAATACTTTCCATTGAACTGCCCAATATATTTATGCTTGTTATAATCATTCTCGTGGGTATGTTCACAAAATCAAAGAACAAAGCTGTTCCTATAAGATATTGGTTATTGCTTTTAACAGTGCCAGTTACAACTTTGGGTACGCTTACTGTTTATCAGTATTACATAGATTTATTAGCTCCCGGTGAAGACATTAATATTTATATTATTATTTCAACTGTTGGTCTTGTGTTTATTAATGTTCTCGTTTTCACTCTTTTTTCAAAGCTTCAGAATCAGCTTGAAATCAGAAGAAACGCAGACCTTTTAAATACTCAGATGCGCCTTGAAAAAGAATCGTTCAAGCGTATTGAGGAAAGCTACAACCGAACAAGAGAGCTTCGTCACGATTTGAAGAACCACATTTTTGTTCTTAAAGGCGTGGCGGAAAATGGAACAAAGGAAGAGCTTTTGGAGTATCTTGAAAAAATGACTGATGCTGTTGAAGAAGCAACCTATGTTTCAATGAGCAAAAATTCCGCAGTTGATGCGGTGCTCAATGAAAAACTTCTTTATGCACAGAAAAACGGTATATCAACACAGTTTGATGTAACACCCCTTGAAAACACCAAAATTCCTGCAATGGATATTTGCACAATTCTCAGCAACGCTCTTGATAATGCAGTTGAGGCTTGTGTTAAATTCGAAAACCTTAGCGACAGATATATTGATGCTAAAATTGAAGATAATCAGGATGAAATGATTATATCTATAAAGAATCCGTCACTTGAAGCCCCAAAACGCAGAGCAGGAGCATATATTTCAAGGAAGAAGGACAGTGAAAATCACGGCCTCGGTCTTAAAAGCATCAAACGAACAGTTGACAAAAATAAAGGCGATATGCTTGTGAAATACGAAAACGGAATTTTTAATCTTGTTATTTCACTACCACATAACTAACAAAAAACCACTTTAGAATTTTTGAAATTCCAAAGTGGTTTTATCTTTTAAAGTTTAATTTTAAAAACTAACTTGTGAGCAAAATCGGAATTTTCACTCTTTCTGCAGGGTGCGTGAGCATCCTGAGGGAAGAATACCATAAAATAGCCTTTTCTTAATGCTAACATCTGACCGTTGGGAGCGTCCATAAAAGCAATGTCAGAGCCTTCTTTGAAATCCTCGGTTATGTTGCATTCGTCGAAAATTGCCCAACCGATATTTTCCTCACCCTCAAACATAAGCTGAACATCAGCATACTCCTTGTGGGATTCATATTTTAAAGGATTGTCGGGGTTAACATCATATTTGCAAACATTGCACCAGGCATTTTCGCCGTCAATTTCAATTTTGCCGTTTTCAAAAGGTGCTTTGCAAAACTCTTTGTAAGTTTCTTCAACCTTTTCAAAGCCTTTAAGCTTGTCAAAATACAAGCTCATATTTTCAACTTTATCGTAAATCATTCTTCATCCGCCTCGCCTAACATGAGTTTTCTTTCTCTTTTCTCGTTTTCGGGGAGAGTGTAGTTGTAAAGCACTGTCCAAAGAATTACTGCTCCAAAAATCGCAGGAATAAACCAGAAATTAGAAAGCAATGAGAAGGTGTCAATATTACCGATTAATCCGCCCCAAACGCTGTTCATAAGGGTTGCTAAACTAACAGTACCATCAAGAACGGGTGCTGCAATTGCTTCAAAGGCCTCGTTAGCCATTAATGAAAGCCCGATTCCGATAATAGAAGTATAAATTACTTTGCGGTTGTTTTTTGCAAAAATTGCAAAAATTGCAGTAAAGATAGCGCAAATAATAATCATAGCAACGATAACTGCAAAAACAATCGCGGGGGAAATAAGAACATCAAGCTTATCGCCAAGTCCATCGCCATTTGAAGCAATATTTTTAAATGAGTTTACAGTATCGAAAATCTCATAGAATGATAAGGATTCGGCAATTGCATTGGGAGCTTTTCCGCCTGTTTGAGCGAGAACTTCCTCTAATGCACTGCTTCCGCCCATCATCTGGAGAATTGATACTATACCTTCAAGAGCGGTAGAAGACATTTTAATATAAAAAAGTTCTGTGAAAAAAAGCAGAGGAATAGTTGCCAAAGCACCTAAAGCCGCAACAATTTTATATACATATTTCATTATTTTGTCGTCCTTTCGGAGTATTACTTCCAAGAAGAGTTGAGTTCAACTGTTCTGTTAAAAATGGGGTTTTCATCAGTTGAGTCTTTATCAACGCAGAAATAACCATTTCTCATAAACTGGAATGCATCGGGATTTTTAGCATCCTTGATGCCTTCTTCAATAAGGCAGTCTTTAAGAACGATAAGAGAATCAGGGTTGATTGCATTAACGAACTCATCATCGGGAACGCCTGCAGGATCTTCAACATTGAAGAGTCTGTCATAAAGGCGAACCTCTGCTTTGAAAGCTTTAGGACCTGCCCAGTGAATTGTACCCTTAACCTTTCTGCCGTCGGGAGCGTTACCGCCCTTGGTTTCGGGGTCATAGGTGCAATGAAGAACTGTTACATTGCCGTTTTCATCAGTTTCGAAAGAGTTGCAGGTGATGAAATATGCACCTTTAAGTCTTACCTCGTTACCGGGGAAAAGACGGAAATATTTTTTAACAGGCTCTGCCATAAAGTCAGTTCTTTCAACATAAATTTCTTTACCGAAAGTAACTGTTCTTTTGCCCATTTCAGGTTTGTTGGGGTGGATTTCTACCTCAATCTCTTCGGTCTGACCCTCGGGATAGTTATCAATAACAACTTTAATGGGGTCAAGAACTGCCATAGCACGAGGAGCGTTTTCGTTAAGCTCATCTCTTACGCAAGCTTCAAGAAGACCATAGTCAACAACGCTGTATGCCTTTGAAACGCCAACCTTTTCAATAAAGGTGCGGATAGCTTTTGCAGGGTAACCGCGTCTTCTCATACCGCAGATTGTAGCCATTCGGGGATCATCCCAACCGCTAACAAGGTTATCGGTAACAAGACGGATGTTTCTTCTCTTACTTGTGATGCAGTAGTTAAGATTAAGTCTTGCAAACTCAATCTGTCTCGGGGGCTCTTCGAAGCCAATCTGCTCAATGAACCAGTTGTAAAGAGGTCTGTGGTTTTCGAATTCAAGAGAGCAAAGAGAATATGTTACACCTTCACAAGCATCTGAAAGGGGATGAGCAAAGTCATAAATGGGGTAAACGCACCATTTGTCACCTGTCTGATGATGGTCAACATGCATAATTCTGTAAATTGCAGGGTCACGCATATTCATATTGGGAGAAGCCATATCGATTTTTGCGCGGAGAACCTTTGCACCGTCGGGGAATTCGCCATCGGTCATTCTCTTGAAAAGGTCAAGGTTTTCCTCAACGCTTCTGTCGCGATAGGGGCTGTTTTTACCGGGCTCTGTAAGAGTTCCGCGGTACTCTCTCATTTGCTCTGCAGTAAGGTCATCAACATAAGCCTTGCCGTCTTTAATGAGCTTGATTGCACATTCATAAAGGAAATCGAAATAGCTTGAAGCATAAAGGCATTTTTCCCATTTGAAGCCAAGCCACTCAATATCTTCCTTAATGGATTCAACATATTCAATATCTTCTTTAGCGGGGTTTGTATCGTCAAGACGAAGGTTACAAACACCGCCGTATTTCATAGCGGTTGTAAAGTCAATGCAAATAGCTTTCGCGTGACCGATATGAAGATAACCGTTGGGTTCGGGGGGAAAACGGGTCTGAACCTTGGTGTTAACACCACTCGCTAATTCTTCGTCAATAATATCGTGGATAAAATTACCCGCGGTTTCATTAATAATTTCTTCCATAATTTATCTCCTTAAAGTGTTGAAATTACTTTATTAATTCTTTCATTTACTTTATTTTCTCCCAAAAGTTGCATAATTGAGCAAAGGTCGGGAGTATTTTTCCTTGATGTTACTGCAAGGCGAATAACTGTTGAAACGTCACCAACGTGACCTTTGAAAAGCTCGGGAGTTTTCTTGAACTCTTTAACGTTGGGAGTAAAGCCTAAAGGTTCGCAAAGGTCTTTGATTTTACCGAACCAGATATCTTTATCGTCTTCAGCGCTATAAACCTTGAGATAATTTTCAAGAATTGCTTTTGCATCTTCTTTTTTGATGTTTTCGGGAAGCTCAAAAGAGGGTTCATAATATTCATCAAACATATATGAGAAATATTCCTTAACCTCGCTCCATTTTGCAATGTCCTTTCGGGGTTTGGGGCTTTCTCTGTCAATGTTAACCATTGCTTTTGATTTTTCGGGGTCAGCGGTGAATACCTTGAAGAAATCCTCGTCAAATTTCTTTGCCCATTCTGCAATATAGTCATAAACAGTATCTGCATTCATAACAGAAATAACGTTTTTACTAACGTCATTGAGCTTAACAAGGTCGAAAAGGCAACCGCTGGGGCTCATTTTCTTAAGGTTGAAGGGGAATGAGAAGGCATCTTCTTTGGGATTTGCTCTTCGCCAATCTTCAAAGTTGGAATTAAGAAGAGTGAGAAGATATTCAATAAGGCTTTCTTTGGGGAAGCCTTCTTCCACAAAGTAGCTTACTGCTGCTTCAGGGTCTTTACGCTTTGAAAGCTTACGCTTTGTTCCGTCCTCTTCGTCGATTTTCATAACCTGAGGAGTATGAGCATATTTGGGAACCTTAAAACCACAAGCCTTGAAAAGAGCAATATGCTTGGGAACAGAGGAAATCCATTCTTCACCACGGATAACATGAGTTGTTCTCATAAAATGGTCGTCACAAGCGTGAGCGAAGTGGTAGGTGGGAATACCGTCAGATTTCAAAAGAACCTCGTCAATAATATTTTCAGGCATTTCGATTTTGCCACGGATTATATCGTCAAAGAAAATTCTTTTATCTTCCTGACCCTCTGAACGGAAACGAAGAACATAGGGTTTGCCGTTCTTGATATTTTCTTCAATTTCTTCAAAAGAAAGGTTACGGCATTTTGCCCATTTGCCAAAGTAACCCCAGATAAGAGCGTCACCCTTTTCCTGCTCCTGACGGATGTCGGAAAGCTCTTCTGCAGTACAGAAGCAAGGGTAAGCAAGTCCTTTTTGCACTAATTCTTTTGCAACGATGTGGTATATTTCAGCACGTTGGCTTTGAGTATAAGGTCCGTAAGCACCTTTTTCTTGGTTAAAGCCTGTAACACCTTCATCAAAATCAATACCGAAGGAGTCAAAGCCGTTGATAATTGCAGAAACGCCATCTTCAATTTCACGTTTCTTGTCGGTATCTTCAACACGGAGGAAAGCAACACCGCCTGTTGCTTTTGCAGTAAGCACATCAACAAGGGCGCCAAAAAGACCACCGATATGAAGATAACCTGTGGGAGAGGGGGCGAATCGTGTAACACGAGCACCTTCCTTAAGCTCTCTTTCGGGATATCTTTTTTCAAGGTCTTCTACTGTTCCCGTAACATTGGGGAAAAGAAGCTCTGCTAATTTGTTGCAGTCATAATTCATATAAAAAACTCCAATAAAATAAGATTGCATAATTTAACATTTTACATTATCGCAGAAAAAGGAAAAAGTATCAATAGTTTTTGGTGATTTTTTTATTAATTAACTTGTAATTATACATATTATTTGATAGAATTTTTCTAAAGGAAGCGAAAAGAGGTGCTTTTATGAATAATAATTTAACTACTTTAGGCAAAAGAGAAAATGCGGTGTTTATTCTGACACCTTTGTATTTGGTTTTATTTCATTTTTTTAGGCAGTTTTATCTGATGGATGAAAGTGGAGTACACATGCTTTTAAAAATACCATACATAATCGGATTTATAGTTGCAATTGTGGCAGTTTTGCGCTTCTTCCGAAGAATTATTTTACCAAACAAAATCCTTGAATATGATTCAATGAATTTATATGTAAACAAAGGTTTGAAAGGTAAACAAATTATTCCTTGGACAGATGTAAGAAGTGTTGAAAATCTGCAGGTGCATGGCAGTCTTGATGCTTTTTTTGATGCTATAAGAAGAGTAACCGATGTTGGTGAGCTTATTGGTATTTTTAAAGCTGCTTGGGATTTGTCCGCAACAGGAATTGTAGTTATCAATTGCAAGGATGAGCTTGTAAGAGTTCACGGTATAAAAAATGCAAGAGAAGTGAGAAACGAGCTGCATAAAATCATTTCTTCAAAAAGAAGAAACATTGAAAATTCATTAAGGATGAGATAAATGGATGTTTCCGAGGTTAGGGTGTTGGCCAGACGAGCAAACGGAATATTATTTGTAGCCCCCGTTTTTATACTTTTAAGCGGGTTTTGTTTGGTGTATTCAATTTTGGTTTTGAATGATGTAATTGAGCCGAATAAAGATGTTCTTTGGGTGATATATTTGTTTACATTTTCAGGTGGTCGCAGACATTATAGTAACTTCAGTTACTATCGCAAAATAGAGCGCTTTAATCGTGCATGGGATATGGAATACGTTTATAATATTGAACCTTCGGAAAATGAACCTTTCGGTTTTTATTCTATTTCTCTTGATGCAATTTTATGGCATTGCATTGTTTGTCATGGTTTCTATTTTTTGATATTTTTATTGCTCTTTTTAGACCGTATGTCTACCCCGAAAACAATTATGGAATATGATGATTTCGGCGTTTATATTTATCGCACAGGTAAGCCCGTTACTCTTTTAAGATACGAAGAACTTTGGAGTACATATGCAGAAGAGGATTTTGAGGAAGTTGAGTTCTGTTATCACAGAGGTTTTCACAGAAGCAGAAATATAAAAATAAGCGACCCATTTTGGGGAATATTTAAAACAGGTTCAATAAGAATAGAAACGCCCGATGATTTTATATGTTTGGGTGGTATTTACCATGTTAAAGAAGTGGAAAAAGAAATCAAAAGAATGGTAAGAAAAAACCGCAGAGAATTTCTTGATGAAATGTATGAGGGAATAGAAAAAAGCCAGAGACAGAGAGAGCTTGAAGAGTTGGCGAAACATAATCCTGATACATAAGAGTGCAAAGTGCAAAACGCAAAGCGCAAAGTGAGGTTGTGAGTGTATGAAATTATATATCATCCGCCACGGAGAAACATTTGGGAATTTAAATGGTGACGGGTTTTCGGAAACAGACCTTACTCCAAAGGGTGAAAGGCAGATTGCTCTTTTAGGCGAAAGATTTAAAGAAGAAAATATTGATAAATTCTATGTAAGCCCCTTGGTAAGAGCGGTTAAAACTGCAAATGCAGTAAGAGAATATCATAAGAATACGCCAATTATTATTGATTCTCTTCTTCTCGAAAAAGGCACTGACCCCGATTACATAGGTCTTCCAGATGAAGAAATAAAAAAACTTTGCCCCGATGCCCAAATTAACCACCGCACTCCGTTAGGTGAGGAAGATGATAAAAAAGCATATGAGAGAGCAAAGAGAATAATAGAAAAAATCAAAGCCGAAAACGACTTTCTAAGCACAGTTGTTATAATCGCCCACGGCACTTTTAACAGCTATCTTGTTCTTGCTGCGTTAGATTTCCCGTTAAAAGAAAATTTCAATTTTTCCCATGTTAATACAGGGGTTTCGTTAGTTCAGACCATAAAAGAAAACGGTGTTATTAAAACAAAACTCAAGTTTCTTAATGATTATTCACATCTTGATGAATTACCTCAGTTATAAAAGAAAGAAGAGCAGAAAAATATCTGCTCTTCTTTTCGTTCTGCGCTAAATTTATAGCTTATCGGTAAAACTGTAAGCCGGGTTCTGTCGTTTAAGGCAATCATCTATCTACGCCATTTGTTGCCAAATGGCTCTAGCCACCCTTCGGGGTTGCGAATAAAATTCGCTGCACGGCTCCACCCCAGTCGGTGTTGCATCGGGTAGGGTTTACATGGCAGCAATGTCTCCATTGCCCCGGTGAGCTCTTACCTCGCCTTTCCACCCTTACCGAATAAATTCGGCGGTATATCTCTGTTGCACTTTCCCTAAGGTTTCCCTCGGCTGCCGTTAGCAGTTACCCTGCCGTGAGATGCCCGGACTTTCCTCGTCTACGATAAATCGCATCCGCGACTGCCCATTTTACCGAGGAAGATTTTACAATAGATTTACTTTAAAGTCAAGAGGGGAGATTTAGGCGAGATGCCAGATACCAGATGCCAGAAAAAAGTAAAAGTATTGCAACTGAGAAAGTTATATAGTATAATATATCTGTATAATTATGTAAAAAACTTGTTAAGAGGTAGTAATTATGAAGCTTGAAGAAAAGAAGCTTTCTTCTGAAGAAATTTTTGACGGAGTTGCAATTCACCTTTTTAAAGATGAAATTCTTCTTCCTAACGGTAACAAGGGTGTTCGAGAGGTTATCCGCCATCCCGGAGCAGTGTGCGTTTTGCCCTTTACCGAGGACGGACAGGTGGTTTTTGTTAACCAGTTCAGATATGCTTTGAATAAAGTTACCTTAGAAGTTCCTGCCGGTAAGCTTGAAAAAGGGGAAGACCCTATGGAAGCTGCTCTTCGTGAACTTTCCGAGGAAACGGGACTTACCGCCAATAATATTTTCCCAATAGGTGATTTATATACCACTCCTGCTCTTATTGACGAAGTAATCCATATGTATATTGCAACGGATTTAATAGAGGGCGAACAGCATCTTGATGAGGATGAATTTGTTAATACGCTCAAAATGCCTTTAAGTGAAGCCGTTGAGATGGTTATGAACGGCGAGATTAAAGATTCCAAAACTCAGACAATAATTCTTAAAGCAGATAAATATTTTGAAAAATTAGAGGAGGAAAACAAATGAAAACCTTGAAAAAATCACTTGCCGTTTTTCTTGCAGTATTGTGCTTGTTTTCCGCTTTGTCCGTAACAAGCTTTGCGGCAACAAAGTATAAATCCTATGACGGTAAATATGGTTTAATGATTCCCGTTAAATCAAATTATAAAACTCAATGCAAATCCTATTCCGTAAAGGAAGATAAAGGCTCTTTAACCTTTAAATTCGATAGCAAGGGTTATGAAGAGAATGTGTATTTCGGCTTTACCATTTACTCCGATGAGGAAAGACAGAATATTATTATCAATAAAAACGGAGCTTTCCCCACAGTTGACAGTAAAGGTAGCCTTACCATTGATTTTTCAAACCTTGAAAGCGGAACATATTACGGTTTGACTTTCACATATATTCAAAAGAAGGGCGACCTTATAATTGATAAAGACAGTATTTATCAATTTGAAATAAACCTTAACAAAATCGCAAATGTTACTCCTAAAATAACCGAAGCCCAGGCTCTTTATTCGGGCAATTACCTTAAATGGAAAAAAGTTACTTACGCTGATTTTTACAGAGTATATAGAAAACAGGAAGGTACATCCTGGGAAGAAATTGCAGATGTAACAAAGCGTGAATATACAGATAAAACCGCTGTAAGAGGTGAAAAGTATATTTACACAGTAAAAGCCTATGATGAAGAGGCATACAGTAAATACAACAAAAACGGCGTTGATTTGATTTATCTTGCACCGCCTAAATTCGCTGACGTTCCCGAAACTCTTGAAGATAACAAAATCAAGATTTCCTGGGAAGAGGTTAAGGGTGCAGAAAAGTATAGAGTATATAGAAAAACCGCAGATGCAAAAAAATATACCCGTCTTGCAACTGTTGGTGCAGATGTTTTAGAATACACCGATAAAGCTTCTAAAAAAGACGGCGAAACATATTATTATGCAGTTAATGCCGTAAATGGTACAAGCGCAGGAGTGTTATCAAAGAAAAGCGAGATAACCCTTTTCGGCGTTCAAAAGCCCACAGCGTCTTGCGTAGGCGAAACTGTTACAGTAAAATGGGATTCTGTTGAAAACGCAACGGACTACAAGCTTTTTAAGAAGAATTCCGATGGTCAATGGGATTTGGTTTATTCGGGTGTGGATGCACTTGAATATGTTGACACAGATGTTTCAGCAGGTAATAAATACAATTATTCTCTCGTTGTTGAAAAGGATGGTCAGTACAGTAGCTTTGATACAAAAGGTGTTACGGTTTATTGCCTTGCAGAGCCGAAAATCACTTCAATAAAATCAGATGTAGATAACAGTGTGCTTCTTAAATGGAAAGCTATTGAGGGCGCAACTAAATACAATATTTATAGAGAATCTCCCTTTGAGGACTATACATTAATCGGAACAACCACCAACACAAGCTTTTATGATACAACAGAAAAAGGCAGCAACTATTTCTACACTTATTATGTAGAAGCTGCAAATGAATATGGTGAGGGCGTTTCAGGTAACAATATGCGAATGCATTTATATATGAAAGCTCCGGAGCTTGTTTCTGTTAAGTGGAGTGACGGAAACGTTGTTAAATGGAAGCGCGTTGCAGGGGCAACATCTTATAAAATTTATAGAAGAACCCCCTCGGGTGAATATAAAGAAATTGCAGAAGTAACAGATGTTCTTTCATATACAGATAAAACTGCTAAAAAGAGTTCCAAATATTACTACACCGTTGCGGCAATGAACGGAAAGTATGAAGGCTCTTATGAAAACGGTTTAGGTGTTAATTGCCTTAATGCTCCCGAAATTGAAAGCGTTGAATTGAACAAGAAAAAACAGGTTGTAGTTAAATGGGACGAGGTAAGCGGTGCTACCGGCTACTATGTTTTAAGAAAAACTGCTGACGGCAGTTGGAAAACCCTCGGAAAAACCGAATCTCTTACTTACACCGATAAAACTGAAAGAGAAAAAGGCGTTGATTATTACTATACAGTAAGAGCCTATAACTCAAAAGGTAAAGGAATTTACGACAAATTTGGTAAAACAATATGAAAAATAACCCCATCAGTTCACGTTGAACTGATGGGGTTAACTTATGTTTTTTTATTTTACTCTGTCAAGCATACCTTTTTTATACATAAACAATGCGCCACCTACGGAAGCAACAATGCCTACGAAAAGGAGTGTACTTGCGCCCATTGTGGGAGCAAAAACAAGAACGATTATCATAATGATAATGGGGAAGAATGAAATTCTCCAATGCTTTATAAAGTAACCTGCACCAAGAGCACCGAAAAGTGCGGGAAGAACCTGAGCGAATGCAGGTTTAAGAAGTGCATTATCAGAGAACTGCTGAAGGAAAGGTGCGAAAGCAATAACGCCTATTGCAAGAATAATTGTTGTAACAATAGAGGAAGTTGCAATTGCGATTGTTGAAATAACCTCGCCTTCTTCAGAGTTTGCTTTAACATCTGCGCCTTCCATAGCGTTGATAGCACAAGGAAGCTTAAGGTTTGCGATGTTACCTGTTACAAATGAAAGATATGTACCGCCTGCACCAAGCATGGGAGTATAAACAATAACTTCAACAACTGCAACTGTCCAATATGTAGGGATAAGTTTCAAAAGACCTGCAAGAATACCGTTTATAGATGGGGAAACATCAAGTTCAAGGCAAATTGCCATAGGGAACATAAGAAGCACACAAAGTGCGGTAACAGTTGAAATTCTGCCCCAGGAATGAACTCGGTCAAAATATGATTTGTTTGTCTTATTAGCCATTTTTAACCCCTCCATTCAAATGTTGCAATTTCTTCGGGAAGAACATTGAAGAAAACGACTGCAGCAACCATTGCGATTATCATACCAATAGGCATAACGAAAGGCTCTAACCAGGTGAGCTTGAGTTTCTTTGCAAGAACCTCAAGTGCGATTGAAACAACAATAGCAACAACAAGTGTGATTATTGAGAGCACACCTGCGCCGTCACCGAAGGTTTCGGGTTTACCTCCACCGATAATAGCACGAGCAATAAATGCACCGATAAGACCGATGAAAATTGCGGGAGTTGCAAAATCGTTGATGAAGCCGTTGAGACTTCTTTTTTTCTTTCCATCAGCAGGAGTATTTTCTGTTGCTTCTGCCTTGGGAGCTTCTTCTTTTTTACCAGCCTGAAGGAGTTTTTTGTGAAGAGGCTTTGCAACAAAGGGAAGAATTACGAGAGAGAAGCAGATACCCAATGTCATAACCCAGGCAATACCCCCATAAACCTCTCGGCTGGCAACCTCTAGTGCGATACCGCCTTCGTGGCCGAAAGCTTCCATAGCTGCTTCTGCAGCAGTTGTTTCATACATTAAGTTACCGATAACCGAAAGGCGAACCCAGGGAATAACGGGACCCAATGCAGGAACAAGTACAAAAATTGTTGCGAGAATTGAAAAAGCTGAAGGAATAGTAAAGAGTGCGCTTGAAGTAATAGCATTACGCAGTTTGGATTTGTCTAAGCCAAGTGTTCTACCTTGTTTGTAAGCTTTAACAAGGAAGAAAATGGACTGAGCAAGGACAAAAAGGATAACTGCACCAGCTATAAGATATAGCGCGGTTGAATACTTGAAATCATCCATATTATCACTACCTTTTTTTGAATATGCTAACAGTTTAACAGTATAAAGTTAAATTGTCAATTAATTATAGTTTTTTATTTATACAAATAACGCCATTTTTCGTGATATCAACAACGCCATAGCAACCATCTCTTAAGCTGCCTGGGTTGAAATAATAAATGCCGTCTTTATAAATGCTTTCGGGCTTGTGGGTATGACCGAAGAGAACAATATCACATTTTTCGCTGACTGCTTCAAGCTGTAAATCCGTTAAACCGAATTTAACATTCTGAAGGTAGCCGTGAGTTGCCATTATTTTTTTATCGCATATTGTTCTGACATCTTTTTCGGGAAGAAAACTGGACATATCGCAATTTCCTCTTACACCGATAAAAGCTTGTTCATTGCCGTAAATAAGCTTAGCTTCTTCAAACTCATTTGCACCGTCACCTAAAAAGTAAACAACCTCTGCGGTGGGCTCTTCTGTGATGGCGGTAAAAAGGTTAAAATTATGACGATGTGAATCAGAAAGTACAAGTATGCGCATACATATTCAACTCCTTAATTCAATATATTGTAGTAATTATATACAATCGAGTGGGGGATTTCAATGAGTTATCAGAGAAATGATAAAATTGATGTAAACGAGCTTATGAAAAAGGCAAAGAACAGCGAAAATCTCAATACAAATGAGGGCTTGAATGATTTTATAAATAAAAATTTAAGCCAAGAACAAGCGAGTGCAGTGAAAAATTTACTTGCAGATGAGGAAAAAACAAAAGCACTTTTAAATAGTGATGCGGCAAAAGCACTTTTCAGTAAATTCTTCGGAGGAAAAAATAATGGCTGATTTTGACTTGAACGCCATTTTGAATTCCTTAACCCCTGATGATATTGAAAATTTAAAGCAGACTGCCGCTTCAGTTTTAGGTGGTATGGGCGGTGGAGAGCCATCAAAGCAAGATAATCAACCAAAGCAAAAACAAGAGCAAAATCAACTGAATATTGATGATTTATTAAAAAATATGGGCGGTTTGGGTGGTCTTGGAGATTTAAGCGGTCTTGGTATGCCCGATTTAAGTCAACTTTCTGCCATAGTCCCCATATTACAGGCATTTAATTCACATGATGAGAGGTTGGATTTTATAAATGCTTTAAAACCGCTTTTATCTGAAGAAAGAAGGAAAAAAGCCGATGAAGCAACAAAGCTTGTGAAGCTGATGTCCGTTTTACCGCTTTTAAGGGAAAGGGGAATAATGTAAATGGCAGATTATTCTTATCAGGACCTTATGAAAATGCAAAATGATGCAATCCGCAGAGCAGAAGATATGCAAAGACGAGCAAGGCAAAGCGCAGGATTGGAAAGAGAAAAAAAGGAAAACCAACAGAACACAACTGCAAAAAAAGAAGAACCCCGAAGAGTTCCTATGCCTAATGATTATCTGGAAAATTTAAAAAATTATGGTTCTAATTCTTCAAAAAATGATAGTGAACCGAGAGAAAAAGAAGAAAAGAAAAAAGAGCAAAAACAAGAACAGAAAAATAACAATCAACCGAGATTTCAGAATAGCTTTGAAGATAAAATAAAAAGTGTTTTTGGAGATTTGAATATAGATAGCGATAAGGCACTGATTTTATCTTTAATTTTGCTTTTGTCGGAAGAAAAAGCGGATGAGCTTTTGATAATGGCGCTGATTTATATGCTTACATAAAAACACACCCGACCAACAAAGGTCGGATGTGCTTTTTTATGAAACAATCAACTAAATAAGAGGTTCTTACGATTACAGTATATAAAAACCAAAAGAAAAAAGATGCCCAATGTAATAATTGGACATCTTTTTGTAATTTTTGACTTATTAAAGGTCAAGGAATTCTTTCTTGCACTGGTCTTGGAGAGCAAATCTTTCAACAATTGCCCAGAGGTTTTCGTCTGTAATTGTGTTGATTCTCTTGCCGCTTGCAGTTGCGAGCATATAGAGCTGAGCTGCCTTTTCAACAGTTTCGATAAGACCGAAGGTTTCGTCCATATCTTTACCTGCGCCGTAGATACCGTGAAGACCCCAGATAACAAGTCTGTATTCTTCCATTTTCTTTGCAGTTGCAATACCGATTTCGTTGTTACCGCAAACCATCCAGGGAAGAACGCCGATACCATCGGGGAAAACAACGATACATTCAGTACACATTTCCCAGAGAGTGTGAGTAAATTTCTTTTCATCAAGCTCGTGAATGTGGTTCATTGCAAGAGTGTATGTAGGATGAGAGTGCATAACAACTCTGTTTTCGGGGTTAACCTTGAGTCTTGAAATATGGCTCATAAGGTGAGCGGGAAGCTCGCTTGTAAATTTACCGCCGTCTTTGTAGCCCCAGAGAAGCTCTGCAGTTGTTCCGTCCTTTGCAATACGGATAATGCCAAGGTTTGTTTCGGGGTCAACTTCAACATTCTTGAAATATTTACCTGTACCTGTAACGATAAAGATTTTACCGATAAGATATGTTGCGTCAAAGCCTGTGGGGATTTCACGGATAACATTGTTAAGGTCAAGGTATTCTGCTACTTCTTCCTCTTCCAGCATATAGCTGATGTTACCGCCGTTTCTTTCGTCCCAGCCCTGACGGTACATATTAGCGGTTGCACGTTTCATTTCTTCCACAAAGGGAGCTGTTAAAATATCTTTCATACTCTTTTCACCAATACCTTTTCTTCATATTCTTTGATTTCTTTAAAGTAATCATTATTAACATTTTCTCTTGCGAGATATTCTGCCCAGATGTCACCGAAAGGAGCGGTTTTCATTTCTTCCTGAAGGTACATAAGCTCTGTGAATGAGCTTTCTTCCTGAAGAGCTTTCATTTTATCTGCAGGTAAAAGAAGTGCATTAAGAAGTGCTTTCTGCACATTTCTTACGCCTGTTACCCAAGCGGAAATTCTGTTTATTGAAGCATCGAAATAGTCAGTTGCGATGAAAACTCTGTCGAGTGCATCGTTAGAAACAATTTCCTTTGCAATTTCCTTTGTTTCGTCGTCGAAAATAACAACGTGGTCAGAGTCCCAACGTACACCTCTTGTTACGTGAAGAGCGATTTTCTCGTTGAAAAGAAGAAGAGAGGAGATTTTGTCGGAAACTAATTCTGTGGGGTGATAGTGACCATTGTCCATAAGAGGAGTGATGCCCTTGCTTGCAGAATAGGAAAGGCAGAATTCTGCAGAGCCAACAGTATAGCTTTCAACACCGATACCGAAAACCTTTGATTCAAGAGTTACATAAACCTTTGATTTGTCGTAGGGTGTGTCGAGAATTTCGTCAAGAGATTTTTTGAATCTTGCTCTTGGTGAAAGTCTGTCAGCAGGAATGTCTTTGTAACCATCGGGAATCCAGATGTTCATAACGCAAGGAATACCTGTTTCATTTGCAAAGTATTCAGAGATTTTAAGACAAGCTTTACCGTGCTTTACCCAGAAAGCGCGAACTTCTTCATCGGGAGAAGAAAGGGTAAGACCATCTTTAACCATTGTGTGAGAAAAATATGTAGGGTTAAAGTCAATACCCATATTTCTTTCTTTTGCAAAGTCAACCCATTTTTTGAAATGCTCGGGTTTGAGAGCGTCTCTGTCAGCAAATTCGCCATTTTCAAAAATTGCATAACTTGCGTGGAGATTAAGCTTTTTCTTACCGGGAATAAGTGAAAATGCTTTATCAATATCTGCCATAAGCTCTTCGGGGGTTGTTGCTTTACCGGGGTAGTTACCTGTTGTCTGAATACCGCCGGAAAGACTTTCCTTACTGTCAAAGCCACCGACATCGTCGCCCTGCCAGCAATGAACAGAAATTGTTACATCCTTAAGGGTATCAAGGGCTTTTTCCGTATCAACACCAAAGGAAGAATAAATCTTCTTGGCTTCTTCATATCTTGACATTAGAAAACCTCTTTTCAGTAAAAGTTTACATACACAAATAGTATATATTTACTAAATAGAAAAGTCAATGAAGAGAGTAACAAAAATTGGAAATTTTCATAGTATATTGTATAAGTTTTAGGCGAAATGAGTTGATATTTTGAAAAAAACTGTTCTTCCCGTATCATTCTTCTTCGGGGCAAATAATAAAGCCGGGTATTGCTCGTTATATAACACCGTTTATGACCCATACATAGAGGGTAAGCACTTCATTCTCAAGGGCGGTCCGGGTACAGGGAAATCCACCCTTATGAAAAAGGTAGCGGAAAAAGCAGAAAGAAAAGGGTATTACGTTGAAAGAGGTTATTGCAGCGCAGATCCCAAATCCCTTGATATAGTTCTCGTTCCCGAGATTAATTTTTCGATTTGCGACGGAACCGCACCCCATACCTTTGATCCGAAAATGCCCGGTGTCAGCGAACATATTGTGGATTTGGGCGTTGCCTGGGACAGAAAATATCTGAATTCTCATATAAATGAAATCGGAGAGTTAATGAGAGAAAATGCTCTTCAACATAAAAAGACTACGGATTTTTTGAGAATTGCTTCCCAGATTGAATTGGAAAGCACGGCTATTTGTGCAAATTGCGTTGACGAAGAAAAGCTGATGCGCTATGTAAAACGCCTTGCAAACAGAATCATTCCCGAAAAGAAAAATGGTGAGAAAGGCAAGGTTTATAAGAGATTTTTGTCGGCAGTTTCTCCCGAGGGAATTGATGTGAAATATGAAACTATCGTTGCGCTTTCGGAAAAAATTATCACTATCGAAGATGAATTCTCCGCAGTTTCTCCGTTTATTGCAGAATACATCAGCGCCTACGCTATAGAAAAAGGGTACGATGTTTACCAATGTTACTGCCCATTGTTCCCTAACTTTAAAATAGAGCACATTATTATTCCTGAGTTGAAAACGGCAGTATTTACACAGAATAGTTACCATTATTCAATTGATGATGGTGAACGATGCGTTCACGCTTCCCGTTTTTATGACAAAGAAAATTTTGACTCCAACAAAGAAAAATTAGGTCTTCAGAGAAAAGCCAAGAGAGAATTAATTGATGAAGCAGTAAGAAAGCTCTCCCTTGCCAAAGATATTCACGACCGCCTTGAAGACTATTATATAAAAGCTACAGATTTTGATATAATAAATGAAATGGGAGAGAAGATTTTGAGGTCAATAGATTAAAAAGAAAGCACTTTACATTTTGTTGTAAAGTGCTTTGTTTTATATATTTCTTCTCCAATGAAAGAGATATTGCTGCGCTATACCCTCTGTTCCTTTGATGCATTCGGGAAGTCCGTCGGGGTAAAGCTCCGCGACAATTCTTTTAACCCAGACATCGACGGGAAAAGCCTCCATTCTTCCGAAGCCGTAAAGAAGAGCGCATTGAGCAACCTTTTCGCCTACGCCTTTAATTTTTAAAAGCTCATTTTTAGCATCATCAAAATTCATTGTTTTGACTTTTTCTAAATCTACTTCTCCACTTGAAATTTTTCTTGCTGCGTCAATGATATATTTTGCTCTGAAGCCGGATCGAATAACCGTTAAGTCTTCTACCTCAAGATTTGCTAACTTTTCGGGTGAGGGGAATGTGTAGCCACCTTGGATTTTTTCACCGAAATTCTCGCAAAGTCTTTCAATTATGCCTTTTATTCGGGGAATATTGTTGTTGGCGGAGATTATAAAAGAGCAAATTGCTTCCCATTCATCCTGCTTTAAAATTCGTATTCCGGGATAGCTTTTACAAGCGGTAATGAGATTTTTTTCTGTGTATGATGAAAGAATTTTTTCATAATCTCTTTCCAAATCAAAATACTTAACCCAAAGGGTTTCAAAATCCTCTTTTGAAGTGTTGAAAAAAGTTACGGTGTTTTCTTCTTGTTTAACGCAAAGGAATTTACCGCAGGCAATTCCTTGCCATATTCCGTTTTCGGCTTCTTTCCATCTGAAAGCCTGACCGCAGTCAAGACAAAGAGGTATATTAAGATGCTCCGCATCTGTTAAAATAAGATTTTCGCCAATGTAGTTTATATTCATTTTATCACCAAAATAACACTAACATATTTCGTGAAAACAGTAAAGTTTTTTGTCAACCTATTTTCAGAAAATTAAATTTTTTCTACGTTTTAAACAGTATTTTCAGAGGGTTTTTGTGCCCTTTTGTAATTGTTCATTTTTAACAACGAACATTTATTTTTGAAATGAAAAAGGCGTTTCCATTCTGTATAATTTGTAAAGAAGGTAAAACAAATCGTATATTTTAGCTTTTCCTAAAATTTGTCAAAAAAAGTGTAAAAAATGTCGAAAACCTATTGGAATATAGGGTTAAGAGGGTAGGTTGTAAACATTTTGAACACGGTTTTGAACAATTTTACAGAAAAGTCGAATATACAAATTGTATAATTTTTCGATTGTCAATTTTGCCAATAGCAAAAAAATGTTTATCGTAATCGTAAAAAATATATTCTTTTTTGGCAATAAATTATTACAGCTTGTGAAAAAACTTACAAAGTTTTTATGAAAAATAACAATGGGTATTTTGTTAGGGTTTTTGTATAAAAAGCTATTAAATTTCACATCATAGAAAAGAACCTAAAAAAGGAGAAAGAATAATGATAAAAGGTGTAAATAAACAAGTATTGGAAATAAATGAAACTCAAAACGGTTTTTTTGAGAAAGCTATATTTTTCGTGAAGCCTGAATACAGCGGAATGGGGGAGGGCAGGTTAAGGGAAAGTGCCAGAAAAGAAATAGAAAATGCAGGTAAACCACCTGTCAGGGAGTATAAATATAAAAATGAAAGATTGAAAAATTTTGTTAAGATAGCCGGGGTATTTATTCTTGGCATTATTATAGGCATTTCTTCGGCAACTCTTTTTTGAGTTGCCATTTTAATTGTTATATGATAAACTTATTAGGTATTTAAGGTTGGTGACACAATGAGATATAAACACATATTTTGGGATTTTAACGGCACGATTATTGATGATGTTCACAATGCTCTTGCTTGTGTTAATGATATGCTTTTAAGAAAAGGTATGAAAACTATTAATCTTAAAGAATATTATGACTATGTTGAAACACCCATAGTGAATTTTTATTACAGAATATTACCGCCGGAAGAGGTGGTGTTTTCTGAAATATCAAAGGCGTACCACGAAGATTATGCCCGTCATTTAGAGGAAACAACCCTTGCAGACGGCGCGGCAGATTTGCTTAAAGAATTAAAGGAAAACGGGGTTCATCAATACATAATCACCTCGAATTTTATTGGTGAAACTGTTGATTTAACAAAGAAATTTGATGTTTTCCACCTTTTTGATGAGATTTTAGGGGCAGATAATACTCTTGCAGAAAGTAAAATTGAAAGAGCCAAGGCTTTCTTCGATTTGAAGAATATCGACAGAAACGAAGCAATTTTTATAGGCGATACTCTTCACGACCTTGAAACTGCCAACGCTTTGGGTATTGACTGCGTTCTCGTTGCTTACGGGCATCAAGGCAGAAAGCTTCTCCAGGAGCACAACGCTTTTACTGTTGAAAGTCTGAAGGAAGTACGAGAAATTATTTTCGATGAAAGAACTGTTGATTTTCATACCCATTCCACTTGTTCAGACGGAACGCTCACTCCTACACAGCTTGTTGACCACGCAAAAGAATCGGGGCTTTCTGCTTTCGCTCTTACAGACCACGACAGCGTTGACGGTATTAAGGAAGCTCAAAAAAGAGCAGAAGAAATCGGCATTGAGTTTATTCCGGGGATTGAATTCTCCGCCGCGGAAAACACGGAAACTCATATTATAGGGCTTTTTATTGACCCTGAAAATGAAACCTTATTGAAGACTATTGAAAAGCTTAAAGGCAGTCGCAAAAGACGTATGGAGGAGATATGCAGTAAGCTCAGGGCATTGGGCTTCCATATTACTCACGATGAAGCTTTAGAGATTGCAGGGGGCAATTTTGTGGGCAGAGCCCATATAGCAAAGCTGATGGTGGAAAAAGGCTATTGCGGTACTGTGAAAGAATGTTTCGAGAAATATATCGGTCTTGGAAAACCTGCTTACGCTGATAAAAATGAACTTTCTGCAGTTGAAGCGGTTAAGTCAATACGCGCTGCAGGTGGACTTGCTTACCTTGCCCACCTTAATCAAACAGGCTACGATATTGAACAACTTGAAAAGCTTTTAATCCAGCTTAAAGAGGCAGGGTTAAATGGTGTTGAGGGTTATTACCCCGAATATACATCTGAACATACGGCTCAGTACAGAGCACTTGCAGAAAAGCTTTCATTTTCTCTTTCAGGCGGTTCAGATTTCCACGGCGGAATGAAGCCCCATATTTCCATTGGTACGGGAAAAGGGGATTTGGTTATCCCTTATTATGTTTTGGAAAATATGAAGAGCATTATAAGCCGACAATGAGTAAAACTGAAAAAACAAGCAAAAATATATCTGTGTATCATTTGATACACAGATATTTTTATTTAGGTAGGTTTTTATGAGTACGACTGTAAAAATAAAAAGTAAAATGCTTCTGAAAGGTGATACCTTGCGATTGTTTTTTGTTTCTCTATTCAGTTTTGTTGTAAGACGTGGCGTTTTTGCACTTTGGTTTTATTGCCTTGTTTCACTTTTTAAAAGCGGTATTTTAGAGTTTTATCTTGATAATTATAACGATGCCTTGGTTTATGCCGTGGTTGTATTTGATATAATTTTTGTGTCGGCTGTATTATTTTTACTTATTTGCTCATTAAAGTTAGGAGAGCAGTTTCTTTATTTTATTAAGGCTTCGGGAGGGAAAGGGCGCTTAGCTCTTCTGTTTCATTTTTTTACATTTAAAAGGAGCTTCAGAGCCTTTTCTTTATATGTGAGATTAACAGCTCTGAAGATAATGTGGTTACTGTATTATTTGTTTCCTTGTGCCGTATGCTATGGTATAACATTTTTCTTGTATTCCTACGGAAATGTTTTGCCTGCAGTTTTTTATATATTAATAACAGGAAGCTCCATACTTTTATCTTTTTGTATTTTTATGTGGCGAGTAACATTTTCAAGGTATAACGCAGCACCTTATTACATTTGTTTAAATACTGATATTACTACCAAGGGGGCAATAGAAAAGAGCATACTTTTTACGGACGGGGTTCTTCGTGAAAGTGTATTGTTTGAAAGTTCATTTGTGGGGTGGTTTTTTAGTTGCTTTGCCGTAGCTCCCGTTGTTTACGTTTTACCTTATTTTAAAATATCAAAAGCATTGTTTGTGGTAGAAAGCTTGAGCCTGAGAGCGTACCCAAAAGTAAAATCAAAATATGCCGTAAATTACATTGGTTTAAAATAATTAAACCCCTTGTTACAAGTTTGTAACAAGGGGTTTGATATCTAAATAGGTTTATTTATTCTTTCTTGCTTCAATTTCAGCAATCATTTCTGCCTGACGTTTTTCTGTAATTGTATAGAAGAACATAGGAACTGCGCAAGCAAACATACTGATAACACCGGAAAGAACAAGCATATTCCAAAGTGTCTGTTTGCCTTCTGCAGAGATGAAGCCTGTTTCGGCGTTGATACCTGCTGCAGCAAAGGAGATAACACCGATGAAAGCACCAACAGCCATACCGATTTTGTTGATAAGAGTCTGCATAGCGAAGCAGATACCTTCACCACGTTCACCTGTTTTCCATTCAAGGTAGTCAACTGTGTCACCAATCATAGCGTAGGTGATGATGTTGTTAACACCCTGAGGAATACCGAGAAGAACAAGGCCGATTGCAGCAATAATTTGTTTGGTAGTGGTATCGTAGCCAACGAAGTACATAATCGCCATTACAATACCACCGAAAATGTGAACTGCGATATACGACCATTTTTTTGTAAATTTCTTTGACATCCAGGGAACGAGAACAGAAGCAACAAGTCCGCCGGGAACAACAAGAAGAGTTATAAGGCTATACATACCTTCGTTTTGGAGAACATATTTTGCAAAGTAAAGACCGCCGGTGTATGTATAAACCATTCTTGCACCACCGAGGATACCTGAAAGAACAATGAGAAGGAGTTCTTTATTTTTGAAAAGGAGTTTAAGGTTATGACCAAGGCTGGGGGGATTATCATTTGCTGTGAAACGTTCTTTAGTGTGCTTGAAGCCGTAGAAGAACATAGGAACTGCAGCAACAACGAGAATAACTGCAGCAATGAAATATGTCCATTTAAGAGTATCTGCGTTTGCAATTTCCTGACCTGCAATAACAGTACCGATAAAGTTCTTTGCTGCTTCAGCATCTACACCCTTATCAGCCATAATCTGTGCGATACCCTCTGCTGTGTCGGGGTATTTGTATTTAGCTGTAATTGCACCTGTAATAATGGGAAGGAAAACAGTAACAATACCTGCACCCAATGTGCAAAGAAGACGGGTAACAGTAAGAAGATTACCACGTACAACTGTGTCGTTGGTCATACAGGTTGAAAGTCCCCAATAAGGCACGTCTGCAACTGTGTAAGCAACTGACCATAAAACGTAAATAATTGCTACAACAACAAAGGACCAATGTGCTTTTGCCTGGAAAATGGGCAAGAAGCAAGCGATTGTCATAATTGCAATGGGAATAGCCATCCATTTAAGATAAGGTCTGCATTTACCCCATTTTGTACGGGTTTTGTCAACAATAGAGCCCATAATGGGGTCATTGAAAGCGTCGAAAATACGAGTACCGAGCATAAGGTATGCAACTGCCATAGAACCTGCAACTGAACCAATTGTAACACCCTCAGCACCGAAAAGAAGTGCGTCTGTGAGGAAGATGGTCAAATATGAACCGATGATGGTACAGATAAAGTTCTGACCGAAGCCTGCAATACCATAAGCAAGAGCTTCTTTGGGTTGGAGATTGCCGTCATTCGGTGTTGTACCGTAAAGCTTATGAAGCAATCCGTTGATTTTTGAATTCATTCCTTTTTCTCCTTAATATTAAATTTGTTTATTATAAAACTTCTACAGTTTTCATAACAATAGGTTCAACGGGTACGGAACGTTCGCCGCCAAAGCTCATTCTGCGGTCGATTTTGAGGAAATTGTCAACAGTTTCCATACCTTCAATTACTTTACCGAATGCGGCATACTGACCGTCAAGGAATGTGCAGTCGCCGTAGCAAATGAAAAACTGACTACTTGCAGAGTTGGGGTTCTGGGAACGTGCCATTGAAATAACTCCGCGAGTGTGTGAAAGGGTGTTGTTAACACCGTTCATAGCGAATTCGCCTTTGATGTTTTCGTCGCTTCCGCCACAACCTGTTCCTTCGGGGTCTCCGCCCTGAGCCATAAAACCGTCAATTACACGGTGGAAGGTAAGACCGTTATAGAAACCGCTTTTTACAAGCTTTAAAAAGTTTTCGCAAGTGATGGGTGCTTGTTCAGGGCAAAGCTCAATAACAAAGCTTTCGCCGTTTTCCATAGTTACTTTAATGTTTTCCATTGTGTAGTATTCTCCTTAGTTATTGGTTACAGGATTAATAACGAAGTTTTCAGAAATATTCGCTGTTGTAACAGAATCCATCTGAAGACCTTCTTCGCCGGTTTTTTGGTCAACTGTTGGGATTGTAGAAACATCGGCTACATAAGTGTATGAATATTGAACGCTTACGGGAATTCCTGAAAGTTTATCAATCTTAGAAATGACAACACCGTTTTTGAAGGTTACTTTATTAAGTATTGAAGTTTCTTTGCCGTTTTCAGTTTCGCTGAATTCGGGAATGTTAAATACTTTACCGTATGAAACTGTCTGGCGTCTTAATGATGAGTTTTCATAGCCTGTGGGGTATTCATCACCAATGTAGGTGTCTTCTTTCATTGTAACTTTTCTTACAATATAGCCATCTTCTTCGTAACACTCGATACTTGCAATATCATCCATTGTAAGGAAGCAGGAGTTTGCAAGGTTGTTAACGGGGAATGTTGCGTAGTGACTGCGGCGTTTTGCAACTGTTGAGGTTGTAACCTTGGGTTTATATAAATCAGCAGCTTGTGCTCTCATAGCAACAATACTTGCTTTTGCTTCCTCGTAAGCTTGAGGACTGCTGACTTTAAGTGCCAATCCGGCAGGGCCGTCCAAAAGATCTTCCATATAGTTACAAGTTTTGTTGGTGTACTGGTCGAAAGGCATATTTGTTACGTTAAGAGAAGCGTCCGGTGCATTTTTCGTTGTAACCAACATAGAGTCACATTTAGTTGTGGCAGTTTTTGTGAAACCGGGACGAACAGCTTTAACGTTATTGAGTTCGCTTCTGAAAAGAGCGAGATTAAATTCGTCGCTTGTTATTTCAACATCAACACCCAAAACTATTGATAAGACCATTTTTACATCGGTAATTGTTGAAAAACCGTCGCCGTCAAGGTCATAAACCAATCCCTCTTTGGGAGCTTCAAGACCTGCTGAAACGCGCAAAAACGTTCTGGCATCGGTCAGGTTAACGCTGCCGTCTGTATTGAAATCGTAGCAAGATACGATTTCGTCAGCGGTAACTGATGCAAATGCGTTCAGAGAAAATACTGAAAGCAGTATGCAAACTGCAAGTAATACACTAAGGATTTTTTTCATAAATACTGCACCTTTCAAAATGAAAATTTATTTAAAGTTAAATGCCGCTTTCAAAAACTTAAGGGTTTGCTCGACGATTAAATCATCGCTTTCTGCTGCTTGTTTTCCTGTGTAGATAAAGAAGCGTTCTTTATAGTAATCACAAGCGGATGCAAATTGGAGCATCATAAAAATATTATCAAGCAAGAATGCAAAGAAAGCAGGATTGATATCATTACGAACATCGCCTGTTTCCTGAGCCTTGCTGATTGTAACGGTATAAATTGAAGCGGAAACTGCCTCAATTCGTTGAGAAATGCCATTTAAAAACTCGGAATTATCGCTTGTAGTAAGCTGACAATAAAGCTTGATTAATTCGGGGTTCTTTCTCGAATATTTCAATAATTCCCGGATGATTGTTTCGGCTTTGACGAGAATATCTTCGGATGAGTCTGCCAGACTCATAAGAAGCTCCTCCAATGAAGACATACCTTCATGAACAACCATTGAAAACATAGTTTCTTTATTTTCAAAGTATTTATATACAGAGCCGACGCTGATACCTGCTTTTTTAGCAATTTGCTGAATAGAAGTATTTTCAAATCCGTTATCAGCAAATTCCTTAATGGCAACATTTAAAATTCTGTCGCGTTTTTCTTTAGGTATTTTATCAAAAGCGGCTTTGCATAACTGAACATTATGGTTCTGTGCTGTGTCTGTCGCCATCTTACACCTCATAGTTAACCTAATTATATACGATATAATAACATTTTTTTCTGTAAAAAGCAACGGAAATACAAAGAAAAGCACATCCAAAAATGCAGGTCATTTTTTGGTTAGTGTTGATAAAATATATTAACAGAACATTAAAGGTGTTAACAGGATTTTAATGAACAGAAAATAAAGGAAAATTGTCGATATTTTAGTAACATTTATTTCACAATTTATTATTGAAATGAAAGTGTTTATGTAATATAATGTATAGGAAATAATATCGTTGGAGGTTATTCCATGAAAAAAACAAGTTCAAAAACAAAAGTGTTATTGACACTTCTTGTTACATTACTTGTGATAGGTGCTTTAGCAGTGGTTTCTTTTGCTACTGATAAAACCGCATCCTATGACAACCAATACGGTCAGATTGTTCCCACGGACTCTAAATTAGAAGCTCGTAAGACAAGCTTTTCTTTCTATGGGGACAAAGCAACTCTTTACTTTATGCGAATAAGCGAGGGCAAGAGCAATGCAAATTACGCCGTAGAAATTTATTCCGATAAAGCATATACTCAGCTTATCAGAAGTATGTCCGGAGAATTCGGTTCAAAGGGAAACAGCCCATTGGCTATTTCCTGGAATTTTAAAAACACTCCCAGCGGAACATATTATGGTAAATGCTATACCTATATTTCAAGAGATGACGGAAATGTAATTGATACAGATTCTGTTCAGACTTTTAAAATAAAGATAGACCGTTTAAGCAAGAAAACTGTTGAACTCAATTCTATTAAGAATACTTCAAAAGGTATTAAGATTACCTGGACACCCTTGACAACAGCTACTAAATATAAAGTTCTCCGAAAAGCAGAGGGCGAGACTAAATGGAAAACCATTCAAACCCTCGGAAAAAGTGCGTACACATTTACAGATGAAACTGCTAAAAGCGGAAAAACTTATAAATATACTGTAAGATGTTATGACGGTGACTATACAAGCCTTTATAATAAAAAAGGTCTTTCAATAACTTATCTTGCATCTCCTAAATTGGTTGATGTAGGCGGAACAACTTCTTCCGGCTATGCAAAAATTACCTGGAAAGCAGTTTCAGGGGCTAAAGGTTATGAAATTTACCGTAAAGGCGGTTCTTTAAATAACTCCGAGTGGAAGAAGATTGCAACTGTAAAGGGTAAAAAGACAGTAACTTATGTTGATGAATCTGCTACAAAAACAGATTGGTATTACACATATTCTGTCAGAGCATACAACGGCTCAAATAAGAGCGCTTATGACACAGACGGTATTGATTTCAGTTACATCAGAGCGCCTAAATTGAAAAAGGCTTATTCATACACAAATGGCGCTAAAATAACCTGGAGCGATTCAAGTGACGTAGTAACAAAATACTATGTTTACAGAAAAACCTCATCTGGCTGGAAAAAGGTCGGAACAACAACTAAAAAATATTTCACCGATAAGACAGCAGTTTCCGGAAAAACTTATACTTACACAGTTAAAGGCGTTTCAAAAACAAACGGCGGTGCATATAACTCAAAGGGTATAAAGGTCAGCTTCCTTGCTATGCCTGAACTTGGAACAGTTTCTTTCGATTCAAAAAACAGAGCTAAAGTTACCTGGTCCACAGTTAAGGGTGCATCTTCTTATAAAGTTTTGAGAAAAATCAATTCTGCAGAGGATTGGACAGAAATTGCAACTGTAAAAGGCGGTACAAAGAAATCTTATCTTGATAAAGTTAATAAAAAATCAGGATACACCTATGAATATACCGTAAGAGCAATAGATGGCGGCGCAACAAGTTATTATAACAAAACAGGTATTAAAAATATGTACCTGGCAAAGCCTGCAACAAAACTTGCTAATATTGTTACAGAGGAAAGTGCAGTAGGTGTAAATTTAACCTGGAAAGCAATAAAAGGTGCAGAAGGTTATAATGTTTTAAGACAAGTAGCAGGCGAGTCAAAGTGGACCACACTTGCAAAAGGTATAACTGAAACATCATTCTATGACGCTACTGCAGAAAACGGTGTTAAATATCGTTATGCAGTAAGAGCAGTTAACGGCTCTGCAATAAGCAGATACACTTCTGTTTACATTGTTGCTTTGAACAGACCTGTTATGGAAAATGTTACTCTTACAGATAGCGGTGTTAATCTTTCTTGGAGTGCTGTTGAAGGTGCAGATACCTATTATGTTTACAGAAGAGCAGAGGGTGAAAAATGGGCGGTTATCGGTTCTTATTCACTTAACTCTTTTGTTGATACTTCCGAAGAAGCAAAAACAACACCTTTCTATTATACAGTTGTTGCGGAAGCAGACGGTTACAAGAGTGACTATGATACAGTAGGTATGAAAAACTTTGTTGAAGCAGCAGAGTTTACCGCTGAATTTGTTCCTGCAACCGAAACAGAAAACCCCTATATTATGGTTAACTGGGCTTTTGACGGAGTTGCAGAAAGCATCGAGCTTTTCAAGAGTATCGGCGAAGATAAGGTTTCTTTGGGCGTGTTTGATACTGCAATGGGTATTACACAGTACAAAGATGAAGATATTGTTATCGGAACAGAATACACATACTCAGCAAAAGCAGTTAAAGAAGGTAAAGTTTCTACCGAAAAAACTGCAACAGCAAAGTACCCCCATGCTCCCATTGTTGCTGTTGAGTTCGAAGTTACTCCCACATACAGCGAAGACGGTTCATATATAACAATCAATTGGATTCCCGTTGAATTTGCTGAAAACTATGAAATTTACAGACGCGCTTCCGCAGAAGATACATGGACTAAAATTGCTGATGTTACTGCAGAGGGTATAACAGAAGAAACCGCAAATTATGTGGATGTTGATGTTGATGCGGAAATTTCATACTACTACACAGTAAAAGGCGTTGCTTCTGATAGAGATAGCCTTTATAACGAAGATGGCAAGAGCGCCGTTGTGCTTACACCGGTTGCTCCTGCTGCAGGAATTATTGCAAAGCAAAGCCTTGTTACAGAAACTGCCGAGGATGGTACTGTTACAGAAAAGACAGTTGCAATAATTACTTGGGATGAATCCCAATATGCTCAATATTATCAGGTGTTAAGAAAAACAGCTGATTCCGAATGGGAATTTATCGGTGCGGTTTTCGTTGGTGATGATTTAAGATTCTTGGATGATACAATTGTTCAAGGTGTTCAGTACACATATACAATTCTCGCTCAAGCTGCAGGCAGAGGCGAGGCAATAAATGAAGTAGGCGCAGATTTCTGTTGGGCGCTTCCCGAGGAACCCATAGAGCCTGAAGAACCTACAGAGCCTGAAGAACCCATAGAGCCTGAAGAACCCACAGACCCTGAGGAGCCCACAGACCCTGAGGAGCCCACAGAGCCTGAGGAACCCACAGAGCCTGAAGAACCTACAGAGCCTGAGGACACTACAGAGCCCGAAACACCCACAGACCCTGAAGACACTACAGAGCCTGAGACTCCTGTAGAACCTGAAATAACAGAATAATAGAAAACACCGCGAAAGAATTTCTTTCGCGATGTTTTTATATTTTAAATAATTCTTTTGTGTTTTCAGTAGCTATATCAAGCACCGACTGAGCATCGGTGTTTTTTATTTCTGCCATTTTTTCTGCCACATAGGGAATAAGGCTGGAATCATTTCTTTTTCCTCGCATTGGAACGGGTGCCATATATGGACAGTCGGTTTCAAGAAGAAGTCTGTCTAAAGGTAACATTTCTGCCACCTCAACAGCTTTTCTTGCATTTTTAAAGGTTAACGCTCCGCCGAATCCGATATACATTCCTAAATTCAAAATCTCTTTTGCCGTTTCTACACTACCTGAAAAGCAGTGCATAACACCTTCAGGTTTGTGCTTTTTGAGGATTTCAAGAGTATCTCCGTGGGCTTCTCTGTCGTGAACAATTATTGGCAAACCGAGTTCCTTTGCGAGAAGTATCTGATTTTCAAAAACTTCTTTTTGCTTATCTTTTGTGTCCTGTCGCCAATAGTAATCAAGCCCGATTTCACCTATTGCAACGCATTTAGGATGCTTTGCAAGGTCTTTTAAGATTTCAATATAGTTTTCGGGAAGCTCTTCAACCTCTTCGGGATGAACACCGCAGGCAAAGTAAATATAATCGTATTTATCTGCAAGTCGCAGAGATGCCTTGGAGCTTTCTATATCTGCACCGCAGTTTATAACACCGCAAATGCCCGACTCTTTGAGAGAGCCGAGCATATTTTCGCGGTCGTCATTGAACGCTTTATCTGTGTAATGTGCGTGTGAATCAAAAATATTGTTATACATAAATTAACTTAATTGAGTACCTGCAGGAAGACCGTCAACAAATGCAACCTTAATATCATCTTCGGTGATTTCGCCTGCAAGAATCATACCATGGCTTTCAACACCGCAGAGTGTTCTGGGAGCAAGGTTTGCAACAACGATAACCTTTTTGCCGATAAGCTCTTCCGGCTTATACCATTTTGCAATACCTGATGCAACTGTTCTGGGTTCCTTTGTGCCGTCGTTGAGAGTGAGCTCAAGAAGCTTTTTAGCTTTCTTAATGGGCTTGCAGTCAACTACCTCGCAAACGCGAAGCTCAACCTTTGCAAAATCATCATACTGAATTTCAGCAAGACCAATGATTTCTTTTTCTTCCTCTTCGGTTTCTTCTTCTACCTTAGGAAGAGAGCTTTCTATTTCTGCAAGAGTTTTTTCAACGTCAAGACGGGAGAAGAGGGGAGTTGCCACGCCTACCTTGTCACCGGCTTTGGTTGCGCCGAATTCTGCGAGAGAATCGAGAGTGTTAACATCTGTGCCGATTTGCTCAAGGATTTTGACGCTTGTTTCGGGCATAAAGGGTTCGAGAAGAACTGCAATAAAGCGGATGCCTTCAAGAAGATTATAAAGGACTGTGCCAAGTCTTGCTTTCTTTTCTTCATCCTTTGCAAGTGCCCAAGGCATTGTTTCGTCAATATATTTGTTGCAACGCTTTGCAAGGTCGAAAATCTTGCCGAGAGCGTCACTTACTTTATATGTGTCAAGAAGCTTTGTAACCTCACCTAAGGTAGAGAGAGCCATTTCTTTAAGCTCGTTGTCAATTTCCTCTGTTGCCTCGGGGGACTGAATAACGCCGTCAAAGTACTTGTTGTTCATAGCAACTGTACGGTTAACAAGGTTTCCGAGAGTGTTTGCAAGGTCGGAGTTGAAACGCTCGATAATTGTTTCGTAGGTGATTGTTCCGTCCTGAGCGTGAGGCATTTCGGAAAGAAGATAGTAACGGACTGCGTCAACACCAAAGCGGTTGCAAAGGTCATCTGCATAAATTACGTTACCACGGGACTTTGACATCTTGTCATTACCTGAAAGAAGCCAGGGGTGACCGAATACCTGTTTGGGAAGAGGCTCACCAAGTGCCATAAGCATAATGGGCCAATAAATAGTGTGGAAACGAAGAATATCTTTACCGATAATGTGAACATTAGCGGGCCAGTATTTTTTATACATTTCAGAATTGTTTTCAGGGTCGTAGCCAAGACCGGTAATATAGTTAAGAAGAGCATCTACCCAAACGTAGATAACGTGCTTTTCATCACCGGGGAAAGGAATTCCCCATTTGAATGTTGAACGGGAAATGCATAAATCCTGAAGACCGGGTTTGATAAAGTTATTTATCATTTCTTTTTTACGGCTTTCGGGGTAAATGAAGTTGGGATTTTCTTCAATGTATTCTTCAAGCTGTTTCTGATATTTGCTCATTTTGAAGAAATATGCTTCTTCCTTTTCCTTGCGAACTTCTCTTCCGCAGTCGGGGCATTTGCCGTCAACAAGCTGAGAGTCTGTGAAGAAGCTTTCGCAGGGAACGCAGTACCAACCTTCGTATTCGCTCTTGTAAACATCGCCTTTATCAATAAGCTTTTTGAAGATTTTCTGAACGGATTCTTCGTGCTCTTTATCTGTTGTACGAATGAATTTATCATAGGTTGTGTTAAGGCAATCGCAGATATCTTTGATTTCACCTGCAACCTTGTCAACATATTCTTTCGGAGAAACACCTGCCGCAGCAGCGTATTCCTCGATTTTCTGACCGTGCTCGTCAGTACCTGTCTGGAAGAAAACGTCATAGCCCTGCATTCGTTTGAATCTTGCCAAAGCATCGGAAAGTACGATTTCATAAGAGTTTCCGATATGGGGTTTTCTTGAAGTGTACGCAATTGCAGTAGTAATGTAATAGGGCTGTTTGCTCATTTTCTTATCTCCTTTGTGATAATCTACCACCTCTCGAATGGGAGAGGTGGTGTATATTATAGTATTATTCGCTCTTTAAGTCAAGTTTAACCTTTTCAATGCCTTTGGCATCAACAGTTACTGTAATGTCACCTTTTTCGCCGTTTGTACGAATCCAGAATGCTCTGTCGCCACCGATAAGTGGGAATTCAGAAGGTCCGATAATTTCTGCCGCACCTTTAACAGTAACTTTAATTGCACTGTCTGCGAAAGGTACACGATTTCCGTTCTGGTCTTTTGCAACGATTTCAATTCTTGTTGCATCATAGGTGTCCTCTTCTTTGAGAGTATAGGAATCTGCTTTAACATCAAGGTGAAGCTCTGTAACAGCAGTTCTCACAACTGTTGCAACGCATTCTCCGTCTTTGTAACCCTCAAAAGCGTAGGTAATCTGTTCGTTACCCCAACCACCGATATATTTAGTTACAATATCGAACATTCTGTTAAAGGGGATTTTGCCAACAACCATTGCGGCACCTGCTTTAACAAATTTTGATGGTGGAAGCTTCCATTGCTTTGTCTGGGCAGCAACAAGGGTATCTGTAAGAAGAGCTGCTGCTTTGGGGTCAAGTCCGTCATCTGTTACCAATGAATCACCGATAAAGTCGGATGCAATCATTGGGGGATGGGGGAGATTTTTGAATTTGGAAGAGTCGGGGTAAATTGTGCTTGTGTATTTGCCGTTTTTATAAAGCTTAACATAATCGCAGTTTGTAAATACCCAAACATCACCGATTGTTCCGCCGGGATGCTCACCGATGTCCATAGCAGATGTAACCTCAAGGAAGGGTTTGTCATCCTGTTGTGAACGGTAAATTGCTGCACCCATTTTGGGAACGCGGAACATATCTGTAACACCGTGATAGCAAATTCTGTCACCGCTACCAAAGTCTTTATGTGTGTTATAGTCTGCCATACACCAGCCGATAGCACCGCTGGTTCTGGGGTTGCCGTAGGCGGAGTTGAGAACTCTTGTATGGCGGAGAGCGTGTTCAGCTCTTACGCCCTCTTTATCAAAGCTCTTTGTGGGGAACATATGGCCGTTATGCTCTGTAACAAGATAGGGAGCAGTAAGGCTCTTTGTAACGAGAGCAGGGGGGAGAAGATTTATAAAGCTACCTGAATGAATAAAGTCATTCATAGTGTAAACATCTTCAAGAAGATGGCTCATAGGCATATTTCTTACGCCACCGGTCTGACGGGTGTTATCAAGCTCTCTTGCAAGAGCGTTTGTTTGTGTATAGAATTCGTCACAGTCAAGACCCTCGTTAACGCGAACGCCCCAAAGAATTACGCAGGGGTGATTTCTGTCACGAAGAACCATTCTGCGAACATTATCAAGACAGATATCTCTCCATTCGCCCTCGCCGAGATACTGCCAGGAGGGCATTTCGGTGAATACAAGAAGACCGATTTCATCACAACGGTCAAGGAAGTGAACGCTGTCGGGATAGTGAGAGGTTCTTACAAGGTTAACACCTAATTCGTATTTAAGTAAATCAGCATCTGCCTTTTGAACATTTTTAGGCATAGCGTAACCAACATAGGGGTAGCTTTGATGACGGTTAAGACCACGGATTTTGATTTTCTTGCCGTTAAGGTAGAAGCCGTCTGTTAAGAATTTACATTCTCTGAAACCAAAGCGAACAGTAATTTCGTCTTTATCATCTAATTTAACCTTGAGGGTGTAAAGCTTGGGATTGTCAAGGTCCCAAAGCTCAACTTCTGTTACTGCCCATTTAGCGTTAATAACTCTGCCGCTGAAATCAGTTTTCTTTTCGCCGATTACCTTTTCACCGTCAAAAAGGGTAAAGGTAAGCTGACCCTTTGCGCTTTCGGAAAGGGTTACATCAATATCAAGAACCTTTTTAGGCTGAAGAATATTGAGAGTTCTTACAAAGGCATTGTCAATATATGTTTCGCTAACCTCTTCAAGCCAAACTTCTCTGTAAATACCGCCATATACCAAGTAGTCAACAACATTTCCGAAAGGCGGAATTTCTTTTCTTTCGGTAGAGTCAAGCTCAACAACAAGCAAATTGTCCTTTGCTTTTACTTTATCTGTAATGTCAAAAGTAAATGCATTGTATGCGCCTTTATATTCACCGATAAATTCACCGTTAAGATAAACCTTTGAATAAATTGCTGCGCCTTCAAAATGAAGAATATATCTTTTACCCTTGGCTTTTTTGCCGATATAAAAATTCTTACGATAACAACTAACGAATTGATAGCATTTTTCGTCAAAATAGTTTAAGGGTAATTCCTTGTTTGTATGAGGAATGTCAACAGTCTGGAATTTACTGTCGTCAAAAGAAACCTGTATCATATCTTCCGTAAATTCAGGAGAATATTTCCAACCAAAGTTGAGAGAATGTGCAGTACGCATTTAACCACCCTTTCTGTGCATATAAGTATATTTTATACTATTATAATAAGTATGTCAATAAATCGGTTTTAGTGTTTTTAGCTTTGTTTTCGATTACCGCATCTAAAAGAAAATTTAAGGCATTTCCTATTTCTTCCCCTTTAAGACCTTTCTTTTCCAAATCCTTGCCGTTTATTGCAAGCTGTGAAATTGTGCAACATTCATTATTGCTTTCAATTTCTTCTAACCATTTAAGAGTCTGTGCAGTACCCTCGCTTATATCACGGTAGCTTTCGCTTAAAGCACCTCTGTCACTCTTTTTGATAACAAGAAGAGTTCTGATATCCTCGGGAGTTTTATTTTTAAGGTGTTTTTTAAGTTTGATTTTTGTTTCGGGAGGCTCAAAATCATGACAACCTACAAGGAAAGAAACCCGGTTTATAGTTTTTTTATCGAATTTAAGTCGGGTGAGAATCTCTCGCGCCATTTCACCGCCTACAGTAGCGTGGTTTTTAAAGGTACTGTCACCATTGTCATTTAATTTATGAGTGGGCACTTTTCCTAAATCGTGAAGAAGCATTGTAAGGCGCAAAATTCTGTCATTAGGAATAGTGTCAACTGTATGACAGATGTGCTCCCATACATCATAGGCGTGTTTTTTGCCGTATTGAGTGAAATTCACCGCAGGGGCGATTTCGGGAATAAATACAGAAAGAACATCCGGGTATTCCATAAGAATATTGAAAGCATTTTTACCGCAAAGAAGCTTTGTCAGTTCAACAGTTAGTCTTTCGGCGGAAATGTTTTTCAAAAGTTCTTTATTTTTGTGAATTGCTTTTTTGGTTTCTTCTTCAATTTCGAAACCAAGGGTTGCAGAAAATCTCAAAGCTCTCATAATCCGAAGTCCGTCTTCTTGGAAACGGGTATCTGCATCCCCGACTGTTTTTATTATACTATTATATATATCATCCTGTCCGCCGTATAAATCAACAAGTCCGTCTTCTTCGTTATAGGCGAGAGCGTTAATTGTGAAATCTCTTCTTGCCAGGTCATCACCGATTTTACTTGTGAATGTAACATTTTCGGGGTGGCGGTTGTCACCATATTCACCGTCTATTCTGAAAGTTGTAACTTCGTAAGGTGTTTTATCTATTATTACGGTGAGAGTTCCGTGTTTAAGTCCCGTGTCAACAGTTTTGAAATCCTTAAAAAGCTCCCTGGTTTCCTCGGGAAGAGCAGAGGTCGTAACATCCCAGTCCCCAGGAGCAGTACCCATAAGACTATCGCGCACAGCTCCGCCAACGCAGTAAGCCTCAAACCCTGCGTTTTTTAGTCTGTTTAGTATTAACTTAACGTTTTCAGAAATAGAAATTGTCATAGTTAGTCCTCTCGCCAATATAATATATTATATATAGTATATATATTATGGGTAAAAATAGGTTTTCTGTCAACAAATAATTACAATTTGACAAAAAAATGGTAAAAAATGGGTTAAAAAGTTACAGTTTGTAATTTCTGCACTTTTGCCAAAAGAAGTTAGAAAATGCTTGTGGTTCTTCCAAAATTCGCCACAAAATGTTGGGGTTACTACTTTTTTGTGTTCAAAACCTTTGTGAAAAGTCACCAAAAAGCACAATTCAAATTATTTGACTTTTAAGAAAAGTTGGTTATAATACCAAATGCCATCGGATAACTACGGCTTTTTTACCCGTAATATTGGGTTGAATATGTGACAATTCAATTCTTTATTGCTGATAAAAACGCCTACAACGGCAGCTTTTCATGACAGAAATGTCACAAATTTATAATAACAGAGAAAAGTTGCTTGTCTAAGGAGATATTTATACCATGACAGTCAGAAAAATAGGCGAAACGTCCGTGCATTCGCCGCTCAAAAGAATTGCTCTTTTGGTTTTAGCGGTTGTATTCTTCGTTTCAGTCACAGCGTTCGCCGTACCGCCAGTAATGTACAACGTTACAATTTACGACGGTAACTCGGTAACTGAAGTTTTAACTGCTCAGACCGATGCTGAAGAAATTCTTGCAAACGCAGGAATCGAAATCAATGAAGCAAAGGGTGACGAGGTTAGCCTTTCTAACTTCGACGGTAAAGACGGCAGTGCCATTATCATAAGAAGAGGCGTTGAAGTTACAATCAAAAGCTTTGACGGCACTCAGAATACCGTATATGCTCTCGGAACAGTTAAAGATGCTCTCGAGAAAGCAGAAATTACTCTCAAAAAGGGAACTGCTCTCAATTACTCCGCAGATACTCTTCTTGAAGACGGTATGACAATCGAAATCTACGATATTTATAAAATCACTCTTACAGTTGACGGTAAAACCAAAACAAAAAAGGTTTCCGGCAAAACAGTTGAGGATGCATTAAATATTCTCGGCGTTGAATTAGAGGTTGAAGATTTCACAAAACCTGCTCTTGACAAGGAACTCAAAAACGGTATGGAAATTTCCGTTTACAGAGTAGATGTCAAAGAGAGAACAGAAAAAGAATCTATTCCCTATGAAACAGAGTACACTTACTCTGACTCTCTTTACAGAAACCGCACAAGAACTCTTGAAAGCGGTAAAGAGGGTACAAAGGCGGTTGTTTACGAGGACCGCTATGTTAACGGTGAGTTTCAGAAGAGCACCGTTAAATCTGAAAAAGTTCTTTCAAAACCCGAAAAAGAGCTTGTTCAGGTTGGTACAAAGGTAAATGCCGTTACAACAGGTCTTCCCGTTGGAACACCCATCAGTGAAATGGCAGAACCCTCATACCTTAAAATTGGCGCAAACGGTTTGCCCACAAAATACAAATCAGTTATCAATGCTCAGGCAACTGCATACTGCATTCCCGGCGGTATTACCTCAACAGGTAAGAAGGCTCAGACAGGCTACATCGCAGTTGACCCCAAGGAAATTCCCTATGGCACAGAGATGTATATTGTTTCTGCAGACGGTAGATATGTTTACGGCTACTGTATCGCTGCTGACACAGGCAGCTACATCTATGATGTTGACTGGACAGTTGACTTATATATGAATTCCGAGGCACAGTGCAGAAATTGGGGCAGACGTGATATTATAATTTATGTTCTTTAATCAAAAAGCATCGCTTGAAAAAGCGGTGCTTTTTTTAGTGGAAAGTTGAAAGTGGCAAGTGGAAAGTTTTGGGACCTGCGGTCGGCAATTATAAGTTGCCAGTATATAAAAGTATTGCGAAGCCTATCCCTCTTTTTTCGTGAAACGAAAAAGGAGGGGGGGACCGCGTTAGCGGTGGGTGGTACAACAGTTATAGAATAAGTAAAAGTAATGCAATGCGAATGCATAAAAAATATGCCGATAATGACGATGTAAATGATAAGGATAATATATGATATATTGCACATTTTTGTGTAAAGCGGTGTATTTTATGCATAAAAAATGAATAATATGCAAAAATATACAGCGCATTATATAGGGCTCTGTATATTACATTATAATTATAAATAATATCTGTATAAAAACGTACTGAAAAATACACAAAAAACATAAATAAAACAAAGGTTTTTACCACAAAAGGTCAAAAATGCACAAAAACTAAATAATTTATTCAAAACAGTTGACTTTTTTTGAATAAAGGTGTATAACTATGCATATCGAATGAATATTTTTGCAAAACTTGCAATTTGGAGGAAATAAAAATGGATAAGAAAAACATTAAGAAAGTAGTTCTTGCTTACTCAGGCGGTCTTGATACATCAATTATCATCCCTTGGCTTAAAGAAAATTACAACAACTGTGAGGTTATTGCTGTTTCCGGTAACGTTGGTCAGGCAAGCGAGCTTGAAGGCCTTGAAGAAAAAGCAATCGCAACAGGCGCTTCAAAAATCTATATCGAAGACCTTACAAAAGAATTCCTTGAAGATTACGTTTTCCCCGGTCTTAAAGCTGGCGCAATTTATGAAGAATATCTTCTCGGTACTGCTTTTGCTCGTCCTCCCATTGCAAAAAGAATTGCTGAAATCGCTATTGCAGAAGGCGCAGATGCTATCTGCCATGGTTGCACCGGTAAAGGCAACGACCAGGTAAGATTTGAGCTTGCTATTAAAGCTTATGCTCCCAATATGCCCATCATCGCTCCCTGGAGAGAATGGGACATCAAATCCAGAGAAGAAGAAATCGCTTACGCAGAGGCACACAATGTTCCTCTTAAAATCAACAGAGAAACAAACTACTCAAAAGATAAAAATATCTGGCACCTTTCTCACGAAGGTCTTGACCTTGAAGACCCCATGAACGAGCCCCTTTACAACAAAGAAGGTTTCCTTGAAATGGGCGTTTCTCCCGAAATGGCTCCCGACAAACCCACTTATGTTACAATTCACTTTGAAAAGGGCGTTCCCACAGCAGTTGACGGCGTAGAAATGGGTGCAGTTGAGCTTGTTACAAAGCTTAATGAGCTTGGTGGCGCAAACGGTATCGGTCTTCTTGACATCGTTGAAAACAGACTTGTTGGTATGAAATGCCGTGGCGTATATGAAACTCCCGGTGGAGCAATCCTTTACAAAGCGCACTCAGTTCTTGAAACAATCTGCCTTGATAAAGAAACTGCACACTATAAAGCACTCGTTGCTCAGAAATTTGCAGAGCTTATTTACAATGCACAGTGGTACACACCTCTCACAAAAGCAATCCTTGCTTTTGTTGATTCAACTCAGGAAACTGTTACAGGTGATGTTAAGCTTAAACTTTACAAAGGTAACATGATTAACGCAGGCGTATGCTCACCTTACTCACTTTATGATGCTGATATGGCAACATTTGATGAGGACGAAGTTTACGATCAGAAAGACAGCGCAGGCTTCATCAACCTTTATGGCCTTCCCATCAAGGTTATGGCAAATATGAGAGATAAAGCAGGACTTGCACCTCTTGGTGAATAATAGAAGTTGCCAGTCGCCAGATGCCAGATGCCAGTGTCGGGTGCTGCGCACGGCAATAATAAATTAAATTAGTTTATATACTTTGCACATTCGGTGCTTTATTCCGAATGTGCAAAAGTAGTTTTTGAAAGGGTATAAATTACTATGGATAAAATGTGGGCAGGCAGATTTACAAAGGCTCTTGATAAGGAAGCGGATGATTTTAACTCATCACTTCATTTCGACTGCAAAATGTTCCGTCAGGACATCGGCGGTTCAATAGCACACGCTCAGATGCTTGCAAAGCAGGGCATTATTACCGAAAATGACTGCGAAGAAATTATTGACGGTCTTTCAGGAATTCTTGAAGACATTGAAAGCGGCAAACTCACCTTTGACAGCGATGCAGAAGATATACATATGTTTATCGAAAGTGAGCTGACACAGAGAAAGGGTGATGTGGGCAAGCGTCTTCATACTGCAAGAAGCCGTAACGACCAGGTTGCAGTTGATATAAGACTTTACCTTCGTGATGAAGCTGAAAAGGTAAATGATTTGCTTTATAGTCTTATTGAGGTTATTCGCGATAAAGCTGCAGAAAACCAGGATGCAATTCTTCCAGGTTACACTCATCTTCAAAGAGCTCAGCCTATCACATTTGCTCACCATTTACTCGCTTATGCTCAGATGTTTATGCGCGACTGCGGAAGACTTCAGGATGCAGTTAAGAGAATGAATTATTCTCCTCTCGGCTCTTGCGCTCTTTCCGGCACAACTTATGATACAGATAGAGAATTTGAAGCAAAGAAATTAGGCTTTTACGGAATTATGCAGAATAGTATTGACGGCGTTTCCGACAGAGATTTCTGCGTTGAGCTTATGAGCGCATTTTCTGTTATTATGATGCACCTTTCAAGATTTTCCGAAGAGGTTATTCTCTGGTCTTCATGGGAATTCAAGTTCGTTGAGCTTGATGACGCATATACAACAGGTTCAAGTATTATGCCCCAGAAAAAGAATCCCGATATGGCAGAGCTGGTAAGAGGTAAAACCGGCAGAGTTTATGGCGACCTTTTCGCTCTTCTTACTTCTCTCAAGGGTCTTCCTCTTGCATATAACAAGGATATGCAGGAAGATAAAGAAGCAATTTTCGACAGTATTGAAACAGTTGAAAAATGCCTCAGCATTTTCGCTCCTATGATTGCTACCATGACAGTTCTTAAAGAGAATATGTATTCCGCAGCTCAGAAAGGCTTTATTAATGCAACTGACCTTGCAGACTATCTTGTTAAGAAAGGTATGCCTTTCAGAACTGCTTATAAAATTGTAGGTCAGACTGTTGCAGAGTGTATCGAGAAAAACAAAGTTCTTGAAACACTTACTCTCGAAGAATATAAAGCACACAGCGACCTTTTCACAGAAGATTTATTTAACGAAATTTCTCTTGAAACCTGCATTTCAAAAAGAATTTCTGCAGGTTCAACAGGCTATAAATCAGTAGAAAAACAGATTGAACAGGTAACGGAGTTTATCAATGGCAAAGAAAGTATTTATTGATGGTAAAGCCGGAACAACCGGCCTCAGAATATATGAAAGACTTGAAAAGTTTGAGGGAATCGAGCTTATAAGCCTTTCGGAAGAAAAAAGAAAAGACAAAGAAAGCAGAAAAGAAGCACTCAACAGCGCAGATATTGCTTTCCTCTGTCTTCCCGATGATGCGGCGAGAGAATCTGTTTCTCTTATAGAGAATGAAAATACAGTTGTAATTGACACATCAACTGCTCACAGAACTCTTGATGACTGGGCTTATGGTTTCCCGGAGCTTTCCGCTTCTCATAGAGAGAAAATTAAAAATTCAAAAAGAATTGCCGTTCCCGGATGTCACGCAAGTGGTTTTATTTCTCTTATTTACCCTCTTATTGAGGCAGGGGCACTTGACGGCACAGAAAACCTTTCTTGCTTTTCTCTTACAGGCTACAGCGGTGGCGGTAAGAAAATGATTGCCGAATATGAAGAAGAGCCTGATGAACTTCTTGGTGCTCCTCGTCAGTACGGACTTACTCAGAACCACAAGCATTTAAAAGAAATGGTCAAAATTTCGGGGCTTAAGAATGCCCCTGTCTTCTGCCCCATTGTTTCAGGCTTTTATTCGGGTATGGAGGTAACCGTTCCCGTATTTAAAAGTGATTTGAAAAACGGCTTTGATATAGAAAAAATCAAAGAAATTTATAAAAACAAATACAACGGACCTTTGGTTAAATATGAAGAAGGCTTAAATGAAGAGGGTTTCCTCTCTGCAGGGCTTCTTTCAGGTAAGGACAGTATGATTATTTCCGTTTTCGGAAATGAAGATAGAATCATTCTCACTGCAAGATATGATAACCTTGGTAAAGGGGCATCAGGTGCGGCAGTAGAATGCCTCAACATTGTTCTCGGAAATGACGATACAAAGGGTTTGGAGATATAATTATGGAACTCATTAACGGCGGTATTTGTGCCGCAAAAGGTTTTACCGCAGGTGGTATTCATTGCGGTATCAGAAAAAATAAAACGAAACGCGACCTTGCTTTGATTTTTAGTGAAACTAAAGCAAGTGCGGCGGCAGTATATACAACTAACCTTGTTAAAGGTGCACCTTTGGCAGTTACCAAAATGCACCTTATGGACGGCAAGGCTCAGGCGGTTATCTGCAACAGCGGTAATGCAAATACCTGTAATGCAGACGGCATAGAGGTTGCTCAAAAAATGGCGGAGCTTACTGCAGCGGAGCTTGGTATCAACAAAGAAGATGTAGTTGTTGCTTCAACAGGTGTTATAGGTCAGCCTCTTGATATTACACCTATTAAAAATGGTCTTCCCGCACTTAAAGAAGCTCTTGGTGATAATAACAGTGCCGAAGCTGCAGAGGGCATTATGACAACCGATACTGTTAAGAAAGAGGTTGCAGTTTCCTTTAAAATCGGCGGAGTAGAATGCAAAATCGGTGGTATTGCAAAGGGTAGCGGTATGATTCATCCCAATATGGCAACAATGCTTGTTTTCATTACAAGTGACGTTGCTATCGCTCCCGAAATGCTTCAGAAAGCACTTTCTTCCGATATTCAGAACACATTTAATATGGTTAGTGTTGACGGTGACACCTCAACAAACGATATGGTTTGCGTTCTTGCAAACGGTATGGCAGGTAACAAGGAAATCGCTGAAGAGGGCGAAGCTTTTGATACCTTTATGAAAGCTCTTAACACAGTAACAGTTCACCTTTGCAGAATGATTGCAGGTGACGGCGAGGGCGCAACAAAGCTTCTCGAATGCCGAGTAACAGGTGCAGCTGACGAAAAAACTGCAAAAACAGTTGCAAAGAGTGTTATTTGCTCCTCTCTTACAAAGGCTGCAATGTTCGGTGCAGATGCTAACTGGGGCAGAGTGCTTTGTGCTATCGGTTATAGCGGTGCGGAGGTTGACGTTAATAAAGTAGATGTTTCCTTTGAGTCTGCTAAAGGCGTAATTCCTGTTTGTAAAGATGGTGCAGGTATCGAATTCTCCGAAGAAATAGCAAAAGAAATTCTTTTAGAAAAAGAGATTATTATTAATGTTGGTCTTAATTCGGGCGATTGCTCTTCAACTGCCTGGGGTTGCGACCTTACTTATGAATATGTAAAAATCAACGGCGATTACAGGACGTGATAAAATGGAAAATTTGAACATTACAAATCTTCAACGTGCAGAGATAATCACTCAGGCACTTCCCTATATTCAGAAATATCACAATAAAATTATTGTTGTTAAATATGGCGGAAATGCAATGATAAGCGAAGAGCTTAAGCTTCAGGTTATGGAGGACTTGGTTCTTTTGTGGCTTATCGGTGTTAAGCCCGTTCTTGTTCACGGCGGCGGTCCCGAAATTTCCGATATGCTTAAAAAAGTAGGCAAGAAAAGTGAATTCGTTGACGGTCTTCGTGTTACGGACAAAGAAACTGCAGAAATCGTTCAGATGGTTCTCGCAGGTAAAATCAATAAACAGCTTGTTAACCTTTTAGGGGAATTCGGCGGTAATGCAGTTGGTATTTCAGGTATTGACGGACACCTTATTGAAGCAAAGGTTAAGGATGAAAGACTTGGCTTCGTTGGTGAAATTACCAATGTAAACGTTCAACCCATTCTTGACCTTATTGAGAAAGAGTATATTCCCGTTGTTTCAACAGTTGGTTGCGATAAAGAGGGGAATGTTTATAACATTAATGCTGATACTGCTGCTTCCTATATTGCAGGAGCAATGAAAGCCGAAAGACTTATTACAATGACCGATATTCCCGGTATTTTAAGAGATGTTAATGACCCTGATTCAATTATCAAAAGAGTTACTACCGAGGAAGCTCGTCAGTTATTTGCAGACGGGGTTATTTCAGGCGGTATGATTCCCAAGGTTGAATGTTGCATCGAAGCAATTGAAAAGGGTGTAAGAAGAGTTACAATTCTTGACGGCAGAGTGCCCCATGCACTTCTTCTTGAGCTTCTTACCGATGAGGGTGCAGGTACATTAGTTAAAGGTGTAGAGTAATGAATATAAAAGAACTTGATAAAATTTATGTTGCCAATACCTATGCCCGTTTCCCTATTGAACTGGTTTCGGGTAAGGGTAGTAAGCTCTATGACAGCGACGGCAAAGAATATATTGATATGGGTACGGGCATCGGTGTAAGTGCCTTTGGTGTTGGCGATGAAGAATGGGTTAAAGCCGTAACTGAACAGCTTAACACTCTTCAGCATACCTCAAATTTATATTATACCGCGCCCTGTGCTAAGCTTGCGGAGCTTCTTTGCACTAAAACAGGTGCAAAGAAGGTGTTCTTTTCAAACTCAGGCGCTGAAGCAAATGAATGTGCAATAAAGGCGGCAAGAAAATATGCCGCAGAGAAGAAGGGCACGGATTTCTATAAAATCATAACTCTTAATAATAGCTTCCACGGCAGAACAATAACAACTCTTGCTGCAACGGGACAAGATACGTTCCATAAGGATTTCCTTCCTCTTACCGAAGGCTTCCTCTATGCAGATGCAGGGGATTTGGAAACTATCGAAAAATATATAAAAGAAGAAAAAGTTGCTGCAATTATGTTTGAAACAGTTCAGGGTGAGGGTGGCGTTGTTCCGCTCTCGAAGGACTTTGTTAAAGGTCTCTCTGAGCTTGCAGAAAAATATGATGTTCTTCTTGTTGTTGACGAGGTGCAGACCGGTAACGGCAGAACGGGTGCTCTTTATGGCTATATGAAATACGGCATTAACCCCGATATTGTTTCAACTGCAAAGGGTATCGGTGGCGGACTTCCTTTAGGCGCTACAATGCTTTTCGAGAAAACCGAAAATGTTTATACACCCGGTTCTCATGGCTCAACATTCGGTGGAAATCCCGTTTCCTGTGCAGGTGCAATAAGCATTATAGAAAGGCTCGATGATGCTTTCCTTTCAGATGTTGAAAAGAAAAGTCAGTATATTATTGAAACACTTTCTGCTTGTGAGGGTGTTAAAAGCATCAGCGGTTTAGGTCTTATGCTTGGAATTGAAACGGAAAAAGATGTAAATGAAGTTCTTTCCTATTGTCAGCAGAACGGTGTTTTACCCATAAAGGCAAAAAATAAATTAAGACTTTTACCGCCTCTTAACATTTCCTTCCCGGATTTGGAAAAGGCAATAAATATTATTAAAAAAGCTTGTGAGGTATAAAAAATGAACTTAAAAGGCAGAGATTTTTTAAAGCTTCTTGATTACACAAGTGAGGAAATGGAATACCTTATAAATCTTGCGGCAGACCTTAAAAAGAAAAAGAAAAGCGGAATTCCCCACGATACTCTCAAAGGCAAAAACATTGCTCTTATTTTCGAAAAAACAAGCACAAGAACCCGTTGCAGCTTTGAAGTTGCTGCAAGGGATTTGGGTATGGGCGTTACTTACCTTGACCCCAACGCTTCCCAGATAGGCAGAAAAGAAAGCATTGCAGATACCGCTCGCGTTCTCAGCTCCATTTATGACGGAATTGAATACCGTGGTTATGGTCAGGAAATTGTTGAAGAGCTTGCAAAATATTCTTCAGTTCCCGTTTGGAACGGTCTTACAAACGAATTCCATCCCACACAGATTCTTGCAGATTTCCTTACAATTAAGGAAAGATTCGGAAAACTCAAAGGCATCAACTTTGTTTATATGGGCGATGCAAGATACAATATGGGTAATTCCCTTATGGTAGGTTGCGCAATTATGGGTCTTAATTTTACCGCTTGTGCTCCTAAGAAATATTTCCCGGACAGCGCTCTCGTTGACGAATGCAAAAAACTTGCAAAGCAGAGCGGTGCAACTCTTAAGTTTGAAGAAGACCCCATTAAAGCTACGAAGAATGCAGATGTTATTTATACTGACGTTTGGGTTTCAATGGGTGAACCTGAGCTCGTCTGGGCAGAAAGAATAAATGAGCTTTCACCCTATCAGGTAAATACTGAACTTATGAAAAATGCAGGTGACAACGCAATATTTATGCATTGCCTCCCTGCATATCATGATAAGAAAACTGAAATCGGTAAGAGAATGTGCGAAAAATTCAATCGCTCTGCTATGGAGGTTACAGACGAAGTTTTCGAAAGTGAACAGTCTGTTGTTTTCCAGGAAGCAGAAAACAGAATGCACACTATTAAAGCGGTTATGTATGCAACTCTTTAATCGGTTGTTCTTTATCAATTATTTTAAGAAAATCATATTTAGAGAAATAGTTATTTAATTTATTAATAAAAATTTTCGATGCACCGTAGTTTATAACAGCTATGGTGCATTGTTTTTGTATTCCTAAAAAAGAGCATATTTCCCAAAGGTTTGTTATTCTGTCATAAATCTCTTCGTCATCACAATTCAAAGGAATTGAAATAATAACTCCGTTTTCCTTCCAGATCATAAGTTTAAAGATTATTGAAAAAATAATAAAAACAACGCCTATAACCGCCAGAATCAAAGCAACTATATCAGATAACATAAAAATACCTCCCACAATATTTTATGCGGGAGGTAGAAACGGTGTTAAAAAATCCCCACAACCAAAGTTGCGGGGATTACTTTAATTATTGAATATCAAATGCCATAACAGCCTTTGACCAATCTTCTGTTGTAAGGAATTTGCCGTTTGCAAAGTCTCTTGCGTAGAAGATAACCTGAGAATCTGTAACCTCAACGAAAAGGCCTGTGCCGGGGTTGTTGTAAACGCCGTCTTTGTTGTTGATACCAACAGAAGGAACGTTAACGCCCTGAACATTGTTTTCTTCGCTGATTGTTTCGTAAGTGTATTTACCGAAGCCTGTGTGAAGGTGGCCTGTTACGAAGAATACGTTTTCATAAGCAGTAAGAATGTCGTAAACTTCGTTTGTCTGGTCGCCGATACAACCTGTCATATCGTAATCGTCTTTTCTTTCATAAGTGGGAAGAGAGTCATCACCGGGTTCGCTGTTGGAAGAACCCCAAGTATCAGGAAGACCGTGGCCTTCTGCAAGAGGATAGTGGCAGATTACGAATACGGGCTTACCTTCTTTTGTTGCTTCTTTAAGCTCAATGTTGAGCCACTGAAGCTGAGCGCTTGAAATATAAGCATCTTCAAATCTGCTTTCTTCAGAGCCCATTACCAAGAAGGTGTAATCATTAACCATGTATTTGAAATAAACATTGTCTTTTGCGTTTTCTTCATCATTAAGGCCGTTCATAAAGTTAAGGAAACGTTCTTTTGACTGCTCGTATTCACGAAGACGGATGTCGTGGTTACCAGTACACATAATGAAGTTTTTCACATTGAAGCCGGAGATGTGACTTGTAACTCTGTCGAATTCTTCCTGCATACCGTTTTCAGCAATATCACCAACAATAAGGAATGCATCAAGCTCGATGTCAGAGTTTCTCATATCTTCTGCGAAAGAAATGAGGTTAGCTTCACGTTCGGGCATATAGTCGCAAACCTGAGTGTCACCTGTTAAAATGAAGTCGATGTTTACATCATCAGAGAAGTTTCTGAGAAGGTCGCTTGTTGCGGGAGTTGTAACGCCACCGAACATCATAACAATTGACAAAAGGATTGCAGCAATTTCTTGGAATAAATTAATAAAAGCTTGCATAGTTATCCTACCTTTAAAATTTTATTTTTATGTAGCGTAATTATAGCACTAAAAAAACGGATAGTCAACGAAAATTTGTAATAGTTTGGCAAAAACATTGTAATAGTTTGGTAAAAAAGGAGAGTTTAAAATGTTGAAAAACAGATAATATTATGCTATTATACATTATGTATGCAAGAAAATTCTTTATAATACGGAGTATATTATGGAAAGATTACTTACAAGATGGGGTAAAACACTCGATAAGAATTTACCCTTAAACGATTATCCCAGACCTCAGCTCAGACGTGACAGCTTCATTAACCTTAACGGTGAATGGAACTATGCAATTCTTGACGAGTTCAAAAAATTCAATGGTTATCAGGGAAAGATTACAGTACCTTTCAGCCCCGAATGTATTTTGAGCGGTGTTGAGAAAATGGTTCAACCCACTGATGTTCTTTACTATCAGAAAACCTTTGAATTTAAAAGAACAAATCACCGTGTTCTTCTTCACTTCGGTGCAGTTGACTATAAATGTACTGTTACTCTTAACAACAGCGTTGTTGGTGAACATAAAGGCGGTTATCTTCCTTTTACCTTTGATGTTACCGCTCTCATTCTTGATGGTGAAAATGATTTGAGAGTTACAGTAACCGACCCCACAACAGAAGGTCACCAGGCAAGAGGTAAGCAGACCTTTAAGCGCGGTGGTATCTGGTACACACCTCAGTCAGGTATCTGGCAGACAGTATGGCTTGAAGAGGTTTGTGAGGGTTATATCGAAAATATCAAGCTTACTCCCGATATTGATAACGATGAAATCAATATTGAAATCAAATATAACGGCAAACCCGAGGACGAAATGGCAGCGGTTGTTATGGACAAGGGTGAAGTTAAAGGCGCAGTTAAGCTCGTAAACGGAAAAGGTACAATCAAGCTTTCTGATTATGAGCTCTGGAGTCCTGAAAATCCCTATCTTTATGACCTTAAAATTGCCGCAGGTAATGACAGGGTTGACAGCTATTTCGGTATGAGAAAATATAGCGTTGGTAAGGATGCCGAAGGCGTTTCCCGTCTTATGCTTAACAACAAACCCTATTTCTATAACGGACTTCTCGACCAGGGTTATTGGAGTGACGGTATGTACACTGCTCCCTCTGATGAAGCACTTATTTACGATATTCAGACAATGAAGGATTTGGGCTTCAACACCTTGAGAAAGCATATTAAAATTGAGCCTTTACGCTGGTACTATCATTGCGACAGACTTGGTATGATAGTTTGGCAGGATATGATTAACGGCGGCGGTGCATATAACTTTATGGCTATCGGTACTGCGCCTGCTTTTGCAATGATTTTCAATAATAAGCACATAGGTAAGGTTTCTGACGGACCCAAGCACTACAGATATTTTGCAAGACAGGATGAAGAGGGCAGAAAGGAATTTTACGAGGATTCCGAAAAAATGATTGACCTTCTTTATAATGTTACATCTCTCGCTCTCTGGACTCCTATGAACGAGGGTTGGGGTCAGTTTGACAGTGTTAAAGCTTGTGCGTTCTATAAGGAAAAAGACCCTACTCGCCTTGTTGACCATGCAAGTGGTTGGGTTGACCATGGTTCAGGTGACGTGAATAGCTTCCATATCTATTTCACACCCTTCCTTTTCCCGAAATATGATAAAAATGATGAACGCCCCATTGCTCTTACAGAGTTCGGCGGTTATTCAATGCAGTTTAAAGACCACAGCTTCAATAAAGATAAATTCTTCGGTTACAGAAAGTATTTTAGCCAGGAGAGCTTTGATAAGGCTATCAAGAATCTTTATGAAAACCGTATTTACAACTGTATGGTTAACAAAGGTCTTTCTGCAATTATTTATACAGAAGTCAGCGACGTTGAAGATGAATGCAACGGTCTTCTTACCTATGACCGCGAGGTAATTAAGGTTACTCCTGCGGTTATGAAAGCTGCTAACGAAAAACTGAAGTATTAAAGGTTGTGTTTACAATTGGAAAAATTCAAAACAGGTGAATATACTCAAAGAATAACAGAACATTTTGAGCTTGCAGGGAAAATCTCTTCAATTGCAGTAGCAGAGAATGGAGAAATCTATGCTTGTTCGGAAAATGGTCTTTGCCGTTTCAAAGATGGCCAATGGAACAAACTTTTTTCTGACGGCGTTTTCACTAAGGTTTATTGTGATAAAAAGGGTAGAGTTTTTGCGTCCCTTGATAAAGTTCTTTACGAAATAACAAACGGCGGAGCAAAAAAAGTAGCTGAATTTGAGTTTCCTATTGTTGATTTATGCGGTGAGAATGAGATTTATGTTCTCACAGAGCATTCTTTACATGTTGAAAAGAATGAAGGTTTCTTCACTCTTCAGCAAATGGACCAGGATGAAATTTCTCTTGCTGTGCAGGGTGAAAAGGTTTGTGTTGCAAGCAAAACTTGTTTGCAGAGAATGGAAGGCAAACGCAGAACATGGCGTTGCATTTTTCCTGCATATTCCACAATGCCTGAAATTCATATCAATGTAATCGCCTTTGATAAAATCGGCTATCTTCTTGTTGGTGCTGATGAAGGTCTTTTCATATATGACTACAAAAGCGGTTGGTATGGCAAAAACGAAATTTCTGTTTTGCCGAGCGAAAGCGTTTATTCTATATGCGTTTGCGATGATGGTAGCTTCCTTGTGGGTACTGATTCAGGTGCAGTGCATATTAAAAACGGACTTGCAAAGTATTTACCTGCAACCCGTTATGCTTTCAGTACCAATGTAACAGCGCTCGCTTTCTCGGATGGCGCGATTTACACAGCTTCCGAAGGTGGAGTTGTAAAAACAAGCGAAAAGCTTATGACTCTGGAAGAGAAATCCAGACTGCTTTTTGAAAATACAGAAAAATATTTCCCCCGTAAGCCCGGTTTTGTTACTTGGGTAAAATCCCTTGATGGAAAAGACTGTTCACATCCTACCGATAATGACGGACTATGGACACAGTCCTATCTTGCAGGTCTTGCAATGTGGTATGCAGTAACAAAGGACGAGGAGGTTCTTAAAGCTGCAAGAAGAACAAAGGATGCAATGCTTTTCCTTACAAGAGCTCCCGAAATCAAAGGCTTCACCGCTCGTGCAGTACGCTTCCCAGGTGAAGAAAATTGGGGAACAAATCTTGAATCTGACAACATCGGTAAAGAGTGGCACCGTTCTTCCGATGGTAGTTATGAATGGTTGGGCGAAACCTCAAGTGACGAAATGTCTGGCCACTATGCAGGTTTCTATCTTTACTATGATTTGTGTGCAGATGAAGAAGAAAAGAAAGAAATCTGCGAAGCAGTTTGCAACATTACAGACCATATTTTAGATAACGACGGTTATCTTATTGATAAGGACGGCAAACCTACATCATGGGCTTGTTGGAATGAAAATGCCCTCAACCTTGATAATGCGTGGATGTGGGAAAAGGGCGTGAACTCTCTTGAAATGCTCAATTTCCTTAAAATTTCTTACCATATGTCAGGTAATGAGAGATATAACGAGAAATATCAGAGTCTTATAAAAGACCATCATTTCCTTATTAATGCCGCTTACCATAAGAGAGCGGACGGACATTCCTGCCATATTGATGATAATCTGGCAATGCTTAACACTCTTTCATATCTTCTTATTGAAAAAGACCCTGCAATCCGCCAGTATCTTCTTATGGGGCTTGCTTCTCATTATGAATATGAGAAAATAGAGGGTAACCCCTATTATGCCTTTATTTATAAAGGTTTCACAGGTGCTCCTTGTGATGTTGATACTGTTGTTAAGGCTCTCAAGGATTATCCATGTGATATGAAAAACAGAGTAATGTATAACAGTAACCGCAGAAATATCGAGATGGACTATGAGCCTCTTCAGTGGTACGAGGAACCCCATATAAAAGTTCCTTTTGCTTGGGATGAAAGACCTTTTGCAACATTGGGTCTGAGAGCGTTTAAGGTTGACGGCGGTAACGGTACAACCTATGAAAACGGAATGTCCTTTATTTTCATATATTGGTTAGGAAGATTTTTAGGAATTATTGAATAAGCGGAGAAAAATATATGTCATTAAAAACTTTTATTGTTAAATGGGAAGCACAGTTAAAGGCAGTAAACCCGAAATATGATGTGGTATATGAGGTTTCAAAGGATGAACCAATTGTTTTTAAGGACAGCGAAAATATCAGACTTTCCTTTGCAACAATTGCGGATACCCACCTTGTTGATAACGAAATTGCAGAAAAAAACCTCGCCAATGTTTTTGAAGATATCGGCAATTCAAAAGAGAAATTTGATGCTTTTCTTATGGCGGGAGATATTGTGGAATACGGATTGAAAAAGGAATACCAAAGATTTTTCAGGGTTACCGATAATCAAAAGGTGATTCCTTATAGCTTCCTTACAATGGGTAATCACGATGTTCGTTTTTTCTACCACAAAAACCAGAAAATTATAATGGACAAGGTTAATGAATACCTTAAAATCAATACCAATGGTAAAAGCTATTATTCTTATGATATAAAAGGCTACACCTTTATTGTTATCGGTACTGAAAAACGCATTCTCGAGAAGGCACATATTACACAGGAACAAATTGATTTCCTTGATAAAGAGCTTAAAAGAGGTACAAAGGACGGAAAGCCGGTTTTCGTAATGTGCCATCAGGCATTTGCAGAAACTCACGGTCTTCCTGAGGTCTGGAAAACAGGCGATATGGGTGAACAGTCCGACCAGGTGAGAGCAGTTATGGAGAAATATAAAAATGTTATCTTCATTAACGGTCATCTTCACGGCGGTATTTACGAAAAAACCTTTGAATATCTCAATAAAGAAAACAATGTTTGTTCATTGAGTGTTCCCGGCTACAGAAAAGAAAACAACTTCGGTATAAAGCCCTGCGGAATGGGTTACTATGCAGAGGTTTATGAAGACAAAATCCTTTTCGTTGCCCGTAACTTTATGAAAGGTGAATACGTTAAAGGCGACAGTGAGTTTGTTGAGTTTTCAATAGATTTAATATGATTGGGAGATAAAAATGAGTTTTAAAGAATTTTTAAAAGCTACGTTAAATAAACCTCTTCCTGAGGATAAGGTTGAGCATTTTAAACTCAGAAGCAGAGTTTCAGGATATATTCTTACAAAGGCACAACAGAATTCCCCCACCTGCGGTTATAATTATGAAGCAGATATAACAAAATTATGGGATGAGTTTCAGAAATTAAAGGAAAACTGCGGTTACGAGCTTTCTTTCAATACTCTTATGATGAAAATCCTTGCAGAGGGTCTTAAAGCCGCACCGAAGTTGAATTCCCATATCGAATTTAACACAACTTCTTCCTGTGGTACGCTCATAATGAAAAAGCATATTGATGTTGCTATGCCTGTTCTGCTTGAAAACGGAGAAACTTTTACCATAAAGGTACGTGAAATCGAAGATAAAAGCTTAGAAGAACTTTCAGCTAAGATTAAAGACCTTTTTGAAAGGTTAAAAAAGACAGATCTTGATAAGGTAATGTTCGATGTTATTACTAAAAGAACAATTGGCCTTTTGTTAAAAGGTGATGTTAAAGCAACAATAGCTCAGACTTTTACGGGTTACGTGGGTAAGCATAAGGTTGCAAAGCTTGATGGCCGTCTGAAACCAGCTCCCCGTGATGGCTCAATGCTCTTCACGGAAGAGCTTGATGAGGGATCTGTTTGTATGACAAACTGGGGTCTTTTGTATGATGGCTTATGCGGAAACGTTACCTATACACCTCTCCTTTACCCACAAGTATTTCTTTTTGCTATGGGTGTCGTTAAAGATACTGATTATGCTTTCAGAAATGAAAAGGGTGAGGTTGATATCGGTACTAAAAAGACTTTGCCTATTACATTGATGTTTGACCACAGAATCGGTGCGTTCAATGATGTAATGCCCTTTATCAAAAAACTTGACGAAATATTCGAGAATCCAAGTGTAATAAATGAATGGTAAAAAAATCCCATTGATTTTCAAGAAAATCAATGGGATTTTTTATGTCTTATTAAACTGTTTATTGCACAAAACACGGCTACGCCTAAAATTATTCCGCCTAAATCAACAGTTAAATCGATTAATTGAAAAGCTCGTCCGGGAACAAAAATCTGATGAATTTCGTCCGTCCAGGCATAACCCCAGGACAAAAGAATACATAATAACGGCTTCAGCTTATCTTTCAGAGCGAAAATGAAATTTCCCATAAGAAATCCTAAACCTGCAAATTCACAAAAATGAGCAAAAGTCCTCAATAAATCCTGATCAGGCGCTTTTCCGAAAACGGAAATGATAAAATCCATTAACCAACTGCTTGTGTTGGTGGATTCCTCACCGTTTTGAGCTGATAAAAAGAATATGATTATTAAAACTGCCAACAATACTACTGCCGAAAAGGCAATATAAATTTTTCTTCCTTTTGAATAGTTCATTTCTGCCTCATTTATTCTTTGATGAAAAATATTTGCAAACTTCTTTAAGACAACATTCATCGCATTTGGGTCGTCTTGCGATGCAAACGGCTCTTCCGTGGAGAACGATTCTGTGGCAGAAATCATTGCTTTCCTCGGGTGGCAGAATCTTTTTTAATTGCATTTCAACAGCTTTCGGGTCTTTGGAATCCGTAAGTCCCAGAAGATTTGTGATTCTTATAACGTGAGTATCTGCAACTACTGCAGGTTTTTTATAAACATCACCAACAATAAGGTTGGCTGTTTTTCTGCCAACACCGGGAAGCTTTGTTAATTCTTCAATGGTGTCGGGAAGAATACCGTTATAGGTGTCACGAACAGCTTTAGCCATTCCTACTAAATCTTTAGCTTTTGCCCGATAAAAACCGCAGGAATGAATAAGCTTTTCTACATCCTCAATATGTGCCTCAGCAAGTTCATTTTCGGAGGGGTATTTTTCAAACAACGCGGGGGTTACAAGGTTAACTCTTGCATCGGTGCATTGGGCAGAAAGGCGAGTGGCAACAATAAGCTGAAAAGGAGTTTCTGCGTTAAGTTGGCAAATTGCTTCAGGGTAATCCAGCTTTAATAATTGACAGATTTTCGTTGCGCGTTCCTTTTTAGTCATAAAAACACCTCACAAAATGATATTTGATACATTTTATCATTTTTGTTGAGATGTTGCAATATTAATTGCAATTCTTGATTTCAACATTCTTATAATAGTGCTTGAGAATCTCCTCGTATGTACTGCCTTGTCGTGCCATAAAATCTGCACCGTATTGGCTCATACCAACACCATGACCGTAGCCGGTAACGTTGAATGTTACTGCGGTTTTGGTACATTCTACTGTGAAAACTGCGCTTTTCAGGGAAAACGCTTTCCGTATTTCATCACCGGTAAATTCTTTTTTATTTACAGTTGCTTTGAGAACTGTATTGGCTTTTGATTTTTCTGTTATTTTTATAATATTTTTAAGGGAAGTTATATCTTCTTTTACCCCTAATTTTTCTGCATATTTTATGAATTCTTCTTTTTGGAAAACTACCACAGAGGAATATTGGGGCGAAAGGTTGTCGCCTATACTTTTAACGCTTACAAGATATGGAACTTTCTCTCCCCAGACATTTTCTGCTGATTCTGTTTTTTCGCTGCAGATAGCGTGAAAGGCGGCAACGCATAATTCATCCTCAAAATAAATGGCTTTATTTTCAACGGATTCTACAATATTTTTAAGCTTCGTTTCATATTTGAAGTAGTCTTCACCCCATTTTTCTTTTCTCTGTTCAGGGGTCAGATAGCCTTGGTGAATACTGCTGTCATCACTGATATCGTATTCTTCATTTCTTTCGTTTTTAAGTCGCAAAGCGTTAGTGTAGCAGGCAACAGCTTGGGCTTTAAGTGCTTCCTCGTGGTAAGAAAGAGGCATTTCTGCTGCAACGCTACCGCAAACGTATTCAAATAAATCAATTTCTTCGGTGTTTTCGGAATTTGAGCGAAAAACCGTAATGGTGTCAGCAGGTTGGGTGGCTTCTGTTTGGGTTGAAACCGATGTGGTGGATACGTCGTTTTGCAGATTAATTTGGTTTTTAAGAAGTGCAAAGGGCGTAACGGAAATTACTACGGCGCAGAACAATAGAAGATGAAAGAAATTTTTCATAAAAATTTAACCAATCCTTTAATTTTTTAGTGTAAAGTGAGAAGGTGAACTCTATTGACATTAAAGTCAATATGTTATAAAATAATATGAATTATTATTTGAAAGTATGATTAAAGGAGTGAGATGTTTGCCAACATATATTGAACCTATTAAAAGTGCCGATTTGAAATCCCTTTGTGATGAACTTAAACAATCAAGTGCTATGCCCCAGGACTATTTCGATAGATTTGAGGTTAAAAGAGGATTAAGAAACCGTGACGGCAGCGGTGTTATGGCAGGTCTTACAAAAGTATGCTCCGTTGAGGGATATTATATAGAAGACGGCGAAAGAAAGCCCATTGAGGGTAGGCTCAAATACAGAGGCTTGGACGTTAATCAGATTGTTGATGCCTGTGTTGCAGAAAACCGTTTCGGTTATGAAGAAGTAGCCTGGCTTCTTCTTTTCGGTAGCCTTCCTACAGCGAATCAGTTAAAATTATTCAACAAGGTTCTTTCCGAGTGCAGAGAGCTTCCCGAGGATTTCATAGAAGATATGATTATGAAAGCACCCTCGCCCAATATTATGAATAAATTGGAGCGTTCCGTTCTTTCTCTTTATTCTTATGACTCAAATCCGGATGACCTTTCTATTGAAAACGTTTTGCGTCAGAGTATTCAACTTATAGCGCAGCTTCCTATGATTATGACCTATGCTTATCAGGTTAAAAGAAGGCATTATCTTAAAAAGAGTATGTATCTTCATCCTGTAAAGCCCGGTCTTACCACAGCGGAAACAGTTCTTTATACCACTCGCTCAAACAGAAAGTTTACAGACGAAGAAGCAAAGCTTCTCGACCTTTGTCTTATGCTTCATGCTGAGCACGGTGGCGGTAACAACTCTGCTTTTGCAACAAGAGTTCTTACCTCAAGCGGTACAGATACATATTCTGCAATTTCTGCAGGTATCGGCTCTCTTAAAGGTCCTCGCCACGGCGGTGCGAACCTTAAGGTTGCTGAAATGATTAAATATCTTAAAGAAGACGTTGCAGATATTACCGATGAAGGTCAGATTGCAGACTTCCTTAAGAAAATCATAAACAGAGAAGCAGGAGATAAGAGCGGTCTCGTTTACGGTATGGGTCACGCTGTTTATACTCTTTCTGATCCTCGTCAGGTTATTCTCAAACGTGAAGCAAGAAAAATTGCAGAAGAAAAAGGCTTCGGTGCAGATTTCAGAGCTTTGGAGCTCATAGAAAAGCTTACGCCTGAAATCTTTGCAAGTGAGAAGAATAACAACAAGAAAATTTGCGCTAACGTTGACCTTTATTCAGGTCTTATATATGAGATGTTGGGAATCCCTATGGATTTATATACACCTCTTTTTGCGGTGGCTCGTGTTGCAGGTTGGTCTGCTCACAGAATCGAAGAGCTTATAACAGGTAACAGAGTTATCAGACCTGCTTATAAGAATGTTGCTGTTCCGAAAGAATATGCGCCCATAGAAGAAAGAATATCAAACTTCAAGCGTCAAACCCAGTATATTCCTCTTGACGAGAGATAATTGAAAGGACTGTAAATAAATGAACAAAATCAAAGGTTCTTCAAGTGCAGTAAAAATGAAATATCTTCTTTTCGTTTTTGCTTCGGCTGTTCTTGTGGCACTTCCTACACGTGTGTATCAATTATTGGCACTTGTGGATGCAACAAACGGCTTTTATAAAGAAAGCGATGTAACCGTTCCCGTGCTTTATGCGGTTTTGGTTGTTTTCGGACTTCTTTTCCTTGTTTTGAGCTTTATCAGTAAAGAGGTACCTTCTCCGAAGCTTCCTACCGGAAAAAACCCTGTTTTAGGTGTTGCTTCCTTTGTTATGGTTTTAGGTCTTGGAGCAGATATGTTCTCCATACTTCAGAAAATCATTCCTGCTAATCAGGGGAGTGCCGGAATTTTTATCAGTTTGCTTAAATCAAATCTCAGCAAAAATGGTGGAGCTTTTACAATACTCGAATTCATTTTTGCATTTTTCGCTATTGTTTATTTCATTGTTTTTGCTATAAGCCATCTTAACGGCAAAGCGTCATATAAAGAATTCAAGCTTCTTGCGCTTTCACCTTTGTGTTGGTCAATGACAGTTCTTGTTACAAAGCTTATGAACGCTATCAGCTTCATAAAAGTTTCTGAACTTCTTTTTGAAATTTTTATGTTTGTGTTTGCGATGCTTTTCTTCCTTACATTTGCGCGTATCTCCTCCGGTGTGTTTACAGAGGACAGTATGTGGGGGATTTACGGCTACGGACTTACAGCGGCTCTTTTAGCATCAATTGTTACAATTCCCAGAATTGTTATTGCTCTCGTAGGCTTGGAGCCTGTTGAGGGAAATGAATTCAATTTCGCTCACCTTGCAACATTTGTTTTCATTATTGCTTATATTTTTGCTTCTCTTGGTATCGGCTTTAAAGATGGTCTTAAAAACAGACGCCAGGTTAGCGAAATCGAATTGCCCGATGATGAAGTTATCGTAAAGAAAGATGATTTCGGTGATTTCTTTGAAGCAGAAGAGGATGAGGTCGCTGATGAAGTAATCGCTCCCTTAGAAAGCTTCGAGGAAGCTTTTGCAGAAGTTTCTGAAGAACCCGTTGCAGAGGTTGCTGAAGAGCCTGTTGAAGAAATCATTGAAGAACCTGTTGAAGAAGTTATTGAGGCAGTTGTTGAAGAAGAAATCGCACCCGTAGAAATCGTTGAAGAGGTTGTTGAAGAACCCGTTGCAGCGGTTGTTGAAGAGGTTGCAGAAGAAACTGTTGAAGAAATTTCTGAAGACATTCCGGAAATTGCAGTTGAAGAAGCTGCTGAAGAGGTAATCGAAGAGGTTGCGGAAGAACCTGCAGAAATTGTTGAAGAGACAACCAAATCAATTCCGTATGGAACTTTGGAAATCTCAGAAAATATGCCTGTTGAAAAAATAGAAAAGAGAAAACCAAAAATTTTCCATAAAAAACCCAAAATGAAAAAAATGCCAAGTCGAAGCGAGATGGGAGATAGCGATTTAACCACCATTTCACTTGCAGATTTGAAAAACAGAAATAAAGAATAATTAATTTGTGCGGTAGGAGGAATATGTATGTTTTTAACTAATATGTCAATGGCCGCACAACAGGTAATCATACTGTATTTAATCGTTGCGGTCGGCTTTATTGCCGACCGTTTCCGTGTTTTTGGCCAGGATACAGCAAAGCGTTCAAATGATTTGCTGTTTTATATAATCACACCCGTTGTCATTGTTCAGTCCTTTATGAATATGGATTTTGATATGAAAACGGCAAAATCCCTTTTAGTAGCCTTTGCTTGTATGACGGGAACTCTCGTTGTAGGAATACTACTTGCAATACCCTTTTTTAACAATAAAAAAGATAAAAACTCAACCGTTTTTAAATATGCAGTAAGCTATGGTAATATGGGTTATATGGCTTTACCCCTCTGTTATGCAATTCTCGGAAGCGAAGGCGTATTTTATTGTTCGGCAGGGGTTGTTGCATTTAACATTCTCTCATTTACCCACGGAATCTGGTGCATTAACAGAGGCGAGGGTGAAACCAAATTTGAATTAAAAAGATTGATTTTAAATCCCGGAGTTATATCTGTTCTCGTAGGCTTACCTCTTTTTGTTTTTGATTTTGAAATTCCTGAGGTTGTTCAATCAGCGGTTACTCACATTGCGAATCTTAACACACCTCTTGCAATGTTGTTCCTGGGAACATATATTGCAAATACAGATTTAAAAACAATGTTTAAAGAAAAGAATAATTATCTTGTTATTTTCCTGAAAACAATTGTTTTACCCCTTGTTATGTTCTGCATATTCAAGCTTGTGGGAATTTCAGGTGCCTTGCTTACAGCTTGTATGATTTCTGCATCTGTTCCCAGCGCCAACAATACCGTAATGTTTTCTGCAAAATACGGAAAAGATACTGGTGTTGCCTCAAAAATTGTAGCATTGTGTTCTTTGATTTCCGTATTCACAATGCCGGTTATGATTGCTTTGAGCAAGATGTAGTTGTAAAGTATTGAAAAATCGATTATAATATTAGTAAAGAAACAAAAAAGGAGAGACGACTTTATGAAGCTTGTTATTGGTATAATTAACAGTGATGACGCTAATGACCTTCTTGCCGAAATTACAAAAGCATCTTTTCAGGCAACAAAGCTTTCAACCTCCGGCGGTTTTCTCAAAATGGGAAATGTAACCGTTCTTGTTGGTGTTGAGGATGAAAAGGTTGACGATGTGGTTGAAATTTTTAAAACTTGTTGCTCTCGAAGAACCCAGATGATACCCACGCCACCGCCCTATTTAGGTGAGGGCTTTGTAAGTGCTGCTCCCGTTCAGGTTACAATAGGCGGAGCAACCTTATTTATAATCGATGTTGATAAAATGATAAAATTATGATTAAAGAAAATTCTTTTCACGAAAACATTTTAAAAACTTTAGACAGCTTTTTTGCAGACGGCAGAAGACCCCATGCTCTTTTGATTGACGGGGCAAGTGCCGAAGAGCGAGAGAGTTTATCTTTCCTCGCGGCGCGGATGATGGTTTGCGAGAATAAGGACAGAACCCCTTGCGGAGAATGTGAGCATTGCAGAAAAGCAAAAGAAAATATACACCCCGATATTATTACGATATCAAAGCCCGATGACAAAAAGCATTTTGTAAAAGACGATGTTAAAAAAATGGTGGTGGACGCTTTCCTGACCCCAAATGAAGCAGATACGAAGGTTTTCATAATTAAAGAAATGCAACAAATGACAGAAGAAAGCCAGAATCTTCTTCTGAAAATTCTTGAAGAACCTCCCCGTTATACAGCATTTATTCTGACTTCGGAAACTTCAAATGCAGTAATCGGAACGGTGCTTTCCAGAGTTATCCGCTTGAGATTGGGAAAAACTTCTGCAACGGAGTATAGCGAAAAAGCTGTGGCGGTTACAGAAAAATTTATTGATGCAGTTTTGTCACCTTATGAATATAACAGAATTGAAGCCACGGCGACTTTAGACGGCAATAAGGCTCTTACTGCAGAGGTGTTGGAGGCTCTTGTCAGCGTTTTAAGAGATGCAATTGCTCTTAAATCAGGCGGAAAAATATTGTCGGAAGCTTTCAGTTCAAAAACGAAAAAGCTTTCTGATAATATGACCTTGGAAAAGTTATTCAAAATGTATGATACAGTTACAGGATTATTGCGTTCTTTAGAAAATAATCCTAACTATAATTTGCTCTCGGCGGTGCTTTGCGCAAGTATATAAAAAATATAATGGAGTTAATTTATGGCAGAAGTTGTAGGAATTCGTTTTAAAGAAAACGGAAAAATTTATTATTTCGACCCTGATTCTAAAAGCTTTTCAAAGGGCGAAATGGCAATAGTTGAAACAGTAAGAGGAATCGAGTGCGGTGAGGTTGCAACTGCAAATCACAAGGTGAATGATTCTGAAATTGTTCATCCTTTGAAAAAGATTTTAAGAGCAGCAAATAAAGAAGACCTTAAAATTGTTGAACAAAACAAGAAAAAAGAAGAGGAAGCTTTCGGTTTCTGCCAGAAAAAGGTAGAGCAGCTTGGACTTGATATGAATCTCGTTGAAGTTGAATGTGCATTTGATGGCAGTAAAATGATTTTTTACTTTACTTCTGATGACAGAGTTGATTTCAGAGAGCTTGTAAAAATTCTCGCAGGTAATTTCAGAACAAGAATTGAAATGCGCCAGATTGGTGTTCGCGATGTTTCCAAAATGCTTGGAGGCTTAGGCATTTGCGGAAGACCTTTCTGCTGTTCGCAGTTTTTGGATGATTTCCACCCGGTTTCAATAAAAATGGCAAAGGAACAAGGACTTTCCCTTAATCCTTCAAAAATCAGTGGTACTTGCGGAAGACTTTTATGTTGCCTTAAGTACGAGCAGGAAAGCTACGAATATCTTGCTAAGGTTACTCCTCGAGTTGGTTCAATTGTTGAAACAAGAGAGGGTAGAGGCGTTGTTACTGAAAACAGCCTTCTCACAGGAAAAATCAAGGTTCAGCTTGACCGCAGACCCGAAGCTATTCCTACAGAATTTCACAGAAAAGAAGTTAAAATAATTAAAGGAGCAAAAGCTCCTAAGGAAGATGTTTCCGAAGAATAAAAGAAATAAAAATTTGTAAATTCATATTTTTCTATTGATTTTAGAAAAATATGTGCTACAATAAAACAAAAAAAGCAAGGAGGTCAGAAAAATGGCATATAAGATTACTGATGATTGCATCTCTTGCGGTGCTTGTGCAGCAGATTGCCCCGTTGAAGCAATTTCTGAAGGCGATGGCATTTATGTTATCGACGCAGACACTTGCATTGATTGCGGTGCTTGTGCAGGTTCTTGCCCCGTAGGCGCTCCTGTTGAAGACTAATTTGTACTTATTATTAGCAACTAACCGCTCACCTTTTGGTGAGCGGTTTTGCTTTTGTATATTGTTTTGTGAAAAAATATTTAAAATTCAAATAAAGTATTTGTTTTTATATAAATGTATGATATAATTATACGGATAATGGATAGGTGCCACTAAAATATAGAAAGAAGTGTGGATTATGGCTGCAAATCATTTTTTGGATATTACTGATTTTTCAAGAGAAGGCTTAAGAGAAGCTCTTAATATCGTTAGCTATATTAAGGAAAATCGCGGAGCATATTCAAGAGATTTGGAAAAAAATGTTGTTATCAATGCATTTTTCAAATCTGACAGAGATACAAAAGCAGCATTTTCAAGTGCGATTGTAAAAATGGGCGGAACTCCGGTAGATTTTGAGTATCATCCCGGAGAAACTTTGAGAGATGCGGTTGCATCTATGTCTGCTTACGGTGATGCAATTGTTCTTTGCCACGACAAAAAAGGTGCAGCAAGAGCAGCGTCACTTTACGCAACGGTACCTGTTATTAATGCAGGAGACGGCGGAAGAGCCTACCCTGTAAAAACACTTTCTGATTTTGCAAGCGTCTGGGTAGAAAAAAAGCATGTTTCAAATTTGAAAATAGGATTTTTGGGAGATTTTTCCGACAATGTTCTTGTTAAAAATCTTCTTCAGTGCCTTAATCTTTACAAGGGAAATGAATTTTATTTTATTTCTGTAAACGGCAAGCCCTTGGGCGATGAATATGTTTCTCTTATGGAAAAAAGGGAGAAGGATTTCGTTGTTTACGATAATCTTTTTGAAATTCTTCCCGAGCTTGATGTTCTTTATATGACAGAAGTAAAAAAAGAATCCTTCGACAGCGAAATTATGTATGAGGCAAGAAAACATAATTTTATTCTTGATGAAAGAATGCTCCTTGCGGCAAAACCTGATTTGGTAATTCTTCATCAGTTCCCCAGAGGCGAGGAATTAAGCTTTTCTGTTGATTCGGACGACAGAGCTAAATATTTCAATGGCTTTAACAGATATGTTGATTCTTGCATTGCTATTTTATCAAAGGTTACAAAAACAAGAATGGGCCGTGCTTTGCAACCTGAATTTGAAGAATCTACTCATGATGCTTTCTGCGGAAAAGCAGATTGTATAACATCTGAAGAAAAATATCTTCCCAATCTTTTCTATGAAACTGCAGATGGAAAGCTTTTCTGTAAATACTGCGGCGAAGAATTAGTAAAATGAAAAAAAAGCTACTGATAATAAAAGGTTCTTGCCGAAAAGATAGTTTAACAAATAGTATCTTTCAAGAGGCAGTAAAAAGTTTTGATAATGTTGAAATCCATATATTTGATGCTTTTTCTGAAAACTTTGCCTTTTGCAATGGTTGCAATTATTGCGAAGAGGTTGGCAAATGTGTTCACAGGGATTTGGATGGTTTTTTTGAGGAATTTGAAAATGCTGACGTGGTTTTGTTTTCAAGTCCCGTTTACAATGGCGGTTTTTCCGCTCCTGTAAAAGCTCTTATTGACAGATTTCAGGTTTATTACACCTCTTTTTATAAAAACAATAAAACTCAACCAATAAAAAAACACAGAAAAGGAATTCTCCTTGTTGCTTCAGGGCGAAATGGCAAAGCTGCAACTGAAAATATGGAGAAAAATCTTAAATGTGCATGTACTATTCTGAATATGGAGCTTGAGGGAACGGTGCTTTGCGCAAATACAGATACCAGCCCCTGTCCCGAAAGCGCTATTGAGGATTTACAAGGTATTCTTAAAAGGAGTTTATCAGATGAATAAACGAAAGGTGAAAATAATTGTTGTTGCAGTTATTGCGGTAGTATTGACTGCCGTGTTGTGCGCTGTTGGTATGGCAGACAATGTAACAGATGGAATGTTTAATATGAACACTCCTACCCGAATTACCCAGAACTCAACAGTAATAGGCACAATTGAGTCTGATGACGACTATGAGGCATTTGTGTTTGATATTGAGAAAGATGGTGCGTTAAGTGTAAGACTTGACCACGATAATATGCTTGATTCAGTTAAATGCGGATATGTTGTTACTCTTTATAAGATAGTTGATGGCGAAAGCCGTGAATATAAAGAAATTACATATTTTGAGTCATTCTGGAGTGATGTAACATCAAGCTGGGGAGAAATAGGCGTTTCTCCCGGAACTTATTGCGTTGTTGTTGAACCGGGTACTGATGTTCTGCACGGCGAATTCACACTTGTTACTACTTTTACTCCCTCTTCAACCTTTGAAAAAGAGCTTAATGATACTAAAGAAACCGCTAATCCCTTAGGCATAGGACGGGCTTTCTATGGTTCATCATCTCAACGAAAAGACGGCTATGACCACGATTGGTTTGTGTTTGAGCTTTTGGAAGACAGCTGTATAAATGTTTCATTTGTTCACGATGACCTGACATTCCCCAAGGCAGGTTGGAATATAAAGCTTATTAATGAAATGGATCAGGTTGTTTGCGATTTCACTTCAAAGCTTACAGATACTCTTCTTAAAACAGGTAAAATCGGTCTTAAAGCAGGTGTTTACTACATAAAAGTTGAAAATGTTTCTGCTATTGCTGATACATACAGTATTTTATTAGGTGCCCAAAAGGCAGTAAACAATGAATTCGAGCTTAACGATACTCCTGAAACTGCAACTAATTTACCGCAGAATGTGGAAATCGGCGGCTCTCTTGCAGACAGACTTCTCAGTCTTGATAAAGACTATTATAAAATAAACGTTCCTGCAGAAGGCGTTATAGATATTACTTTCGCTCACGAAGAACTTGAAGGCGATAAAAATGGTTGGAACATTCGTCTTCTCAAAAAACTTGAAGACGGAACATATCTTGAAATAATGAAGAAAATTTCTCCCTGGAACAGTTCGGGCTATAAGCTCAGTAACATGGGTATTACAGCAGGTGAGTATTATATTCTCATTGACGGCGATTCATTAGCATATAACTCTGCTTCTTATACTTGCCAGTGGACATTTACAGAGAGAAGCGATTTCGAAATCGAACCTAACGGCAGTATGGAAACTGCAAAAGATATTGAAGCTAATACCTATTACTACGGTGCGATTATTTCTTCGGACGTTGATTTCGATGAAGACTATTACAGATTTGAAATTACCGAAGAGAGAAATGTCAGCCTGGAATTGTGGCACGAAAAGGTAACTGACAGTTCTATTACATGGGTTGCAAGTATTATTGATGAAAACGGCAATGTTGTTAAATCAGTAGATTCTTCTCTCAACCAGGGTCTTGTTTCAACAGGTGTTATGACACTTGCTGAGGGCACATATTATGTGAAGATTGAAACAGGTATGTATGGTTCAGAGTCACCGTATTATTTCAAATTGGTAAGGTGATAATTTTTGAAAAAGTTTCTGTGTGTATTTCTTGTGTTGATGCTTTTCCTTTTAAGCGGATGCACGGGAAATGCACCTAAAACCCAGGATGGTAAGATAACTGTTGCGGCATCCTTTTACCCTGTTTATATTTTCACTTTGAATCTTTTGGATGGCATAGAGGAAATAAGGGTTGAGTGTATGGCGGAGCAGAGCGTGGGTTGCCTTCATGATTATACGCTCACAGCAAAAGATGCCAAGCTTCTGAGCGATGCTTCGATTCTTGTCATAAACGGAGCAGGAATGGAAAGCTTTCTTGAGGATGCATTCCAAAGCGTTGAAAATCTCAAGGTGGTTGATTCTTCCGAGAATATTGATTTGATTTGTAACGAAGAGCATCACCACAAAGAAGATTCCCATAATCATCACCATCATCACGAGAATTCTCATATCTGGCTTTCTGTGGATAATGCAAAAGTTCAGATTGAAAATATCAAAAACGGACTTGTGGCAGAGTTCCCCGAATATAAGGACATTATTGATGAAAATTACAGAGATTACATCAAAAGATTAGATGCCCTTATTGAAAAAAGAAATTCTATTACGCTTCCCGAAGAAACTCCGTCTGTTATTTCTTTCCATGGTGCTTTTGAGTATTTGGGAGAAGATGTAGGCTTTCATATTGCAGATACAATCGAAAGCGACGAGGGCGGTGAGCCTTCTGCAAAGGCGCTTGCCCATTTAAGCAGAGAGATTAAAGAGGAAAATATAAAAGCTCTTTTTGTTGAACCCAACTATGATGGTTCTGCTGCAGAAATTCTCAGTCGGGAAACCGATGTAAAAATTTATGTGCTTAACCCCGTAATAAGCGGTGAAGTAAAGCTCACTGCTTATGAAGATATAATGAATGAAAATTACGAAACAATTTTAAAGGCGGTGAAATAATGGCTTCCGAAAACGGCTGCGGCCTTTGTAAAATAAAAGTTGATAATATCGGTGTGAAAAAAGGCGGCGAAGTATTGCTTTCGGATGTTTCTTTTCACCTTCATTGCGGAGAATTAACCGCTCTTATCGGCGTTAACGGTGCAGGAAAAACCACTCTTGTAAAATCAATTCTCGGAGAAATTCACCACGAGGGAACAGTTTCTTTTGAATCCCACGATGGTGAAAAAATCAGTAATATAACAATCGGTTATGTTCCTCAACATCTGGATTTTGACCGCTCGGCACCTATAAGCGTTGAAGATTTTCTTCTCGTTGGCAGAACAAATAGTCCTGTTTGCTTTGTGAAAAATAAAAAACTGAAAAAAGAAATTGATGAAGCTCTTGAGTTAGTGGGCTGTAAGGATTTAAAAAACAGAAATTTAGGTTCACTTTCAGGTGGCGAGCTTCAGAGAGTTATGCTTGCCAATGCTCTTTACCCTCTTCCCGAACTTCTTTTGCTTGATGAACCCGTTTCTGGCGTTGATGCAGCAGGAAGCGAGAAGTTTTACGAGGTTATAAGAGATCTGAAGCATAATTACCATATGGCAATCGCAATGGTGTCCCATGATTTGGGCATAGTAAGAGATTTTGCCGATAAGGTAGTTTTAATCAATAAATCCGTTCTGAAAAGCGGCAAAGCAACAGATGTTTTCAGTTCTCCCGAATTTAAAAGCAGTTTTTACAGCTTGAGTGAAGGGGAGGCGGAATGATGGAATTTATCTATAGTTTTGCAAATTCGGTTTTACCGTTTTCCTGGGCAGATTATAAATTTATGGTTAATGCTTTTGTTGCAGTTCTTTTAATTGCACCTCTTATGGGCATTTTAGGAACTATGGCGGTTAACAATAAAATGGCATTTTTCTCGGATGCTTTAGGTCATAGTGCATTTACCGGCATAGCATTAGGTGTGCTTTTGGGAATAAAAAATGAAATGATTTCCCTTATTGCCTTCGGAGTTTTCCTTGCTCTTATTATTACGAGGGTGAAAAATAAAGGTAACACTTCCTCAGATACGGTAATAAGTGTTTTTTCATCAACCTCGGTAGCATTGGGTCTTCTGGTACTTTCCTATGGTGGCGGTTTTTCAAAATACAGCGCCTACCTTGTTGGTGATATATTAAGCGTAACCGAAAGTGAAATTTTGTGTCTGTTTATTACTTTAATAGGCGTAATAATAGTCTGGTCGCTTATTTATAATAAACTTCTTGTTATCTCTGTAAACAGAGAACTTGCAGCAAGTCGCGGAATAAAGACTGCTGTTTATGAAAATATATTTGTCATTGTTGTTGCAGTGGTTGTAATGATGTCTATAAAATGGGTTGGAATTCTTCTCATTAATTCATTGCTGATTTTACCTGCGGCGGCAGCAAGAAACGTTGCAAAAAACTCCCGTCAGTATCTTGCTTTTTCCGTAGTCATTTCATTGGTTTGCGGAATTTCAGGACTTCTGGTTTCCTTTTATTGCGATACGTCGGCAGGTGCGACTATTGTAACGATTTCCGCTGCAGTTTTCTTTGCAACATATTTATTAAGGAAAAATAAGTAAGAAAAATAATCCGAAAGGACTGTATATAAATGTTATTTTCACAAGATATAGGCGTGGATTTGGGTACTGCCAATACACTTGTTTTTGTAAAGGGAAAGGGCATAGTAATCAGAGAGCCCTCTGTTGTGGCAGTTGATGAGAGAACTAATCCCAAAACAGTTGTTGCCGTTGGCGCAGATGCTAAAAGAATGATAGGCAGAACTCCCGGTTCAATTACTGCCGTAAGACCTCTTAAAGACGGTGTTATTGCAGACTTTGATATGACTTCTGATATGCTTAAGGAATTTATCAAAAGAGCTATAAGCGGTTCTCCTTTTAATAGAGCGAGAGTTATGATTTGTATTCCCTCGGGCGTTACTGAGGTTGAAAGAAGAGCTGTTCACGATGCTGCTAAAAGTGCAGGAGCAAGATATGTCAGCCTTATTGAAGAACCTATGGCGGCTGCTATCGGCGCAGGACTTCCCGTTCTTGATGCAACAGGTAGTATGATTGTTGATATCGGCGGCGGTACAAGTGAAGTTGCGGTTATTTCCTTAGGTGATATTGTTACCTCAAAATCCGTAAGAGTTGCAGGTGACACCTTTGATGAAGCAATAATTTCTTATGTAAAAAGAACCTTCAACCTTCTTATCGGTGAACGTTCAGCGGAAGATATTAAAATCAAATTAGGTTCTGCTTACCCCTACGAGGGAGAGGCAGCAATGGAGATAAAAGGACGAAATCTTATCGACGGTCTTCCCAAATCTGTTGAAATTACAAGTGAGCAGGTTCGTCAGGCTCTCGCAGACCCCGTTGACCAGATTCTCGATTCTATTCGCTACACTCTTGACAGAACTCCTCCGGAGCTTGCGGCAGATATTATTGAAAGAGGAATTACTCTTACAGGTGGCGGTGCACTTCTTCGCGGACTTGATAAGCTTATTTCTTCTGAAACAGGTATGCCTGTTAATGTTGCAAAGAATCCCATTGACTGTGTTGTTAACGGTACGGGTATCTGTCTTGAAAAAGACCTTTTAGGATTTAGGAAAGGCTAATATAATGAAAAGATTTTTTCGAAGTCAGGGGTTTAAAAATCTTGTTGTTATTGCGGTTGTGATTTTCTTAGGTGTTCTTACTGCGGCATTTACTCATAATGCCTCATCACCCATTACATCTGCATTGGGAACAATTTTTTCTCCCTTGCAAAAATTATCTGCGGCGATTTCTGAAAATTTAGGTGAGCTTTCAGTTTCTTTTGAATCCGCTTCCGTTTATGAGGAGGAAAATAAAGAACTGAAAAAAGAATTGGAAGAATATCGCAAACAGCTTGCAGATTATAATGAAATGAAAAAGAAAGTGGATTCCTACGAGGAGTTCTATGGCGTAAAAAAACAAAATCCCGATTTCCAGTTCAGTTATGGGTCAGTAGTGTCCAGGGATGCTGCTGATGCATATGGTTCTTTTGTTCTTAACATCGGCTCAAAAGATGGGGTTGAGGTTGATGACCCGGTAATATACGGGGAGTATGTTGTGGGTATTGTTAAAAAAGTTAATTTTTCAACCTGCGTTGTATATACACTTATTGACCCCAGAGTCAACATCGGTGCGTTAGAATCAGGAACAAGAGAATATGGCTATGTTTCGGGCGATTCTGCGTTATTTAAAAACGGTTTATGTAAATTGTCGGGGCTTGATGCCTCAACTTCCGTTGTAGGCGGAGGAATAGTTTGCACCTCCGGTGCCGGCGGTATATTCCCTGACGGACTTTTAATCGGAGAAATTACATCTGTTCAGAATGATGAAATTTCTTCGGGATTTTATGCAGAGGTGAAACCTTTTGTTGAGCTTTCAAAGGTTTCTGACGTTTTTGTAATAACCTCATTTGAAGGTCAGGGAGAAGAATAAAAAAATAATTTGAGAGGAAAGAGGTGATACCTTTGCATTATGGAGATAATAAGCCTAAATATATCAGATGGGCGATTTTCTGTTTGTTATTGACTTTTTCTGTTTTATTGCAGAATTCTGCAGGCGGCTTGTTGGAGCTTTTCGGAGCAAAGGTGTTCATCAGTATTCCTCTTTGCATTGCTGTTGCAATGTTTGAAAGAGAAGTTCCTGCGGCAGTTTTCGGTGCTTTTGCAGGGGTTTTATGGGATGTTTCAAGCGGTGTTGACGGCTTTAACGCTCTCGTTTTAATGATGCTTTGTGCTGTCAGCAGTTTGCTTATAAGTCACCTTATGCGAAACAATCTTATAACTGCTTTGGTTTTAGGGGCAGGAAGTGTTGCAGCTTATGAAATTATTTATATTGCTGTAAGATTCTGGGGTGCAGGAAACCCCATAAGGCAGATATTTACATTCTATTTGCCATCTCTTATTATTACGGTGGTTTTTGTTCCTGTTTGTTATTTTATAGTTAAATCAATTTTCAATTCTTACAAGATTGCAGAGTAAAAAGTTATGTCTATTGAATTGCGAAAAAAAAGAAGAATTGCAGGTACTGTTATTATAGGTTTGCTCTTTTTATTTCTTGTTTTCTCACTTGTGAAAACCCAGTTAATAAATGCAGACCAATATAAAGCTGCTGCAGACAGTCTGGCAGTTTCCAACAGTTCGGTTAAAGCCGCACGAGGAGAAATTCTCGACTGCAACGGTAACCCCCTTGTCACAAACCGACAGGGTAATTCTGTTGTGTTCAAATATTCGGAGTTTCCCTCCTCAAAAAAGCAAAATGAAAGAAATGAACTGATTTTTTCGCTTATAAACCTTTTTGAAAAAAATGATATTGAGTGGATTGACCGACTTCCCCTCAAATATAAAAAAGGTAAGCTTATTATTGATAAAGATAAAGAAACCGAATTTGAATATATGGTTTCTCAAAATATGCTTGAAATGGAGAAGGGTGAAAAATCATCGGCGGATGAATGTCTTGACGCTCTTATTGAAAGATATGGACTCCAAGGTTATTCAAGAGAAGATGCCCGAAAGGTTGCTTCTGTTTGCTTCGGAATGAAATATTTATATTTCTCTGTTTCTTCGCCCTACACTTTCGCAGAGGATGTACCAACAGAAATTGTTTCCGCAATAAAGGAGAAAAGCAGTACCTACCCCGGAGTTGATATTGAGAATGTCAGCTATCGCGAATACAACGATAAAACAAGCTTTTCTCATATTCTCGGCGTTGTGGGCTCTATAAGCGCAGAAGAATATGAACTTGAAACAAAAAAACTTAATGAAAAATTAAATGATGATACCCTTACAGCAAAAGAGATTAAAGTTTTAAAGAACAATGCATACTCTCTTAATGACAGTTACGGAAAAAGCGGTATTGAAGCCGCAATGGAGAACTATCTCAGGGGTACTAACGGAATAAAGACAACAACAACTAATTCTGACGGAACAGTTACCGAAGATTATCTTTCTAAACCCTGTCAGGGAAATACAGTTGTTACAACTATTGACAGCGAACTTCAGATGGTAGCGGCAAAAGCATTGCAGGAAATGCTTATCGACAATAAGAATTCATCTTATTTTGGCACGGCAGGTGCTATGGTTGTTATGAATTGCAAAACAGGTGCAGTTCTTGCGAATGTGTCATTACCTACTTATGATATAACAAGATATTTTAAGGATTACTCTAAACTCGCTTCTGATACGGAAAGTCCTTTGTGGAACAGAGGTATTCAAAGTGCTTATGCTCCCGGTTCGACTATGAAACCTGCAATTTCCATAGCCGCATTGGAGGAGGAAGCTGCAACAATAAATACCACTTGTTATTGTGGCGGAACCTATGTTCTTGAGGACCAGACATTTAAATGCCTTCAATCTCACGGCTATCTTAATGTGACAACGGCTCTCGAAAAATCCTGTAATATTTATTTCTTCGAAATGGGCAAAATGCTTGGTATAGATAAAATGAATAAATATTGCAGTCTTTTGGGTCTGGGGCAGAAAACAGGAATAGAGCTTCCCGAGGCAGAAGGTGTATTGGCAAGCATTGCCAACAAAGAAGCAGCAGGGCAGGTCTGGAACCCCGGTGACACCGTTCAGGCGGCAATCGGTCAGTCGGACAACCTTTTCACTCCATTGCAGCTTGCAAACTACTGTGCAACTATTGCAAACGGCGGAACGAGATATAAACCTTATATTATAAAATCAGTTCTTTCGGCAGATATGTCAGAAGTGATTTACGAAACTGAACCCGAAGTGCTCAATACCATAAATGTAAGCGAAAAAACACTTAAAATAGTAAAACAAGGTATGCGCCAGGTTATAGAAAACGGCGGTTCATCTTACTATTTCAAAGACTGTATCGTTGAGGCGGCAGGTAAAACGGGTACATCCCAGCTTAAAAGGACAACTGAAAGTGGCGTTACAATGGACTGTAACAACGGTTTCTTTATTTCCTTTGCGCCTTATGATGATCCGGAAATTGCTATTGCTATTGTGGCAGAAAACGCTTTGACAGGTAGTCAGACTTCACAGGCAGCGGTTCCTGTTTATAATTATTACTTCGGACAGAAAACAAGCTTCAATTCCGAAGGAACAGCTAACGAATTGATACCGTAACCAACACTCTCATATTTAAAAAATGAAAGGATGTTAAACTATGAAGAGATTATTAAGTTTTATAATGGCTTTTATCTGTGTAATAGGAATGGTTTCGGTTAATGGACAAGCTGCTCAAGCAGATACAACAAACCTTGAAGCTGCAAAGAAAGCATACAGCACTGAAAAGGTTATAGTTAACGAGTCACGCGATACTTTACAAGAGGATTTGTTTGAAGCTGCATTGAATAATTCTTCAGACACATCTCCGTGTATAGTGTATATACCTGCTAATACCAAATATGTTATCAAAGAGGCAAAGGCATATAAAAAAGGTGAAATAAAAGCGGGTTATAAAGTAGGCATATATGTTCCTGAAAATGTAATCCTTGTAGCAGAAGATAGTACTGTTATCAAGGCAGGTGCATCAATGACTCGTTTGGTTATGGTAAGCGGTTCTGTATATGGCGGTAAATATGATGGTGCTTCAAAAGCATCATTCCCTCTTTCATTCAAAAATGAGACTACATTCGAGAAGAAAAAATCAGGCGATAAGCAGGTTGATGGAAATATAGAATATACTGATGTTACCGGTGCAACCAAATGCGGTATTAAGGCTATAAGCTGTAAGAATATACGCATCTGTTATAACAATGTTCATGATTGCACAACCCGTAACGCATGCGGTATCAGTATAATGTATGGTTCATCTGCAACTTCTATTTCCAAGAACACAATTACTAATATAGGTTCAGAAAAGTATGGTTCAGGTATTGATATAACCCATGCCAGCGCCAATAATATCAATAATAATACTATAACAAAAACAGGTGGACATGGTATAAGTACCGATACAGAGCAGTCACCATCAAGCAAAACAAAGCAAAACTATGTCAGAATTACAAATATAAAAGGGAATAAAATTTCCAAAGCGGGAACCCACGGAATATGGCTTGAGAAAAAATGTTACGTGAAAAGTTCTTTTTCAAGTAACACTATAACCGACTCAGGTTCATGCGGTATAGCTATAGAAGGAACTCATAAATACCCCGGAGATAACAAATATGTTATCAAGAAAATGTCATCTAATACAATTAAAAGAAGCAAACGTTCTAATATCAGTGTGACAGGTAAATACGGTATCATAAGCTTCGGTAAGAATAATGTGATTAATGATTCAATAGAGCAATGTTCTATAGTTCTTGACGAAAAAGCAAAGCTTTATATAGTTGGAACAGGTAATAAGATAAACGGAAGCGAACAGTACGGAATTTATCTTAAAAATGGCTCATACCTTAAATCAACATATAAAAAGACATATATACAGGAAAATGGTAAATACGCAATAGGCTTAACCAATGAAAGTAAGGCTGAATTAAAGTATGCAACGCTCACCAAAAATGAAAAAGGTTCAGCATATGTTGGTGCAGGCTGCACTCTTAAGCTGACAAGTTGCAAGAGTGATAAGGTTGTCAGAGCATAAAAGTCAGAAGACAGTATTTGAACATAAATTAGGACTGATAAAATGAAAGTTATATCTGTTGCATCTGCCAAAGGCGGTGTAGGAAAATCAACTTTTTGCGCCTGTGTAGGCAAAATGTTGGCTCTTCACGAAAAAAGAGTACTTCTTGTTGATATGGATATCGGGGTGAGAAGCCTTGATATTCTTTTGGGAGTTTCCGAAAAAACCGTTTATAATTGGGGCGATGTAATAAAAAACAACGTAGATTTCAGAAAAGCAGTTATTGAAGTCAGCAGAAATCTGTTCCTTCTTCCTGCACCCATTGATTTTTCGGAAGAATATACTACGGAGAAGTTTTCCGAATGTATCGAAAAATATAAAAAAGATTTTGATTTTATATTTCTTGATTCTCCCGCAGGTCTTGAAAGTGGCTTCTTGCTTTCTGCAAAGGCTTGTGAAGAGTGTATAATTCTTTCTACACCTGATAATATCAGCATACGTGCTGCTTCTTACGCTTGTCAGAATGTTAGAAAAAGCGGTGTGAATGATGTTCGCCTTGTGGTAAATAAATTCAATAAGAAGCTTCACAAGAAAATCAATGTGGATGAAATTATTGATACGGTAGGTGCAAGGCTTTTGGGTATAGTTCCCGATTCTCAAGAGGTTTATGCAGGTGTAAACGGAGAAAAAATACCCTATGACTGTAAGGGTAACAGTGCATTTTTGAGAATTTCAAAAAGACTTTGCGGCGAAAATATCCCCTTCAGAGCAAAAAATATGTGATTTTTATTGACTTTTGTTTTTCCAGTTGTATAATAAGGGTGCAAAGTTGAGTAGCTACAAATTTTGCCGAAAATAAAACAGGGGAGCTGGCGGACGTCGGCTGAGAAAGAAAACATTCCTTTTCTGACCCTAATAACCTGATGCGGATAATGCCGCCGTAGGAAAAATACCTTTGGATTAGTATCTCTCTATGGCAGTGTTACCGCCGTAGGGAGATTTTTATTCGGAGGTATTTTTATAATGACTTTAACTAAAAAAGAAAAAATAAGACGGCTTGTTGAAAGCGCTTTAATGCTTGCTCTTTCGACCCTTTTAGCAGAATTTGCCATAATCAAATTTCCCTTTGGGGGAAGTGTTACCATTTTCAGCCAGGTTCCTATGGTAGTGATTTCATACCGTTACTCAATTAAATGGGGTGCATTTGCAGGTCTTACTATGGGCATCATACAGTTGCTTTTCGGTATCGGAAACTTTGCTTATGTCAGCGGTATTGTTGCATATCTCATTTTGATTTTTGCGGATTATATAATCGCTTTTGGTGCTCTGGGTTTTGGCGGAATCTTTAAAAATAAAATTAAAAATCCTGTTATTTCTCTTGGATTGGGCGGTGCGGTGGTATCCGTAATTCGTTTTATTTGTCACTTTATAAGCGGTGTCACAATCTGGGGAGATTATACTGATGGTGTTCAGGCGGTGTGGGAATATTCTCTTACTTACAACGCAGGGTATATGATTCCTGAACTTATAATTACTGTTGTGGGATGTGTGGTTCTGGCATCTGTTTTTGACTTGTCATCCAAGGAAATCAAGGTGAAATTAAGAAAAACAAGGTAAAACAACCTTTTAAAAATGAATATTTTGTAAACCTCCTTATTAATTTCTGTTTTTATTTGAAATTTACCTTAAATGGTGATACAATGTAAGCAGACTTATAATAAGGAGGTTTTTCCTTGAAAGACGAAAAAAAGTTGAATTTATCAAAGGATGAGATTGCTCAGACAGCTGATGAAAAAGCTGTTACAGAAGATAAATTTTCAAACGCTATAGATAAATCTCAGGAATATTCCGCAAAAGAACTTGATGAGGAGTTGGAACGCCTTGCTCAAACTTTTAAAGAAGAATTAGAAAAAGCTCAGGCTATGACCGAGGAAGAGCTTGTTAAAAGCGGAATAATAATTCAGCAATACGAAGATGGTGAAGGCGTAATTCCCGAAGAAGAGCTTTGCCAATGTTGCGGCGAACGCAGACGCGATAAAAGCTTCGGAGAAAACTATGAATATTGCAGAGAATGCCGCGAGGCAATGAAAGATTATCCCTTTAATATAAAAAGTCTGGTAGTTCTTGCAGCAGTAGTATTTTTAAGCGTAATCAGTATCTTTTCCTTTACAGAAGATTTTGATAAATATAATATTGTGAGAAAAGGTGATAATTACCTTTCTGAACGAAAGCTCTATTCTGCTTTGGAAGCTTATGAAAGTGCCATTGAAGCTTTTGAAGAGGATGAAATTGTTCCGAAAAAATTGTATTTAAATACCGCCGAAATTTTGTTTAACACCATGCCTGATGGCGTTACATCAATGCAATCGGTAGCAGAAAAAATTGAAGATGCGCTGTCTTCTCTTGAAGCAAAACTCCCGCTTTATTATAAATATACTCAAATGAGAGAAGAAGTTATTATAATAAACGGAACATTCCAGGAGTTTTATACTTTGCTCAATAATGACGAATATGCAAAGTTAGACTATGAAAATAAAGATAACTATACAAAAATTATGACAGAAATCGGTTCTATCATTGATAAAGAGGTTATGGTTACCTCTATTGACGGAACCCAGAAAAAGAGCGGTACAAATCAAGCAGCGGTTCGTTTCTGTCAGTATATGTTTGCGTATTCTACGGGGCATTACGACGATTGCTACAAATATATGGTTGAGGTTTCAGAGTTGTCTCCGGAGTATTTGTGGCTTTATGCTTATGAGTTGGGTAATGTTAAGCTGCAGAAAGGCAACGTTGACGAGGCAAAGTACCTTGCAGAATCTTTATACAAACTCAATTCAGAGAATGCAGGCGGTTATGTTTTATATTCGTCTATATACAGAATGTCGTCCCAGACCAATAAAGCTATTGAATGGGCAGATAAAGGATTGGAAATTATTCCTGAAGACACAGAGCTTATGAGAATGAAAGCCATGGCATATGTGGTTAAGGGTGATTTGGATTCAGCAAAAGAAATTATTGACGATGCAAGAGAAATAAATGATTACGGCTTATTGATGTTAGTTTCTCTGGTAGTTGAAAATGAATTGGGTAATAAGGACGAAATAAAAGAAGTTAAAAAAGATCTGAAAGAAAATTCATTAGAAATTACCGAAAGAGTGGACGATTATTTAGACGGAAAAATTTCAGCTAAACAATTATTTTCTGAAGGGGTAGGTGATGTGCAGTGATTAACCTTTATGTTGGTACAAGAGTGTTGACAGTTGCAGGAACTGTTTTAAGAAGTTTCTGGGAACATCTTGTTTGCCGTTTGTGCTCAATTCCTGCAGAGGATGTAAGATCATTTAAGGTTTCAGAAATGTGCGGCCACGTGGAGCACGAATTAATAAAAAAGAAATCCCATAGCTTTTTTATGTGCTTTATCCCTTTCTTTTTGAATTTCGTATTGGCTTGTTGCTTCTTCCTGGGTGGTTCTTACCGAATTGCCTATATTGGTGATATGAAATCAATTACTGCATGGCTTTTCATCTGGTTGGGAGTTTCTTTAGCAGCGAACTGCGTTCCCTCGTTTGAAGATGTGCTCACTTTTAAAGATTTATTCTATAACAAAGATACCAATATAGCGGTAAAAATTATATTGGCTCCCTTTTTCCTTGTGATTTACGGTTTTTCTGTTTTGGAGAAGCTTTCATTGACTTTTGTTATTGCAATTCTTTTTGCAGTTGTATTCCCTCAGATTTTTAACAAGGTTTTCCCTGTTATAATTACTATATCGCAAATGCTCGGCTAAGAAAGTTTCAAATCAGGTAGGGGAAAAATGAAAAAAGTATTAAAAACAGCACCTGCGGTTTTTGTGGTAGGTAAAAACTATCAGATTACAGTTCCGGTAACCAGTGAAACAGTAATGTGGGTTCGGGTCGGAAATAAGTGCTTTTATGACGAATCAAACGGTATTTTGCGTTCTGCAAAAAGAATACATAAAATGACAGTTCCCTGTGAAGTTCTTGATGCAGAAAGCGAATACACGATTTGCTATCGCAGAGTCATAAAAAGAAAAGCATATTTCTCTTTGACCTGTAATGTAAAAGAGGAAAGGTTTTCTTTCAGAAAAGTTCCTCAGGGTAGAGTTGTTGCATACCATATTGCAGATGCTCATAATATGATAGATGAGCCCGTTGCTTGTGCTGAAAAATTCAGAAAAGAAATCGGTGAAATTGATTTTCTTATTCTTAACGGAGACGTTCCTGAAGATAGCGGAAAAATCAAAAATTTTGATACGATTTATGAAATTATTTCCCGAATTACAAAAGGTGAAATCCCCGTTGTTTTTTCAAGAGGTAATCACGATACAAGAGGCATTTACGCAGAGCAGATAGCCGAATATACTCCCTGTGAAAACGGCAACTCGTTTTTTACTTTTAAAGTGGGAAATATATGGGGCGTTGTGCTTGATTGCGGTGAAGATAAGCCCGATACTCACAAGGAATACGGCAATATGGTTGCGTGTAGCTTTTTCAGAGAAAGAGAAACTGATTTCCTTGAAAAGCTGACGGAAAAATCCGCCGAAGAGTTTGGTGCAGAGGGCGTTGAACACAGAATCGTTGTTGCTCATAACCCTTTTACAAGAAGGTATCGGGAACCTTTTAATATAGAAGAAGATACTTTTACCTATTGGGCAAAAATTCTAAAAGAAAAAATAAAACCTCAAATTATGATTTGCGGACATATTCATAAATTTTCTGTTGATATGCCCGGTGGCGAATATGATGCTTTCGGTCAACCTTGTCCCGTTGTGGTGGGGTCTCAGGTAAACAAAAAAAGCAGAGAATTTGCAGGTAACGGTTTTGTTTTTGAAAAAGATAAAATTCGGGTTATCTTTAATGATAATGAGAAAATTTTAGAAACACATATTTTGAATATGTAAAAAGAAGCGGATTTCAAAAAATCCGCTTCTTTCATTTTTAATCTTTAAATCTTATCAGTTCTACATTATCACAATTCTCTGCATCAATATTTTTCATACTGTAATCCTCGCAAGTGTTAAGCCACTTGACCGAGGATTTTTCAATTGTAACATTTTTTGCGTGACGCAGATAAAAACCTGCATTTTTGATTTTTTCAACACCGTATTGAAGACAGGGGCGCAAATCATAAAGACCGCTTTCCCATTTTGTCCACTTGTTCATTGTTATGTGAACATTTTCAAAGGTAATGTCTTCAATAACATTTTCTGCAGTTCCGTGAATAAGCACACCGTTTTCGCCTTTGCAGGTAATATTACTAAAACGAATGTTTTTAATTTTGCCCGATTTTGTGTTTTCGTCACGATTAAAGGTTGTAATAACGATTGGCTCTGCTGTACCCCACCAGTCAGGACAAAAGCGTCGGGTTTCGATAATGCAGTTTGAGTAGGAAACGTTTTCTACATTACCGCCGTCACGGATTTGAATAGAAAGTCCCCGATTGCTTTTTGAAATGATGCAGTTATCAACAATAACATTGCGAAAATCTCCCACACCTTCTGTACCAATTTTAATTGCGGCAGAGGTAGAAATGAGAGTGCAATTGCTGATAATTATATTCTCACATGGACCATATTCACTGTTTCCCTTTGAGGTTTTAAGGCAAATGCAGTCGTCCGCACATTCAATATGACAACCTAAAATTTTCACGTTTGTGCAATGGTCGGGGTCAATACCGTCGGAGTTTGCAACATCCAAATCATTAAGAATACGGATTTCTGAAATGAGAACATCATCACAACCTGCAGGGTGGAGTGTCCAGAAAGGTGCATCGACAATTGTAACGCTTTTAAATGTGATATTATTGCTTTTTTCTATGTAAATAACTGTGGGGCGGGGGTAGAAATTGCCTGTAACATAGTAGCGGTCTTTTCTTTCCACAAAGCTATGACCGTTGGCGTCAATTGTGCCCTCGCCGGTTATGGAACAACCGTCCGCCTCGTAGCCGTAAATGAAAACAAAAGAGGGCTTTCCGGTAACAGGGTTTCCGATTAAAGCGGTTTTTGGGTCGTTTATCATATTGCAGGGACGAATGTAGCCCTCAATATTATCAGTTGCCTTAAGTCGTGAGCCTTTCTGCAAATGAAGCTCAACATTTTTCTTTATTTGAATTGAGTCGGAAAAATATGTTTTCCCCGATGTAAGAACAACCGTTCCGCCACCGTTTTCGAATGCTTTGTCGATAGCGGTTTGTATGGCTTCTTTATCATTTGTGATTCCGTCACCTTTAGCGCCGTAATCTTCGGGATAGAAAAAGAGCATCTTTGTCACCCTTCCATTGCATTTTGAGTTAAGATTATTTTGTTATCGTCTGTAAAGGTTGCGATAATTCCGTTTCTGTGAGCGGTAGAAAATGTGGGAGCTTTTGCAACCATAGTAATATTCCATTTAACATTGGGGTAGATTTTCCCCAAATGGTTTGTAACTATAGTAATTTCGGGCTTTAACACTTTCAAAAAGCTCATTGAGGAAGAACCATAATAACCGTGATGGCCGATTTTTAAAAGGTCAACATCTCCGATATCATCTGCATAGATTTTTTCAAGGCCTGAATCATTAGTGAAATCTGCTGCCAAAAAGGCGGTTTTTTCACCTTTTTTAACTATAACGCCTACGCTACTTGCGTTTTCACCCTTTTCATATAGCTCTTCGGGGGTTACAGTGTTGATAAAGCGTAATGTAAAATCTCCAAAAGTGAATTCTGTGTCGGGCAAGTTGCTGATAACGGGAATATTTCTTTCTTCAAGAGTTTTTATAATCTTTTCGTAAGTTTCTTTGTTGCCCCAATCGCCCGTTTCCATTTCTGTGGCAACTTTTTCATTGAATTCTTTGAAGTACGCCTTTTTTGCAGAAATTTTTTCGTCCTTGAAAATTGCTTCAAAATTTCCTGCGTGGTCATAGTGAATATGAGTTCCTAAAACAAATTCAAAATTTACATTGCCGTTTTCATCGGAAGCAACCTTTTTAATATAATTTATAACCTCTTCCTGATAGCCTTTGTATTCGGTTTTTCTTCGGGGGTTTTCGTTACCCTCGCCGGAGTCAACAAGGGCAAATTTGCCGTTGCTTTCTATTATGATACAGTCGGAATTTGCGGTGTTGAGAAAATGAATTCTGTCGTCACCGTTTTTGTAATCGAAAGTTTCGTCGCTTACGGGAATTTCATTAACATATTTATTGCCAAGAGCTACAACAACAATGTCGAGAATGAATACGGAAAGCATAACGCTTGTTACAACCCAGGTTGCAATAACTCTTGCAAGTTTTTTCTTGTCCTTTATCATTTTACTTGCCCTCCTTATTAAGTTTTTTTGGTGAGAGGGAAAGTGACTTGTAGGGCACTTGTTGCCAGGCGGAAACTATAAGAAGAGCACCTACACAATGCATGGGAATTCTTGATAAAATATTGGGGCAAAGGAATATAACAACACCGCTTACGGCAATGGTTATAATTGCTGAAAGGGGAGAATAACTTGTAAACTCAAACTGCCTTGCAGGTAAAAATGAAAAAATAGCGCTTGTGAAATTTACGAAAGTATTTGTAAGCTTGTTTTCCTTTGATGAACGCAAGAAGAGAACGACACCAAAGAAAAGCGAACCGAGTATTAAAGCAGATATATTTGATTGTTCAAAAGTTTCTGAAAAATTGAAAGGGATTAAGTAAAATATCCGGGAATTTGAAAACACTTCAATTTCATTAACAGTTGTCAATTCTCTTTGGGGATTTAAGAATACATTGAGTATAAGGGGAATGAGCAAGGTCATAAATTCCGCAGGGAGAGTTTTGTTGAGCTTTTTGTATTTAAAGGGGTAGGTAATCATTGCAAAAAGAGTGATTGTTCCATAGAGAAGTCCTCTGAAATGGGGATGAAAACCAAGAGAACGATAGCTTTTGAGCATTTCAAAAGCAGTAGAGCCGGAAGCACCTATTCCGAAATATTGATTTGTAAGCATAACCGTTGCAACAAGGGCGAGAATTAAGGTTGCCCACGCAATAAAACTATCTGTAACAGCACTCTTTTTTATAATTTTTTGAAGAATAAAATAAATTGTAGTACCGAAAACCATACAAATAGGCAGATAAAAATTACCGCATTCTGAAACTACATAAAGAACGGGCATAAGAAGAAATGCATCGGGAGCAAAAATTTTGTTTTTCAGTTTAACAGAAAACAGAGCGCAAAGCACTACGCAAAAAAAGACATTCCAAAGCCCGAGACCTGCGGAGGCGGCAGTGCAAAGGGCATAAGACCCCAAAAGCATAGCCCCCGTAAGACCTGCAAGAACGTCTTTTTTGATATTCTTTTGTTTTAAAATGTTGCTCATACCAAAAATCCTTAAATAATAATACTTTAGTATTCTACAATAATTGTAAAAAATAAACAATAGCGAAAGGGAATTTTTTAATAAGTGATTTTATCATTTCTGTGAAATCTGTTGACATTTTCAAATTCATTATTTATAATAAGAGAGATTAAAATTGGAATGGAGTGTGCATTGGAATGAAAATGTCACCTATCAAAAAAATAGTAATCGGTTTGGCAGCAATTACAGTTGCTTTATCTCTCATTACTGCTAACAATATGGCATCAGTTATGCTTATTGTAGCGTCCAGAGAAGCAGGTGCTGCATCACAGCAGAGCGTACAGACAAATGCTCCTGTTCAGAACCAGACAAATAACAATTCACAGAGCAGTTCTTCAAACGATACTGCATCAAACAACACTGCATCAGACAGTACTGCTACAACAGATGCAGCAACAGACAATACTGCATCAGACAATACATCGTCTAACGATACAGCAGACAACAATACTTCTGCAGACGATAAAGGTTCTCAGGATGCAGGTTCAAGCGCAAAGCTTTCTGACCAGGAAGTTGTTGATTTGTATAAAAAAGCAGTAAACGCTGCAAGAACAAAATCCAAGTCAGTAGTTCGCGTTAAAGACGGTGCTCTTAACTACAAAGGTATCGCAGAAGCAGGTAGCCTTTCAAGTGCAGCTTCTACTCTTATGGGTATGTTTATGGTTGCTGACGAAGCATCTATCGAAGTTAAAAATGAACCTTGGGAAAAAGAAAAACTTCCCGATGCAAGTGCGCTTACAACTAACGGTCTTCAGAAAGTTTCTTGCGAAGAGAAAGACGGTAAATATATCGTTACTCTCGTTGCTAAAAACGCAAAGAACCCCACTTCAGGTAGCGACGGTGTTGGTGCAATCGCAGGTGTTATTGAGGAAACTCAGATTACAGGTGCTATCGGTTCTGTTCCCGGACTTCAGCTCAACAACATCAACATTGATTACGAAAATGTTACAACAGTTGCAACAATTGACAAAGCAACAGGAAACCTTGTAGAACTTAAGCTCAATGCTCCTTGTATTCTTTCTCTTGATGCTAAATTGGCAGTTCTTTCAATTAACGGCGCAAGAGTTGGTATTCAGGTTATCACAGAATACACAGTTGCTTATTAATTAAGAAATACATAAATAAAAACAGCGTCCTTGAGGCGCTGTTTTTTAATCTGTAAAGGATTTTTATGGTAGATATAATCAGTTCAAAAGAGATTTTATCACTCTTGAAAAACGAATTAAAAAACAGAATAACAATCGAAGTTCTGGAAAAAACAGAATCCACAAACACCCTTGTTCGCCAACGCGCTAAAGAAAGGGAAGAGGGTCTTGTTATAATTGCAGGGGAGCAGACTGCCGGAAGAGGCAGAATGGGAAGAAGCTTCTTTTCTCCTGGAGATTCGGGAATATATATGAGTTTGCTTTTAAAACCTGAAATTAAGCCCGAAGATGCGGTTCAGATAACAACTGCTGCAGCTGTAAGTGTTTGCAGAGCGTTGGAAAATTTAGGTATAAAAAAGCCTGAAATCAAATGGGTAAATGATATATTTGTAGATAATAAAAAAGTATGCGGTATATTGACAGAATCGAGCTTTAATTCCCAAAGCGGCGGTTTGGATTTTGCGGTTTTAGGTGTTGGTATAAACATTTATGAATCTGAAGAGGGTTTCCCTGAAGAAATAAAAAATATTGCAGGTTCAGTTTTTAGAAACAGAAAAGAAAATTTGCGTAACCGATTTGTTGCGTTATTCCTCAATGAGTTTTTCGGTTTTTATACAGAGCTTTCCTCAAAAAAACACCTTAAAGAATACAGAGAGAAAAACTTTGTTTTGGGAAAAGAGGTAACCGTTATTCAGGGTGAAAAAACAGAAAATGCAAAGGCTATCGATATTGATGACAACTGTAATTTAATTGTAGAATTTCCCGACGGAACAGTAAAGAATCTTTATTCGGGGGAAATATCGGTTAAATTAACTTAAAAATTATTCATTTTCACCAATAATCCACCCTTCAAAATTGTCAAAGTATTGATGTAAAAATTTCTCAATACTATTGCATTTGAGAGAATTGTATGGTAAAATCAGTTTGTATATATGGTAGTGTACTGTCATTAGGTGTATGCTATCTTATCTGTTTAGGAGGATTAATATGAAAGCAACAAAGAAAATTGTTAGTGTTATCTTAGCAATAACTCTTGCGGTTGTAGCTTTTGTTATGCCTGTTGGCGCAGCAAAAGTTTATCCCCTTGTTATTGTTGACGGTATCTTCTCAACACCCTTGTACAAAAATATAGGTACAGAGGAAGAGGCTCCCGCATTTGCTACTGATGATGCAGCTCTTGAGGAAATGATTAAAGAAATTCTCGGCTCATTTATCGGTGGTTGCATCAATTATGGTGTAACTAAGAAGGACTATAATGCATTTGCAGACAAGTTCTATCCCGTAGTTAACAAATATGTTGAGCCTATCGGTTACAATCCTGATGGTACTCCCGTTGATGCTACTGTAGGCATCAAGCAGAACGAGAAACCTATGTCAGAATATACCGATGAAGAAAAAGCAGGACTTTCCGTATTTGCTCAGGCTTATGCTGAAGAGTTCGGCGAAGAAAACGTATATAATTTCAGCTATGACTGGCGTCAGTCTCCTGTTGATGTAGCTGAAGAATTAGATAAATACATCCAGACTATTCAGGACGACTTAGGCGTTAAGAAAGTTAACGTTGTTGCTCACAGCATGGGTGCAAACGCAGTTCTTGCATACCTTTACGGCTTCGGAAGCAAGAGCATCAACAACCTTGTATTTTCTGCTCCCGCATGGCAGGGTACAAGTCTTGCAGGTAATATTGCTATTAACAATATCGAATTCGATATGTTTACAGTAGAAAACTACCTCGTTCAGATGGCTAACGTTAGCGCTACAACTCATATTACTGCTTTCATAATTTCATATATCGCAACTTATGACGGTCTTTCAAAAGAATATTTCGGCGACATCAATAAAGCTGTTGCAGGTATTCTTCCCCGTTTGTACACAGATACAGTTATTCCCTACATTGCAGGTATGCCCGGTTTCTGGAGCCTTATTCCTGCTGAGGATTACGAAGCAGGTAAAGAATTCCTCTTCGGCGATTCAATTGATGCTGCTCTTGAAGCTAAGATTGATGAATACAACAAGATTCAGAAAAATGCTAAAACAATCATCGAAAATGCAATGGATGACGGTATGAATTTCGGTATCGTTGTTGGTTACAACTGCCAGATGATTCCGATCAGCGACGAATATGAACAGAGCGACACAATCATTGATGTTAAGTATGCAAGCGGTGGCGCAACATGTTCAAAATATCTCCAGGCATTTGACGATTGGACCAATATTTACAGCCAGGCAATTAAAGATGGTCATAACCACGTTTCTTGGGATAGTAAGGTTGACGCTTCAACATGTATGTTCCCCGAACAGACTTGGTTCTACAAAAACTTACAGCACAATGGCCACAATATGGACTACGGTACAACTGATATCGTTATTTGGCTTCTCAGTGCAGAAGAACAGTACGATGTTTTCACAGATACAGAAAATTATCCTCAGTTCTCACTTTTCAACACTTATAAGAGAAAAGTTACTCCCATCAATATTGCAGGTATGATAGGTGACCTTGATGACAGCGGCGCTATCACAACTATGGACGCAAGATATGCACTTAAAGTTGCTGCAGGTCAGAAAGAAGTTGACGATGACCACTTTATTATGGGTGATATCGACGAAGACGGCGAAATCACAACAAGCGACGTTGAAGACATTCTTTCAATGGCTACAGGTATCGATTTCTAAATAGTACTAAAGACCTTACTCAAAAGAGTAAGGTCTTTTTTATTTTGTAATTGAATTGTAATTGCATTACACAAATTAGTGTGATATACTTAACGTATATTAGTATATTCAAATTAGGGGGCAAGAAAATGAGCAAAAATATGACGAAAAAAGAAAATGCCTTACAAGCGATAAAATTTGCGGCATTCTCAGCATCTGCCGGAATAATTCAAGTTGTAGCATTTACGCTTCTTAATGAGCTTTTGCCCCAGACTGAAAGCACTAACCCGATTTTGCAATGGTTTTTTAATTCTGAATACGGTGCAAGCTATTTAGTAGCTCTCATTCTTTCTGTTCTTTGGAATTTTACCTTTAATCGTAAATTTACTTTTAAGTCTGCTACGAATATTCCTATAGCTATGCTTAAAGTTTTTGGATTTTACTGTGTGTTTACCCCTGTTTCAGTAATTTTGGGAGAATTGGTTGCTCAAAGGACTACCTGGGAATTTGCGGAGTATTTAATTTTAGGGGTAACGATGCTCACCAATATGACAACAGAGTTTTTATTCTGTCGCTTCTTCGTTTATAAAGATAGTATGAATACCGCCGAAAAAAAGAAGGAAACATCAGATGTCAGATAAAATCAAAACTGAAAAAACAAGAATATGTCCTGTTTCAAGAAAATGCGGCGGATGTCAGTTGATGAATATGACTTATTCCGAACAACTGAAATTCAAACAGTCAAAGGTTGTTAAACTTCTGGGTTCTTTTCACAGAGTAAACGAAATTATCGGAATGGAAAAACCCTTTCACTACAGAAATAAGGTTCAAGCCGCATTCGGAAGAACTCGTAGCGGAGAAATAATTTCGGGAGTTTATCAGTCAAGTACACATAACATTGTAAAAACAGATTCCTGTCTTATTGAAGATAAAAAAGCGGATGAAATAATTTTGACTGTCAGAAAACTTGTTAAAGATTTCAAACTGACGGTTTATGATGAGCGAAAAGGAAACGGATTTCTTCGCCATGTGCTTGTAAAAAGAGGCTTTTCGACAGGAGAAATAATGGTGGTGCTTGTTACAGGCACGACGGTTTTCCCCTCTAAAAACAACTTTGTTAAAGAACTTCTGAAAATACACCCTGAAATTACAACAATAGTCCAGAATATAAATAACAAATTCACAAGTATGGTTCTGGGTGATAAAGAAACTGTTTTGTACGGAAAAGGTTATATAGAAGATATTTTGTGCGGATGTACCTTCAGAATTTCTCCCAAATCATTTTATCAGATAAATCCCGTGCAAACGGAGATTTTATATAGCAAAGCAATAGAATTTGCAAATCTTCAAGGAAAAGAAAAGGTTATCGATGCATATTGCGGAATAGGAACTATCGGCATAGTTGCTTCAAAGTCTGCAGGTGAGGTAATAGGTTGCGAACTCAACCCTGATGCAGTAAGAGATGCAAAAATAAATGCAAAAATAAACAATATAGAAAATATTAAGTTTATTTGTGCCGATGCAGGAGAGTTTATGCTCTCAATGAAAGAACAGAACGAAAAATGCGATGTTCTTTTTATGGACCCTCCAAGAGCAGGAAGTGACAAAAAATTTCTTTCTTGTGCTGTTGCCTTATCTCCCGAAAAAATAGTATATATATCTTGCAATCCTGAAACTCAGCAGAGAGATTTATTCTATCTTATAAAAAACGGATACAAAGTAAAGAGAATACAACCGGTTGATATGTTCCCTTACACAGCCCATGTGGAAACAGTTGTATTGCTCCAAAAATAGATTTAAAAACTAATTAAAGGACGGTGAAATTATGGAACATTTATTGTATTGCACCTTGAATATTTTTTGCATTGCAATTTTAGGTATGGTTCTTGTGCGAATTTTGAGAAGCTCTGATAAACGTGTTTCTCAGGTTACTTATTCATGGTTTATAATTTCATCCATAATTTTATGCTCAAGTGATTTGTTGTGGGGTATAATTGATGCTTCGTATATGTGGCAATTTTCGGATGCCATAGATTTTGCAGTAAACAGTATATATCACGTATTTACAATAGTTGTTTCATATATGTGGTATTTATATGCAGAAAGCGAACAAGAATCAAGGACCATCAGTACGAAAGCTGGTTGGGCTATAAGTATGATTCCACTTTTGGTGGATGCGGTGCTTATTGTAACATCCTTCCATAATAATTTTGTTTTCTTTATAAATGATGCAGGGGAGTATCAACGAGGAAAGTTATATGTAGTTCATATTTTCATTTGCTTCTTCTACATTATTCTTACTTCAATAAAAGCTTTTATAAGGTCATTCTACAAAGAAAATTATACCAAGAAAGATAAGTTGAGAAGCTTGGCTTCTTTCTGCATTTTCCCGTTGGTATCAGGTGTTTTGCAGGTTATTTTTGTTGGTTCGCCTATGATAAGTGCAGGCGTTACTTTTGCAAGTCTTCAGGTTTATATGAGCTCCCGTGAACAGTTGATTTCGGTTGACCCGCTTACAAAGCTTAATAACAGATCAGAAATGGTTCGCTATCTTGATAATAAAATGCGAAACCGCAACTTTAATAAAGATTTGTATTTGTTTATAATGGACCTTGATTACTTCAAAAAGATTAACGACAAATACGGTCATATTGAAGGCGATGCAGCTATTAAGATAGTTGCAGATGCTCTTAAAATTGTTGTCAGAAAAACTAATCTTTTCGTGTGCAGATACGGTGGAGATGAGTTTGTAATAATCGGTGAAGTTAAAACAGATTTTAATCCATCTGATTTAATTGATGATATTAATAATACTTTAAAGGAAGAAACCGAAAAGAATGGCAAAGAATATACTTTGCATATGAGCGTTGGGTATTTTAAATACACTCCCGAAATTAAGAGCGTATCCCAATTTGTTTCCGCTGCAGATAAATATCTTTACAAACAGAAAAGCAACAGAAGTTTGAAGAGAACAATAAAAGAACAAGCGGAAAGTTCCTTTAAAAATTCTGTAAAAACTATTGACCTTAAAGAAGAGAAATAATAAAATATAACAGTTATTTTGTTTGGGATGAGTGAAAGATTTTCTCTCATCCCAAAACCAATGGAGTGATACAAATGATAAAAGTAGGTCTTTACGGTTACGGCAATATTGCAAAAGGCGTTGAGTGTGCCGTGAAACAAAATAAAGATATGGAAGTTACTTGTGTTTTCACAAGAAGAAATCCCGAAACAGTTGAAACAATTTCAGGAGCAAAGGTTTATAAAACAGATGATGTTTTAAATCATAAAGATGAAGTGGATGTTCTTGTAATGTGCGGCGGCAGTGCAACGGATTTACCCGAGCAGACTCCCGCTATGGCAGAGCATTTCAATGTTGTTGATAGCTTTGATACTCATAAAAGAATTCCCGAGCATTTCGCAAATGTTGATGCGGCGGCGAAAAACGGCGGTAAAATCGGTATTATATCTGTCGGTTGGGACCCCGGTATGTTCTCTCTTAACAGACTTTATGGCAGTTGCATTCTTCCTGACGGCGCAGATTATACCTTCTGGGGCAAAGGTGTCAGCCAGGGTCATAGTGATGCTATAAGAAGAGTAGAAGGCGTTGTTGATGCAAGACAATATACAATTCCCGTTGAAGAAGCTCTTGACGCTGTAAGAAGCGGTTCAGAACCCCAGCTTACCACAAGACAGAAGCACACAAGAGAGTGTTTTGTTGTTGCAGAGGAAGGCGCAGACCTTAAGAGAATTGAAAACGAAATTGTTACAATGAAAAACTATTTCGATGAATATGATACAACAGTAAACTTCATTTCTCAGGAAGAACTTGACCGCGACCATAAAGGTATTCCTCATGGCGGTTTCGTTATCAGAACGGGAAGAACAGGCAAAGACCTTGAACACAACCATGTTATTGAATATAGTCTTAAGTTAGACTCTAACCCCGAATTTACTTCAAGCGTTATTGTTGCATACGTGAGAGCAGCATATCGCCTTAATAAAGAAGGTCAGAGCGGTTGCAAAACAGTATTTGATATTGCTCCTGCATACCTTTCTGCTAAAAGCGGAGAAGAGCTTCGTAAAATTATGTTGTAAAAGAAATAACGCAAAGGGTTTCCTTTGCGTTATTAATTTATAAGATGTGGAAAAATGAAAAAGAAAAATTTTTTGGTTAAGCTGCTATACCCTCAACGATGCAAATATTGTAACAATGTTATTGATATCCGCAGAGAAATTTGCCATACTTGTGAGAACACATTAAAGAAAATCGAAGGCAATATCTGTAAATTATGCGGTATGAGTATTAATGATTGCCATTGCGGTCATAAAAAGCATTTTTATAAATATGTTTGTGCACCGTTTTATTACGAGGGTGCTGCAAGCAGAGCGATTTGGAAACTGAAATTTCATAATATGACAAAGTTGTCAAAGCCTCTTGCAGAGGATATGGCGGAGTGTTTTTATGAACGTTATAATGGTTATGACTTTGATTTTTGCACCTTTGTACCATCAGCAAAAGAAGATATGAAAAATCGGGGCTTCAACCAAGCGGAGCTTCTGGCAAGAGATTTTTGTGAAATTACAGGGCTCAGGTGCGAAGAGTTGCTTGTTAAAAAACATTCAACAAAAGCTCAACACGATTTGCTGAGCGTTGAGCGTAGCGGTAACCTTGCAGGTGCTATTGATTTGAAGGATGGGGTTGAATTGGAGAATATGAGAATTCTCCTTATAGACGATATTAAAACCACCGGCTCAACTCTTAATGAATGTGCAAAAATGTTACTTATAGGCGGTGCGGTAGAGGTTTTCTGCCTGACAGTTGCTATAACAAATAAAAAAGAAAAGAATTCTGACCAATGATTATGGTCAGAATTCTTTTTCTTCTAAAAAAGCTTTAAGAGCTGAGTAGCGTTTGGCTTTTTTGTCGTTAAGGGTCATATATTGGATTTGCTCCGCAGAGCCGACTGTTACAAGCATTTCTTTGGCTCTTGTAACGGCGGTGTAGAGAAGATTTCTGTATGCCAAATTAGGTACAAGTCCTATGACAGGGAGCACGACCGCTTTGAACTCGCTACCCTGACTTTTATGAACTGTTACGGCATAAGCCAGTTCTAATTCCGTTAAATTCTCACCGGGAATTACAGTTTTTCTTCCGTCAAAATCAACTTCCACCGTTCCTGACTTTGTATCGATATATTTTAAAATACCTATATCACCGTTGAAAATACCTCTGCCTTTATCATCCTTGCTTTCCCATTCAATATTATAGTTGTTTTTGACCTGCATTACCTTGTCACCGGTGCGGAAAATCTGACCTGCAACAGTTATTTCACCCTTGTCCTTATGGGGGGGATTCAAAGCGCTTTGCAAAAGTCGATTAAGGTTTTGTGTGCCTGTTTCACCTTTTTTAGAAGGACAAATAACTTGAATGTCTGAGAAAGCATCCCAACCGTAAGCCTTGGGAAGACGTTCACTGCAAAGGCTTACGACAGTCTGAGCGGACAAAAACGGGTTGGGTCTTTCCATGTGGAAAAAGTCCTTGCCGTCGTTTGACAAATCCGGCATTTCACCGCTTACTATTTTATGGGCGTTAGTTATAATTTTGCTTTCAAGAGCTTGACGGAAAACCTGAGTAAGACAAACGACGGGAAGCTTTTGGGAAAGTATCAGGTCGTGGAGAACGTTTCCCGAGCCTACCGGGGGCAACTGGTCGCTGTCACCAACAAGAATAAGACGGCAACCCAGGGGGAGAGCATCAAGAAGATTTGCAAAAAGGTGAATATCTATCATTGAAAGCTCATCAAGAATGAGAGCATTACATTCAAGAGGGTTTTCAATATTTCTGCGGAAATATGGCTTTTCATCCTCATCCCATTCCACCTCTAAAAGTCGGTGAATGGTTTTTGCTTCCATACCCGTAACCTCGCTCATACGCTTTGCGGCTCTGCCTGTTGGAGCAGCGAGAGCAATATCAAGATTCTGATGCTCAAATATACTGATAATACCTTTAATAGTGGTGGTTTTACCTGTACCGGGACCGCCGGTTAAAACAAGAAGACCCTTTTTAGCGGCGGTGGCAATAGCAAGGCGCTGTTGCTCTTCATATTTTATCTGGTTGATATTTTCTATTTCGTCAATCCAATCCGCAAGTCTTGGTGCACCTGCAGGTGGAAAGTTAGCAATTATATCAACTCTGTCGGCAATTTTCTTTTCGGAGTTGTATGAAGAGGGGAGAAAAACAAATTCTTTTCCCTCAATAATATGCATCTTCAGTTGAGCGGTGGAAATGAGCTTGTCTATTGCAATATCAATTTCATCCTGGGTTACTGAAAGTAAATCAGAGCAAGGCTTCAAAAGCTTTTCTCTTGGAATGCAGGTGTGACCGCGAGAGGTAGAATTATGGCGCACAACGTGAACGATGCCCTCGCTTATTCTGTAATCCGGCAAAGGCTTTTCGGGGAGCTTACTTTCAATCATTTCCGCTCTTTCAAAGGTAATTCCAATACCTAAACCGCAGAGAATATATGGGTTTTCTTCAACCTTTTTAACAGCATTTATACCTAATTTTCTGAAAATTTTAATACATTCTGTAGGAGAAAATCCGTATTTTTCAAGACCGAGCATAACAGTTCGCATAGCATACTGCCTTTTGAATTCTTCACCGATATTCCTTGCTTGTTCCTCGGAAATTCCTTTAAGAGAAGCAAGTCTTTCGGGCGCAGTATCGAGAATCTCAAGAGTTTGGGCGCCGAATTTTTCAACTATTAGCATAGCTTTTTTTGGTCCTATTCCGCGGATTACTCCCGAAGCCAGATATTTATAAATCTGTTCTGTTGTTTCGGGCATACAGCGAGAAAAGGCAGTCACTTTAAACTGCCTGCCGAAAGACTGATGTATTGTGAAATTACCTGTAAGGGTAACGGTTTCACCGGCACTCACTCCGGGCATAACTCCCACAGCGGTGAAATAGTCATCTTCCACAGAAACGTCCATAACTGTAAAACCGTTTGCATCGTTCTGAAAAGTGACCTCTTCAACCGTAGCAGTGATTGTTTCTTCTTGAAAATCCATTTTTTTCTCCTGAATAAGATTTATTTAATTCTACCATATTATTAAAATTATTGCGATATTTTTTACAATATATTTTTCAAAATAATTGAAAAGAATGTGGAGGTATGGTAGAATTATCTTGTACATTTTTTCCAACGGAGGAATAAAAAATGAAGTATATTATAGACAAAATGAACCATTGTAATTTTAAAACAGTTGAATTGGGAAGATTAGCTCCAAGAGCTTATGCAATTCCCCATTCAAAGAAAAAAGATGCTCAGAAGGCAGACTATAAAACCGAACGTTACAATAGCGACATTGTAACCGTTCTTTCAGGTGAGTGGGAGTTTAAATATTATAAGAAAAAATCAAAGCTTCCTGCAACTCTTGATACAAGCAGAGTGAAATTTGATAAGGTTAATGTTCCTTGCACCTGGCAGAGAACAGGCTATGAAGAGCCTGCATACATTAACTGCCCATATAGCTTTGACCCCAGAGCCTTCGGACTTCCCAAAGGCGAGGGCGTAAAACCCCCGGAGCTTCCCGAGGATTTCTCTTGCGGTATTTATCGTAAAATTATTAACATTTCCGATAAAACCAAAAATTATATACTTACATTTTTAGGTGTTACTCCTTGCGTAGATTTATATATAAACGGAGTTTTCGTAGGTTATGGTGAGGCGGCTCACAATTCCTATGAATTCGACGTTACAGATTTTCTCAAAGAGGGCGACAATGAAGTAATTGTTGTTGTTTATAAATGGTGCACCGGTTCATATCTTGAAGCTCAGGATATGTTCAGAGAAAACGGAATTTTCCGCGATGTTCTCCTTTATTCCTATGAGAAAACATATATCAACGATTTCCAGGCAATTGCTAATAAAAAGGGGAAAAAATACAACATAGATATTGAAACAGAACTCAAAGGCTCCCTTAAGGGTACAAGCATTAAAGCAGAGCTTTATGATGGTAAAACTCTCATAGCTGAAAGTACCGTAGAAGGTCAAAAGAAAAATGCGATTACCTTTAAAGGTCTTGATGTTGAGGAATGGAGCGCAGAAATTCCCCGACTTTATGAGCTTTTCCTTACTCTTTACAACGGCAAAAAAGAGGTTATGACAATCCGTCAGTATGTTGGTTTCAAGAATATTGAAATCAAGGATGCAGTTTTCTATTTCAACGGCAAAAAGATTAAGCTCAAAGGCGTTAACCACCACGATACTCACGAAACCAAGGGTTACGCTATGAATTTTGCAGACCTTGAAAAAGACGTTCAGCTTATGAAAGAGTTTAACGTTAACTGCGTTCGTACATCTCACTATCCCCCCGACCCCTTCTTCCTTGAGCTTTGCGACCATTACGGACTTTATTGCGTTGACGAAGCAGATATAGAAACTCACGGTATCTGGGATTTAGGCTGTGAGGGTGGCGAAATCAGCCATAAATTAAAATGGGCTCCCAGATATATGGACAGAGTCAGAAGAATGTATTTCCGTGACCGTACTCATTGTTCGATTATTATGTGGAGCTTGGGTAACGAATCCTGGGGCTATAAATGCCATGATAAATGTTACGAAATGCTCAAAGAGTTAACAGATATTCCTGTTCATTATGAGGGTGTTTGCCGTACAAAACGTTATCACTATGATGTGTTCTCTGAAATGTACACTCATCAGGATGATATGAAAAAAATCCGCGACAGAAAACGCGGTAAGCAGTATCAGGAAGTACCTTTCTACCTTTGCGAATACTGTCACGCTATGGGCGTTGGCCCTGGTGCATTGGAAGAATATATGCAGATTTTCTATTCTGATGATATCTTTATGGGCGGTTGCATCTGGGAATGGGCAGACCATTCTGTTCTTCATGATGGCAGTGACAAATATAAATATCAATACACCTACGGCGGAGACCACGGCGAGCTTCTCCACGACGGTTGCTTCTGTGTTGACGGTCTTTTCTACCCTGACCGCACACCTCACACAGGTGCTTATGAAATGAAGAATTGCTACAGACCCTTGAGAGTAAGAAGACTTTCAGGTAATAAGCTTACTATTGTTAATACCAACCGCTTCCTTTCCTCTTCAAATATTGAGGTTTATTGGGAAGTTCAGGAAAATGGTGTTACTCTTAAATGCGGCAGCTTCAGTACAGACATTGCACCTGAAAAAGATGCAACATATAAGCTCGATTTACCCAAGGTTGATTATGATAAAAATACATATCTCAATCTTACTTACCTTGACGGCGATTTTGAAATTGCAAGCGAACAGTTAACACTTTCCGAAGCACCCTTTATTCAGCCCTCTCTCGAAATGGGTAAGGTTTCAATCGCTTCCGATGGTGAAAAGCTTACCATTAAATATGAAAACGGCTCAATTGAATTCTCCGAAGAAACAGGCGAAATGATTTCCTACAAAGCAAACGGCGTTCAGGTGCTTAATAAAGAGCCTGTTTCCCATAAAGGCTTCCTTCTTAACCTTTCAAGAGCTTATGTAGATAACGACCGTTGGATTATCGATGATTGGAAAGAGCATAATCTCATTGATCCCAAAATTACCCTTGAAGATATGAGCGCAGAGGTTAAATCAGGTGTGGCATCAGTCAGCCAATATATCACTGTTCACGGCAAAGAGGATGTTCTCTTTAATGCAAACATTCTCTATATTATCGGTGCAAACGGCGTTGTTGATATCGAAGTTGCTATTGCTCCTGATAAGGAGAGTAAAGAACAGTTCTATGATTTAGCTGCTCTCGGTCTTACATTTGAGGCAGATAAGAAATTCGAGGAAATAGAATATTTCGGCAGAGGCGAAAAGGAAAACTACAACGACTTTAACGCTCACGCACCTATTGGTCTTTACACTGCAAAGGTTGCTGATGAGCACGAGCCCTATATTCGTCCTCAGGACAACTCCAACCATTCAGATGTTTCTTACTTGAAGCTTAAGAATGAAAAGGGTGAAGAAATCCTTATTTATTCCGATAAGAGATTTGATTTCAATGTTCATAACTATACTCAGGAGCTTCTCCAGAAGGCAGACCACAGAGAAGATGTTTACGACCAGAAAACAACCTTTGTAACTCTTAACGGTTATACAAAGGGTACGGGTACAGGTAGCTGTGGCCCTGCAACTCTTCCCGAGTACAGCATTGATGCTTCAAAAGAGCTTGCATTTAACTTTGTAATTGCTCCCCAGAAGGCAGAAAAATAAGTAAGGTGCATTATGGAACAAAGATACGAAAAAATAGATTTTTCAAATAAGCTTTTTAAAAATATTATTGCTCTTCGTCGTGAAGTTTTTTGCGACGAGGGCGGTGAAAAATCCGCTTTTATAAAAGATAGCCGTGATGAAAAGGGCTTTCACATTGTTTGCGCAATCGGCGACGAGCCTTTAGGTTGCGGTAGTCTTTATGACAATGGCAACGGCGAATTTGAAATTTCAAAAATTGCGGTCAGCAAGGATTACAGAAAATTCAAAATTGGTAGCAATATTTTAAATGAATTGAAAAGAATTGCTGTTGAAAACGGTGCAAAAAGAATTGTTAGCGAAAGCAGAGCAGATGTTTTAGATTTCTTCACTAAAAACGGTTTTCCTTACGAAAATATTGCATTCGAAAAAGACGGTAAAAGATATATAAAATATAATCTTAACCTTGTTTTTGAAGGTGCAGATTGGGTTGAGTTTCCTGATACCGAGGCAGTAATCGTTCGTTGTGATTTTGATTTAGATAAGAAAATCCCTGCAGAGCTTTTTGTCACAGGTCTTGGTTACTGCAATGTTTACATTAACGGAAAAAGTATAACTGATAAGGTGCTTTCACCCGCGTGGACAAACTTTGAATTTATGGACACAGCAAGTATGGCTTACCCCATATTTGACAAAATGACATACAGAATCCTTTACGAAAGAATTGATGTTTCAAAATTCTTGAAAAAGGGTAAAAACACAATTGTTTTCCATATCGGTGGCGGTTGGTACGCTCAGCACGAATGCCCCAACGAAGGTGTTAAATGCTATGGAAACGGAAATCTTAAGCTTTGCTTTAAGCTCACTCAAGGCGATAAAGTTATTGCAAAAAGTGATAGCAGTCTTAAATATATAAAATCCTATGTTCAAAGAGCAAGTGTTTATTATGGCGAGGACCAGGATGCAAGAATCGGTTACTATGATTTTTCAGATGTTTCCTATTCAACTGAAAACTGGAAAGCTCCCGAGATTATTTCCGCCCCTGTTTCTGTTCTTAACGAAGCGGATTTTACTCCCGATAGAATTATAAGAAAGCTTAAACCAAAGTGCATCTATAAAAAAGGCGACTATGCAATTTATGATATAGGCGAAAATGTTGCAGGTTACCCCGTTATAGAATTTATCGAAGATGCCTATACAGGCGAAAGTTGTACTATGCGATTCGCGGAAGAATTGGATGAAACCGGTGGTCTTCAGTTCCATTCTGCAGGGGGAGAATTCCGTATGCAGAAGGATACATATATTTATGATAATAAATGTAAAGAATTCCATCCTCAGTTCACCTGGCACGGTGCAAGATATTTTGATGTTTTAGGCAGGGTGAATGTTAAAGAATACAGAGTTGTTCATACGGATTTGAAGCCCATTGTAAAATTCAAATCTTCAAATGAAACTCTTCAATGGATTTTTGATGCGTACATAAGAACACAGAATTCAAATATTCACGGTTGTGTTCCCTCGGACTGCCCTCACAGAGAAAGGCTTGGCTATACAGGTGACGGTCAGTTAACTGCCAATGTGGTTATGACCTGCTTCGATGCGGAGAGTATGTACCGCAAATGGATTCGAGATATTGCAGACTGTCAGGACATATATAACGGTCACGTTCAGCATACTGCTCCCTTCTACGGTGGTGGCGGTGGTCCCGGTGGTTGGGGTGGTGCAATGGTAATAGTGCCTTACGCTTTCTATAAGCATTACGGTGATAAAGAGCTACTTGAGAAATATTACCCCAATATGCTCCGCTATCTTGATTATCTTGAAAGACATAGTGAAAAAGGTTTGGTAATTCGTGAAGAAAAGGGCGGTTGGTGTTTAGGCGACTGGTGCTCACCTAAAGATAGAAACCTTATTCCCGAACCCTTTGTAAATACCTATTTCCATTTGAAAGCTCTTAAAATGACAATGGAAATTGCAGATATTATCGGCAAACCAAATAAAGAGATTAAAGCACGTTACGAGAAAGTAAAAAAGGCTTTTCTTGATAAATACTATGACAAGAAAACAGGAACCTTCTATAAATCTACTGAGGCTTGTGATGCCTATGGTTACGATTTAGGTTTAGGTAACGAAAAAACTCTCAAAGCAATCGTAGATAAATACGAAAAGCTGGGCGAGTTCGATACCGGCATTTTCGGAACAGATATTCTAATCAGAACTCTTTGCGAAAACGGTCATAAAGATTTAGCCTTCAAGCTCCTTACGAGTGAAAAAGAAAATACTTTCTACAATATGAAAAAACACGGTGCAACAACCCTTTGGGAAAACTGGGATGGCGCACATTCCCATAGTCACCCAATGTTTGGCGCAGTGGTAGAGTATCTTGTTAAATATTTCAACGAAGCATAAAGCAAATGACCCTATCAACATTTTCATAAAATGTTGATAGGGTCACAGTCATTTTATCTTATGTTTCCGCTTTCTATAGCGGATTTTTTTACTGCCTCGGCTATTTCAAAAGCAACGCTTCTGTCGAGAGCAGAGGGGATTATGTTTTCTTCATTAAGCTCGTTTTCGGGGATGTGGTTTGCAAGAGCGTAGGCGGCGGCAAGCTTCATTTCTTCGGTTATTGCCGTTGCTCCGCAGTCAAGAGCGCCTCTGAATATACCCGGGAAAACAAGAACATTGTTAATCTGATTGGGGAAATCTGAACGTCCGGTTCCCACAACTCTCGCTCCTGCTTCTTTAGCCTTATCGGGCATAATCTCAGGAGTGGGGTTTGCCATTGCAAAAACAATTGCATCAGTGTTCATTGATTTAACCATTTCCTGTGAAAGAATATCGGGTGCAGAAACACCAACAAAAACATCTGCATTCTTTATTGCAATATCTAAACTGCCGGTAAGCTTTTCGGGGTTTGTTATTCTTGCAAGGTTCTGACGTTCTTCTCCGAGAAATTCATCATTTTCGTCAATAATTCCGTGTCTATCAACAAGAAGCATATTAGTAGCTCCTGCGGCAATAAGCATTTTAGAAATTGCAGTACCTGCCGCGCCAAGACCATTAACAACGATTTTTACATTTTTGATATCTTTTTCTACCACTTTAAGAGCATTTAAAACTCCAGCTAAAACAACAACGGCAGTACCGTGCTGGTCATCGTGGAAAATGGGAATATCGCAAATTTCTTTAAGCTTCTTTTCAATTTCGAAGCATCTTGGAGCAGCAATATCTTCAAGGTTAATTCCACCGAAGCTACCTGAAAGAAGATAAATTGTTCTTACAATTTCATCTACATCCTTTGACTTTATGCAAAGAGGGAATGCATCAACATCTGCAAATTTTTTAAAAAGAGCGCATTTGCCTTCCATAACGGGCATTCCTGCCTCGGGACCAATGTCACCAAGACCGAGAACCGCAGTTCCGTCAGTTACAACTGCCACAAGATTATTTCTTCTTGTAAGCTCAAAGGATTTATTTACATCTTCCTTTATAACAAGACAAGCCTCGGCAACACCGGGGGTGTATGCCAAAGCCATATCTTCTCGTGTTTCAACGGGGCAACGGGCAATCACTTCGATTTTACCGTTCCACTCGTAATGCTTTTTTAAGGATTCTTCTCTGATGTCCATAACTAATGATTATTCCTTGTTTGCCTGCATCTTAAGGTATGCGTTAATGAAGCCGTCAATATCGCCATCCATAACCGCATTGATGTTACCGTTTTCAAAGCTTGTTCTGTGGTCTTTTGCAAGGGTGTAGGGCATAAATACGTAAGAACGAATCTGGCTCCCCCAGGCAATTTCCTTCTGAACGCCTTTAATATCGCTGATTTTATCAAGATGCTCGCGCTCTTTGATTTCGATAAGCTTTGATTTAAGCATACGCATAGCAACCTCGCGGTTCTGATGCTGGCTTCTTTCAACCTGACAGGAGCAAACGATACCTGTGGGAATATGAGTAAGACGAACTGCGGAAGAGGTTTTGTTAACCTTCTGACCGCCTGCACCTGATGAACGATAAACGTCCATTTTGATATCTTCAGGTGCGATTTCAACTTCGATACTGTCATCAATTTCGGGCATAACCTCGAGAGATGCGAAAGAAGTGTGTCTTCTGCCTGATGCATCAAAGGGAGAAACGCGAACAAGTCTGTGAATACCGCTTTCGCTCTTCATATAGCCGTAAGCGTTTTCACCCTCAATAAGAATAACTGCAGATTTAAGACCTGCTTCATCACCGTCAAGGTAATCAAGAGTTGAAACCTTGAAGCCGTGACGCTCACCCCAACGGTTATACATACGGAAAAGCATCTGTGCCCAGTCCTGAGCCTCTGTTCCACCTGCACCAGCGTGGAAGGTAAGAATAGCGTTGTTTTTATCGTATTCACCTGTAAGAAGAGTTGAAAGAGTCATAGCGTCAAGTGATGAAATAAATCCGTCAACGCCCTCACGACATTCGTCGAAAAGGCTTTCGTCCTCTTCTTCGTTTGCAAGTTCAATGAGAGTTAAAGTATCATCAAAAACACCACAAAGGTCGTCATAAGCCTTGATTTTGTTTTTAAGAGCTGCCATATGCTGAGTAATTTTCTGTGAACGCTGAATATCATCCCAAAAGCCGTCTTTAGCGCTTTCCTCTTCGAGCTCTGCCACTTCATCCTTCATTTTCTGAAGACCGAGAGCTTCTGCAAGGTCTTTTAATTTGTCCTCATAAGAGAGGAGCTCGAGTCTTAATTCTTCAAACTGAAGCATATATATTTTCCTTTCAAATCTGTTTTTACCAAAGTGCTTAATTACATATTTTTACAAATAATTATTATACCTAAAATATATCAATATGTAAAGAAAATATTTGTATTTTTTAAAATAAAAGTAATGCCACCGTAGTGACATTACTTTTCCTAATATAAATCCCCATTGGCGGGATTTTCTAAAAGTTTTCCGTTTTCTGTAAATCTTGAACCGTGGCAGGGACAGTCCCAGGTATGCTCTGCTTTATTCCATTTTAATGCGCAACCTAAATGAGGGCATCTTTTGGGAGTTGGTGTTAAAAGATTTTTTGCAGATTCAAAGCCGTTTATAAAAAGCTGTGGCTTTAAAATACAACGAGAAGGATTAAAGATTTTAGCGTAAGGATTTTCTTTTTCTGCAATCATATCGCTTAAAATCATTGCGCTTACCATTGCCCCGGTCATGCCCCATTTGTTAAAACCTGTTGCAACAAAGAGATTTTCGGCACCCTTGAAATATGGACCGATATAGGGTATATGGTCAAGAGTCTTGCAGTCCTGGGTTGCCCAATGGGCAACTTCTTTGGCATCGGGGTAATTGATTTTTGCAAAGTCCCGAAGCTCTTTCCAATTACCGCCGTCTTTTCCCGTTTTGTGACTGCCACCGCCCAAAAGCAAAAGGTTTTCATAATTTCTGAATGACAGTCCGGAATCACTTTGGTCAACATACATTCCTTTAACATCCGGTGCATTTTCCAAAGCAATAACATAGGAGCGATGCTGATACATTTTCATAAAGAAAAGTCCGTGGTTATTTATAATTGGAAAATGGGTGGCTATTACAGCCTTTTTAAAATTGATTTTTCCTCTTTCGGTAATTGCAGAATTTCCGTCAATTTTTTTAACAAAGGTGTTCTCGTAAATTTTTAAATCTTTGATAATGCCTTTAACAAATTTAAGGGGATTAAACTGTGCTTGGTTCTTGAATTTAATTGCTCCAATAGGTTTAATTGGTAAAGGGAGATTGTCTTGAAACTCTGCCTGAAAGCCTATTTTCCATAATGCTTTCAGTTCTTCATCTATTAAATTCATATTTTCGAGAGCATACACGAAATTGTCTTTTTTCTCAAAATCGCAGTCAATTTTTTCGCAAAGCTTTTCATATTCAGATAGTGCTTTTTCATTTGCATGAAGATATATTTTTGCGTTTTCAAAGCCGTTGCTTTTTAAGATTTTACTGTAACAAAAGCCATGCTGACTTGTGATTTTGGCGGTAGTGTTTCCCGTAACCTTTTGACATATTCCGTCTTTTTCAACAACGATACAATCAATGCCTTTTTCTTTAAGCTTGTATGCAGTAAGAAGCCCTGCAAGTCCGCCACCAATAACAAGAACATCGGTTTTAGTATCATTTTCAAGAGTGGAGAAAGAGGGGAGCTCTGCAGTTTTTTGCCATATTGAATTCATATTATGTGTCCTGTAAATCCGCGGCGGTGATATCGTTTTCTATATTATCTCTGCCGAGGTCATTGTCAATTTCGGGGTAAGCTTTGGAAATAGGTTTCTCTTCCATAAAGGTGTCTGTTCGGAAAATCTTTTGAGTGGGTGCTTGTGTGCCTGAAATATTGGGAATAGTTTTTTCATTTAAAGAATTTACCGCACCCTGAATTTCGGGCACAGGTGGAACAACATTTCTTTCTTTTGTATGAGTCCTTTGTGGACGCTTCATTCCTTTTTTAGCCATTAAATTCACCTCAAAAATATATTTACCAAACAAAAACAAAATACACTATCTGTAAATAAAATTTACAGATAGTGTATAATTACGAATAATTAGTTTATTGTCTACTATTCTTTTTTGCAGTTGTTACGGAAGCGATTAGTTTTCTTCTTATTGTTCCGCATTTGCTATTCAGGTTCTTATATGTAATTTCGTCAATTTTATTTTTACGAAATAATAATTCAAGCCAATATTCTGTTTCGTAACATTCTTTTAAGGCTATTTCTAATTTGTTTATAAAGTCAGCTCTGCTTTGAGCGTATTTTGCTTCATGTATATTTGCACCAACAGACGAAGAACATCTTAATAACTGGTTTACATATACTGAACAACCATTTATATTATCGCAAATATCAGATACTTCTATTGCGAAGCAAATAGATTCTTCTCTCAAAATATTTTTGTTTTGTTCCATATTTATTCTCCTATTTGTCGATATACAAGCAAGCTTGTTCGATATATTTTGCTTCACAAAATTCGATATATTTCGCTACGCTCAATTCGATATGCTATAAATCCTTTTATCTCGTGCCAACGGCACATATCGAACCGCAGGTATATCGAATCAGCAGATATATCGAAAATCCGTAAGGATTTATATCGATGCGACTTCGTCGCTCAGTCCCACTCAAGCCCCGTAACTGTATCAAGGTCAATACCTTTGGTGTCACTGGTTTTCTTGGCGAGGGTAATGAGGGCGGCAATAAATCCGGGAACTAAAAGGCAAATTGAAATAATGCCCATATACTGATTTCCTAAAATTGCTGCAAGGGGAAGGCTAATCATATATGAAAGACCAACACCTACGCCAACAGGAAGAAATTCTGCAGACATTGTTGATGAACGAAGGTTTGTAGGTGAGGATTCACCGATCATCATAATTAGAACATCGTTTGTGGAATAGAAGCTTCCTACAAATCCACCGCAGAGAAGACCAACAATTGATGGACTCCAGTTATATTTTGCACCTAACCAGAAGCCGATAAAGCAAACTAAGCAGTCAAATGCAGTAACAAGTGCGGCAGTTTTTCTGCCTTTTGAGTCGGAAATGAAGCCCATTATAACCTGAGCGAGAGAACAACCAACAGGGAAAAGGAATAGTGCAGTTGTAACAGGACCAACGCTTACAAGGTTCATAACCTCTTCTGTGAAGGAGTTATATAAACTTTCTGCATAACCATAGGACATAATAACCTGATAGTTAATTGAACCGATAAAACCAAAGTTTGCGAGAGTTGCGGTAATGAAAAGCCAACGGAGCTGTTTATGCTTCATTGCAAACTTAAACGCAGGAATAAGACCGCCTTGAGCGTCATTGGTTTTTTTCTGGAGCTTTTCCTGTAAAAGCTCTTCTTCGGATTTACGAAGATGTTTAAGTCGGGAATCAATGAAAGCATCAGTTTCTCTTGCAAACATAATAGCAATAAAGCTTGTAACAAGACCAACGATAGCGGGAATAAGATAAACATTTCTCCATTCGGATGCTTCTGCCATAAGAAGTCTTCTCAAAACGGGAACGAGCATAACGCTCATATTGGCGAAGAATTTAATGGAAGAGTAAATCCTTGCTCGGTGCTTTGAGGGGGAGGATTCCATAATATAAACAACATGCATATCGTGAGGAATGAAGAACTGAACAAGAACTGCTCCAATAAAATAGAGGAAAATGTTGTTTGAAAGGAATATAACGAGCATTGCAAAGCTCATACCGAAAGTGTTTATAATAAGGAATTTCTTTCTGCCTAAACGGTCTGCAAAAGGTCTATAAAGAAGACCTAACGCCTGAAAGGGCACAACAAGAATTGAAAGAATATCAAGAAGCGCAACGGAGCTTTGACCGAATTTAGAGAAAAGGTCATTTGCAATTTCCGTTTTCATTAATGTGCCGATTTGAGATGCGATTTCATCGGTTGCGTAAATGAGAGTGATAATAAAAACAAGATATGCAAAATAATAGCTCCGTTTGGGTCTTGCTTTCTCTCTTTCCCATTTTGCAATTTCTTTCTGCTTTTTTAAGTTTCTTTTCTGAATTTTTTCGGGAGTAAGCTCTTTAACTTTCATAAGATTTCTTCTCCTTTTTTATCATTTTTTTAATCTGATAACGTTCCAACTGAAGGGTTTAAGCTCGGCAGTAAGAATAGAGTTATCAATTTCGGGTAACGGATTGTTGTGAGGTTTAACGCTTACATTTTCAAAGGTGTTTTCCGCTTTTTTGTCGTGTCCGTCCATTGAAATAAATTCGAAAGGCTTGTAACCCTCGAAATCCATAAGATTAACATCTAAAACAATGCTTTCTTCAAGGTTTTTGTTAACGCAGAAAATTGTCATTTCTTCCTTTTCCTCGTCAAAGGTTGCAATAGACTCTATGTAAGGAACATCTGTGAACTGTTTGCAGTCGTATTTCTCGCAGTCAATAAGAGGAAGAAGAGCAGAGCCTCTGCCGTAATTTGAAAGATGCATAAAGGGGAAGAAAATAGTCTGCTCGAAAACACCACCACCGGTTTGAGTGAAAATGGGAGCGATAACATTTACAAGCTGAGCAAGACAAGCGATTTTAATTCTGTCGCAATGGCGAAGAAGAGTTATAAGCATTGAGCCAACAAGAAGTGCATCTTCAAAATTATAAATATCTTCAAGAAGGGGAGGAGCAACGCTCCATTTGTCAAAGGGGCGATTGTTGGAATGGTACCAGACATTCCATTCGTCAAAGGAAAGGTTGATTTTTTTCTTTGAACGGCGTTTGGCTTTTACGTAGTCACAAGCGCAGATAACTGAATAAATGAAATCGTCAAGCTGTAAGCTTTTTGCAAGGAAGCTGGGAGTGTCGTCCTCGTGGTTTCCATAATATTGGTGAAGCGAAACATAATCAATGCTGTCATAAGCAATGTCAAGGCTTTCAACCTCCCACTTGCCGAATGTGGGGGAATAGATGCTTGAAGAGCCGCAAAGAACAGTTTCAATGGAAGGGTCAGTCCATTTCATCATTTTTGAGGCTTCAAGAGCAACTCTGCCGTATTCCGTAGCGGTTTTTGCACCCATCTGCCAACCGCCGTCCATTTCATTACCCAAGCACCAGAGCTTGATATTATGGGGCTCTTTAACTCCGTGAGAAATTCTCAAATCTGACCAATATGAGCCTGACTTATGGTTGCAATATTCAACAATGTTTCGTGCTTCCTCGGGACCTCTTGTGCCCAGGTTTACTGCCATCATACATTCAGCATTTGCTTTTTTGCACCAGGCGAGAAATTCATTAGTGCCGAAAAGGTTGGGTTCAGTTGTACCCCAAGCCAAGTCAAGCCTTTTGGGGCGGTTTTCAACAGGGCCTACGCCGTCTTCCCAATTATACCCTGAAACGAAGTTACCACCGGGATAACGGACAACGGGGACATTCAGCTTTTTTACTAAATCAATAACATCCTGACGGAATCCGTTTTCATCAGCGGTAGGGTGGTCGGGCTCATAAATACCGCCGTAAACCGCTCTTCCTAAATGCTCAATAAAAGAACCGTAAATTCGTTTATCAATATCACCTATACGAAATTCTTTTGCAAGGGTAATTTTAGCTTTCATTTAAACGCCCCATTTCTGAAATTTGTTAGTTTCATTTTAACACGGAAAAGGCAATAACACAATATAAATAAATATAAAAAGGGCAATAAAAAAACACCGCCGTTGCGGTGAGGAACATAAAGAATATAAAAATGAAATAACCCTTGACCGATGCTTTTTTCCACGCATCCCCGTCAAGGGTTATTTCTGTTCACTTTTAATATCTAACATCTTTTTATTTACCTCTCTTTCATTGAATAAGACTTCTTACTTCACTTTTTACGAACTCTATTTCGAAACACACTCTTTTATATACGTATCTATATTCATTCTCGTAAGTGAGAAACCCTTTTGTTTTGAAATAATTTTCATTTTATGAAGTTTTCAGTCTTTCGGTTCTTTTCCTGTGTACTCTTTTTTCCCGAACCGTAGGTCTTTACATGAACACCGGACTCAATCCTCTCTTATTGAATTTTTTGTAAGATTAGGTTTTTATTTGTACATCGGAACCACGCTTTCTTTTGAAATTAGGTTTTTACTTGTACATTGGACTCACCCTTTCTTTGTCTATATAATAGCATGGAAATTCAGGTTTTGCAATATGTAAATTTGTATAAAGTTCACAGTTTTTCTTTATTTAAAACGCAGATTTTGGCATATGCGACAACGAAAGTTTTGTTAAATTATTGACAATTGGTTTTTAATGTGGTACACTAATAATGTTGTTTGATTAAAAAAGTATGTTCCCGAAGGGCAAAAAGCCTTTCGGGAACTGTTTTTTTACATATAAATTATTTCAACATCAGGAAAGTCATTCATATATAGATTTGCGGATGATATATAATCACCATTTTTATCAAAAGCATCAAATTCACTAAACATAATAGCTTCTGTAATATCAATGGGTTTTTCATCTATATCTGACATAGTATCAAATTCAACATTTATGGTAAATCTACATTCAGATAAATTATTGGATGTGAAATATTCTGTTTCTGCTTCAAAATGCCAGAATCCCGGGTCGCCACTTAATCCATCTTCCAATTTATAAGTATGTGGAATAAAATCGAACCACCAATTTTTTACAACCACATTATAAGAGAGATTGTATATATCGGGATTAGTATCACTTTGTACGACATAAACTGTTTCAACTTCATATAATACTTTGTGCCGTCTTCCCCAATAAGAAAAAATACAAATATTAATTATTGAAAAAATTATTGCTATAATTAAAACTTTATACAAAGTATTTTTGACGCGTTTCTTTTTTTCAGCCTTCAAAGCTTCAATAATTATATCGTTTATATTTTCTTCTTTATTATCTTCAAGGAGCTTTTCACCATTTAAAATTTCTAAAACAGAAACATTTAAAGTATGCGACAATGGTACGAGCAGTGAAATGTCGGGAGCACCATTACCTGTTTCCCATTTTGAAACCGCTTTATCAGTAACATTAAGCTTTTCAGCCAGTTCTTTTTGACTCAGATTATTTTCTTTTCTGCATTTTGAAATAAATTGACCAGTGGCTTTGTTGTTCATAGCATAGACTCTCCTTTCTATGCTTGATTGTAACATAACATTCGTTTGAAAAGACTCTACTATTAGTAGAATAAAAAGATTTAGTTACAAAACCCCATAAAAATGAACGATATTCATATCCTCGGGCATATAAAGTCCGTGGCTACCGCACCCACCGTCAATTTCGTGGCATCCATGGTCGGGAGCAAAGCCTATAAGAGTTTTATGATTCTGCCAATTATCTTTTACTGCGTTGGCAAGAGCTTCAAAAGCTTTAATGTTATGCTTTAAAGCATCAATGGATTCTTCGCTTTCAGGACCGTAGCGATGCATTGTGCCGTCATAGTTTCCGTTATAAACTGCAATAAAATCATATTTATCTTCTTTAATAAGTTGGAGTGCTTTTTCATTAGCTTCATCGGGTGTTTCAACAATGAAGTAATCCATTTCTCTTTCAAGGAAGATTTTTGACATACTGTCATTGCCTGTCGAAACAATGCAAGGCTTTTTACCTGCACGAATAAGAGCATCAAAAACCGAGTCCGTTTTTATAACGGGCTTTTCGTATTTTTGTATTCCGTGTACTTCTGGTGTTACACCTGTGTACATTGTGCCGAAGCAAACGGGAGTAACAGAGGGCATAACAGATTCTAAAGGAAGTGTTATACTTGTATTAAGCATTACGGGTGTGAAAAGGGGAGCATATTTTTCGAAAATCCAAAGGGCTACAGCATCGGGATTATACATTAAAACTCTATCGACATTTTTACCCTCGCAAAGCTTTAAAATTGCTTCTAAAGACTCATTTGCCTCCTTGGGTTTCGCAACGCCTAAAGCAGAGCAAAGCGAAGCCGCAACACTTGTTAATTTAAGTTCACAAAAAACATCTTGCATAGGAATCACCTTTCAATTTGAAACTATCAAAAATTATATCACACACTTTTATGGGTTACAAGGTGGATTTTTATGATTAACATTTACTTTATGTTAATCATATATTAGTTTTAACGGAGTGTGATTATATGAATAATTTTGATGCTTTTTGTTCGGTATTTAAAAGACGGGCAGATGCAGTAGCTTTTATTAACGGAAGTCCGGACTTTCCTGAAATAAAGGGAAGAGTTTTATTTTATCAATTAAAAAACGGAGTAATAGTAAGAGCGGAGATTTCGGGGCTTCCTAAGGGCACGTCTTACTGCGATAACCCGGTATTCGCTTTTCATATTCATGGCGGTAAAGAATGTTCAGGAAATGAAACCGATCCATTTGCAGATGCAGATGGACATTTTAATCCGGAAAACTGTCCTCACCCATATCACGCAGGGGATTTACCGCCCTTGTTTGGCGTAAGCGGTAAAGCCTTTTCTGCTTTTTTAACAGAGAGATTTACTGTTAAAGAGGTTCTCGGCAAAGCGATTATTATACACAGCAAACCCGATGATTTTACATCCCAACCTGCAGGGAATTCGGGAGAAAAAATTGCTTGTGGAATTATTACTCCAACTGCAAGAATTACGCGTTAGTCTTGCAAATTTATTTTATGTGTGATATACTCTCTAAAAAATATGATACTGCCACCGGGTAGTGAATGTTTATATTAAAAAGAAAGCATTCGTTTACACATCGTTAGGTCTTTGAAGATGTGTATGCGGATGCTTGTTTTTTAGGAGAAATAAAATGAGCAAAATAAAAGGTTTAATAAACTATTTTTCAAAAGCAGAAATTATTTTATGGAGTGTTTCTGTTCTTTCAATAATAATATCTTTTTCCCTTTTCGATAAAGAAAATTATATGACTCTTTGTGCTTCCTTAATCGGAGTAACCTCTCTTATATTTAACGCAAAAGGAAATCCCTTCGGGCAGATTTTAATGATAATTTTCAGCGTTTTATACGGTATCATTTCTTATACATTTTCTTATTACGGGGAAATGATAACATATTTAGGGATGACTGCGCCTATGGCCCTTTTTGCCCTTGTTTCCTGGTTGAGAAACCCTTATAAAGGAAATAAAGCAGAAGTTGAGGTTAATAAGCTCAAAAGGAAAGAAATTCCTTTTATGATTATTTTAACAGCGGTTGTTACGGTTGCTTTCTATTTTATATTAGAAGCTTTTGATACTGCCAATCTTTTACCAAGCACAATTTCAATAACAACAAGCTTTATTGCAGCTTATCTCACATTCAGAAGAAGTCCGTATTTTGCTTTGGCTTATGCAACCAATGACATTGTTTTAATTGTTTTGTGGATTCTTGCAACAAAAGAAAATATTTCTTATTTATCAGTTATAATTTGCTTTGTAATGTTTCTTTTTAACGATTTATATGGCTTTTTTAACTGGCTTAAAATGCAGAAAAGACAAGGACATTAAAGTTTATTGACAGATATATATTTTTTTGAAAAAACTTCTCTGTTCGATAAAAGTAATTTTATATTTTTTCTGAAATTTTCATATTCCTCGTCTTTTACATAATGCTTTGCATAACCGGATTTTCCATATTTTTGCTCCGTATGCTCGTAAGCTCTTTCTATCATTTCCTGCTTTGTGGGGTTGGGGAAATGTTTTAAAGTGTAAGCGTGAGTTCTTCGGAGGAAATCATCAATATCTGTTGAGCGGTCTGCAGAGGAAATGATTTTACCGTAATCGCTTCGGGGAGAAGAGTTTGTAGATGCGCGGTGGTCTTCAATAGCATCTTTAATTATAATTCGTTCTTCCTCCGTGAAAAACTCTTTCATTTTTTCATTATTATAAAAAATCTCTGCAGAAAGCTTTTCGTGATTTGCTTTATCAATATGGTGGGCAATATCGTGAAAGGCTGCAATAGCAAAAAGCATATTAAAATCTATGTCTTGGAATTGCTCTGCAAACTTAAAGCATCTTTTAAGAACATAGTTAATATGTTCCAAAGAATGCCCATTGTCATTTTTTTCGTACTGGGGGAGAATTTGGGTTTTTATGTAGTTTTCTAAATCTTTGTTGATAGTCATTTAATCACCGAGGTTATTATATATTTTTATGGAGTTTAATGCAATGTTTTTAAATACATTGCATTTTGTTTTACTTATGGTAAAATACTATTATATTTAAATTTTAAAAGGTGCGTTATGAAAAAAGAACAAAATAAAAAGAAGAGAATTTTAAAAAGACTTATAGCAATATTTATTGTTTTTGCTTTATTATTCGGTGCCTGTGCTTATTATGTTAATGATTATTACAGAGCAGATTTAGGTTCGATTGCTGCATTTTCGCATAATGAGAAAACGGAAAGAAAAATTCTCGATGATGAAACAATAGTTTTCAAACCCGAAAAAGTGAAAGCAGGTTTCATTTTTTACCCGGGCGGAAAGGTAGAATATACTGCATACATTCCCTTAATGGAAGAACTTGCGAAAAAAGGTATAATGTGCGTACTTTTGAAAATGCCGTTAAATCTGGCGGTTCTGGATGTGAATGGTGCAGAGGGAGTGCAGGAAATGTACCCCGAAATAGAAAACTGGTATTTGGGCGGTCATTCTTTAGGTGGCTCAATGGCAGCAACATACCTTGCAGACAATGTGGAGGATTTTGAAGGCCTTGTTCTTTTAGGTTCATATTCTACGGCAGATTTATCGGAAGGAAATGTAAAAGTTTTATCTGTTTTCGGTAGCGAAGATAAGGTTATGAACAAAGAAAAATATGATGAATATAAAAATAATTTACCGGAAGATTTTTCGGAAGAGATAATTGATGGTGGATGCCACGCCTATTTCGGTATGTACGGTGAGCAAGAGGGTGACGGAACACCAAACATCACAAATGAAGAGCAAATCCAGAAAACAGCAGAAATTATAAAAGATTTTATAAAAAAATAAAAAAGAGCCGTATTTCTCGAAAGGGAAATACGGTTATTTTAATGCTTGAATTTTCGTTTTTCTATATGTAACATTACGGCGAAGAAAATACCGCAAAGAATAATCTGCACTATGGTTGAAGCAGGTGTTGCAAGACCGATATGGAAAAGGGAAACCGTGGCTCTCTTACTCATAAACCAGGAAACAGGAAGCCTTACGCCGAAAGCACCTATAATGCCTTGAAGCATAACGAAGGTTGTATTACTGCAACCGTTGAAATAGCCTATAAAGCAGAATAAGAATGATGTTAATAAACAGTCTATGGCGTAGGCTTTAAGATATTCTGCAGCAGCAAGGATTACTTCAGTATCTTTTGCAAAAATTCCTGCCAATAAATCTCCGCGGAAGAATGTAAAGCTACCGATAATTATACCAACTGCCAATGATGAGGCTATACCGCAAAACAGAGCTTTTCTTGCTCTTTCAGGCTTTTGAGCACCCATATTTTGCGCCACAAATGCTGACATTGACTGCATATAGCTTGAGGGAACGAGCATTAGAAATCCACACATTTTTTCTGCAACGCCTACACCGGCAGAAGCGGTAAGACCAAGGCTGTTTACGATAGCCATAATAACAAGGAAGGAAATGCTAACAAGAAGCTCCTGAAGAGCAATAGGTGTTCCCAACTTGAGAGTTTCTTTTATATAAATTTTATTAGGCTTTATATCTTTAAAATGAAATTCAAAAGGAAGCTTACGCTTTTTTATAATAATAAGAGAAAGGGCAACGCTTACCGCCTGGGCAAAAATTGTGGCAATAGCCGCGCCCAATGTACCCATACGGAAAACTGCCACAAGCAAAAGGTCTCCTGCAATATTAAGTACGCAAGCAATAGCAACTGTTATAAGAGGCATTCTGGAATCGCCGATTCCTCTGAAAATACTGCCAAGAAGATTGTATGCAACAATGAATATTGCACCTGCAGAACAAACGGTTATATATGTAACTGTCCTCGAAAAAGCTTCCTCGGGGGCGTGTAAAAGCCCGGTTAAGATATCTGAACAAGAAACCATACCGATTGTAAGAATAATTCCCACAATACCAAAAAGGAAAATTCCGCTACCGATAATTTTCCCTGCTTCCTGGGACTTACCTGCGCCGATTTTTCTGCCCACTAAAACAGTTAATCCCATTGCAAGTCCTGTTATAACAACGGTAACTGTCATCATAAGCTGACTGCCGGTTGCTACGGCGGAAACATCTGCGGCGGAACTGAATTGACCTACTACCATAAGGTCAACTGCACCGTACATTGTCTGCAAAAACAATGCAAAAAGTACAGGCAAAGCGAATTTAATAAGTGGCGCAAAAATGCGACCTTCGGTAAAGTTTTGTGCAGGTTTTGCCATAGCGTTACTCCTTTTACCTTAAACAATCGAACTTGGTTATTTTAGTATGGTTTTAAAACAATGTCAATAGTGCTATACTTTTGTAACCGCATACTTAAAATAACTTGCCGAATACTTTAATAGTATTGAAAAAAACAAATTCTTTTTGTTAATATAGCCGAAAAGAATTGAACCCCGTACGCCTAAAATTCAAATCTTTCGGCACATCACGGCGTTTTTCGTCTTAATATACGCCAGTATATCTGCGCCGAAGAAACACCCTGCTGCACCAAAATCTTTGGAATTTTAGGTGCAAGCAGTTTATTAAGGCGAAATTTTTGCAATAACAAGGAAAAAAGTGAAGGAATACTGTCGTATTTCAAGCTTTTTGACGTAGTTAGTGCGGAAATTTGCCTTAAGAAACCGTGCGGTATTCAACTCTTTTCGGCTATAATTTTGCAAGGGGGAACCAGAATGAAATGCAAAGTTTTTATCGATAAAAACCACGAAGAAGAGGTTATTGTTTATTCTCACCAAAGGAATGATTTGGTAGAGCAAATAGAAAGCCTTGTTAATTCTCAGAAAATTGAGATTATAGGCTATAAAGAACAGGAAACAGTTAAACTTGATTTATCAGAAGTTTTCTGCTTTATCTGTGAGGATAACAAAGTATATGCCTTGACTGAAAAAAAGAAATTTAAAATTAAATTAAGATTATATCAGCTTGAAGAAAAGTTGCCGCAAGATTTTGTTAAGCTGAATCAATCCTGCATAGGAAACATCAGGAAAATTCAAAGATTTAATGCTTCATTTGGCGGTTCTCTTTCAGTTGAATTTAAAAACGGGTATTGTGATTATGTTTCACGCCGTCAATTAAAAATTGTTAAAGAAAGGTTTGGTTTTTAATGAATAAATATTTAAAAGAATTTTTTCACAGAGGTTTAATGTTTGGGGGCTTTGGGCCAATTGTTGCAGGAATAATTTATCTTGTGCTTTCAAAAACATTAGATTCTTTTTCCTTGAACGGAACAGAGATTTTCAGCGCAATTATTTCAACCTATATTCTTGCATTTCTGCAGGCAGGGGCAACGATTTTTAATCAGATTGAAAATTGGTCTTTGATGAAATCACTTCTTTGCCATTTTTCAACCATTTTTGTTGCATATACCTCTTGCTATCTCTTCAACTCATGGATTCCTTTTGATTACAGAGTTATATTAATATTCATAGGCATTTTCGTTACGGTGTATTTTGTTGTTTGGTCAATAGTCTATTTCAGTATTAAGGGAACGAGCAAAAAACTTAATTCCAAACTTTAAATATTGGGCGTGAATTCATGCTCTTTAACATATTCCAAAAAGGCTTTCATTGAACGTGAAAGCCATTTATTTTTGTGATAAATAAGTTGCTTCCATATGTCAGTTTTCATATCGCAAACATCAAGATAAACCAACTTACCTTCTTTAACTTTTTTATCTGTTGTAAAATATGGAAGATATGATATACAGTCTTCGTGTTTTTCCAGAAGCTTTGTGATTATATCCGTTCTTCCGATTTCAAGAACAGGTGTTATTTCTATTGACTTTTTCGCAAGTTCTTTGTCAAAAAATCGTCTGTAACCCATACCTTTTTCGGTCAATATAAAGGGTTGGTCGGCGATATCTTTTATAGAAATTTTTTTCTTTTTTGCAAAAGGGGATTTTGCATTTGCAACAAAGTGCATATCAATATGCTCTTCCTTAGCAATAACATAATCCTTTTGGTAAACGTGGTTATCAAGAGTTATAATTGCGTCTGCTTCGTTACTATCGAGCATTCCGAACATAACATCTGTGTCAGCGTTTGTGAATTTAAGATTAATTCCCGGATATTGACGATGAAAATCAATGAAATTTGTAAGAATCATATCTTCGCAAACGGAGTCGGGAGAAACGAAATGAATAAATCCGTGAAGCTCTTTGGGCGAATTGATATTTTCCATAAATTCATCCGTAAGGGCATTTATGCTATGAGCGTATTTTAATAATTCTTCGCCCTTATCGGTTAAAGTTATAGTGTGATTTATGCGCTCGAAAAGTAAGCAGTCAAGCTCTGTTTCAAGTTGCTTGATTTGGAATGAAATTGTGGACTGAGAATAGCCCAGAACTTCCGCTGCTTTTGTAAAACTGTTCATTTCCGCAACATGAACGAATGAGATTAAGTTTCTTATCTCCATATATTTTTCCTCTTTTTTATTATCGAAAAAATCGATGACGTTTATCTAAATCATTTGTTTTACTTATGTTGGGTTTTATTATATACTCCATTTCATAGAAAAACAATACCCACGGAGGAAAAAACAATGTCACAGATTAAATTTTACAACAGAACACCTGTGCCCGTTGAAATGCACAAGGTTAAAATAGTTCAGAAGCTTTCTCTTTTACCTGCAAAAGAGCGTTTAAATAAGCTTAAAGATGCCGGTTTTAATACATTTATGCTTCATAACGGCGATATTTTTATGGATATGCTTACCGACTCAGGCGTTAACGCAATGAGCGATAATATGCAGTCAGCTATGCTTCGCGCTGACGATGCTTATGCAGGTAGTGAAACATTCTACCGTATGAATGCAAAATTAACAGAAATCTTCGGTATGAAATACCTTCTTCCCACTCACCAGGGCAGAGCCTGCGAGCATATTATTGCTCAGCATTTTGTAAAACCCGGTAGCTGTGTTATTATGAACTACCACTTCACAACCTCAAAAGCTCATGTTACACGCCTTGGTGGCAGAGTTGAAGAACTTGTTAAGGATGAAGGCTTGGTAGTTAAAAGCAACCTTCCCTTTAAGGGCAACATTGACCTTGATAAAGTTAAAGCCTGTATTGAAAAAGAGGGAGTAGAAAATATTGCATATATGCGACTTGAAGCAGGTACAAACCTTATCGGTGGTCAGCCCATTTCCTATGAAAATATGAAAGAGGCAACAGACCTTGCAAAGAAATATGGAATTGTTACAGTTCTTGATGCCTCTCTCTTGCAGGACAACCTTTATTTCATTAAAACAAGAGAAGAGTCCATGAAGGACAAATCCATTCGTGAAATAACAAGAATGATTGCAGACCTCTTTGACATTGTTTATTTCTCTGCCCGTAAATTCGGCTTCGGTCGTGGCGGCGGAATTATGGTAAGAGATGAAGCTATGTTCCACGCTATGGAAGACTACATTACAATGTTTGAAGGCTTCCTTACATACGGCGGTATGTCCGTTAAAGAAATGGAAGCACTTATTATCGGCTTCGAAGAAACAATGGATATGGACATTATTTCACAAGGTCCTCAGTTCATTAATCATTGTGTTACAGAGCTTGATAAATTGGGCGTTCCTATGGTTACTCCGGGTGGCGGTCTTGGTGCTCATATTGATGCCCGTCAGGTCGTTGACCATATTCCTGCCGAACAGTACCCTGCAGGCTCTCTCGTTGCAGCTCTTTACCTTTGCGGTGGTATTCGAGGTATGGAAAGAGGTACTCTTTCAGAGGAAAGAAATCCCGACGGCACAGAGCATATTGCATCAGTTGAAATGGTTCGCCTTGCGTTCCCCAGAAGAGTATTCACTCTTTCACAGACAGAGTTTGTTATTGACAGAGTTAAATGGCTCTATGACCACAGACACCTTATCGGTGGTTTAAGATTCGTTCACGAGCCTAAAACACTTCGTTTCTTTACAGGTAAGCTTGAACCTGTTTCCGATTGGCCCGAAAAACTTATCGAAGCATATATTGCAGATTTCGGCGAAGACCAATAAAAAATCACATCCGTTTACCGAAAAATCGGTAAACGGATGTTTTACTTTTACGGTTGGAAAGGAATCGGAACGTGTTCTGTGTTGGATTCGATATCAATGAAATTATTGTGCTCAAAGTAATAGGGTTGCATACGGATGTGTTTGCAGAAGCCGTGCATTGGTGCGTAAAGCTGACCTTGCTCAAGACGCAAACAAGGAGCTTCCATTTTATATTCACCGCTGTCTGTAATAACATTTGCAGAGTTTTCTGTAAATTCTGCAGTTCTGCCATATACTCCGATTTTGATTTTACCCTTTGTTCTTTCAACATCACCGCCGATGAAATTAATAATCTGACCGATGGGGATGTACCAGATGCCATCAACATTCTGAGGTAAGGTTCCTCTGACGCAAAGACCTAAATCGTAACCCTTGAATTTAAGACGAGGACGGTTATAAACGGGAGCAGGGTCAATGGGGGTTATAAGGTCTTTTTCTTTATCAATTGTGGCAACGTCGATAATTCTGTCATCCTCAACGTAAGCGGTTAAGGTGCATTTATCGCCATCAATGTCAACAATTGTGAACATTGAAAGGTCTTCTTCGTGGCAGTAGGTTTTCACGTTCCATACTTTAGGAACAACTCTTGTTCCGGGAGGGTTACGATGGCTTGAACCTAAATTATAGTGAATTGTGCCTTCCGAGGGTTTATCGAAAAGACCTTCACCGCGGCGGGGATAAGAACGGGCAAAGGAATGCTCGTGGCCTGAGAAAACGATGTCGTATTTATCCATGCCGTCACGAAGAGCCGGGTATGTATCGTCACATTCGATTCCGGGTCCTGAATAGCAAACGGGGAAATGGTGAACGGCAAATTTCCATTTTTTATCAGTTTTTTCTGCTTGTTCTAAAAGCCAATCGTTCATTTCTTCGTAACCACTTGTGCCGATAATTGAAAAATGAACATTGCCATAGTCAAAAGCGTGGTTTGCTATAGGTCTTTCGATTGGTCCGTTGTGCTCGTAACTGCCCCAGAGCTGATTTGTAAAGTATGTAGCATATTCGGAATAATATTTATCTTCTTTTGTAAAATAACTGCTGAAGCCCATATCATCGTGGTTGCCCATACAGAACATTACAGGCATGCTTTCGCAGATACCCTTAAGACCTTCAAAAAGCCCTGTCCACTGAATATCTGTCTGTCCGCAGTTGGTATTATCACCTGCGGTGAGAATGAATTCACATTCGGGGTGTTCATTAAGGAATTTTTTCAAGGTTTCGCGGAGAACAGAATAATCTGCAGGGGGTTCAGCATCGCCTGCCTGAATATCAGAAAGGCAAACGAAGGAGAATTTCTCTGCATTTTCCTTTGCGGTTTTAAAAGTGTAAATTTCACTTCTTACAGTTTCATTTCCGCAAGTGTATTCATATTCTGTTGCAGGATTAAGACCAGCCATATCTGCAAAGAAGAAATGGCTTTCATCCATATCTGTTGTAAAAGGATGCTTAAGAGCATCAGCTTTCATCCAGTCTGCAGTTCCTTTTTCTCTGTAAAGAGCAAAGCCCTCATTAACAGTTGTATCAGTTCTCCAACGAACTGTCATTGAACGGGATGCATCACCTTTAATGGACAGCATAATCTGGTCAGGCTGAGGTTTAGAGCCTCTTATATTTTTCCATTCTGCTTTTGTTATCACAAAAACACCAACTTTCAAAAATTGATTATATATATTTTAACATACATTTTAACATTTTTAGAATAAATTGCAATGGATTTAGTGGTTTTATTTTATTGATATAATGAAAAAAGAATGGTATAATCAAATTAATAAAACAACAGGAGAAAAACAATGAAATTTATATCTTGGAATGTTAATGGCTTCAGAGCTTGTTTAACAAAAGGCTTTGAAGAGTTTTTTAAAGAGATGGATGCGGATTTTTTCTGCATTCAGGAAACGAAGATGCAACCGGGTCAGGCGGAGTTTTCAACACCGGATTACCACCAATATTGGTACAGCGCAGAGAAAAAAGGCTATTCAGGCACTGCAATTTTTGCAAAAAAAGAGCCTTTAAGCGTAAAATACGGCTTGGGTATCGATGAGCACGACCACGAGGGCAGAGCAATAACTCTCGAATACGAGGATTTTTATCTTTTATGCGTTTATACTCCCAATGCCCAGAGAGAGCTTGCAAGGCTTTCTTACCGAATGGAATGGGAAGATGCTTTAAGGGAGTATATGAAAGAGCTTGACAGTAAAAAGCCTGTTATTTACTGTGGTGACTTGAATGTCGCTCACGAAGAGATTGACCTTAAAAATCCCAAAACCAACCATTTCAGCGCAGGCTTTTCCGATGAAGAAAGAGGAAAGTTCACAGAGCTTCTTGAGGCAGGTTTTACTGACACGTTCCGTAGTCTTTACCCCGAAAAAGTTCAGTATTCCTGGTGGAGCTATATGTACGGGGCGAGAGCAAAGAATGTTGGTTGGCGTATAGATTATTTTGTTGTTTCCGACAGACTTTTCCCGCAAGTAAAAGACAGCTTTATTTTAACCGAGGTTCTCGGAAGCGACCATTGTCCCGTAGGAATTGAAATCAATATATAATAATTTTCCCGAAAGAGAAAAACTCTTTCGGGATTTTTTATTCTTCAGGTGAAATTGATGGAAGATTACCTAAATTATCATTTTCGCTGCCGTTGGGAACAGATTTGAGATATTCTGTATCGCCTCTGTGGGCAACTCCCACACCGGAAATTTCACCCTGCTTTGCCATATTCACGCCCTGTTGCTTTGAAACCACGCTATTATCTGATAACTGGTAGCCTGTAATTTTACCGCTTTCCTTAACAAGGCCTGTAATGCTTTTAGCATTTTTATTGGGCTCGGGAATCTGGTCAAGGGTGTTTTTAACAAAATCTTTGCCGTCCATTTTATCACTCCTTTTATATAGTTTTTTCCCAAAAAACCAAAATTATCAATAAATTTTAAGAGAATTTGTGCATACGCAGGTTATTACTTTTCAATATAAGAAAAATATGATATAGTGAAGAAAATAAAAATTTTAAAAATAAATGTGACTTTTTGATTATTTCATACGTTTACATAGCAAGGGAGGGAAAAGTTTGAACTTGTCCCATATCGGAAAATCTGATTTTGAGGTAATTTATGACAGATATTCAGGTCTTCTGTATAGATTGGCACTTTCTCATTTGCAAAGCGCTCACGATGCAGAAGATGCTGTTCACGATGTTTTTGCAAAATATATCTCAGAACCTCATAAGTTTAAAGATAAAGAACATGAGGAAGCCTGGTTTGTTAGGGTTACGGTAAACCATTGCCGTGATTTGTTGAGAAAGAAAAAATATCGTAATCATTTATCTCTTGATGAGGTTCATCATTTAAAAACCGAGGAAGAAACCGAAAGCAGCGGTATTCTTGAGGTTTTAGGAAATCTTTCCGAAAGATATAAGGCGGTTATAATACTCCATTATCTTGAGGGTTATTCCATTGACGAAATTTCATTTATGTTGGGTATTTCCGCATCGGCAGTTAAAATGAGACTTTCCCGAGGCAGAGATTTGCTGAAAAATCTGATTAAAAAGGAGGATTGACCGTGTTTAACAAGGAAGATATTGAAAAGTATCAAAGAATTACACCCTCGGAAGACCTTAAAAAGCGTGTAATGGCAACATACGAGCAAGAAAAAGTAACCAAAAAACATAATACGTTATATAAACAAATTTCTTTAATTGCAGCCTGTGTTGTTCTTGTTATTGTTGGTTCTGTATTTGTTAAAACGGAGTCGGAGAAAATAGAGCTTTATGCAAATGGCGAATTGATTTCACAAACTCCCATAACATTAGAAGAAAACGGCATCGGTCTAGCTTCCCAAAGAAGCGTTTCAGAGGAAATAGTTATTATTAACCTCGAAACAACGGCTTTTTTAAAGTCGGAAATAACAGTTTCCCAAGGAGAAATAAGTGTTTTTGATAAGAAAACAGACGAAATGATTTCTTCGGGCGAAACTTGTTCTGTGAAGGGTCAGGTATCAATTCAGTGGGTTGTTGAAAAGGAAAAAGTAAACAAGGCTGAAATTAAAATTTCAAATGGGTTTAATGAAGAAGTGTTTGAAATTGACTACAATGGCGAAACAGAGCAGAAAATCGTAAAAAAGAAATAATCAAAAAGGAGTTTTAACAATGAAAAAAAGAATTTTATGCGCATTATTAGCAGTAGTAATGGTAGTAGCTCTTGCAGCTTGCGGTACCAATGGTTCAAAAGAAGATGAAAACAAAGTAACAATCGAATCACCCGTTGCTCTTCTTGATGGTGTTTGGGGCACCTTTGCAGAAGAAGAAAAGTTCCCCGTTATGGGTGGTGACTTTGAAGCAGCAGTTAATGATGCTGCAGGTAACTTCAATATCTCAGATGTTGAAAACGCAACTGCAACACTTCACATCACAGAAGATTCACTTAAGCTTGTTGATAAAGTTGGTACAATTACACACGCTATGAATGCTAACACATTTTCAGCAGCTGCATACCATCTTGCAGATGCTGCAAATGCAGAAACACTTGTAAATTCCCTTAAAGACAGCATCAAGAGCACACAGTGGATGTGCGGTTTCCCTGATACTCTTATTATCTACACAGTAGCAGAGAATTACGTTGTTGCTGCTTTCGGTAATGCAGAAGCAATTGAGAACTTCAAAACAAAGCTTGCAACAGTTTATGGCGAAAGCGCAACTCTTAACGTTGAGGAGTCCCTCGCATAAGTTAGTTTGAATTTATAAGCACGAAGCAGAAAGAGGATTAATATGCTTTTTTCAAGTATTCCTTTTCTTTATTATTTTCTGCCAAGTGTACTGATACTGTACTTTATCGCTCCAAAGAAACTTAAAAACACAGTTCTTTTAGTTTCAAGCCTTATTTTTTATGGTTGGGGCGAACCTAAATATGTAGTTTTAATGATAGCCTCAATCGTAATCGGATATTTTTCCGGCCTTTTGATTGAGGCTTTTTCTGAAAGAAAACTATCTAAAGTGGTTTTAGGCTTTTCGGTTGCTTTAAATTTAGGCTTTCTTGCCTATTTTAAATATGCCGATTTCTTTATTGAAAACTTTAATGCAGTTACTGGGCTATCACTTTCTTTATTAAGAATTGCTTTGCCCATTGGTATCAGTTTCTACACTTTCCAGATTTTAAGTTACACAATAGATGTTTACCGCAAAGATGTCGCGGCACAGAAGAATATTATAAATCTTGCAGCCTATATCACAATGTTCCCCCAGCTTATTGCAGGACCCATTGTCAGATATTCAGATATTTCAAAGCAGTTGGAGGAAAGAAAACATTCCTTTGAGAATTTCTCAAAAGGTATAAGAAGATTTGTTTTTGGCCTTGGAAAGAAAATTCTTATTGCCAACTCTTTAGGTGAGCTTTGCGATATTTTCAAGGCTTCTGATGATAAATCCGTTCTTTTCTATTGGCTTTATGCAGTGGCTTTCGCACTCCACGTGTATTTTGATTTTTCCGGTTATTCCGATATGGCAATAGGTCTTGGTAGAATACTCGGTTTTAATTTTTCGGAAAACTTTAACTACCCATATATTTCAAAAAGTGCAACGGAATTCTGGAGAAGATGGCATATGTCCTTAGGTACTTGGTTCAGGGACTATGTGTATATTCCTTTAGGCGGAAACAGAGTTTCAAAACCAAAATGGTTCTTCAATATTTTTGTTGTCTGGTTTTTAACAGGCTTCTGGCACGGTGCGGATTGGAATTTTATAATCTGGGGTTTGTTCTTTGCAATTCTTCTGATTATAGAAAAAGTATTCCTCTTAAAATATCTTAACAAATCAAAAGTTTTAAGCAGAGTTTATACGCTTGTCGCAGTTGGAATAAGCTTTGTTATTTTCAATGCTGCAGATATGAAAGAAGCCTTTTCATATATCGGCGGTATGTTCGGTGCAGGTGGAATTCCCCTTGTTTCAACTGAGCTTTTCTACTATTTAAAGAGCTTTGGAATTACACTTGTTATAGGCATAATCGGCGCAACCCCCATTGTTAAAAAGACTGTTGAGAAAGTTTTTGAAAACAGTAAAGCTTCAAAAATACTGTGGGTTTTAGAGCCTGTTGTACTTGTTGTTTTGTTGGCGGTTATGACTGCTTACCTTGTAGATGGCTCGTTTAATCCGTTTTTATATTTTAGGTTTTAGGAGGTTCTCATGACAAATAAAACTAAACACATAGTCGTAACAATTGTTATGGTAGCCTTCTTTTTAAGTGTTTCTTTTTTTGCCTGGCTCAAACCTGTGGACGAATTTTCTATTAGCGAACGCAGAAAACTTGCGCAGTTTCCAAAGTTGAGTTTTGATACCATAATATCGGGAGATTTTATGGAGAATTTTGAAAATTATACTCTCGACCAATTTCCCTTGAGAGATAAATTGAGAACTTTGAAAGCCTTAGTAGCTCTTAATGTTTTTAACAAAAGTGATAATAACGATATCTATGTTGCAGACGGCTATGCAAGTAAAATCGAGTACCCTTTAAATGAAGGCTCTGTCCAAAGGGCAGGAGAAAGATTTCAGTATGTTTATGAGAAATACTTGAAAGATACTAACACAAAGAATTATCTTTCAATTATTCCCGATAAAAACTATTTTCTTGGCACGGAAAACGGCTATCTTTCCATTGATTATGAAAAAATGATTTCCTTATTAAAAGAAAATACGGATTTTCTCACATATATTGATATAACGAAAGAACTTGAACTTTCCGATTTTTATAAAACAGACACCCATTGGCGAGAAGAAAATATTGTTGATGTTGCAGAGAAAATCGGAGATGAAATGGGAGTGGATGTTAAGGCGGAATACGAAGAAAAAACTCTTGATGTTGATTTTTATGGAGTGTATTACGGACAGTCAGCATTACCACTTGAAGCGGAAGAAATCAAATATCTTGAAAACAAAACTTTGAAAAATTGCAAGGTTTTTGATTACCAAAACAATAAAGAAATTTCTGTTTATGATATGGAGAAAGCAAAGGGGAAAGATCCTTATGAAATGTTTTTGGGTGGGCCTCTTTCTTTGGTTACCATTGAAAATGAAAATGCAAAAACTGATAAAGAGCTGATAATTTTCAGAGATTCTTTCGGCAGTTCGATAGCACCGCTTTTCGTGGAGGGCTATAAGAAAATCACCCTTGTGGACATTCGTTATATACATCCGAATCTTCTTGAAAATTACATTGAATTCGATTCTCAGGATGTTCTGTTTTTATACAGTACATCGGTTCTCAATAACAGCGAAACAATTAAATAATTTGAAAATCCTTGAAAGAGCAATTCCCTTTCAGGGATTTTTCTTTTTATTGAATTATGATTTTTTATAAGGTATAATGAAAACATAAAAGAGGTGTTATTATGCTTACAAAATCTAAACTTTCATCGGAGTGGATTTACAAATATTATAAAGAGCTCGAAAAATGTGGTGTGGAAAATCACGGTCTTCTCATAATGCAGAATGGTGAAACAATTTTTGAGGAATATGCCTATCCTTATTCTGCCCATATGCCTCATACCTTATTTTCCGTTACCAAGTCCGTTGTTTCAACTGCGGCAGGCTTTGCTATTGATGAAGGTTTGTTTTCTCTCGATTCAAAAATAATTGACTTGTTTCCTGAATATAGCTCTTGCGAAAGTGACGAATGGGAAAATCTTACTGTTCGTTCCGTTCTCACAATGAGCAGTAATAAAAAGTTCAGCTTTCTCCAGGATATGACGGGCAATTATATGGAAATGTTTATGAAAGCCCCTTTCAGAAAGGAAAAAGGCTTTTTATACAGTAATAATGATGCTCATGTTGTGGCGGCTTTAGTACATAAATTTTCAGGTCAGAATCTTATTGAATATTTAACACCCCGACTTTTCAAGCCTCTCGGAATTGAAACTCCTTTCTGGGAAACTAACGAAATCGGTGAATGTATCGGTGGTACGGGTTGTTATCTGAAGCTTTCTGACCTTGCAAAAATCTGCCAATGCTATGCTGATGGCGGTAAATATAACGGCGAACAGATAATTCCCGAATTCTGGACAAAGGAAGCAACTAAAATACAAGTGGATTTCAACCGTAAGGGGAAAGAGGCAGGTTACGGCTACCTTTTCTGGATTGAAAACGGCATTTTCAGTATGACGGGTATGTTCGGACAGATTATTTCTTATATTCCTCAATATAATGCGGTAGTTGCCACAATGAATGCCTGCATTGATGAGGGCGGAAACGAAAGAGCAATCATAAATGTTCTCTCAAAAGCCTTTGAAAATGAAAGCACAGAAGAATGGGACGAAAAGCTCAAAGACTATCTTGAAAACAGAAAGCTTGTTCCGAAAAAATGCCAGGAAAAACTTAATGTGCCAACAGGAAAAGTATTTTATATGACTGCTGCTTCTGATGTTTTGGCGAATTTGATGTTCCCTGCAAGCGTTATCCCCCGTTCGCTTACATCAAGCTTTGCTAAAAGACCGAAAAACAACTTCAATGAGGTTTCTTTTGACTTAACAGACGAAGTTTTTACTGTTAAATGGAAGGAAGAGGGGGATGAGGTGGTTATTAACTGCGGTCTTGATGGTGAGCCAAGAATGAGTCAATGTGAAATTAAAGGTTACCCCTATAAAATATGGGCTTATGCCTATACCGAAAACGGCAAAATCAATGCGGTTGTAAAGCCTTTAAACACCCTTTCAACCCAATATATGACCTTTGATTTTTCGGGTAATACAGTTAAAATTCAGATTAAGGGGAATCCAAGCTTTCCCGAATTTATCTTGAAAAATGCTTTGTCACCCCAATTCATCAAAAATCATAAACCTATTAAATTTATTGTTACAAAGGTAATGAATTTACTTTTAGGAACTACAGAAAGACCAATGAAATTCAAAGCTGAATAAATTTTGAGGGTGAATTATGTTGTTAAATAAACTATTAAAATCAGTTTTGGAGCAGGACAGAGCTCCCATTGTAATTTGCGATTTGGAGCATACTATTGTTTATATGAATTCCGTTGCTAAAGAACGCTACCACAAAGACCTTACAGGGCAAAATCTTAAAAAATGCCACAATGAAAAATCAAATGAATTAATAGATAAGGTTGTGGGTTGGTTTCAACAAAGTAAAGAGAATAATATTGTTTATACCTACAATAATGAAAAAGAAAACAAGGATGTTTATATGGTGGCTCTTCGTGACAAGGAGGGTGCTCTTATAGGCTACTATGAAAAGCATGAATACAGAACCAAAGAAACGGGTAAATTATATGAAATTTAAAAATCTTAAAGGATTGATAGTTTTGATTATTTGTTTAACTTTATTCAGCAGTTGTAGCGGGAAAGAGAATACTCCCACAATAACAACCGACACAACAGAAAATACTACGAACAATTCTCTAGGCTATGAGCAGATTTCGGGAGAACAAGCAAAACGCTTAATGGATACCGAAAAAGACTATATAATCATAGATGCGAGAACCGAGGAAGAGTTTAATGAGGGTCATATTGAAGGAGCGATTCTCATTCCCGAATATGAAATAGGGGAAAGGGCAGAAAAAGAATTGCCCGATAAAGACCAGCTAATTCTCGTTTATTGCCGTAGCGGCAGGCGAAGCAAAATCGCAGCCCAAGCCCTTGCTGATTTGGGTTATACAAATGTAAAAGAATTTGGCGGAATAATTGATTGGCAATATGAAATTGTAAAATAGCAGAAAGGCGGAATATTTTATGCGTAAAAATTTTGGTGCACAGAGCGATGTTTACCCCATGCCTGTATTTATTGTTGCGGCTTACGATGAAGAGGGGAAGCCCAACTGTATGAATGCGGCTTGGGGCGGAATATATGAAGATAATCAGATTATGGTATGCCTTTCTCATGGACATAAAACTACTCAGAATATTAAATTAAGCAAGGCTTTTACTGTCAGCATTGCCGATGCAAAGCACGTTGTTGAGGCTGACTATGTTGGCGTTGTTTCGGGTAACAAAGAACCGGACAAAATCGAAAAAGCAGGACTTACAACAGTTAAATCCGAATTTGTAAATGCACCCATTATCAACGAGTTTCCTATGACAGTTGAATGTAATCTTCTTAAATTTAATGAGGATGGCATTTGCATTGGTGAAATAGTAAATATTAGTGCTGACGAATCTGTTTTGGGTGAGGATGGTCTTATTGACCCCGAAAAGCTTCAGGCTATTACCTTTGACCCTGTTCACAATGCTTATCTTAAGCTTGGTGAAAAGGTCGGTAATGCTTTTTCTGACGGAAAGAAGCTGAAATAGTCAAAAAAACTTGTTGATTGTTAACAAAAATTATTGACATACAATTCAAAAAACTGTATCATAAACATATGACTAAAAATAGGGAGTGAGCAGAATGGCAAACTGTCCTAAATGCGGTGAGCATCTGAGAATGGTGGACTGGAAACAGCATTGTCCCCATTGCGGATGTAATATCGTAATTTATGATATTCAGGAACGCTTAATGCAGGATGCAGATAAGGCGGAGGTTCAGCATTATCATTTTCAAAAAAGAATCAACAGAATGAAAGCGGCTTTTGTTGGCTCAAAGCTTGCAATTGCTCGTATTTTTACAAGTCTGATTCCTGTTGCAGCAATTGTTGTGCCTTGGCTTAAGGGTGATTTTAAAGCGCCTTTTGCTGAGTTTGACGGGGTTTATACTTTATTTACTTTGATAGATATGCTCGAAAGCTTTAATTTTGATGCAATTTTAGAGCTTTTGAATACGCCTGATGGGAAAACACCATTAATCTTTTTAGCATCAGCAATTCTTATGCTTGTTTTGTCCGTAGTTTTTATGTTAGTGCACTTTGGTTGCTTAACAATGGCTTGCGGAAAACGGGCTAAGGTAAGGAACTATGCTCTTGATATACTAATGTTAATTATGTGTGGCGGAGCAACAGCACTTTTGATGCTTGTTCCTGAAAACCCGTATTTCAATATAGATTTCGTTATTGCACCATTTGTATATTTCTTATTGCTTGGTGTGAATTTCGGCATTGATATTGCAATTTTCAAACAGGGTATTGAGGTTAAATATGAAAATTGCGTTGTTGGCGGAATACCTGTTGAAGAATATTTCAAAATGGTTGAGGATGGAGTTCCTCAAGAGGAAATCCGTCAGGAAATGTACCGCAGATTGACTGAAATGCAAGTTCAGAAGGAAGCGGAACTTAACGGTAAGGAGGTTAAATCATGAGCGAAGAAATGAATCAGAATATTGATACTCGGACTCGTGAATATGTTTTAGAAACCGATTTACCCGCTTATATGAACAGAAATTTCTGTTCTACAAAAGAAAGAGTTACTTACATACTTAAAACTGCAACAGCAGAATTAACCTTGGGTAAATATGATACCGGTTCAGAGTTGTTCTTGTATAAAATCTTTGGTCTTAATGCTGAAGCCCATGGTAATGCGGCAGTAACCCTAGGTCTTTATGATTTGATTAATGACCCGCTTTCTGCTGTTATTATTGATAAAATGCGTACCCGTTGGGGTAAATTTAAGCCCTTCCAGTATTTAGCTCTTATTCCAAGTATTTTAGTTGGTATAACAACCTGTATTATGCCACTTATTGCAGATGCTCAGGGTATGGATGCGGCACAGAGACTTATTTTCTATATGATTCTTTCATATATAAGCGAAACAGTAGGCGCATTCTTTGGCGGTGGCGGTTATATTGATAACGTTTTCACGCCCAACCCTAATGAACGAACTGCATTGTTGGTGTCATCCCGTTTCGCAAGTGATTTATTCAGGCGATTCCCGGAACAATTGGCAGGAATTTTATTCGACCTTGTTGCAAATGGTAAAATACATATAAATCTTACCAAGGTTTTCGCATCTATGAAATCTTTCTGGTGGATAATTGCAACTGTTCCTGCGGTAATGTGGGTGTTTGTAAGTAAGGAAAGAGTTCCTCAATCGGAAAAACCGCCCCAGGTTATGAAGGGTATGTTCTCTGTTTTCAAAAATAAGCCATTGCTTATTTATACATTATCAGGCTTTGTCGGCGGAATAGATGTGGGAACTTCTGAGTCACTTTATTATGACACCGTTCTGAAATTCAATATGATGTCCACTATCGCGGGTATTCCGGGTATGCCTATTTCATACGCCAGCTACCCATGGGCAACAAAGTTCAGAAGAAGATTTTCAACAAAAGCACTATGGTTAATGCAGAGTGGTTCAATACTTATTTCAGAGGCATCATTCTTCCTTGTTGGTCTTATAGGCGGTAAAGAAAACGGCTTCTATAAGAAAAAATTACCTATGACAATTGCCATGATGTTTGGTAACTGCCTTGAAATGGTGTTCTACGGAACCAAGAAGATTATTGAGCCTGAGATTAACTACGAGGTTCTTGACTATTGCGAATGGCAAAATGGTTACAGAGTTGAAGCAACAATAAACCTTATTACAGGCTATATTAACAAGGTTAAAGGTATTGCTCTTACAAAGATTAACACCATGCTTCTTGCCAGATGGGCAGGTTTTGAATCCGGTCTTACAGCAGTGCAGACTCAGGACACAATGTGGAAAATGTTTATTGCTGCATTTGGTCCCAAATTGATATTTGACTTTTTAGGTCTTGTTCCGATGTTCTTCTATAACATTGACCAGAAAACAAGAGACAGAATGTATCTTGACCTGGAGCGTACACGTGCACAGACTGCTGCAAACGAAAAGAAAACTTCAGACGCATAATAAAGCGTAAAAAAATACAACCATCGTTGAGATGGTTGTATTTTTCTTTTTTAGTTTTTATTTGTTAATTAATATTTATCAACATCCTCAACATCAAGTGTGAAGACGATTGCGCCGCCTACGGAAACTTCTTTTTCAAAGTCGTCCTCGCGAAGACCTGTTCCGAATCCGCTTGTTGTTGTGGTGACTCTTGTTCTTTTCTGAGAACAAGTTTTTATTATTTCTTTTGCTTTTGCAACGGTGTTGTCCTCTGCACCGATAAGGAAAGTAGTGTTTCCTACCATTAAAAATCCACCTGTTGTGGAAAGCTTTGTAACGGTGAAGCCCTCCTTTGTAAGAGATGAGGAAACAACCGCGCTGTCATCGTTATTTACAATTGCAATTAAAAGTTTCATATAATTTATTCCTTTCAACTATTAGAGTTTGGGTAATATCATTTTTTTGCTCTTTTTATCAAGCACATTAACATCCGGAATTTCATAACGGTTATCATTGGCATCCTTAATGAGAACTCTGCCGTCATAAAGAGGCTTTATGGCGGTCAGGTGATTGCGGATTTCAAAGGTGCAAATGCCTTTATCTGTCTCCGCCGTCCACATCCAGATTTTAAATCTTTCACTCATTTTTATGAATTTTGTGATGCGGGGGATCATATAGTATTCTCTTAAACAATTTTCAACTACCGCTTTAGATTCGGGCATAAGGTCGTTTATATCGCGGATAACCGCGATTTCGTTGCCCTCGGAATCCATAAGAGCAATATATTTTGTAAGACCTGTTATGGGGAACATTCGGTGAAGCTCAAGCTCGGTGAATTTTTCTCCCGTATAAAATTCTGCATCAACAAAAATTTTGTCATTTTCCGTAAGTCGTACTTCGGAGCCTTCAATATATCTGGGCATTTAATTCACCTCACTCGAAATTTTCTTCAGCTTTTTTCTTCTGAAGCTGTTCGCCCATAGATTGAATTTCTACAAGCTTGTAATATTTTCCTTTTTGTTTGAGAAGCTCTTCGGGTGTTCCGCACTCAATGATTTCGCCCTTGTCAACAACTACTATTTTGTTTGCCTTTCGAAGAGTTGAAAGTCTGTGAGCAATCATAAGAGTGGTTCTTCCGCTTATAAGTCGTTCAATAGCCCCTTGAATGAGGTGCTCTGTTTCCGAGTCAACTGCGGCAGTAGCTTCGTCAAAAATCAGAATACTTGGGTTTTTGAGAACTGCTCGGGCAATGGAAACACGCTGACGTTCACCGCCGGAAAGGCCCACACCTCTTTCGCCCAACATAGTGTCATATGCATCGGGGAGCTTTGATATAAATCCGTGAGCATTGGCAACCTCTGCGGCGTGTAACACCTGTTCAACGTGAACTCTTCCGCTGCCAAAGGCGATATTATTGAAAATTGTATCGCGGAACATAAGGGGTTCTTGCTGCACATAACCGATGGAGTCGCGGTAATATTTCATATCAACATTTTTAATGTTTTCGCCGTCAATAAGAATTTCACCGTCGTAATCGTCATAGTAACGCATTAAAAGATTTATAAGGGTAGATTTACCTGAACCGGTTGTACCAACGATACCAACTATATCGCCGGGCTCAATAGTAAGGTTAATGTTTGAAAGAACTTTCTTTGAACGGTCAAAGGCGAAATTGACATTTTTGAATTCAATTTTACCTTTCATTCTTTCTAATTTGTTGCCTTCACCGAAGTTGTGTTCAGGTTCGGCATCTATAATATCAAGGATTTTTTCCGCAGAGGCAAGAGTGTTCTGATAAGTGTCACTCATATTGGCGAAAAAGTTAATGGGGGTATAGAACATACTTGCATAGGAAACGAAAGAAACGAGAAGACCAAGGGAAATTTCATCGCTTCCGTTTATTACCATATTACCGCCTAAGAACCAAACAACAATAGAACCGCAGGTTACAAGAAAAGTAATAAGTGACGGAAAAACTGCTGCAGGAACTGCAACCTTTTTATCTTCCTTATACCATTCATCGCAATAACGGGCGAATTTGTTGATAGTTTCATCCTCGTTAGTGAAGGCTTTTATAACTCTAACACCGGGAATGGAGTTTGCAAGAACCGTTGAAATGGAAGCGCTTCTTCTCCAAAGACGCATATATTTCGGCCCGATTATTTTACCGAAAAGCCTACCTGCAATTACAACAACGGGGACAGGAATAAGTGAAAACAAAGCAAGTTTCCAGCTCATACCGAACATTATTATAACAAGTCCAACGAGAGTGAACGCCTGAACAACGGCTTCCTGGGTTATTTTCATAATGAAAGCCTGAATAACACCGGCATCGGAGTTTACTCGGTTGATAACTGAACCTGTAGAGATTTTATCATAAAAGCTTAAGGGCAGATACTGCGCCTTTTCATAAATGTCTTTTTTCAGGTTGAGGGTTATTCTGTCACCTGCAAGGCGGAGTCTGTAAGAACGAAAACCATTCATTACGTATTGAAGAATATATATTCCCAAAAGCGCTGCCAGAACTTTTATAAGCATTGAGGAATCTTTGCCGGGAATAACATCGTCCACCATTATTTTTGTTATGTAGGGCGGAACAAGAGATAACCCAGTTGCCGCTACGGAAAGCAGCATACAGATTAAAAGAGCTTTCTTTTCGGGTATTACATATTTTCCGAATTTTGAAATAAGCTTACCTTTTCCCGAGCAGTTTATACATTCGGCTTCGGGGTTGGGGAGCTTTCTGCCGCATTTGGGACAGAAACAGCGTTGCTTGTGGTAAACGGATTTAACGGTTTCGGCTTCGTCAAGCAAATCCTTGCCCTCGTTAACCGCGTTAATAAATACCGCCGCTGCATCCGCAACCTCTGCGCCTGCATAAGAAAAACGCAGAACTATTTTTTTCTTTCCGTTTTTGAATTTTATTTTAAAAACGGCATTACCGTAAAGACGTTTAACCAGAGCAGTGTCAATATCAGAATATTGAACCGATAAACTTCCGTTTTCATAGCATTCGTCAAAGGCTATAAGCTTTTCCTTTGTGAATACCATCATGGATTCGGCGTAACGTCCTTTAAGGTTTAAGTCGCCCACCACAACAAACAAGGCTTCATCTTCTTTTAACAGATTCTCAAGTGCCTGTGCATATTGTTGGGGAATGGGTTTGTTGGTTATTAATTTCACTTTAACACACCCCTTGATAATGAAAAGATATATTATATTTCACTATTCGCCTACATTATAGCAAAGTGAAATCAAAAGTAAATAATCTATTTAAAAATTAGGAAAATAAATTTATTATTATTTCATCACAAAAGGCAGTATTGAAAGAATAAAAATATTGAGTTATAATAAATCAAAAATCTATTAAAATGTTTTCTTGAGAGTAGAATTATGAGTAACGAATTAAAAAGAACCTATGTACCCTTTAAAGATTGGGCGGAAAAATCAAAGCAAATTGAATATACCGAGAAGACACCGCTTCTTTCTCCCGATGGAAAGCTCCTTGCTAAAGGTTGGGCGAGAAGAAATGTTTTCGAATATAACAGGGATTATGTTAAAAAGGGCTTAATCAGTCGCAAGGAATGGGATTTTTATACCATTCACGTGGGAGATGAAATGCAGGTTCTCATAAGCTTTGCGAATATCAATATCGGTGGTTATGTGGCGGCAAAGCTTGTTGACCTTAAAACAGGTCAGGTTATTTGCGACTCTATTCAGTATTTTCTTGGGGCTAATAAGCACGTTTCACCTCCCGTAATTGATGTTCCTACTCGCTTTAAAGACAAAATAGGTAAGACCGAATTTGATTTTCATACAAAAGAAAAGGAAAGAACCTTGTGGTACAAAGGCTCTTTCAAGGGTAAACCCGTCCAGGTTAATGTTTCTATGGAAATTATGGACGGGCTCCAGAATATTACCACCGTTTTACCCTTTGAGGGCGATGATACCAAGTATTTTATGACCACAAAGCAAATGTGTATGCCCTGCGAGGGGGAATTTGTTGTTGGGGATTATGTTTATGAATTTTCAAAGGACAAAGCTTTCTGTACTGTGGATTGGGGCAGAGTGAATACCCCTCACGAAATGGTATGGTATTGGGGAAGCGGTAATCAGTACATAACTGATGAAAAGGGCGAAAAGCATCTTTTCGGCTTTGAAATCACCTGGGCAATAGGTGACGAAAGCTATGCTACTGAAACCTGCATTTTCTATGACGGCAAGGTTCATAAAATCGGTGCAGTTGATGTTGAAAAATTCCCCAAAGACAGATTTTTAGAGCCTTGGAAAATCATTTCCGAGGACGGAAGATTCAATATGACAATGGTGCCCACTCTTGATAATCACAGTGATGTTGATTTTAAAGTCGGCAGAATGAACTGTCATCAGGTTTTTGGAATCTGGAACGGGGATGTAACCCTTGATGACGGCACAAAGCTCGAAATAAAAGACCTTTTCACATTCTGTGAATATGTTGAAAACAGATGGTAATATGAAAGAAAAAATATCTTTGATAATGTCTATGGTGATTTTCGGCACCATAGGCATATTTGTGAAATATATTGCACTGCCTTCGGGAATTATTGCGGCGTTCAGAGGAATCGTAGGTGCTCTTGTAATTTTTAGCGTTATGCTTTTAACGAAGCGCAAGGTGGATTTTAAATCTGTTAAAAAGAAACTGCCTGTTCTGTTGGCATCGGGCGTGGCAATCGGCTTTAACTGGATTTTGCTTTTTGAAGCTTATAGATTTACGGGAATACCCGTTGCAACTGTTTGCTACTACACCGCCCCCATAATCGTTGTTATTGCTTCATCTCTTATATTTAAAGAAAAACTAAAAGCAAAGCAAATAATATGTGTACTTGTTGCACTTGTGGGTGTTGCACTGGTTTCGGGAGTTTTTCAGTCCGACAGTTCAAAAATTACAGGTGTAGTCTGTGGTTTAGGTGCGGCGGCACTATATGCTTCTGTTATGATTATGAATAAGTTTATGGGCGAGGTAGAGGCTTACGAAAGAACTGTTATTCAATTAGCAGTAGCAGGATTTGTAGTTTTGCCCTATGCTTTGTTGACTATGGGTGAGGTAAGCTTTAACCCGAAATCCGTAATACTCTTGCTTGTTTTAGGTGTTGTTCATACGGGCTTTGCTTATCTTCTTTATTTCGGTGCAATGAAAAAGTTGAAAAGTCAGACTGTTGCAATTTTAAGCTATATCGACCCTGCATCTGCAATAATTCTTTCAGCCCTTGTGTTTATGCAGTTACCCACAGTATATGAATTTGTTGGGGTTATTCTTATTATGAGCGCAGCAATTTTAAGTGAAATCAGAAAAAAGGAAAAACAAAAAGTATGATAAATAATCAAATGAACATAACAGGCGCGATTTTTGATTTTGACGGAACATTATTTGACTCAATGCACGTTTGGAAAGGGTATAAAAATAATTTCTTTAATTATTTAGGCATTAAGTTAACGGCGGAAGACGAAGAAGCTTTTAAAGGTCTTTTTCTTCAGGAAACCTTTCTTCTTGCTATTGAGCGATTTAATCTGAAGCAGTCCTATGAAGAGCTTTTATCGGAACTTTTTCAGTATATTAAAGGCAGATATTTAACCGAAACCGAGCCTAAAAACGATATAATCGAATTTCTTGAAAAGCTAAAAGCGAAAGGCGTAAAAATGGGTATTGCCACAGCTACGGGTGAACCTGCTCTCATAGCAGTTCTTGAAAAATATGGGATGCGCGATTATTTTTCTGCAATATATTCAACCTATACAGTTGGGGCTTCCAAAAAAGAGCCGAAGGTTTATGATGTGGTGCTCAGTGAATTGGGAGCAGATAAAGAAACTACATGGGTTTTTGAAGATGCAGTATATGCTGCGAAAACTGCAAAGGCAAATGGCTATAATGTTGTTGGTATTTACGACAAAAGTGAGCCAAACCAGGATGAGCTTAAAGAGCTTGTTGACATATATATTCATAATTACGGAGAATTGGAGTTATGAACAGGGAAAGTTTTGATAAGTATATTGTGGATAAATTTAAAACTACGGCAGAATTTCCTTGGGTTAAATATAACCACGGGGTTTACCGCCACCAAAGCAACAACAAATGGTTTGCGGTTGTAATGGATATACCAAAATCAAAATTAGGTCTGCCCGGAGAGGAAAACGTTTGCGTAGTCAATCTGAAAAACGACCCTGTTATGATAGGCTCATTACATAAGGAAGAGGGGATTTTCCCTGCTTATCATATGAATAAATCTTATTGGATTACTGTTTTACTTGACGGCACTGTTGATGACGAAAAGCTAAAATGGCTTTTAGACATAAGTTTCCAATTAACAGATAAGAAAATAAAGAAAAAATAAGCTTAAAATAAAAAATTCAACCGCTGAAGAAATGAAAGCTTCAGCGGTTGTTTATTGTTATTTATCAAAAGATACAGGATTTGTTTCGTTGTTGGCGAACACATTTGGTCCCGGGTCTGACATTGAAAAATACATTTTAGCGGCTTTGGTTGTGCCAAAATCTCTGTTGGAGCCGGAATTCTGCACCTTGTTAAATGCATCTCGGAACATCTGATTATGAGCTTCCTCGCGGTTTAAAAGAAAGTCGATAGTCTCGCGGACCTTCTTGTCGTCAATCTGGCGGTAAAGGTATTCATAAACCACCTTTGCACGCTGTTCCGAGGCAATATTGCTGAGAAGGTCTGCGCATAAATCGCCCGTAACAGTTACATAGTCTGCAGTCCAGGAGTAACCCGAAGCATTTATAAGACCGGGATTAAGCCCGAGAATAACATGGGACTGAATTTCTCCACTTGGTACCTTTTGGGCATCAACATCGTGACCGTTAAGCAAGTTGATTGTCTGGGCTATCATTTCCATGTGACCCAGCTCTTCTGCGGCAATATCAAGAAAAAGATCCTTGATTTCAGGGTCTTTAATTCTGAAGCTCTGGGACATATACTGCATAGCCGCTTTCAGTTCACCGTTACCGCCGCCCAACTGCTCCTGAAGCAAAGCTGCATATTGAGGATTCGGCTTCTCAATACCAACAGGATGAAAAAGTAATTTTTCGTGTTTAAACATATTACTACCTCCATATTTTTCTGTTACTTACTTTTTCCGTTTTTTGCTATGCTATGCAAATTCGGTGGTGTAATTAAGAAATTTTCAGAAATTGGAAAAAATAATTGATAAAATATTGACAAAGTGTAGTATGTGTACTAATATAGTAAATAGTAAGCGTACTAAAATGAGGGGTTAGGTTATGGCACACAGAGAAAACAACGCAACACAACAAGCAATTATAGATTCCGCAGTAAGAAATTTCCTTATGAATGGTTTTCACCGTACATCAGCAAAAATGATTTGTGAGGATGTTGGTATAAGTCCCGGAAATCTGACCTTCTGGTTTCCTACAAAGGCAGATATTCTTCTTGAGTTTACAAAGAAGATAATGGACTATCACACAAAATTCATTGAATATAATAAAAGCAAGGGAACAGACAAATTGTTTACATATTGCCTTGAAATTGTTGTACAGATAGCCTTGTGTGAGGAGAGGGGAAATATAAGAGATATTTATTATTCTATGTATTCGGATCCTCTTACGATGGCATATCTTAAAGATTGGACTGCTGGTAAGAATTTTGATATTCTCGGTTCATATCTGCCCGATTGGGATTTGAAGCGTTTCAGAAGGGTGGCAAATGTTACCTGTTGCATAGAACGAAGTGCCCTTGCAGAGCCTTGCACGGAAGAATATACATTAGAAGATAAAATTTGGTTAACACTTACCTGCCTTTTAAAAATATATGATTTTGAAAAAGAAGAAAGAGAAAGAGTTATAGCGGAAATTTTTGCAACGGATTATCAGAAAATTAAAACAGAAATGTTAAAGCAGTTGGATGAGTTTTTGGAAAGGTGATGGTATGAACAGTATAAGAAACATTAAAAACAAACTTTTTGTACCTGTAATTCTTGTGGTAGTTATTATAGGTGCGGTTATGCTTTTGAATTCTGATTTAGAGCATATTGAAGATACAAACGGAGCAGAAAATTTTGAGCTTCAGACTATTACTGATGAAGATATTGCAAAAATTGAAATGGGTTCATTGAATGTTACCACAAGCACAAACAAGGTTACAAATATGACGGAAATTTCTTCAGAGAAATTCACAGGTGTTTATGAGGTTCTTTACACCAATCTTTTAGGTAAATCGGATTTTATGTTAAATCTGTATGATTTAAAAGTGAATAGCGGCAACTTTAAAATGGCTGTTGTTCACGATGGAAAAATAGTGAAAACAATAACCGAAGAAAATTATGAGGAAACACTTATTGAAGATATAAACGGAACAGTTTCACTTGTAATTGCAGGTGAAAGTGCTGATTTCTCTTTTAAAATGTCGAACTTTGATTACGAGAGCTTTGACCATAGATGAGAATATAAGAAATAACTGACCGAGTAAGAAAGGAAGTTTTTATGAAAACAACAAAATCCGGAAGCCTACAAAAAGTATTGAGCATCGCTCTATGTCTGATGCTACTGTGTAATATTTTCACAGTTGTTGCATCTGCTACAGACGGACTTATTACAATTAAAATGTATGATAACACCAATGATACATGGGATGGTTCTCAACTTCAAGTGTATGAAAACGGAATTTTAATTGCAACTGTTGAAAAAAAAGCGAGCGGTGCGGAAGAAATATGGACTTGTGAATATGATCCATCGGCTGATTATAGCTTTAAATGGGTAAAAGGCATCTGGCTTTGGGAAACCTCGTTTGATATTCTTGTAAACGGTGAACTTAAATTTTCTGCAGCCACAACTGATTGCCAGAATTATGAAGCAGGTCAAGAGGTTTTTTCACTAAAATCTTCATGTACACATTCAATTGAAGCAGGAAGTGTTGAGTGCAGTATCTGCGGAAAGAGTTGCGGTGTTGATTTTGAACATGTAATCAATTCTGAAAACTTCTGCGATTTTTGTAAAAATGCTTGTGGTTCAGAGCTGATTCCCCACGATTGTTCAAATGATGACGGTATTTGTGCAAATTGCGGAGCAAGTTGTTCCCACGTATTTAATGAGAACGGATTTTGTTCAGGCTGCGATGGCTATGAACCTGCTCAACAGGTCAGCGTGTCACATCATTCTGAATTGAACGATACCCATAACGGCTATTACGCTATTGAAAATGCAGGACAACTGTATTGGTTTGCAAAGCAGGTTGATAATCTCTCCATAGGTAATATAACAACAACGGGTACATCATATAAATATCATACTGTTACTGTAAATGCAGTATTGACAGACAATATTATAGATAATCAAAATGTGCTTGCTCAAAACGGAGAGCTTAATGAGGGCAACTATCGTGAATGGACTCCTATTGGTTACAACAACGCCCCTTATGTTCGCTTCTCAGGTGTCTTTGATGGCAACAACAAAACAATTAGTGGCTTGGTATATGACCACTACGCAATAGCAAGCGATAGTGATTCCGGTAATTATACCGGTGTTGGACTGTTTGCTTACATCACAAATCCTGCAACAATCAAAGATACAACGATTGACGATTCTTATTTTGCCGGCTATCAGGGTGTGGGTGCTTTTGTGGGTGCTACAGGAAATGCTGGAGTAAAAAACAGTCGTGCCATTGTGAATTGCGTTAATAAGGCAACCATCAAAGGTAACTCAAAAAGTGGCGGTATTGCCGGACAGGGTACTTTGACTATTACCAATTGCCGAAACGAAGGTAAGGTTTATGTGCAGAATCATGGTGGCGGTATTATCGGTTCGCCTTCTTACAGTGCAATAATTACCAATACTGTGAATACCGGCGATGTGGTTTGGCTGGAGCACAATTCAGGCGTATATGTTGGTGGATTTGCCGGCTATGTAGATGGTCGAAATCTTGCAGAATTTAAAAACTGCTATAATACAGGCGAATTAATTGTTAATGGCAGTAATAGTATGTCGGCTTGTTTTGGTGGCTTCTTTGGTTATTGTGGAACTGCTTTAGTTGTAGAGAATTGCTACAACTACGGAAATGTTCGGGTAACAGGAACCTTTGAAAATTCTGAAATTGGTAGTTTTGCCGGTAGTTTATACGGTGTGGGGACACTTTCTAACTGTTACTATAACACCACCGATGCGGTATATGGTGCAGTCAGCAATGCAGATTATGTAGGTATAACAGGTAAAACTGCCGAGCAATTCGCAAGTGGCGAGGTTGCATATCTTCTTCAGGAAGGGCAGACCGCTGATGAAACAACCGGAGTTAAACCTCAGGTTTGGGGACAGGATAGCAACCAACCGGGTTCTACACCTATCCTTGATTCAACAGGCGTCTACAAGGTTGTAACAGTAGGTGAAACAGGTAACTACTCCGTTGCAAATGTTGGTGATACAAACGGTGACGGAACAGTTGATGTAGTTGACTATCAGGCACTTGTTAATAAAGCACTTGCAGATGACCACGAGCAGATTGAAACTGCAAGCTATGATGATATAGTGAAATATGACCTTGACGGTGACGGTTATCTTGATGTTATTGATGCATCACTTATGCACCTTTTCATAAATGGCTTTACAACTGTTGATGTATATGCAGTTGGTGATTACGATTTAAACGGCAAAGCATTTGAAGAAGCTGATATTTTTGCAATGGCAGAGGCAATGAAAACTCCTGAAGACCTTGAAACGCACGAGAAATACGCTTGTGACATAAATGGGGACGGCAAGGTTTCCTATGATGATTTAAACACACTTACAAGTATGTTCCCTCTTTATTTTGTAGGTGAGGCATAAGTGATAACGGGAAATTGTCCGAAAGGAAGATACTATGAAGACAAAAACTAACAGAACATTAAGAGAGATGTTGAGTATAGCACTTTGTCTTGCTCTTGTAATGAGCTATGTGCCGATGGTAAGTATAACCGCAGGTGCGGCGGCAACTGACATTACGGTAACCATTGACACAGGTGCATCTGTAACTCTCAGGGATGCAGACGGTGACGATTACTATGATATTGGCACAGCCGATGAACTGTATGCTTTTGCGGCGGCGGTGAACGACGGCAACTCTGCGATTAACGGTGAGCTGACCGCGGATATCACGGTCAATGAAAATGTGCTGACCAGTGACGGCGGGCTGAACGGCAACGTCTCGAATTTCAGAGCATGGACTCCCATAGGCAATGGAGACAACAACTACGCCGGCATCTTCGACGGTGACGAACATACCGTCAGAGGTCTGTACCACAATAACAGTGAGACCAACTATGTTGGCCTGTTCGGTTATGTTGATGACGGCGGTAGAGTGCAGAATGTGGGCGTTGTCGATTCCTACATAAGTGGCAACCAGAATGTCGGCGGTGTGGTGGGCTTCAATCAAGGTACCGTGACGAACTGCTATAATGCGGGCACTGTCACCAGTACCAGTCGTTTTGTCGGAGGTGTGGTGGGCTATAACTACAGCACCATGAGGGACTGCTATAACGAAGGCACCGTTAGCGGCAGAACCGTTGTCGGTGGCGTGGTGGGCTTTAGCAACAACACCGTGACGAACTGCTATAATACCGGCTCTGTCAGTGGCAATGAAAATGTCGGAGGTGTGGTGGGCTACAACAATAGCATCGTGACAGACTGCTATAATACCGGCAAAGTCACCGGTATTGGAAACAACCAGGTAGGCGGCGTGGTGGGTTACAACAATAGCACCGTGATAGACTGTTATAACACCGGCAACGTCAATGGCCATGATGAGGTCGGCGGCGTGGTGGGCTATAGCAGCATCTCCAGCACCGTGACAAACTGCTATAACACGGGCTCTGTCAGCGGCAGCAACTATATCGGCGGCGTACTGGGCAAAAACGGCTCAAGCGACATCGTGATGAACTGCTATTATCTGAGCGGCTGCGCAACCGACGGACACAGAGTAACACAGTTCGGTATTGGCAACGAAACCGAGGGCAGCACGACGGCGGACGTGAGCGGTCAGACAACCTCCAAGACTGACGATTTGTTTGCTTCGGGCGAGGTTTGCACAGCGGTGGGCTATCATAGCGGAGTAAGTGCTGCAAACGGTTTCTGCGACCTCTGCATGTACGATTCTCCGATTCTGAATGAATACGGCTATTATGAAATTTCCAACGCAGGTCAGCTCTTCTGGTTTGGGAATTATATCAACACCGTTGACAGAACAGCCAATGCGGTTATCACGGCAGATATTGACCTTGAGGGCAAAGCTTTGTCACCCATTGGTAAAGCCGCAAATAAATACCAGGGTGTTTTTGACGGCCAGGGTCATACAATTTCAAACTTTAATATGACAATAACAGGTGCAGGTAACTGGGGCTTGTTCGGTTACGCAACAGGTGAAGGCACTGTGATTAAGAATTTTTCAATCAGCGGTGATGTAACCACAGCACTTACCTCTAATGTTGATGTTCAGTACGGTGTTGTGGGTCAAGCAGACGGTACGGCTGAAATAAGAAACGTTCATTCTTCGGTTAATCTCACCTCAAATGATACTTATCAAAAGAAATATTTTGGCGGTATTGTAGGCAGGAGCGGCAATATTACCATGGATAGCTGTTCATTTAGCGGAAAGCTTTCGCTTGGCAGTAACACGCTTGATTGTGTGGGCGGAATTCTTGGCTACGCTTACAACGGCAAAACCACAAAAATTACTAATTGCGGCTTTTACGGAAGTATTGAGTCTACTTATACAAGCGGAAACGTAGGCGGAATTCTTGGCTATTATAACGGTGAAAATGCAAAAGCATTAACTATATCCAATTGTCTGAGCAGTGGCACTCTTCCCGAAGGTATGGGAGCTATTGTCGGTACAGTAAATAATTACGGCTCAACAAATGCAGGCTCAAACAATTATTACGTATCTGATTTAACTCACAGTAATACAAATATCACAGCAACAAGTGTTACCTCAGCACAGCTTGCAAGCGGCGAAATAGTACTTAGCTTAGGTAATGTATGGGGACAGAATATAGACAACGGAAAAATAAACCAGGGATACCCCGTTATTGGTGGGGCTACTGTTTACAGTATAATAAATTGTGTGGGTAACACAGATTACAGTAATACAAATGCTACCAAACACGCAAGTAATTGCATTATTTCTAATGGCGTTTATTCTCAATGCGGTGAATTTGACCCTGAAAGCATTGTAGACGGTGTTTATCGTATAGCTACAGCTGAACAGCTTGTTTCATTTGCGAAAACAGTCAATAATGGTAATACTGAAATAGATGCAATATTAACTGAAAATATTGACCTTACAGGATATGAATGGACACCGATAGGTACTGCTGAAAATATGTATGGTGGTTTTTTTGATGGTAACGGAAAAAGCATAACCGTACAGTTTTCATATTCGGGTGGATACGAGGATGAAAAAGAAAACTATTCATTATTTGGTTTTATTAATAGCACCGATATTCAGGATTTAACGGTTAAGGGCTCAATCGCAGTAAGAGGAGTTTATGCAACCGGCTTAGTTAGCCAGGTGCACGGCAACTGTATTATCAGAAGATGTTTAACTGACGTTGATATTACAACCTTGGGAATAATGGCGTATGCTTCAGGCCTTGTTGGCAGGGTAGAGGGCTGCTTGAACATTATCGATTGTGGCTTTACAGGGTCTATGTCTAATCCTGGGCAAGCCTTTAATTCCAGTGGATTGGTTAGTGATGCACAGAATACAGCTGAGGTTTTTATTGCAAATTCATTTGTTGCGGCAGATTTTTCTGATTATACACAGCTTAGCTTTGACTCGGGCGATACCTTCATTAAAGGTGGAGGAATAGTGAATATGATAAATTGCTATTATTTAGAGTCTTTAAACGGTACACCTGCATATGCTACCCAAAAAACAGCAGAGCAGTTCGCAAATGGTGAGGTTGCATATCTCTTGGGCGAAGCATGGGGACAAATGAGTAATACGGAAGGCTCACTCCCAATTATAACAGATAATGAGCTTTACAAGGTTGTAACAGTGGGCGAAACAGGTAACTACTCTGTTGCAAATGTTGGTGATACAAATGGTGACGGAACAGTTGATGTAACTGACTACCAGGCACTTGTTAATGCAGTTCTTTCAGATAATCACGAGCAAATCGAAAAAGCGGAATATGATGATGTAATCAGATATGACCTTGACGGTGACGGTTATCTTGATGTTATAGATGCTGCACTTATGGATCTTTTGATTAACGGTCATAAAACTGTTGATGTTTATGCAGTTGGTGACCATGACTTAAACGGCGTTGCGTTTGAAGAGGCAGATATTCTTGCAATGGGCGAGGCTTTACAGAATAATAAACCTCTTTCAACCCATCAGAAATATGCCTGCGATATGAACGCAGACGGTAAGGTGGATTATGATGATTTGAACACTCTTACAAGTATGTTCCCTCTCTATTTTGTTGGTGAGGAATAACCGTAAGGTGCAGGCTGACTGTACCATACAAAAACAAAATTCAATTCTCTCCAAAAATAAAAACGGTCAGTCGTCCGAGAAATCGGGCGGCTGACTGTTTTATGTTTATTCAGAAGGATGGGGTCGTGCTCGTAGCCCAAAGCAGGCAAGCGTCTGCTTGTGTTCAGGGTATCAGAAATAGAAATCTATTCATTGCAAAGATAAAGACTGCAATGCCTAAAAGCATTACAGTCTTTATGGTCGGAGTGAAGAGGCTCGAACTCCCGACATCCTGCTCCCAAAGCAGGCGCGCTACCAACTGCGCTACACCCCGATATTGCGTTTATTAAGTTTTTCAAAAGAGGTCCGGCGCGCTTCCTGTTGCAACATAGTCGTCTCGTTCGCTGTTCGCTTCGCGATACTCCTTGTTGCGCCACTCCTTATTCCTCGCTGTATCCGCCACCGGCGGCGCTCGGAAACGTCCCCAACTGCGCTACACCCCGATAGAGTTTTGGTATTTAGTTTCTAAAACCGTTGAAGCGCTTTTGCTTCAACGGTTCTGGTGCCGGTGACCGGGGTCGAACCGGTACGGTATCGCTACCACTGGATTTTGAGTCCAGCACGTCTGCCAATTCCATCACACCGGCAAATATCACTGATACATTATATTATAAAGTTTAAGAAAAATCAATATTATTTTTTATAAAATTTTTTGTGTTCTCTAATGAAGTTGTTTATACAAACAAATGAAGTTTGCTCTCTATGGTCGCAAAACGATGTTGTGTCCATTCGGACACAAATAAAAATCCAAGTCTTTCGACTTGGATTTTTGTGGTGACCCGGACGAGAATCGAACTCGTGTTACCGCCGTGAAAGGGCGGTGTCTTAACCGCTTGACCACCGGGCCGTATATGAGGGGCTCGAAAGCCCTTTTATGAAACCACCTTAGTAGGTAGGTCTGTTGATTTGGTAGCGGCAGTGGGATTCGAACCTACGACCAATCGGGTATGAACCGAGTACTCTAGCCAGCTGAGCTATACCGCCATATATATGAACAACATCCATACCTACGTAGGCGAATTGCTCTCTTTCCGAAAGCTTGTTAATTATAATATGCAATGTGGCATTTGTCAATACCTTTTTTCAATTTTTTTAAAAAATATTTTCAGATACAGGAATAATGGGGTTTCATAATTTTTTATAATTAATCTTAAAAAAGTATTGACAATATTTGTTTTTGTATGTATAATACTTTTTGCATTTGCGGATGTAGCTCATCTGGTAGAGCGCCACCTTGCCAAGGTGGAGGTAGCGAGTTCGAGCCTCGTCATCCGCTCCACATATGCGCCGGTAGCTCAGTTGGATAGAGTGTCTGGCTACGAACCAGAAGGTCAGGGGTTCGAGTCCCTTCCGGCGCGCCAAAGTAAAGTAGCTACTTCGGTAGTTGCTTTATTTTTTTGTATCAAAAAAGTATATGGGACTCGAACCCCATCTCGGCGAAGCCGAACACAATCGGGTCAACGAGCGTAGCGAGTGCGAAGGGCGAAGCCCTTCGAGTCCCTTCCGGCGCGCCAAAGTAAAGTAACTACTTCGGTAGTTGCTTTATTTTTTTGTATCAAAAAAGTATATGGGACTCGAACCCCATCTCGGCGGAGCCGAACACAATTAGGTCAACGAGTAATATAAAAACTCGAGCATTTCTGCCCGAGTTTTTTGCTTTATTCAACCTGTGCAATTACGTGTAAGCCTCTGAGAATGAATTTTAAAATCATTTTCATACTGCTGAGGAATTCGTTAACGGACAATGTGAAATTGGCTTTTACATTTTCTGCATTTCTGTTAACTCCGTAGCCGTCGATAACGCCGTTGTTATCGTCAACCTCGTCATCATTTGCAAAGGACTGCAAAAGAGGAGAGGCGAGGGCAAGTAAGAAATATTCACCGGGAGAAATGGGACCGTAGCCAATACCGAAGAGGTAGTTTTCAACGATTACATATTTCTCTGTGCCAACTGTTGCGGCAACAATTGAGGTTGCTGCCTGGGTGAGGGTCATATCGTCAACCATTGCAAGCTCTGTTTTTAGAATGATTGAAACGAGGCGCATAAGAAGAGTAACATCTCTGCCGCTTAAGGGGTAATTTTCGCAACCTGCATAGTGGGCAGAAACGAGCTCTGTTGCAACGTCCCAACCGTCTTTATAATCACTGTCGGGAATTTCAATTCCGTATTTTCTGCCGAGCTCCTGAGCACTGCCTTCACCGTAAAGGGGCATATTAAGAACATCGTTGAGAGCATCAATAGCATCTCTTACAAGGTCATAGTAAAGGTCATCGGGTTTGATACCAAGCTGTTCATCAAGGAAGCCTCTTTCAAGTCTCCATTCAACACCATTTTTAAGGTAATTTTTTGCGAAAGCATTAAGACCTTTATTCATTTCAGCCAATTGTTCGTCAGAATAATCGGGAACCATTGCTTTAAGAGCATCTGTGTCGATTTCGTCAACTGTTCTTGCTTCGTAAATGATAGCATCATCTGTCATTTCAACGTATCTGTATTGAAGGGGATACATTGTCAGAGAGGTGGTAGCAAAGTCAGAAATTGTGTTACCTGTTGTTGAAGTGTAGGTGGTAGCATCGCTGCAATGCTCGTGACCGGAGAATACGAGCTTGATACCTGCATTTGCCCAACGCTCAGCGGTAATGGTGTGGTTTCTGATAATGAAGTTGCGGCTGAGAAGTCTTTGCATAGGCATATGGTCAAGAAGATTGTGATGCATCATAAGAATGGGGTATTTGCCATCTTCGTATGCTTTATCTGCCTGGTCAATAACCCACTGTACCTTTTCTTCTGTCATACCGTCTTCTGTGGATTTGTCATAGTCACAGCTATCAAGAGCAATAAGGCGATATTTTTCGCTAAGGTCAGCGGTGTAGGAAAGGTCATAATCTGTTGTAACAAGGGCTTCTGCATAGCCGAATTCATAATATACATCAAGGAATTCTTCTCTGCCTGTTTCGCAGTATTCGCCGGGCATACCAACGTCGTGGTTACCATCAATAACGTAAACCTGTTTGCCGGTTTCTTCTTCGAATTTACGGAATTTTTCAGCAACAACTTTATGGTCGTCAAGGAACATTTTACCATCATTGGTAAGGTCGCCGGGAACTAGAAGAAAATCGATTGTATCGTCTTCTGCGCACTGCTTGAGCATTTCGTCAATGATAAGAGTGCTTTCGTTTTCCATTGCTGCACGGCGGTTTGCGTAGCCGTAAATGGGGTCCTCTGAATACCACTCGAGAGTTTCCTCATGGGGCTTGTAGTGAAGGTCGGAAGCTACCGCATAGGAAAGGTCAGGGCCATTCTCTTCAGCCGCACTTGCGCTTACAGCACAAAGGGAAAATACAAGGGACAAGGTTAAAAGAATTGCAATAAATTTTTTCATAAAATTCCCACCTATATTGATTATTAATAGAATATTAACATTATGGAGGGGTTATGTCAAATGAATTTTACAAATTCTTAATTGCTTCAAGTGATTTTTTTCTGTATAATAATTCTGAGGTGATTAACTATGAAGAAAAAAATTATAGTTATTTTAGCTGTTGTGTTAGTTCTATTTAGTGTGACAATTGTTGTTTTCGGTGATGATATTGCCGTGTATTTGTTTCACTTAAGCGTGGTTGATTATATACACGATTATACAGAAACCTCAGTGGAAAACGGAAAATATGTTTTTCATACAGACATTATAGAAGGTGAAAATTCAAGAGTTGTAACATTTCATATTACAGAAAAAGGCGAAACGATTTTTGAAGCGGACGAAAGCTGGAGAATAAGAGATTTGAAATACATAGGCTTCAAGGATGGTAGCTACGATATATTGGTGGAATCCGGTGATGTAGGTACAACGGAATACATATATGACGGAGAAACTTGGAAAAAGAAGTGAAATTTTATTTAATATGCACAAAAGTTATTGACACTCAACTGACAATGTGATATTATTTAGTTGAAAGGAGAACCTGTTAAATTGCAAAATTTAACCGGCTCTCCGTTTTTAGTTATCACAGGAAAGGGTGTTATTATGAACATTACTATCGTTGGACGCAAATGTAACCCCAGGGAAGATTTCCGCGCACGTGCTGAAAAACGCCTTTCAAAAGTGGAAAAGCTCTTCGGCGAAGAGGCAAACGCCAAAGTAACTGCAACAGTTGAGAAAAACTGCCATATCGTTGAGATTACAGTTACAAAAGGCGGTATGATTTACAGAGCGGAAGAACGCGCAGACAACATGGTTGATGCCCTTGACGAGTGTGTTGATTCCCTTATAAGACAAATAAGAAAAAACAAGACTCGTCTTGACAAAAAACTCCACGCTGCAGTTCTTGATGATTTTATGGTTGATGTGGAAGAGGAAACTGAATTTGATGTTATAAGAGAAAAGACAGTTGCTCTTAAACCTCAGAGTGTTGAAGAAGCTATCTTGCAGATGAATCTTTTAGGTCATCAGTTCTATATGTTCCTTAATGCCGATACCGACCAGATTAATGTGGTTTATAAAAGAAATGAAACAGGCTACGGACTTATTTCTCCCGATGCCGAATAATGTAATAAATTTTTCTGAAACGGACTGTCTTCGGGCAGTCTGTTTTTTCGTATATAGAAATATAAAAGAAATATTAAAGAAAATGTTGTGTTTTTACTCAAAAATTTTAACTTCAATAGGTTAAATTTCGTTTTTATGATTATTGTAAATGTAATAAAAATAATATAATATAGAAATGTGGTAATAGAATATAATTGTATGAATTAAAAAAATACTTGTTTATGGCGATTCGCGCCGAAAGGAAAAATGGAAAAATGGAAAATTTAAGAAACAAGAAAGGTTTCATTTGTGATATGGATGGTGTCATATATCACGGAAACCAGATTCTCCCCGGTGTTAAGGAATTTGTTGAATGGCTTTACAGAGAAAATAAGCAGTTCCTTTTCTTGACAAACAACAGCGGTAAAACCCCTATGGAGCTTTCTCAGAAGCTGAAAAATATGGGTCTTGATGTTGATGAAAGTCATTTTTACACAAGTGCTCTTGCAACTGCAAAGTTTTTGAGTAAGCAGTCACCAAATTGCAAGTGTTATGTTATAGGTGAGCCCGGACTTTACAGCGCCCTTTATAACGAGGGTATAACAATCAGCGAAACTGACCCTGATTATGTTGTGGTTGGTGAGGTTTTCAACTATAACTATGAATCCGTTTGCAAGGCGGTTAATCTTGTAAGAAATGGCGCAAAGCTTATCGGAACTAATTCCGATGTAACAGGCCCTACTGATAACGGCAATATTATTCCTGCATGTCGTGCTCTTATTTCACCTATTGAAATGGCAACGGGCAAAGAAGCGTATTTTGTAGGTAAGCCAAACCCCTTGATGATGAGAACGGGGCTTAATATGTTAGGTGTTCACTCTAACGAAGCGGTTATGATTGGTGACAGAATGGATACAGATATCGTTGTTGGTATCGAAGGCGGTCTTGATACGGTTCTTGTGCTTTCCGGAGTTACATCAAAAGAAGATATCGACCACTACGCTTATCGTCCCCGACTTGTTTTAAACGGAGTAGGGGAGATCCCCGGTTAATTTTGTTTAATATTTTATTTATATAAAGGAGATTTTACTATGAGCAGAGTATATAATTTTTCTGCAGGTCCCTCCATGCTTCCCGAGGAAGTATTAAAAAAAGCAGCGGCTGAAATGCTTGACTACGAAGGTAGCGGGCAGTCAGTTGCCGAAATGTCTCACCGTTCAAAAGAATTCGAGACAATCATTAAAGACGCTGAAGCTCTTCTTCGCGAACTTATGAACATTCCCGATAACTACAAGGTTCTTTTCCTTCAGGGCGGAGCTTCAACTCAGTTTGCTGCAATTCCCATGAACTTTATGAATGGTTCAGGTAAAGCTGATTTCATCATTACAGGTCAGTGGGCAAAGAAGGCATATTCTGAAGCACAGAAATACGGCGATTGTAAGGTTGTTGCATCTTCCGCAGATAAAACCTTCTCTTACATTCCCAAAACAACAAAAGAAGATTTCCGTCAGGATGCAGACTATGCTTATGTTTGCTTTAATAACACTATTTACGGAACAATTTTCAAAGAAATTCCCGACACAGGTGATGTAACACTTATTGCAGATATTTCAAGCTGCTTCCTTTCAGAGCCTCTTGATGTTACAAAGTTTGGTATGGTTTATGGTGGCGCACAGAAGAATGTTGCTCCCTCAGGTCTTACAATTGCAATTATTCGTGAGGACTTACTCGGTAATGCAAGAGATTACTGCCCCACAATGCTTGACTATAAAGTTCATGCAGATAACGGCTCTCTTTACAATACACCCCCTTGCTACACAATTTATATCTGTAAGCTCGTTCTTGAGTGGATTAAATCTCTCGGTGGTCTTGAAGCAATGGCTGAAAGAAACCGTAAGAAAGCAGAAATTCTTTACAATTTCCTTGATAACAGCAAAATGTTCAAGGGCACAGTTGTTCCCGAAGACCGTTCACTTATGAACGTTCCTTTCGTTACAGACAGCGAAGAGCTTAATGCAAAATTCATTAAAGAAGCAAAAGAAGCAGGTTTTGTTAACCTTAAAGGTCACAGAACTGTTGGCGGTATGAGAGCTTCTATTTACAACGCTATGCCCATCGAAGGCGTTGAAAAGCTTGTTGAATTTATGACAAAATTCGAAAAAGAAAACTCCTGAAAGGTTGATTAAAATGTACGATATTCTTACATTAAACAAGATTTCTCAAATCGGTCTTAAAGAGCTTGATAGTAAATATGCAGTTTCTGACTGTTGCGAAAATCCCGACGGTATTATCGTTCGTTCTGCGGCTATGCATGATTTCGCTTTCAGCGATAAAACAGTTGCAGTAGCAAGAGCAGGTGCAGGTGTTAACAATATTCCGGTTGAGGATTGCACAAAGAAGGGTATTGTTGTTTTCAACACTCCCGGTGCTAACGCAAACGCAGTTAAGGAGCTTGTTGTTGCAGGTCTTATGCTCACTTCACGTAGAGTTGCAGCGGCTTATGACTGGTGCAAAACTCTTAAAGGCGAGGGTGAGAATGTAGGCAAGCTTGTTGAAAAAGGTAAATCACAGTTTGCAGGTCCCGAAATTCTCGGTAAAACTCTCGGTGTTGTTGGCCTTGGTGCTATTGGCAGACTTGTTGCAGTTGCGGCAAATAACCTTGGTATGAAAATTGTAGGCTATGACCCCTATTTCAATGAGGCTCTCAAGAGCGAACTTCCTGCAGATACAGAATACGTTGATACTCTTGATGCAATTTACGAAAAAGCAGATTACATAACTCTTCACCTTCCTTGCACTAAAGATACAAAGGGTATGATTAGCGCTGAAACATTTGCAAAAATGAAGGATGGAGTAAGAATCCTTAACTTTGCACGTGGTGAGCTTGTTGTTGGTTCTGATATGGCAGAAGCTGTTAAGGCAGGTAAGGTTGCAGCTTATGTAACAGACTTCCCCTCCGATGAGGTTATCGGTGTTGAAAATGTTACTGCTCTTCCTCACTTGGGTGCATCAACTCCCGAAAGTGAAGAAAACTGTGCGTATATGGCAGCGGTTGAAATCAGAGAATACCTTGAAAAAGGTAACATCAAAAACTCTGTTAACTTCCCCAATGTTGAGCTTTCAGCAGAAGGCGAAAGAGTAGGTGTTATTCACCACAACGCTCTTAATGTTATGAACGATGTTCTCGGTGCATTTATGAGCAACGGCGTTGAAACAAAGGAATTCAACTCCAAGGCTAAAGGCGATTTTGCTTACACACTTGTTGTGGCAGACAAAATCCCCGATGCAGTTGTTAAAGCACTCGAAGCTAATGAAGATGTAATTAAGGTAAGAAAAATATAAAAGAAAAAAGCAGTCACTTCGGTGACTGCTTTTTTAGTTAAGAGTGAATAGTGAAAAGTGAAGAGTTTCGGGGAAGCTACGCTTCCAAACATTATAATTCAGATGCCTTACGGAATAACATTTCCTGCACTTGAGAAGATATCGTACCATTCCTGACGAGTGAGTGTAATATCACTTGCGGCGGCACATTCTAAAAGTCTTTTTGGATTCATTGTGCCTGTTAAGGGTTGCATTTTTGCAGGGTGGCGGAGAATCCATGCAATAACGATTGTGGATTTTGTTACACCGTATTTATCGGCTAACTCCTGAAGCTTTGCGTTGATTTCGGGAAAGTCGGGGTTATCAACATAAACGCCCTCGAAGAAGCCGTATTGGAAAGGTGACCAGGCTTGGATTGTAATATCTTCATAACGGCAGTATTCTAAAATTCCGCCGTCGCGGTCAATAGCATTGTCCTCACGCATATTAACATAAAGCCCCTGTTTTACAATATGGCAGTCGGTAATGCTGAACTGAAGCTGGTCGATGCAGATAGGCTCATCGCCGAGATATTTTTGTAAAAGGCGGATTTGCATAGGGTTCTGGTTGGAAACACCGAAATGCTTAACCTTTCCGCTTTCCTTAAGAAGTGCAAAAGCCTCTGCAACCTCTTCAGGCTCATAGAGTGTATCGGGTCTGTGCAAAAGAAGAAAATCAAGATAATCTGTGTTAAGTCTTTTAAGGCAACCCTCGGTAGATTCAATAATATGCTCTTTTGAGAAATCAAACATAGTTTTACCGGGGCAGATACCACATTTTGATTGAAGAATGATTTTTTCTCTTATATCGTCATTCATACCGATAGCTTTTGAGAAAATTTCTTCACTTTTGCCACCACCGTATAAATCTGCGTGGTCAAAGAAATTAAGACCTGTGCCCATAGCAGTATCAATAAGTGCTTTTGCTTCTTCGACAGACTTATCTGCCATTCTCATACAGCCAACTGCAATTACGGGTACATCTACACCGCTTTTGCCGAGTTTCATTGTTCTCATAGTAAATCTCCTCTCGGATATTTAGATGCCAGATCCCAGATGCCAGATCCCAGATTTCATAAAGGTAACTTTTTTCTGAATGTTACTGTTATGGTTATTCTGTTAACTGGTAGCTGATAACCGGTAACTAATTAAATTTTGTCAATAATCCATTTATCATTCTGCCAATTTCATAGCAATTATTTAAAATGGGGGTGATTTGTTCTTTGTTGGTATATTCTAATTTTTCTGAAATAATAATTTGAGTTTCCAATTCAGCTAAAGAACCACGTGCAATACGTAAAAACTGAGAAAATTCTTTGCTTGAGTTTCGGTCATTGCCTTCTGCTATATTGCTTGGTATAGAAACAACTGCTCTTTGCATTTGGGAAGATAAACCATAGATTTCCTCTTTGGGAAATATTTTTGTGAGTTTATAAATATCTATAACAAGCTGAATACTTTTTTGCCATACTATTAATTCTTTATAACTACTCATATAATCACCTGTTTATTTGAAATCGAAATTAGCAAAACTCTGGCATCTGGGATCTGGCATCTGGAATCTCGTTTAATATATCTCGCACAAAACTCTCGTTCTTCCTTTTCTCGTATCACCTAAAATATCAACATAACGGAATCTGCCGTAGCCTCTTACGGAAACGGTGTCACCTAATTCGATATTTTTTGAGGAGCTTGTTACAAGTCTGCCGTTTATAAAAACTTTTTCTCCATCTACAAGAGCGGAGCTTTTGCTTCGGGAAATGTTATAAATTGCGCTGATTCCCACGTCAAGTCGCATTGAAGATACAATTACAACCTCTTCCTTGGGTTTTGGTAGTGCGTTTTCGGGAATTGAGTCGCAAATTTCACAGCTTACGCTTGTGTGCTTAACCTTGAAAAGATTATCGATTATGAATTGTGAAATGCTTTCAAGGCAGAAAACATAGCCTACATTTTCAGTGATTATAATATCTCCGAGAGTTTCTCTCTTAATACCAAGACCGATAAGAGAACCGAGAAAATCCCTGTGAGTAAGGTCATCGGAGAATTTTTTGGAAAGTGGTTTAATACAAATAATTGTAATAGGTGGGTTCGGCTCGTAGCCGAACTCGTTTTCATTTCCGAAGCAAGCGATTTTTCTTTCTGCATCGGGAAAGCCACCATAAAGAGCAACATCTCTTTTGATTTCGTCAAGAAGAACAGTTTGCTCGTAGAGATTTAAAAAATCGCTGTAAAAATAAACTCCGCGATTCTGTGAGCGCATTGACAGTTCATTAAATCTTTTTTTGATTATGTTTATATCTTCTGTCAATTTGCTCACCGCCAACTTATTTTATTTTTGTTATTTTTTTGCCTTTAACAAGATAGGCATTTTCGCTTATTTCAATTAAAGGTAAATCATTAACTGAATCTGTATAGAAATTCTCGATTTTAGTATCGGGGTATTCTTCGAAAAAGGCTTTAACCTTGTTTTCTCTTATGCAAAGTCTTTTTACCTCTCCCGTATGGGTATCAATAAGAGAGCCGATATAACGCTTTATACCAAGTCTTTTGCATATTATTTCAAGGGAAAATTCGGGTGAGCCTGAAATAATCAGGTCATCGTCGCTTTGAACATCTTTGTAAAAAGGTTTGATTTTATGCATATGACAGTCCCAGAAGGATTTCATATCTTCGGGAATATCGGGATGCTCTGTGTAATAGTCTGCAACGGCCTTTCCGTATTTTGCCAGAGCTTGTTCTATAGTGACTTTGCCTCTTTTGTATTTAAAAAGTGCAATAAATACTGATGGAATATATCTTAAAAGCGACTTGTCTTTTTTGCAGTAATACAGAAAAAAGTCAACAACGCTCTCACCGTCATATATTGTGTTGTCAAAATCGTAAACATTCATATTTTTATTCCTTAACAGCAGTGTTTTCTTTGAAGCGTTTCCATTTACCCGATGCTGAAAGGGTAACAAGTAAAGCTGTTACCGCTAAACCAATCCATACGAAAATTGAGCCGTTCCAACCGATTTTGTCGGAGATTACGCCGAAGCCGTATGTAGCGGCGGCGCAACCAACATAAGCGGTGGCGTTCATAATACCCGTTACTGTAGCAGTTCTTCCGCAATAGGAGAAGTGCATGGGCACAAGGGTGATTATCATATAGTTGAAAGAATGCAAGGATGTTGTGATTATTGCGAGAAGGGCAACGCTTACAACAACAGGAAGCTTTTCCATAAATATAAGAAGTGAAAGGGGAATAAGTGCGAAGAGAAGAATTCCTGCACCTGTTTTAAGCTCGTCTTTTTTGAAAATCTTGTTGTAAATGGGTGTGATTATGTAAACACCTGTAATGTTGAATATGGGAAGCATGATAGAGAGGAACACAGAGAATGAGGGAGCAGTGGAATAAACCTCGGTTATCATTGTGGGAACCCAGGTGGTTATACCTTCTTTAATTGCACCGTGAATAGCATCTGCAGGGAGAACGATGAAAATACCTGCCATAAGAAGCAAGGGAAGAAGACCGCCCTTTGTTTTTTTCTTTTGGGGGATTGCTTCGGTAACAATTTCTCTTTCAGTTATATGGGGTTTTACGATTAATGAAGAAATAGTAAAGAAAGCGCAGACAATAAAAAGAATTGCCGCCGGAATATAGAAAACGAATTTCCAGTTGAAAAATTTGATTGAGAAAGATGCAAAAAGATATGCGAGAATTGTGCCAATAGGAAGGGTTACGGAAATGTTAAGACAAGCCTTTGAGCGCATACCATCGTTGATAATATTGGCAAGGATTTTAAGGATTGATGCCCAAAGAAGTGAAAGGGCGAATCCGTTGAATCCCCAGACAATAGCCATCTGAATATTTGAGGTGCAAAAGGTCATTAAAACATTTGCAAGAGCAGAAAGGAATGTACCCGTTGTTATCATTTTAAAGGGAGAAATCTTGTCACCAAGAAAGCCGTTTATAATTTGGAATGCACCATAAACAATGAAGAATGCAGAACCGATTATACCTGCCTGGGTTTTGGTGAAAAATCCGTCATCAATAATAGCGGGAAGAGCCGCGGAAAAGTTGATTCTTCCGATATATGATGCAGAATATGCCGCAAAACAGGCTATAAACATTAATCTTGAATATTTTTCGCTTTGTAAATATTGTTGGGTTTTCATTGTATCTCTTCTTTTCTGTTTTATTTATTTGTTGAAGCCATTGCCGCGGCAATAGCATTTGAGGATTTTTCGTAATTTACGAATTTATCAAAATCCGTGTAGTTTTTGCTTGAACAAGGTTGAATTATATTTTTGTTATCAACTAATTCAATGCAAACCCCCGGTTTTTCAAAGGTATGTCTGAACCAGTTTTCAAAACCTCCGCCGTAGTCTTTGGCTTTTTGGGTGGGTAAAGTCATATTAAGTCCCGATGCATTGCAGATATCTTCTGCAAAAGCCTTGTAAATAGGATTGTTATTTGTTTTATAGGTATCGCCCCAGAAAATGCAGTTGCCTTTAACGTGAACGGAAATCATAAAGGAAAAATCATTTTCTTTACACAAATTCATAAGAACCTGTGTTTCTTTAGCACTACCGCTTTCGTAACCTTTAAAATAGTAATCCGCAGGGGCAGTAACGCCGTTGTTTATATAATCCCATGCAATGGGGAAATTTCTGTTTAAATCAACGCCATTTTTATTTGCTTTATATTCGGAAAGCTTGGAAACACGGACATTTTTTTCGGGACTGTCATTTGAAAGTATAATTTCAAGTCCGTCGGGATTTATACAAGGAATTATGTAAAGGGTATATTCGTTTAAAAGGTTATAAATATCATAGCTTCCGTAGTGCCCTGTTGCACTGTAATAAGCATTGCAGTAATCCTCTGTAACCTTTAAGAGATATTTTGTGGTTATATGCTCTCGGGCGTGAATTGCACCTGTAATCAGGGCTTTTTTCTCACCGCTTCCGAGTGTATATAACAAAAGCTCTCTGCCACTTTCGGAATAACCTGCGGTGTATATTCTGAGAAGGTCGGGGTATCGGTTTTTAAGCGCTGTTACTGTGCCTAATAAAGAATCGAAGCTTTCGGGAGAAGAGGTGTTTACGAGGGGTTGTTCATTTTGAATTTCTTCAATCTGGGTATTAACCTGAATGTTACTTTCGTCTGTTTCAGGCTTTTGTGCCGTGAAAACGCAAAGAAGTATTCCGGCTGTTAAAACCAAAGCCGAAAATATAGATAAAAAAGACAATGATAATCTGAATGCTTTGTCTGACAATCATACCACCTCACACTAACAAAATATTATACTGTTTTTTATTTTTGTTGTCAACGAATTGCGGGTTTTAAGAAATATTGTTACAATTTGCACTTTTTTGTCAGATTATGTTGTGATTTGAATTCATTTGGAATATAATAATAGTATAAATTGTTTATCGTTGGTGATTAGTATGAAAAAATCTCTATCTGCAGCATTAATATTACTTGCAATAGTTAATATTTTTGCAATTTGCGCGACTACTGTTTCTTTTGCAGGAGATGTAGCGGATGTTATACCCCTTGCTCCTGAAAATATTGCGGCGGTAAACTCTGCAACAGGTGTCAGCATCACCTGGGAGCAGGTGGAGGAAACCGCAGGGTATAAAATTTACCGCTGTGCAGATGGTGGCGAATACGAAGAAATAGGCGATGTAAGAGGTTTTGAAACAACTTCATTTACAGATACAGCTGCCCAGAGCGGAAAGGAATATACATATACTGTAAAAGCCTATAACGCTTTTAACGAGGGTGAACTAAGCCAAGGCAGTACGGTTATTTATCTCAAGCAACCCACGCTCACAAAAGCAGGTTCTGTTTACGGGGGAATTGAGCTTATCTGGGAGAAGAGTGAGGGTGCAGATGGCTACACCGTTTACAGAAAAAGCGGTGACGAAGACAAGGTTATAGCTGAATTCCAGGGTGATGAAACCTGCCTTTTCTTAGATAACAATGTAAAAAATAATAAAAAATATACTTATACCGTAATTGCCCATAAGGGTATTCACAGAAGCTCATTCGCTTATAGAACCTCAAAGGTTTATATTACCGCTCCTACCTTGAAAAAAGTCAAGGTATATGACGGTTATGTTACAGTTTATTGGGAGAAAACAAAAACTGCCGATAAATACAGAGTTTACAGAAAAACTGCCGATACTGACTGGACTTATTTAGATACAGTAGGGAAAAATGTTTCTTCTTATAAAGACGAGGGCGTCAAAAACGGCGAGAAATTTATTTATACCGTCCGCGCAATAGATGGGAAATACAATAGCGGTTATGACAGAGACGGCGTTTCAGCAAAATATGTTGCAACTCCGAAAAATGTTACATTAAAGAACTATTTTTCAAACTCAATAAGAGTTAAATGGAATAAGGTAAGCGGCGCTGAAAAATACATTGTTTACAGAAAAGACAATAAAAACAAAGACTGGATTAAGCTTAACGAAACAGAAAAATTACAGTACAGAGATTATGACACCGTTAACGGAAGAACTTATACCTATGCAGTGAGAGCCGTAAGCGAAAACGGCGGTAAAAGCGCGTATTTAAAGAATATAAAAATTACTGCACTTAAAGCTCCAAGTGAGGTGAAATTAAGTTCTGCATCCAACGGAGTAAAAATTTCCTGGACGAAGATGACTTCGGGAACAGGGTACAGAGTTTACAGAAAACTTAAAGGTGAATCTGAGTGGAATTTGGTTGCAAAAATTAAAAGCAATTCTACCACCTCATACACAGACACTCAGGTTAAAAACGGAAAAACCTATGTTTATACCGTAAGGCAGGTTAAGGACAAAACTCTGGGAAGCTACAGTTCAAAAGGTTACACAATAAAATATACTGTACCTCCTAAGTTTGCAGCAAAACATTCACCTGACGGAATTGTTCTGAATTGGGAAAAAGCAGTTGTAGGCACGGGCTATCAGGTTCAGCGCAAAGCAGAAGGCGAGAAGAGCTGGAAAACAATTGCCACAATGACCAATATATCAAAGCTTACATATACCGACAAGAAGCCTGTTTACGGTAAAAAGAATAGTTACAGAATTCTTGTAAGAGATACTAATCTTGTTTCCAACTCATTTTCTCTTTACGGAATTAATCCTAAAAAGAAAATGGTAGCACTTACATACGACGACGGTCCTTACACACCTGTCACAAACAGAATTCTTGACTCCTTGGAAGAATATAACGGCAGAGCAACTTTCTTCGTTGTAGGTTCACGAGTTTCAACCTATAAAGACTGCATTAAACGAGAATTTGAGTTAGGTTGCGAAATAGGAAACCATACATATAACCACACAATTTTGACATCGGTTTCTGCATCAACCATAAAATCGGAAATATCAAAGACCAACGATGCGGTTAAAAAGATTACGGGACAAGCTCCCACAATTGTCCGTACTCCCGGCGGTGCGGTGAACTCCACTGTAAAAGCCAATGTTAAATACCCTATGTTTAACTGGTCCGTTGATACTTTAGACTGGAAATACAGAAATTCAAGTTCTGTTGTTTCTTCTATAAAGAATAACGTTCGTGATGGCTCAATAGTCCTTATGCACGACCTTTACGGCTCAACAGCAAGTGCCTCGGAAGAAATAATTCCTTGGCTTGTTAAAAACGGTTATCAGCTTGTAACAGTTTCCGAGCTTATGGCAGTTAAGGGTATCGAGGTTAAAGCAGGACAGCTTTACAATAGTGGGTATTAAGTGGCAAGTTGAAAGTGGAAAGTGGAAAGTTTCGGGTGCTGCGCACGGCAATTATATAAGTGGCAAGTTGAAAGTGGAAAGTGGAAAGTTTCAGGTGCTGCGCACAGCGATTATAAAAAATTTAGGATTCAAGACATTCTGTTGTCCTGAATCCTTTTTTTGTGATGTTTAGTTAATTTAAAAGTGGAAAAGTTGTTGTCAGAATAAATAATATAATGTTTGGAAGCGGAGCTTCCCATTAACTTGCCACTTTCCATTTTCCACTTGCAACTTGAAATGTCAGTTGCTTTTTATAATTACTGCGCTATTGGCAGGGATTTTTACATATTCGGTTGTATATGTGTCTGATATCAATTCTTCCTTATATTTAAATTCATCAGCAAGATAATAATCAATTTCGTGGTAGTTGCGATTGGCAATTACCATTATTTTTTCGCCTTCGGACTCTCTCGTGTAGGCAACGCAGGACAGCATAGCGGAATATGGCTTGAAAACGCCATTTTTAAGGCATTTGAGAGAGTTACGCACTTTACCTAACTTCCTATACCATTCGGTTAAATCTTCGTCCTCTGCGCCCCAGGGGAAGAAGGAACGGTTGAAGGGGTCACCGCCACCCTCAACACCTGCTTCGTCACCATAATAAACCGACGGGAAGCCGGGGAGAGTGTACTGCAAAACAGTTGCACATTTAAGAAGATTTTTTGCTTTATCATATTCTTCATTATTAAGTTTACAATCTACTTGAATATTTCTTGGTTTATGTTCTATAGAATCGTAAATCAGGCTTGTAAGAATACGGGCAGTGTCATGAGTGCCGATATGGTTCATCAGGCAGTCAAGCGCGGTTTTCGGGTAGTTTTCGCAAATTGTTGCAACGGATTCCATAAAGTTTTCCGCAACACCATAGCGCATAAAGGTGAGAATTGCACTTGCGAAGGGGTAGTTCATAACGGAATCAAGCTGTTCGCCTAAAAGATATTTTCTTCTTCCGCCGTGACTGATTTTGTTTGTGGCATCTTCCCAGACTTCGCCAATTACAACATAGTCTTTATTTAATTTTTTTACGCTTTTGCAGAATTCGTCAAGGAATTTGTCGGGGAGCTCGTCTGCAACGTCAAGACGGTAGCCGTATGCACCGCATTTAAGCCATTTTTCTGCAATTCCCTTTTTACCTGCAATATATTCTATAAAGCTTTCGTTGTCTTCGTTGGTTTCCGGGAGAGTGTCAATTCCCCACCAGCTTTTATATTTGCCGTTTTCTTCAAAAGTGAACCAATCTTTATAGGGGCTGTCATTACTGTTAAATGCACCGAGGGAATCATATCTGCCCTCCCGGTTAAAGTAAATACTGTCAGAGCCTGTATGACTGAAAACTCCGTCAAGAATGATTTTTATGCCGAGTTCGTCTGCTTTTTTACAAAGAGCTTTAAAATCTTTTTCGTCGCCTAAAAGAGCGTCGATTTTACTGTAATCAGCGGTATTATATCTATGATTCGAATGTGCTTCAAAAATAGGGTTCAGGTAAATAACATTAACACCTAAAGAAGCGATATAGGGAAGCTTTTCTTCGATTCCTTTAAGATTACCGCCATAGTAATCGTTGTTGAGGATTTTGCCTTCCTGGTTAGGCTTCCAGACAGGAATATCTGTTGTGTTCTCGTGGATTATTCTATCCTCGGGAACATTTTTTATGTTTCTCTTACCTTTATAAAACCGGTCAGGGAAAATCTGATACATTATTCCGCCTTTAATCCAGTCGGGTGTTTTATAATTTTTATCATATACAGTTAACTGCCAACGCTTTCCTTCGGGGGAAATCTGACCGCAACCGCTTGAATGAAGAAAGATATTACCTCTTCCAAATGGTGTTTCGTAAATGAAATGATAAAAATAAAGTCCCGTTTCAAGAGAAATATTAATGTCCCACCATTCTTCGCTTTCGCCGTTCATACCGCACCAATACATATCACGGTATTGATTTTCTTCTCCGTCCTTGTTGATTACGAGAGTTACCTTCTGGCAGGAGAAGGAACGGGGCATAAGAACACAAAGCCTCAAATTTTCATTTGAGGCTATGCTACCGAATATTGACTTGTGTCTTATATCGCGTGAATTATAGGGAACAAATTGCAAAAATTATCAGTCCTCGTAGCCGTTGGGGTTATTGTGCTGCCATCTGTATGAATCAGCACACATTTCGTCAATACCTTTTTCTGCTTTCCAGCCGAGCTCTTTTTCTGCTTTAGAGGGGTCGGAATAGCAGGTTGCAAGGTCACCGGGGCGACGGTCAACAATTTTATAAGGAACCTTAACGCCGGAAGCTTTTTCAAAAGCTTCAACAACCTGAAGAACGCTGTAGCCAGTACCTGTACCAAGGTTATAAACAAAAGTATCGTTTTCTTTTTCGATTTTCTCAAGGGCTTTAAGGTGGCCTTTTGCAAGGTCAACAACGTGAATGTAATCTCTTACGCCTGTACCGTCAACAGTATCATAATCGTTACCGTAAACGCTTAAGAATTCACGTTTACCCTCTGCAACCTGAGTTATGTAAGGCATAAGGTTGTTGGGGATTCCGTTGGGACTTTCGCCGATGCGACCGCTTTCGTGGGCGCCGATGGGGTTGAAATATCTTAAAAGGCAAACGCTCCATTCACTGTCTGCTTTTGCAGTATCAGTAAGGATTTGCTCGATGAAATATTTTGTTGTGCCGTAAGGGTTTGTTGTTCCGCCGGTTTTCATTGTTTCCTTAAGAGGGGAAATATTGTGCTCTCCGTAAACAGTTGCAGAAGAGCTGAAGACCATTTTTTTACAGCCGTATTCAGCCATAACCTGACAAAGAGTTACTGTACCGCTGATGTTGTTTTCGTAATAAAGCAAAGGCTTCTGGCAAGATTCACCAACTGCTTTAAGACCTGCAAAGTGAATAACAGAGTCAATATTGTGTTTTTCAAAAACTTTTCTCAAGCCCTCTGCATCTCTGATATCACATTCTTCAAAAGCGAAATCTTTGCCTGAAAGCTCCTTGATTCTGTCAAGAACTTTAGGACAACTGTTGTAGAAATTGTCAAGAATAACAATTTCTTTTCCTGAATTGAGTAATTCAATAGCGGTATGAGAGCCGATGTAGCCTGCGCCGCCTGTAACAAGAACTGCCATTTCTATCTCTCCTCAAAAATTATATGATTAGAATTCAACAATTTCCATTGTGGATTCTTCTTCGGTTGTTGTGGGTTTTTGTTTCTTGGTTGTTTCTTCTTTTGTTGTTTTTTCCTCTGTTGTAACAGGACCTGTGTTGGGGTTGGGAGTGTAGTTGATTACAGGTCTGTTAGTATCGGGAACGGGAGTGAGCTGAGAAGTTCCGGGAACATCAAAGATTGATGTTGAACTTTCTTCCTGGGAAACAAATTCTGTGATTTCTGATTTCTTTGTGGTTGTTTCCTTTTCTGTAAGAGCGGGAATAACACCTAATGTTGTAGAGGGAGCTGTATTTGCTGCAGTTCCGCCTGCCTGAACGGATTCTTTTTCGGGAGCATCGGAAGGTGTTACAAAGTAACCGCCGAATTTAAAGCCTAAAATCACGCAAACAATAACTGCAATTGCCAATGCGATTATAGCAGCGATTGTACCTTTTTTGCCGATAGATGCAGTAGGTCTTTGGTCAGCTTCAAATTCTGCTTCAATAAGCGCCTGTTCATATTTTGCTTTTTCTTCTTCTGTTGCGTTTCTTTTGAAGATTACCTCGTCAGCATATTTATCAATCATAGAATAGAGCTCGTTGGTTGCTTCAATGATAAGGTTGTCAACCTCTTCGCCTACATTTGCGAAAAGCTTCTTAACTACGATTTTATCTGCAGTAGCAACGCTGATAAATGAATAATAGTTAACAACTGAATCGCCTTTTTTCTCGCGGAAAATATTAGAAACAGTCGCGCCTATGTCTGCATTTCTCAAATCCATTGAACCTTTTGCAAGCTGCGCTGCATATTCCTTGGGGTCTTCAACACCGGAATCGTTAACATAGGGTGTGAAGTACACATTGTTTTCATAGTTGGGGCAAGAGCGAATGTCCTCTTTGAGAGTTTTTGCCGCAGGAGTTGAGGGTATAGCAAGCTTCAAATCATTCTTTACAAGTTTTGTAACAATGTTTTCTGCCTTGGGAGATGCTTTTTCCTCGCTCATAATATCTTCGTAAACTCTGAATTTTCTTTCAGGAGCTTTGAAGAAGGGAAGACCTGAATTTAAAAGAACTTCGCCAACGCTTTCCTCAATTAAGGGGAATACAACGATATACTGGTCAGCAGACTTTACATAGAAAGAGCTGTAAAGTCCGTCTGAAGAGATGAGTTCGATACATTCGTTGGGAACTAATGTATGAGCTTTGATTAATTTTTCGTCTAAAATTGCGCTTCCCATTGCAGTTTCTATTTTTTCGCTGTAAGCGGGAGTGAAATTAAAGGCTTTTATAAGAATGGGTTTGAATTTTAAATAGGAATCCTGCTCAACACCGATTAAAATTGCCTGGGTGCTTTCGAGAGCTGCGGAGATTTCCTTGAAAAGTTCGTTTACATCTGAAAAGCTTTCAAAATAAACGCCGCTTTCATTAAGTTTTGTAACAACTTCCTGCTTAACGGTTGCCAGGGAGTTTCCGTTTTGTTCAAAGGAAAATGCTTTGATTTTCATATTTCACACCTCATAGGGATTGTTATTAACTGAATTAATATAAGTAGAAATTAGGGTCGTCTTTGTAGGGGTCGTTTTTGGGGTCATCATAAAAGCAAGCAGGGTATTTTACGGGAGTATCCTTGAAATCAGCTAACTTTGTGTTAACCTCAGAGGATTCACCATCACGAACCATTCTTGCGATTACAATAAGTCGCGCATCGTCAAACTCATAGGTGCAAGTGCAAAGTGTTATGAGTGTGTCGGTGGGGAGTAAATCAACTCCTGTATCATAAAGTTTGCGTTTGTCAATTTCTTTTATATATTCTTCGAAGCAAGTGTCCGAACAATTATCAAAGGTAAAGTCAAAGAAATAACCGTCGTTGCTTTTTGTTGAACCGTTAGTCAGAATAACCGCATAGATTTTCCAATCGTGCTTTTCAAAAAGAGTATCAAAGTGAATGATGGGATGCTTTTTGAAATATTCTATGCTTTTGTAATTGGCGAGAGCTGCAAATCTTTCACCGTCAAACATATTGTGACCGTAGAGAAGAGTGTTTCTGTCAAAGGGTTTGAAATTTGCTTTATATGTTGCAAAAACCGCACCGTAGCTTGTGGAGTTTCCGTTAAAGTCGTGACGCAGATAATATTTATCGTTGTCTGCCTGAACTACGGGAGTGTCGATTTTTGTTCCGTCAATTTTAAGGTAGCCTATTGTTTGAGGGTTGTTGGCGTAATAAAGGGCATAATCGAAAAGAATACCTGCGGGGAACTTAACATCAATCAGTTCGGGGTATTTATCGTAAAGATAAGCCCATTTTTCTTCCTCGGAAAGACCTTCAAGGTCTTTCATAATATCATCGGGAATAAGTGAGTCGCTATGGGTTTGCTCCTCCTGGCGAAGCACAAGGAATTTTTCTATTCCCTTTTTACCCACGTAAAAACCGGAAATGAGCACCGTAAAAGCAAGAATGAAGCTGATAACACTTAAAGCGCGTTTTTTTGCTCTTTTGAGTTTGAGTTTTTTTATTATTTCTTGCTTCTGGGTTTCATCGGTTCTGTAAACTGTTTCTTCTGATTTAGAGAAATAAATATAAGGTGAAGAGGAAACAGTTCCTTTTTTATTTTTTTTCATTGTACATCACCCAAAAGATTCAATGCCGTTTCTACGGCAGAAATTCTATTTTGTAATCTTACATCTTCTGTGAAATTATTTCTTAATTCGGTGCAAAGGGTTTTATTGCCGTCTGCAATGCAAACGTAAATAAGTCCCACGGGCTTTGCGGTGTTATCGGAAAGAGGTCCTGCAATTCCAGTGATACCGATACCGATATTGCTGTTTAAAGCTTTTCTTACGCCCTCTGCCATTTCTATGGCAACCTCTTTACTGACTGCACCGAAAGCGTCAAGAGATTCTGCTTTAACACCGAGAACTTTCATTTTTACTTCATTTGAGTAAGAGCAAACGCCACCCTGATAAATAGCAGAAGCACCGCTGACATCGGTTATGAGTTTGCTTACCCAACCGCCTGTGCAGGATTCTGCAAGGGCAAGAGTTTTGTTTTTCTCTTTAAGGTTTTTAACTGCCTTTTCGGCAAGTTTAATTAAATCAAATTCAGTCATTTTCAACACCGTCTGAATTAATTGCAATGCGTACGATACCGTCAACTGCTCTCTGGCAAAGTCCCTCAATATCTAAAACCTTTTCTGCTTCTTCAACATCTTTAAGCTGAGGACGGGTTTTAGGATGCTTGGGAGTAAATACTGTGCAACAGTCCTCGAAAGGTTGGATTGAAATATCGAAGGTTTCGATTTTTCTTGAAATTGTAATAATTTCTTCTTTGTCCATACCGATGCAGGGACGGAAAACAGGTTGGGTTGCAACTGCATCCGTGCAACCGAGAGCGAGAGTTGTCTGACTTGCAACCTGGGCTACGCTTTCGCCTGTAATAAGAGCGTGGCAATCTGTTTTTTCTGCCAACATACAAGCAATTCGCATCATAAAACGGCGCATAATAATTGTGAAATATTCCTCGGGGCAATTTTCACGGATAAGCTCCTGGATTTCAGTAAAAGGAACTGTGTGAAGCCAGATTCTTCCGCTGTAACGGGCAACCTTTGAGAGAAGGTCGTGAACCTTTTGCTCGGAACGGGGAGAGGTATAGGGAGGAGAAGCAAAGTGAATACCCACAAGCTCAAGTCCTCTCTTTGCCATCATATAAGCGGCAACGGGACTGTCGATACCGCCGGAAATGAGAAGCATTGCTCTTCCTGATGAACCAACGGGCATACCGCCTGCGCCTTTGAGCTGATTACCGCGTATATATGCCTGGTCGCGAATTTCAACAGTAACTTTAATATCGGGGTTTTTAACATCAACTTTAAGGTGAGGGAAGCTTTCCAGAAGCTTTCCGCCAACCATAGCCGAGATTTCAGGAGAGTTGTAGGGGAAGCTTTTATCGGAACGCTTTGCTTCAACCTTAAAGGTGTTAGCCTCTTCAAGCTGGTCCTTAAGATATTCGGGAGCAATTTCAAGAATTTTATCAATATCTTTTTCGGAAACTGCGGCTCTTGAATATGCAGATATACCGAACACACGTGAAATTTCGTCTGCAGCAGCATCTAAATCAGCATTATCATCAAGCGGTGTAACTGTAATTGTAGATTGAGAATTCTTTAACTGAAATGCGCCGAAAGGCTTGATTCTGCGTTTGATATTTTTCATAAGCATTGACTCAAAAGAGGAACGGTTAAGTCCTTTGAGAGCAAGCTCACCGTCTTTTATAAGAATGATTTCTTTCATTGTTATTTTCCTTATCTTTTCTTGCCGTATTTTTCTGAGGCTTCTTTTATTGCATCAATTAAATAATCAATTTCTTCTTCCGTATTATATCGGGAAAGACTGATTCTTACTGCACTGTCAATTCTTTCGGGAGAAAGTCCCATAGCAGTTAAAACGGGACTTCTGTGACCCATTTTACAAGCAGAACCTGCGGAAATATATATTCCTTTTTCGCTCATAAAGTTTACTATTGGTTGGCTAGGCAGACCTAAAATTGAAATATTTAAAATATAGGGGATTGCATCATCGGGGGAATTGATTTTTACACAAGGAATATCAATTATGCCACTAACAAGTCGGGTTTTAAGATTTTTAACATACTCACTATGAGAAGTAACATCTGAAGCTTCTTCTGCCGCTGCGCCGAAAGACATAATAGCAGGAGTTGCCTCTGTTCCCGAGTGAATACCTTGTTCCTGACCGCCACCGAGAATATAGGGTTTTATTATTCCTTTGGATTTTAAATAAATACCGCCTACACCTTTTAAAGCGTGGATTTTATGACCGCTTACGGTAATTATATCTGCATCAACTGTTTTAGGAGTTACCGCTATTTTGGAAAGCGCCTGAACACAGTCGGAATGAATAATTGCAGGAGCACCTGCTCGTCTTACAGCAGTACGGATACGGTTAACGGGAAGAATTGAGCCTACTTCGTTATTAACTGCCATACAGGAAACGAGAATAGTGTTTTTGTTTATGCTTTCGAAAAGCTCTTCTTCGCGTATTTTTCCGTTTTCATCGGGGTTAAGGCGAATAACCTCAAGACCCATTGCTTCAAGACGCTTTATAGGTTCGAGAACGCTTGGATGCTCAATAGCGGTTGTAACGATTCTGTTTCCTTCTCGTTTAAGTTTCTCGTAAGCACCGAAAATTGCGGTGTTGTTGGCGGCAGTGCCTGAAGAGGTGAAAAAGAATGCATTTTCGGGGACACCTAAAAGCCCTGAAACTTGCTTTCTCGCTTTTTTTAAATTATCGGAAGCTTCAAGACCTAATGCATGAAGAGAAGAGGGATTGCCCCAACACTCTTCCATTGCCTTTTTAGCGGCATTTACTGCCAAAGAGCAAGGTTTTGTGGTTGCACTATTGTCAAAATAAGCAGTCAAAAGCAATACATCCTTTCAATAATTTCCCATTATATTTCATAATCGTCTTATTATACTATATAATAGGCATTTTTGTAAATGCTTTTGAATGAACTTTTATTGTAAAAATATTGAATATTTTATTAACTTTCGAGAAAAAATAAAGTAACGATATAAAGAGGTGTAATAGTATGATTAAAAAAAGAAGAAATTTAGTTAGGATTGTCAGTTACCTTACGGCAATCGTTGTGGCTCTCGGTGTTTGGGGCGGAGTCAATATGTATAAGCTGGCAGTTATAAAAAGAGAAGTCATGGCATCAAGAGAAAGAGCTTTGACTCAATTAGGAACATATATGGATGATATTGATATTAATTTGCAAAAATGTATGTATTCCTCAAGTTCTGCCATGCTTTCTGACGTTGCTTCAAAGCTTTGGCGGTCAAGCTCCTCTGCAAAAGAAAGCCTTTCGGAAATAACAGACGGCAATACAGAAATATCGGGAGTATATAAATTTTTATCGCAAGTGGGAGAATATACTCTTTCTCTTAACGAAAAACTTGCTTCCGGTGAAAAACTTTCAAAGGAAGAAACGGACAACCTTAAAAAGCTTAAAAATTATTCAGAAAAGCTTTCTCAGACTATAAATTATCTCATTCAGGAGGAAGAAAACGGCGGACTTAATTTTGAAGAAATTAAATCCACGCTTCAAAGCGAGGGCGATGAAAAGCTATATCTTGCAAACGAATTAAATGATGCTAATCAAGCTTTAGAAGATTACCCGACTCTTATTTATGACGGTCCTTTTTCCGACCATATTAATTCGAAAAAATCCACTCTTGTGGAAAATCTTAAAGAGATAACCCAGGATGAAGCCCAAGAAAAAGCAGCAAAGTTTCTCGGGGTAAAAGCAGAGGAAATCTACTTTTTAAATAAAACAGACAGTAATCTTAGCACCTATACCTTTTACAACGCCAATGCAACAATTTCCGTTACTCAAAAAGGCGGCCTTGTTTCTTATATGCTCAATTCCCGTTATGCAGGTGAAAGCAAAATTGATGCTTCATCAGCAATAAAAAAAGCAACTGCATTCTTGGAAGAAAAAGGTTACACAAAGATAAAAGAAAGCTATTATTCAACGGTTGACGGGGTTTGCACTATAAATTTCTCCTACTACGAAGACGGAATAACTTATTACACGGACCTTATTAAAGTTAGTGTTGCTCTTGATAACGGCGAAATCTTAGGCTTTGATGCAACAGGTTATATTATGAATCATAAATCCAGAAAAGTTCCCGAAAAAGTAAAATACACTTTAAAATCTGCACAAAAACTTTTAAAAGATGATTTAGAGATTTTGTCTTATAAGAAAGCGTTTATTCCCACAGATTACGAAACTGAAAACTATGTTTACGAATACCGCTGTAAAGCAGAGGATTCTCAGGAAATTCTTGTTTATATTGACCCTGTAACAGGGGAGGAAAAAGATATTCTTATTCTTCTTTATACCGATGGCGGAGTTCTTACAAAATAAGAATATTCGAAAAAAATTGAGGAATAATTATATAGGAGTTACAAGAAATTCATTTATCTCCGGAAAGGGCGTGAATATATGAAGAAAATTATTACGGTTCTTGCAGTTGCTTTGATTATCGGTTGTATGGCATTCGTGTTCAGCGGTTGCGGCGGAGATGATACAAAGACAACTACAACTACAACCACTGCTCCCGGAACATCAAATATTACCACAACAATGAATCCCGGTATGGTAACAGATGAATCCGAAGAAGGCGAAAACGGTGTTTTAGGTGATATTGTTACAGATATGTCGGAAGGTATGTCCGATATGGTAACTGATATGTCAGAAGGCGCTTCAAGAGCAATGCAGTAAAATTGTTTACTTTAGCGCAGAGCAAATGAAATAAATTTCATTTTAGACGATTTATCCCTCTCGAAGTATCCACATACATCATCGAAGAATAAATCGTCTTCTGCATCTAAATTAAACAATTTTAAAATTGAAGGAACTTTAGCGCACAGCAAATGAAATAAATTTCGTTTTAAACCATTTTAAAAAACAAAAACAAGGATTGCTTTTGGCAATCCTTGTTTTATTTAAAAGCTGATTTTCTGTCCTGCAATCTTTTTGTCGGTGGAATCAAGAAGCTCGAATTCAACGGTATAATTTTTATGCTGGGTTGAGGGGTAGGACATTACTGCAACATTGTCACTTTCGGAAAGTGTTACGTTTTTTCTTTGAGTGTAACCGAATGCAGTGGTGTATTTTAAAGTGAGAGTCTGACCGTAGAGCGCTTTGTCGCCCACAACAACGTGGAAGTAGATGGGTTTTGTGTTGTCAAGCTGTGTAAGAGAGGTTTCAAGGTCTGTTGAGCTATAGTTTACGAAGGCTTTAACATCAGTTGATGTAACTTCCGCTGAACCTAAAAGCTCTTTTCTTAATTCTGCGCTGTTACGGAAATTTTCTGTTGTAAGTTCGTTAAGATATTTGACAGTTGTTTTATCTTTCTTGTCAAAGTTATCTGTAACGTACATATATTTTGCTTCCAGGATTTTATCTTTGGAATCAGAATATTTTCTTATGGTTGTAAGAATTTCAATAGCACTTTTGTATTCCTTGTTTTCCATTAAGGAAAGTGCCTGTCTGTAGGAACATTCTTTAACCATATCTTTGCTGTCGCCATAGTCACCTAAATCAGTGAAAAGCTTTGATGCAACTTCGAAATTGTTATTTTCGAGAGCATCTTTTGCTTCACTGTAAGCGCAAGCCTGAACTCTTGTTTTTGAGTCTGCATAATCACCGAGAGCTTCGAAAACAAGTTTTGCTTCAGCATATTTTCCGTCTTCTTCAAGCTTTAATGCGTGGTTATATTCGCACTCGGTTGCTTTTGCCTGGCTGTCAGAATAATCGCCTAAATCCTTGAATGCAGTAATAGCTTCGGAGTAGTTACCTTCTTCTGCCAAAGCAACGGCTTTGTCGTAGTTATAGCCGTTAATTAAATCGGGACCGTATTTATAACCTGCAAATAAGCCTGCAAGGACAATGAGAAGGAGCACAAGAACAAGAGTTTTGTGGCCTTTTTTCTTTTTAGGATCAATAATAGCATCCTTTTGGTCGTCACCGTTGATAACAGCTTCATCTAATTCAATCTTTTCACAGTTTTCGAGGCTTACTTCTTCAATTTCAACAACCGCTTCGTCATTGGCTTCTTCGGCAATTTCAGCAGCTTCTGTTTCGGTTTCTTCTGCAGTTTCAACAGGGATTTCGATTACGGCATTTTCCTCGATTACAGGTTCTGCTTCTTCGATTTCCTCTGTTTTTACTTCGTCAACTTCAACTGTTGAAGAGATGTCCTCAATGTCTGCTTCAGGTTCTTCCTGGGTAGCTTCTTCAACTTCAATTTCGATAATATCATTATCTGTGACGATATTTTCTTCGATAACTTCAACTGAATTTTCTTCGGAAGTCGCTTCGTCTGTTTCGGTTTCTTCTGAAACAACTTCCGCTTCTTCGGAAATTTCTTCTGCCACTGCAGCTTCCTCAACCAAAGCTTCTGCTTGTGCAATTTCTTCAGTTGTTTCGGGTTCTTCAACTATTTCAGGTTCTTCAATTACTTCGGGTTCTATAACAACAACTGTTTCGGTTTGCATTTCAATTTGCTCATCGAAATGTTCTTTATAGCTCTCCTGAAGGAATTCGTAAGAAATGCTTTTAAGCTTGTCAGCAACTGCACCTGTGCCTTTAATGGTGTTGTACTGACCTAATTCCAATGATTCATTGAGCTTTGTGAATTTTTCAGATTGCTCAAGAAGGAATTTGTATTTGTCATAGCTCTTCTGGAAGAACATAACAATACAACGCAAATATATTTCAAGATTTTTGATGTCGTTAGTGAGAATTCCGGTGAATACAGTATGAGAAGCAACATTATCGCAGATTTTGTGGTATTTTATATCTCCCACTTCTGCAGCTATGTCACTTTCAACAAAGAAGCAATCGGCAAATTTAGCAGAAATCTTACGGGGAGAGCGTTCATTATAATCCGCAACCAAAGCAGAAAGAGCAGTTCTGAAGGCTTTTGCTTCGTTCTGAATGTTGAGAATAATCTCAACTTCTTTCTTGATTTTTTCTGCATCAGCATCTGCAAAAAGTCTTACATGGCTTTCGGAAAGAAGCTTCTCTATCTTAAGCATTTCGTCATTAGCAAGAGCAATGAATCTGGGATAATCATCGTCAGAAACATCTTCGAATACGTTGAGTATTTTCTTGTATGTATCTTGAAGAGATACTGTATCTTCATCAAAGTTTCTGCCGTCACAAAGAGCCTTGTAGAAAATTGAAAGAGGCTCAAGACTATTTTTGACGATGTATTTCATCAAACAGTTGTCTGCTTCGGCATAATTCTCTTCGTTATAATATTGCACGCCTAAAAGAAGATTTTCTTTCTCCTGCGGATAGGTTGCTTCGCAAGAGGGACAAACTAAATTTCCGTCTTTATTCTGGAGATAAGCGTTTTTACATTCTGCACAAATGATTCTTATCATACATCCACCTTAACCTTGTATAGGTATTTTAGAGCAAATTTCCACTCATACAAATTCCATAATACCACAAAAAGACCGTTCTTTGCAACATTTTATTACAAAAACATTGCAAAAACGGTCGAAAAAAGTAACAATTTTGTTATTTTAAAGTGTTTTGAATGAATTATACAGGTTTAATCCACAATTCGCAAAGCTTAAAGCCGTCAATATCTTCTTTGATTTCCAATTCTAAAGTGCCGTTAACGAATACCTCTTTTGGTAAAATATATTCTGCACTTTCAAAGCCTTCTACCAACATCGCCTTATCAAAATCAGGGTCTTTTCTTCCTCCGAACTGAGCACCGTCATAAATTGTTGTTCCGTTGGCAATTATGCGGTGGTGTTGAATTTCGGGGTTGATGTCTGTTTTATATGCAATTTTTAAGGTGTAATCTGTATTTGCTTTGAACCCGCCGAATTTTGCTTTGAAAGAGAAGTGGTCATAAACCTTTGTCATAGCCATAGGCATGGAAAGCTCCTTTGCAACGGGCTTATCCCCATGAACATCCATATAGAATTCGCCTTCCTGACGAACTCCGAGAGTGTTAAGTCCATGAAGGGCAACAGAGTAATAAATTTCACCTTCGTTGGATTTTCTGCAGGAAATAAGTCGGTCAATAAAAGGAATTCTTTCACTTTCGTTAAGAGTAAGAGCATAATCGAGCTTCTTTAATAAAAATGCTCGGTCGGTAACATTGTTGTCAATGGTTTCAAGGGTTGCTCCTCTTTCCCAACTGTCTGCGCAATAATGCTCTACGTCAAGCTGTAAGCCTATAAGGTCAAAGAGCTTTTCTGCCAGAGTATCAATTTCGCTTCTCAAAAGAGAATATTGGAAACTAAAGGATGTATTTAAAATTTCCAATGCACTTGAAATATTGTGCTTTTTCAACTCTTCTGTTGCTTCTTTTATGAGTTTAAGCTCGAAAACTCTTCTCATTTTCACAAGCTTATCGCAACAAGCACGGAAATAAAGCTGAACAAAGCGCCAATTTTCAGAAAGGGCAGGGTAGTCTTTTCTCAATTCGCAAAACATTTTGTAGGAAGAATCTATACAGGGGTTTTCTTCAGGTGCACCTTGCCAATTCTTTTCTAAAAGGAAAATGCAGTCTGCGATTTTTTCCTCATCTGCGCCGTACATAAAGTAACGAGCGTAATCAAGCACCGCTTCTCTTAAATCTGTGTTACAATCCCATTCCAGAGCTGACCAGACTGCTTTGTTAAGGTCGTCGTGGACACCCTCGGAATAGCTTACGCTGCCTATTGTATAGGGCGCAAAGATTCGATAAAGTGTGCGAAGCTCTGTGGGACGGGGATTTACGCTTTCTCTTGAAAGTGTAGCAGCGAGAGTATAGTGCCAATCGTCCTCAAGGAAATTAACAGGGTATTCGCAACGGAGATTGTGAGTAATATCGGGGTAGAAGCGCATAGGGTATTTTTCGGGTATGCGTTTTCTTAATTCGTGAATGGGGAAGGCGTGGTTGGGGCCCATAATAACCGCATCAATTTCATCAGGCTCATTCTGGAGATTTTCACAGAAAACTTTACCCCAATCTCTTATGGAATGAGGTGCCTGAGCTGAAGGATGCATTTTTGCCTCAGGGTGATGCTTTGTAAGAATTTTCTGGATTTTTTGGCAACGGTCAATAAAAACATCTGCCGGAAGCTCACCGGGATCGCCTCCGGGAGGGAAAACGATATTAAGGCGAGGCATACTTGAATAAAGTTTATCACGTATTTCAAGAGCTTCTTCCTCGGTTTCATAGTCGTTGTTTGCGTGCCAGAGAGAAACATCTAAATCCACTATATCTGCAAGTCTTGATGCTTCAACGAGAAATTCCTCCTGGTCATATTTCATAAGAGCGTTTCTGAAATTAGCTTTAGGCTTTGTGCCGTTGTGTTCAACGGTGTTTGAGCCGAACGCCATCATATCAAGATAATACTGGAAATACTGCTCATAATCCCAGGCATCGTACGTATTGGGTGTTGTTCGGTAGCCTGCCTGATGACCGCGGATTTCTTTCTGAGGGGCATAATCACCTGTAATGTTTTTAATGAGGGTAATCACACCGTTTTCAAAAGTACATTTTCTCAAAAAGAGGGAGTAACCGAAAATAAGACCGCGAATGGTTTTTGCGGTAATGATAATTTCGCCCTCTGTCTGATAAATATTAAAGAAATCCTTGTTTTCTATGGCTTCGTCAGTTTTAAAAATTATTTTAGGAAAAGCAGGGGCTTTTTCAAAGACGGGCAAGGACTTTCCCGTTCTTTTCTTTAGCTCTTTAGCAAAATATGTTGCCGCTTTTACAGCATCTTTGCCCACTGCTTCAATATTCAATCTTGTAAAATTATATTTCATAAAACCCACCTACCGTAACACAGTATATAAATCATATTAACACACCTTTGGGAAGCCTTCAAGAAAAAACTTCTTTTTTCTGTTTTGGACTTGAATTTTTATGTGTCTATGATAAAATAACAAGGTAATTTTAATAAGGAGATTCCGTTATGAACGCATTTACAATAAAATGGTACACTAAATTTATTACTTCTCTTTTAGGTTATACTCCCGAGCTTAAAACAGCTCTTAAAATGAAGAAGACACAGACATGGAAGGAATATAAGCCATTTGTGGATAAGCATGTAAGAGAATGGCTTCTTCCTTTAATAGATATGGCAGATGTAAACTTTGTTGTAAAGGGTAAAGAGCTTGTTCCCACTGATGAGCCCATTATTTACACCCCCAACCACGCAAGTATGTTTGACATTCCTGCAGTATTCCTCAATGCTCCTACAATGCCTATGTTCATTGCTAAAAAAGAGTTGAGTATGTTCCCTTTCTTAAAGCATTGGATGGGCGTTCTTGATTGCGTCTTTGTTGACAGGAAAAAGAAAAACGGCTCTCGTTCTTCTCTTCACGAAGCAATCGAGATGGTAAAATCAGGACGTAGCCTTGTTATTTTCCCCGAGGGCACTCGCAGTAAGGACGGAAAGTTGGGCGAGTTTAAGGGCGGTGCAATGAAAATTGCAATGGAAAGTGGTGCAAAGGTTGTTCCCGTACTTATCGAAGGCTCAAGAGCAAGACTTGAAGAAACAGGAAATATTACAAGCGGTACTGTTTATGTAACATTCTTACCTCCTATAGAAACAAAAGGTCTTGAAAAAGAGGATTTCTTCAAAATGCCCGAACAGATAAGAGCAATGATTCAGAATGAAAGAGATAAGCAGAATGCTGAAAAAGCAGCAGAAGCAAAAAGTGAAATAGTTGAATAATTGAACTTAGTAAATGACGGTCGGTAGGTTGAAATCTGCCGACCTTTTTCATGAATTTGACAAATTGTAAACGTTATGGTATAATTTTTCTCGTTTTTGATTACAAATTGTAACTTTTAGGAGATAAATTATGACAAAACGTTTATTTTCTTTGGCGTTTGCAGTTATATTTGCTTTAGGAATTATTCCTTTTGCAAATGTTGAAGCTGTTGCTGCCAACGAGTATTACAGCGTTTCTAAAGCTCTTAAATATGCTAAAAAGAATTGGGATAACGGAATCGGTTTGTGCGCAGATTTTGCTTCCAAATGCTTGCAGGCAGGCGGTGTGGATGTTTACGGCGAAACTGTTATCGACTTATACAATAAACTTAAGGGCGAATATGGTAAGTCTTATAAATTAAAGCTTACCAACGGCACAAGCGGTAAAATCAGTATGTCAGAGAATGAGGGTAAGCTTGAAAAAGGCGACCCGATTTTCTACAAATGTAACTACTGCGGTGATTTTGAACACGTTGTTATCTGCAACGGTGAAAACAGCGAGGGCTATTCCCAGGACTACGCTCATAATAATGCCCACAACGGTAAGAAGACAACATATACTTATAACCATTGCGGCGGCGATAGCTGGACAATGTATTCAATCCGTATGTACGAAGGTCCGAAGCTTTACGGCAAAAAGACCAATGTTGGTGTTCCGAAGATTTCATCTGTTGAAAACGGTGCTGACGGCGTTATTGTTAAATGGAGCTCCGTTAAAGGCGCAGATAAATATTATGTTTACAGAAAAACAGAAGATTCTTCCTGGAAAAAAGTCAAGACTACAAAAAAATCAAGAGCTTTTACTGACGAAACCGCAAAGAACGGTGTTAAATATACTTATACAGTAAAAGCAGTTGACGGAAAGAAAATCAGCCAATATTATGCAGGTGAAGAAATTACTTGTCTTGGTGCACCTAAGCTTTCTTCCGTTAAAAATAACATTTCAAATGTAAAGCTTACATGGAAAAAGGTTTCCTCTGCAGACGGCTATTATGTTTACAGAAAAGGAAATTCCGGTTCATGGAAGCAGATAGCAAAAGTTAAAGGCGGAAAAAAAGTCACTTTTACAGATACAGACGTTACTTGCTCCGAAACCTATAAATATACCGTCAGAGCTTATGACGGCAAGGTAAAAGGATGCTATAATAACAGCGGTATCAAAACTATTTTCCTTACAACTCCCGATGAGCTTACTGTTCAGAATGGTGAAGTGGGCGTAATTCTCAATTTTAATAAAATTGATGCCGCCAAAACTTACGATATTTACCGCAAAACCCTTGAAGGTGAATGGGTAAAAATTTCAAGCGTAGTTGGCGCAGATACAACATCCTTTGTTGATTTGGATGTTAAAAACGGCGGAACTTACCTTTACAGCGTTAAAGCGTTAAACGGCAAGTATTCAAGTGCATTCAATAATGACGGTGTTCAATTCGAATACACCGAATCGGTTGTTGAAGAAGAAACTGAAATCACAGAAAACGAAGAAGCAGTTGCATGAACTGCTTCTTTTTTATTTGAATTCCCATTTAAATAAGAGAATACCACCAATGGAAATAATAACGCCCACTAATTTCTGCCATTGGAAATCTACCTTCTCCACACCGAAAAGGCCGAATAATTCAATAAGATATGCCACAAGAAGCTGTGCTGTGACGATTATCATAACTGCTTGAGCAGGTCCAAGCCCTGACATACTCCGAATTACAGTATAAGTAATAAGAGCGCCGATGATACCGCCCAGAAGCATATATTTATTCTCTATTTTAAAAAGCGAACTAACTGAACTTTCACGTCCTGTAAAAAACCAAGCGACTATGCAGAACAGAAAGGCGGTTAATTGGACGAATGAGGCGGACATCCAGATAGATGTCTGTTTAGTCACACCCTCGTTAAAAACCCCTTGTATGCTCATCAGAGCGCCGGAAATAACAGCAGTAATAACAGCAAGCATAAAATCACCCGAAAATGTATTTATATTGCTATTTTTACCAGTGTTTCAAAAAATATAAAAGCGTATTCGAAAATATAATCGAATACGCTTTAAATTTATCTTTCTTCTCGGAAATAGTTAAGACCGAGATTTTGTGGTGGCTGATTTTCTTTTTTGTTCATCATGCTGGTAACAATTAAAACGATAATTGTAATTACATAGGGTAGCATTTTCAAGACTTCTCTTTCTGAGAATGAAATGTTTCCGAAAACAAAGGCTGCAATATATAATGCACCGAAAAGATATGAGCCGATTATTGATATATTTGGCTTCCACAATGTGAAGATAACAAGAGCTATAGCGAGCCAACCGAATGCCTCAATAGTTGATGCGTTTTCCCAACTGCCCTTAACATAGTCCATAATGTAGAAAACTCCGCCAAAGCCTGCAATACCGCTGCCTACTAAAATGGCAACATATTTGTATAATGTTATATTTACACCCATGGCATCTGCAGTTGCAGTGTTTTCACCGATTGCACGAAGATTAAGACCAACCTTTGTTCGGTTAAAGATAAATGTGGCAATCAATGCAATAAATATTGCAAAATATACGTAGAATCCGTGACCAAACAATACTTTCACTACACCATCAGAGTTTTCGGTGAAAGGCAAACTTTGAGCAATAATTTTACCTGCAGTGGAAAAATTACTTTTATCAACATATGAGTGCATTAAAAACTGTGTCAGACCGTTACCGAAAATTGTAATTGCAAGACCTGTAATATTCTGATTACAACGGAATGTAATCGTAAGAACGGCATAGATCGCACCTGTGAGAGATGCAAAGAGGAATGCACCAAAAAGTGATGAGAGTATCAGCAAAATCCATGATGCACTTTCGGGATTTTCAAGGCTGTTCATATAAAGACTGACAAAAAGACATCCGCCGACAGTACCCGTACACATAATTCCCGGAATACCGAGGTTTAAGTGACCGGCTTTTTCTGTAATTGTTTCACCGATACAGCCGAAAAGAAGAACTGTGCCGATTGCAATGGCACTCATTAAGAAAGTAACAATCATTTCTTAATTTCCTCCTTTTCTTTTTTTCTGAAAACAAGCTTATAGTTAATAAAGAACGAGCAGACAATAACCGCAAAATAAACAATACCTACAACTATATTTGATATTGAATCATTTGTAAACATAAAGGTTTTTCTGACCTCAACCATACCTTTGGAAATAAAGGTGATGAAAAAGCTTGTAAGCATAATCAGTAACGGATTAAATGTAGCAAGCCAGGTTGCCATAATACCTGTAAAGCCCATATTATTTGCTGAAGCTGTGCTGATAGTATGGTTAATTGAACCTGCAAGAATAAAGCCTACAAGACCTGCAATAGCACCTGAAAGAATCATTGTTCTGATAATAACCTTATCAACCTTAATACCCACATATTTTGCAGTATTGATACTTTCACCCACAACGGAAATTTCATAACCGTGTTTAGCTGAACGAAGATATATATGCATTAAAACTGTAATTAATACAAACAAAATGATGGGTAATAAATATTTGTTACCTATTTCAGGAATATTACCGTAAGAGATTGGTGCCAAAACACCTGAGCCTGATTTTACCCAGATTGTGATACATAAGGAAACAAGACCTGTAGCAATATAGTTCATCATAAGAGTAAACAAAGATTCGTTTGTGTTGAATTTTGCTTTGAAAATAGCAGGAATAACTGCCCATACAGCACCTGCAGCCACACTTGCGAAAAACATAAGAGGTATAATAACAGAATCGCTTACCTTACCACCAAGGTAGAACATACAGGCAATTGCTGAAAGGCAGCTTATAAGAATCTGTCCGTTACCGCCAAGGTTCCAGAATTTCATTTTAAATGCAGGAAGCAAAGCCATTGAAGTACCGAGTAGGAGAGAGGTATCCTGAAGTAAAAGCCAGAATTTGCGTTCGCTTCCGAATGCTCCTGTGAATAATGATTGGAAGAAATCGACCAAGCCTTTTTCAGAAAACAAAACAGAAATCAATCCGCTTAAAAGTAAGCCACCAACAATAGCGATGGAATAAATCATAATGATTTTGGGTAATTTAATATTATCCCGTTTAACAATTCTGACAAAGGGTTCTTTTAAATTGCTTTTATTCTTTTTCATTCCGTCACCTCATTTTTATCGGATTTTACCATAAGAAGACCAATTTCGTCCTTAGTGGTTGTTCTGGCATCAACAATGCCTGAAACTTTACCACCACTTAAAACAAGTATTCTGTCACTGAGTGCCATCAACACATCCAAATCTTCTCCCACAAAAATAACCGAAACACCTTTTTGTTTTTGCTCATTCAGGAGATTGTAAATGGTGTAGGATGAGTTAATATCAAGTCCGCGAACAGGATAAGCAGTCATTAAAATTGCAGGTGAGGCAGCAATTTCTCGACCAACAAGAATTTTTTGAACATTACCACCTGAGAGCTTTCTGACTGCTGTGTGTGAGTCGGGGGTGTTAACCTCTAATTCACTGATGATTCTGTCGGCAAGGTCTGAGGGACTCTTTCTGTCAAGGAATAAGGATTTGCCTTTTCGATAACTGCGCAGCATCATATTATCCACAATATCCATACTGCCTACAAGACCCATACCCAGTCTGTCTTCGGGAACGAAGGAAAGTCTGATACCGAGCTCACGGATTTCTCTCGGCGATTTATCCTTTAAGTCAATGACCTCATCTTCCTTGAACAGTATTTTTTCATCGTTAACAAGACTTTTGATTTCTTTTTTAGATAACTTTTTAAAGTCAATATCGTTTCCGTTGCTGTCCTTGAAAGCGTTTTCGTGGGCAAGCTCCATAACGCGTTTGTAGGTTTTGTGATAGAAGGAAACAGGCTTGTCTTTTTTAGGATGATAATAAGTCAATGTGCCCGAATCATAGTCGTTGAGTCCTGCAATAGCTTCAAGCAATTCCTTTTGACCACTACCGGCAATCCCCGCAATACCGAGAATTTCACCGCCAAATGCTTCAAAAGAAACATTGTCAATTACCTTGTAGCCGTCAGGTTTTTTTACGGTAAGTTCTGAAACTGAAAGTCTTAATTTACTGTCAACAGGCTCTGTACGATTGATGTTAAGGTCGATTTTTTCGCCAACCATCATTTCTGTAAGTTCTTTTTCAGAGGTTTGTGCAGTGTTTACGGTAGCGATGTGTTCACCTTTACGCAAAACGGTAACTCTGTCGGAAATTTCCATAACCTCATTTAATTTGTGTGTAATGATGATGATTGACTTCCCGTCATCTTTCATTGCCTTTAATACATTGAATAAGCTTCTGATTTCTTGTGGAGTCAAAACTGCTGTGGGTTCATCCAATATGAGAATATCGGCACCTCTGTATAAAACCTTTAAGATTTCAACAGTCTGCTTTTCAGAAACTGACATCTCATAGATTTTTTTATCAAGATTTATATTAAATCCGTATTTTTCAGCCATTTCTTTAATACGGTTATTTACTGATTTAAGATTATATTTTTCGTTTTCAATACCTAATGCAACATTTTGTGCTGCAGTAAAAATATCAATCAACTTAAAATGTTGATGAATCATACCGATTTTATGCTCGAAGGCATCACGAGGGGTGCGAATAATAACCTCTTCGCCGTTAATAAGAATTCTGCCGGAATCAGGATAGTAAATACCGGCTATCATATTCATAAGGGTTGTTTTACCACAACCGTTTTCACCGAGAATAGAGAGTATTTCTCCTTTATAAACGTCTAAGCTCACATTATTGTTTGCAAGGACCTTGGAACCGAATCTTTTAGTAATATTTTTTAATTGTAAAATTACAGTCTTCTCCATAAGAAACTCCTTAGTTTGCTTATCATTTAAGAAAGGCGAAGTTGTTGCGCTTCGCCTTTCCCTTTAATTAAATGAGAATAACTTTTGAATCAAATTATTCAGTAACAGCTGTAATACCGTCAATGATTGTGTTGAAGTAAGGAGCTGAACGCTTTGCACTTTCGTTAATGAAAGTAATGTCGTTTGCTGTTTCAACAACCTCTGTTTCAGGCTTGTAGTCACCTGCATCGTCAACGTCAGCGATAAATGATGTTAATTCTTTGCCTTCAACTGTGAATGTAGAACAGTCAAATACCTTGATTGTACCATCCTGAAGACCCTTCTTTACTTCATCAAGCTTATCCTGTGTGCCCTTTGCAGCAGCACTACCGAGAGCAGTGATTTCAACAGAGCCTGTAGCGAGTGTACCTGTCCAGTCGGTATCGATAGCCTTGTCGTTTTTAACACAATCAATGATGTACTCGAAATAAGGAGTCCAGTTGATTCTTGAAGCGATGATAAATGTGTTAGGACATTTTTCTTCAGTTGAACCGTTGTAAGAAACGTTGGGAATGTTTTTCTCTTCGCAAGCAGTGGGAGCACCCCAAGAGTCAGCGTGCTGTGAAATCAATTTGCAGCCTGCATCAATAAGAGCAAGAGCTGTTGTCTTTTCAGCTGTTTCATCATACCAAGAGTTTGTATAACGAACTTCCATAGTAGCATTTTCTACGATTGACTTAGCGCCAAGATAGAATGATGTGTAGCCGGAAATAACTTCTGCGTAGGGGAAAGCACCAACATAACCGATTTTTGCGTTTTCGTCAGAAACCTTACCTTCGTCATCACCATAGAGTTCAACAAGCTTCATACCTGCTGCAACACCTGCAAGGTATCTGCCTTCGTAGATGGAAGCAAAAGCATTGTGGAAGTTGGGAAGGTTCTCTGTGTGAGCCTTTGTACCTGTTGCGTGACAGAATTCAACCTCGGGGAATTCCTTGGCTGCCTTAATCATGTGACTTTCGTGACCGAAGGAGTCAGCGAAAATGAGGTCATAAGATTCTGCCAAGTCAGCTGCCTGGTCATAGCAAGCTGTGTCTTCGGGAATGTCAGTAACGATTGTGTAATCGTCAGCTGTAAGGCCCTTGTTTTCACAAGCAAGTTTGAAAGCATCGATGAAGTTCTTATCATAAGTTGAAGAATCACCATGCAAACAAATAAGAGCAACCTTAATGTTTTCGGATTTTGGCTCATCGGGTGTTTTCTCGCCACAAGCTGCGAAGCAGCCAACTACCAATACAAGAGCAAGGCAGAGAGCGAGAACTTTGCTGAATTTTTTCATTGTCATTACCTCCATATAGGATTTTTTATTTTCAGCAATCGATATCAGGTCTGAATGTGATTTTTCCGTCACACATACTGTCAACGATTGCTAAAGACCGAACCTTGTAGCCTTTCTTGCGGAGTTCTTTACCGCCGGGCTGGAATCCTTTTTCAATGGCGATGCCGATACCGACAACCTCTGCTCCGGCTTGTCCGATAATGTCAATAAGAGCGTTGCAAGCGTTGCCACCTGCCATAAAGTCGTCAATAATAAGCACCCTGTCGTTTTCATTGAGATATTTTTTGGAAATTTTCATTTGATATTCTTTAGCGTGGGTGAAAGAATAGCATTTTGCGCTGTAAACATCACTACCTACGTTCTTATGGTCACCTTTTTTTGCAAAGAGGGCAGGGATGCCGAACTGAAGGGCAGTGGCAACTGCCATAGAAATTCCGGAAGACTCGATTGTAACAACCTTTGTTGCACCGCAATCTTTGAAAAGACGGTAAAATTCTTTACCCATTTCCATAATGAGACCGGGGTCAATCTGGTGGTTGAGGAACATGTCCACCTTTAAGATATCTGTGCCGATGGCAGTTCCGTCCTTTGCAATTTTCTCTTCCAAAAGCTTCATCTGAAAATCACCCATTGTTCAAAAAATATTCACAGATTTCATTATACATTTATTAGTCACTTATTGCAAGAGAAAACATGTATAAAATTTCATAGCATTTTTTGTTATATTGGGTCGGTGGTGTTGTGGTGTTAATTTCAGCATTTTATGCCCCAAATTCGTATTTTTACGTGGTGGCAAAATGCACAAAAGAAATTCGATGATTAGTGTATAAATGGTAGTTTTAGATGTGCTTAAGTGTAAAGTAAAATACTTTTACAGTAGTCTTTTGGGCGATGATTAATTTCTTTGTAATTTGCTAAAAACATTAGTGAAAACAAGGTGTTGACGTGGTTATAACTTGTTTGTTTGCTTTTGGTGAATCGTAAAGTGAAGAACCTTTACTGTTTCGCTTGTGCAAAATGAACAAATAAATAAAGGTGTAGCAAAGCCTACCCCTCTTTTGATTAAGTTGGTTAATTGGTGAGTTGAGTTCGCACCCAAAACTCTAAAGGGGTTATTGTTCGCTGTATCGTTCACCAGACTCGCTCACAACCGTACACCCCCTCCTTTTTGTTGCACAAAAAAGAGGAATAGGCTTTACGTAACTTCCACTTAATGCTTGATTTGTAGTTTTGAATTCTGTATCACGAAAATTCACACTTTAAAACTACAACAAATCATCGAAAAAGTGTCAAATAAATGCCCTCGCGTACGTGCGCGTAACTTATTATATAAAAATAATACATTTTTTCGCGCGAAAAGTATTGACAAGCAGGTTGGGGTATTGTATTATTATTCTGACCATAAGGTTGGGGCAGTGGGGGTATTATGCCCTCAAGCCGGAAAAGAGTTGTTTCTTTTTGGCTTAATGAGGCACAATCTCGGTTGAACAAAGTTGTTTTGTTCCTCTGAGAAGGTCAGTACCTCTCCTGTCTTATAAAGTGTGTGGGCGCTAAGTGCACAAAGCGGTGCTGCAGGGTGCAGCAGCGGTAGAGTGCGCGGCGGTCGGTATCGACACAACGCTCACCGCTATGCGCTCTGAGCAATTCGGCGCTGTGCACTTTGTAATCGGCCCACGGTCAATCAACATCCTATGCGTGAAGCTTATAGCTTCATGTTTTCGGAAATTTATGAAAGGGGGACTGTGCGACAGAAATGTTTTCCGCAATCAGTGCGTGTTTGCGGTTATTCGTTTTTAGTTAACGCACGCGTATTTTTGTATTGGCGTACTAAAATATGGAGGTAAAACTTTATGAAACAATCAACTAAATTGTTGAGTTTGGTTCTTGCTCTCGTAATGGCATTCAGCTGTATGGCAGTTATCGGTAGCGCTCTTAAGTCAGACGTTACAAAAGATAAAATGGATTACGACGCTGTTGACGATGCTATTATTTCAGCAGAACAAGGCGCAACTATTATTCTCAACTACCTTGATGCGCAGGTTATGCCCGGTTTGGGTACAATGGACTTGTCTATTCTTGGTACATTGGATCTTACAAGTATTGACAATGCTTTGTCATCAATTTACGATCTTCTTAACAACAGTACCATTGGTTTTGTTGCGGTTTCAGTTTCCGACGTTAAAAACCTCAAAAATGGTAAAGATCACCTTAAGAACGTTCAGAGAAGCGGTGGCGACTTAAACGTTATCTACGCTCTTCTTAACTTCCTCGGTGATGATGGCGTTGTTAGCGTTGTTAAGAAAGCTCCTTACGGTCTTCTTACAGACGACGGTATCAACCTTGGTTGGCTTAACGGTATCGTTTCCGGTTTGGTTGACTTAAGTGATATCAACGATATCCTTACTGATATCCCCGGTTTCGCAACAAGAGCAGTATTCGATATGCTCGTTTACGGTTCTTACGGATACCCCGATAATGCTGAAGATCTCGGCAACACTCTTCCCGGCGAAGTAGATACAATTGATGAAATTCTCACTCAGGCTATTGTTGGTCTCCTTAAGAGCCCCCAGAATTACACTTGGGAAGGCGAAGGCGACGCAGCAACTAAAGTTTGGGATATGGATTCTGTAGTATTCCCCACAATTGCTAAGAATGATGATTATACAGCTGATGTTGTTAGAAATTATTTCAGCATTGCTGATGGATCTAACTCAATCTTCGCTCTTATCGATAAGCTTGCTCCCTTCGCTATTTACGACCTTGGTATTCAGCCCCTTAACAACAACCTTAAGAAAGCTCTTATGGAAGCTGTTGAAGCTGACGTTAACGAAACAACTCTTGATAAGGTTCCCGCTGACGCTCAGGCAGCTTTTGAAGTTGGCGGTACAGTAGGTAAAGAAAGCTATGTAACTTACATTTCTTACGACAAACTCTTCCACAGTGAAGAAGACGGCGACTGGTACTACACAACTCTCGAAAACGAAGTTGTTGTTGGTGAAGATAACTTACCTGTTCTTGATGAAGAAGGTAATGAACAGACCGAAAAAGTTCGTAAGTACTTCAAGATTAACATGGCTGCAGCAAACGAATTTGCTGATCTCATTAACTGGGATTGGGAACTCTTTGCTCCCGTACCTCTTACAGGTGATACAGAGGAATCAGCTAATGAAATCAACTACGAAGCAATCATTGCTAAGTATGGTTCAATCGCTCAGTCTCTTAACCACCTTGTTTACATCGTATTCAACAACGCTCTCACAGAAGATGTTATTGCTGATTTCGAAGCAACAACAGGAGCTGCTTGGGTTGACGGTGCAACATCAGCTGATGCTGGCAACGGCAAAACTGTATTTGTTGACAACGTAGAACGTCTTCTTAAATATCTCCTTGCAAACTATGCGGATAAGATCTTCGGTGCTGATTCCGAATATGTTGACTGGGAATATGCAGATGTTGCTGATATGAAGATTGTTGAGCTTATTGCTCACATTGGTCCCACATTCTTCGAGGATGTTATGCCTCAGCTTATCATTCCTAAGAATGAAGAAGGCAGAGCAGCATTCCACGAGGATGTTCAGATTGTTGAATTCGGTGCACTTGTTATCCGTGAATTTATGACAGAGATTGCACCTCAGGTTAACTATGACAGCTATATCTTTGCTGAAGGCACATTAACATCTGCTGAAGGCAGACAGTTTGCTGAGCATTCAGCTGATGAATGGGTAAACATCATTCTCAATATGGGTGTTGATATTGCTGTAACATACCTTACAAACCTTACAAACTTCAACGATTTCTGCAAGAAGAGCTTCGGTGAAGGCTTTGATGTTTCCGATTATATTCTTGAAAGTGCTACAGATGAAACCAATATTCTTGGTGATGCACGTTGGAAATTGATTCTTGATAACGTTATTCTCTGGGCAGTTGAATATGTTGGCACAGCTGACAGAACAGGCGGCGTTCTTAATGGTATTAACTATAATTCAGTTAACGCTGTTTCAGGTCCTCTCAACAAGCTCAGCTTCATCCTTAACAAAATCCTTCCTCTCGGCTTTGTAAACGGCTGTACATCAGCTTCTTATGACCTTGATGTTCAGATGTTGTTCGATAGACTTATGGATCTTGTTAAGAATTTCAATTTGGATGCTCTTGTAGGTCTCTTCGGAAGAAACACAGCTTCTTCCTACAACCTCTTCAACACAGCTCCTCTTGTTCAGGGTGTTCTTGACCTTGTGAACAGAATTCTTACTCTCGTTCTCAGAACAAACCTTCTTCCTGTAACATCAAGCGTTTCAGGACTTCTTACAAATGCTAACCTCAGCACAATTATTGCAACTCTCCTCAATGCTCTTGAGAGCATCAAGGTAGAGCTTCTCACAAGTGCTCTTCCCGTTGTTTGTAAGCTTGTTAAGCTCTTCGGTGGTGAGCAGGAAATGGGTACTCCCAAGATTTCTCTTAATACTACTGTTGAAGCATCAAGCGGTGCTGCTTCCGGTTTAACTTTCACAGTTACTAACGGTTCAACAGGTCTTTGGAGAGGTTACAGAGATGATGCAGGTAATCTTTATAAAGATAACCAGTACACATACGATATCGTATCTGTTAAGGCATATAACTATGATGGTTCTGCATCATCAGTTATCAACGGCATTTCAACTGATAAGACAAACATCGACTACGGCGATAAAGCAACTGTAACTTACAATGTTTCAGGCGTTACAGGCGCTGGTGCTATCCAGAGAGTTGACGTTACTTACACAGTTAACGACGAAGATGGCGACGTTATGGCTGACGGCAAACAGTTTACAATCAGTAAATTCTTGTGGATCAGCTTTAACCCCACAAACGCAGGTGACAAGTATGATACTGATGAACAGGGTACTTACAAATGCCGCGTTCAGGTAAAGAACTATCACTACATTAATAACGATCCCGCAAGTATCGTGGATACTATCAATAATACTGAAGCTGCTTACTTGTCAAAGGATAGCTCCATTACAAGTAAGACTGTTGGTGCAGTAGCTAACTCAACTCAGCACGGTGTTAAACTTTACGGTGAAAAGATTTCTAACACATCCAGTGTTGCTCAGAGCTTGTACTATCAGGTAACAGATAGCGCAGCACTTACAACTTATGCAGCTACTCCCGGTAGCAAGCTTTCATATTCAATCGAGTGCTTTGCTAACTCAAAGAGCTCATCTGAAGGTACAACAACATCTACTCTCATTTTCTACGACGGTATCAGCCTCGGTAAACTTTCCTCACTTGTTGGTAGTGAAACAGGTAAGATGAGAAAAGCTGCTGAATATAACACCGCTTCCGGCACATATTCTTATGCTGACAGACTTCTTCGTACTTCTAAGTGGAGCGATGATCAGCTTCAGGAAACAACAAGCACAATGACTGCTTGGATCGACGCTGACAAAAATGAATATGCAGCAAGCCAGGTTACAGATATCGTTAAAACAACTGATGATAACGGTAATGTAACAGCACAGACAGGTACAGTTACAGTTAACGGCAAAGAAGTTGCAGTTAAACTTGTAACAAAACTTGATAACAACGCTGTTTGGACAGCATATGTATCAGCTCTTCAGGCTGGTATCCAGGGTGCATGGCAGGTATGGAACGCAAACTCTGTTTACAACCATGCAGATCTTTACACTGCTCTTTACATTGCATCAACAGAAGTTGACTACATTAAACTGTCAGAAGAAGAACTCGCTCTCTTAGGCGACTCTATCGATGCTGACGTTGTAGCTCTTGAAGCTACTCTTGATGGCATTGAAGCTCAGTACAGTGACGATAAAGACTATACAGATTATAGAATGTATAGATGGAATCGTTACAACGATGCAAGAGAAGAAGCAAAAGACGTTATCAACGCTTACAAAGCAACACTTCGTACAGCAGATGACCTTAATAAATACTTCCCCTATACAAGTATTTATCCTTCAGAGCTTGCTACTCTCGTAAAAGGCAACGAGTATGAAAACTACATCAATGCTCTTCTTGAAGACTTTGATGCAGAAACAGCAGCAAGAAATGCAGAAGATCTTCAGAATGCAAAGAATCACTATGCAGGCTACACAGCTCTTGACGTTGCTCAGGCAGAAAACCTCGTAACAAGAATGGCTCCTCGTCTTCTTACTCGTCCTCACGATGTAATTAAGACTCACCTTCAGACCGAAGTTGATTCTGCAAATGCTATGATTACTGATGCAAGCCTTTACACAGAACGTAGCTGGGCTAAGTATGAAGCTGCTCTTGCAGCTGCTGAAGAATTGCTTGCTGACAGCAATGCAACTCAGATGAGAATCTTCGATACTAAGTGGGAACTTCTCACTTGCCGTAACGAACTCGTTTACGTTGAAGACGAAGCTGACTACTCTGAACTTGAAACTCTTATGTTACAGGCTCAGACAGCACTTGATAACGCTTCTCTTTACGACAACACCAACAAAGAATTCGGTCAGGTTCTTGCTGAACTCGGTCACGAAGACTTTGATGGCAGACAGATCTTCCCCGGTTCTGCACTTATCGTAAATGCTGAACCCTATTCATACGAAGATCAGGATATCATTGACGACGCTGCAGATGCTCTTAAAGAGGCTCTTGCAAGACTTAAATTCAAAGGTCTCAATATCACAGATGCAGACGGCAACGCAAATACTTCAACAGGTATCATGTCAACAGACAATCTTGATACTGAAGAAGTTGAAGCTACAATCACAGCAACAATTGCTACTATCGCAGCTGAAATGGATGCAGATGCTGTTAAGGATCTCTTCAAAGTAACTGCAAATGGTGCAACAGTTGGTAAAGACAACATTACTGTTTCTAACGACCTCTACTACACAATCGACACAGATCTTCCCGGCTTTGCTGGTACAAACTCTGTTGTTACATTCTACACAGTTCAGGGCGATGTTAAGATCCCCGTTGCAACTGTAAGAATCGTTGTTGAGGCTGATATTAACGGTGACGGTGCAGTAGACGTACTTGACGCTGCTTATGAAAACCTTGTTTCTACTGAAAAAGCACAGCTCGAAGGTTGCTACCTTCTTGCAGGTGACCTTTCAGGTGCTGACAGAGTTATCGACGGCAACGACTACAGCGCAGTTGTTAACGCAGTTAAAGCTACAGCTTAACTAAATAAAAACATTAAAAATCCAGTTGATTGAAAAACTCTTTCCGTCGAGCAATCGGCGGAAAGAGGGAAATGAAAAAATTGCATACTATTATATATATAATAAGCAAATGTATTTTTCCTCGATCAAAGGGTGCAGTCCGACGGACTGTTATTTGGAGAGAAATTGAAAAAATTTTACCAATGGAGGCAAAATTATGTCTAAGAAAATTCTTAGTGTAGCTCTTGCTCTCATCTTCGTTATCTCAACTTTCGCTGTTTCTGCTTTCGCAGTTGGCGGAACTGCTTTCGAAGAGGATGGAAGCTACGAACAGACATGGAGACTTGAAAAAATCTCCGAGGCAGACGGCACTTTTAAAGTTGGCGTTTACCTCACAACCAACTACAAAGTTGGTGCAATTCAGTTCCAGATTGCTAATGAAGACGGCAACGCTGTTTTAGGCGATGTTACATCTGACGTATTCGTTGATGGCGATTATGACGTTCAGTTCACTGAAAGCGGTTTGGTATTCATTGTTCCCACTCCCACTGATGACAGTGCTGAAGCAATGGATTTATCAACTGAAACTCTTATAGCTACTCTTAGCTATACATTAGCTGAAGGTGCTTCCTCAGCTACAATCGCTATTGCTGATGATGCAAAGAGCGAATCTAACCCCGGCGGTAGCCTTATCGCTGTTCGTATGAGCGACGACAACCTTACAACAGGTACAATGATCTACGGCCAGACAGTTGTATCAACAGGTGACGAAGTTGTTCTTGGTAGTGCAGCTAAACCCGAACTCGTTCTTAAGAACGGCGTTACAGTAAACAAAAACTACTGTAATACAGCTTACACTGGTGTTATCTTCGGTTTCGCTACTTTCGGTAAAGAAGATAACTACAGACTTAGTGTTACAACCACACTTGGTGATGCATACATCGTTTACGAAGCAAATGCTGAAGGTAAACATGGTACAGGTGCAGTTCTTAAACTTGTTGATTTAGATGGTACTGTTCTTGAATCATATGTAGTTGTTATTTTCGGTGATGTAAACGGCGATGGTCGTATTACAACTACTGACACAACATATTTGGCTAAAAACAGAACAACTCTTGCATCAAGCACTGGTGCAGACAAACTCGCTGCTAACGTAAATGGTGACAACAGACATTCTGTTACTACAGCTGATACAACATATTTGGCTAAAAACCGTACATCATTGGGTTCTATGCAGATTGATATTGCTGCAACATATTAATTGTTAAATAATTATTGGAGGAAATAGACAATGAGTAAAAAAGTAATTAGCCTTGCTTTAGTTGTTGTTATGCTCTTCGGTATGGCTTCTATGGCTTCTGCAGCTCTTGGCTCAGGCAAGAAGATGGGCTTTACTGTTACTGCAGACAAAACAACAGTTGAAGCTGGCGAAACAGTAGAAATTATCGTTTCAGTTGAAGTTCCCGGCGACGATAATGTTTGGGGCGGTGGCGTTGTTCCGCTCGCTTATGACAAAGATGCAATCACAGAAGCTTGTGTTTCTGGTGGTTCACAGCTCTTCGGTGCTGCTGCTTATGGCGTATGCTTAACATTCCCTGCTGGCTATGGCGCAACAGTTGATACTGCTAACACATGTATCGACCCCGTTGATTTCTCAAGTGTTACATTGAGAGCAGAAGATGAAGGTAAGAATTGGGACGCTATCACAGCTCCTGCTATTACCAACAATGGTACAAACTACACATTCACAGCAAACACAGTTGAAGAAATCTTCAGATATACATTCACTGTTTCTGCAGATGCTAAAGACGGTGACAAGATTTATGTTGGTATCCCCGCTGGTGCATTCGATGGCGATCCGCCCATCGGTATGATGTATTCAGAAGCATACGGTATGGAATACTGGGTAGATTATGATGGTGATGTGTATGACTTCTCAGAAGCAACTGTTGAACTTACAGTTGGTAGCGCAGCTCCTTCTGTAGTTGTTTCTCACGTTAAACAGCAGTCCAAGTGGTTCGGTGGCAAGGCTGATGCAGCTAACTACTTATTCGGTTTCGTTGGTCAGGTTTCAGGTCTTGAACTTACAACAACTGAAAAAGACGGCAGAGCAATCGTTAACGAAATTTCTGCTATCACAGCTACAGCTACAATCAACGGTCAGACAGTAACATCTGATGTTATCACTGTTTGGGCAGTTGACGGCGGCTACCAGTTCCGCGCTCAGTTCGCAGGCTTCACACCTGATATGACTTATGCAGCAGCTGTTACATTCGCTGTAACAATGGCTGACGGCACAACAACATACACTTCTGCAGAAGCATCAGCAGTTATCAACGATATCTACACAGCATCTGTTGGTAATGGTCTTGAAGCTCTTGCAGCCTAATTAATGATTTCGAAAGCTTACGAAAAAGCTGATTTTATAGTTGTTGAATTTGAACTTGAAGATGTTCTTACAGCTTCAAATGTGGTTCATACAACGCAGCCGAGCACGACTCTGCCGGCTACAACAAGCAGCTCGGGAATCAATTTAGGTAAACCGGGCGAAGGCGGAATTGAGTTTGACTATTCAGACTTTTTCCAGTGATTCAATAATACTATGACATATTGAAAGGAGTATTTTTCACTATGAAAAAATACACAGCACCTGAGCTCGAAATCATGGAGTTCGAGCTCGAGGATGTACTCACAGTTTCAATGCAGTCTGGTGACCCCGAAGACGGTCAGTGGTATTAATCCATAACCGAAAGGTTACAGATTTGCATTAAGTGTTAAACTTATTACCTCTTACCCACCTCGGTGGGTAAGAGAGTGAGGAAACCTCATTTAATGATTTCTAAGCAAGCCGGGGCAACCCGGCTTGTGTTATGAATAAAGTGTAAAATGCAAAGTGCAAAGCTCAAAGTGTTTGCATAAAAGTATATTTTGCATTTTGCATTTTGCACTTAAAAAGGATGTGATTAAATGCCAAAAGTTAATATGGAGACATTGCTTCCTTTTATTGAAGAGGCATTTAGTCGCGGTCTTGATTTTCAGATTCCCATAACAGGAACGAGCATGAATCCGCTTCTGTATCAAAACAGGGATTATGTTAAAATCAAAAAGCCTGTTCTGCCTCTCAAAGTTGGTGATATTCCGCTTTATCGCAGAAAAGACGGTGCATTCGTTTTACACCGTGTTGTTGATATAAAAGAAAACGGCGAATATGTTATGTGCGGCGATAACCAATTCTTATTGGAGTACGGCATAACAGACGCTAATATAATAGGTATAGCAAAAATTCTTGTAATTGACGGAAAAGAAATTGACGTGGATTCTGATTTACAATATTTAAATCACAAGGAAAAATATGTCAAAAATGTTGGCAGAAGATACCCTTTGCGTAGATTCAGATATAAACTTCATCTTCTGAAAAAGGCTATGTTAGGTAAAAACGAGCCTGAAGAGGAGATCGTTGTTTCCAATGAAGAAAAAGAGAAAATAAATGATGATATTGTAGCTGTGGGCGGAGTTCTTATTTCTGTTATTAAAGCCTTTTTGCATGGGGAAATATTTGAATTCTCTGAAAACACAGATTTCAAGAAATTATATAAGCTTTCCCAAAATCATCGTGTAACTGCAATGGTTGCTCCATCTGTTTTAAAATGCGGTTTTGCAGATGCTCAGATAAAAGGTGCATTCAGCAAGGAGCTTTTTAAAACATCTGCCAGATATACGGCGCAAGAAAAAGAACGGGAAGAGCTTTCTAATGAATTTTCTCAAGCCGGGATTAAGCATTGCTTCCTGAAAGGGACAAAGGTCAGCGCTTTTTATGACAATCCTGATTCACGCTTTATGCTTGATATGGATTTATATGTTGAAAAGGAAAAATTCCGAAAAGCAGAAGAAATTCTTGTGAACAGAGGATATGAATGTAATTCTAACGGCGATGATAAAGATACGGGTTACATTAAAAAGCCTTTTCTTATTGTTGAACTTCATCAGGAATTGAAATATGACTACGACAAAGGTTATGATTATTACAAAGGCGCTTTTGAACGTATGGTTTCAACCGACGGTTATGAAATGAATATGACTGATGAGGATTTTTATGTTTATATTCTTTCCCATACTGCTCATCATTTTGAAACTGCAGGTACAGGAATTAAAACCATTGTTGACCATTATTATTTAAAAAACAAGCTGAAAGCAAAATGCAATCAGGTGCTTTTGGAAAAATCTCTTTCTGATATCGGTTTAAATCAGTTCAATCACAGAATAGAAAGCCTTTGCGAATTTTGGTTTGAAAGCAGGGCAGGGGATCCGCTTACGGAAGAAATGTCCCGGTTTATAATTCTCAGCGGCGTTTTCGGAAACGGAACAAACAGCTATCTCAGTGCAGTGGCAAAAGGACGCTACGGTGGATCTGACAATTCTTACTTCTTCAAAAGAGTTTTCCCGCCTCTCAAAACTATGAGAATCAGATACCCTGTTCTGAAAAAACTTCCGTTCCTTTTACCTGCTTTTTGGGGAATAAGAATTCTCGCTTCTGTTTTAGACAGGGAAAGAATTGCATCGGAAAGAAAAATTGTTACTTCCGTTGACCAAACCCAAAAACAACAGCAAAAGAACTTTTTAGATAATATGGGACTATAAAATTTTAAAAAACTATTGTAGTATATTGATATTTATGATAAAATAGTTAGGATTGAGTATTGCGGTCTCTTGCAATACCGCTAAATAATTCAAAGGGAGATTATCAAATGGCTTACGAAGATAAAAAATCATCTTATGACGAAGTTACCGGTCTTGAACCAATTATCAAGCTTGTAAGACAGGTTCTTAATAAATGGTGGCTCATTGTGGCTTTTGTTGTAGCTTTTTCTATTGCAGGTTTTGGTATAGCTAAAATAACTTATACAGAATCATATACTTCAGGCATCATTTTTAATGTTTCTAACAAAAATAAAGATATTGCAGGTACTGCCGGAATAGTTACTTCTGCAAGTGACGCGCAGGCTTCTACAACACTTGCAAATAACTTTAAAACTCTTATTCAAACAGGTAACGACTTTATTACAAAAGTTCAGGAGATTGTTAAATCAACAACCGGTGAGGAATATGCAAAAGAAAACCTCCGCAGTTTAATAACTGTTGAAGTTGTACCGGACACTACACTCATCCGCGTTACAGTTGAATCTGATGAACCGGAACTTACATACGCGGTTGCAACTGCAATTCAGAGTGTGTACCCCCAAATCGTAGAGGAAGGATTCCACACTGCTGAAATCAGCGTTGTAGATAACGCTACTAAAGCAAAACTCGCTTCCGACTCATCAACCATTATTTATACTGGCATCGGTCTTCTTATGGGTGCAGCTCTTGCAGTTTTGATTATTCTTATTACTGCAAAGATTCAGAACAAGCTCCTTTCTCCCGAAGATATCAAAAATAATTTCAACATTAGCGTTCTTGCTACTGTTTCCGATATTAAGGCAAAAGGTAAAAAGAAAAATGACCGCACAAGACTTCTTATTACTGATAAGAATGTTGGTCTTCCTTTCATTGAAACCTTCAAGCTTATCAGAACAAAAATCGAAAACGTTAAGCTTAAAAAAGGTTATTCAGTTTTCGCTATTACAAGTTCTACCGAAAGTGAAGGTAAAACGACTTGCTCTACAAATACAGCACTTTCCCTTGCAAAGAGCGGTAAGTCAGTTCTTCTTATTGACGCTGACTTGAGAAAACCTGCGGTTTGTAAAACTCTTGGCATTTCTGTTGAAGGCGAAAAGGGTATTTATGATATCGTTACAGGCAAGAAGAGCTTTGAAGAATCCGTTAAGTATATTGAAAAACTTAACCTCTATCTTCTTGTTGCATCTGCTGCAGTTCAGGATCCTTCAGAAACACTTGCTTCCGAGGCTATGGCAAACATCATCAAACAGGCAAGAGAAAATTTCGATTATGTAATCGTTGACTGTCCTCCTGCAGGTGTTGTTGCTGACGCAGCTATCGTTGCTAACTACACAGATTCAGTTATCTTTGTAACATCAGAGGGTAGAGTTGCAATTCCCCAAATTGAATATGCTCTCAGTGACATTACAACTGCTAAGGCTGAAATTCTTGGTTGCATCTACAACCGTGCAGGTAGCACAAATGTTAATTTCGGTGGCAAGACCGGATATGGCTACGGCGGTTACTTCTCAAATCGTTACGGCGGATATTATGGTTCTTCCTACTACTACGGCAGCCGAGGTTCTTCTTATTACTATGGAAGTCGCTCAAGCAGTAGCGGAAAACACAGACACAGACGCAGTAGTAAATAATTATTTAAACTCTCCGTTTTTCGGAGAGTTTTTTATTTTTCGTCAAATTTTATAAAAATAAAGCGGATTTTTCTAACAGAGTTTTTGCAACTTTTTTCAACAGTTTATAGAAAAAGTATTGATTATTTCAATTGTTTGTAGTATCATATTTACTGTGATATAGTCTATTTTAGGGCATTTTGCGCCCTTTTGCGACATTTTTGGTATTTAAGCACAAAAATATCGCTTGACTTTACATTATTTAGGTAATTATTAACTTGGTTTGGAGGCTTTTCTATGGCACTTGAATTACCCAAATTCACAAAAAAAGAAAAACAGGCAGGTAGTAAAACCGGTGTTACTTTAAAAGTAGCTCAGTTTTTTGAGAAAAACCCGATTATGAAAATCGTAATTCCGGTAATTCTCTTCTTGATAATTGTGGCTGTTTTCCTTTTAGTGATTTTCGGCGACGGAATTTTAATGAACAAAGATGACTCTGATACAGTTGATACTTCTGTTCAGTCTAACGAAGTTCAGGTTATTCCCGGAAACAACATCATTAAGGATAAGGAGATTGTTAATCTCATTGACAGCGACCCGCTTTCACCTGATATTCTTGCTTCTGCAACTTATACAGGTTCAGTTGTTGGTTCAAGCGGTCTTAAAACAGCTCTTATTCAGATCGGTTCCGAGGGCGACACTTTAACTCTCGCTGTTGGCGAAACAATCGGCGACTCCGATTGGGAGCTTAAAGAAATCGCTTCCGATTATGTTATCTTCAAAGCAGGCGAGATAACTAAAAAACTTAATTTGGCTTAAATAAATAATTTATGTAATATACATATAAATTAGGGGGATTATCCAATGAAAACAAACAAACGCAAAATGAGGTCAATAGGCATTTTTGCCCTTGTGCTTGTTCTGCTTATGAGCGCTATTTTACCGCTCTCAGCAGCAGGTAGCGCAATTGACGAAGCAATGGGTACCTATATCGTTAAACAGGGCGATACTCTTTCTTCTATCGCAGCTGCTCACGGTGTTACGGTATCTGACATCGTAACAACAAACGGAATTTCTGCTTCCGCTGAACTTTATGTTGGTCAGAAGCTTGACATTCCCGGTGCTGTTTCTGTTGAAGACGATTCTACTACATATTATGGTTCTTCAAGCACTATTTCAATCAACTTCAAAGATGCTGATCTTATCGGTGCTCTTGAAACAGTTCTTGCTCACACAGGTTACACAATGATTTTCAAAGGTACAACAACTACTGTTCCTGCGATTTCTCTTGACAATGTAACTCCTCTTACAGCAATTGACTATATCCTTCGTATGGTTGATATGACTTATATCAAAAACGATGATATAATCTATGTTGGTACAGCTGAAACTCTTAACTCAAGTTTCGTTGATAAAGATGCTCTTACAAAATTCTCTCTTAAATACATCTCAACAGATACACTTACATCACAGCTTTCAACACTTGGTGTTTCTGTTAAACTCGTTAAGGTTGACATTAACCTCAGAGAGTTCTGGATAAGCGGCACACCTATGCAACTTGCTAAAGTTAATCAGCTTATCAAAACTCTTGATAATAAAAAGAATACAACAGTTGGTAGCGCAAGCATCAGCACAAGCCTTACTGCTATCGACCTTAAATATATTACCGCAAGTGAATTTAGCGGCTTGCTTTCTTCACTCGGTCTTCATTCCGGTATCACTATGTCTGCTCACCCCATGACTCTTTACGTTTATGCTTCTGGTGATGCATTAAAAGACATTATGAACGTTAAGAAACTTGTTGACTACCAGGATGCTACTCTTGAAAACAACGATGCTATACAGGGTGGCACTCAGGACGGTACAACAGAAGGCGGCACAAGCAGCGATGTAGTTATTACAGATGGCGAAACATCACTTGTTAAAGTTGATCTTCAGTATATTACTAAGGACGATGCAGCATCAATCATCTCCACTTTCGGTTATGATGTTGAGGTTCTTGGTCTTGATCTCTATGAAAAGAGAGTATGGATTAAGGGCGACTCTGAGGAAGTTGAAGAAGCTGTTGCACGAATCAAAGAAAACGATACTGCTGATAACGACGCAACTAAGACATTCTTCACTTATGACCTTCAGAATATTGTTGCTTCCGAGCTTCAGAGCAAGATTGCTTATGTAGATATCGAAGGTGTAGAATTCTACTTCGGTTCATATCCCGAACTTACAAAATCAATTATGGTTTATTGCAACCAGAATAAGGTTGAAGAGGTTAAGGAAATCATTGCTTCTCTTGATAACAACCTTGCTGAGATGTACTATCCCATCGCAACAATCACAAGTGCAGACGAATTGTCAATCCTTGCAACTAAGGAAGAACTCGTTGTTACACTTCTTAACAATCCCACAATTTCTGTTGATTCATTCCATGTTTCTGCTGACCTTGATCCGTCAGATGAAAACATTAAACATGTTCTTTATGTTCTTGAATCTCCCGAAAATATTGATCTTATCATAGATATGTGGAATAAAATTGCATAAAATTTATTTTTAAAAATTTCACTTTGGAGTGACTGTTTTGGAATTTATTAATCAACCAAGTATTTATCCTGTAAGCCTTGAGCAATTGCTCAGGCTTACGGTTGAAAAAAAAGGTTCCGACCTTCATATAGTTGTTGGTATGCCACCCTGCATTCGTATAGATGGTGACATCGTAAAGCAGGATTTTCCCCCAATGACACCCGCTGATGTGGAAAATATGTTAATGCAGGTTTTGTCCGACAAAAATAAGCGTGACCTTCAAGAAAACCTTGAATTAGATATTTCATATTCAGTCCCCAAGTGCGCTCGATTCAGAGGTAATATTATCGTTCAGCGCGGTACTTTGGCAGGGGTTTTCAGAGCAATCCCCTTTGAAATCCCCACCCTTGATAAACTTGGGTTGCCTGCCGATGTAAGAAGACTTTGTTCTCTTCCTCGCGGACTTATTCTTGTAACAGGTCCTACAGGTAGCGGTAAGTCAACAACCTTGGCGGCTATGCTTAACCACATGAACTTAAACTATGAGTATAATATAGTTACAGTTGAAGACCCCATCGAGTTCCTTCATTCCCACAAGCGCTCTATTGTCAGACAGCGTGAATTGGGCGGAGATACTCTCAGTTTCAACAATGCATTAAGAACTGTTCTTCGTCACGACCCCGACGTTATTATGATCGGTGAAATGCGTGACCCCGAAAGTATCAGTATTGCTCTTACTGCTGCTGAAACAGGACATCTTGTTCTTTCAACATTACATACTCAGACTGCTCCGCTTACAATTGCTCGTATTATCGACTCTTTCCCCAGCGAGCAGCAAAACCAAGTAAGAAGTCAGCTTTCCAACACTCTTCGCGCAGTTATCTCTCAGCAGCTGTTGCCTCGCCTCGGTGGAGGACGTGTTTCTGCAGTTGAATATATGGTTGATACTCCTGCTATCCGTAATATGATTCGTGAAGGTAAAGACCATCAGATTTACAGCACAATGCAGACCGCTCAAAAAGAAGGTATGCAGACAATGGACCAGGCTCTTCTTAAATTACTCAGAGAACAAAAAATTAACAGAGAATCAGTTTTGGAAAACTGCGTAGAAAGAGCAGAAATTTTAAGACAGATTCAAATGTATTGATATTCATTTATTATAAGGGGGCAGACTCTTGGAATTTACGTATGAAGCGTTAAACCGACAAGGTCAGTCAATAACAGGTAAGGTTGTTGCAAGTAATACTGGCGAAGCTTACGAAAAACTTCGTGAAGCAGGCGTTGTTGTAACAAAACTTTCCGAGGCTAAAACCAAAGGCGTTAAGAAAACAAGAAGCAAAAAAGTTGCTCTTGCTGATATGTCTATGTTTGCTCGTCAGCTTTCTGCTATGATCAGTGCCGGTATTCCGGTTACTCAGTCAATGCAGACTCTTGTTGGGCAGACTACTAACCAGACACTTGCAAATGCTATCAAAAACATTGCAGATGATGTTGAAGGCGGTTCAGCTCTTTCGGAAGCATTCCTTGCTCAGAGACCTGTTTTCTCAGATCTTTTCTGTTCAATGATTGCAGCCGGTGAAATGGGCGGTATGCTTGATAAAACTCTTTTGGCAATGTCCAACCAGTTACATAAAGATAAACAGCTTAAAGACTCTGTTAAAGCTGCAACATCATATCCCAAGATGGTTGGTGCATTCGCGATTGTTATTCTTCTTGTAATGCTTATCTTCATGGTTCCCACTTTCCAGGGAATGACAGCAACTGTTGAAGATTTGAACCCCATAACAGAATTTGTTTATTTCCTTTCGGAATCATTACGTGCATATTGGTATGCAATTTTCCCCGCAATCGGAGTTTTGATTTTCTTGCTTATCAGAATTATAAAATCTCCTCCTGTTCAGCATTTCTGGGAAAATCACAAGATGCAGTGCCCCATTATCGGCGAACTTATTACAAAAACAATTCTTGCTCGTTTCTGTCGTATTTTCGCAACACTTATCGGTGGCGGTGTTACAGCAGTTAAAGCCCTTGAAACAGCAGGTCCCACATCCGGCTCAAAGCTTGTTGAAGCTGCAGTTACAAAGGCTATTGAAGAAGTTGAAAACGGTGGTACAATCCACGAATCTCTTGACCAGTCCGGATTGTTCCCCCCCATGCTTATAGGTATGATAGCAATCGGTGAAGAGGCCGGTACTCTTCCCACCATGCTTGATAAGGTTGCTGAGTTCTATGAGGAAGACGTTGATACACTTGCTAAGAGCTTAGGTTCAACTCTTGAGCCCGTTATGCTTGTTGGTCTTGCAAGTATCGTTGGTTTCCTTATTATTGCTCTTTATCTTCCTGTTTTCCAGGCAACAACAGCAACACCCACATAATTTTAAATTCAAATCCTTTGCAAGGGAGTAGATATAATGGCAAAAGTAAACAGTGCTATCGGCATTGAATACAATTCACATGAAATTAAAGCTGTTGAGCTTACCAAAGGCTCAGACGGTAAATTTAAGGTAACAGCTTTCGAAAAGGAAGATTTTGAACCTAATGTAATTGCAAACGGTTTAATAATGGATAATACATTATTTAACGTTGCTCTTACCGATATGCTTAATCGCGGCAAGTTTAATACAAACTCACCTATTGTTGTAGGCGTTAACAACGAGAATGTTATTATGCGTTATGCAACATTCCCCAAGGTGCCCGATGAAAAGTTAAGAGGCGTAATTACTATGCAGGCTCAAGATTTTATTCCTGTTCCTGTTTCCGAATTAGGTCTTGATTTCGTTGTTATTGACGAAACAACAGATGACGATGACCAACCTGCATTGAATGTTCTTCTTGTTGGTGCAAGAAATATGATGCTTCAGAATCTTGTTCAGAACTTTGAAGAAGCAAAGCTTCAGGTTGTTGATATTGATAGTTCTTTCCTTGCATGGACCAGAGTTATCATTGATTCATTAAGTCCTGACGATGTTATAGGTTTCCTTTGCTTAACTGACGACGTTCTTGACTTCGTTGCTATTGCAGACAAGGAAATTAAAATGGTTCGTTCTATCAATATTCCTGACAGAGCAGTTGTTGAAATCAAAAAAGCTTTCAACGATGCTCACGAACTTGTAACATCTGAAATGGACGTTATTGTAGATTTGCTTTATTCAGAGCTTTCATCTTCAATCAACTATTTCCAAATGCAAACAGGCTATATGTTAAGTTCAGTTTATTTCTCAGCAGCAACTGATCTTCAAAAAGATATTTTAGAAAAGCTTTCTGAAAAGAGCTACGTACCTCTTATGATTCCCAAGTTTTACGAAGAGTACACAACATCATCATTTGATGCAAGTGAGTATGTAGGCTGTATCAGTCTTGCAAAGGTAGCATTGGAGGGTTAAGCGTGAAGTATAAAGTTAGTTTGCTTCCTGAGCAAAACAGGAAGCGTTTAGATGGTAGAAAAAAACTTGAGAAAATACAGGTTTTTGCACTTGTAGTTCTTGTAATTTTAGCTTTATTCCTTGTTGTTGTTTCAGGAACACGTATGTATGCAAACAATAAGCTCGGAGAGGCTCAGGCCCTTGATAGCGAATATGCTCAGAAGGTAGCAGAGCTTGAGCAGTACCGTGAAATCAACGCAACACTTCAGCAGAAAGTTCAACTTATTGAAGATATTCAGGTTGATGAACCTTCTCTTGTAAACTTCCTTGCTAAAGTATCAAATCTTAAATGCCCCGGTATTTCAATAGATAATATCGAATGCACAGATTGGAAAACATCTCGTATTTGCGTTCTTACAGGTACTTGCGACAGCAGAGAGCAGTATCTTGCATTGGAAAAAGCCCTTGGCGAAATGGAAGATGTAACAAGTGCATCATGCGTTTCTTATGTTCATAACATAGGCGGCCGTGTTGATTTCACAGTTTCAATAGCTTGTGCAGGTGGTGCAACAATTATTACAACAACTGAGGCAACAACTGCTGCAGAAGGCGAAACAACTGCAGATACAACAGTTGCAGAATAAGGAAAGGAGAATTGGATATGAAAGGCAAACAAATCAATTTTAAAGATATAAAAAATTCTCCTTATACAACAGCGGTTGCTTTGGTTCTTGTTATACTTTTAGTTATTGCAGCAATTTCATACCTTATTTATGATATTGTTCAAACAAAAGCAGAGATTGTTGTAGTCAGAGCTTCTTATGAAGAAAACTTAAAAGAAATCGCTGTTCTTGAAGAACTGAGAGCTCAAAGTAAAAAAGCTGAGCAACAGCTTGAGGTTTATAAAGGCATTCTTCCCGATGATTTGGGCGATGTTTACATTCTTCAGGAAAAGCAGATTGCAACTTGCGAAAATTTTGGTCTTGAGGTTGTTAGCGTAGAAGTAACACAGGTACCCGCTCAGACTCAGGAAACCATGTTCACTATGAGTGTTAAAGGTACATTTGAAAATATTCATAGCTATATGTCCTATATGTCAACTCTTGAGCAGATTCACAGATTTGATACAATAAATCTTGTTAAATCAGGAGATACATACGAGGCAACCCTCTCGCTTGCAGTTCTTTCTCAGAACGGAGCAGAAGGTATTGTCAGCGCAGTGGTTGATAATGCAACTGCATCTTAAATAATTGCGGCGGAGTCGAACAATTTTGCAAAAAAATCGTTCGACTTAAAGCCTTTATTTAATACAAATCAGGTAGAGCATCATGTTTACCGACAATGGACGGAAAACGCTTTATCTCATTTATCACAGAATATTCAAAGGGGAAGTTAGTTTTGGCAGACATGAATGTAATAGTTCCCGGCAGCGTTGGCTTTTTCCTTGTAAAAACCGGTGCGGCAACTGAGGAACAGGTTTTTGAAGCATTAAGCATACAGAAGGAGACAAAAGCCCTTCTCGGTACAGTGCTTGTTGATTTAGGATATTGCACAGAGGTAGATGTTGCCCGTGCGATTGAAATGAAAACAAATTGCAAATATGTGTCAATTGAAGAAGTTGGCATCAACTTTGCATTAGCAAATACAATACCCGCAGATTTAATAGCAAGAAAGGGCATTCTTCCGCTTTATCAGGAAGAAAAGAAGCTCTTTGTTGTAATGCGCAACCCTAACGATATCGTTACACGCGACAACCTTTCGGTTATTACAGGCGGCCTTGAAATTGTTCCCCTTGTTTCAACTGATACAGAGCTTAATGCCGCTATTAACACAATCGTTAATAACGCTTCTTCAATCGATACTTATGATGAAGAAGAAGCAATTGAAGAAGAGCTTGCAGCCCTTGATGATCTTGCTGCTGATGAAAAACCCGCAGTTCAGCTTGTTAACCAGGTTATCACCAATGCGGTAAAAGCAGGCGCATCCGATATTCATATTGATCCACTTGAGAAAACAATGCGCGTTCGTTACAGAATTGACGGTGTTTTGCATGAAGTTCTCCAGCAGCCCATTAAGCTTCATGCTGCAGTTTCATCCCGTATTAAAGTTATCGGCGGTATGGATATTGCAGAAAGACGTGTTCCTCAGGACGGTCGTACAACAGTTAAAGTAGATGACCACACGTACGATATCCGTATTGCTGTTCTTCCCTCAGTATATGGTGAAAAAATCGTTCTTCGTCTTTTGGAGCGTGGCGGTAACGCTGTTACTCTTCAGGATATTAAGTTCTCCGGCGAACAGATGGAACGCTTTATGAAAACGGTATTTATGCCTTACGGCTTCCTTCTTGTTACAGGTCCTACTGGTTCAGGTAAATCAACAACCCTTTATGCAACTCTTGCAGAGGTTAGTGATATTACAAAGCACGTTATCACTCTTGAAGACCCTGTTGAAAGACGTATGCCCGGTATCTGTCAGGTTCAGATGAACAACAGAGCAGGTATGACATTCGCAGCTGCTCTTCGTTCAGTTCTTCGTGCCGACCCGGATATCGTCATGGTCGGTGAAATCCGTGACGCTGAAACTGCAAAAATCGCCGTTGAATCCGCTCTTACAGGTCATATGGTTTTCTCAACCCTTCATACTAACGATGCGCCCAGTGCGGTTACTCGTCTTGATGAAATGGGTGTTGAACCTTTCCTTACAGCATCATCACTTGTTGGTGTTCTTGCTCAGCGTCTTGTTCGTGTACTTTGCCCCCGTTGTAAAGAAGCTGTTGATATTACATATCGTGAGCTTCGCAACAGTATGGAAGATTTCCCCATTCCTGAAGGCAAAACTCTCGATGATACAGTAAGAATTTATCAGCCTAAAGGTTGTATTTCCTGCAGTAATACAGGTTATAAAGGCCGTCAGGGCGTATTCGAATTCTTGCAGATTACTCCCGAAATGAAATCTCTTATTCTTAAACGTTCAGGCGTTCAGGAAGTTAAAGACCTTGCTATCAGCCAGGGTATGCATACTCTTCGCCAGGAAGGTATTGACAAGATTCTTGAAGGTTCAACTTCAGTTGAAGAAGTTCTTCGTGTTATCGTATAATAAAATCCTTTACCTTACTTATCCCTCTTTTTTGCTTTAGCTAAAAGGAGGGGGGACCGCGTTAGCGGTGGGTGGTCCAATAAAATTCTTTACCTTACTTATCCTCCTTTTTCAGAAAGAAAAGGGAGGATAGGATAGGAAAATTTGCTTTTTATTTCTATTACATATTTCAGTTTTTAGAAAATCCCAAATAATAATCCGGCTAAGGTTACATTGATTGAGTGTACCTTGCGACATACATATTCAATCCCAACTTAAATACGAAAATTACTATATCACTTGTGATATATGAATATAAAATAAAAGATTAATTCAAGAAATTCCCGATCGAGTTTTTATCCATAGCGGTGATGGGCTCGCATTTGCCTGTCAAATTCATACGAAAGGATTTACCTACTATGAAGATTTTATCAAGCAGAAACGGTGTTGCTCTCGTAGCAGTATTGACAGTGTTATTGGTTTTAACACTGCTTCTTCCCGTTATGTTCAGAACCTCAGAAAGTGCTACATATACTTCTGTAACAGAGCTTAGCCGTCAGAAGGCGAATTATCTCGCTCGTACTGGCGCAGAAATGGCTGTTGCAACTCTTAAATCAACCTTGTATAATGAGAACTTTACAGGCTTTTATGAAGCTTTAAAAAACGAGAATAAAGAAGCTAATTCTACTTACGGAATAACTAAAAATGCAAGTGGTTATTTGCAGGTTGAATTGGAGCCTATCAGCTTATATATCAAGAAAAATTCTGATGGTGATACAACTGAATCCAAATATATTTCCGGAACACCTACAGCGGAAGATAATGTAGGAGATTATGATTTTGTAGGTAAAACTGATGTAACTATCATTTACAACGGTGACCCTGAATACTATAAAGTTGAAGATACAGGTTATACAAAAGTAGATAAAAATACTGCTACCACTGCTGTAACAGTTAATGGAACCACAACTGATGATTACAGGGAAATCAAGGAAGGCTATATAGCTATTTACAACGATAACTATATGGTTAAATCCACTGCAGTTGTTAACGGACAGAAAGCAACTCGTTCTGCTGCTGTTATGGAAACCAGAGATATGATTGATGAAGAAGATAATAACAAGGGTTTCGTTGCATATACAGAGCAGTATTGGAAACTTGCTCCTGATTTTGTTAAGATAATCGAGGGTGACTATCCTCAGCCTAAAGATGGTAATACTGATAAAACATATAGCTACGGCGGAAACCATGTTTTGCCCAATCCCTTTATGGCAAGCTCAAAGAAGACGATTCAGGCTTTTGGCGGAACAATGGGATCAGCAGATATATCTTATTATAATAAGGATGTTTATATTTTCAGTACAATCGGAAATATGCATATTAATGTTCCGGATGGACGCGAATATGTAACTGTTATTGACCATAGTGGCGAAAAAGGCGGTAATGTTCAGAACTATTTAGCATTGGGTGCTTATCCCGGTCTTAACTGGCGTATATTTGAAAACACTAAGAGTGAATATATTACATCTCTTCAGGGCGCTAACTATAACGCATATTCTGATACAGTTCAGCGTTATAATTTCGTATCTTTCTGTGCAACTGATACATTGCAGGTTTCTCTCCCCATTGAATTGAGAGTTAACCCCAAGCGTTCAAACAGAACCGGTGACCATAAAATCTTTAATTATGAATATAACGCTACACTTTTCAAGGTTATGAACTTCCAGGCGAAAGACATTGTTTTTGATAAAAGAGTAGATTTATATGCTTCTATTTGTGACCAGGAGTTTGACGGTCTTAGCGTTAAAAGTGATGGTGACCAGGTAGCATACAGAGGCGGTTTCCTTAACCTCACAGCTCCTGCAAATACACCTTATTCATATTTTAATAAGCAAAGAGATAAATCTGTTACTGCAGGTATTGTTTATTTCCAACAGCCCGTTTACCTCTGGTTCCAGAATTATGATGCTTTAGGAACCGATACTATGTCAAAAGGTCATGGTAATAACGGTGGTGAAACCATGTTCAGAACCGGTATTCTTAATGGTAACACTAAATTTAGCAAGTATATTAATTGTGCAAGCGGATTAACCGAATATATTGATCGTTTCGGAATTCAGGCGGCAACTAATCTTACTGACGACTTGATCGTTTTCAAAGTTTTTGACGAAGGCGATGTTTATTATTTCAATGCTGAAATTATGGCAGAGATTACAGAAGGCGGAGTAAAAAAACAATCTAATGTTGGTGTAAACATTGTTAACTGGTATCTTGAAACTCAATATTTCGCAGCGAAAAAGAATGACTCAGACAGTGGCAGTTTGTGGGATAAGATTACTAACCTTAAAGATTATTTATACACAAGTTCAATCAGTAATCTGGTATCTGAAAACAGTAACTATGTTGCAGACGATATGCACTATATCGGCAATATGAAAGATGACCCCACACTTATGGCTCCCGATACAGAAGATCAGCTTTATGTTGTCTGGGATAACTAAAACTTTTAATCCAATTCAAATCAGTAAAGGGTGGTTTTATGAAAAGACTGAAGAATAAAGCAGTCCCTTCTAAAAATACAACTCGAAAAAAGAATAACGGCGGTATGACCTATGTTGAGCTCCTTGTGGCGCTCAGCCTTCTGGTGCTTATTGTTACAATGTTTTCACCAATGCTTTTAAGCTCTTATGACAGAATTTACAGAGCAGGTGAAATAACAAGCGATGCCTTTGATTCCCGTTTTGCAATTGAAGATGGTCTTGCAAGCCGTGAAGACCATACAATATTGCCTTTGACGACTAATTTCAAGGTGTTAACCAATACCATTAATGTTAAAATGAGGCAGGTTATTTCTGCCACAAGCAACCTTGAAACTCTTTACAGTGGTGGTAAAGGTGTAATCAAAATCGTTAGCGACACTCTTGTTAAAGATAACCAGAGCTCTCATAATGTCCGCTTGAGACTTACAAACCTTGATTTTGGTTCAGATGAATCTAACTATATTGTTCTTGATTCCGTTCAGGAATTTGAAGCTATCAAAGCAGACCCTTCAAAGATTGAGGGTAAGGTTGCCTTTTATATTACAAGCGTTTTTGATACAACAACACCTCTTAAGGCAAAACCTATAAATTTCCCTGTTTTTGTTGCGGGCGAGAATTATTTCCCCTTTGTGGATATTTTAATAGAAGATATTGATATTACATACTCTCCTATTCAGTTCAGCGCATACTATATCAACGATTTCGGTACAATGAAGGTTGCAAAAACCTATCTTACCATTACCGAAGCAGATATAATCTTCGTTGGTGAAACAAAAGAAAATGCAGAATATTTCACATTCAGCGACGCAGGAACAATTGAGAACCCTGTCATTGCAGGCAGAGTTATGTATACCGCACCTATTGGCGCAGGCAAAACTCTTACTGATGTTTCATATAACCCTGCAACTGAAACTCTCACCGAAGGCTTTTATGCAATGTGCGGAGAAAATGGTATTGCAAGAAGGCTCTGGCATCTGGACGCTACTTCGTTGGCGCAGGTTAAAGCTCTTGACCCTAATGCAGTTGATGAAACTGCCACAAGCCTTGTTACCGGCCCTAAAATTATATATAAAGCTGTTACATTGGGTGGCGGTACACCTTATTTCCAATATGACTGGGCAGGAGACCTTAATGACCTTCTTGCCTTTACATCCAGCACAAATTCATCATCTGTTATTGATTACGGTACCAGCTCTACTGCGGATCAGGATTTCGGCAACGGCGATTATGTTTGGAAAAACGAATATAATGTTGATGAAAACTATTATGCCTATAACTTTGACGGCTTTAATGCTAATCATGGTAGTTTCAAAGATAACCACAGAAGAATTTCTTATGTGCTTGAAACAACCGAGGCTAATTTGAAAAGCAAATATGGTATTGAGCCTCAAGACGGCTATATTATGTACAAACATAATTATGATACACTTGGCTGGGAACATAATGGTGTTGGAGACGATTCTGATAAGCATTTTGTTTTCAGATTTGAAAATGGAAATGTAAAATGGTATAACTTTGAAAGGTATTATGACTGGGGAAAAGTAAAATACGTAATAGATATGCATCATCATGCGGATGGTTTAGTAAGCGGTCTTGTTGATGGAAAAAATGTGCAGATAAGTTATGGTTTGTTTGTAAGTAGAGATTCTGCAGCTGACGGTAACGGTTGGGCGAGTAACGAGAATGCTACATATACCAGTGGCGACCATAAAATGGCTTATGTTTATCTTAAGTCCTATAACACAATTTCCCCCGGAACCTTGGCTTCAAATAGCTTAGTGCAGGCAAATACAACCGCAAGTAAAAATGCGGCTAAGGTTAATTTCACATCCTGTAGTGCTCTTCCGGGAACAATTGAATCATTCTATCTTGGTACATTGGAAGCCAACGCTATTATCAATGAAACCAAGGGTGTTGTTGCCGCTGCCGGTAACAGTGGTCTTTCAACAGATGAGGGTATGGTTCAATCCTGGGTGCTTGTGCAAGATGGTTCAACAACTTACCTTAACAAATATGACCAGAAGGCAAAGCTCGATATCGGAGCGGTTTTGGCAAACGGCGGTAATATCAGAAACACTTTAGCTCCAGACTCTGCTTACGGAAGAAATCAATATCAGGCAGCATATAACGGCAACAATAATATTCATACAACCTGGGGCTTGCAGGATTCAAATGCCCGCTTCACAATGGGCTATTGCTCAGATTTATATGCAATGTATGAATCTCTGGCTGTTCGTGATATGAAGCCCTTGGAAAAGGTTTATATGGGTACCTACAGTGCTGCGGATAACGGTGATTCCGACGGGGATTTCCGCCATAACCTTTGGTTCCCACGAGAGTTCCTTAACATAACTGATTCTGCAACGTATGGTAATTCTATGGTAGCTGTTGGTTATGATGTTGGTGGCACAAGCAAACTCTATTATGATTATTCTTCAGAGGTTACAACAACAACAGATACAAAATATCTTAAAGGTGCAAGAGATATGGATCATAATAATGATGGTACTGTTGATTGGTTGGCTGGCAACGGACTTTTTACAGAGAGTGATATTAGTACGAGCGTTAACAAAGGCTTGATATATAATGCCTTTTCTCATGATGGTTACAAGTATTATATAGTCGATGTTGCGCCTGGAGAGGGTGAGGGAAGTCAGACAATGATTTCTCTTCCCAAGCATATTGTCACCAGCACAGTTGTTGATACGATTTATAACAATGGTGTTATTTCCGTATATAACCCTGCAACAGAGTGCTTTGTTCATGTTGGTTATATTAAGGGCTCGGCAGGTAATCATATCCGCTTAAATTGCGTTTCTATGGATATGTTCATCCGTGATGAAGCTACGGGAACAGGTGTTTTAGGTGCGGCAATCGGCGGCTCTGACGGTAAGGTTTATTTGGCTTTATTAGGATATGATGCCAACGGTATGATTGGCGAAGCACCTTTGGTATGGGGTAGCACCTTGCGTATGATTGCCGATTACACCAGCGGTTTCTCAAGTATCGAAAGCATTAAAGCCTTTAAGTATGGTGATGATTTCTGCATTCTTGTTGGTGGCAGAAGCAATATTTCAGAAGGCTCAAATACAATTATAGCATTAATTACTATTGAAGATTGCGATTTGGGAAAAGTAAATCATAAAGTAGAAACATTGGTGTCTGGCGCTGCTTACGATATTACCGATATTATTATTGCTGAGGATTATATTTATGCTACAGCACATGATTATAATAAAACTCACGGTGCTATAGCTTACTGCCCCTTAACTACCAATGGCGTTGTTGATATATCTTTAAAAAATCAAGATGAAAAACAAAGATGGACATTTATCGGTGATTATTATACTGAATTCACAACTGATAAAGATACCGGTAATATTAAAACTTCCGGAAGTTCAACAGCTCTTCCGCCTTTGAAGGCGCTTGCCTCAACTATGACATCAATCAGTTAAAAAGGAGTGATAAGAATGTATAAATTTTTGCGAAGCAAAAAAGGCTTTACTTTGGTAGAGCTTATGTCTGTTCTTGTTCTCCTTACTCTCGGTATTCTGGTTTTAGGTAACCTTTTCAGATTGGGCTTCAGAGCTTTTGATAAATCCGCTGAGCGCTATGCTAAGCAGGAAACTGCAAAAATGGTTGCCCAGTATCTCCAGAAGGGTGGCGCAGGTCTCGGCGGAGCAACAAAGGTTGAACTTTATGACAACATAAATGTTGTTCCTACTACAGCTCAAAAGGGTTACAACTACCTTTATGTTGACCCTGATGACGGATTATTGTACATCAGACCATCCGGTGCAGAGGAAGCTCAGGCTTTAACTGATGTTCCGTTGTATGTGAGCTTTGAAATAGTTCCGTATAAGGAATTAGATAAAGAAAACAATGTTAGTTATGACGATAATAAAGCCCGTGCAATTAAATGTAATATTGCGGTTTTAGAAGACGGAGTTGATATTGAAACTACCAGCGATGGTAAGATAACTCCTCCTATCTCAGACGACATTTATTATTCACTGGATGTTGCATATCATTTTCCCAATATGGTAGAAAACGATAAGCTTTATGTTAACAGAGTTCTGGATGCCGGAAGCGCCGGTTTGGCAGGCTACTATGACGCTTCAACAAAAGGTGCGGACGGAAACAACTATACTGTTGTTAAAGAAGACGCTATTGTTATTAAGTATGTTACCGACCTTACTGTTGCAGGCGATCAGCTTATGAACGACTCTAACTTCCAGCTTTACTGCTTCATTGCTACTGCTTCTTATGGCGTTAACAATGGCGAAGGCGTTGTTGGTCTTCTTTGCGATTTCCGTGATAATGTACTTATGACTAACCCCTTGGGTGAAGCATTCGTTAAGGCTTACTACAAGCTTTCACCGCCTATTGCAGATATTATCGCTGAAAGCGAGCCTCTCAGAGCGGCTGTGAGAGTTGCTCTTAAACCCTTGGTTGTTATAGCGGTTAACGCTCTTGATGAAGATGTGGCTCGTCAGAGTGCACCTTGGTTCGCAGCATTTATGCTCTGCGGCGCAGGTACAACGGCAATGCTCATCAGAATAACCAAGAAAAGAAAAAAACAGCAAAAAGCAAAATAAATGAAAAAAGCATCGCTTGAAAAAGCGATGCTTTTTTAGATGCCAGATACCAGTATTTAATTCTGCACTCCGCACTCCGCATTCTGCATTTTAATAAACTCAATAACTTTTGCAGGTACGGTTACTCTATCATTAAGATTTTTCTTTATAATCAAATCGGGGAGAATAAGCTCGTCTGTTTTAACAATTCCCCAAAGGCGTTTTATTACCTTTTTACATTCTTCCCGGTTGCCCTCGTGATTTAAAATAATAAATCTACCGATATTTTCATAAATTCTGTCATTCTTTAAGCCTAAATCAGTTTCTGCAAGGCTCATTCGGAATTCCTTTTCAAGCTCTTCCGAGTAGGCAAAATCATCCCGAAGAATGAGAGCTTTGAGCATAAGGGAATGAGTGCCGCCGTTTTCTTTATTATTAAGAGTGTATTTTTCATAAAAGGTATAAGCTCTTACGAAATTCTCTTTATATTGTTCATAAAGAACACCAAGACGGAAATATATATTTGCTTTGAGTTGAGTGGGCAAACCATCAAAATAATGCTGAGTAGCATAGATAAGCAGGTTTTCCGCAGAGGAAATGTTCCCATTACCGCCACGCTTCAAAAGCTCCTTGGCGGTTTCATCAACAATAACGCATTTTTCAGCATTTTCGTAGTTATTCATTTCCTTTATAAATTCACCGACAATTTTCGGCGACCAGGATTTATTTTTTAGTAATGCTTCTATCATAATGTTCTCCGAATAGTTATATGGGCTTCGCAATACTTTAACTTGATTTTATGTTTCCGCTTTGTATTACATTACAGGCGGGACGCATTTTGCGAGGGTAAGTGAAGAGCTGCTTTCTACTGCAAACTTACCGTCACAGCTATGGGGCATAAAGAAGTAATCACCTTTTTTGATTTCTTTTTCATAGCCTTCGGAAATGAGTTTGCCCTCGCCGTCAGTAACAACATAAACGCAAACGCCTTCAAGAGCTTCAGTTTTGCCACCGTTTACAATATATCTTTCAACGCTGAAGCAGGGAGTGTCCTCTTTGCTGATGAGAATTTCTTTTTTGCATCCGTCAGTTTCAGAAACTGTTATGGGTGTTTTTTTGCATTCTTTCATAACTTTATCGTAGTTATAAGAATAATCGAAAACCTTTAAAGCAGTTTCTTTATCTAAATCAAGATACATCTGCTTATCGCTTAAATGATAATCTCCGCACCAACGTTCAGGTTGGATTGTAAAGTCTGTTGGCTCCTGAACCTCGAGAATAAGGCAACCTGCACCTATTGCGTGAACTGCCTTTGCAGGAATGAAATAAACATCGCCCACACTTACGGGGATTTTATTTAAAAGATTTTCCATAGCAGTTTTATCAGTTTCGCTGGCATCCACAGCTTTTTCGAAGTCTTCCGCTGTTACGCCCTCTTTAAAGCCGAAATAGATGGAAGCGCCCTCTCTTGCATCCAAAACAAGCCAGGATTCTGCTTTACCGAATTCGGAATTGAAATGGGCTCTTGAGAAAGCCTTGTCGGGATGAGCCTGAACGGGCAAACGAATTGCAGAGTCAAGGGCTTTAACAAGAACATCAAGACCATTTCTTTCACCCAACATAAGCTCTTTTTCACTTTCAAGGAGCTCGTTAAAATGAATATCTGTGCCTTTTACTGTGGAAAGACCTTCAAATTCATCGGTACTGCCCTCGTTGAGAGCCTTTGTTGAAGAGCAAATCCATTCTTCAGGGTAAAAGGAATCTTCGCTGTTATCGCCAAAGAAATTGCTGAAAAGCTTACCGCCCAAATACACGCGGAAAACTCTGTTTTTTTCAAAGAATACAGGTTTAGTAGCTATTGTTTTAGTGTCCATAATTCACCTCAAAAGCGCATTTTGCGCTGATTTTATATCATTGAAAATACCGCTTGCAACGGTTGCGAATACACACGCGCCAACGGCAGCTTCTTCGCTATGCTTCGGAAGAGTTGCTTCCATTCTGAAATCTTCTGTAAAAATTCTTCTCCAGATTTCGCTTTTGCGAAGACCGTTGCCGGAGCAAACAAGGGTTGTGGGGGCGGTAGCTAAAAGGGATTTTTCGCTTTCGTACATATCAAAAAGCTCTTTTGAAACACCTTTAAGAGTGCCGAAAATAAGGTTTTCGGGAGTGAGATTTTCGATACCGATATTATCAATACTACCACGAAGCTTCGGGTTTTCACGAGTTCCGCAGAACTGACAATTTACTGTTAATAAATCAGAAAAATCAGAAATGCTTTCGGCTTTTTCATCCATAAGAGAATACAGTTTTTCCGTTGAGCCACCGAGCATTTGAGCGCATTTTTCAAAGAATGTTTTTAAAATTGCATAGGCTCTGCCACCGCAAAGAGATGCACCTACGAAAATATATTTATCGTCTGTCAGCGGACGGATTTCTCCGCAGGAAAGGTCCTTTACTTTATTAGTTACAAAGGAAACCTGACTGCCTGTTCCCACATTAACGAGAACAGAATTTTCTGCATCTGCAACGGAACCGAGAAAGCTACCCTGATTATCACCTATAGCGACTGAAACGGGAATACCCTCGGGGAGAAAATCGCAATTTGTTTTCCCTGCCAAAGCGGTGGATTTTATAACTTCGGGAAGAAAGCTTTTATCAATGCCAACTTTCTCTAAAGCGGCATCATCGAAGCAATTTTCCGATAAGTTGTAAAAGCCAAGACTTGCACCGTCGCTACTATGAGTAACCGGCTTTGTACCTGTGAGAAGTGAGGCGAGATAATCGTGAATTGTGCAGAGCATTACTGCATTTTCGGGAATTTCGCCATTTATTAAATTATAAAAATGGGTGGTAAGACCGAAGCCTGATGCGGCTTTCAGTCCTGTTTCTTTTGTTAAATATTCTGCGTAGGAAAGTCCGTTTTTATAAGGCTCATTTCCTCGTTCATCCTGCCAGATCATAAGGGGAGAGCAGGGCTTATAACCTTCGTCAAGATAAAGAATGCCGTGCATCTGACCGGTTATGCCGATAGCATCAATAATAAGGCTTTCGGTAACATTTTTAACTGCAGATTTAACAGTTTCAATTATTAAATTGGGGTCTTGAAGCTTCTCAAAGGGTCTGCCATCAATGAAAGAATCATTCTTTAAAGTGCAAACCTTTGAAACTTCGCTTTTTTCTGTGTCAAGCACAAGTGCCGTTACGGTGGTTGTGCCGATATCAATTCCTAATATATTCATATTTTAGCACATAACTGCAGTTGATGCAGGGTCAAGTCGGCGGATAATGTCTTGCTGAATTGCAGGGGAAAGGTCAAGGAAGTTAACGAATGTTCCGTGGATTCTCATAATATAAACTCCGCTTGGAGCATATTTCTTCGGGTTATCAAGCACCTTTTTGAGAATTTCGGCGGTGGTTACGTTAACATAGAGGTAGAAGGGAGAAACATTCTCGTTCAATTCATTGAAGAACAAGGGCTTCATAACTTTATCGCGGAATTCAACGCCTTTGCCCTCGTAATTATCACTTGTGAAATACTTGGGGTCAATGCCGAAATGGGATGCATAACCGCCACACATTTTATTGAAAGGCAATTTGAAAAGTGAAAGAGTACGGAAACCAAGACCGTTCTGTGCTTCACCATAAAGGGGGTCAACACCGTAGCCTAACATATCTCTTGCCATTCTTCCGCAGGGGAGAGCGCCAACCCAATAACCGTATAAAAGGTGGGTTGAGGGAGTTGAAAAGTCGGGACGGAAATTATTGCCCAAGTAGTTTTTCTGGGCTCTTACCATATCGGCGATTTTTGCGGTAAGGTCAGCAGTTTCGTTATCAACAACTTCAATATTGTTGCCGAATTTAGCGGCAGAAAGCAAGAATTCACGAAGCTCTTCGTAACCTTCGAAATTGCATTTTAAAGCATCAAGAAGCTTCTCTGCATCCTGGGGGCGTTCAGCAACGAGTTTATCAATAGCAATAAAGGAATCTGCAACAACGCTTGTTCCGTGAATAAGGCAACCGCTACCGTTGTATTTTGTGCCTTGATGGGTAATGTCACGGGTGTCGTAACCACTTTCAATACCGCCCATAACTGTGCTTAAGAAGGGTACGGGTAAATGTGAAATTGCTCTTGAGCAACCATTAGCTGCTTTCACCATTTCATCGCAATAGAACTGTGCGTTTTTATAGAAACGCTCTCTGATATTTTTAAGAGCAGTTAAAGCATCTGTTTCTTCGCAAACTGTGCCGATATATTCACCTGTAATTGTGGAATAACCGTTGTTAAGAGTTAATTCAAGGACTTTTCCAAGATTGAACCAACTGTTTGTTGTGTTGCCGTTGTCCTTACCCATAATAAGAGGTTCCTGACAACCTGCGATAGAGGTGTCTTCGATATCGTCAATATCAATTCCTGCCTCGGTAAGAACTGCATAAAGAGAATCGTCATTGAAGAAAGAGGGGGTAAGGCAACCGGGGGTGAAAAGGAAACGACCAAGCTCGCTGTAAAGCTTTTCGGGAGTGTTTTTATGTAATTTAACAGAGAGAATCGGTTGAGGAAGATTCATTTCATAGTATGCGTCAAGAAGAGCATAGGTTGAATCGTTTGTAAGATCGTTGCCATTCTTGTCGCGACCGCTTACAATAAGGTTCTGTGAAATTGCCCAGCTTCTGTCCGCAACATTGAAGAATACAAGAAAATGCTTGAAAAGAGCAGCAGTTTCTTCTCTTGAAAGATTGTCATGAGCTCTGTAGGGCTCGAAAATTCTGTCCGCATTACCAACGGAAAATGCAAAGGGGTTGGGTGCTTGTTCGAGGCACATTGTTTCCCAGAGAATGATAAAGCTCTGAATTGCTTCATAGAGTGTTTCTGCGCCGTTTTCGGGAACTTTAGAGAGGGTATTAACAAGAAGAGTAAGCTCTTCTTTTCTTTCTCCCTCTGCAGCTGCTAATTTTTCTTCTGCGATTTTCTTATATCTCTCTGCAAGAATGAGAGCACAGTCGAGAGCAATTTTCATTGCTTCGTAATTGTCTTTCTGCTCTTCGTTTGCAGTTTTACTCTTTTCTTCGATATCGGAAAGCATCTTTTTGATACCGTGTTTTAATGCATAGCGCATATCGGGAATAAGGTGACCTGTTACCTGCTCAACGAAGAAAGCAACCTCGCCCGTAAGCTTTTCGCAGTCTTTGTAAACTGCGGAAAGAGTTTTAACATAATCGGTCTGTTTATCAAGCTCTCGAAGTGCTTCAATGCGCTCCTTGGGGAATTCTTCTGTAGGGTCGATATCGTCATAAACTGCGGTAGGATCGCAATAACCTGCAAAGGTTTCAACTCTGAAAGAGGGGTTAATAAGAGCATAGCTTCGGGCAAAAGCATCTCTCTGAGTACCTGCGAAAATTGCATGGTCGCTGATTGAAAGAGGAAGCACCTTTACTGCTTCTCTGAATTTTTCAGCAGCTCTTCTCATAGGGGGGAGAGAGCAGTATTTTTCGTCAGCTTTCTGCTCGGTTTCTTTAACAATAAACCAACCTTCAAGATGGTTTATTGCGCGTTCTTCTTTGAAAAGAAGCTTTGCTTTTTCTGTTGTTTTTACAGGGTCAAAATTATACATATCAAGCACCTCAAGTGTGAATTAATTTCAAGTTTTTGTTTTTAATTTCTTCTGCCAGAATTTTAACATCATCGGGGGTTACAAATCCGTTTTCCACGGTATATTCCTTTCCCGCTTTTTCATATTTTTCTTTACCGTATTCGTGATAAGTAAGAATTTCAAAATACAGGTTTTCATTACCGCTTTTTACTTTTAATTCTTCAAAGAACTCCGAGAACAAAGCTGCATTTTCCTTGCCGGTATTAAAGCCGTTTATAAGGGGGATTCTCACAAGCAGCGGTTTTCCTGTCTTTGCCCGGAATAGAAGATTCTCTTTTATTGTTTCAAGGTCTGCTCCGGTGATATCTTTGAGCTTTTCAGGGTCGGGGGATTTGAAATCCGCTATCATATAATCAACTGCTTCGAAAATTTCTTCGCAATTTTTTAAAGATGCGTTTGTTTCGATGCAGGTGTGAATGCCGTTTTCTTTAAGCTTCTTTAAAAGCTTTTCAACATTATCTTTCTGACAGGTTACTTCGCCGCCCGTAAGGGTAACTCCGCCACCGTCAAAGAACATCATTTTGCAGGAAATTGCTTCTTTTACAATTTCATCGATTTCAAGTGATATTGACTGTTTGGTGATTTCCATACCCTCGGGATTTGAGCACCAGGGGCATTTCAGGTTGCAACCGCAAAGGTGATAAACAAGGCGGTTTCCGGGTCCGTCCTGGGAATAATTAAAGCCTTTTTGAAAAATATGGATTTCTTCGCTTTTTCTCAAAATATCACCACCCAGAATAAAAATCTAATCAATATAATGTTTTATTTTACACTATAAAAAAGTGATATTCAATATTTATTCTTCGTCACATTGCCAAAGTTGAGTTTTCAGTTTTGGGCATTTTAACAAAATGCCGGAAATAACTCATTTTTTCTTGTTTGAGGGAGGTATTTGTGATAAAATAAGTTTTAGTCAAACTTAACAAAAATAGAAGATTTTGTGTGTTGAAAAATGGCGAGTGAAAAACAGAGATTCTATTGACAATTTGTGCACTGTTTGGTATCATAAATAAGGTCTTTAAGTCGGTACAGAGAGATCGGCAAGATTGAATTATGAATATATCGATACAGTGTGACTGTATCAATGTTTTTGTGTGTTCAGCCTTGCCAATGTGCAAGGCTTTTTTTATACTACATTCACGGAAAGGGATTTTTATGTCACAGCAATTAAAGGCAAAAACAATAAATATCGCTGCAACTCAGAAGGTCGGTTCTCCCTCCTTTTATTCAGATGTTGCGGCTCAGTTGTCTTCTTGCCCTGCTCTTTCTGTTTTCAATTGCGATAAATATTTTATTTTTCCCGGTTTTTGCGATGTGCATGTGCATTTTCGTGAGCCGGGTTTTTCTTATAAAGAGACGATTGAAACGGGATGCAAGGCTTCAGCAAGGGGTGGTTTTACCGCAGTTCTGACAATGCCGAACCTAAACCCTGTACCCGATACAGCGGAGCATCTTAAAGAGCAGACAGACATAATAGAAAAAGACGCGACCATAAATGTTTACCCCTACGCTTCAATAACCATCGGTCAAAAGGGTGAAGAGCTTTCCGAAATGGAAGCTATGGCAGAAAATTCAATCGCTTTCTCTGATGACGGCAGGGGAGTTCAAAGCGAGGAGCTTATGCGCCGGGCAATGCTTAAAGCAAAGTCCCTGGGGAAAATGATAGTAGCTCATTGCGAAGATAACTCGCTCCTTTTCGGCGGTTACATTCACGACGGCGAATACTGCAAAGAGCATAACCACAAGGGTATATGCAGCGAAAGCGAATGGAAGCCTATTGAGAGAGATTTGAAATTGGTTAAGGAAACGGGTTGCAAATACCACGTTTGTCACATTTCAACAAAAGAAAGCGTTGAGCTTATAAGAAAAGCAAAAGCGGAAGGCTTGGATGTAACCTGCGAAACAGGTCCTCATTACCTTGTGCTTGACGATAGCGATTTACAGGAAGACGGCAGATTTAAAATGAATCCGCCCCTTCGTTCAAGGGAAGACAAGCTTGCTTTGATTGAGGGCATTAAGGACGGAACTATTGATATGATAGCAACCGACCATGCACCTCATTCAGCAGAGGAAAAAAGCAAGGGTCTTTCAGGTAGCGCATTCGGAGTGGTAGGAATTGAAACCGCATTCCAGATTATGTACACCCACTTTGTTAAAACAGGGGAAATCACCCTTGAAAAACTTATAGAGCTTATGGCAATAAATCCCCGAAAGAGATTCGGTATTCCGCTGAATACGGATTTCACAGTCTGGGATCTGGAAAAAGAAAATGTTATAAACCCCGATGATTTCCTTTCAAAAGGTAAAGCAACACCTTTTGAAAATATGAAAGTAAACGGCGAATGTGTTCTTACAGTTTCGGGCGGCAAAGTCGTTTACACTAAATGAGTTAATAATTTACGATGATATAAATTTGGAGGAATTTAGTATGGCAAAGAGAACAGACATCAAAAAAGTTTTGATTATAGGCTCAGGTCCTATAGTTATCGGTCAGGCAGCAGAGTTTGACTACGCAGGTACTCAGGCTTGTTTAGCACTTAAAGAGGAGGGTTACGAGGTTGTTCTCGTTAACTCAAACCCTGCAACAATTATGACTGATACCATTATTGCTGATAAGGTATATATGGAGCCTCTTACTCTTGAATATGTGGCTAAGATTATACGTCACGAGCGTCCTGACGCAATCATCCCCGGTATCGGTGGTCAGACAGGTCTTAACCTTGCAATGCAGCTTGAGAAAAAAGGCGTTCTTAAAGAATGTGAAGTAAAGCTTCTAGGTACTTCAAGCGCTTCTATTGAAAGAGCAGAAGATCGTGAAATGTTCAAAGAGCTTTGCGAATCTATCGGTGAACCCGTTATTCCTTCAGAAATCACTTACTCATTAGAGGAAGCAAAGGCAGCTGCAAGCCGTATCGGTTATCCGGTTGTTGTTCGTCCTGCATTTACTCTCGGCGGTACAGGCGGCGGCTTTGCTTACAATGAAGAAGAGCTTATTGAAATCGGTACAAACGCATTCAAGTTATCTCCCGTTCATCAGGCTCTTATTGAAAAGAGTGTTAAGGGTTATAAAGAAATCGAATTTGAAGTTATGCGTGACTCCAACGACCACGCTATCACAATCTGCGGTATGGAAAACATTGACCCCGTTGGTGTTCATACCGGTGACTCCTGCGTTGTAGCTCCAATTATGACACTTAGCAAAGAAGATGAGAAGATGCTCAATGATTCAGCTATCAAGCTCATCAAGGAACTTAAAATTGAAGGCGGATGTAATGTTCAGTTCGCTCTTAATCCTCACACATCCGAATATTATCTTATCGAGGTTAACCCCAGAGTTTCCCGTTCATCAGCTCTTGCATCAAAGGCTTCCGGTTATCCCATTGCCCGCGTTACTGCAAAGATTGCTGTAGGTATGGCTCTTGAAGAAATTCAGATTGCTAACACTAACGCTGCATTCGAGCCAAAGCTCGATTATGTTATTGCTAAATTACCCCGTTTCCCCTTCGATAAGTTTACTTCTGCTACTAATAAGCTCGGTACACAGATGAAGGCCACCGGTGAAGTTATGGGTATCGGTTCAAACCTTGAAGAAGCTCTTCTTAAGGGTATCCGTTCTCTTGAAATCGGTGCTAACCATATGTACCTTTCAAAATTCGACAATATGAGCGTTGAAGAGCTCCTTGATTATATTTCAGAGTTCCGTTCTGATAATATCTTCGCTATTGCAGAGCTTATCTATCACGGTGTTTCTCTTGAGAAGATTCACGAAGTTACTATGATTACTCCTTTCTTCCTTGAAGCTATCAAAAACATCATCGACATGGAAGAAAAACTTCGTGTGAATAAAGATTCCGATACTCTTGTTGCTGCAAAGAAAATGGGCTTCAGCGATAAATATATTGCTCGTCTTTGGGATTGTACTGAAATTGATGTTTACAACAAGCGTAAGGAAATGAATCTCTTCCCTGCATTCAAGATGGTTGATACTTGCCATACAAATGCATATATTCCTTACTTCTACTCCTCATATACAGGTGAGAATACTTCCCGCCTTACTGACAAGAAAAAGATTATTGTTCTCGGTGCAGGTCCTATCCGTATCGGTCAGGGTGTTGAATTTGACTACTCAACCGTTCACGCTGTTATGACTATTAAAAACGCAGGCTACGAGGCTATTATCATCAACAATAACCCCGAAACAGTTTCCACTGACTACACCACAGCAGATAAGCTTTACTTTGAACCCCTTACTGCTGAAGATGTTATGAACATCGTTGAGTTCGAAAAGCCTGAAGGCGTTGTTGCTTCTCTTGGTGGTCAGACAGCTATCAACCTTGCACAGCCTCTTCACGACCGTGGTGTTAAAATCATCGGTACTGACTGCGCAGCTATTGACCGTGCAGAAGACCGTAACGCATTTGAAAATCTTCTTAATGAATTGAACATTCCTCGTGCAAAAGGTAAAGCTGTTACAAATCTTGAAGATGGTATCGCAGCTGCTGCAGAAATCGGTTATCCCGTTCTCGTTCGTCCCAGCTTCGTTCTTGGCGGACGTGCTATGCAGATTGTTGCTAACGAAGAACAGCTTCGTCACTACCTCAGAACAGCCGTTGAAATTGATGAGGACAAGCCTGTTCTTGTTGATAAATACATTTATGGTAAAGAGGTTGAGGTTGACGCTATCTGCGACGGCAGAGATGTATTTGTTCCTGGTATTATGGAGCTTGTTGAGAAAACAGGTATTCACTCCGGTGACTCTATCAGCGTTTATCCCTCATTCAGTATTTCAAACAAGGTTAAAGGCATAATTCTTCAGTACGCAAAGAAGCTTGGTCTCGGAATCGGCATTGTTGGTCTTTTCAACATTCAGTTCATTGTTGACGAAAATGATGATGTTTATATTATCGAGGTTAACCCCCGTTCTTCAAGAACAGTTCCTTTCCTTTCAAAAGCAACAGGCTACTCTCTTGCAGATATTGCAACAGAAGTAATTATGGGCAAGAGCCTTAAAGAGCAGGGTATCTTTGATATTTATCCTGAAGAAAAGAAACGTTGGTATGTAAAGGTTCCCGTATTCTCCTTTAACAAAATCCGTGGTCTTGACGCTTACCTTTCACCTGAAATGAAATCAACAGGTGAAGCAATCGGTTATGACGATAAATTGAACAGAGCTCTTTATAAGGCTCTTCAGGCTTCCGGTATGCACCTTCAGAACTATGGTACTGTTTTTGCAACAGTTGCAGATAAGGATAAAGAAGAAGCACTTCCTCTTATCCGCCGTTTCTATAAGCTCGGCTTCAACATTCAGGCAACAGCAGGTACTGCAAAATTCCTTAAAGAAAACGGAATCAGAACTCACGTTCTCGGCAAAATCAGCGAGGGCAGCAATGAAGTTCCCGATGCACTCCGTCAGGGTCACATTGCTTATGTTATTAATACAAAAGATATTAACGGATCCAGTGAAAACAACAATGACGGTCACTTAATTCGCCGTTACGCTATTGAAAACAACGTAACAATTTTCACAGCGCTCGATACTGTAAGAGTTCTTCTTGATGTTCTTGAAGATATCACACTTACAATTTCAACTATCGATGCAGAAGGAAACTTATGAGAGAATCTATTTTCAAAATAATCGACAATACACCTCTTACAAAAACGGTGTTTAAAATGAAGCTTCAGGGAGATGTGAGTGATATCACATCTTCCGGACAGTTTGTAAATATTAAATTAGACGGTCTTTATCTTCGCAGACCTATTTCCGTTTGCGACAGTGAAGACGGCGTACTTACTCTTATCTACAAGGTTGTAGGTAAGGGCACAGAGCAGATGTCAAAGATGGCTGCAGGGGAAGAGCTTAATATTCTCACCGGTCTTGGCAACGGCTATGACATTTCTCTTTCAGGAGACAAGCCCTTGCTTTTAGGCGGTGGCGTTGGTGTTCCGCCCCTTTATATGCTTGCAAAAAAGCTTATTGCAGAAGGTAAAAAGGTTAGTGTTGTTCTTGGATTCAATACTAAAGACGAAATTTTCTGCGAGGAAGATTTCAAAGCTCTCGGTGCAGATGTGTTTGTTACAACTGCAGACGGTTCTTACGGAATCAAGGGCTTTGTTACGGATGCAATGAAAGATATTGACTATTCATATTTCTACACTTGCGGTCCCGAACCCATGCTTAAAGCAATTTTTAGAGCAAGTTCAACAAGCGGTCAGTTCAGCTTTGAAGAGAGAATGGGTTGCGGTTTCGGTGCTTGTATGGGTTGCTCCTGCAAGACTGTTACAGGCTACAAGAGAATCTGTAAAGACGGACCTGTACTTAAGAAGGAGGAGATTTTATGGGCAGATTAAGTGTTAACCTTTGCGGTCTCGAGCTTGATAACCCCATAATTCCCGCCAGCGGAACTTTTGGCTACGGTTACGAGTTTGCAGAAATCTATGATATAAATTGTCTCGGCACATTCTCATTCAAGGGAACAACAAAGGACCCTCGTTTCGGCAACCCCACACCCCGAATTGCAGAATGTACCGCAGGTATGATAAACGCGGTAGGTCTTCAGAACCCCGGTGTTGAAAAGGTTGTAAGTGAAGAACTCCCCAAGCTTAAAAAATGCTTCAATAAAAAGGTTATGGCAAATGTAAGCGGATTTTCAGTTCCTGATTATGCTTACACTTGCGAAAAGCTTGATAAAGAAGAGCAGGTTGGTTGGCTCGAGGTTAATGTAAGCTGTCCCAATGTTCACGGCGGCGGTATGAGCTTCGGTACAGACCCTAAAGCTGCGGCAGAGGTTACTGCGGCAGTTAAAGCTGTAACAACAAAGCCTGTAATTATAAAGCTTTCTCCCAATGTAACAGATATTGTTGCAATAGCAAAAGAGTGCGAGGCGGCAGGTGCTGATGGTATCAGCCTTATTAACACTCTTCTTGGTATGAGAATAGACCTTAAAACAAAGAAACCGGTAATTGCAAACAAAATGGGTGGCTTCTCAGGAAGCGCTATTTTCCCCGTTGCAGTTCGTATGGTTTATCAGGTAGCAAATGCAGTTAATATTCCCGTTGTCGGTATGGGTGGCGTTTCTACTGCGGAAGATGTTATTGAAATGATGCTTGCAGGTGCAACTGCAGTTGAAGTAGGTGCGGCAAATCTTATTGACCCCTGTGTATGCCGTGACATTATCAACGACTTACCTGCGGTAATGGATAAGTATGGAATTGATAATTTAAATGATATTATTGGAGGCGCAAAATAATGGGTAAAGACGTAATTGTTGCTTGTGATTTTTCAAGCGCAGAAAAGGTTTATGAATTTCTTGATAAATTCGAGGGCGGAAGAAAACCCTTTGTGAAAATCGGTATGGAGCTTTTCTATGCAGAAGGACCTCAGATTGTTCGCGAAATCAAAAAGAGAGGTCATAAGATTTTCCTTGACCTTAAGCTTCACGATATTCCCAACACAGTAAAAAAATCAATGGCAGTTCTTTCAAACCTTGATGTTGATATTACAAACCTTCATGCATCAGGTACAATCAGTATGATGGAAGGTGCTCTTGAAGGACTTACCCGTCCCGACGGAACAAGACCTCTTCTTATTGCGGTTACTCAGCTTACATCAACTGACCAGGAAAGAATGGAAAAAGACCTTCTTATTAAAGAACCTATTGACAAGGTTGTTATGCACTATGCTCACAATGCAAAGGTGGCAGGTCTTGACGGAGTTGTTTGCTCACCTCTTGAGGCAGGTAAGGTTCACGAAACCTGCGGTAAGGACTTCCTTACAATCACTCCCGGCGTTCGCTTTGCAGATGGCGATATCGGCGACCAGAAGAGAGTTATGACTCCTGCAGAGGCTAAGAAAATCGGTTCTGACTACATCGTTGTTGGCAGACCTATCACAGCAGCAGAAGACCCCGTTGCAGCGTATAACAGATGTGTAGAAGAATTCTGTGACTAATTGAGGAGGATTTAAAAATGGAAAGCTACAAAAGAGAATTTATACAGTTTTTAGAAGGTGCAGGCGTTCTTAAATTCGGCGATTTCACTGCAAAAAGCGGTAGAAAAATCCCTTATTTCATCAACGCAGGTGATATTAAAACAGGCGAACAGATTTGCAAATTAGGCGAATTCTATGCAAAAGCATATTTTGAAAAAGTTGGCAACAAGAAAACAGTGCTTTACGGTCCTGCATATAAAGGTATTCCGATAGCAGTTTCTGTTGCAGTTGCTCTTGCAAAAAATGGCCTTGATGTTCCTTTCTTCTTTAATCGTAAAGAAGAAAAAGACCACGGCGAAGGTGGCGTGTTCGTTGGTTACAAGCCTCAGGAGGGCGAAGAAATAGTAATCGTTGAAGACGTTATTACAGCAGGTACTGCTATTCGTGAAAGTATGTCCATTCTTTCAGGTCTTAAGGGCACAAAGGTTGCTGCAACTTTCGTTATGGTTGACCGTAAAGAAAAAGGACAGACAGATAAATCTGCTATGGCAGAGGTTGGCGAGGAATATGGCTTCCCCGTATATTCTGTTGTTGATGTTTACGATATTATTGAATATCTCGAAGAAGACGAGAAAAACAGAGAAAATGTTGAGCGTATTAAAAAGTACCTCGAAGTAAATGGCGCTAAATCCTAATAAAATCGCCCACAGCACGCCTTTATGCTCGGGGCAGTATCATTATACGGCTCCACTCGCATAAAAACGCACTGTGAACAATTTTCTTTAGGATTTAAACAGTTAATTTTCTTGTGGTACAAAAAAGTTTTATAGAAATGAAAAGGGGATTAGTAGTAAATGAGAAGCTTGATTGATATTCTCGATTTCACCGTTGAAGAAGTAAATGAGCTTATTGCAACGGCAAATGATATTATAGATAACCCCGATAAATACTGCGAAAAATGTAAAAGAAAAAAACTTGCAACTCTTTTCTTTGAGCCCTCTACAAGAACCCGTCTCAGCTTTGAGTCGGCAATGATTGAGTTGGGCGGTAGTGTTATCGGATTTTCTGCGGCAAACAATTCTTCCGCCGCAAAGGGTGAAAGCGTGGCAGATACTGCAAAAACAATCAGCTGCTATGCAGATATTATTGCAATGCGCCATCCTAAAGAGGGTGCACCCCTTGTTGCGGCGCAAAATGCTACTATTCCCGTTATTAATGCAGGTGACGGCGGACATAATCACCCCACCCAGACCCTTACAGACTTACTTACAATTCAGCGTGAAAAAGGCGGTTTTGAAAACCTTACAGTTGGCTTCTGCGGTGACCTTAAATTTGGCAGAACAGTTCATTCTCTTATTACCGCTCTTTCAAGATACAGCGGTATCAAGGTTGTTCTCATTTCTCCCGAAGAGTTGAAGCTCCCAAGCTATATTAAGAAAGATATTCTTAAAAAGAATGGTATTCCTTATACGCAGACAACTGACCTTGAAAGCGTAATGCCCGAGCTTGATATTCTCTATATGACACGAGTTCAGAGAGAGCGTTTCTTTAACGAAGAAGATTATCTTCGCCTTAAGGACAGTTATATTCTTGAACCCAAGAAGCTCCTTAATGCGAAAAAAGATTTGTGCATTATGCATCCGCTTCCCCGAGTTAACGAAATCAGCGTTGCGGTGGATGACGACCCCAGAGCTTGTTACTTTAAACAGGTTCTTTACGGAAAATACATTCGTATGGCGCTCATTCTTAAGTTGTTAGAGGAGGCACAGAAATGAATATAGATTCCATTACAAATGGTTTTGTTATTGACCATATTACCGCAGGTCGCGGTATGAAGCTTTATGACCTTTTGGGTCTTGATAACCTTGACTGCTCCATTGCAATTATCAAAAATGTTGCAAGTAAAAAAATGGGCAAAAAAGATATAATCAAGATTGATGCAGATATTGATATTGATATTGATGTTATTGGTTATGTTGACCCGGGTACAACAGTTAACATAATCAGAAATTGCGAACTTGTTGAAAAGCGTACACTTGAGCTTCCCGAAATGCTTGCAAATGTTATTAAATGTAAGAATCCCCGTTGCATAACCTCAACGGAGCAGGAGCTTAACCACGTTTTCAAACTCACAGATAAAGAAAATGGTGTTTACCGTTGTATTTACTGCGAATCCCAGGCTAAATAATTAGCAAAATTAACATATTAACCGTTGCTTAAAACGGTTTTATTAGACCTTATGTGCCTTGACCGAATTCGCTTGTTATGATAAAATAGAATCATAAAATTGAAGCGGATTTTCCCTGCGACTGACGGAGTATTAAGTGGAGCACCACAAAGGAGCAGGTATTTGATTTTAACCGTATTCAGCCGACCGTCTGGGCACACTTGTTCACCCTTTGAACGAGTGCGCCTTTTTTGGTTTTGAAAGGATGTTTTAGATGAAAAAAGTCGGAATTGTAATGGGTAGCGATAGCGATTTACCCGTTGTTGAAAAAGCAATAAATACACTTAAAGATTTTAACGTTCCCTTTGAGGTTCACGTTTTCTCTGCTCACAGAACACCCGTTGAAGCAAAGGAATTCAGTGCAAATGCCCGTGAAAATGGCTTCGGTGTTCTCATCGCTGCTGCAGGTATGGCGGCTCACCTTGCAGGCGCGGTTGCTGCAAACACAACATTACCCGTTATTGGTATTCCCATTAAGTCACAGAACTTAGGCGGTATGGAAGCACTTCTTTCAACAGTTCAGATGCCTTCCGGAATTCCTGTTGCAACGGTTGCTATTGACGGCGCAGTAAACTCCGCATTACTTGCAATTGAAATTCTTTCTCTCGGTGAACCCGAGCTTGAAAAGAAGCTTGCAGAAAAGAGAGCAAAAGATACAGCAACAGTTCTTGAAAAGAACAAAGCGATAGAAGAAAAATACAACAACTGATTGCTAACTGCTATTTGCTATTTGCTTAACTGGCATCTGGCATCTGGTATCTGGCATCTTACAAAAAGTTTCATTTTACAAAGAGGTATATTATGGGCGGTTTTTTTGGTGTAGTATCTAAAAACGATGCTGTGCTTGATACCTTTTTCGGAGTTGACTATCATTCCCACTTGGGAACTCGCCGTGCAGGTATGGCGGCTTTCGACCCGGAGAAAGGCTTACAAAGAAAAATACATAGAATAGAAAACTCTCCGTTCAGAACAAAATTCGAGAACATTCTCGACCAGATGAGCGGTAATTCATCAATAGGCTGTATCAGTGATACGGATGCGCAACCTCTTCTGATGCGCTCAAATCACGGTCTTTATGCAATCAGCACTATCGGTGTTATAAACAATAGCGAAGAGCTTGTTCATCAGTATCTTGCATTCAGCGGCGGTCACTTCGGTGCTATGACAAGTGAGGGTATAAACTCTTCCGAGCTTGTTTCCGCAATGATTGACCAGAAGTCAAGCTTTGCAGAGGGTATAAAATTTGCCCAGGATATGATTGACGGAACGTCTTCAATTCTCATCCTCAAGGATGACGGTAACCTTATCGCTGCCCGTGATAAGATGGGCAGAATTCCTGTTCTTATCGGTAAGCGCGAAGATGGTTACTGCGTATCGTTCGAAGACTTTGCCTATAAGAAATTAGGCTTTGAAGACTATAAAGAATTAGGACCCGGAGAAATTGTTGAAATTTCTGCAGATAAAGTAGAGATTCTTTCTCCTGCAAGAAGCAAAAAGAAAATCTGTGCTTTCCTCTGGTCTTACTACGGCTACCCCACATCCTGCTACGAAGGTAGAAATGTTGAGGCAATGCGTTACGAAAACGGTAAGATTATGGCGCAGACCGATAAAATGTTAGGGGAAGCCCAGAACATTGACTATGTAAGCGGTGTTCCCGATTCAGGTACTCCTCACGCTATCGGTTATGCCAATGAAAGCGGTGTTCCTTTTGCACGTCCTTTCATTAAATACACTCCCACCTGGCCCCGTAGCTTTATGCCGTCAAACCAGAAAGAGCGTAGCAGAGTTGCGAAAATGAAACAGATTCCTGTTCACGAGCTTATTCAAGGGAAAAAGCTTCTTTTCGTTGATGACAGTATTGTAAGAGGAACTCAGCTTCGTGAAACTGTTGAATTCCTTTATGAAAATGGCGCAAAAGAGGTACATATGCGTTCAGCTTGTCCTCCCATTATGTACGGCTGTAAGTTCCTTAACTTCTCAAGAGGAACAAGTGATATGGATCTTATTTCAAGAGCTACCATTATGGAGCTTGAGGGTGAAGCGGGATTCAAGCATCTTGACGAATACAGCGATGCTTCTACTGAAAGAGGCGCAAAAATGAGAAAAGCAATTTGCGAAAAGCTTCATTTTGCATCTCTTGAATTCCAGTCATTAGAAGGCATCGTTAAAGCAATCGGACTTCCCGAAGAAGACCTTTGCACATATTGTTGGAACGGCAAAGGTTAATTAATTCAGTAATAATTTGAAGGAGAATAGATATGAATAATTCAAGATCAGAAAGTTATGCAGCAGCCGGTGTTGATATTACTGCAGGTTACAAAGCAGTTGAACTTATGAAAAAACACATTGCCAGAACACGTAACGAAGGTTCAATGGATGATGTTGGCGGCTTCGGCGGTTGCTTTGACCTTGGTTTTGCTAAAGGTATGGAGCATCCCGTATTGGTTTCAGGTACTGACGGTTGCGGTACAAAAGTTAAATTAGCTATTCTTATGGATAAACACGATACAATCGGTATTGATGCAGTAGCTATGTGTGTAAACGATATCGTTTGTGTTGGTGCAAAACCCTTGTATTTCCTTGACTATATTGCTTGCGGTAAAAACATTCCTGAAAAAATTGCTGAAATCGTAAGCGGCGTTGCAGAAGGCTGTGTTCAGTCAGGCTGTGCACTTACCGGTGGCGAAACTGCAGAGCATCCCGGTTTGATGCCCGTTGAGGATTATGACCTTGCAGGCTTTGCTGTTGGTATAGTTGATAAACCTAAAATGATTGATAATAATAAGATGTCTGCAGGCGACGTTGTTATTGCTCTTCCCTCCACAGGTATTCATTCAAACGGCTTCAGCTTATGCCGTAAGGTTTTTGATATTGATAACAACAATCCTGAGCTTTACGTAGAGCGCGAAGAATTGGGCGGCAAAAGCATTGCAGAAGCTTTACTTGTTCCCACTAAGATTTATGTAAAACCCGTTCTTGCTCTTACAGAAAAAGTTAACGTTAAAGGTATTTCACACATTACAGGCGGTGGCTTCTACGAGAATATTCCAAGAAGCATTCCCGATGGCTTGTGTGCAAAGATTGACAAGTCCGCTGTTAAGGTGCTTCCTATTTTCGATGTAATTGCTAAATGGGGTAACATTCCCGAACGCGATATGTTCAACACCTATAATATGGGCGTTGGTATGAGCATTGTAGTTCCCGCAGACGAAGTAGAGCTTTCTCTTTCAATTCTTAAAGATAATGACATTGATGCTTACGTAATCGGTGAAATTATCGAAGGCGAAGACAAGATTATACTTGAATAATATAAATGAAAGAGGCTGAGAAAATGCCCGATACAAAAAATATTGTTGTTCTTGTTTCCGGCGGCGGAACAAACCTTCAAGCCCTTATTGATGCTCAAAGCAGGGGAGAGCTTGGTGCAGGTAAAATCACCTGCGTTATTGCTTCCAAAGCAGATGCCTATGCTCTCATCCGTGCAGAAAATAACGGAATTAAAACAAGAACTCTTATAAGAAAAGAATATAAAGATATCGCTTCATACAGTATTGCTATGAGAGATGCTCTTTTAGAAGAAAAAGCAGACCTTGTAGTTTATGCAGGGTTTATGACAATTCTTGACGAGAATGTTTGCGATACATTTAAGAACAAAATGATTAATGTTCACCCTGCGCTTATTCCTTCATTTTGCGGAAAAGGCTTTTACGGACTCCATGTTCACGAAAGTGCATTGGAAAAGGGCGTAAAGGTTTCAGGTGCGACGGTACATTTTGTTACTGCGGAATGCGATGCAGGTCCTATAATTCTCCAAAAAGCAGTTGAGGTAGTTGAGGGCGACACACCCGAAACTCTTCAGAAAAGAATAATGGAACAGGCAGAATGGAAAATTCTTCCCAAGGCAGTTCAGCTTTTCTGTGATGGTAGAGTAGAAGTTGTTGACAACAAAACTGTTATTAAGGAATAGTACCACCCACCGCTAACGCGGTCCCCCCTCCTTTTTTGTTTCACAAAAAAAGAGGGATAGTTAAGGTAAAAGATTTTATTTGAAAGGATATAGATAATAATGGAAATCAAAAATCTTGAAAATGAACTTAATTCTCTCGCTTATCACGGCAGAGGTATCATAATCGGTAAAAGCGCCGATTCTAAAAAAGCTGTTACTGCTTATTTCATTATGGGCAGAAGCGAAAACAGCCGTAACAGAGTTTTCGTTGAAGATGGCGAAGGCATCAGAACTCAGGCTTTTGATGAGTCAAAAATGGTTGACCCCCACCTTATTATCTATGCTCCCGTAAGAGTTTTGGGAAATAAAACAATCGTTACAAACGGCGACCAGACAGACACAATCTACGAATTAATGGACAAGCAGATGACCTTTGAACAGGCTCTTCGCACCCGTGAATTTGAGGACGATGCTCCCAACTTTACACCTCGTATTTCAGGTATCATTCGTCTTGAAAATGGCGATATGAACTACGCAATGTCCATTCTCAAATCTGCAGACGGTGACGGTTCTTCTTGCCAGAGATACACATTTGCTTACTCAAATCCTCTTCCCGGAAAAGCAAAGTTCATTCATACATATAAATGCGACGGCAACCCTCTCCCCAGCTTCGAGGGTGAACCCAAAACACTTGAGCTTCCCGATGTAGATATTGATACATTAACAGATATCATCTGGAAAAACCTTAACGAAGATAACAAAGTTTCACTTTTCGTAAGATACATTGACCTTGAAACAGGCAAATACGATTCAAGAATAGTTAACAAGAATAAATAAGGAGATTATCGTAATGAAAGAATTTGAATTGAAATATGGTTGTAACCCCAACCAGAAACCTGCAAAAATCTTTATGGCAGACGGTAGTGAGCTTCCTATCGAAATTCTCTGCGGTCGCCCCGGTTTCATTAACTTCCTCGATGCTTTTAACAGCTGGCAGTTGGTTAAAGAGCTTAAAGAAGCTCTCGGTCTTCCTGCGGTAACTTCCTTTAAGCACGTTAGCCCCACATCTGCTGCAGTAGGTGTGCCACTTTCCGATAAGCTTAAAAAGGCTTGCTTCGTTGATGATATCGAAGGCCTTGACGAATCTCCTCTCGCTTGCGCATATGCAAGAGCAAGAGGTACAGACAGAATGTGCTCCTTCGGTGACTGGGTAGCTCTTTCAGATGTTTGTGATGTTACAACTGCAAAGCTCATTCAGCGTGAAGTTTCCGACGGTATTATCGCTCCCGGTTATGAACCCGAAGCACTTGAAATTCTCAAATCAAAGAGAAAAGGTAACTACAATATAGTTAAAATCGACCCCAACTATGTTCCTGCTCCTATTGAACACAAGCAGGTTTATGGCATCACCTTTGAGCAGGGTAGAAACAATTTCGAAATCAATGCAGACCTTCTCAAAAATATTGTTACAGAAAATAAAGATATGCCCGAAAGTGCAGTTCGTGACCTTATAATTGCACTTATCACTCTTAAATATACTCAGTCAAACTCCGTTTGCTATGCAGTTGACGGTCAGGCAATCGGTGTTGGCGCAGGTCAGCAGTCAAGAATTCACTGCACACGCCTTGCAGGTACAAAGGCAGACACTTGGTTCCTTCGTCAGCACGAAAAGGTTCTTAACCTTCCTTTCAAAGATACTCTCGGCAGACCCGACAGAGATAATGTTATTGACGGCTACATCAACAAGAACGAAGAAGACGTTTGCGCAGACGGCAACTGGCAGAAATATTTCACATCTCAGCCCGAACCCCTTACTGACGAAGATGTTAAAGCATATTTCGCAACTATTGACGGCGTTGCACTTGGTTCAGACGCATTCTTCCCCTTCAGCGATAACATTGAACGCGCAAAGAAGAGCGGTGTAAAATACATTCCTGAACCCGGCGGTTCAATCCGTGATGATGTTGTTATTGAATGTGCAAATAAATACGGTATGTCAATGGCGTTTACAGGCATGAGACTTTTCCACCACTAATAGAGGTATAAAGATGAAAATTATGGTTGTAGGTGGTGGCGGTCGCGAACACGCTATCATCAAGAAAATAAAAGAAAATAAAGATGTTACCGAAATCTTTGCTCTCCCCGGAAACGGCGGTATGGCAAAGGATGCAACACTTGTTGACATCGGTGCAAAAGATATAGAGAAAATCGTTGAGTTTGCAGTTACAAATGCTATTGATTATGCAGTTGTTGCTCCCGATGACACGTTGGTTCTCGGTTGCGTTGATGCTCTCGAAGAAAAAGGTATTCCTTGCTTCGGTCCTAAGGGTAACGCAGCGATTATCGAGGGTAGCAAGGTTTTCTCAAAGAACCTTATGAAAAAATACGGTATTCCCACCGCAGCTTATGAAGTATTCAATGATATGGAAAAAGCTCTTGAATATCTTGAAACTGCTCCCATTCCTACAGTTATCAAGGCTGACGGACTTGCTCTCGGTAAAGGTGTTATTATTGCAAACACCCGTGAGGAAGCAAAGCAGGCAGTTGTTTCCATGATGCAGGACAAAATGTTCGGCACAAGCGGTGACAACATCGTTATTGAAGAATTTCTTACAGGTCCAGAGGTTTCCGTTCTTTCCTTTACAGACGGAAAAACTGTTGTTCCCATGATTTCATCAATGGACCACAAACGTGCAGGGGACAATGATACAGGTCTTAACACAGGCGGTATGGGAACAATTGCTCCCAACCCTTACTACACAAAAGAAATTGCAGAAGAATGCATGGAGAAAATCTTCCTTCCTACAATTGATGCAATGAATAAAGAGGGCAGAACCTTTAAAGGTTGCCTTTATTTCGGAGTTATGATTACACCTGACGGTCCCAAGGTTATTGAATATAACTGCCGTTTCGGTGACCCGGAAACTCAGGTTGTTTTACCTCTTCTTGAAAGTGACTTGCTCACTATTATGAAAGCAACAACCAACGGCACTCTCGCTGAAACTGAAGTAGTATTCAGCGAAAAAAGTGCTTGTTGCGTAATTATGGCATCAAAGGGTTATCCCGTAAGCTATGAAAAAGGCTTTGAAATGAACATTCCCGAATGTGTTGAGGGCAATGTATATGTTGCGGGTGCTTCTCTTAAAGATGGTAAGCTTCTTACAAACGGTGGTCGTGTTTTAGGCGTTACTGCTGTTGAAGATAATCTTAAAGATGCAGTTAAAGCATCCTACGCACTTGTAAAACAAATTAGCTTTGACAACGCTTTCTATCGTAATGATATCGGCGCAAAAGCACTTGCTATTTTGGAGGAGTAAGAAATGGTATATAGAGTTTATGTAGAAAAGAAAAAAGAACTTGCTCACGAAGCAAAAGCTCTTTTAGGTGATGCTCGTACACTTTTAGGTATTAAAAACCTCGAAGATGTTCGCGTTATCAACCGCTATGATGCAGAAAATATTACAGAAGAGCTTTTTAACTATGCAATTAAAACAGTTTTCTCCGAGCCTCAGCTTGATATTGCAACAAGCGAAGTTGATTTAGAGGGCGCAACTGTTTTTGCAGTTGAATTTTTACCCGGTCAGTTTGACCAGAGAGCAGACTCTGCAGCACAGTGTATTCAGATTATCTCTCAGGGTGACAGACCCACAGTAAAGAGCGCAAAGGTTTATGCTCTTTACGGTGACCTTTCCAACGATGATATTGCAGAAATCAAAAAGCACGTTATTAACCCCGTTGAATCAAGAGAAGCAACTCTCGATAAATATGAAACTCTTGCAATGAAGTATGATATTCCCACAGAGGTTAAAACTCTTGAGGGCTTCATTAAACTTGACAGAGCAGGTCTTGAGCAGTTCGTCAAGGATTTCGGTCTTGCAATGGATGCAGATGACATCGCTTTCTGCCAGGATTATTTCAAATCCGAAGACCGTGACCCCACAATAACAGAAATCAGAATGATTGATACATATTGGTCTGACCATTGCCGTCACACCACATTCCTTACTGTTATTGACAATGTAACATTTGAAGATGAACTTCTTCAAAGCGCATATGACGAATATATTGCAACAAGAAAAGAACTCGGCAGAACAAAGCCTATCTGCCTTATGGACCTTGCAACAGTTGCAGTTAAATATCTTAAAGAAAACGGCAAACTTGACAAGCTTGACGAGTCCGAAGAAATCAACGCTTGTACTGTTAAAATCAATGTTGATGTTGATGGTGTAAGCGAACCCTGGCTTCTTCTTTTCAAAAACGAAACACACAACCACCCCACAGAAATTGAGCCCTTTGGTGGTGCTGCAACCTGTATCGGTGGCGCAATCCGTGACCCGCTTTCAGGTCGTGCTTATGTATATGGCGCTATGCGTGTTACAGGTGCGGCTGACCCCTTAAAGCCTGTCAGCGAAACAATCAAGGGTAAGCTTCCCCAGAGAACAATTGTTACAACTGCTGCGGCAGGTTATTCTTCTTACGGTAACCAGATTGGTCTTGCAACAGGTATTGTTGACGAAATTTATCATCCCGGCTACGCTGCAAAGCGTATGGAAATCGGTGCAGTTGTTGCGGCAGCTCCTCAGGAGAATGTTCGCCGTGAACGTCCCGATCCCGGTGATATAGTTATTCTTCTCGGTGGTAGCACAGGCCGTGACGGCTGCGGTGGTGCAACAGGTTCTTCAAAATCTCACACAGCAGATTCTCTTGAAACCTGCGGTGCAGAGGTTCAGAAGGGTAATGCTCCCGAGGAAAGAAAGCTTCAGAGACTTTTCAGAAATAAAGAAGCAACAAGAATGATTAAACGCTGTAACGACTTCGGTGCAGGTGGTGTTTCCGTTGCTATCGGTGAGCTTGCAGATGGTCTTGAAATCGACCTTAACGCAGTTCCCAAGAAATATGAAGGTCTTGACGGTACAGAACTTGCTATTTCCGAATCTCAGGAAAGAATGGCAGTTGTTATCGAAAAAGAAAATGTTGAAAGATTCCTTGAACTCGCAGCAACTGAAAACTTACAGGCTTGTCCCGTTGCAAAGGTAACAGAGGAAGCAAGACTTGTTATGCATTGGAACGGCAAGGTTATCTGCGACATCAGTCGTGATTTCCTTAACTCCAACGGTGCTGATAAGCACGTTGATGTTGCAACATCAAAACCCGAATCTTACGATAAAGAAATCAGCGGTAGCTTTACAGACAATATGAAAGCTATGGCAGATGACCTTAATATCTGCTCAAAGCGTGGTCTTTCCGAGCGCTTTGACTCAACTATCGGCGCAGGCACAGTTCTTATGCCCTTCGGCGGTAAGAATCAGCTTACTCCTATTCAGGCAATGGTACAGAAGATTTCCGTTGAGAAAAAGCACACAGACGATTGCTCTCTTATGTCCTGGGGTTACAATCCCTTTATTACAGAAAAGAGCCCCTATCACGGTGCATACCTTGCAGTTGTTGAATCAGTTTGTAAGCTTATTGCAACAGGTGCAAAATTCGAAGATGTTTACCTTACATTCCAGGAATATTTTGAAAGAGTAGGCAAAGATGCAAAGCGTTGGGGCAAACCCCTTGCTGCTCTTCTCGGTGCATTTAAAGCACAGAAAAACCTTGGTATCGGTTCTATCGGTGGTAAAGACTCAATGAGCGGTACATTCGAAGACCTGGATGTTCCTCCCACACTTGTTTCCTTTGCAGTTACAACCGAAAAGGTTAAAGATATCGTTTCTCCCGAATTCAAGAAAGCAGGTAACAAGGTTTACCTTATTACTCCCGAATTTGACGAAAACGGACTTCCCGCAACAGAGTCACTTCTTAAAGTATTTGACAAGGTTTGCGCTCTTCTTCGTGAAGGCAAAGCAGTTTCTTGCTACACACCCGGTATGGGCGGTATTGCAGAAGCTATTATGAAAATGGCTTTCGGTAATGGTCTCGGCTTTGAATTTGACAGTGCTTTAACAGTTGCTGATATTTTCAAATACAACTATGCAACATTCCTTGTTGAAGCAACAGAAGATGTTGAGGGTGCACAGTTTATCGGTACAATTACAGATAAAAAGGCTATTGCTCTCGGTGATGAAAGCATCTGCCTTAACGAGATTCTTGGAATTTACGAGGATAAGCTTGAAAGCGTTTATAGCTGTAACATTCCTGATACTAACACACCTGTTGAGAATTTCTCATTCTCTGCAACAGAGCGTAAAGCTCCTGCAATCAAGGTTGCTAAACCCAAGATTTTGATTCCTGCATTCCCCGGAACAAACTGCGAATTTGATAGTGCAAAAGCAGTTCGTGACGCAGGTGCAGAACCCGAAATCATTGTTATCAAGAACCGTTCATCTGCAGATATTACTGCAAGTGTTGAAGAGTTCTCAACTAAACTTAAAGATGCACAGATGATTTTCATCCCCGGTGGCTTCTCGGGCGGTGACGAACCCGATGGTTCTGCTAAATTCATTACTGCATTCTTCCGTAATGCAAAGGTTAAGGACGGCGTAACAGACCTTCTTGATAATCGTGATGGTCTTATGTGCGGTATCTGTAACGGCTTCCAGGCACTTGTTAAGCTCGGTCTTGTGCCCTATGGTAAGATTATTGATACAGATGAAAACTGCCCCACTCTTACCTACAACACAATCGCTCGTCACCAGTCAAGAATTGTAAGAACAAGAATTGCTTCTAACAAATCTCCTTGGTTGGCACTTACAGAGGTTGGCGACATTTACAATGTTCCGATTTCTCATGGTGAAGGTCGTTTCCTTGCAAGTGAAGAGCTTATCAGAAAGCTTGCTGAAAACGGACAGATTGCAACTCAGTATGTTGACCTTGAGGGCAACGCAACTGTTGATGTTCACTTTAACCCCAACGATTCTATGTTTGCTATCGAGGGTATTACTTCACCCGACGGCAGAGTATTCGGTAAAATGGGTCACAGCGAACGTATCGGCGACGGACTTTATAAGAATGTTGAAGGTAATTACGATATTCAGATGTTCAAAGCTGCTGTTAAGTACTTCAAATAAAAAATTGCGACTTTGCGGTTTTACTCACACTCGCAGTATCTTCATACAGCTTCGGTTCGCAATTCCCGCAAACTCATCAATTTTTAAATTTGAAGCTGTAGGTAAAAATTGCGACTTTGCGGTTTTTAATAAGCAAACAACCCCATCAGTTTTCAAAAAACTGATGGGGTTGTTATAATTTTAATGAAGTGAACTTGTCTGTCTTTGGGCTGCTACGAGGTTTGCATATATACCGCCTTGGGCGATAAGCTCGTTATGAGAGCCAACCTCGGCAATTCTGCCTTTTTCGATTACCACAAGTCTGTTTGCATTTTTTAGGGTTGAAAGCCTATGGGCAATAGCGATTGTTGTTCTGCCCTCAATAAGTCTTGTAAGTGCTTCCTGGATTTTGATTTCTGTTTCAGGGTCAAGAGAGCTTGTTGCTTCGTCAAGAATAAGGATTCTCGGGTTTTTGAGAACTGCTCTTGCGATGCTTACTCTCTGACGTTCACCGCCTGAAAGGGAGTGACCGTTTTCGCCTATAACGGTGTTATAGCCGTCGGGAAGCTTTGTTATAAATTCATGAGCGTTAGCCGCTTTTGCCGCCGCAATTACCTCGTCAAGAGATGCATCGGGTCTCGCATAAGCGATGTTATCGAAAATTGTTCCCGAGAATAAATATGTTTCCTGGAAAACAACACCGATACTGCTTCGCAGTTCCTCTTGGGGAATATCTTTTATATCAACGCCGTCAATGGTGATTTTGCCGAGAGATGGGTCGTAAAGGCGCATACAAAGGTTAATCATTGTGGATTTACCTGCGCCCGAATGGCCTACAAGTCCAATCATTTCACCGGGGTTAATATGAAGATTTATATTTTTGAGAACCGGCTCATAGGATTTATAACCGAATGTAACGCCCTCAAATTCAACTGCACCTGCTGAATTTATTTGTTTAGGCTCATCCGTTAATACCATCTGAGGTGTTTCGTCAAGTATTTCATAAATCTTTACAAGGCTCGTTGAACAGTCTGCAACTCTTCTTGGGAAAACAGACATCCAACGAAGAGGAGCATAAAGGAAGCCCAAATATAAATTGAAACGGGTTAATTCACCTAAAGTGAGTTTTCCGTCAAGAACCATTTTACCGCCGATTATAAGCACAAGAAATTCGCCTAACGCCATAAAATTACCAACGAGAGGGAAGGTAACTGCCCAATATTTTTCGTTAGAGGCGGCAACATCTGCAAGCTTCTTTGAATATTTAGAGAACTTTTCGATTTCTCGTTCCTCATTACCGAAGGATTTAACAACTCTGATACCTTTTATAATATCGTGAAGAATTGAGGTTGCTTTTGAATCAACTCTCCACTGCTTTCTGTAGCGTAGCATTGTGCTATGTCTGAATGTTGACATAAACAGTACACCAATAGGAATGGGTATTAAAACGGCAAGAGTGAGAGTCACATTGGTTGAGAAAAGAATAATAAGAATAACCGTGAACATAATTATCTGTTCAATAAGATAGCGACCCTGTTGGTTGAAAAATTCCTTTACTCGCTCCGTATCTTTTGTAACTCGGTGTATAAGATTACCTGCGGATTTTCCCGACATTGAGGAAAGGGAAAGCTCCTGGATTTTCCCATAAACAAGAGTTCTCAAGTCGTTTGAAAAGCTTGAACCCACCCGATTTGTTATGCGGTTACTTATAATGCTTATAACCCTTGAAAGAGCAAAGGTCAAGGTCATTAAAACAGCGATTACAATAATACCCGTTGTTCGAGATTCGAAATAGGGTGTTGCATCGGCGGTGGGAACAAGATAATCGTCAATGAGGATTGAGTTGAACATGGGCATAATTGCCCCGAGAATGTTGGCAAGGGTAAGAAGAAGTCCTGCGGCGATAACGGATTTTACATAGGGCTTAAAATAGCCGAATGCCCGGGAGAAAACGTATGACTTCTTAACGCAGAACATACACGCATTCATACCCCTTGGGTAGTGGCGGTGGCATTTTGGGCAAACAGGTAAATCATCCGTATTCATCGGTAGCATTTCGCCACTTTCAAAATAATGGTTGAGAACCTTTACAAGCTCACCGATTTCCCCAACCTGACTCATTGAAAAACGGCAGACGGTAATATTTTCGCTACCGTCATTTTTAGCACCTATCGGCTTTAATTCAAGTATTCCGCAACCGATATCAGTCAGCTGAACTGCTTCTTCAATGCCCGTAATATTAAATTTTTCTTCTTTTCCCTCAAGGGTTTTGAGAATGTAGCCGTCGCAAAGAGTCAATGTTCCGTCACAAACTTTACCTTGGGGAGAAATATCAAAATGTACGGTTTTATTTTCCATAATCAATATAAATAGGGCTCTAAAAGCCTTCTGCTCTTCTGTTCGATTTTTTCGTGGTCGGGAATGATGTAGCGATTGCCGTCAACATCAAAAATAAGTAAAGTGCTTTCATTGGCGAAACGCAGATTTCTTGTTAAATCTCTTACTGTGAAGCTTTTGTCTTTCCCGTCAATAACAGTTTCAAAATAAAAGTGACCCATACGCTCTTTAACGCTTTTAACGGATGTTATTGTGGGGCAATAATATCTGTTCTGAAGCTCTTTGTTTGCCGCGTCTAAAGATTCTTTATCAAGTTCCTTTAAATCTCTGACGATGCCGATTTCGTTATCTTCAATATCGTGAACGCAGATGTATTCATCTGTAAGAGAATAGGGGTAGCTTCTTATGAGCTTAACTCTGCCTTTATTTTCTCCGTCAATAGAAAGCACAAGAAAACCGTTCTGATTAAAGGAGAATTTGCATTTTTCGGAGTCTAAAAATTCTATACTGAGTTTATTGTCGTTCATTTTCTTTTTCCTCCTTTTCTTCCGTTTCTTCTTGTTGCTCAATTCCGATAAATTTCAAGGCTTCTTCCTGAAGTCTGAAAAGTTTATAGTAAGCGCCTTTCTTTTTCATAAGCTCTTCGAATGTACCGAATTCAATACATTCGCCATCATCAATTACCGCAAGTTTGTCCGCATCTCTTAAAGTGGAAAGACGGTGAGCAATAGCAATAGTTGTTCTTCCTGCTTTAAGCTCTGAAAGTGAATTCTGAATATTTCTTTCAGTTTCTGTGTCCATTGCGGCAGTTGCTTCATCAAGGATTAAGATTTTCGGGTTCTGAATAATTGTTCGGGCAATTGAAATTCTCTGACGTTCACCGCCTGATAAATCCTGCCCACCTGAGCCAACCCAGGTTTCGTAACCGTCGGGAAGTTTTGAAATAAATCCGTGGGCAGATGCTGCCTTTGCGGCGGCAATAACCTCGTCATTTGTAGCATCGGGACGGGCATATCTTATATTATCGGCAATTGTGCCCATAAATAAGAAAATATCTTGGGAAACAATACCGATATTCTTTCTCAACTGCTTTGATGAAAGGTCCTTAACATCGTGTCCATCTATTTTTACAACACCTTCTTTAGGGTCGTAAAGACGGGCAATAAGGTTTGAAATTGTGGTTTTACCTGCGCCTGTTTTACCAACAATACCGAGCATTTCTCCCTCATTGATTTTTAATGAGAGATTCTTGATAATGGGATGGGCAGGTTCATATTCGAACTGTAATTCATTAAGCTCGATTTCGCCCTTGAATTCCTCGAGAATAATGGGGTCATCTTTGTCTTTGACATCGGGCTCTGTGTCCATGATTTCAAAAACACGCTGGGCGGAGTCAACACAACGTGCCCACCAGTTTGAAACCCAGGAAAGAAAATCAATGGGAGTCTGAATCATCTGAAGATATACAACAAAGGTGAGAAGCTCACCTATTGTAAGCTCATTTGTTGTAATGCAAAGAACGCCGCCATAGCCTAAAACAAGTGCGCCTAAAAGGTAAATAAATACGGAAAGGATGGGGAAAACAGTATTTTCTGCATTGGCAACTGTTATTTCTGCATCCTTTACCTTGTCGCTTATTTCGTTGAATGCGGTAAGCTCATCATCTTCTTTTGAAAATGCTTTGATGATTCTGTGTCCGTTTACATTATCGCTTACTTTCGAAGTAAGGCGGGAATGCTGAACCCAGACTTTATGGTGCATTTTTCTGAAAAGCTTGTTGAATATGGGGTAACAAACAAAGATTACTGATGCCGCTGCAAGAGTCATCAATGTAAGCTTAACGCTTGTAGCAAGCATTATTATAATGATACCGACAACAGTTATGGCGCTACCGATAAGGTAGGGGAAGCCGTCAACGAAGAACCAATAGATGTTATTGGAGTCCCTTGTAACGCGCTCCATTAAAGAGCCTGTTTGCTTGTGAGTATAAAAACCAACGGAAAGCCTTTGCATGGCTTTGAAAATTTTGATTTTAATGCTGTAAATAACATTTGGGAGCATACCTGCAACAAGGTATTGATAAACAAGCGTGAAAAGCTGATTGAAAATCTTTATTGCCGCCATTGAGAGAACAACTGTGAAAAGACCTTTCAAAAGTGCATCGTAGCCTAAAGTGTTACCCGGGTTTAAAACCTCGTCATAAAGCTTCTGGGTGCTGAATTGGGGGATTAAAAGGTTTAAACCATTACTGAGAAGGATAAAAACAATTATGAAAACCATTTTCCATTTAACATCCCCGAAAAATGAGAAAAGGCGTTTTATTGTTGAATTTTTGCTGACGCAATCCTTACAGAAATGTGTGCCGTCAGGAACAGGTGCACCGCATTTCTGGCAAGAGGATTCTTTTACACCTGCAATATATTGCTGATAGTTTTTGCCCTCTTTAAAGGTGTTGAATATTTTTCTGAAGGTATCTGCTTTTGAAAGAAGCCCTATTGAGAAATAGCCCAATGAGAAATATTCATTTTTGAATTTATAAGTTAACTGTCCGGTTGCTAAATATTGCTCTGCAAAAATTTCGTCAATTTCTTCAATGGGCAAAGCGGTTAATTTGCGAAGAAGGGGCTTTGGTGGGGGAGTGCTTTTCTTTTTCTTCTTTTTTGGGAGCTCAGGCTCTTCAATTTCAGCAATATAAACGCCCTTTTCATCAAAAAGAATAAAGCAATCACCAAAGGATTCAGCGCCGCGCATATCGGACTTAAAAGAGAAAATTATTGAATCGGTATTAAGACCCTCATTGTTTAAGATTTCTTTTATGGGGTCGGGTAAAGCACCCGTCGGAGAAAAGTTGGGACGGGGTGGCTTTTTAATATGCAATTTGTAAAGAATTTTATTTATGATTTTCATAGTGTCACCTTTGAAAAATATATGTATATATTTTACCATAGCATATTTCAAATCACAAGAGAATATATATATTTAATTATCTTAATAATTTGTTAACAAAACCATAGTATTGTGTTGTAGAAAATGTATATTTTTAAAAAATAGGATTTGTATATTTTTCCAAAATTGCGTCAATGTGATAATTGGTGAATTGACATTCACCTGAGGCTTTGGTATAATAGTCACAATTAAAATGGGGGCGTAGGAGTGAAAACCCGAACCTGTTTTTAAATTGTATTTTTGATAGTAACAATAAAATTATTGCGAAAGGTGTAAATTTATGGCAGTTAAAAGTGTTACCAGATTTGGAATTCAGAGAAAAATCGTTGCAAACATGACAACTGAAAGTTGGCAGAATATTCCTCACGTAAGCTACCAGTATGAGCCCGACGTTACAAAATTTGTTGAAGAATTTAAAAAATTCACTGCAGAGCATCAGGGGGACAGCGGTGCGAAAATTACTTTTAATGCAGTTCTTCTTAAGGCATTTGCAGAAGCAATTGAGGCGGACCCTGTAATCAATGCTCATATGCATTTCGAAAAAGGTCTTGTAAGAGGTAAGGTTACTGTATTCGATAATATCGATATTTCTGTTCCGTGGATTCTTCCCAGTGGCGAAATGATGACAATTACAATGAAGGACATGGGTAATAAGACTCTTAAGGAAATTGCAGAATATCAGGCTGATATTAACCGCAGACTTGAAAAAACAAATCTTACAGAGGCTCTTTATTCTGTTTCTTTCAATGATACTATTGAAAAACTTAAAAAAGGTCATGTTATAAAAGCAATTAAAAGACTTTTTGGTGCAAATACAAACAAGAATCATAAAATCCATCTTCTTAAAGGCGCAGAGAAGAAAGCTTACGAGGCAATTCCCGAAACCGACAGAATTACATATAAAGACCTTAAGCAGGGTACAATTACCGTTTCAAATATCGGTGCTGATACAAGAGGTATTTCAGGTGAATGCGCAATGCTTATGGTTATTCCTCCTCAGGTTTGTGCTATTTGTATCGGCTCATTACAGAGAAGACCCGTTGTTGTTAAAGACGAAGAGGGTAACGAGAAGATAGAAATCAGAACAATTCTTCCTATGGATATCTGTTTTGATCACAGAGCACTTGACTTCGGCGATGTAAGACCCTTCCTTTCAAAAATGGAAGAATTTTTCCAGAATCCTGAAATGATTCTTAATCTTGAAGCCTAAATTACATATAGAATATTTTAAGAACCTCAACCTGAAAGTTGAGGTTCTTTTTCTATCGTGAATTTTCCGTGAATGAAGTTTGTAATATGTGTATAAAAAGAAAAGAGCAAAACTGTTGCAAACGAGGAAGTTCTTTTATTCTATTGCAAAGGCGTTTTTCTTTATGGTATAATGCATTGGTTAAAAGAGTAATAACGAGGATGATTAAATGAAAAAGAAATTTCTTGCTTTTGGCTGTTTGATTGTGGCGCTTTCAATGTGCTCTGCAATTTCTTTGACAAAAGCAAAAATATATGAAACAGATGTTACAACAGCAACTGCAAAGGTTCACTATGCTGAAAATAATGAAACTACGGGAAACGGCTCTTTAGGTGATATTGTAGGCGATGTTGTAGGTGGAATTGGTGACGGTTCCGGTTTGGGTGATTCATTAGGAAACCTGGGTGACGGTTCTCTCGGTGATATTGGTTCAGGCTCTTCCGGCGGTCTTGGTGATGCAATCGGTGGAATAGGCGATTCTATCGGCGGAATAGGGGACAGCTTAGGCGATGTGTTCGGCGGACTGTTAGGCGGTTCAGGTGAAAAAACTACTGCCGCACCTGCTCAGACAACTGCTGCAGATATAGGCTTGATTATTCCCGTACCTGCTGCAACCCAGAATACTACTGAAGCTACAGAGAAAAAGACCACTGAAGAAAGCAAGGTTGAGGGCGAAACCGTTGATTATGCGGCAACCTCCAATCCTTATTCAAAACCCACGGGTACATATTCCGCAGGTGATGAGGACGAAGCTATAAAGTGGATTCAATGGATTTTTATTTACACTCATTACGGTTTAAGCGATGACGGCATAACCGGTATTCTTGACGAAGATACAGTAGCGATTGTTAAAAAGCTTCAGCACGAAAACGGTTTGAATGTTGACGGAAACATAACCGAGGATGTTATAAAGGCTGCAGAAATTCTTTATTATCAGAAAATTCTCGGTGATGATGTAAGCGCTATTGAGGTTTCCTCAGAAGGCACAACTGCTCCAGGGGTTTCATATGAATCCGTTGAATCGGAAAAAGATAATGAAAATGATGTTCCTGTTGCTTTGTTAATTGTTGTTCTTGTAATAGTCTGGATGTTGGCTATCGGCGGAATTGTATTGCTCTTTGTTTTCAAAAAGAAGAAAACTACCGCAAAGAAAGCACAGGAAGCAGCTGAAGCGGCAGATAAAACTAAACCGGAAAATAAAGATTCAATTTCAAGCATTGCAGATTTATTTGAGGAAGTAGAGGAAAAAAGATAAATAATTTATTCCATTAAGGACAAAGGAGAAAATGAAATGGATAAATATTTGATTATCAATGCAGACGATTTCGGAATGAATCATTCTTCCAATCTTGCAGTAATGGATTTGTTCGAAAAGGGTGCAATAACCTCTTCAACAATTATGACTCCTTGCCCCTGGGCAAAGGAGGCAGGTAAATGGGCGGCAGCTCACCCTGAATATGCAGTTGGTGTTCACCTTACATTTACAAGCGAATGGGGTAACTACAGATGGGGTCCCATCGCTCATAATAATACAGATTCTCTCAGAGATGCGGAAGATTTTATGTATTATGAATCTGACGAGTTTGAGAAGAATTGCGATGTTGACGAAGTTGAAGGCGAAATCAGAGCTCAGATTGAGCGCTTCAAATCCTTCGGAGTTGAGCCGTCACATCTTGATAACCATATGGGCTCTCTTTATGGTATTGAAACAGGTCGCTTTGAAATTCTTAATCGTACTCTTGATATTGCAGGAGAATACGGACTTCCTTTCCGTTTCCCCGGTACATTCGTTCCCGAAATGTTCAAAAACGATACTCTTGATGTTAAGATTGATGTTGATGTTATCGGTGCTGTTTTTGACCAGGTTCTTGGCTATGCTAAATCTAAAGGTATTGCAATGCCCGATTATCTTATTCCCGGTGAATGGAACGGACCTCAGAACGATAGCTATGAGAATTTTAAAGAATATATCTACGAGCTTTACAGAAGCTTCCCCAATGGTGTAACAGAAACCTACATACACCCTGCTCTTGAATCTGACGACCTTAAAGCTATTACAGGCGTTTGGTACAGAAGAGTATGGGAGCATAAATTGTTCTCCGACCCTCAGACACTTCAGCATATCAAGGCTTGCGGAATTGAGCTTATTAACTACCGCGACTTGAAGAAGATAAAGGGTTATTAAAAAATTAAACCTTTCTTTCGGTTCGAAAACTGAAAGAAAGGTTTTTACTTTATTTTTATTTTAATATTCCGAGTCCTTCAAGAAGAATTTTAAGGCCTAAAAGGATGAGAATCAAGCCACCTGCAAATTCTGCTTTGGCTTTGTATTTTGTTCCGAAAATGTTGCCGATTTTAACGCCGATGGCAGAAAGAGTGAAAGTTATAATGCCGATAAGGGCAAATGCTATGTAAACAAACCAGTCGGGCTCAAAATCTGTAAACGCGAAGCTGACGCCTACTGCGAGAGCGTCAATGCTTGTTGCGATTGCCATAACCAGCATTGTTTTTACGCCTAAGGAGCTATTGACATTTTCTTCATCCTTGTCGAAGGATTCTTTTATCATATTACCGCCGATAATTGCAAGAAGAATAAATGCAATCCAATGGTCAATTGAGGTTATTTTATCTGCGAAGGTGCTGCCTAAAAAGAAGCCTATCATAGGCATTAAAGCCTGAAATGCACCGAACCATAATCCGACTATTACGCAGCTTTTTAAATTAATTTTTTTTAGCGCAAGTCCTTTGCAAAGGGCAACTGCGAAAGCGTCCATTGAAAGACTTACTGCAAGAAGAACAATTTCAACTAAGCTCATTAAAACATCTCCGTTTTTAATTTGGAACAGAATTATATATCAAATACTATTTTATGTCAACAAGTTGATTTCAGAATATAAAATGTGATAATATACATTGGTATAGAAGGTGAAGTTAAGTGATAAATTTATTTAAATCAAAAAAACGCGCAGTAATTACAATAATTGCGGTATTGATAATTTTAATTCTTTTAATAAATATAGTAGCATCAATGTTTTTCTCTTCCTCTTTATTAAAAAAAGATGGTTGGGGGAAATTTGAAGAATATTCATACTCGGAGCAGCTGAAAGTCAGTTCTGAATGGATTTCTCAAAAAGGCGAAAGAATAGAAATTGAAAATGCAGACGGAGAAGCCTTGAGTGGTGTGCAAATTGAGAATGAACACCGTTCTCACAGTTATGTTGTAATTTGCCACCAATACGGCGGTAGCCCCGAAACGATGACAGAATATGCAAAGCATTTTTATGAATTGGGCTTTAACATAATTCTTCCGGTTTTGCGCGGACACGCAGACAGTCCATATAAAGACATTTCAATGGGTTGGAAAGATAGTTCTGATATTGTTGATTGGGTCAATGCAATAACAGATAAAGATGAAAAGGCGAAAATTGTTCTCTTCGGTGTTTCTCTGGGAGCTAATGCAGTAACTCTCGCTGCTGCAGAGGAATTGCCCGAAAACGTCAGGTTGGTGATTTCCGACAGCTGCTATACATCCATTGAAGATTTAATGAAAGAATATATAAAAAGTGAAACACCCCTATCTTCATTTCTTGCGACAGAATTTATGTCCCTTTTTGCAAAAGATAAAATAGGGGAGAGCTTTAAAAACGCCGACACAATAGTTAAGATAAGGGAAATCCAGTTGCCGATAATGTTTATTAACGGCGAGAATGATACTGTTGTACCGCCACTTGTAAGCAAAAGGCTTTATGAAAATTGCGATGCAGAGGGCGTGGAAGAGGTTATAATCTCCGAGGGCACTCACGGTAGAAATATTGAAGCAGATGAAGTAACATATTGGTCACATATAGACTCATTTATACTTAATAATCTTGGTATATAATCGGCTTGCCCCTAAACTTGCCACTTGCCATTTTCAACTTGCCACTTTTTTATAAATAACTCTTGACAAAGCCATGCTACTCTGCTATAATGCACTCCTGTAAAGTTAAAGTTCTTTACAGTGTGGTTTGAAAGGGGTGTCAATGTGGCTAAGAATCTTGATGTTGTTTTGCTTGCAGATTTCTATGGGGAAATGCTTACAGATAATCAGCGCAAGTTCATTGAGTATTACTATAGTGACGACCTTTCCCTTTCCGAAATCGCTCAGAATGAGGGTATTACAAGACAAGGTGTCCGTGATGCCGTTAAACGCGCAGAGTCCCAGCTTTATGATATGGAAAAGAAATTGGGCTTTGCCGAGCGCACAAGAAAAATTACCGAGGCTCTCGACGTTGTTATGGAAAATGTCGAGGAAATCAATAAATATAATATGAATATTTCTCTCTCCCGAGAGGTTAATGATGCAGTTGTTAATATCAAATCTGCAATCATTTCTCTTGATGAGTAATAAGGAGGTTGCACCGTGGCTTTTGAAGGACTTTCAGACAGACTCGATAACGCCTTTAAAAAATTGAAAAGTAAGGGTAGCCTTACAGAATCCGATGTCCGCGACGCTATGCGCGAGGTGCGCCTTGCACTTCTTGAGGCAGACGTTAACTACAAGGTTGCCAAGGATTTTACTAATACAGTTACTGAACGCGCTATCGGTGCTAAGGTTATGGAAAGCCTTACTCCTGCGCAGATGGTTATTAAAATCGTTAACGAAGAGCTTACCGCGCTTATGGGCGGAACTCAGGCAAGACTCTCCACAGCGGCACATCCCCCAACAGTTGTTATGATGTGCGGTCTTCAGGGTTCAGGTAAAACAACCCACAGCGCAAAAATCGCTCTCAAGCTTAAAGAACAAGGTCACAGACCTCTTCTTGTTGCTTGTGACATTTACCGTCCCGCTGCTATTAAGCAGTTGCAGGTTGTTGGTGAGCAAATCGGCGTTCCCGTTTTCGAAATGGGTACTGAAAATCCCGTTAAAATTGCAAGAGAGGCAATCAAGCTTGCAAAAGACAACGGTTATGACTATGTTTTCCTTGATACTGCAGGTCGTCTTCATATTGACGAACAGCTTATGCAGGAGCTCAAAGATATAAAAGCAGAGGTTAAGCCCCACGAAATCCTCCTTGTTATCGACTCAATGCTCGGTCAGGATGCAGTTACAGTTGCTTCTTCCTTTAATGAAGCACTTGGTATTGACGGTCTTGTTCTTACAAAGCTTGACGGTGACACCCGAGGCGGTGCGGCACTTTCTGCAAGAGCAGTTACAGGTAAACCTATTAAGTTTATCGGTATCGGTGAAAAGCTTGGGGATCTGGACGTTTTCCACCCCGACAGAATGGCAAGTCGTATTCTCGGTATGGGTGACGTGCTTTCTCTTATTGAAAAAGCAGAAACTGCCCTTGACGAGAAAAAAGCGGAGCAGCTTGAAAAGAAGCTTCGTGAAAATAAAATCGACCTTAACGATATGCTTATGCAGTTTGAGGAAATGAAGAAAATGGGTCCTATGAAAGACATTATTTCTCTCATTCCCGGACTTAATAAAAAAGTTAAGGACACAGATGTTGACGATAAGCAAATTGATTATACAATGGCGATTATTCGTTCAATGACTTTAAAGGAACGTGAAAATCCCGATATAATCAACCCGTCACGTAAGAGAAGAATTGCCGCAGGTTGCGGTTTGCAGGTTGAAGATGTTAACCGTCTTCTTAACCAGTACCGTTCAATGCAGAAGCTTTATAAACAGCTTAACGGCAAAAACTCAAAGAAAATGATGAAGCGTATGCAGCGCATGGGTATGGGCGGAGGAATGCCCGGTGGAATGCCCGGTGGAATGCCCGGCGGTTTCCCAATGTAAATCATTTTATAGTCAGTCTTTAAACACAATGTGTTTAATATAAATTAGTTTATTATTATTTTACTTTTCGGAGGTAATTAAAATGGCAGTAAAAATTCGTCTTCGCCGTATGGGCGCAAAGAAAGCACCTTTCTATCGTGTAGTAGTTGCTGATTCACGTTATCCTCGTGACGGCAGATTCATCGAAGAAGTTGGTTACTACAACCCCATCAGCGAACCTGCAGAAATCAAAATCGACGCAGAGAAAGTTACAAAATGGATTCAGAACGGTGCTCAGCCCACTGATACAGTTCGCGACCTTCTCAAAAAAGAAAACATCATTAAATAATTAAGGTGACAACGATGAAAGAATTACTCGAAACAGTCGCAAAGGGCCTTGTTGATGCCCCTGACGCAGTCGAGGTCACTGTTGACGAGCCCAACGAAGAGGGTGTAGTTGTTTATCATCTTCACGTCGGACCCGACGATATGGGAAGAGTTATCGGTAAGCAAGGCAGAATTGCTAAAGCAATACGTACTGTTATGCGTGCCGCGGCAATCCGTAAGGATGTCAAAGTTCAGGTGGACATCGATTAATTAAAGACGGTTGATTTTAGCGCATAAGGCGTTTTTTACACACTCGGAGTATCTTCATACGCCATCGGTGTAAAATTCCGCCTTCTGCCATCTAAAATCAATCCGTCTTTCGTTTTTTGGAGTATTTATGATTAAAGATTTTCTTGAAATCGGGCAGATAGTCAGCACTCACGGAATAAAGGGCGAGGTGCGTCTTAACCCTTGGTGCGATTCGCCCGAATTTGTTAAAAAATTCAAAACTCTTTACCGTGATGAAAAGGGAAATGACAGTTTTAAAATTGTTTCCTGCCGTCCTCACGGCAATGTTGCTGTGCTTAAAATCGAGGGTGTTGATACCGTTGAAGATGCACAGAAATTAAGAAATACCATTCTTTATATGAAACGCTCGGATATTAATCTTCCTGAGGGTAAATGGTTCGTTTCAGAGTTAATTGGTTGCTCTGTTTTAAATTACGATGATAATAATATTTGCTACGGCAAAATTAAAGATATAGAAAGCTATGCGGCAAATGACGTATGGTTTATTGAAACTCCCGATGGCAAGGAAGTGCTTATTCCTGCCATTAAGGATGTTGTAATCCAATGTGATGTGGCAAACGATGTTGCTTTCATTCGTCCGTTAAGGGGGCTTTTCGATGAGGATTGATATATTGACTCTTTTCCCCGAAATGTGCGAGGCAGTAATGAGCGAAAGCATAATCGGCAGAGCAAGAAAATCGGGGAAAGTGGAAATGAATTTTCACCAGATTCGTGATTTCGCAATAAATAAGCATAATCAGGTTGATGACACTCCCTATGGTGGCGGAGCAGGAATGCTTATGATGGCTCAACCTATTTACGACTGCTATATGAAGGTTTGTAATGAAACGGGCAAGAAGCCTCATTTCATATATATGTCACCTTGCGGAAAAACTCTTAACCAGGAGCGAGTTAAAGAGCTCTCTCAAATGGAAAATATCGCCATTCTTTGCGGTAGATATGAGGGCGTTGACCAAAGGGTTATTGACGAAATTGTTGACGAAGAAATTTCCATTGGTGATTATGTTGTAACCGGCGGAGAAATGCCTGCAATGATTCTTGCAGACGCGGTTTCCCGTATGCTTCCCGGAGTTCTTTCCGAGCCGGAGGGCTTTATGGGGGAGAGTCACTATTCTTCTCTTCTTGAATACCCTCAATACACAAAGCCACCTGTCTGGCACGATATGGGGGTTCCCGAAGTTCTTACCTCGGGTCACCACGCTAATATAAAGAAATGGCAAAGAGAACGGGCTATTGAAAGAACATTGGAGCGCCGTCCTGAGCTTCTTGAAAATGCGCAGCTTGATAAGAAGGAAAAGGCTTTTTTGGAAGAATTAAAGAATAATCGTTAAATAATTGTTTATGTTTAATAATAACTATCTACAATTGTAGTTAAGTTGCACAAAACACGCCTTTGAATTTCAGAAAGGTTTAGTATTCCATCCGAATTATGGCTTTTTAAGGAAAAGGTTGGTCTTTTTTCGTTGACTAAAAATAATTTGGTGGTATAATATAGTAAGTGATTTGCAGATTTTTGCACTCATAACAGTAAGAAATTAATTAAATGTTTTAATTTTGAATGTGGGAGAATTATTATGTACGTTAAAGATGTAACAGTTAAAAATCAGGTAGGCCTTCATGCACGTCCCGCTACTTTCTTTATTCAGAAAGCTAACGAGTTCAAGTCCTCAATCTGGCTTGAGAAGGAAGAAAGAAGAGTTAATGCAAAGAGTCTTCTCGGTGTTCTTTCTCTCGGCATTATGGGTGACACCGAAATCCGCATCATCGCAGGCGGTGTTGACGAAGAGCAGGCAGTTAATGCTCTCGTTGCATTGGTTGAAAGCGGCTTCGCAGAAGTTTAATTCAGATTTTAAAGCGGTAAAGGGTAACCTTTACCGCTTTTTTAGTGGCAAGTTGAAAATGGAAAGTGGAAAATTAAGGGTCTGCGACGCATTGTAAAGATGCCAGACGCCAGATGCCAGATGCCAGTGTCGGGTCTGCGACGCATTATATAATGTTTGGAAGCGAAGCTTCCCCGAGACTTTCAACTTTCATCTTTCAACTTTCAATTTATAAGGGGGTGAGTATATATGACAGAGAGATTGAGAAGACTTAAGGACAAGGCTAACAAATTGCCCTTATCTCCCGGTGTTTATATTATGAAAGATAAAAATAAAGAAATAATATACATCGGCAAGGCGAAAGCACTAAAAAACCGAGTGAGCCAATATTTTGGTGCACAGGAAAAGCATCTTCCCAAAGTGCAGAAAATGGTTGAGAATGTGGAAGATTTTGACTATATACTCACAGACAGCGAGTTTGAAGCACTTGTTCTCGAATGTAGCCTTATAAAACAGAATATGCCTAAATACAACATTCTTTTAAAGGATGATAAGGGCTTTAGTTATATTAAAGTTACCAAAGGTGATTGGCAGAATATTTACCCCGTTCTTCAGAAGGACGATGAAAATGCGGAATATATCGGGCCATATACTGCAGGCTTTTCTGTAACCCGTGCCGTTGAAGAAGCAAAAAAGGTTTTCAAATTGCCTACTTGCTCAAAGGTTTTTCCTCGTGACATCGGCAAAGGCAGACCTTGTCTTAATTACCATTTGGGTATTTGCTGTGCGCCTTGTTCGGGAAAGCTTAAAAACAGCGAATACAGGAAAAATGTAGAAGATGCTCTTGATTTTCTCAAAAACGGCAGTAAGGAAACCATAAGAAAATTAACCGAGCAAATGAACGAGGCTTCGGAAAATTTAGAATTCGAAAAAGCTGCAAAAATACGCGATACTATAAGAAGCATCGAAAAGGTTGGCAGTAACCAGAAGGTTGTTTCTTCAACCTATAAAGAACAGGATGTTTTCGCATTGTCCGTTATGGACGGTAAGGCTTGCTTTGCGGTACTTCGTTTCAGTGATAACCGTCTTTTTGACAGTGAGCATTTCTTCTGCGATGAGGGAGATAAAATTTCTGAAATGAGAGGGGAATTTATAACCTCTTATTACTCTATGAATAGAAAAATTCCTCCGAGAATCGAAATTGACGGAGAAATTGAAGACAAAGAAAATATTGAAAAATGGCTTTCAGAAAAGCGCGGTACCAATGTAAGTATTGTTATACCGCAAAAGGGTGTTCAGGCAAAATTAGTTGAAATGTGTAAGTCCAACGCTTCTCAAAAGCTTCTTGATAAATATAGAGTTAATGACAGAAACCGTGAAGCCCTTGAGGAACTGTCCTTGCTTCTGGGAATGTCAAAAATCCCTGAATACATTGAGGCTTACGATATTTCCCATACGGGCGGAAGTGACAATGTTGCAGGTATGGTTGTGTTTAAGGATGGCAAACCCTTGAAATCTGCATACCGTCGTTTTGCTATAAAAGGCTTCAGCGGTCAGGATGATTATCGCTCAATGAACGAGGTTCTTTCCCGCCGTTTTGATGAATACTATGCCCACAAGGAAAAAGGTGAAACAGTAGGCTTTGCGAGGCTTCCTGACCTGATTCTTCTTGACGGTGGCAAAGGTCAGGTTAATGCAGTTTTACCTCTTCTTAAAGAATATAACATTGATGTTCCTGTTTTTGGTATGGTGAAAAACAGTAAGCACAGAACATCGGCTATTTCTACCGCAGGGGGCAGAATAGATTTTAATGCAAGGAAAAAAGCCTTTCAGCTTGTAACAAATATTCAGGATGAGGTTCATAGATTTTCCGTTGCATATCACCGCAAAAAGCACACAAAATCTGCTCTCACCGCATCGCTTACGGATATTAAAGGTATCGGTGAAAAGAAAGCCAAAAATCTTATAATAAAATTCAAAACAATGGAAGCTATCGGAAAGGCTGCAAAGGCAGAATTAATGAGCGTTCCCGGTATTACGGAAGCAAATGCAATTGAAATAATCAAAGCCTTTCGTGGTGAATAAAAATGGTTCGAGGATTATTTTCTCGAGCCATTTTTGCTATTTTATGTACAAAATTAAAAGAGTTTTTTTGTTGATTAATGATGTTTGACATAATTGAAATTTTTGTAAATGTATGGTATCTTATACAATGTATATTTATGTAATTTATCACTATTTTCAGGGGTTGTAAAAATATGAAAAAGACATTAAAGAAAAGTTTATCGGTTTTTCTTGCTATTGCTATGATTTTAAGCTCTGCGTATGTAGGGCTTGGTGAGGTTGATTTTAACGGTATATGTGCATTTTTGAAAAGTCTTGCACCGGATTTCTCTGTTAAATCGCAAGCGGCTTCAAGTGGTACCTGCGGCGTCAACCTTACTTGGGTTCTAGACGATGAGGGAATACTTACTATAAGTGGTACTGGTTCGATGACAAGCTATTCCTCTACCTCATCACCTTGGTATTCATCGCGTTCAAACATTAATTCGGTTGTTATTGGTAACGGTGTTACAAGTATAGGCACGTCGGCTTTCCGGGATTGTACAAGTCTGACTTCTATTACAATTCCCGATAGTGTGATAAGCATATGGGATTATGTTTTTTATAATTGCAAAAGTCTTACTTTTATCATAATTCCCGAAAGTGTAACAAATATAGGTAATTCTGCTTTCAGTGGTTGTACAAGCCTTACATCTATCACGATACCCAACAGTGTGACTAGTATAGGTATGAGTGCTTTCTATGATTGTACCAACCTTACCTCCATAACAATTCCTGATAGTGTAACCAATATAGGCGGTTATGCTTTCTCTCGGTGTACAAATCTAACCGCTATTACAATTCCAGATGGTGTAACAAAGATAGGTGATTCTGTTTTCTATGAATGTACAAGTCTTACCTCAATCACAATTCCCGATAGTGTAACTAGCATAGGTAATTCTGCGTTCTATTGGTGTACAAATCTTGTTGAGGTAACAATCGGTGATGGGGTCACGAGTATAGGTATGTCTGCTTTCAGTGGTTGTACAAGTCTTACCTCCATTATAATTCCAGATAGTGTAACTAGCATAGGTAATTCTGCGTTCTATTGGTGTACAAATCTTGTTGAGGTAACAATCGGTGATGGGGTCACGAGTATAGATGTTTCTGCCTTCGGGTATTGCACAAGTCTTATCTTAATCACAATCCCTGATAGTGTAACAAGTATAGGTAATTCCGCTTTCTCTAATTGTGAAAGTCTTACATCCATCACAATTCCCGATGGTGTAACAAGTATAGGGGATAGAGCTTTGTATAGTTGCGACAGCCTAACCTCCATCACAATCGGTAATAGTGTAACGAGTATAGGTAATTATGCTTTTTATTATTGCACCAGCATTACCTCTATCACAATTCCCAACAGTGTAACAAGTATAGGTAATTGGGCTTTTTTTAATTGCACCAACCTCGCATCAACTACAATCGGTGATAGTGTGACAAGTATAGGAGAACGTGCATTTTACCGTTGTTCAAACCTTGCCACTGTTGAGATAGGAGATAGTGTTGAGACAATTGGTGACCTTGCTTTTTTTGAATGCCACAGTTTAAAAGAGTTGTATATTCCAGCGAGTGTTTTGAGTTTGGGTGAGTCTTTTTGTGGTGGCAGTAGTCTTGAACAAATAGGTGTTTCAAACTATGGCTGCAAAAGTCTTACTGCGATAAACGTAGCAGAAAACAACCCCAATTACTCTTCTGAAGATGGTGTGCTTTTTAACAAAGAAAAAACTACACTTATAAAGTATCCGACCGGTAGCACAAAGGAAGAGTATGTTGTACCAAAAGGGGTTACCTACATTGAAGAATATGCATTTCTTAGAACAGTTAACCTAACTAGCGTAGTTATGTCTGATGATGTTATAGAAATAGGGGAGGGGGCTTTCCAATTTTGTACTAAACTGAAATCAATAAAACTTTCAAAAAATTTAACTGATATAGGAAATTCGGCATTTTCAGATTGCCTTTCACTTGATTCTATAGAAATTCCTGATAAGGTTACACAAATACGTAATAGTGTTTTTTGTGGTTGCAAAAATCTTATATCAGTAACTTTCCCTGATGGTTTAATAAGTATAGGTGATACGGCATTTGGGTGGTGTAGTAACCTTGCATCTATAGAAATACCTCAAAGTGTAAAAAGTATAGGTGGGTTTGCATTTTATCGGTGCCATAATCTTAGAATAATTAATATTCCAGAAAATGTAACGAGTATTGGTGATTGTGCATTTGATGAAAGTGAATGGCTTACTGCCATTAATGTGTCTCCAAACAATCGATATTACTCCTCAATAGACGGTGTTCTATTCGATAAGGCAAAAGAAACACTCATAAAATATCCTCCTTATAAGGATAATACAGAATTTATTATTCCTGAGGGTGTAACAAACATTGTTAAATATGCTTTCTTTAATTGCAAAAATCTTGGTTCTGTAAAAATACCTGAAGGCGTAACAACAATCGGTAATAGCGCCTTCGGTGGTTGCTCGGAACTTATTTCAATAAGAATGCCTTCAACTATAACTTGTGTAGAAGAAAATGCTTTTGCCCAGTGTAAATCTTTAAAAACAGTATATTTCACCGCTTTAGGTATCTCTGATATTTCTGTTTATTTCCCTGATGTTAAATCGATAAGTCCCGAAACTACGTTTATATGCACGGGTACAACTGTTACCCTTCCCAACTCAACATTTACATGCGTTATTGAAAATGATGTAACCGGTGATGGTGTATGCGATGTTATCGACTGTGCACAAGTTGCTCGTGTCTCAAATGGATATGATACTCTTGACGGTGCGTATGCAATGGCTGCGGATAGCAATATGGATAATGTTGTTGATATAATCGATTATCAGGCGATAGTAAACAAAGCATTGGCATAATAAAAATACTTGAAATTAAACAAGGAACAGACTTTTTCAGTCTGTCCCTTGTTTTTATCTGTATTCAAAATCCCAATCGGGTTCGCCGTCGCAATTTTCTTTCATTTTCTCGTTCCAATTGCAGAAGATTTCGAAATGGTCATCGGTTAAAAACATTGGAAGATATTTATCGAAATTGGGGGAGAGCTGCATATCTTTTAAGCTTTCGAGCGAAGTGAAAAATACCTTGCCCTCATCGGTTTGGTCAATAAGCTCACCATCATAATCAGTTGTTTTATAAAAGTGAACGAAATATTTATCGTTTGTTTCTGTATTATGCCAATGGACAAAACCGCAGTATTTAAGGTTTTTAACGGTAAGTCCGGTTTCCTCTTTAACTTCTCTTACGGCGCTGTCATATATGCTTTCGCCGTCTTCAATATGACCGCCGGGAAAGGTTATTCCGCACCAATATTTAACTCTTTTCTGTACTAAAACCTCTTTTGTGACGGGGTTTTGCACCATAACCATATTTGTTAATTCTATTTTTGGCATTATGTTTTCTCTTTTCTTGGATTTATTTAGTTTAATATTATCATTGGGTAGGGGAGTTGTCAAATTTCCTTAAAAAACTTGACAAACATAGCAAGAAAATGCAATAATAAAATGATATTATATGTCAAAAAGAAATATAATATTAATATATAATATATTTACGGAGGTGTTGGCTGATGCGCGTTATTACAGGCTCTGCCCGAGGCAGAAGACTTAAAACTCTCGAGGGCGATAGTGTCAGACCTACAACCGATAAAGTTAAGGAATCAATTTTTAATATTATTCAATTTGATATAGAGGGCAGACGTGTTCTTGATATGTTCTGCGGATGCGGTCAGTTGGGTATTGAGGCGTTAAGTCGCGGTGCGGCTTCAGCAGTATTTGTTGACATTTCCCGTGCTTCAATTTCCGTTACTGAAGAAAATCTCGCAACAACAGGCTTCAGGAGTGTTTCAAAAACAGTTCTTGCAAATTCTCTTGAATATCTTGACAGAACTTCAGAGGTTTTCGATATTGCTTTCCTTGACCCTCCATACCACGCAGGGATTATGGAAGATGCAATTGAAAGAGTTCGCCTTCATATAGCAGACGGCGGAATAATCGTTTGCGAAACCGGAGAGAGAGAGGTTCTTCCCGAAGATATTGAAGGCTTTACATCAAAGCGCTATAAATACGGCAAAATTGCTTTGACTGTTTACAGAAAGGATGCGTAATATGGGTAAAACGGTTGTATGTCCCGGTAGCTTTGACCCCCTTACCATTGGGCATCTTGATATTATAACCCGTTCGGCAAAGCTTTTTGATAAGGTTATTGTGGTTGTAATGAGAAATCCCAACAAGGATGTGGGGAGCTTTACAACGGAAGAACGTGTTGAGTTTATAAAACGTTGCACAAAGAATCTCCCGAATGTGTCCGTTGACAGTTACGCAGGTCTTCTTGCGGATTATGTTCGTGAAAAGGGTGCATCAGCGGTTGTTAAAGGCTTGAGAGCTATTTCTGACTATGATGATGAATTCCGTCAGGCTTTGACAAACCAGAAGCTTAATTCCGAAATGGAAACAATTTTTATGGTTTCAAACGCAGAGCATATGTTCTTAAGCTCCAGCGTAGTTAAACAGGTCTGCAGATTGGGTGGAGATATTTCCACATTCGTTCCCGAAGAAATCTGCGACGATATAGTTAAAAGATTATCCAGAAACTAAAACAGTAAGTAAGGATGAAAGGATGTTTTTATAATGGGTACAAGTATTGTAGAAAAATCTCTTGCTGATATGGAGCAGCTTATTGACGAGGCGAAATCAGTTCCCTTCTCAACAAAAACACTTATGGACACAGAGGAGCTTTCAAGACTTATTGAAGATATTCGTCTTAATATGCCCGAAGAAATCACTCAGGCAAAGAGAATCGCTCAGGAAAGACGCGATATTCTCGACCAGGCTCAGCTTGAAGCAGAAGATATCATCAACAAAGCTCGTCAGAGAGCAGACCTTATGATTGAAGAGCATCAGATTACAAAAGAAGCTAAAAGCGCTGCGGAAGATATTTTCCGTCAGACAAAGGCAGAGGCAGATGCACTTCTCGCTTCTTCAAAGCAACACGCTGAAGAAATTACTCTTAAAGCAGAAAAATGGTCAAATGATATCAGAAGAAACGCAAGCTCTTATGTTGAAACAATCATCAGAGATACTGATGAAACTCTTACAAACAGCGTTAACGATATCAGAAAGCTTCGTCAGAGCGTTAAAGAAGCTCTCGCACACAATAATTCTAACAGACCCAATTTTGATTAAGGTGAATCAATAAATGGAAAAAGAAAAGCTTTGTTTGCGCTGTATGCGAAAAATAGGGGACAATGATTTTTGCCCCTATTGCCGCAAGGAAAACAGCGAACCCCAGAAAGAACCCTATTTGCCTCTTAAAACTGTTGTTGGCGGCAGATATCTTGTGGGGAAACTGGTTGCATCAAACAGCGAAGGCGCTACCTATTATGCTTTTGATATGGAGAGAAAAGCTCCCGTTACCTTGAGAGAACTTTTTCCAAAAGGTATTCTTTCAAGAGGCGAGGGTAACTATTGCCTTGTCAACATAGGAAAAGCATCGGAGTTTATTGATGCAAAGGAAGAGTTCGTAAAGCTTTGGACTTCTTTGACAGAGATTAAGGGCTTTACTGCTCTTACAGAAGTTTACGGACTTGTGGAAGATTTAGGAACTGTTTATGCAGTAAGCGAATATCTTGGCGAGGGTAAGACCTTGAGAGAATTCCTTTTAGAGCAGGAAACAGGCTACATTTCCTGGGATGATGCAAGAGTTTTATTTATGCCCGTGCTTTCTGCATTGGGTGAGCTTCATAACGCAGGAATTATTCACGGCGGTATTTGCCCCGAAACCCTTATTCTTGATAAAAACGGTAAGCTTCGCATAACAGGTTATTCAATTGAAGAGGTGCGCCGTCAGAAGAGCCCTATGGAAAGCGAATTGTTTGACGGTTATGCTGCAGTTGAGCAGTATGGCTTCAGCGAAGGCTTGAGCACAAGCACAGATATTTATGCTTTCTCCGCAGTTCTTTACAGAGCTCTTATCGGTAGCGTTCCTATGAGCTCTGCTTCAAGACTTACTAACGATAAGCTTATGATTCCCGGAAAATTTGCAGAGCAGTTACCGGCTTATGTTATTAACGCGCTTGTTAACGGCTTGCAGATTCTTCCCGATGACAGAACTGTTACGGCAGAGGAATTGAGAAATGAGCTTTCTGCTTCTCCTGCAGCGGCAGGAACTGCATCTGAGGCTTATTCCTCAATGTATGCTTCTCAAACAGATGATGTTGAAGAAACTGTTGTGGAAGAGGTTGAACTTGAAGATGTGATTGACCAGGAACCCGATTCTCCTAAAATTAAAAAGAGCACAGTTGCAGTTTTTGTTATAAGCGTTGTGCTTTGTCTTGGAATTCTTATTGTTGCCCTTTGGGGAATAAAAGGATTTTCGGGCGGTAATGATGAAGAGAGTACAACAGAAGAGTCAACAACAGAGTTCGTTTCCGAAGAGGAAACTGACGATGAAATTGGTGCATCAAGCATTTCTGTTCCTGATTTCAGAGGAAAAGCATACGACGATATAAAGAGCGATAATACCTATAACGGTTTCCTTGTTTTCAAAACAGAATATGTTGACAGCGATGAGAAAAAAGGTACGGTTATTTCCCAAAATATAACAGAAGGAACTCTTGTTTTTGAAAAGAGAAACATTACCTTGAAAATCAGTAACGGCAGGGTAGTTCCCAATGTTTTGAATGAATCTCTTAAAGATGCCTTAGCCGATTTGAAAGCTGCAGGCTTCAAAAAGGTTGAAAGCGTTGCAGGTAATGTTGCAGACAGAGAATCCGATTCCTTAATGGTTTACAGCGTTGTTTGTGAAGATTCAAAAACAGATAACTGGGTTGCAATTCCTGACGACAGACGTCTTTCCGTAAGCGATAAGATTATTGTTTATTATTACGGAGAGTATGTTGCAGAAACAGAGGAATCAACCGAAGAAACTTCTGAAAACGAACCCGTAGTTGAAGAAGAAAACGACAATTCTTCCGAAGAAGTATAAAAATTTAAAAAATGCTTGACAAATGATAACAAAGTTGGTATTATATCAAGGCAATAAAGCAGAACTGTTCCGTTCTCACCAACCGAGAGTATTGTTTGGTTAATAGTTTCATTAATTAACGCCATAGGTGCGTTTTGAGGCTCGAACGGAATTTCTGTTCGAGCTTTTCATTATTTTTTGGAGGTGCTTAGGTATTAGCAAGGAGAATCAAATCAACGAAGAAATCAGAGATAAGGAAGTCAGAGTTATTTCTGCAGATGGTGAGCAGGTCGGCGTTATGTCCGCAAAAGATGCTATCGCTTTAGCAGAAAAAGCAAATCTTGACCTTGTTAAAATTGCTCCCAACGCAGTTCCCCCTGTTTGCAAAATTATGGACTACGGTAAGTTCAAATTCGAACAGGCAAAGCGCGAAAAAGAAGCAAAGAAAAAACAAAAGGTTATGGACATCAAAGAAGTTCGCTTATCTTTGAATATCGACACAGGTGACTTTAACACAAAGGTTAACCACGCTCTCCGTTTCTTAAAGGACGGCGACAAGGTTAAAGTGTCAATTCGTTTCAGAGGCAGGGAAATGGCACACACCGAATACGGTACTACAATTATGCAGCGTTTTGCAGAAGCTTGTTCCGAAACAGGTTCAGTTGAAAAACCTGCAAAGCTTGAAGGTCGTCAAATGCTTATGTTCCTTGTTCCCAAAGCATCCAAGTAAAATTAAGGAGGATTTTATTATGCCTAAAATCAAAACTCACTCAGGCGCTAAAAAGCGTTTCAAAATGTCTAAAAACGGTAAGCCGATTCGCGCACATGCAAATAAGTCACACATCCTTACCAAGAAAACAACAAAACGTAAAAGAGGTCTTCGTAAGACTAATGTTGCAGACGTAACAAATCAGAAGCAGATTAAACGTCTTATTCCTTATAAATAAGAAGAAAACGGTAGGAGGTAACTTACAATGGCACGTATTAAAGGTGCGATGATGACTCGCAAAAGAAGAAATAAAGTTCTTAAACTCGCAAAAGGTTATTATGGCTCAAAGAGCAAACTCTTCAAAACAGCTAAACAGGCTGTTATGAAAAGCGGTAACTATGCTTACATCGGCCGTAAGCAGAAAAAGAGAGATTTCCGTCGTCTTTGGATCACAAGAATCTCTGCAGCTTGCAAAATGAATGGCATCAACTATTCAACA
>JAZQLF010000003.1:0-5645 GCA_045542535.1 Acutalibacteraceae bacterium | reverse complement strand
AAGAAGCTAAAGGCGTAACTCAGGACATCGAGCTTACAGCTGAAGACCTTAAAGAGCTTGCAGGTCAGTTCAAGGCTGAATACAAATCAAAAATCGGTAAAGATTTCCCCTCAGATCCCAAGGAACAGCTTATGGGCGCTGTAGAGGCAGTTTTCCGTTCATGGGATAACCCCCGTGCAAACGTTTACCGTCGTGACAACGATATTCCTTATTCTTGGGGTACCGCTGTTAACGTACAGATGATGGCTTTTGGTAACATGGGTGATAACTGTGGTACTGGTGTTGCCTTTACCCGTGACCCCGCTACCGGTGAGCGCGGCCTTATGGGTGAGTTCCTTACCAACGCACAGGGTGAGGACGTTGTTGCAGGTGTTCGTACTCCTATGCCTATTGCTGAAATGGCTAACAAATTCCCCGAGGCTTTTGCTGAATTCAATAAAGTTTGCGCTATCCTCGAAGATCACTATCGTGATATGCAGGATATGGAGTTCACTGTTGAAGCAGGTACACTCTATATGCTCCAGACAACAAACGGTAAGAGAACTGCAAAGGCTGCTCTTAAAATCGCTTGTGACCTCGTTGACGAAGGCATGATCGACGAAAAGAAAGCTGTTGCAATGATCGACCCCAGAAACCTTGACACTCTTCTCCATCCCCAGTTCGATGCTAAAGCTCTTAAAGCTGCAACTCCTGCAGGTAAAGGTCTTGGCGCATCTCCTGGTGCTGCTTGCGGTAAAGTAGTTTTCACTGCTGAAGACGCAGAAGCTTGGAACGCTCGTGGCGAAAAGGTTGTTCTTGTTCGTCTTGAAACATCTCCCGAAGATATCACAGGTATGAAAGCTTCCCAGGGTATCCTCACAGTTCGTGGCGGTATGACATCTCACGCAGCTGTTGTTGCTCGTGGTATGGGTACTTGCTGTGTATCTGGTTGCGGCGAAATCAAAATGGACGAAGAAAACAAGAAATTTGAACTCGCTGGTAAAACATACGTTGAAGGCGACTACATCTCAATCGACGGTTCTACAGGTAACATCTACGACGGCATCATCCCCACAGTTGACGCTGAAATCGCAGGTGAATTCGGCAGAATCATGGATTGGGCAGATAAATACAGAACTCTTAAAGTTCGTACAAATGCTGATACTCCCGCTGATGCTAAGAAAGCTCGCGAACTCGGTGCAGAAGGTATCGGTCTCTGCCGTACAGAGCACATGTTCTTCGAAGCAGACAGAATCGCTGCATTCCGTGAAATGATCTGTGCAGACACAGTTGAAGAAAGAGAAGCAGCTCTTGATAAGATTCTTCCTTATCAGCAGGGCGACTTCGAAGCTCTTTATGAAGCTCTTGAAGGCAACCCCGTTACTATCCGTTTCCTTGATCCTCCGCTTCATGAGTTCGTTCCCACTGAAGAAGCAGACATCAAGCTCCTTGCAGATTCACAGGGCAAATCCGTTGAAGATATCAAAGCTATCATCGCTTCTCTTCACGAGTTCAACCCCATGATGGGTCACCGTGGCTGCCGTCTTGCAGTTACTTACCCCGAAATCGCTGCAATGCAGACAAAGGCTGTTATCCGTGCAGCTATCAATGTTCAGAAAGCTCACGCTGATTGGAACGTAGTTCCCGAAATTATGATTCCCCTTATCGGCGACGTTAAGGAACTTAAATTCGTTAAGAAGGTTGTTGTTGAAACTGCTGATGCTGAAATCGCAGCTGCAGGCGCAGACCTCAAATACGAAGTTGGTACAATGATCGAAATCCCCAGAGCTTGTATCACAGCTGACGAAGTTGCTAAAGAAGCTGACTTCTTCTGCTTCGGTACAAACGACCTTACTCAGATGACATACGGCTTCAGCCGTGATGACGCTGGTAAGTTCCTTACAGCTTACTATGACAGCAAAATCTTCGAGAACGATCCCTTCGCAAAGCTCGACCAGAACGGCGTTGGCGCTCTTATGGAAATGGCTGTTGCTAAAGGTAAAGCAAGCGGCAAGAACCTTCACTACGGTATCTGCGGCGAACACGGCGGCGACCCCGTTTCCGTTGAATTCTGCCACAAGATTGGCCTCAACTACGTTTCTTGCTCACCCTTCCGTGTTCCGATTGCTCGTCTCGCAGCAGCTCAGGCAGCTATCAAGGACTAATTCCTAACGCAAAAAATTCCTCCCGAGAAATCGGGAGGATATTTTTTTGGAATTAGCCCTTGAAGTTGTATTCGCCTTCGGAAAGCGATATGTGTTTCACATGCGAAATGTTTTGTTTAAACAACAAAGCTTGTTTGGATAGTTGCTTGATTATATGGAGTCGATGTGATAAAATACGGATAAAAATGAAGTGGATATTTAAGGAGAGAGCGCTGATGAAGCATATACTGATTTCTAAAGAGAAAAACCAATATGTTGCTAATTTGCATTGTCATACCACACTTTCGGATGGCAGAAAGACACCTGAGGAGATTCGTGATGCATATAAGGCGCAGGGGTACAGCATAGTTGCATTTTCTGACCACGATAATTATTTTGACCACAGTGATTTTTGCACGGATGATTTTGTTGCAATTAATTCTTTTGAGGCGGATATCAGCGACAATGTTGTGAGCAGCAGTCAGTTCCGAAGATGCTATCACCTTAATGCATTCAATATAAATGGCGACAAAGAAGTCACCCTTCCTGTCACACCTGACTACAGAGATATGAAAGCTGTAAATGAATATATACAAAAGCTTAAAGAATTAGGCTTTATAGTTGCATATAATCATCCATACTGGTCAATGCAATGTCTTGACGACTATCGTGATTTAGAAGGCTGTAGTATTGTCGAAATATATAACAATTCTGTGTTTATTGAGGGCGGAGATGACGGACAAGAGCAGGTTTATGATGAAATGCTCCGTAGCGGAAAGCGACTGTTTTGTACTATGGCAGACGATAATCATAATGAATTTCCTTTTGGTGATGTGCGTTGCGACAGTTTTGGGGGTAAAACAGTTTTTCTCTGTGATTCACTCAGCTATGAATCTGTTATATCTGCCATGCAGAGCGGGTCATTTTATTGTACCCGTGAGCCGAGAATTTTTGAACTCACATCAGAGGATGGAAGGGTTCATGTTGAATGCTCACAGGCTCAGCGTATAGCACTTTCTACTGCAGGCAGACGCTCAAAGGCTTTACATGCTCCTGCCGGTGAATACGTAACTCAAGCAGATTTTCAGCTGGAGGATGAGGATGTATACTTCCGAATTGAAGTGATAGGACCCTCAGGAAAAAAGGCGAACACTAACGCATATTTTGTTGAGGATTATAATTGATTCAAAATCAGAATAGGATTTGCAGAATTCCTTGAAAATCAAAGATTTAAGTCATATAATCAAACAGTATTTTAACAACGGATGAACGGAAATCCGCCTGTAGAAAACACAGTTCGGATAACTATGGAAAAAGGTGTGGATTTATGGAAAAATCAAAACAAGCAATTTTCAAGCCAAAGCTTATTTCTTGTCTTAAAGGTTATAGCGGCGCTCAATTTGGCAAAGATTTGACATCGGGTGTTATCGTTGCCATTATTGCACTTCCCCTTTCTATTGCTCTTGCACTGGCATCGGGTGTTACTCCTGAGCAGGGTCTTTATACTGCAATAATTGCAGGTTTTGTAATCTCAATGCTTGGTGGTAGCCGTGTTCAGATTGCAGGGCCTACTGCTGCCTTTGCCACAATTGTTGCGGGTATCGTTGCAGAAAACGGATTTTCAGGACTTGTTCTTGCAACTCTCATAGCGGGTGCGATGCTTATACTTATGGGCGTGTTTAAGCTTGGTAGTCTTATAAAATATATTCCTTACACCATTACAACGGGATTTACAACAGGTATTGCCGTTACGTTGATAATCGGTCAGATTAAGGATTTCCTTGGTCTTACCTTTGTTAATTCTCCTATTGAAACTGTTGAAAAAGTTGAAGAGGTTGCTCATCAGATTCATACATTCAATTTTGAAGCTTTTATAATTGGTGCAATTTCTCTTGCAGTGCTTATTGTATTCCCTAAATTCATCAAGAAAATCCCACCATCAATTTTTGCAATAATCATTTCAGCGGTGCTTGTGAAAGTGTTTGATATGAATGTAAACACAATCGGCTCCTTATATACCATTTCATCATCACTTCCCGTTCCGTCAGTTCCCGAATTTTCCTTTGAAACCGTAAAAGCGATTATTCCGGATGCTTTCACAATTGCAGTTCTTGCAGCGGTTGAATCTCTTCTTTCCTGTGTTGTTGCAGATGGTATGACCGGTAGCCGACATAATTCTAACACAGAGCTTATTGCTCAGGGTGCAGGTAATATTGCGTCAGCACTTTTTGGCGGTATTCCTGCTACAGGTGCAATTGCACGAACAGCGGCAAACATAAAAAATGGTGGCAGAACCCCCATTGCAGGTATGGTTCACGCTGTTGTTCTCCTTCTTGTTCTTGTAGTTCTTATGCCCTATGCAGCCCTTATTCCTATGCCCACTATTGCAGCAATTCTTTTTGTTGTAGCTTATAATATGAGCGAGTGGAGAGAGTTTGTAGCAATTATAAAAAAATCGCCTAAAAGCGACACTCTTATTCTTCTTGTTACTTTTATTCTTACAGTTGTGTTTGACCTTGTTGTTGCTATTGTTGTAGGTGTCATTCTTGCAACGGTTATGTTTATGAAGCGTATGAGCGATGTTACAGATGCTTATGGTTGGAAAGAAATCGACGAGAATACAGATGATGAGAGTATAAGACTCAAAAAAGTTCCTGAAAACGCAATGGTATTTGAAATTACAGGACCTATTTTCTTCGGTGCATCAACAAAAATTGCCGATGTTATCAAAACCGCAAACAAGCAGATTCTTATTTTGAGAATGAGAAGCGTTCCTGCTATTGATGCAACAGGACTTCAAAGCCTTGAAGCAATTATTAAAGTGTGTGAAAAAGAAAATAAAACACTTATTCTTTCCCATATCAATGACCAGCCAAAGAGAACTCTTGAAAAAGCAAAGCTTCTTGATAAAGTTATTATTGCTGATAATATTGATATTGCTTTGGAAATGGCAGAAAATTATAAGTAATCGTTCAAATCCTCTTGGAGAAATCCAAGAGGATTATTTTATTCTTGTTATTGATTTATTTGTATGTTATTATAATGATTGTAATTTGTCGAAACGCAGTCGCGTTTCGCAAAAACCGATTTTATCGGCTTTTAGCAAAATTGTTTTTTATAAATACAATTTTGCATTACAGTCATTGAAAGGATTACAGTCGAATTTTTAAAGAAAATTCGATACCAAATATATGATTTGGTATCGAAACAGTGTAAATTTACACTGTTTCGACTAACTATAATCGTTATAAAAAATAAAAAAAGGAATGATTGTATGAAAAAATTTCTTTCGGTAATTCTTGCAATAACTATGCTTTTTACCTTTGTAGTACCAGCTTTTGCAGTAAGTGAAGATGATTGGGATAAAGTGTGGGAAGGCGACGATGCCAATGCTGGAATTATTATGTTTGTTGGAAGTAATGAAAGTGAACGTAATTTTTCGTGGTACACTTCTGCCGAGGGGGACGCTTCAGTAGTAATTTCAAAAAACAAAGACTTGAGTTCACCAGAAATATTTAAAGG
>JAZQLF010000002.1:0-12905 GCA_045542535.1 Acutalibacteraceae bacterium | reverse complement strand
ACGGCTTGAATAAACGTGGGTATTATTAATTTTAATAATTTCGTCGCCAGCTTTAAGTCCGTAATTACAACTGATCGCATTTTCATCGAAGCTATGAACAACTCTTGAACCAACAAGGTTTTGCATTGAAATACAAACACCAACAACAATTATACCTAAAATCAAATTAAGAATAGCACCAGCAGCAACTATTATAAATCTTTGATATGGTTTCTTTTTATTAAATGCTCTGTCGTCATCACTTTCTGTGTCTTCCCCTTCCATACTTACAAAGCCACCTATTGGGAAAAGACGAAGCGCATATTGAGTTTCACCTATTTTCTTTTTAAAAATAGCCGGACCCATACCAAGAGCGAATTCATTAACTTTAACTTTAAATAACTTTGCAAAGAAGAAATGACCAAACTCGTGAATTGCAATAATTACACCAAAGAGTAAAATTGCCACTAAATAAGGCCACACATTGCCCCAAACTGTCGCAATAGTTTCTGCGATATTTATAGTATTTATAACAAACACCTCACTAAATATTTGCTAATTCTCTTACAGTTTCTCTCATTAAAACATCAGTATCAAAAACCTCTTGTAATGAATAGTTCTGATTATTTTTTAATGTAGCTGAAGCTTCTTTTATAAGACGTGGAATATCATTAAACGAAATTTTGCCTTGTCTGAATAAAAGGTTTGCTTCTTCATTAGCACAGTTTACTGCTGCTGGCATCAAGCCACCAACACGTATTGCATCTTTACATATATCCATACAAGGAAAATTTTCGTAATCAGGTTTATAGAAAGTAAGATTACCCACTTCCCATAAATCAAGTTGCTTTTCTGGTGACTCAAAACGTTCAGGATAAGTCAAAGCAAATTGTATTGGCAGACGCATATCTGGATGACCTAATTGAGCAATAACAGAATTATCGTCATACTCAATAAGCGAATGAACAATACTTTCTCTATGAACAACAATGTCAATCATATCGGGTGAAACTGAGAAAAGCCAAACCGCTTCAATAAGTTCAAGCCCTTTATTGAACATTGTAGCACTGTCTATGGTAATTTTCTGCCCCATACTCCAGCTTGGATGCTTTAAAGCATCCTGAAGAGTAACATTTTGGAGTTCTTCTTTGGTTTTTCCGAAAAACGGACCACCTGAAGCGGTAAGAATAATTCTTTTAAGAGCTTTATTGGATGGTGCACCTAAAAGACATTGGAATATTGCAGAATGTTCGCTGTCAACAGGTAAAATAGAAACATTGTTCTTTTTAGCAGCCTCTGTTACAAGATGTCCGCCTGCAACGAGAGTTTCTTTATTAGCGAGAGCGATAGTTTTTCCTGCATTAACTGCATCAAGAGTGGGTTTAAGACCTGCCATCCCCACTACGGAGTTAAGAGTGATTTCACCTTTTGCCTCTGCACCGCAGAAGCAAACACCATCCATACCGCTTAAAACAGTTACATCCATATCGGAAACTCTTATTTTAAGGTCTTGGGCAGCCTTTTCATCAACAAGAGCGACGTATTTGGGTTTGAATTCACGAATCTGTGCTTCAATGCCTTTAACGTCGGAAAATGCGGCAAGAGCCTCGATTTTATAACCGTGGGCCCTTGCTACGTCTAATGTCTGAACACCTATTGAACCTGTTGAACCTAATAAATTAATAGTTTTCATAGTGATTTAAAAAGCGTTTATAAAATATATTGCGGAATAAAGAACGGGCATTACGAACAATGCACTATCGAAACGGTCCATAATACCACCGTGACCGGGAAGAAGCTTACCGAAATCCTTTATTCCAAAATTACGTTTAATTGTGGATGCGGCAAGGTCGCCGAACATACTGACAACAGAGAGAACAACACTCAAAATTGCAACAGTTATGTAAGAAAGTATTGATTCGCCCTCGAAGAAGAATCTCTTGAAAACGAAAAGAAGTAATAAGTTAAGTAAAACTGCGCCGACAACACCACCGATTGCACCTTCAACAGACTTTTTGGGACTGATTTTGGGGCAAAGCTTGTGTTTTCCAAGCTTACTGCCAACAAAGTAAGCGAAAATATCAGTCATCCAGCTTGCAAACAAGGCAAAGAGGAGAAGATAAATGCCGTCAACCTTTGTGTAGCCGTCAAAATGCTTATGTATATCGCGGAAGACAATCATAAGTGAAAATGAAAAAGGTACACAAACGGATGAGAATATTGCAGTAACCGCTTGTTCAAACTTGGTTGTTTCAAATTTCAAAAGCATAAATATGAAAATAAGAACAACATAAACTCCGCCGAAAGCGGCAATGGGCATTTTCACACCAAAATGAACAATAAACGGAATAGCCGCTGAAAGCACAAGGCTAACAGACATAATCATTTTATTTTTAAGACCAACCGCTTTTTCAATTTCCCATACTGCCATGCCGCTGAGCAAAGCAACAAATATGGGGAACACAATAGTGTTCATAAGTAAAAGTGCACCAATAAATATTATACCGGACAAAACACCGGTTATTACTCTCTGTTTCACAATTTTCTCCCTATTTAATTAAGAATTACACACCACCGAAACGGCGATTACGTTTCTGATAATCTTCAAGTATTTTGTTAACATCTTCTTCGGTAAAATCGGGCCAAAGAATGTCTGAATACCAGAATTCTGAATATGCGGACTGCCAGGTCATAAAGTTAGAAAGTCGGTATTCTCCGCTTGGTCTTACAATAATATCGGGATCAGGCTGACCTGCTGTGTAGATATTATTGCTCACAACATCCTCAGTAATATCTTCAACAGACATTTCCCCTGCTTTAACCTTTGCGGCAATTTCTTTTACGGCATGAGTAATCTCTGCCCTGCCACCGTAGTTAAGAGCGATGTTAACAGTAACCTTATCATATTTTGCCGATTCTCTTTCAGCTTTATCAATGAGCTTTAAAAGGTCTTTAGGAAGGCCATCTCTTTCGCCGATAAACTTTAATCTCATCTGGCGAATATCATTCTCGGCGATGCGCTCATCACCCTCGTTAAGATACTCCTTGAAGAGCTTCATAAGAGCCAGTACCTCGGATTTTGGTCTGTTCCAGTTTTCAGTTGAAAAGGCATAAAATGTCATATATTTTATGCCAACATCCGCGCAGTATTCACCGATACGGCGAAAGGTCAATGCACCTTCTTTATGACCTGCGCTTCTTTCAAGACCACGCATTTTAGCCCATCTGCCGTTACCGTCCATAATAAAGCCGATATGCTGGGGCAAAACATCAAATTTCGGAATATTATCGTACATAATCAGATTTCCATTATTTCTTTAGTTTTTGCTTCTGCGATTTCATCAATTCTCTTAACGAATTCGTCAGTAATTTTCTGAAGCTTTTCTTCGCCACGCTTCTGGTCGTCTTCAGTGATTTCGTTGTTCTTTTTCATTGTTTTGATTTTTTCGATGCAATCACGTCTGATCTGACGAACTGCAACTTTAGCATCTTCGCCGTATTTGGAAACATCCTTTGAAAGCTGTTTTCTTCTTTCCTCTGTGAGTGCAGGGAAAACAAGACGAATGATTCTGCCGTCGTTTGAGGGATTGATACCGATATCGGAAGCAAGAATTGCTTTTTCGATAAGGCTTAAAGCAGACATATCCCAAGGCTGAATAGCAAGAACTCGGGGTTCAGGAACAGAAATTGCTGCCATCTGGTTAATGGGAGTGGGAGAACCATAGTAGTCAACAGAAATTCTGTCAAGAACTGCGGCATTAGCTCTGCCTGCTCTGATTGAGTTGTACTCATATTTGAGAGAGTTGATTGATTTTTCCATTTTTTCATTTGCTAAACTGTAAACTGATTCCATAAAGAATACCTCCGAAAATTTATGTAATTTTAATTTTAAACATTTGTTATTTATTCATTCGTAACGACTGTACCTGCATTTTCGCCGCAAACTGCTTTGAGAATGTTACTTGTGTCGTTAAGATTGAAAACAAGAATCGGAATATTATTTTCCTGACAGATAGCAGCAGCTGCTGTATCCATAACTGCAAGATGTCTTTCAAGAAGCTCGTTATGAGTGATTTTATCAAACTTAACTGCATCATCGAACTTGTTGGGGTCTTTATCATAAATGCCGTCAACGTTTGTAGCTTTTAAAAGCACATCTGCATTAATCTGCGCTGCTCTAAGAGCTGCACCTGAGTCAGTTGAGAAGAAGGGATTTCCCGTTCCTCCTGCGAAAATAACAACTCTGCCCTTTTCAAGATGTCTTACTGCCTCGTCACGAATAAAGGTTTCAACAACACCTGTAATCTGAACTGCTGACTGAACACGAGCTTCTACACCAATATCAAGGAAGCCCTGCTGAAGAGCAAGAGAATTCATAACAGTTGCAAGCATACCGATAGAGTCGGCTCTTGTTCTGTCCATAGCGCCGCTTGAACGACCGCGCCAGAAGTTACCGCCACCAACAACGATACCAACTTGAACACCTTTATCTGTAACTTCTTTAATAGCTTTGCAAACATTTTCAATAACATTAAAATCGAAACCGTGTCCTGCTTCACCTGCAAGAACTTCACCGCTTAATTTTAATAATAATCTGTTGTAAACAGGTTTCATAAAAATTCCCCTTTCACGCACAAGTGCGCTTTATTCCTAATTGTACCATTTTATTTTACAACAAAGGCTCTTCCTTGTAAAGTGTTTAATTGCTCAAATTTAAAGTATATTTTTATTTATATTATATAATATATATATTAAATAAGACTGCCATCATCAAGATGACAGTCTTTAAAACATTATGAAACCTTTCTCTTAAGCCTTATATCATCGGCAATCATAGCAATGAATTCGGAATTTGTCGGTTTGCCTCTTTCGTTCTGAATAGTGTAACCGAAGTATGAATTGAGGACATCAACATCTCCCCTGTCCCAGGCTGTTTCGATACCGTGACGAATAGCTCTTTCAACACGGGAAGAGGTGCTTTTGAAATTTTTTGCAACAGTCGGATAAAGAATTTTTGTAACTGAATTGAGCATTTCGGGATTTTCGACGGTTAATTTAATAGCCTCGCGAACGTATCTGTAACCTTTAATATGAGCGGGTACGCCGATTTGATGAAGAATTTCAGTTATAATCACATTTAAATCCTGAGGTTCTTCAAAACGGGCTGCGCCACCAACATCTTTCCAGCTTGTGAGCTGAACTATACGCTGAGCCACCATTGACGCATCAATGGGCTTAAGGAAATAATAATCAACACCGCTTCTCAGAATTTCCCTTTCAAAATTCGCATTATCAATACTGGACATAACAATTAAAAGAGGCCTTTTTACAGGGTCTTTCATATTTATTCTCGACACAACACCCACCGCATCAATGTGTTGTAAAAATGCATCCATAACCACAACGTCCGGATTTGTTTCTTCTATTAAAGTTAAAACCTCCGCACCATTTTTCTGACAAAGCTTAACATCCATTCTGTTGGAACGAAGAGCATTAGCAAGTTGTGCGGAGCCTTCGTCTTTTTCATCAGTTAACAAAACTCGTATGTTTCCAACCATTTGAACACCTCCTAAAGTATGGGTAAATTATACCCCTCAAAAACACTTAATTCAAGAGGGTTCAACAAATATCGTTAGTTTAAACAAAATCCCGTTTTTTCTAATAAAGAAAAAAGCGATAAATCTTTCTAAAATGTCGGAATTTGTCGAATGATTTGTGCAATCTGACATTTAATTATCAATACTTTCTAATTTTTCAACCATAGTTTGAGCGTAGATACCGAAACCACCCGTTGCATCGTTAAGAAAAACGTGAGTAACCGCACCAATAATTTTGCCGTTTTGGATTATAGGTGAACCGCTCATTCCTTGTATAATCCCGCCTGTTTTTTCTATCAACCTTCTGTCTGTAACCCTTAAAACAAGATTTTTGTTTTCGGTGGAATTTTTATCAATTCTTTCAATAATAATTGAATATTTTTCTGTTATTCCATTTTCAACTGTTGTTATAATTTCGGCTTCACCTGTCTGAACTTCATCATTATGAGCAATTTGATACAAAGTTTGATTCTGGGGAACAAAGTCAAAACAACCGTAAACCCCTAAACTGTCATTACTGTAAATAACACCCGTTTTCTTATTTTCAAGATAACCGCAAAGTTCTCCCGCGCTTCCGTTCTGACCTTTAACAAATCCTGTGATTTTCGCATCAGTACACTCCCCTTGTGAAATGGGAATTGTTGACTTAGTATCAATATCACAGACAGCGTGACCCAAAGATGCAAATGTACCATCCTGCATACAAAAGGTTACCGTTCCGATACCTGCAGAACTGTCCCTTATCCAGATTCCTGCCTTATATTTCTGTTCGCTGACAGAAAACTCCGCATTAAATGACACCTGAAAAAACCTGCCCTTTCGCTCTGCTTCAAAAAGCAAGGTTTCCCCTGCACTCTTTTCAATAATTTCTGAAACCTGGGAATTGCTTTTAACCTCAATACCATTTACTTTCTTTATGATATCGCCTAATTTCAAACCTGCTTTTTCAGCTGTATTAACCATTCCTTTTTCGGTATCTACCGCCTCTGTTCCTACAATTACAACACCATCTGCATATAGCTTCAGTCCGATGGGGTAACCGCCCAAATACACTTGCGGAAGCTGAGGTAAATCATCAATTTTCGGTTCAATTATTTTTTCATCATTATTAAATATATTTAAAAAATCGTCTTTAAATTCTTGGATTCTTCCGCTGACATTATTCAGCTTAACATCAGCAACCGCATCATTCTTAAATATCTCCGAAGAAAACACGGAAAACATCAGAATTGCCGATAAAACAATGGAAATCATCGATAAAAAGACTTTACTTTTCTTCAAAAAAATCACCTCGTTTCACACAAATTACTTTGTGTAAAAACCAGGTGAATATAAAGAAAAAATTATAGAAAAAAATAAGCAGCCTTGAAAAATCAAGACTGCTGAAAAATTGTAAAATTTGTTAAATTGAAATTTCGTTTGCAATTCTGTAAAGGTCAAGGTCAATTGTTTTCTTCATATTGAGAGCCTCAATAATATCATAGTCAACAATTTTATCTTTACAAGAAGCAACAACTCTGTTACCGATATCGTTTTTAAGAAGCTGAACAGCATAGTTACCCATCTGGCTTGCGAGAACTCTGTCACGAACTGAGGGTGAACCACCGCGCTGAACGTGACCAAGGATGGTTGCACGGCTTTCAACGCCTGTTTTCTGCTCGATATATTTTGCAAGAGAGTTTGCATCAATGCCTTTAACGCCTTCTGCAACAACGATAACGAAATGCTCTTTACCTGTTTTCTGAGTACGTTTCATTCTTTCGATGATGTATGAATCGATATCATAATCAACCTCAGGAATAAGAATACAAGTTGCACCGATAGCAAGACCTGCATTAAGAGCAAGGTAACCTGCATTTCTACCCATTACCTCAACAACAGAGCATCTGTCGTGAGATTCTGTAGTATCGCGAATGCGGTCAACCATAGCCATAACGGTATTAAGAGCAGTATCATAACCGATAGTATAATCGCAGGAAGCGATATCGTTATCGATAGTACCGGGAATACCGATACAGGGAATACCTTTAAGAGTAAGAGCACGAGCACCTTTGAAAGTACCGTCACCACCGATTGTTACAATACCTTCAAGACCGAATTCCTTACAAACCTCAACTGCTTTGTCCTGAACATCAGAATCCGCAAATTCGGGGCAACGAGCAGAATAAAGCATTGTACCGCCGCGATGAATAATATCGGAAACGGAACGAAGATTCATTTCGTACATATCGCCCTCAACAAGACCTTTATAACCACGACGGATACCCATAACTCTCATACCGCTTTCGCAAGCAGTTCTTACTACTGCACGAATGGCAGCGTTCATACCGGGTGCGTCACCGCCGCTTGTAAGTACACCGATTGTTTTCACTTCAATGACCTCCATCACACATTTAAGGGTTAATTAGCCCTTTTGTTTTCAATCCTGCAGATTATATCACAGTTTTATTAATCTATCAAGAGTAAAAAGAGAAATTCCGTTAATTTTGTAAAATTATGGGTTCAATAATTGATTTGCCATTTTATTACAATTATGTTATACTTTTGGGCGGTGATAATATGAAACAAAAAATCATTAAAATAAGCGCCCTGTTAACTGCAGTTATTCTTTTAAGCTCTTGCGGTAATGGTAAGGTTTTAAAAACAAAAGAAATTACAGATAAAATTACCCAGACCACCGTCGTTACTGAATCCGATATCAAAGAAATTGAAGATTTCAAAGCCTTTTTCAAGGAATTTAAAGCAGATTTTACGATTCCCGGACTTTTTGAAGGTATAATCCCCCAGGGATTTTGCTATATCGGTAAATTGGATTTATATGCTGTCAGCGGTTATTATGAGGATGAAGCTTTCCCCTCTATGATAATGCTTATCGACGCTCAGACAAATAAATTTACAAAAGCATTTCCTTTGCAGAATGTTGACGGCAATGATTATTTCGGTCACGCAGGGGGTCTTGCTTCTTCAGAAGATTATGTTTATATAACAAGTGAGGACACCTGTTATATCTTTGAAATTAACAGATTAAATGAACTGAAAAATGGCGAAGCTTTAAAATTTGAAAGTAATTTCAAGCTTAACACAAAAGGTTCTTTCGCTTGTTACAATGATGGCGTTCTCTGGACGGGCGACTTCATTGAAAGCAGTGATTCTGCAAGAGAAAGCGCAAGAAAAGTTACAACCCTTGGGAGTGGTGAAACCTTTTATGCTTACTGTGAGGGTTATGTTCTCAAAGACGGTTTACCCGATGTTAAGAAAATCAATTCACAGACAAACGGCTACATTCCCGATTATATGATAGCAATTCCCGAACAGGTTCAGGGTATGGCATTCACAAACAGCGGAAAGCTCCTCTTCTCCACAAGCTACGGAAGAAAAAACAACTCAAAAATCTATGTTTACGAGGATGTTCTTTTAACTGAAAGAGTGGGAATTTACACCATTGACGGCAAGGAAATCAACCTACTCGCCTGCAGTAACGATTTATTAAAAGAAACAATAATCGCACCACCTATGGCAGAGGGTATAGTCCAGGCGGAAAACGGACAGTACATTATATTCGAGTCAGGTGCAGAAAAGTATAGAAATCACAGAGGTAAATACCCTACAGATACGGCATTTAAAGGAAATATAGAATAAAAGCGGAATGTATTGAACTTCAAATGAAATTCAATACATTCCATATTTTTATGCAAAACCCTTGATTTAAAAGGCTTTTCAAGACTTTTCAGAATAAGACATAGAACCGTCCCCTGTCTCATCCCCAGAACAAGACATAGAACCGTCCCCTGTCTTATCCCCGAATCAAAAACCGCCCCTGATTTTAAATTTTAAAACGGTGAAAAGCCTTGATATACAAGGGATTAAGGCTCAATCATAGAACCGTCCCCTGATTGCTCTCGCTTTCCTGTTCTCCAATTTCGGGAATAGGTTGTCGTATTTCCGTGCTCGTCGCTTGTGGATTTAACATACGCGTTGGCGTTTATTCCGCTATCTTCATCTGCTCCGAAATATTCTGTTTCCGATCGGATTACAAGAGAGGCATTCGGAACAACACACAGTACCGTCCCCTGTGCAAAACATCATATTCATAAGAACGGTAATCGTTACCGTTTCTCTTAATAGCAGTTATATTTCCAACTGCATCATAAGTATATGAATATTTTACATCGTCCAACGCTTCGCTTGCAAGCTGAGTAGTTTTGTATTTTACTACATCCCCTGTATTACGTTGGGAGCTTTTATACTCATAATCAATCAGGTATGGTGTTGCAGTCGAAATTTCTTTATTCTGCAGACGGTTAAGGGAATCATACTGATAATCAATATATCTTATTGATGTTAGTTTATATCGGGTAAGGAGATTATCTTTACCTGCATTTGCTGATCCTTCAATAATCTTTCCTTCTTTATCCTTAGTTTCGCCATAGATAAAGGTCTGTTTCGGAACGGATTTTCCGTCAATTTCAAGAGCAAGCTTAGTCAGATTGTTTCGCAGGTCATGTCAACACACAGAACCGTCCCCTGTGCACTCCAGTCCCCTGTGCACTCAATTCAATTGAAATTTGTTTTAATCCGAACTTTCAGAACAACACACAGTACCGTCCCCTGTCTTACCTGTCTTAGCTTATCCGTCGTATGAAATTCCTCGTTCATCTACAAGAATATGACACTCATTACTATTTTTTTTAAAAAACCGCCATGACTCATATTCAGTATCACAAACAAAAAAAGTTATTATTAAGTTTGTTGTTTTAACCTCGAGATCATTATATACTCCCAAAAAAATTTCAGTAACATATTCATTATCAAATTTAGATAATATATCTTGAGACTTATTATCAAAATAACACACATTTTGCTTGTTTAAATCAACAGTTTGAATATCTGATTGTGAAGATATAAATAAATCAGAACTGCCTAAAAGAATTCGATTTTTATAAGTGATTCTAAAAGGGCATTGATTATGTAAAACATACTCAGAAACACTTGTTTCCTTTTCGTCATACTTTTTATTAGTGGATAATTCTCCAAAACAAAAACAAACAAGTTCACATGTTCTTGTAATGCATTGTAGTTTTTTTCCCACTAACACACTTAATTTATTTTTGAATTTTTCATCAATTGCCATAATATTATCACCCTTCAAGTTCTGGAAAAAGATAAAATGCTTCGTCTATTATATCTTCTCTACTGTAACCCTTGCCTGATATTGCATTATGCAATCTACGTGATTGATCTCTATTTAATCCCAATTCACTAACAACACTATTAAACTGACGGTTTTGAGCTTGGTTGTTACGTGGGGTTTGACCTTTTTGAGTTTTTTTAGGCCCACAATCATTATGCACCAAAACCGAACTACTACCAACATAATATGTATGGAAGTCTTCAACCTCAAAGTTATAAACCGTTACAGGTGTTTCAAGAATTTCGTGTTGAACCTTTTCAATGATTACATAATTACCATTACGAAGAACAAGAATATCTCCAGCACGAAGTTTTATTGCATCTGTCCATCCCTTTTGTGGTACATAGAAAGGATGATTAGTCGTTGTAACTATTTCCTCACCATTAACAAAAACATGAACCAATTCAGAACTTTCATTTTCAAAAGTTCTTACAACAGATTTCAATTCTTTTTGACCTGTCTCAGGATTTTCTGCCCAAACTTTATCTCCTGCTTTGATGTCTTCAATTTTAGTTTTTCCAAACAAAGTTGACACTAATGTTCCTGCAATAAAACATGTTCCGGGACTGTTAGCTGCTAACTCAAACATTCCTGCTGTAGCAAAAGATGTTAGAAACATGCCTGTTTCGTACACTTCTGTATTACCTCGAAATACGGTATCCAAAAGCACGCTATCACCAGTAACAGATGAATAAGCAACATCAGCTGCATACGCGGATGCCACAACTGTTGTAGCGGCTACAGCAACAGTTGCTACTGTTGTTGCTACTGCATAACTAGCACCATAAGACATACCAACTGCCGCTAAAGTACAGGCTGCTGCTGGTGCAGCTGCACCTAATGTAGCTACAGTAACCGCAACTGCAACTGCAGCGGCAGCAACTCCTAATGCTACTGTTGCCCAACTCGGCCAATGCCCTGTAGGGTCAGACATATTAACAGGGTTGCTCAAACAATACGAGAACATATTGTTGCCTAAAACATCTCCACCAACATCAGGAAGAAGTGAATCCGCATTCAAAAACCTACCAATTTCAGGATTGTAGTATCTTGACTGGAGATAATAGAAACCAGTCTCCCTATCTAAATAATAACCTCTGTAAAGAATAGGGTTAACAAGCGCAATATTTGTTTCATCTGTTATATCTTCACTATCTCCATCTTTAACGGAAATTACATTACCCCAAGCATCATAGGCATATTTTGCAATAATATCGCCATCACCGTTAATGAGGTTAAGGACATCGCCCATCGAGTTGGTTGCAACATAGCATTGTGTGTAGGTATCGGATGTTGCATCTTCATAATAACGGATTGCTGCTAAATGACCTAAGCCGTCATAGAAAAAGTAAAGTTCACTATTTCCACGCTTTTCATAAGCTAACCGACCGTTTGCATAAACATATTCACTTGTTACTGTTGTATCACCGGTTTTGACGGTTTTTGTTCCTCGCAAACCATCTGCACCGTAGGTGAAACTGATTTCTTTATCGTCAGTTGTTTCGGTTGTATTAGCACCAACACTGATTGTCTGAAGCTGACGACCGAACCAAGTCATATCATGGTCAAGATATTCAACAGGGTTACCGATTTCGTCATAGTCAATATATTTAGTATCGGTAACTTTTGCGTTCCCGTCAGAATCTCTTCCTTTATATACAAGCTTTGTTAAAAGTCTTGTCCAACCTGTATCGGAATCAGCGCCGTAAACATAATTGATTGCTGTTTTAAAATTTCCCAGCTCTGATGTTGCGGTTGTATTGTTATAATCAAAAACCTTTACCGATTCTATGTTTCCAAGTCCATCATAATTCCAAACCTTTGTGAATTTATCTCCGGATTTGTTGTTTTCCCTTGTTAACTGGCCGAGTTCATCATATTCATAAGAACGGTAATCGTTACCGTTTCTCTTAATAGCTGTTATGTTTCCAACTGCATCATAAGTATATGAATAATTTACATTACCCAATGCCTCGCTTGCAAGCTGAGTTGTTTTGTATTTTGTTACATCCCCTGTATTACGTTGGGAGCTTTTATACTCATAATCAATCAGGTATGGTGTTGCAGTCGAAATTTCTTTATTCTGCAGACGGTTAAGGGAATCATACTGATAATCAATATATCTTATTGATGTTAGT
>JAZQLF010000001.1:0-2093 GCA_045542535.1 Acutalibacteraceae bacterium | reverse complement strand
GCGAATGAATATTACACTTCCGTTGACGGTGTTCTTTACACAAAGGATATGAAAAAGCTTATGGTCTATCCTATCAAGAAGGTAGAAACTTCATATACAATTCCCGAAGGTGTTGAAAGAATAGGTGCGTGTGCGTTTTATAAAAATGAAACACTTACAGAAGTTAATATACCCTCAACGCTTAAAGAAATCGGTGATATGGCATTCTTTAAGTGTGAAAAGATATCTCTTGTTACACTTCCTGACGGACTCGAGAAAATCGGTTCTGATGCATTTAGCTATTGTCAGGGCATGACACCTGTTATGTATATTCCCGCTTCGGTTAAAGAAATAGGCAGTTTTGCATTCTATTCTTGTTCAAATCTCAAAGAGTTTTATATGGGAGCACAAGGCGAAGAGCAAATAACATTCGGTGACACGTGGCTTCCCAAAAACATTAAAAAGGTTGTTATTAACGTTGCCCCGAAGGAACAATACGGCAAAACCCGTGATGATGCAAACCAAAGAATAAATGAACTTATTGCGGAAGGAGGAGAAAAATAATGGCAAAATCTGAAAGCAAAGAGAAAATGAATATCTTTCAGGAAATGAAAAAATATTGGAACACTCCTGCTGAAGGAAAACATGTTCCGTATAAAGAATATTTTTCGATTTTTGCCGCAGTCGGCGGTGATTATACTCTGAAATATCTTCAGAGCTTCCTTACCTTCGGTACAGGTTGTTATCTGATTGCACATTACTACGAAATTCCTCTTCTCACATTCAGTGCGATAAACGTATTTTTCATTGCATCAACATATTTCTGGAATCTTCTGACCATGGGTGTAGATGCAAACTTAGGCTTTCTTCCACCAAAAATTGAACGAAGATATAATGCGGTGTATTTGACCTTTACTGTTTTAGGTTTACTGATGCTTATATTTGATTTTTCCGTTATTCTTCCCGACGGCGTTGCCAACATCATAGATACCCGTTGGAAAGGCATCAACAGCTTCAATATTTTCAAAATCTTCGGTGCGCATTTTCTCACCAACGGATGGAGCGGTTTCAGAAATATTCTTATCAGAAAAAAGCTCCTCAAAAAGCTCGGCAGATACAAAATTTTTGCATATGCAAATGTCATTCAGTGCCTTATTGTTGTTGTGCTTATTTGTACTCTTCCGCTTTACGAGCTCCCGCTTACCGACAGAGTCTGGACTCTTTATCTTCTTTTCCAGTTTTACACAATATTCAATTACGTCGGCTTTACACAGTCTGTTGCTGATAATATCAGCCCCAACCCGCAGGAAAGACTGTATGTGCGTTCATTCCCCGTTAAAATCAGCCATTTTGTTCAGAATATCGTAAACGTTATTCTTCCGACGCTTGCAGGCGTAATGTTCCTTGACGGCATCAAGGATATCGGAACTTTCAGATATCTTATACCCATCTTTTTTGTTGTTTCATCGGGAGTTATGTTCATAGGACTTCGCAACATCAAAGAAAGAATTCCTATGCCACCTCTTGAAAACAGAGAATACCTTTCATTCTGGCATTGCGTTTCGGGTATATTTAAAAACAAATATCTTTGGATAATAAAAATTGCAGAGCTCCTCGACTCATTGGGCAACGGTATGCTTGATATGAAAAGAATCCTCCTTATTTATACTTGGCGTGAAACAGGACTTTTCTTCTCTATAGCAGAAATTATTTATAAAATGTCCGGCAACCCCGGTCAATTCCTTGCACCGTGGATAAGAAAACGCTTTCAGTATAAGCAGCTGATTGTATTCAAATATATTGTCTTGGCATTGAGAAACGGAGCATATATTCTGGCAATTCTCTTTCTTGGCAATTCTCATTTTCTGTGCGGTCTTGCAATTTACATTGCTATGCTTGTTTCCAATACACTTGAAGCTGCGGTTGGTATTGCACAGGATGACACCAAAATCAGAGTTACAGATTATCAGATGTATATTTCCGGAGAAAGACTTGAAGAATACCAAAAAATCATCACTTGGTTCACAACCCCCATCACGACCCTCGTTTCTCTCATTATTCCGCTTATGTTCTACCGTGTAGGATTTACATCTGACTGGGATGTACTTTATATG